>NZ_WIOK01000023.1 GCF_009467825.1 Cyclobacterium xiamenense | reverse complement strand
ACTCGCGGCAGACGCTAGCCAACTGAAAAAAACCAGCCAATTCGCCGCTGAAAATCAGGCCATCGTTGCAATCAACGGGGGCTTCTTCGATATGAAAAACGGAGGAGCCGTCGACTACATCAAGGTGAAGGGAACGGTCATCAACAACACCCGGGTAAAAACCGACCGGGCGAATGCCCTGCTAGTGCTTTCAAAAAAATCCATCGCCATCCTGCCTACCGAAGGGCTTGACTACCAAAATAGCGCTTTTCCAAATGTGCTGCTTTCGGGCCCGCTTTTACTCCAGCAAGGAACAGCAATTGACCTTCGGAAAAATTCGTTCAATGACAACCGCCATCCCCGCAGCGCGGTCGCACTAACAGGCGATAAAAAACTCCTGCTTCTGGTGGTGGATGGTAGAAACGCCCTGGCACAAGGAATGCGGCTAAATGAACTCGCAAAGGTCCTGCGCTGGCTGGGAGCATCGGACGCTATGAACCTGGACGGCGGAGGAAGCAGCAGCCTGTTTGTCAACGAAGCGACAAAAACCGGACTGGTCAACCACCCCTCCGATAACCGGGCTTTTGATCCGGAGGGCGAGCGCCCCGTGGCCAACATCCTTTACCTGAAATAACTAACCCTCGCAGCCGCACAAAAACATCGGGATCGCTTCGGTTTCTTGCCCTTCCTTCTCTCGCCCTGCATCCGTTGATTGCTGCCGAACAAGCCAATCCAACCAAAAAACTGCTGCTATTCCCGCTCAACTACCTGCCGATCGCTGTGCTAGCGCCTTTTTTAGTAGCACGCTTACCTTTACAAATCTATAAACGCAACTTTGTTGCATTTTAAATAAAAAGCAGTAGTTTTGCATTCCTGTTGCATGTTGAGACGTACTGCTATGAAAAGTCATTTTATCGGATTCCATTTAGATTTTGTCGGTTTCACCACCTCCCTGCTATGTGCCGTACATTGCGCAGCCCTTCCCTTACTGCTAAGCCTGGCCCCGCTTACAGGCCTTCGGTTTCTGGATAATCCAGCGATCGAACAGGCCGTCATTTTGCTGAGTTTTCTGTTTGCTTCCCTTGCCATGGCACAAGGCTATCGCAAATACCACCAGAAAACTCGGCCTCTGTGGCTGGTTGTCGGGGGATTTCTACTCATTGGCAGCGGTCATTACTTCCACAGTGCCTGGGGAGAGCCAGTCTTGAGCAGCGCAGGCGGTTTGAGCATCGCGCTCGCACACCTGATCAACTGGAAGCATATCCGGCAATCGGCGACCTCTTGCCGCCTGCCAAAAAATCAATTGAACCCATGAAAAACGTAAAAAAACTACCCGTAACGGTGCTCAGCGGATTCCTCGGCGCGGGGAAAACCACCGTACTCAAGCACGTATTGCATAACCGACAAGGCTTGAAGGTAGCCCTGATCGTCAACGATATGAGCGAACTCAACGTAGATAGTCAACTGGTAACGAATGAAATCAGCCTTTCCCGAACCGACGAAAAACTGGTGGAAATGAGCAATGGATGCATTTGTTGCACCCTGCGGGAAGACCTGATGCTGGAGGTGCAAAAACTGGCCCGGCAAAATACCTTTGACTACCTGCTTATCGAAAGCACCGGAATTTCCGAGCCCATACCGGTAGCCCAGACTTTTTCATTTGCATCCGGTGAAGAGCTGCTCGACTTGAGTGAAGTTAGCCAACTGGATACCATGGTTACGGTGGTCGATGCCTACAATTTCTTCACTGATTTTGGGAGCGCAGATACCATTGTGGACCGCGGGATGACCGGCGACAGTCAGGATCAGCGCTCAATCGTTAACCTATTGACCGATCAGATTGAATTTGCCAACGTGATCCTGCTCAACAAAACCGACCTGGTGTCGGAGGAGCGATTGAGGTTGCTGGAAGGCATGCTGCGCAAACTTAACCCGGAAGCCCGAATCATTCGCAGCTCCTACGGACAGGTGGACCCGAAAGAGATTCTTCACACCAAGCTGTTTGACTACGATCGGGCGGAGCAGTCCGCCGGATGGATCAAGGAGCTAAACAACGAACACCTGCCGGAAACGGAAGAATACGGCATTAGCTCCTTCGTTTTCCGGGATCCCCGTCCATTTCATCCGGAACGGTTCTGGCAGTATGTCAACCAGCGTTGGCCTGCCGGCATCATTCGTAGCAAAGGCCTTTTTTGGCTGGCTTCCCGGCCCGATCAAGCCCTCATCTGGAGCCAGGCCGGAGGTTCCTTAAAAGCCGAGGTCTTTGGCCGATGGTTGGCTGCCTCGACCCCGCAGGAGCGGCTGCTCCATCCGCAGTTCCTGGAAAACCGCATCGAAATCGAGAAAAAATGGGATACCACCTGGGGCGACCGTATGAATGAATTGGTAATCATCGGGCAGGATTTAAATCGGGAAGAGATCAGCCAGGAGTTGAGGGATTGCCTGGACCATTCCGTCCTGCCCCATTCAGTCCCATCGTATCCGGACCCCTGGCCAATCTAAGCTGCTGCAGGGATGGTCGCCTACTCGGACAGCCAATCCCATCGGTTGGCCCAGTCGAGTAAAAACTCCTCCCGGAATTTGGCAATGGTTTGCGCCCCTTGCTGGTCTTCGATAAACAGAGCCGGGTTCGGACGGTCACTGTACCAATGCTCCCCAAGCGCCATATCGGTAGCGGAGGCTTCGCCCGGCCAGGGATTGGTACTCGTGTAGCCGCCTTGCAATCCATTTAGTTGGGGAAACCCACTTTCCGTTTTGTAGCTAGCCGTTTCGGCTCGCTTGGGGGAATACCGGATGCCGTAAACCCCCTGACCCAGGTAATAGCCCGGCCAAACCTGGCCCAAAATCTCCATACGAAAGCAGGTGCTGTCGGCAGGTATGGCTAGCTCCGGCCCTTCAAACCGCCATTCCAGGGTAGCGTAGGCCGCTACGGTATCCGCAGCGCTGCTGGCTCCGGCAAACACCTGTCGGGAACTACGGTCGATCCGTACGAAACTTCCGCCCCAGCTTTCGCCCTCCGGTTCGGCAGGACTTCCATGCAGCAGGTAGGCCAGGGATGGTGTGTCTCCCATTTTGATTCGACCCCCGTAATAGTTCTTAAATGCTTCTCCCATCGCACCTTTACCCTGGATGTAACGGGCATAATAGGCATCTCCTTTGAGATGAGCGGGAGCTTCCGGGTCCATGAACCAGCCCCGATACGTGGCATTGGCTTCGATCATCCACAGGTCCGGGTGGTTTTGGGCGATGTACGCATAGCTGTTGACGCTCCACTTTTTGTTGGGACCGCCGATCCAGTAAACACGAATTTTATCTGCAATATCGGGAGCGTCGTGCAGTGCCTGGGCCAGGTCTTCCAGGCCTCCCCAAACCAACACCCACAAGGGCTGCTCGGTTTGCTTCCGGGCACAGCGGATAATCCAGTCCGAGCCCTCGGTTAACTGGGCATAGCCTGCATACGGTGCGCTTTCCAGTGCTCCCTGTTTCGACACCTCCCGCAGGTAGTCGGGAGACGGGAAGCCCTTCGCCCGAGCAGCAAGCCGGGGAAAATCTCGCTCGTACAAATCGATCATGTCCAAAATCGCTGATTTTCTTCCCGCTCCAAAAGGCGACGAGACCAGCCCTTCGATGGCTACCTGATCTGCATACATAAACAAATGAATCAGCGATTGGAAATCGTCCGGATCGGTCCCTCCTACATCCGTACTCACCAGAATCCGGTGCTTCACCTCCTGGGCAGGCAAAAGCGAACCAGAAAACAAAAAGAACAGGCAGAGCACTAAGCCCGGTAATCGAAAAACAAAAGGCATACAGTGGTTTATTTTGGGTCGTTACAAACGTTGTTCCCACGGCTATGGGCGGCGGGTTACTCAAAAGTAAAAACAAACAAAACAAAAGCAGCAACCCGGATTGGCAAAATTTTAATAAATTGTCGGAATGAAAACGCTATTGATCTATTTCCTGACCAGTACCTTCCTCCTCCTAACCGGCACGCTAACCGCCCAGGAAACCCTGGTAAAAAACCGGGTCCTTGTACTTACCGACATTGAAAATGAACCCGACGATGCCCAGTCCCTGGTCCGCTTCCTGACCTATGCCAACCAATGGGACGTGGCCGGGCTGGTAGCGACCACCTCCCGCCACCAACCCAATAAAACAGCAGCCTGGCGCATTCTGGAGATTTTGGATGCCTATGAAAAAGTTCGGGACAACCTGGAGCAACACGAGAAGGGCTACCCGGAGGCGAGCTACCTGCGGTCTTTGGTAAAAGAAGGCAAAGCCAGGTACGGGATGCAAGTGGTTGGGCCGGGGATGGATTCCCCGGGCTCCGATTGGATCATCCAAACCGTGGACCAGTCCGATCCACGACCCCTATGGGTACTTGTCTGGGGTGGCTCCAATTGCCTGGCACAGGCCCTTTGGAAGGTGCGGCGGACCCGTTCTCCTGACGCCCTCCGTCGCTTCGTCGCCAAGCTACGCGTGTATGCGATTTCCGATCAGGACGACAGTGGTCCCTGGCTACGAAAAAACTTTCCGGACTTGTTTTACATCGTCAGCCCCGGTGTACACAGCCTGGGAGCCTATCATTTTGGTACCTGGTCCGGCATCAGCGGAGACAAGTTTCACGGCAGGTTTGCTGGGGGAGACTTTGAAATCGTAGACAATCCCTGGCTGGACGAACACATTCGAAGCAAGGGACCCCTGGGTGCCGAATACCCCATTACCGAATATTTGATGGAAGGAGATTCGCCAAGCTTCTTGTACCTGATTCCCAATGGCCTGGGCAATCCGGAGCGTCCCGATTGGGGCAGCTGGGGCGGACGCTATGAACATTACCAGCCGCGAATGGAGTCCTGGTTTTCCGAACCCGAAACCCGCCCGCTCTGGACCGATGCCATGGATGAGGTACTGGGCGCGGACGGGGCCTGGCACACCAGCAACAAAGCCACCATCTTCCGATGGAGGCAGGCTTTTCAAAACGACTTTTCTGCCAGAATGGATTGGACCATCAAAAGCTATTCGGAAGCCAACCACCCTCCGGTACCCCGGTTGGACATGGAGGAGCGCATGGAGGCAACGGTTGGCGATCGGATTGAGCTGAACGCGGCCTCAAGCACTGATCCCGATGGAGACAACCTGCATTTTCGCTGGTACCTGTATGGAGAGCCAGGAGAATTTACCCTTTCCAACGGCCGCACGGCTACTCCGCTGACCATCACCGATGCCGACCAACCCCTGGCCCATTTTGTCGTTCCGCAGCCGGGTAAAACCGGCGAGCTACACCTGATCTTGGAAGTGACCGACGATGGCGTCCCCGCCCTTACCCGATACAAGCGAATCATTGTGGATGTGCTCCCCTGATTATCCGTTGCGGAGAAATACGTAAGAAAGTTACAGACAACCAAAGGCAACAGTAGCAACGGCGGAATAGGGGGGTACGCACGGCGTTTTCAGGAAAAGTTCGCACAAGGTTTGCCGGTAGCGACGATCGGGTTGATGATGGCTTTGTAAGAAATTCTCCTACCCACAGGATTTCGTATTTTGGACCGATGAGGGGTTAGGAATCCAGCGGATTGGCTACATCTAGCCTTCACGCCCGGCTGGTCGGTAACCGGAAATCGACGATAGTCCCGGCCCTTCCCGTCGCGAATCCTGTGCGCTCATTGCGCGCATTAACTTTTTTTAAACCCAAAAATCGGGATCACGGTATTTGTTTCCGACTATATAAAAAAAGCAGGGCATATAAATAAAAGGGCGGAGTGGTACAAAAAATCGTCAAGCTAATTTTAGCATACACGGAAAATTCCCCTGTTTTCGCATGCCACCCTAAAATTTAAGAATGTATTCCTGCAGGTTATCGCTTCGCTCCATATTCAGCTTTTTGCGGAGTCGGTACCGGGCAATTTCCACGCCCCGGACAGAAATATTCATCAGGTAAGCTATTTCCTTGGTGGAAAGATTCATGTGCAGGTACGCGCTCAACTTGATCTCTTGGGGACTCAGGTTTTCGTACGCTTTTTTGAACCGGCTCATAAAATCTCCGTGCACCTGGTCAAAATGGATTTCAAACTGCTCCCAATCCCGATCTTCGGCAATGTTTTTTTCGATGGTCTTGATCACACGCTGGATTTCGGCCTTCACTTCCTGGTTTTTGCTTTTTTTTGTAATGGCATTCAGGTTATTCCGCATCTGATCGATAAACCCGTTCTTGTTTAGGAGATGCATGGTGGCAGCGGCCAGCTCCTTGTCGCGGATTTTAATTTCCTGCTTTAACCTTTCCGTCTTGAGTCGTTCCACTTCCTTTCGGCTTACCTTTAACTCCGACTCCTTCGCCTCGATGGCTTCCTGTGAGGCGGTTTTTAGTTGCTGCGTCTTCCGCTGAAACCTTTTTTCCGTGCCTCGGTAAAGGACAAAGCTAAGTAGGGCCAACAGGAAAAAATACATCAAATAGGCCATGCGGCTCCGGTACCAGGGAGGCAACACCTGAAAGGAATAAGTAGCCTCCGGACTGATTACCCCAAACAGATTTTTACTGCGAACGTGAAAGGTGTAATTTCCTTCTCTAAGGTTTGTATACGCTTTTTCCCGCTGCGGCACCCATTCGCCAAAATCCGTTTCAAAGCCTTCCAACCAATATTGGTACCGTAAATCCTTCTCATTATTGGGCGTAGGGTTGCTGCTTTCAACGCGGAGATTGGCTTGCCGGTACGGAATGACGACCGGATTCGTATCGAGGTGCGCGCCTACATTGCCCCCGAAAATGAGCGAATCGGAAGCACCGGTAAGGTAGGCCGCCCGGATTAAGGTTGGGAAAACCGGCGGGGAAAAGGTGTTGTCATTCAGGCTAAACCGAACAAAGCCTTCATTGGCAGCAAAAAGCACTTCATTACCCCGCATGGGAGCGATGTTCTGCAAGTCGTCATTGAGCAGCGGTAGCAGGGGATTGAATTCCTGAAAATGCTTGCTATAGCTGCCATCTACTTTTCGTTCCAGCACTCCGGTTTCCGTTTCGCCAATGAAATAAATATTACCCATCTGGTCTTCTGCCATGAAATGGATCAAACTACCCGAATCAAAATAATCGGCAAAAAACGGATCTCGTTCAAAGGAATTACGCGTATCGTTGAATTTAAATATTCCCCCTTCCGTGGTAAATACTAGTCGGTTGTTGACCTTCCAGACATTGTTGAGAAGATCGGTAGGCAGACCTTGCTCGGATCCGAAATAATCCACTTGCAACAGGTCCAGTCCTTCGTCCAATTGCAGCTTAAACAGGCCTTTGTATCCGTGTGCAACCCAGATATTTCCCTTTTCGTCCTGCTCAATGATGCGGCTGGATTCATCGAAACCGGCAATCTTTTTCCGATACCGGATCGTATTTTCATCCACCTCAAAAAGGTGCAGACCAAAGTAGCTACCGGACAGGAGCAAATTGGGATGATTTCTTAGGGACTGAAAATTCCAAATTCCCTCTGGACCCTCAATGCGTTCCGCAACTCCTTCCTTCAGCACAAAAGCCCCGTCATTATGCGCGACCAAAACCTTTCCCTGTAGGCGCTTAAGTTGATACACCTGCCCGGTAGAATTTGGGACGCGTCTCACACCGGAATCCTTACCAGTTTCACTGACGAAGACCCCGTTGTTGGTGCCAAAATAGACGGTACCCTGGTCTGCCAGCGCGTGATAGCCCGTACCGCTAAGCCCTGAAAACTGGTCAATTTTCGTAAACGGAAGGCTAAGCTGAATCAGGCTCAGACCGTTGTTATGGCCCAGCCAAAGGTTGCCGGACAAATCTTCAAAGAGGGAAATGATAGAGCTGTTATTCAATCCGTTCTCCCGGTTCATCTTGAGTAGTACGGTTCCATTTCGATCCATGAGGTACAGCCCATCCAATTGCGTGGCTATTGCGATACTCCCGTTTCGTAGCCGCAAGGCAGCGTTGATCGTACGACTTCGGATGGCCTGCCAGGTTTCGAGCCTTTCACCGGAACTGCTGTACACCCCACTATCCCGGGTGAAGATCAACTGCCCTTCTTGCCCGTGCGGTAACAGGCCCGTTACCAATTTGTCTCCAAAACTCCCGTTGATTACCTGAAAGGATCCGTTCTGAAGTTGTTGCAGCCCATGTCCTCTTTCGTTAACAAATAAGGTGTTGTTACTGAAATGAAAACTATCAAAACCAGGTTCGCTTTCAATGGCCCGGACAAATGCATGGTCCCGACCAAATATAAAAATATGGCTACTTGAACAGAAAAAGAGACGCTCCTCACCGACGTATACTTTCCATACTTCCTCCAGATTTTGCAGGGCTTCGGGCAAGCTGTCTTTCAAGGACTGAAACCGAAGCTGCCCCAACCTATCTGCCGAAAAGACGCCAAATTCCCCCTGTCCGGATACATACACGGAACCAGTTTCGTCCACCTGCACGTGGCGAATCTTGGTGCTGTTGGGCAGTGAAAATCTTCTCCAGCTGGTGCCATCGTAAACGAGTAATCCATAGTTGTTTGCAATATACAGTAGGCCGCTGGCATGCTGGGTAATGGCATAATTCTGAATTCCCCCCTGGTATTCCTGACTGGAATAATACCGGGAAAAGGGCAAGCCCACCGACTGAGACAGTCCGGATGTAACCCCTGTTAGGAATAGAAGTATGCCGAGAATGTGGTTCATGTATGGAGCAAGCCTGATCCCATCAGTGAATATAGCTTTTTTCTTAGTGATGTACTAGTCCTTTATAAATATTGAGGTTCTGTGAAAATCAAAAACTGCCACAATTTCAATTTTAAGACGCTTTTTTACCCATTCTGTAGAGTTTTTGTGAAAACAATAAAGGAGCCTTGTAGTACTATTGATGTAGCCATATTTTTTCGTTACTAAAAAACGCGTACGAAATTGCCGTCGAAATAAATCCAAATAATATGAAACATGTTTTTGTACTTTATGTAACCATGCTCCTGTCCCTTAGCGGCTGGGCGCAGTCCAATGAAATCATTGGGAAGGTGACCGATGAAACAGGGTTTCCGCTCCCGGGAGTGAGCATCCTGAAAGTGGGATCCAGTTCGGGAACGGTCACCGATATTGATGGAAACTTCTCCATCCGTGCAGAGCCGGGAGAACAGCTTCAATTCTCCTACCTCGGCTTTAAAAGCCAAACACTAACCGTCGAAAACAGCAACGATCTTTCGGTAACCTTGCAAGAAGATGTATCCAACCTCGATGAAGTCGTGGTCATCGGCTACGGCGCTTCCTCCAAACGGGAATTGACCGGCGCCACGTCTCAGGTAAAAGGTGAGGCCATCGAGAAAATGAACATGCCCCGGGTAGACCAAGCCTTGCAAGGTAAACTCGCCGGTGTAAACATTTCCACCAATTCGGGTGCGCCCGGCGGGACTTCCAACATCCGGATTCGGGGTATTGGCACCTTTGGAGACAACGATCCGCTCGTCCTGGTGGATGGCGTGATTTACGACGCCGCGGGTCTAAACGCATTCAACCCCAATGATATCGAATCGGTCAATGTACTAAAAGATGGGACCGCCGGTATATACGGCGTCAGGGCTGCGAATGGTGTGATTTTGATCGAAACCAAAAAGGGAACGCTGGGATCCAAACCGCAACTGGATCTCAGTGGCTACTACGGCGTACAGGAAACCGCTAGAAAATTAGACCTGCTGAATGCCCGGGAATATGCGATTTTAAAGAACGAAGCCTTTGCTGCGGGAGGACAGGCCCTGCCCTTTGCCAACGTAGAATTGGGTGAAGGGACCAATTGGCAGGATGCGGTGTTCCAACAGGCGCCCATACAGGAGTACAACCTAACCATGACCGGAGGCTCCGAAAAAACCAGTTATTCCATTGGCGGAAGCTACTTTGCCCAGGACGGCATTGTGGGAGGTGCCAAAGCCAATTTTGAGCGGTACAATGCCCGAATAAACTTCACCACCCAAGTCGCTCCCAAACTCAAATTTACGAACGTATTACTCTTCACGCACGAAGAAAGTAGTGGCCTGCCTCAAGGCGGTATCGGTTCGGTACTTTACAACACCGTGAACGCCTACCCTACCGAACCCCTTCGCGTAGGTGACCGCTATTCCTATCTGGAAAATGTAAACGACATTATCAATCCGCTGGCTCAGATGGAAAACACCTACAACAACAACTACGTTAACAAGCTGGTTGGTAAGGAAGAGCTGGAATACACCATCAACGAGCAATTTACCTGGACCGGTAGGGCCGGGTACAATTTTGCGATGGTGGACGCCAAAGCATTTAACCCGCTCGTTTGGTACGGTCCGGGCAAATTTGCGAATAGCGCCAGAAATGCCAATCTGGATCCGGTATTGGTAGATGTGGGCGAACTCGAGATTGAGCGGGGTGCCAGTGTGTTTGAGTCACGAAATACCTTTCTGGACTATAACCTGGAAACCTATTTAAACTACGACCGTACTTTTGCCCAGCTACATCGGGTAAAAGGAATGGTTGGCCTGTCCCTGGTGGGCAACCGAAGCGAAGGCTTGAACGGTACCGGGTTTAACATCCCCAATAATGACCTGGCTTTTGCGGACATTTCTGCAAACCAGGCACCGGGTGGGTTTCTGAACAATACAGGCTCCTTCCAAAGCCGGCAGCGCCTGACTTCTGCCTTTGTCCGGGCGGAGTACGATTACAAAAAACGGTACTTGTTCTCCGCGATTCTACGGAGGGACGGCTCCACCAATTTCGGCCCTAACAATCGGATCGGCTACTTTCCGGCCATTTCCGGTGCCTGGGTCCTTTCCGACGAGCCCTTTTTTAATGTAAACGGCATTGATTTCATGAAACTCCGAGCCAGTTTTGGTGTCTCCGGAAACGATCAGATCGGCCTGTTTCGCTACCGTGGCCTGCTAAATGGCTCGGCTACCTACGTGTTTAACGACCTCATCGTAAACGGTGCTGCGATTGGCAACACGAGTAATCCGGACCTCAAATGGGAAACTACCTACCAAACAAATATTGGCTTGGACTTTTCTCTTTTTGGCAACCTGGATTTTACGGCTAACTATTTTGTCAAAAACACCAAAGACCTGTTGTTTCAACCGGATGTGTCCGCACTGTTGGGCGCTTATGGTCCTGGCGGTTCGCCACCGGTAATTAACGCCGGTGATGTCATGAACCGCGGTATTGAACTGGAGCTTGGCTACGCCACAGCCCGAAGCGAGGGAGTCAATTTCAGCGTGGACTACAACCTCACCCTTCTGAAAAACGAAGTGACGGCCGTTCCCCTGGGATTTGAATTCATTCCGGGAGCGCCCTTTAGTGTGGGAGGCAACGTGGCCAGTAGGTTTGAAAAAGGCTTTCCGGTAGGCTACTTTATTGGGTACCAAACAGATGGTATTTTCCAAAGTACCGAGGAAATTGCCTCCAACCCCGTGGACCAACCCGGGGCCCAACCGGGAGATTTTCGCTTTGTGGATCAAAATGGCGACGGCATCATCAATTTTGGAGACGATAGCGACCGTACCGATCTGGGTTCCCCCATTCCAGACATGACCATGGGGCTCAATTTGTCGGTGGATTACAAAGGCTTTGATATCGGTGCGAATGCCTATGCGGCCCTCGGCCAGGAAATTATCCGAAATTACGAAAGGCAACAGCCCTTCGCCAATCAGCTGGCGTACAACCTGAATCGCTGGACGGGCGCAGGCAGCACCAATGAATTTCCACGACTCACCACCGGAGCCACCCGGAATACCGTTTTCTCCGATTTCTATGTTGAAGACGGCTCCTTTCTTCGGCTCCGAAACGTTCAGGTAGGTTACACCCTTCCTGGACCGGTTTCACAAAAAATCGGAATGAACTATTTCCGGTTTTATCTGGCAGCCAACAACTTGCTAACCCTAACCCGCTACCAGGGATTTGACCCGGATGTAGGTTCCGGAAACCCCCTATTTGCCGGGGTGGACAATGGGATATACCCACAGGCACGAACATTTATGGCTGGTTTTACCATTAAATTTTAAACGACATGACAAAAATATATCAATGGTCACTCGTCCTCCTTTTGGGGACGGTCACCGCATGCGATAGTTTATTGGATATCGATCCGGAATATACCCAGGATGCCGAAAATTTCTTTAATACAGAAGAAGATTTTAACCGGGCCATCGTCGGAGTATACGACATGATGCAGCCGGCCTACCTCAACCTATGGGTCGGAGAGATCGCCTCAGACAATGCCATTGCCGGGGGGGAAAGCGTCAATGACTCCCGTGGACTGCACGAAATAGACAACATGAGCCATGGCGGCGTCAATGACGAATTAAGAGCTGTACTTCGGGTCAACTACACCGGTATCGCCCGGGCAAATTACCTGTTTGAAAATCAAGACAAAATTGATTTCGAAGGGAAGGAGCTGATACTCGCAGAAGCAAAGGCAATACGAGCCTATTTCTATTTCAATCTGGTGAATTATTTCGGCGACATGCCCCTGATAGTAGACCGTCGAATTTCCATCAGCGAAATTCCCGACGCTGCCCGTACCCCAAAAGCCGAGATATACGCACAAATTGAGTCCGACCTGCGTGCCGCCATCGCTGTACTTCCCTGGACGGTCAGCGAAACCGGCAGAATGACCAAAGGAGCCGCGATGGCGCTTTTAGGAAAAACCTTGCTCTATCAAGGAAAACATGCCGAGGCTGCCACTGTACTAGGGGAGCTAATAGACACCAATGAAGCCGGTTATGCGCTATTTCAGGATTACGAAACCCTATTTCTGGTTCAGAACGAAAACGTGTCCGAAGACGTATTCACCATTCAATTCAGTGGCTTGCAGGGTGGAGACTACGGTTGCCTGATTTGCCTGAATGGCAACGCGGCCGTGGGGTTTCAAAGCATCCGCCAATACACCGGCCCGGTATATGGCGATGGCAATAGTTACAACTTGCCTACGGATGACTTATACCAGGCGTTCGAAGAAGGCGACGTTCGCCGGGATGCCAGTATTTTAAACCTGGAAGCCTTTATCGCGGCACAGCCCAATCCAGATGAAATCACCTATGCCATTGGCGGCGGCGGCCACACCGGCTACTTCAACAATAAGTACATCAAACGAAAGAACGAACTTGGTCTACCGGATGACGACCTGACCAGCCCCCTGAACTACCGGGTAATTCGCTGGGCGGATGTATTGTTAATGGCAGCTGAGGCATTTCAGCGATCTGGAAACGATGAGCGCGCACGAACCGAACTCAATAAGGTGAGGGACCGGGCTTCGCTTTCCCCAGTCAGCAGTTCCGACGAAGCCCTCTACCAGGCAATTCTGGAAGAACGAAGACTCGAACTTGCCGGAGAAGGGCTCCGTTTCTTTGATCTGGTACGAACCGGACAGGCAGCCGAAAAAATCGACGGCTTCGTAAACGGAAAACACGAACTATTTCCTATCCCTCAGGTGGAGATCGATCTGGCTGGTGGCAATTGGGAACAAAATCCAGGATATTAACTGCGTAAACTCATGAAAAGATACCTAAACTTCATCGTACTGATGCTGCCCCTGTTTTTGCTGGCGGCATGCTTCGAGGAATACACGCTACAAGAGGCCCCTCCTACCGAGGACCAGGCAGATTTTAGCTTTCAACCTACCGAAGAAAGCGACAATATTCTTCGGTTTACCGCTGCCAATGACTTCTTTATAATGAACTGGGACCTGGGCAACGGAAGCTCCGGCACCGGATCCACGGTCACCGGCACCTATCCTTCCGCCGGTACCTACACAGTAAGCCTGACGGTGTTTAATGCCGGAGGCAGCGTCACCATGCGTAAGCAGATCGTCATCGAACAGACCGACCCCTTGCTTTTGGACAAACCCCTGTACAACCTGCTCACCGGTGGGGCCGAGGCAACGGAAGGAAAAACCTGGAAAGTAGATGCGGACAGACTAGGCCATTTCGGTGTAGGACCAAACCCCTCTCAGGCAGGCGACTTCCCCGAGTGGTACCAGGCCCAACCCAACGAAAAAACGGGCTCCGGTATGTACACGGATCGGTATACCTTCTTCCTGGCCGATTTTAATTTCGACATGGAAACCAACGGGCTGGTCTACCTGAATGCAGCCCAGGGAAGCAATTTCCCCGGCGCTTTTGAGCCGGGAGTGGGCGACCTTTCTGCTCCCTACGAAGCGCCCGACGGGCTCAAGTGGAGCATTGCCGAACCGGAAGATAACTACCCGGAATTGACCATCTCCCAGGGAGGGTTTTTGGGATATTTCGCCGGAGGAAGAACCTATCAGATCGTATCCATCGAAGAAAACGAGATACTGCTTCGCTTTGTGGATCAAGCCAATACCGCTCTTGCCTGGTACATTCGCCTGATTCCCGAAGATTACGTACCGGAGGAGGAAACGCCAGAACCCGAACCCGACCCGGTAGCTCCCGGGACCCTATCCCTTCAATCACTGATCGGAGAGGGGAGCAAAGCCTGGAAACTAAAACCTGCAGCGGGCGCCTTCGGGGTGGGCCCGGCACCGGGAAGCGACGAGTTTTATCCCAATGGACAGGATATTTCGGGAGATCGTGCCTGCTTGTTTAATGACCGCTTTGTTTTCAGCGAGGACGGTACCTATACCTACGATCCGGTAGACGATATTTTTGGAGAAGCGTATATGGGTGTGGAAGAAGGCTGTCAGCCAGCATCCAACCTGGAAGGAACCGCCGGAGAAGCCTGGGGAGCAGGAACGCACGCCTTTAGCTTTACCGACGCGACCGACTCGGAAAATGCCCGAATCACAGTAACCGGAACGGGGGCTTTCATTGCCCTTCCCAAAGCCTTCAACGGCGGTGAACACCAAGCGGGCCCACCTGAAGCGGATCGTGCCGTCACCTACGAGGTAATTGGATACACGAATGAAGATGGAGTCGAAGAACTGACGATTACCATTGATGTTTCCGGATCTGGTACCGTGTTCTGGAGCTTTGTGTTAATTCCCGATACCGAATGATTCTTCTTGTGATGACCAAGCTTGTGCATATACCTTCCTTACTACTCATGCTGTTCGCTTTTTGTAACTGCGATCAGGAAGAGGTGGATGCGCGCGTGGTACTGCCGGAAAACCTGGAAGTCTCCCTGGACAAACGGGCCAATGGGCAGGTTAGGATTGGCTTCAGCGCAGAAAAAGCCAACTTCTTTCGGGTAAGTTTCGGTACCGATGGAGAAATGCCGGAATTGGTGAGCGGAAACGAGGCAACTTTCCGCTACACCGAGCCGGGCGTTTTTACGATTCGCGTGCAAGCGCATGCTACGGAAACCGATTTTATTAGCGAAGAAGCATCGGTCACCATTTCCGAAGCGGATCTGGGCCTGGGAATACCCAGTTCCGGCTTTACCTCTCCGGAAAGCTACGAGGGGTATTCCCTTTCCTGGCGGGACGAGTTTGAAGGCACGACGCTTTCCAATGATTGGGTGGCGGAAACCGGGGACGGGTGTCCGAACTTATGTGGCTGGGGAAACAACGAACTCCAGTTTTACCGCAGGGAAAATGCCCGGGTGAACGAGGGCTACCTAATAATTACCGCCAAAGAGGAGTCCATCGGAGGACGGAATTACACCTCCACCCGACTAAAGACACAGGGACGGCAACAGTTTCAATTTGGACGGATCGACATACGCGCTGCGCTGCCGAAAGGGCAGGGCATCTGGCCTGCATTCTGGATGCTGGGCGAAAGCATCACCAGTACTCCCTGGCCCGCCTGCGGCGAAATCGACATCATGGAAATGATCGGCGGAGCAGCCGACGGTCGGGATAATACGGTACACGGAACCCTCCACTGGGATACTAACGGGACCTATTCCACTGCAGGCGGCAAAACTTCGCTCGCCGAAGGAGCCATTTTAAATGACAACTTTCACGTATTTTCCATCATCTGGACCGAAGAATCGATCACCTGGCTGCTGGATAACGAGGCCTATCACGAAATCCCCATAACCGGAAATGCCATGGACGAATTTCGCGAACCGTTTTTCCTCCTGATCAACCTCGCGGTGGGCGGCAACTGGCCGGGAAGCCCGGATGCCAGCACCAACTTCCCCCAACAGTTGGTGGTGGATTACGTGCGGGTTTTTGAAAAAGACTAGCCGATTTTAGTGAATCAAAAAAAGAGGCCGCTCATCTGAGGCAGCCTCTTTTTTTTTCTACCTAACGTATCCTGCTGAAAGAATGGATGTTTTTTGCTAGTCCAGGTTATTTTGCTCGCCGGATTTAAATCATTCAATAGGCTACATGCGGTAAATCCAAGTGTGATTTATGTACAGTCGGGTTGAAAAAAGCTAAGCGAATAGAGACCTGATCAGGAGTTTGAAAACACCCAGGTAACTGTCAATTTTAATGTTTCCATTTGTTACTTTCAACAAGTCACTGTGGTTTCGTCTGATTTGTATTTCCTGATCCAGATAAACGGCCCGCTTCCGAAACTTGTAGGCATCTCGCCACTGTCGGTAGGGCAAATAGAAAGCAGATTTACCAATGATATCTACCAACAACTGGCTACCGTTATTACTTACGGTAATCCGATGGGCGTTACTTACCAGAGATAAATCTGCTTTTACGACGACATTTTTCATCAGGTAGGTTTATTTACCTTCGGATGTGGTGATGCTCAATTGCCCGTTTAGCGTCCACTCCGTTTTTTCCCCGGAACCTACTCTTTTTGGTACTCCGATGACAAATTCCTTAAAATCATAATTAATTCTGGCATTTCTGCCGGTCAGCTTATCGTAAAGGCCTATTGCTAAATCTGGCCAGGTTTCTTGATTGGTTGTCTCAGTACTCATTGGTTTTGTCATTTAATTCACTTATAAAACCCAAATCATGAGCAATTGTTTGGATATTTTGTAATAAAAATAAGCGGAATGATACAAAACTGATTTTCTGGCAAGACACTTCCTCAAGCTCACTCAGCCTGGCTCGTAAAAGGCCTGAAACCAGCGTTAGACAACTTCCAACCAGGAAGGATTGAACCCTTCCCGGAAAAGCGCCGGGTTAATTCGCACCTCCAATAACAGCGGTTGGTCACTAACGCCTGCATCGAAGCGATTTAGGACCAACAACTCGGTTCTGATTAGCCTGCGGACCAAAACCGCAGCAACGAAGGACACCTTACCCGTGATAGCTACCTTTTCGAAGAAAGGTACAACATACCGCATTGGAGTTTTTCTGCATTCCCCGGGTCAATGCAGCCCAACTGCTACTGCTCCTCACTTACTGCCTCCTGGCATATTCTTCTTTGGCGCCATCCAAAAATTCGATAAAGGCCTGAATGTCGGTTTCGTAGCCAATGGGACTCGCGAGCAATTCCTCCTCCTGGTCCAAAATCACGTAATAGGGCTGGGCATTGTTGTTGAAACGCGTAATCTGAAAATCGGCATTCTGCTTGCCGATCGTGGTTTTTTCTTTGTTGTCGTACGTGGAAATGTACCATTCGGACTCAGGCAGTGTATAGCGTTCGTCGATGTACAGGGCCACCATTACAAAATCCTCTTTTAACCGTTTCAGCACCCGAGGATCAGACCATACCCGGGCTTCCATTTCCCGGCAATTGACACACCCATGCCCCGTAAAATCGATAAACAAGGGCTTGTCTTGCCTTTTGGCGGCAGACAGTGCCTGTTGGTAGTCAAAATAACCCTGAATACCGTGCGGGAAATGAAGAAAATCGGCGTACTTAGGCACCTCATCCAATTCCTGATCCGCCGCGGAGGCATTTTCCCGACTGATTTTGATTAAATCAAAATCGTGGGTAGACAAAGGCGGCAGGTAGCCACTCAGCGCTTTAAGCGGCGCTCCCCACATGCCTGGGATCATGTACACCACAAAGACAAAAGTGGTCATGGCCAGCATCAATCGGGGTACACCCAGGTAATCCAGCGGGCTGTCGTGCGGAAGCCGCAATTTTCCAAGCAGGTAGAGCCCCAACAGGGCGAAAATGACAATCCAAATGGCCAGGTAAATCTCCCGGTCCAGTATGCCCCAATGGTACACCTGATCGGCAATGCTCAAAAACTTGAAGGCCAGTGCCAGTTCCAAAAAGCCCAGTACCACCTTTACGGAATTGAGCCAACCACCGGACTTTGGCAGCGAATTCAACCATTCAGGAAAAATCGCAAACAGGGTAAACGGGAGGGCGAAGGCCAAAGAAAAGGCGAACATTCCCAAAATGGGCTTTAAGAGGGCCCCACCGGCAGAACTGATCAAGATGGACCCAACGATCGGACCCGTGCAGGAAAAGGACACCAATACCAGGGTAAAGGCCATAAAGAAAATACCGGCCATTCCCCCCTTATCCGCTTTGGCATCGATTTTATTCACCAGACCCGAAGGAAGGGTGATTTCGAACAAGCCCAGAAAAGCCAGGGCGAAGAAAATAAACACGGCAAAAAAGAACACGTTGGGTAGCCAATGGGTGGACAGCCAGTTGGCAAACTCCGGCCCCTGCACCGCTGCGACGATCGTTCCAGCGATGGTGTAAATGGCGATGATGGAAAAGCCATAGAGAAAGGCATTTCGAAAGCCCTGAAATTTGGAATGCGCCCTGCCGGTAAAAAAAGTCACCGTCATCGGAATCATTGGAAATACACAAGGAGTCAGCAGGGCAGCCAATCCTGCCAGGAAGGCAATTAGCATAAAGCCGAGCAGGGAGGATTCGGGCTGCTCCAGGGAGATTTCTGCCGGTTCCCCTTCTTGGCTCCCGCCTTCCTGCTGGGAAAAAAGATCCGCGTCAGCGGCTTCTGATGTGGAAGCAGCACTTCCTGCGCCGCCCAGTGAGATCGAGAAATCTTCCTGGTAATTGATGCATTGGTTGGTAATATCGGAACACATTTGGTATTCCACGGTGCCCTGGATCAGTGCCGTTTCCTCCTCGATCAGCAAGGTTTGCCTGAATTCGCCCTCCCTGACAAAATAGGTAACGTCTCCTTCCCATACTTCCTCGTATTTGGTTTTCGGGTCGATCGCTTTCAGTGGACCCACAGGACGAAAACCACGTTGTTCCTCCCAAACGATTTCGGTAAGCAAGGGTCCCAATTCCGGATCGAAGTCGTTGGAATAGATGTACCAGTTGAGGGGTATGTCCGCTTTGAAAACCAGCGTCACTTCCTCGCCTACTTCGGCCTCCGGATTATCCAACTGTATGTCCCACTTGGGGGGAGAAATAACCTGTGCATGGAGGGCCGAAACACAGGCAAACAAAAAAACAAGGGATACTAAATAGGGTGCCTTCATAAAACTCATTAACCGTTGATCGAATCAGGAATTAAACCATTGCTTCTATTAATTAAAAAGCCGCTGGATTAGTTCCTGTGCAAGGCGAATTGGGTCTTCGTGCTACGCCTCCCGGGACAGTTGATGGAAATGTTTAAAAAACAGGGCGATGGTCTCGATGCCTTTTAGGTAGTTGGCCACCCCGTAATGCTCATTGGGCGAATGGATGGCATCCGTATCCAGTCCGAAACCGAGTAAAATCGGGTCCAGTCCCAGGACTTTTTGAAACAACGCCGTGATGGGAATGGATCCGCCTTCCCTGGTTGGGATGGCTTTTTTCCCGAACGCTTCCTGAATGGCTGCCTCTGCCGCCTTGTATCCGATGGAATCGGTCGGTACCACGGCGGCCTGTCCGCCGTGGTGCGGTACCACCTTGACTTTCACCGCTGGGGGGGCGATTTTTAGGAAGTGCTCCTCGAACAGCCGCGCGATGTTTTTGTGATCCTGATCCGGCACCAGGCGCATGGATATCTTTGCAAAGGCTTTGGAGGGCAAGACGGTCTTTGCTCCCTCCCCGATATAGCCGCCCCAAATCCCGTTTACATCCAGCGTAGGCCGGATACCCACCCGCTCAATGGTGCTGTACCCCTTCTCGCCGTAGGTTTCCTCCACGTCCAGTTTTCGCTTGAACTCGTCCAGGTCAAACGGTGCCTTATTCAATTGCTTCCGGTATTCCGCATCGTATTCCTGCACCTGTTCATAAAAGCCCGGGATGGTGATGCGGTTGTTCTCGTCGTGAAGGGAAGCAATTAGTTTACACAGCACATTGATCGGATTCGCTACAGATCCTCCAAAGGTGCCGCTGTGCAAGTCCTTGTTTGGTCCCGTTACCTCCACCTGCATGTAGGCCAATCCGCGTAAGCCCACCGTAACAGAGGGGTGCTCCAGCGAGATCATGGAGGTATCGGAAATCAATACCACGTCTGCCTTTAGTTTTTCCTGGTTTTGCTGAACGAAGCGGTCCAGGTTTTCAGAGCCAACTTCCTCCTCTCCCTCGATCATAAATTTTACATTGCAATGCAGCAAGCCTTCCGCCAACATGGCTTCGAATGCCTTCACGTGCATGTAAAACTGCCCCTTGTCATCTGCCGAACCCCGGGCAAAAATGGCACCCTCGGGATGAAGTTCGGTCTTCTTGATTACCGGCTCGAAGGGAGGGGACTCCCACAACTCCAGGGGATCGGCCGGCTGCACATCGTAATGCCCGTATACCAGGATGGTAGGAGCTGCCGGATCCACGATTTTTTCCCCGTAGACAATGGGGAAGCCAGCAGTTTCACAAATCTCCGCCGTATCTACGCCGGAGGCAATTAACTTCTCTTTGACATATTCCGCGGCTTTTACCACTTCTTCCCTATAGGCCGGGTCTGCACTGACAGATGGGATTTTCAGTAAGTCTACCAATTCATCTAAAAAACGAGGAGAATTTGCTGCTATGTAACGCTGAATGGACATGTGTTTTTCGTTCTTGATTTCAAGATCGAAATTAATGCTTTTTAAAGGATTTTCCCTTATAATTTAAAACTTACCAACCTTCCTTCCTTGTTGGAAAGCATGTGCGCCGGTATCACGTTGCGTATTTCGTCAAAAAGTAGGGACACCAGCTTTTGCTTTAAAAAGCTCCGGGTCAATATGATGCTGACTTCGCGAATTGGCGCCTCTCCCCGAAAGGGCCTCAGACGTTTTTTTTCGTCGTCATTCAAACTCTCCGTGGCCAGTTCCGGCAGAAGCGTAATTCCTTTGTACCGGTTTACCATGTTTTTCAAGCCTTCCAAAGAACCGCTTTCGTAATGAAAATTCATCCTCTGAAACTTGTTTTGGTCACAAAGATTGAGCACCTGATCCCGAAAGCAGTGGCCTTGCTGCAACACCCATAGGTCTTCGGATAGGATTTCCTCCGCACCCACTTGTGCTTGCCGGAGAAGCGGGTGATTCGTAGACAGGTAAGCAAAAAACTTCTCGTAAAAAATGGGTCTTTCCAGAATACCTGCCTCGTGAAGCGGGGTTACCACCAGGCCAATATCCAACTCGTCGTTTTTTAGCTTCTTTAAAATGTCCTCGGTCACCATCTCCTGTACCTGCAATTGCACCCGGGGATATTTCTGAATAAAGTTTTGGATAAAAAGCGGTAGCAAATAGGGCGCAAGCGTGGGAATTACCCCCATTTTTATCAGGCCGCTCACATCTCCTTTCATCTGTGCCACCAACTCGAAAATACCTTTGCTTTCTGAAACCACCTTCTTTGCCTGAGCAATGATTCGCTCGCCAATTTCGGTAGGAATCACGGGCATTTTTGACCGGTCAAAAAGGATGACTCCCAATTCTTTCTCCAGTTTACTGACCTGAGCACTCAATGTAGGCTGGGTGACAAAACAAGCTTCTGCAGCCTGCCCAAAATGGCGTAGCTTGTCTACGGCCAGGATGTATTCCAGTTGTTGAATGGTCATAGTACCAGGAGTAAAGGGTATGGAGTTGCCTCCCTGTTTAAGCAGTGTTGCAAATATAAAAATCTTTTTCTTTTTATTTAGATTTGATATAAATAATACCTAATTTTGTGCGCAAACCAACCGAGTTATGAAACGAATTCAATCCCTTTTTCTATTTTCTCTCCTTTTTGCAGCGTCTTTCTCCTGTAGCCAAAAGCCAACAGACCAGGAAGTAGTCAATGTCTATACCCACCGGCATTACGATGCCGACCAGCAGCTGTTCGACGCCTTTACAGAGGAAACCGGCATCCAAGTAAATGTGGTAAGTGCCAGTGCAGACGAACTGATTCAAAAGCTGGAGCTGGAAGGCGAAGGATCCCCGGCAGATGTATTGATCACCGTAGACGCAGGTCGGCTTCACCGGGCACAGGAGAAGGGCTTATTTCAGCCAATTTCTTCCGAAGTATTGGATGAAAACATTCCTGCGAAATTCCGGAATCCTGAAGGATTATGGTTTGGCATGACGTACCGGGCGCGTATACTCGCCTACCACAAGGAGCGGGTCACACCCGAATCGTTGGACTCCTACGAAAGCCTGACCGAACCGCAATGGGCCGGCAGGGTGCTCACACGTTCTTCCGAAAATATTTACAACCAGTCCCTTTTGGCCTCGATTATTGTGGCACATGGGCCCGATAAAGCGCAGGAATGGGCAGCCGGCCTTTTGGCCAACATGGCCAGGGATCCCAAGGGCAGCGACCGGGATCAGGTGAAAGCCGTTGCATCCGGGGAGGGCGATGTAGCCATCGTCAACAGCTATTATATCGGAATCATGCTGCAGGATTCCAATCCGGAAACGGTAAAAGCGGCCGAGCAAGTGGGCATCTTTTTTCCCAATCAAAACGACCGCGGAACCCACATCAACATCTCGGGCGCCGGCGTCACCCGCCATGCTCCCAATAAAGAAAATGCGGTTCGCCTGATCGAGTTTTTATCCCGGGAGGAGGCACAGCAAGTGCTGGCCAATGTGAATTACGAGTATCCGGTAAATCCGAACGTAAGCCCATCCGAGTTGCTTCAAAGCTGGGGAACGTTTAAGGCCGATTCCATCAATCTTTCGCTGCTGGGAGAAAACAACAGCCGGGCGGTAATGATTTTTGATGAGGTAGGCTGGAAATAAGCAAGCGAAAAGAAGGATCGGAAATTGGAAGTTGCTAGACTACGAATGTATTGGTGGAACAATTGGATGACCGGCACTGTGCTGGTCCTGCTCTTGATTGCTACCCCGATATTTACGATCCTATTTAAACTACTTGACGCTCCCGGAGAGACCTGGACGCACCTACGGGATACCCTGCTGATTGGGTATTTTACAAATACGCTCTTTCTTTTACTTGGCGTTGCGTTCTTCACGTTTTTACTCGGCGTATCCACCGCATGGATGGTGAGCAACTACCGATTTCCGGGTAGAAGGTATTTCGAATGGCTGCTAATTTTGCCGCTGGGCTTCCCGGGCTACATCATGGCCTATACCTATACGGGCATGCTCGATTATTCAGGTCCCCTGCAGGCATTTTTGCGGAATACCCTGGACATTCAGGTAGTAGGAAGCATTGTGGACATCATGAACCTGCCTGGTGCCGTGTTTATTTTATCCATTACCCTTTTTCCCTACGTTTATCTGCTATCACGGGCTTCCTTTCTTCAACAATCCCGCACCTTGCAGGAGGCTTCGGCACTTTTGGGAAGAAACGATTGGTACACCTTTCGTCGAATTGCCCTGCCCATGGCGCGGCCGGCGATCGTGGGAGGTATTGCCCTGGCCTCCATGGAAGTGCTGAATGACTATGGCACGGTAAAATATTTTGGGGTCAGCACGTTTACCACGGGAATATTCCGTTCCTGGTTTTCCTTGGGAGATGTGACTACGGCCATTTACCTGGCCGCTATCCTCATGCTTTTCGTTTTTGGAATATTGCTGCTGGAAAGTGTGCAGCGTGGGCACCGTCGCTTTGCCTCCAACAAATCCGTCTCCAAACCGCTTGTCAAGCGCCGCTTGTCCGCCCGGAAAAGTTGGATGTTGACCCTAAGCTGTTCCCTGTTGTTTTTCCTGAGCTTCGTTGCCCCTTTTTTACAGATCTTGCATTGGGTTGGCCTGACGTACCAAAAAACGATGGATGAAGCGTTTTTCTTTTTGATCTTGCGCACATTTGGCCTGGCTGCCGGCACGGGTGCTTTGGTGGCGGTGGTATCGGTTACGCTAGTATATAGCCTGCGATTGAGTCCCTTTAAGTGGCTAAAAAACGTTAGCCGAATTGCAACGCTAGGATACGCAATCCCAGGTGCGGTCATCGCCGTGGGCATCATGATACCGATTTTGGGCCTGGATCGCTGGTTGCGGGAAAGCCTGCCCGCTGGCGCTATTGGAATAGTCCTTTCCGGTACAGTCTACGCCCTGATTTTTGCCTATATGGTCCGCTTTCTGGCGGTGGGCTACCACCCGATAGATGCCGGGTTTCAGAAGATTGGCATACATGTAAACGAGGCCAGTCGGCTTCTGGGGAAAAATAGCTGGAAGACTTTGTGGAAAATCGATTTGCCGCTGATCCGGGCAGGATTTTTGAGTGGTATATTACTGGTGTTTGTCGATGTTTTAAAAGAATTACCCTTAACTTTGATCCTTCGTCCGTTTAACTATCAAACCCTGGCCACCAAAGCATTTGACATGGCCACCAACGAAATGATAGCCGAATCGGCCAATGCCTCCCTGATCATTATCCTTACGGGAATAATACCCATCGTTTTTCTAAACAGGATGATCCGCAGGGTAAACCTATAGCATACTCAGAAATTTTTGAATGAACATACTCAGGCTGCAAGGAATCGATAAAAAATATTCGGCTTCTGAAGACTATGCGGTAAAGGATATTTCCTTTGATGTACGAAAAGGTGAAATTCTGGCCCTTGTGGGCGAAAGTGGATCCGGTAAAACTACCTTGCTGCGGCTGATTTCAGGATTGGAGCACCCGGACGCCGGAACCATTGTATTGTCAGAAAATACCCTGGTCTCCGGCAATCGCTCCGTACCAGCAAACGAACGAAACGTGGGCATGGTGTTTCAGGATTATGCCCTCTTTCCCCACCTGAATCTGCTTGAAAATGTACAATTCGGCGTGCGGAAGACGCAGGGAGACCCCGCGGAAATTGCCAGGAAAACCCTGCAACTGGTAGGACTGAAGGAAAATTATTCCAAATACCCCCATCAACTTTCTGGAGGACAACAGCAACGCGTAGCCCTGGCGAGAGCCATTGCCCCCAACCCATCCATTCTGCTTATGGACGAACCGTTCAGCAATCTGGACGCCATGTTGAAGGATCAGGTACGGGAAGAAATTCGGCAAATCATTAAACGAACGGGCGTTACCGCGATATTTGTAACCCATGACACCCGCGATGCCCTTTCCACCGCAGACCGGGTAGCCATCCTCCACAAAGGCTATCTCCAACAGTTGGACAGCCCAAAAAATCTCTACGAAAACCCCGCCAATCCCTACGTGGCCAACTTTTTTGGTAGAAGAAACCAGGTCATCGCTACCGCTACGGAAGACGGTTTTTATACCTCCTTCGGCTTTATCGCAGACGAGCGATCCCGCAATTTCCGCAACAGCGTCAAGCTTCTTTTCCGCCCCGAGGAAATAAAAATTAAGAAAAGCCTGAAACAGGCCCTGATCGGTACCGTAAGACAATGCGCCTATTTCGGCGATCACCAGATGGTCCTGCTGGCTGACGAATCCGGAAAATCCATCTACGTGCGTGCAAGTCCTACCCGCTATTTCGTTGAGGGAAGCGAAGTTTTTTTTACCATTCGTTCGTTTAAAGTCGAAGAGGCCTTTTAAATCACAAGTCCGCCGCGTAAGTCTCTGGATCGGCGAGGCCCATTTTTTACCCGCCATCTAGTTTCATCCGATCGTTTTTATTCTGTATATTTAATACCGGACGGCGAGTCGTTTTCTTACACGTCCATTGCCCGTACATGAAACCCTTACCGATATGAATCGCCTACACGTCAATACGATTCCATCCGGAGCCTGCTTTTTGGTAGCATTCGCCATCGTCCTCCTGCATGCCTGCGGGGCACCCCAGCAGGATTCCCAGGAAAAGCCTTCCGAGACCTCCGAAGCATTCTTTACGCCCAAACCTCAAGCGGTGGACGAAAAACCCGTCCAAACCCTAGCCATCGGTGATCCCGCACCAGATTTCCGCCTGCCCGGTGTGGACGGAAACTACCATGAACTTTCCGATTTCGCCGATAAAGAAGTATTGGTCATCAATTTTACCTGCAATCATTGCCCCACTGCCCAGGCTTACGAACAGCGCTTCATCGATCTGGCTACCGCCTACAGCCCAAAGGGGGTCCAATTCATTGCCATCTCTCCCAATTCTCCCATCGCTGTACTCCCCGAAGAGTTGGGCTATACCGATCTGAACGATGACTTCGAAAGCATGAAGATTCGTGCACAGGAAATGAATTTTAACTTCCCTTATTTGTACGATGGGGATGTGCATGAATTTTCCACCGCCTACGGCCCCACGGCTACGCCACATATTTTTGTCTTCGACAAAAACCGGAAACTTACCTATCAGGGAAGAATCGATGCCTCTGAAAAACCGGGAACCGGGGAAGCAGAAGATGCCATACATGCCATAGAAACGACACTACGGGGAGAAGCACTGGCTTCCGACCGGGCCACCACACCCGCTTTTGGCTGCTCCATCAAATGGGGTTGGAAAAATGAATACACCCTCAAGGTAAACGAAGACTGGAAGAAAAAGCCGGTCGACCTAAGCAAAATTGACCTGGACGAACTGGATCAGCTACTGAAAAATGACAGCGATCAGCTACGACTGGTGAATTTCTGGGCCACCTGGTGCGGTCCCTGCATTGTGGAGTATCCCGAATTCATCGAAATCCAACGCATGTATGGGGACCGGGATTTTGAATTCGTCTCCGTCAGCCTGGACGATCCCGGATCGGCGGATAAAGCGCTCAAGTTTCTTCAGAAAAAGTACTCCGCCACCACCAATTACCTGGTGGATACCGAAGACAAGTACGCGATCATCGACGTGGTAAAGAACGATTGGGACGGCAGCCTGCCATTGACCTTGTTGATCGAACCTGGAGGAAAGGTGCATTACAAGGTGCCCGGTACCATCGATCCGCTGGCACTAAAAAAAACCATCGTCGACCACCCCATGATCGGTCGGTACTATTAGCTTTTTGAAAATAAAAATACCCTTCCTGCCGATCCCAAAGGATCCGACAGGAAGGGTAAGTAATGGGAGAACCCGTTTTGACTACCAGAGCAGCGGGGCAGACCTTTTATTCAAAGGGATTTTCCTCCTCGTCATCGTCATCCATTCCGGGGTTCCCCAGATCAAACATGCTACTAAACAAGTCCTTAAATTGCATGCCGGTATCCAGCAATTTTTTGCTTAACTGACTGTACTCGGCTAGTCCATGCAGGGCAAATTCCATGTAGAATTCCTTTTCTTTTTCCGGCAGGTCTTTCACGTATTCCGTAACGATTTTTTCCAAACCGGGCACGTTGTGCAGGGCCGTTTTGTAGGCCTTATCGCTGTGGGATGCCAGGAGGTCTAACTCGTTGCCCTCCCCAAACCAGGACAACGGCAATACGTAGGGATTGCCTTCCTTGTCTTTCTTTTTTTGTTCCGGGGAAGGAAAATACCGGGTAAACAAACTTCGAATGGCCTTCCCTATCAGGTTATGGGCCACCAGTCCGGCCCCTTCCTGCTCCCCTTCGTAGACCAGCTCCACTTTGCCGGTAATGGCCGGAACGACTCCGATCAGATCTACTACCCGTACCATGGTTTCGTTTTCATTGTTGAGGTACAGGCGGCGTTCTGCCGCTGAGATCAGATTCTCGTAGGCAGAAATGGTAAGTCTGGCGGACACACCGCTTTTCTCGTCTACGTATTCGCTCTCCCGAGCCTCCACCGCTATTTGTTCGATCAGATCCTTCATGAACTCCGGAACGTGGATTTTTTCCAGCGGGCGGTTTGCCAGTTTGGCTTCCTGAGCGGTTATTTTCCTGCCAATTTCAATGCTTTTCGGATAGTGGGTGATGATTTGACTTTCAATCCGGTCTTTTAGGGGCGTCACAATGCTACCCCGGTTGGTATAGTCTTCCGGATTGGCGGTAAAGACAAATTGAATGTCAAGAGGCAACCGTAATTTGAAACCCCGGATTTGGATGTCTCCTTCCTGAAGGATATTAAACAAGGCCACTTGAATTCTGGCCTGCAAATCCGGAAGTTCGTTGATAACAAAAATGGAGCGGTGCGAGCGCGGCACAAGCCCAAAGTGGATCACCCGTTCGTCGTTGTAGGACAATTTCATGGTAGCCGCTTTGATCGGGTCCACATCGCCGATCAGGTCGGCCACGGACACGTCGGGTGTTGCCAGCTTCTCGGTATACCGGTCTTCCCTGGCCCACCAGACAATGGGCGTATCGTCTCCTTTTTCCCGAATCAACTCAAGGGCAAAGGAAGAAATCGGCCGCATGGGATCGTCGTTAAGTTCGGAGCCTTTGACCACGGGTACGTATTCATCCAGTAAAAGTGTCATCATCCGCGCAATCCGTGTTTTGGCCTGACCCCTCAAACCCAGAAGATTGATGTTATGTCCCGATAGGATGGCTCGTTCGATATCTGGAATCACGGTATCCTCGTATCCCCAGATACCCTCAAACACATTTTCCTGGTTCTTGATTTTATGGATGAGGTTTTGTCTTAATTCTTCTTTAATGGATTTGCTGGCATAGCCGACGGCTTTCAACTGCCCCAGCGTTTGTATTTTTACTCGTTCTTTGTTGGTCATTTTTTCGTATTCCATGCGTTAAAAGCGTTTCGTTCGGTTTCTCCTGTAATCTTCGAAAATCAAATGACCCAGGCCTTTCAGATTACTGTAATAGGCATTGCCGTTATTGACGGTTGTAAATTCTTTCACGAACTCCTTAAGGTAGGGGTCGGAAGCAATCATAAACGTAGTAACCGGTATTTTCAGTCGCCTGCATTGCGCAGCCAGTTTTAAGGTTTCTTTCAGAATTTTGCTATCGATACCAAAGCTGTTTTTGTAGTATTTGATGCCCACTTTGAGGCAGGTGGGTTTCCCATCGGTGATCATAAAAATCTGCTTGTTCGGATTTTTGCGCCGCCGTAGCAAATCCATAGCCAGTTCCAGGCCAGCTACCGTATTGGTATGGTACGGCCCTACCTGCAGGTAGGGGAGATCCTTGATCGCGATCTGCCAGGCATCGTTTCCAAAAACGATGACATCCAAGGTATCCTTCGGGTACCGGGTTTTGATCAGTTCGGCCAGGGCCATGGCCACTTTTTTGGCCGGCGTGATGCGGTCTTCTCCGTAAAGAATCATGGAATGCGAGATATCGATCATCAACACGGTGGAGGTCTGCGTGCGCACCTCGCTTTCGACCACTTCCAGGTCATCCTCTGTCAGCAGGTAATCCCCGGAAAAGCCGTGGTTTACCTGCGCATTGCGCAGCGAGTCGGTAAGCGCAATTTGATCCAGGTTGTCGCCAAACTGAAAAGGCCTTCGGTCGGTACCCCGTTCCTCACCGGGCCCTGTGTGCGTGGTCTTGTGTTGACCGCCTTTGCCCTTTTTTAGCTTACCAAAAATCTCCTCCAGCGCACTCTTCCGTATGGTTTGTTCGGATTTACCGGTAATTTTGAATTCCCCTTTTCCTTGCTTTTCGTCCAGGTACCCTTTACTTTTCAAATCTTCGATGAAATCACCGATTCCATAACCGGGGTTGGTCATTTGGTACCGTTTGTCCAGATTGGTCAGCCAGCTGAGCGCTTCCGCCACGTCTCCACCGGTCATGGTGACCAACTGAAGAAATATATCCAGTAGCTGTTCAAAGGTATTTTTGTCGGGATCTTTTTGGGGTGAAAACTTGGTGAATCTGAAACCTTTCATACGTGTACAACAAAATTTAACTGCCGGAGGTTTTCACTTTTGGAAATACCTTAGTCATTTTCGATAAGTGCGGCGATCTCCTCTGCCTGAAGGTGGCAATTGAGCCATTCCCCCTCAAAACTGGCTCCGTATTTTTTATAAAAACCAATGGCGGGTTCGTTCCAATCCAGCACCTGCCACATCATGCCCGTGCAGCCGTCCTCCAATGTTTTCGCCAAAACGGCTTCAAAAAGAAGTTTTCCCGCGCCTTTGCCTCGTTCTTCGGCCGTAATGATGTAATCTTCCAGGTACAGTCTTTTGCCTTTCCAGGTACTGTATCGGTAATAATAAATCGCCGTCCCAATGATGGATGCATCGTCTCTTCTTTCTACGACAAAAAATCCGTAAACGGGATTGGGGCCGAAACCGTCCTTTTCCATCCGTTCTACGGAATTCGTCACTTCGTGGGGGGCTTTTTCATACAGGGCCAACTCCTGAATGAGGCGGAATACTGCCGGCAGGTCCGCTTTTTTTCCTTTTCTCACTTGAAACATAGGTTGAAATTAGTAAAAAGGAGCTTATTTGTCCCAAAAACATCCCGGTTTCTTGCGAAATAAACCGGGATCCATACCAACGGGACTCGCTTGCCTTTTTATCTTTGGGAAACCAATGCCTCAACCCATGTTTTTATCCATCGACGCAGGGAATTCAACGGTCGTTTTTGGCTTGTATAGCGAAGAGACCGCTACCTGGCATCCCACATTGCGGGTAGATACGCGCAAGAAGCTGAGTGTTTTGCAGCTGGAAAAGTTACTTGGTCACTACTTTTTAGAAAATGATTGGAAGCTGGAATCGGTAGACGCGATCGGGCTGAGTACCGTGGTACCGGACCTGGAACCCGTTTTGATGCAGTGCTGCAAAAACTTTTTTGGAAGACAACCCTACCTTATCAATGGCTACAGCTACGACAAACTCCCGGTGCATACAGGGAATCCCCACGAAATTGGCAGCGATTTGATGGCCAATATCACCGCTGCATACAGCGTATTCCGAGAGGCCTGTATTGTGGTGGATTTTGGTACGGCGCTTACTTTCAGCACCGTGGACGATGCGGGAAAAGTGATCGGAATTAACATCGTTCCGGGTATCAAAACGGCCATCAATTCCTTGTTCAGCCGAACGGCCAAATTGCCAAAAGTGCAATTGGAAATGCCGGCTTCCATTCTGGGAAAAACCACGGTTCATTCCATTCAGGCGGGAATTTTTTACGGATATACTGCCCTGGTCAAAGGCATGCTGGCATCCATCTCCGCGGAGACCAACTGCAGCTACAAGATCGCCGCCACCGGGGGCTTGTCGGCCGTCATGGACCATTTAAACGATCAGTTTGACTTGGTGGACATACACCTCACGCTAAAAGGAATTCACCAAATCACCAGCTTGAACAGCTGAGCATTGGCCCGGGGTAAGGCAGGATCATTTGGAAGTTTACACAAAAATCGGTAGTTTATTTCTCGTAACCATCCATCCATAAAACCGCACACGTATGAACCCCCAACCACAACCCTTCGATTATTACCTGAATGCGCTGAAATACAAGTATGCCAAGTTTGACGGCAGGGCAAGACGAAGTGAATACTGGTATTTTGTCTTGTTCAACGTCTTGGTGAGTATCGGTATCGGTATCGTCGGCGCCATTCTGGATTCCACGTTTTTAAGTGGGCTGTACAGCCTGGCCGTATTGATACCCGGAATAGCCGTTGCCGTCCGCCGCCTCCATGATACGGGCAGGTCGGGATTTTGGATCGCCATCGGGCTGATTCCGATCGTGGGGCTGATTGTGTTGCTCGTATTTTTCGTTGAAGACAGCAAGCCTGACAATCAATACGGTCCGAACCCAAAAACCCTGCTGTAATAAGAAAAAAAGCGAGTCTTACTCAGACTCGCTTTTTACAATAACTTCTATAGGTTCTCCTGAACTATCCAGGAATTTGTACTCCGTCACCGGTAGTGAAGAATCTTTGATCAGACTTATCCATTTGTAGTAGTTAAAAAACCATCGTATCCTTTTGGAAAAGATGCCGTGTGTAAAATAGGCATACAGATAAGGATGCAAGGCTATTTTAATCTTCGATTCGTTTTGGTGTGTTGCAAGATGGTTTAAATCTTTTTCCAATTTATCTGCTACCAGGATCGATGCCTGGATTTTTCCGGTTCCATTACAGGAAGGGCAGGTTTCTTTGGTGACAATGTTCATTTCGGGTCGGACGCGTTGACGGGTGATTTGCATCAGTCCGAATTTCGTAAGCGGGAGAACCGTGTTTTTGGATCGGTCATCCCGCATCGCTTCCTTCATTGCTTCGAAAATGGCCCGCTTGTTATCGGCCTTTTTCATGTCAATGAAATCAATCACGATGATACCACCCATGTCGCGTAGCCTTAATTGTCTTGCAATTTCCTTTACCGCCACCAAATTGGTTTTGAGGCCGGTATTTTCCTGATCATTTTCCTGATTGGATTTATTTCCGCTATTGACATCCACCACATGAAGGGCTTCTGTATGCTCAATAATGAGGTACCCGCCCTGAGGCAGACTGACGGTGGTTCCAAACAGGCTTTTGATCTGCTTTTCTATACCAAAACTTTCAAAGAGCTTTGCTTTTCCGTTGAAAAGCTTAACAATTTTTTCCTTTTCTGGAGCGATCGATCGTATGTAAGATCGCATCTGATCGTAAATTACTTCATCCTCTACTGTGATTGCGTCGAACGATTCGTTGAGCAGGTCCCTAATAATGGAGGAGGCCAAACTCATTTCTCCGATGATTTTGTCTTTCACCTTGGCTTTTTGCAGCTTCCGCATGCCATCTTCCCACGTTTCGAGGAGATTTCTGAGATCTTTATCCAGTTCGGTGACAGATTGTCCGTCTGCCACGGTACGGATGATTACCCCAAAATTTGCAGGTTTGATGGATGTGATAAGCCGGGCAAGTCTTCGTCGTTCTTCGGCGCTGCGTATCTTTTTGGATACATTTACCGTGTCAGAAAAAGGTACCAAAACCAGGTATCGACCAGCAAGGGAGAGCTCACAGGACAGTCGCGGTCCTTTGGTTGAAATCGGTTCTTTCACTACCTGAACCAAAACCTGATTGTTTTTTGACAATACCTGGGAAATCTTTCCCAGCTTGTCAATTTCAGGCTCGCTTTCAAAGCCCTTCAGGCTGATTCCCTGATGGCTTTTGTTCCGGATAAGTTTTACCAGCTTGTTAAGGCTGTTCACCCGGGGTCCAAGATCCTGGTAATGTAGAAATGCGTCTTTCTCAAAACCTACGTCAATAAACGCGGCGTTTAGGCCATTGACGATTTTCTTTACAGAACCAAGATAGATATCTCCGACTTTAAACTTGTTGTCTTCTTCTTCGACGTGAAGCTCAATCAAGCTTTTGTTTTTCAACAAGGCAATGCGACTACCGTTTTGAGATGAATCAATTAATAATTCTGAACTCAAATTGTGTCTCTGTTATGAAATAAAAGAACGTTTAAAATGAAAGAAGGGTAAAAATTACTTCTTCTTGTGTCGGTTTTTTCGCAATCGTTTTTTTCGCTTGTGCGTAGCGATCTTGTGTCGCTTTCTTTTTTTACCGCAAGGCATAATTTTATGGTTTAAAGTTTAACACTCATTTAAATTATAGTCTATCCAAATAATTTTCGATCCCGGATAAAATCTGTGGATCGTCTGTTTTTTCCCTAAGGGATTCCAATTGTGTCTTCGCCCGACTTCGTTGGTCGGATTCAAACAGGCTCACGCCCAAATAAAACTGACCCTGAATGTTGTCAGGGTGATTGGCTACCAGCCGTTCAAACCGCTCAACGGCGCGTTTGTACTGACCGCTCTGCATGGACAATATGCCCATATTGAATAATGCCTCCTCGTTGTCGGGATCCTGTTCGAGGATATCCCGTAACATGGTGATACCCTGCATGGGATTGGAGGAAGACACGTACGTCATCGCCACTTTCGTCTTCAGGTCCAACCGCTCGGGAGAAGCCTCCAACACTTTACCCAAGTAAAACCGCGCTCTTTCTGCGAGCCTTCTGGTCTTTTCCTCTTCCATGGCAAAGCCAAATGCTTCGTAGTATTGATTTCCGGCTTTTTCCCAGTTTTCAGGGCCAGGCACTTTCTCGGCGATCAGCCCAAAATAGTAGGCAGCGCTGTCGAGCTTTCCACTCTTCTCATAGACCCTGCCTATGGAATCAGCAAATATAACAAAATTTTCGTCATCCGGTTCCCCTTCCATTTCTGCCATCAGTTTTTCGATCATTTCCTGATCGGCTGCATTCAGCGAACCTCCATGGGAAGTAGCGTCCGGATTAACGTCAGATCCCAAACTACTTTCGGTACCTGCCATTCCTTGTTCCTGATCATTATCCACCACTACCAGGGGTAGGGAATAGAGAAAATAAATCAGCAACAACCCTGCAACAACGAAAATAATTTGGGATCTCTTCATCTTTTCTTTTTACCAGAAATTAATCCTGCGGAGCCAATTCTTTCACACTTTGGCTATTTTTGATTTTTTCGATAAAAGATTTTGATGGCTTGAATGCCGGAACGTAATGTTCGTCGATCACGATTGCCGTGTTTTTAGAGATGTTTCTCGCAATTTTTTTAGCTCTCTTTTTGTTAATAAAGCTGCCAAAACCTCTGACATAGATATTTTCTCCTTCTGCCATTGAATCCTTCACGACCCTGAAGAACGCTTCCACGGTTTGTGTAACATCGTCCTTCTGAATTCCTGTCTTCTCCGAAATCTTTGTGATTACCTCTGCTTTAGTCACTGTCTTAAAATTTTGTTGTGTAATTTAATAGAGGCTTAACCTCCTATTAACCAAGTAATTTTGGGAGTGCAAATTTACAATAACCATTCCAATTAAAAAATAAAATGAATAAAATTACCTTGTTTTGTTAGATAAGTGGTGAATAAACAAATTCTAAATATTTTGACTAGTACCTATTTTACTGAAAAACTTCTCGGTTGGTATCCCCTTCACCGTCGCGATTTGCCATGGAGAGCCACCCGGGATCCATATATCATTTGGTTGTCCGAAATCATTCTCCAGCAGACACGGGTAGCTCAGGGCCTGCCGTATTTTCATGCGTTTGTTAGCCGATTTCCCCGCGTACAAGATCTGGCAGCAGCACCGGAGGAAGACATTCTCCGCACCTGGCAGGGGCTGGGTTATTACAGCCGCGCCCGAAATCTCCATGCCTGTGCCCGGCAAATCGTCCAGGAACGAGGGGGTAAGTTTCCAGAAAACTACGAATCCTTGCTGCAGCTAAAGGGCGTAGGCCCCTACACTGCAGCAGCCATTGCCTCCTTTGCCTACCAGGAGCCGGTGGCAGTGGTAGACGGAAACGTGTACCGGGTATTGGCGCGGTTTTTTGGCATTTCCACCGATATTGCCTCCCATGCAGGGAAGAAAGAATTTCAGGTCCTTGCCAATCAGCTCATTCCAGGCGAGCATCCGGATCAATACAACCAGGCGATCATGGAGTTTGGCGCCCTGCAATGCACCCCCTCGAATCCGGATTGCCCAAATTGTCCGCTTTCATCCGGATGTCTGGCCTGGAACCGCAACCTGGTATCCAGCCTGCCCCTGAAAGAAAAAAAGACCAAAGTCCGCTCCCGGTTTTTTACCTACCACCACATACAGGTGGACGGCCATGTTGTCATTCACAAACGGACCGAAAGCGATATCTGGCAAGGTTTGGTCGACTTCCCGCTGGAAGAATTTACTTCTTTGGAGCAGATTCTTTCTCCAAGACCTGAAAACCTGTCAGTCCTACGGGAATTAGCGTCCCTTGGACCGGTTTTTGAGCAAGGAACGCAACAGCCCTGGAAACACTTGCTAAGTCACCAGAAAATATATGCGTCTTTTGTGAATATTACCATCCCGGAGGACCAACAAATCAAGCTTGAAAAATGGGCGCAGAAAAACGGGTACCAACTGGTAGACCGCCAAAGACTGGAGGAATTGGGAAAGCCCAAATTGATTGTTCGGTACTTGAATCAAAAAAAATAATTCAGTATATTTCATTTACAATTTTTACATCCAATCTGACTAAAAACGACAAACCATGGCAGGAGTAAATAAAGTAATTTTAGTAGGCAATCTGGGTGCCGACCCGGAAGTCAAACACCTGGAAGGCGACAAAGTCGTGGCGAATTTGCGGCTGGCCACTACGGAGGCTTACAAGGACCGGACCGGAAATCGCGTAGAAAATACCGAGTGGCATGACCTGGAGCTATGGGACGGACAGGCCAAAGTAGCCGAGCAATACCTACGAAAAGGAAGCCAAATCTACGTAGAAGGCAAAATCAAATCCGATACCTGGCAAGACGATCAAGGAAACAATCGCAAAAAAATCCGAATCCGGGTACTGAGTTTTACCATGTTGGGCTCCAAAAATATGGGACCGGATAATCCCTCCTCGGGATCGGGTCAAACTGCCGCCAATCCGGAAAGTGTACGGGGTAACCAAATGGCCCAGCAGCCATCCTTTGAAAATGAGGAAGATGGTTCTGACGATTTACCGTTCTAAGCCAACCGGGTTCCGTTAAAATTCTGTAGTTTTGCAAAAATTAATTTTCATACATTAATGGACGACCCCTACCCGAGTTTGCTGCTGCTGGCAGATGTTCTGGCTGTTTCACCGGTTTACGTGGTATCCAATGCGATTCTATTCATCGTCTTGTTGGTTATATCCGCATTGGTCTCTGGCTCAGAGGTAGCTTTTTTTTCGTTGAATCACGAGGATATTGCGTCTATCCGGGAAACTCCGGATTCCCGTTCGGAAAAAGTGATTGCGCTCATAGAAAATCCCCAGAAATTGTTGAGCACCATTTTAATCCTTAACAACCTGATCAATATCAGCATCGTCACGCTGACTACTTTTTTTACTTGGACGGTATTCGGAACGGATACCACTGGCATTGTCATCATCCTTTTTCAAACGGTAGGCGTGACCTTCGCCATTGTATTTATTGGAGAGATCGTTCCCAAGGTCTATGCCAATGCCGCCAGGGTGGCCTTTTCGCGGCTGACGTCCACTTTTCTGTATTTTTTTTCCCTGCTGCTCAGCCCCCTGTCTTATGCGCTGATGGCCATGAGTAACGTCATTGAAAAACGCATCGAGCGAAAAGGCTATTCCCTATCCGTGGATGAATTGCACCAGGCGCTGGAAATCACCTCGGTGGATACCAGCAATAACGAACGGGATATTTTAAAGGGGATTGTAAATTTCGGCACCTTGTCTGTCAAACAAGTGATGCGTTCGCGCATGGACCTTACAGCAGTAGATGTCGATATGGACTTTCATGAGTTGATGGATAAGATCAATAAAAGCGGCTATTCGCGAATACCCGTTTACGAAGACACCATCGATCAAATCAAAGGTATCCTTTACATCAAAGACCTGCTCGACCACATCGATAAAGATGAACATTTTCGTTGGCAGGATCTGATTCGAAAAGGCTATTTTATTCCTGAAAATAAAAAACTGGCAGACCTGTTAAAGAATTTTAAAAACAGACGGGTACACATGGCGATCGTCGTGGACGAATACGGCGGAACCTCGGGTCTGGTGACCTTGGAAGACCTGATCGAAGAGATCATCGGAGACATCAACGACGAATTCGATGATGTGGAAGAACACCTGTTTCGAAAAATCGACGAGCGAACGTATATCTTTGAAGGAAAGATATCGTTGAACGATTTTTGCAAAAAGCTGGATTTGGACATTCAACTATTCGACGAGGTGAAGGGGGAAAGCGAATCCTTGGGGGGGTTATTACTGGAACTAAATTCCAATTTGCCAAAAAACGGGACTAAAATCAGGTTTGAAAACTTTGAGTTTACCATCATTGCCGTAGACACCCGGAAAATAAAAAAAGTAAAAGTGGTATTAGATGCCCCGATAGACAAAAACATTCCGGACCATTCCGACTGAGCCCATTACCGATCTACCGGACTATTAAAAGATTCAGTTTAATTTTTGTAGGGACCGGTTTATTTTTCTGATTTTTTTTTTGTAGTTTTAAAATTACGAAAAGCGAGCTTGAATGAGCACTTCAGCCCGAAGACTTCCTAAAAAGTGGTTAAAAATCGAACCAGAAAATTCAAAACAAACGTAAAATAAGCTCAAACAGGTTCGGATTTAAGGGTAATCTCTTATTCTGTTAATGATAATTTTTTATTTGGTTCTGAACATTTCTTTCATTTTTGTTTTACCTTTATTGTCTAGAATTTAAAATTTGAAAAATTTATTGTGAATTTTTCAAACCGATTGGAATACCTATTACAAATAAATATACCAGAATGAATCAAGGATTATATCGTTCACAGTTTGAGCATGATGCCTGCGGAATTGGGGCTGTTGTGAATGTGAAAGGCCAAAAAAGCCACGAAACGATAAGTGATGCTTTGCTAATGCTTAGCAATATGGAGCATAGAGGTGGAAGAGGAAGTGATCCCAAAACCGGGGACGGTGCCGGTATCCTCATCCAACTTCCCCATACGTTCTTGAAAGAGGTGACGCTAAGGCTTGGTTTTGGGTTACCGGAAGAAGGAAGCTATGGCGTTGGCATGGTCTTTTTCCCCAGAAACAAGCAACTATACAGAAAAAGCAAAACACATTTAAACACACTAATTCAGGAGCTTGGATTCGATTTGCTCGGCTACAGGTCCGTACCTACCGATGAAACAGTACCCGGATCCGGTGCATTGGAAGTAATGCCCATTATTGAGCAAGTATTTGTGCGGCATCAGGACGGGCTTTCGGGCATCGACCTGGAGCGTAAGTTGTACGTGCTGAGAAACTATGCCACCCGCGTCATCAATGCAACCATCCCCGGTGTCAACGATGCGTTTTACTTTGCAAGCTTCAGCAGCCAAACCGTCATCTACAAAGGACAGCTGCGAACGGATCAGGTGCTAACCTTCTACAAAGACCTGCAAAACAACAAGCTTACCTCCGCAATCGCACTCGTGCATTCTCGTTTTTCGACGAACACCTTCCCAAATTGGCGATTGGCGCAACCCTTCCGTTTCCTATCCCATAATGGGGAAATAAACACCATCCGGGGCAATCTAAATAAAATGCGCTCCAAAGAAACGCTGATGAAAACGGCGCTTTTCACGGACGAGGAACTTCAGATGCTCATGCCGATCACCAATGCCAAGCATTCGGATTCTGCCAATCTGGACGCCATGGTGGAGCTATTGACCCTTAGTGGAAGAAGCCTCCCTCACGTCATGATGATGCTGGTGCCGGAAGCCTGGCAAGACAACAAAACCATGGACAAGAAGAAGAAAGCCTTCTATAAATTCCATGCGTCCCTGGTCGAACCCTGGGACGGCCCTGCGGCCTTATTGTTTACGGATGGTAAATCCCTGGGTGCGACACTAGACCGTAACGGGCTTCGCCCACTCCGCTATTTCGTTACCTCTGACGATCGGCTTATCCTTTCCTCGGAAGCAGGAGCCTTGCCTATTCGGGATGCCACCATTTTGGAAAAAGGCCGAATTAGCCCCGGCCGAATGCTGCTAGCCGATCTGGCAAAAGGAAAGGTAGCCTTCGATGAGGAAGTCAAAGCTGAGGTGTGTAATCGAAAACCGTACGACGCCTGGATTCGAAAAGAACGGCTGAAGTTGCGATTGATTCCTTCACCGAAGGAGCTTTCCCTACCCTACAGCACCGAAAACATTCGCAAGCGGCAGACCATTTTTGGCTACAGTCAGGAAGATCTGAAAGTCCTGCTCGCTCCCATGGGTGATACCGCCTATGAGCCGATTGGATCCATGGGTGCCGACACGCCACTTGCCGTACTGTCCAAACAAAGTCAGCATATCTCCAATTACTTCAAGCAGCTTTTTGCCCAGGTAAGTAATCCACCCATCGACCCCATCCGGGAGCGGTTGGTGATGTCACTTTTCACCCGAATCGGTGAAAGCCACAACATCCTGGAAGAAAGTCCGCAACATACCCGGCAAATCCACATATCCCAGCCCGTGTTGCTGAACGAGGATCTGGAAAAATTGAGAAACCTGGAAGACAGAGGGTATCGGTCTGCCACCTTGCATGCACACTTTACAGCCGACCACCAACCCGGTCGCCTCCTGGAGGCACTGAACCGCCTCTGCCAAGACGCAGAGGACGCGATCAAGGCAGGTAAAAATATACTGATCATTTCGGATAGAGACTGCAAACAGGAAACGGCCCCCATTCCGTCACTCCTGGCCGTTGGGGCCGTGCATCACCACCTGGTGAATCAGAAAATCCGAACCAAAGCGGGAATCGTGGTGGAAGCCGGAGATATCCGTGAAACCCACCATTTTGCCACGGTAATCGGGTACGGTGCCAGTGCCATAAATCCCTACCTGGCCTTGGAAACGCTTCTCTACCTCAACGAGAACGAGATGCTTTCCAAAAAGATACCGCAGAAAAAGCTGTTTGAAAACTACAAAGAAGCGATTGGAAAAGGCTTACTGAAAGTACTCTCCAAAATGGGAATCAGTACACTGCAATCCTACCAAAGTGCACAGATTTTTGAAGCGATCGGTTTGGGCCCGGAAGTCATCGAAAGGTGCTTTAAAGGTACTGTAAGTAGAATCAGCGGAGTGTCCTTCGATGAATTGGCAGACGAAGTATTGGTCCGCCACCATGCCGCCTACGAAACCGAAAGTCCCTTGTTGGAAGCAGGTGGAATTTACCAATGGAAGCGGCGGGGAGAAAAGCATTTGTTTAACCCCGAAACCATCCATTTATTGCAAAAATCGACCCGGCTGGGGGATTACGGATTGTACAAAAAATTTGCGAAAAAGATAAACGACCAAACCAAGGATGCATTGACCTTGCGGGGACTACTGGAGTTTAAAAAACGTATTTCCATTCCTGTAGAGGAAGTGGAACCGGTAGAAAAGATTATGAAACGCTTCGCCACCGGTGCTATGTCGTTTGGGTCCATTTCTCACGAGGCCCACAGTACCTTGGCCATTGCCATGAACCGAATCGGTGCGAAAAGCAATAGCGGGGAAGGTGGAGAAGACGAAATCCGCTTTGAGAAAAAGCCCAATGGAGACTGGGAACGCTCTGCGATCAAGCAGGTGGCCTCGGGAAGGTTTGGCGTTACAAGTAATTACCTGGCCAATGCCGACGAGTTACAAATCAAAATGGCCCAGGGAGCCAAGCCTGGAGAGGGTGGACAGCTACCCGGGCATAAGGTGGACGACTGGATCGGTCGGGTACGGCACTCAACGCCGGGCGTGGGATTGATTTCACCGCCGCCACACCACGACATCTATTCGATTGAGGATTTGGCGCAGCTTATTTACGACCTCAAGAATGCAAACCGGAAAGCCCGGATCAACGTAAAACTGGTCTCTCAGGCCGGTGTTGGTACCGTGGCAGCAGGGGTAGCCAAGGCCCAATCGGATGTAATCTTGATTTCCGGAGCGGATGGTGGTACGGGAGCCTCTCCCTTGAGCTCCATCCGGCATGCCGGATTACCCTGGGAACTGGGTCTTTCTGAAGCCCACCAAACCCTGGTGAAAAACAACCTGCGAAGCCGGGTAACCCTGCAAACCGACGGGCAATTGCGCACGGGCCGGGACCTCGCCATCGCCGCGCTGCTTGGTGCCGAGGAATGGGGTATCTCTACCGGAGCCCTGGTGGTGGAAGGCTGCATCATGATGCGAAAATGCCACCTCAATACCTGTCCCGTAGGCATCGCTACCCAAAACCCCGAACTCCGAAAGCTCTTTACAGGCGATCCGGATCACGTGGTAAACTACTTCCGTTTCCTGGCCGAAGACCTTCGGGAAATCATGGCCTCTTTGGGATTCCGTACGGTGAACGAAATGATCGGTCAAAGCGATGTGCTTAAGGCAGCCAATGGGCAGATGAACCATTGGAAATGGGATAAATTGGACTTGAGCCCGATTTTCCACAAAGTGGAAGTTCCGGACCACGTGGGTATTTACAAGCAAATCGATCAGGATTTCCGACTGAAAAAAGTACTCGACAGAAAGCTAATCCAGGCGGCCACCCCGGCGCTCGAACAAGCAAATCCGGTACGGGGAAGTTTTGAGATTAAAAACGTAGACAGAACGGTAGGTGCCATGCTATCCAACGAGGTTTCCAAGTTTTTTGGCAGCCCCGGACTACCGGACAATACCATCCACTTTAAATTCAAGGGATCGGCCGGACAGACCTTCGGTGGTTTCCTGGCCAAAGGCATCACCTTTGAATTGGAAGGAGAGGCCAATGACTATTTTGGAAAAGGGCTCTCTGGTGGAAAGCTGGTTGTTTTCCCAAGCCGAAATGCCAATTTCGTAGCCGAAGATAATATCATTATCGGCAACGTGGCTTTCTACGGCGCCACTTCGGGCAAGGCTTTTATCAAAGGAAAAGCCGGAGAGCGGTTTTGCGTGCGGAACTCGGGAGTAGAAGCAGTCGTTGAAGGAATCGGGGATCATGGCTGCGAATACATGACCGGTGGCCTGGCAGTGATTCTTGGCGAAATCGGCCGTAACTTCGCTGCCGGTATGAGTGGGGGTATTGCGTACATTTTCAAAGAAAATATAGGCAATATCAACAAAGAAATGGTAGACATCGACCCACTGAACGAAGACGATTACGCTACCATCAAAGCTTCACTGCAAGAACATTTGGAATACACTTCCAGCAATATCGGCAACGCAATTCTGGAAGATTGGGAAGCAAACAAAGCGCGCTTCATCAAAGTTATCCCAAGAGACTACAAAGAAGTACTGAGAAAAAGAGCGTTGGAAAATTCAAAAACATTAGTGTAATATGGCGGATAAGGAAGGTTTCTTAAAATACAAACGACAGCTACAAAGCTCACGGTCGCCTGAAAATAGGAAAAACGATTACAAAGAAATATACAAGCCCTTGGACCCCAAGGTATTGAATCAGCAGGCAGCCCGATGCATGGATTGCGGCATCCCCTTTTGCCACAACGGCTGCCCCCTGGGCAATGTCATTCCGGATTTTAACGATGCGGTTTACCACAAGGAATGGGAATTGGCCTACAACATCCTTCGCGGCACCAACAACTTCCCGGAGTTTACCGGTAGGATATGCCCTGCGCCATGTGAGGCCAGTTGTGTACTGGGCATCAACAAAGACCCGGTGGCGATCGAGTTGATAGAAAAGAGCATTGCAGAAAAAGCTTACGAACTTGATTTGGTCAAGCCAAAAATCCCAGCCCATCGGACTGGTAAAAAGGTAGCAGTCATTGGTTCCGGCCCTGCGGGTCTTGCCGCGGCAGACCAGTTAAATCAGGCGGGGCACGAAGTCACCGTATTTGAAAAAGACAAGGAAGTAGGTGGCCTGCTTCGGTATGGCATCCCTGACTTCAAATTGGAGAAATGGGTGATTGAGCGCAGGGTAAACGTGATGAACGAAGAGGGTGTCATATTCAGCAAGGACACCGAGGTTGGGTTCAATATCAAAGCCGAAAACATACTTCAAAATTACGATGCCGTTGTTTTGTCCACTGGAGCACAGCACCCCCGGGATTTGAAAATCAACAACCGGGATGCCCAGGGCGTACACTTCGCGATGGATTTTCTGGGACGGCAAAATCAGGTAATCGCCGGAGAGTTGGATGAAAATCCGATCCATGCAAAAGGCAAGCACGTGATTGTAATTGGTGGCGGCGATACGGGGAGTGACTGCATCGGTACGTCTAACCGCCACGGAGCAGCTTCCGTAACGCAACTGGAACTGCTTCCCAAGCCTCCACAGGGCAGGACCACCCTCAATCCATGGCCAGAATGGCCCATGACGCTGAGAACCTCCAGTTCCCACGAAGAAGGAGCGGAGCGCGTATGGTCGGTACTTACCAAAGAGTTTACCAAAGATGCCGATGGAAATGTTACAGGTCTTACCGTAGTGGAAATCGAGTGGAAGGAAGAAAACGGAAGAATGCAGTTTTACGAAATCGAAGGTACTGAAAAGACGCTTCCTTGCGACCTCGCATTGCTAGCGATCGGCTACCTGGGGCCCAAATCTGGGCTTCTGGAAGCTTTTGACGTGGAATTGATGGAAAACGGGCTGCCCAAATCCAAAAATTACCAAAGTTCTGTCCCTAAGGTTTTTCTTGCCGGGGACATGCGTCGGGGTCAATCCCTGGTGGTATGGGCCATTGCCGAGGGTAGGGAATGTGCCGTAGAGGTGGATAAATTCCTAAGCGGTGGAAAATCTTCCCTGGCCCGAAGGGATCAGTCCTTCTACTCCTACGAGCAAAGCGAGGCGGAGGCCTAAACTTGAGGAGTTGATTGAATAAAATACAATAAAAGGCAGTTTTTTGAAACTGCCTTTTTTTTTAATAAAACCCAAAAATGGAAGAATTTGGTCCAGGTGAACACCGGAGCCAGGCTTGTTTTGTTGGGAGGCGACGCACAATTCTACCATTTTTTTGGCCACTAATCGCAGGTACCCCTCGACCGCATTCGCTATGGGAGAATCGGGGACGCTTGGCGTGGTGGTGACCAGTACCAAAGATGGACAAATCATACATCCCTTTATCCCAAACGAAGGGGACAAAGACCTGGATGAGGAGGCACTACGAGTGACTCGCTTACTCCCAGACGAATGGGTTCCACTAAAACTAATGGCATAGCCATGGATAGTTTGGTCCTTCTATTCCTCAATTTTCGACGGGGCTAAGGCGCCCTCCACTACCCGAAAAAAGCAATGCTACCCGGAGACAAAAAATTCAGGCTTTATTAGATTAAATCTAAATAATAATTGTATATATTTGGTCGGAAAGACGCCGTCCTTTGTCGGAGGTTTGCACAGCGCTTTCGCAGGGCTGGTTTGTTGCTTGGCTGACAGACACTGCTGCGGGATGCTCCGCTAGTAGCATTACCCCGAACGAAGGCAGTGAGAATAAATACCCATTTGATCCGGTTTCAAACAAGGCGGGGACATCCGTACTGACTTGTTTCCGCTAAAAATACTAGCAAATGCTTTTCCCATGAATACACCTGGCACCAACCTGTCCTGGATTACAATCCGAAAATTTGTTAACGACATTCATCTCTGGGCTGGACTGATTAGCGGCATTGTGTTGCTGATCGTATGTCTAACCGGAACCTTGTATGTCTACAATACCGAAATTAGGGAGTGGGCTGCCTCCCATCTTTACCGGGTAGAGGTGCCTCCCGGGCAAACCAGGTTAGCGGTGGAAACCATTCTTGAGAATGGACAGAAATATATCGAAGGAGATATTACCGGACTAAAAATTCCCTACGAGGCCAACCGCAGCTTGCAGGTGACCGCCAGGGCCGAGGGGGACCTTAGCCGTTTTGGGACGACCTATTTTTTCAATCCGTATACCGCTGCCTACCTGGGCAATAGCAAAGAACCCAACCCTGCCGCGGAGGTAATGGGGAACCTCTTTAGCCTGCATCGCTGGCTGCTCCTGGACAAAATAGAAGAGCCATTGATCGGTGGGTTGGAAAACCGCAAGCTGGGAAGTTACATCACGGGAAGTGCCACTATTTTGTTTACCATAGGAGTCCTGACCGGTCTGATCATCTGGGTGCCCAGAAAAGCCCGCTATTGGCGGAAAGGGTTGAAAATCAAATTCGACAGCAATTGGAAACGGATCAACCACGACTTACACAATACCCTGGCTTTTTATTCCGCAATCGTTCTTTTCCTCATGGGGGTCACCGGGCCTTTCTGGTCCTTCCCCTGGTACCGGGAAGGCTTGCAAAAAACCCTCGGAACCTATCAGGAGCGCAGGGAAGCCAAACCGGAAAAAAGTGCTGCAACGACCAATGCCGCACCGAAAGAAAGTGGAGCAATGGCCTTGTTTCCTATGGAAGAATACGTGGAAGTGGCCGACCTGGCGTTGGGCTACAAAGGAAGCTACAGCATTGATCTGCCTCAGAAAGGGGCAACAGACGTACGCATTAGCAAAAAGAGGGCAGGCTTTTTTGCGCCCGCCGCTTCGGACCAGGTGGTAGTGGATGCCGGCACCAAAGCAGTAAAGCAAGTGGCGTTGTTTCGCGATCAACCCTTCAACCAACGTATTTCCCGGTCCATCAAAGCCCTGCATGTGGGGGACGTGTACGGGTCCTTTAGCAAGTTGCTGTATTTTATTTCCTGCCTGATAGCGACCAGCCTGCCTGTCACCGGCACCCTTATCTGGATCAATAAGATGAAAAAGAAAAAACAGACAAGGAAACCACCAAAAGGCCGGGAAACCGTCACTTCCTACTAATGGATCTTTACGAGGAAAAAGCAAGCCGGCGGTAGATATCTCGTAGGGAATCAATCCGGAAAAAGGCTCGCATCCATGTTGGGGATAATCCGCAAGGCATTTTTATAGTAAACTTTTTTCAATACTTCGTCCGGCAAGTCCAGGCCGTACATGCGCCAGAAGGCATGGTATTTCTTGTAGTAGGGGAAATACTCATCGGCTGTTTCCAATACCCGGAAATAGGTGTAAAATTCTTCTTTGTTGTAGGCATCCTTTCCAAAAAGAATCCGGTCCTGGTACTGGATAAAAAACTCCCGTGCCATGCGGGGCTGCCTGCCGAATTCGGCTATAACTGCTCCAATACCAAAGTTTACATTGGGATATTCCTCCAGGTGGCGTCCGGCTTTTGCCAGATCGTTAGCCATCCAGCCCATATGGGCATTGATAAAGGTGGTCTTGGGGTGCTTGCGAAACACATGGTGTTGCTCGGCAATGATTTGCTCGAAAGGCGCCGGGTTGTCCGGGCCTCGTTTTCGGTTGGGGTTAATTTTCAACTCCAGCCAGCGCTCGTTGCGGGCATCCATGGGCTGCCAAAAGGGGGCCGGGTCTGCCGCATGGATAAGCACCGGAATGCCCAGTTCGCCGCACTTGGCCCATATCGGGTCCAGGTCAGGATGGTCAATCGGTACCCGGTTGCCTTGGATATCATTGATAGAAAGTCCGAGGCTTTTGTAAATCTTCAAGCCATTGGCACCATTTCTTACGTCCGTTTCCAACTCCTCTACTGCATTTTTCACCCAATCTTCGCCTCCGAAACCCTCGAACCCCAAATTGGTAAAGACAATAAAACGACCCGGAGCGACGCCGTTAAACCGGCGGATCATCGAATTCAAGTAGGCCTGGGCATCGATTTCACTCCGGCTCCTGGCAAATCCCTTACCGCTAAGATTCACCATGGTGGCCATATTCAGTTCATCCATTTCGGATACCAGTCTATGGATCAGTTCCTGTGTCACGTTCCATTGATGGCTGTGAATGTCGACAAAGGGGAATTTTGCCGATTTTACCGGGTTTTCGGGAACTACCAGCGTGGATACAGGCTCGTATTCCTCGAAACCCATTTCCTGGGCATTTGCGGTAAGCGGACAGAAAACAACGAGCGAGAGCAGGCCAGCTAACAGCGTTTTGAGAAGAGAGGAAGCACGTTCGGACATGGCAATTGGTTTTGAATCAGCGTTGAATTTACAACAGAAATGTCAATCTTCCAGCACATCGCCCCAGCTTCTTACAAATGCCTTCCGCCGGGATACCCCATTCCAGGTAGCAGTCGATTTATCACAGGAAGGGTGGCGAGATTTTAGCACTATCAGAATTTAATGTACTTTTGATCGTTGATTTGACGAACAGTTATGATAAAAATCTATACGGACGGCTCCTCCCGAGGCAATCCGGGCCCCGGGGGATACGGCGTGGTGTTGCTATACAAAGACCTGCGAAAGGAGCTCGCTGAGGGCTTTCGCCTGACTACCAACAACCGCATGGAGCTGCTGGCAGTTATCCGGGGCTTGGAGGCGCTTAAGGTAGCGGGCCTACCCATTACCATCTATTCCGACAGCAAATACGTGGTAGACGCCATCCAAAAAGGTTGGATCTGGGGCTGGCAGAAAAAAGGCTTTAAGGACAAAAAAAATCCCGACCTTTGGAAAAAATACATTCCGCTTCATCTTCGGTATAAACCTCGGTTTCATTGGGTAAAGGGCCACGATGGCAACATAGAAAACGAACGCTGCGACCAATTGGCAGTCGCTGCTGCCTCGGGTTCTGGTCTGAAAATCGACGAAGGTTACGAAGCCGCGCAGGAGAACGGCATGTTTTAGGGATGGCGAATAGTTACTTTCAATTCAAACAATTTTTGATTCGTCAGGACCGCTGTGCGATGAAATTGAGCACCGATGCGATCTTGCTAGGCGCCCTGGCTCAACACCCGGGCCCAAAACAAATCTTGGACATAGGAGCGGGAACGGGTGTTATTGGACTTATGCTTGCCCAACGATTTCCAGACGCAGAAGTGCATGGGGTGGAAATTGAGCAAGCTGCTTTTACCCAGGCTTCCGAAAACATTCAGCAGAGTCCATGGAAAGAAAGAATGAAACTATTTCATCTTCCCTTTCAAGTGTATGCGAAAAACTCCAACCAAAAATACGACTTGATCGCAAGCAATCCCCCCTATTTTGCGAATCACCTCAAGTCGAAAGACCCCGGAAGAAATTGGGCCCTTCACGATGATCAATTGTCGTTGACAGATTTGGTGAAAGGCGTCAATCGAGCCTTAGGTAAGGAAGGCTCATTTTGGCTGATTTTGCCTGGCACGGAAATGAAACGTTTTGCCGAGTTAGCGCTCCATTCCGACCTCCACCGGAGTGTCCGGTACCAGATTTACGATCGACCGGAACGCCCACCCCACCGAGAAATCTGTTGCTTTAGAAAGTCTGTCCTACCCAACAGCCATTCGCTCGGAATCTGCTTAAAAGATACAGCCGGACAATACAGTCAGGCTTACCGTAAACTGTTACACGATTTTTTGCTCGATCGCTAGTACCCCGGATTCCTAGTCCTTTACCAACGTTACAAAAATCCCGGTTTGGCAAACTGACACCATTGAGGGCACTACGTTTCAGCGGTATATTCCAGATAGCCTGCAAAAGGGGTGCGTTTAGCAGAAATACCGGACTGCCACAACTACTTCTTTATTGCCGCGGGAGAGCCGTCCGGTATTTTGTGCGTATTCCCCGATTCCGATTTATATGTTACCAAATCCCATCGAGGCCTAATTATTGCTATGGTGAAACCATGAAACTTGTATACATCGGCACCTATCCCCCTCGCGAATGCGGCATTGGTATTTTCACCCAAGACCTTTACCGGGCCATGGTCGCCGATCCGGACAAGGAAAAAGCTGATACCCTCCCGGCAGAAAATCCGGTGGAAGGCTTCGTAGTAGCCATGAATGATCATGACCTGGAATATGCCTATCCAGAGGAAGTGAAAGTAGTCATTCGCCAGGAACAGCAACGCGACTACCTGAAAGCCGTGAAATACATCAATTTAAGCGGGGCAGAGCTGTGCATTTTGGAGCACGAGTTCGGTATTTTTGGTGGGCAGAATGGCATGTATATTTTGCCGCTGCTGCATCGGTTGGAAATTCCACTTATCGTTACACTTCACACGATTCTGGAAAAACCCTCCTACAACGAAAAGGCAGTATTGGAGCAAATCTGCAAAATGGCGTACAAAATTGTTGTAATGAGTCACAAGGCCATTGAATTTCTCCATTCCATCTACGATGTAGATCCAGGTAAAATCGAATTGATTGAACACGGTGTTCCCGATATTCAGTTCGATCAGGAACAGTCGAAAAAGGCCTTCAAGCTCGAAAAAAAGAAATTTTTACTCACGTTTGGCATTATCAGCAGGAACAAGGGGATCGAAACCGTCATCAAGGCCTTGCCAAAAGTGATTGAAAAACACCCCGATGTAGTCTATATGGTTTTGGGAAAAACCCATCCGAACGTGTTGCACCACTCGGGCGAAGAATACCGCAATTTCCTACACCTGCTCGTAAAAACCCTACACCTGCAAGAACATGTAATCTTCTTAAATGAGTTTATCGATCAAAACGAACTATTTAGATACCTGGCCGCTTCCGATATTTATATCACGCCCTACCTAAACGAGGCGCAGATTACCAGTGGTACCCTTTCCTATGCAGTTGGCGTCGGGTCTGCCGTTATTTCCACTCCTTACTGGCACGCCACTGAGCTTCTGGACGGGGGACGGGGCCGATTGTTTGGTTTTAATGACTCTGTGGCCCTTTCCACCATCCTGCTGGAACTATTGGATTACCCGCAAGCGCTAAAAAAAATCCGCAAAAAAGCACGCGACTACGGAAAAACCATCACCTGGTCCAAATCCGGCGACAAGTATGTAGCGCTTGCAAGGGCTGTCTGCCGGGATAAACCGGAGGTTGTGTCCCGGCCGGAGACCCTGATTGACCCGCTGATGCTTCCACCTTTTTCCTTGGACCATATCCGACGCCTGACCGACGATACGGGCATTATTCAGCACGCAAAATTTGGAATTCCCAATCTCAAAGAAGGCTATTGCCTGGATGACAATGCCCGTGCACTACTAATGGTATTGATGGACTATCAGCAGACAAAAAATAAAATAGCCCTAAGCCTCGCCCCCATCTACCTGAGCTACATCCATTTTATGCAGAATGAAGACGGCACCTTCCGTAATTTTCTTAGTTTCAGCAGGCAATTTTTGGACGAGGTGGGATCCGAGGATTCCTTTGGACGCACCATCTGGGCACTGGGATACCTCCTGGGCAACGCCCCAAATGATGCGTACTACCAGACTGGAAAGCTCGTGTTTTTCGACGCTTTGCCAAACTTCGAAAAAATTCAATCCATCCGGGGCATCGCCAATACCATGTTGGGAATTAGTTACTACCTTACATCCAACCCTTCCGACGAGTCCATGGTAGAAACCCTAAGAAACCTGGCACACAAACTGGTCAATCACTACGGGGCAAACAGAACGGAAGATTGGAAATGGTTTGAGCCATTGCTGGCCTATGACAATGGAATTTTACCCCTTGCGCTACTGCATGCAGCCGAAATACTTCCGGAGGAACGAATCCGGGCAGTGGCCCTGGAAAGCATGGGTTTTCTAACAAAAACAACCCTCCATGACGGTTACCTATCCATTATCGGTAACGAAAATTGGTATCAAAAAGAGGGCGAGCGGTCTCAGTTTGCCCAGCAACCCATTGATGCACTGGCCATGATTCTGATGTATCAGCAGGCCTTTCACCTTACCAAAGACAAGGAATACCTATCAAAGCTCTTTTCCTGTTTTATGTGGTTTCTCGGCGAGAACGATTTACGAATGAGTCTATTCGACTTCGAAACCAAAGGTTGTTGCGATGGCTTCGAAAGCAATGGAATCAACCGAAACCAGGGGGCCGAAAGCTCCCTGGCATACCTGATTTCCTATTTGATCGTGTTGCAGGCCTTTGAAGAATTTGAAGAAAAGCAATTGGTAAAAACCACCGGGCAGGGTCGATAGGCAGAAAAATCCCGCCAGCTACCGCGTATTCTGCCTAATTCATCTTTTGCGTTAATTCCTATGAAAATCGCCGTTCTTTCACCCATTGCCTGGAGAACCCCACCGCTGACCTATGGTCCCTGGGAACAGGTGGCTTCCAACCTAACCGAAGGACTGCTTGAAAAAAACATCGACGTCACGCTATTCGCCACCGGAAATTCCATTACGCAGGGAAAATTGGCCTATGTCAGCCAAACCGGCTACGCCGAAAACCCAGATAATGACCCGAAAGTCTGGGAATGCCTCCATATCAGCCATTTAATGGAACAAGCAGATGATTTTGACCTGATTCATAACCATTTCGATTTCCTTCCACTGAGCTATTCCCGCTTGATCAGGCCACCCATGCTGACCACGATTCACGGCTTTTCCTCCCAGCGGATCATACCTGTCTATAAAAAATACAACGCCTCCACGCATTACGTGTCAATAAGCAACTCCGACCGCCATCCGGACCTGGATTACCTGCAGACCGTGTATAACGGAATCAATGCCAGTGAATTCACCTTTCGACCCGAGCCAGAAGATTACCTGTTGTTTTTTGGAAGAATACACCCCGATAAGGGCACCTACGAGGCCATACAAATTGCAAAAAAATCCGGTAGAAAATTAATCATTTCGGGCCTAATCCAGGACCAGGCCTATTTCGACGAACGGGTACTTCCGTTCCTCAATGACGAAGATATCGTTTTTGTCGGCAATTCGGGACCAGTGGATAGGGATCGCTTGATGGGGGGTGCCTGTGCACTGTTACACCCGATTTCCTTTCGAGAACCCTTTGGGTTGAGTGTGGCAGAAGCCATGTTTTGCGGTACTCCCGTCATTGCGTTTAACCTGGGTTCCATGCCGGAACTTATCCTGGACGGAAAAACAGGCTTTCTGGTCGATACGATCGAAGAAGCCGTGACCGCTGTCAACGCCCTTCCCTCCATCGAAAGAAAAAATTGCCGGGATTGGGCAAACGCTACATTCAGCAAGGAAAAAATGACGGATCAATACCTTCAAGTGTACGAACAGCTAGTAACCACCTAGCCCCAGAAACCACCTATTCAGGCAAAATTGCCTACAAAACGAGAAAAACCCGGACATGTACGACCGCTCTTTTAATAAACCAATGGTAAAACGCACACGAATCAAAATCGTCAGAAATACCTCCCGGGTGATTACCCGGGCACACATTCCGGAGATCCACCGAATAACCAAAATAATCGACCGCGTACAAAAGCTGACCGAAGCGAAAGCTGAGGAACTTCTTTTTCACATCAATCGGCATTTTATCGGTCGGCATAAAAACATCGAGGCGATTTATACCCGAAATTTCGGTAAGGTAGCCCACAACCTGGATGAAGACTTCAGCCTAAGCCATACACGGCAATTACTGATTGGTGCTTTTTTTACCATGGAATATTCCATTGAGTCCGCCGCCCTTTTCAATCCATCCATCGTGCCACATCCGAATCAGGAGGGTCTACCGGAGGGAAGTATTCGGTTTATCATGAGTTTGAGAGCCACCGGAGAGGGCCACATCTCCTCGATCGTCTTTCGCAGCGGTACGATTAAAGCCGACTGCACCTTCTTGATTAACCCGGTAAGCGAATTTGTAGATTCGCCCCGAATCAGGCACGATCAGTCGTATGACCGTCATTTATTTCAACTTAAGCTTGAAAACATGCATGCCTGGAACGAAACCAGCGTCCGAATTTTCGAAGGGTTGGACAATTTATTTAGCTTTGACGAACTAAAAAACAGGATTAACGCGGTACAACTAAATACCGAACGCGCTTTCGATACGGAAGCCGTTAAAAATATCGCCTGGCTGGCCGATTCAAACTACTTTATCAAATTTGAGGAGAAACACGACATTTCCGAACACGTCATTTTTCCCTTGTCTGCAAACGAAAGCCGCGGAATCGAAGACGCCCGATTTGTAAAATTTTATACGGACACTGATTCCTTTACCTATTACGCTACCTATACCGCCTACAACGGCGTATGCATTCTGCCCCAATTACTGGAAACGAAGGATTTTATCAATTTTGACATCATTACGCTGAATGGCAAAGCCGTCCAAAACAAAGGCATGGCGCTGTTTCCTCGGAAAATACACGGGAAATACGCCATGTTGTCCCGTGTGGACGGAGAAAATAATTACATCATGTTTTCGGATCACTTGCATTTTTGGGATGAGGCCATCCTTCTTCAGGAGCCCGAATTGCCCTGGGAGTTTTTTCAGGTTGGAAACTGTGGCTCCCCGATCGAGATTAACGAAGGCTGGCTGGTGCTTACCCACGGGGTCGGCGCCATGCGGCAATACTTCATCGGGGCCATGTTGCTTGACCTGAACGATCCGACGAAAATAATCGCCCGTCTCGAAGAACCGCTACTTACCCCCAACGAAGAAGAGCGGGAAGGCTACGTACCCAACGTGGTGTATTCCTGCGGAGCCTTGATCCACAAAAACGTACTGGTGATACCCTATGCCATGTCCGATATCACATCCGGAATTGCTACTGTGCCCGTACCCGAACTGCTGGCCTGCATGACGCCATGCGGCGAGTACGGAAAACCAACCCAGATGTAAAAAAAAGGAAAAATTATGCAAGAGTCCCGTGTGGTGGAGCGAATAAGTCCAGCTGCTAAACGATTCTTCACTGCGTTGTCCCGCATTCATTTTATACGAACTGCGTATGTTGATGCCCATGATGCCTGTCCTTACCACCGCACCAACAGGCTGCGCCTTGCTCCTGAGACCGTTTACTTCCCGGGCGGGAATACAGAGGAAAGTGCGTTTCAGGAAGACTGGTAACTCAGGCCTCCACCTACGGTAGACTACATCTTTGTCAACAAAAAATTCATCGTGAATTCCTACGAGATTAGCCATCGTATCCGGGCAGGAGTCTTTATCGCCGATCATTGGCCACTTATTGCAAAAATAGCGCTTGCCAATAAACAGCTACCGATGTGTTTTGAACGGATTCGAAGGCAAAAAGCAATCCGATCGAACCAGAATACTTGTCTGGAAAACCCGTAAACCCTTTCAGTGACTGGTTTTGGTAATCCTTTACAAAAAGATTACATTCAGGAATGAACGAAATAAAACCACCGCAGGCCCAGATTGAACTCGTGGTGGGGGACATCACGCAACAAGCCGATGCTGACATCATCGTCAACGCCGCCAACGCTCAATTGGAATCAGGGGGAGGTGTGGCCGGTGCCATCCATCGAGCTGCCGGACCCGACCTGGCTGAAGCCTGTCGCCCCCTGGCACCCATCCGTCCGGGAGAAGCCGTCATTTCGCCTGCTTTTCGACTTCCCAATTCTTATGTGATCCACTGTCTGGGACCGGTTTATGGGCAGGACGAGCCTTCCGATACCTTGCTCGCAAACTGCTACCGCAATGCCCTGTTACTGGCAGATAAACAACGGGTAAAGTCAATCGCCTTCCCGGCCATCTCCACCGGCATCTTCGGATTCCCGAAAGAAAAAGCAGCCAAAATAGCGTTGCGTACCATCAAATCCAGCATTCCTTCCTTACAAACCATCCGAACAATACGAATGGTGCTCTTTGACCAGGCGGACCTCACGATTTTTGAGGAAAAGCTTGCGCAAATAATTGAGTAGCCACAGAAACCAGTACACACCCAACCCAATGAAGATATCCCCGATAAAAAATGTTGTCTTTTTGACGCTTTTCCTACTGCTGTTTCCCTTTGCCGTTATTTCTCAAACCTTCGGCGAGCGTGCGTTTGTCAAAGGGATTTATGGCAATCCGGAAAGAATGCTTACCGCCGGCTATCAACTGGACGAACTGGGGGTAAATGCCGTTTTCGTCAGAAGAGCCTCCCTGAATCCAGAATTCCATGCTACAGCCAAAGCTCAAGGCTGCAAGGTGTTCGTAGAGTTCCCCACCCTGAATGGGAAAGGCTACATCGAAACCCATCCGGAGGCCTGGCCTATCAATGCAGCGGGTGAACGGGCAGCTCCGGCAGATTGGTTTATGGGGGTATGCCCGACCGATTCCGAGTTCAAATCCTTCCGCGTCGAACAACTCCGAGAGACGCTACGTGACTATTCGGTTGATGGTGTGTTCTTAGACTACCTACATTGGCATGCTCAATTTGAAACGGACCAACCGATACTTCCGGAAACCTGCTTTTGCGATCGGTGTACCGGCCTCTTTGAAGCAGCAAAAGCCCTACACATTCCAACCGAAGGCACCGCAGGCAGGGCACAATGGGTCCTCGAAAACCAGGAGACTGTCTGGAGGGAATGGAGAAATGAGGTATTGAATCAATGGGTAGACGATTTAGGGAAGATCCTACGAGAGGAGCAGCCCAAGGCACTTTTAGGGGTCTTTTATTGCGCCTGGTTCCCGGAAGACCACGGCGGGGCCTTGTACAAAAACCTGGGCATACACGTACCGGCATTGGCCAATCGGGTGGATGTACTCGCCCCCATGCTTTTCCACCGGATGCTGGCCCGACCCGTAAGCTGGTCGGGAGACTACCTAAAATGGCTGGGGCAGACCATCCCCTCCGCCGGTCCGCTGGTCTGGCCCATTGTGCAAGCACACGACAAACCTGGCGAGGTAAGCCCAGAGGAGTTTGGAAAAGCCCTGCAACAAGGGTCCAGCGCCCCCGCATCCGGCATCATGCTATTTTCCGAACAGTCCCTCCTGGAAAATCCGGAAATGATACAGGTGATGCGGGATTTTTACCGGGGAATGCGACCGTAATTGGGTTTTCGGGATGTCCCGAATACCTCCGGAAAAAGCGCTGGACCTTCCAATAGCTGCCATGAAATAGATTGTCCAGATAGGCTTGAGGACAAAACCCCGATTTAAAAAAAGGGAGCGGTTATCCCCCTTTTTGTACGTAAGTTTGTCAGTACCTGGGACGAAATTCCATGTAAAACGCATATTTTTTAAACGATTTTTTTAAACTTGGAAAAAATCGGTTAGCTAGTTGGGTGAATAGGTCATTCTCTCCACCCCATCGTCCGTTTTTTCTGACCAATCGCGCATGGAAACCATCACTTTTATAGATGCCGAGATCGACCCTGTGAGCCATACCATTTTTGACATGGCCGCAGTTTCTGACAAAGGAACGTTCTACCGGGACCGCTCGATTAGCGGCTTTTTGTCCTTTATCGAAAATTCACGGTTTATCTGTGGCCACAATATTTTTAACCACGACATCGCCTTTTTCAAAAAAGCGGGACACCTCTCCTGGCTAAGCGACGATCGGGTGATCGATACCCTCTACTTTTCTCCGCTGCTATTTCCATCCCGGCCCTACCATGCCTTGCTCAAAGACGATAAACTGCAGACAGATGAGCTGAACAACCCCTTAAACGATGCCCGCAAGGCGAAGGATCTTTTTTTCGACGAAGTGGCCGCCTTCCAGAAACTAGATCCCGAAATGCAGGCGCTGTATGTTTTGCTGTTGGGAAAGCAACGCTATTTTTCGGCCTTTTTCAGGTATATCTCGTACGAAAGCAAACCAAACAGCGCCGAAAATTTAATTCGGCAGGTATACGCTTCCAAAATCTGTGAAAACTGTCAGCTATCGCAGCTCATCTCCGAGCAGCCAGTCGAACTGGCCTATTGCCTGGCTTTGATCGGTGCTGCGGACAAATTCTCCATTACACCTCCCTGGGTGCACAAAAATTATCCAGACGTTCAACGGCTACTTTTTTTGCTCAGAGGCAAACCATGCTTGGAGGGCTGTCCGTATTGCGAGCAGTCGCTGGATAGTCATCGGGCCCTCAAGCACTATTTTGGCTACGATTCCTACCGTACCTTTGGTGGGGAAGCTTTGCAGGAAAAAGCCGTTCAGGCGGCCATCGACAACAAGTCGATTTTAGCGGTTTTTCCTACCGGAGGCGGAAAATCCATTACCTTTCAGGTACCCGCACTCATGTCGGGAGAAAGCACCAAAGGACTTACGGTGGTGATTTCTCCCCTGCAATCGCTGATGAAAGATCAGGTGGATAATCTGGAGAAATCCGGCATTACAGCAGCCGCCACCATCAACGGCTTGTTGGACCCAATCGAACGGGCCAATTCCTTTGAGCGGGTGGAGGATGGTTCCGTATCACTACTCTACATTTCGCCCGAATCCTTGCGCTCCAAAAGCATTGAACGCCTCCTTCTGGGACGAACCATCGCCCGTTTTGTTATTGACGAAGCCCATTGTTTTTCTTCCTGGGGTCAGGATTTTCGGGTCGACTATTTGTACATCGGCGATTTCATCAAAAGCCTTCAGCATAAAAAAAAACTGGAAGACGCCATTCCGGTTTCGTGTTTCACCGCCACGGCCAGGCAACAGGTGATTCGGGACATTCGCGCCTATTTTCGGGAAAAGCTATCCCTGGAGCTAATTTTGTTCCAATCCCTTTCCTCGCGCACCAACCTGAATTACAAGGTATATCCCAAGCGCAGCGAAGAGGAAAAATACCAAACGCTGCGGGACCTCCTCGAAGAAAAACAGTGTCCTACGATCGTCTATGTATCCCGGACACGCAAAGCCTATATACTGGCCGATAGGCTCGATCGGGACGGCTTTCCTGCCCGCCCGTACCACGGTAAGATGCCCAAAAACGAAAAAACTGAAAACCAGGATGCCTTTATCCGGGGAGATGTCTCCATCATGGTAGCGACCTCTGCCTTTGGAATGGGCGTCGATAAAAAGGATGTTGGAATGGTCGTTCATTTTGACATATCCGATTCCCTGGAAAACTATGTTCAAGAAGCCGGGCGCGCGGGCAGAGACGAACAAATCACGGCAGATTGCTACGTGCTGTTTGATGAAGACGACTTGAGCAAGCATTTTATCCTGCTGAATCAAACAAAACTCAGCATAAAAGAAATACAGCAGATTTGGAAAGCAATCAAAGACATCACCCGATTTCGATCCGTCGCCTCCCAATCGGCGCTGGAAATCGCGCGAAAAGCGGGCTGGGATGACAACATCATCGAATTGGAAACCCGGGTCACCACGGCCATCGCAGCGTTGGAAGAAGCCGGTTACCTCAAACGAGGGCAAAACATGCCCCGGATTTTTGCAAACAGTATCCTTTCCAAAAACGCTAACGAGGCCATCGAAAAAATCCATGCCTCCAACAAATTTCTCGAAAAGGAAAAAGAGGGTGGTGTGCGCATCATAAAAAAGCTATTTTCCAGCAAAACCAGAAGCGAGGCATCGGATGAAGTCGGCGAATCCAGAATCGACTACATCTCCGACCACCTGGGCATGGTTCGGGAAGAAGTCATCAACATCATCAACTTATTACGGGAGGAAAACATTCTGGCCGATGCCAAAGACCTCAAAGCCTATCTCAAAAAAGGAGCAAACAAAACCCGGTCGCTCGAAATCCTGGAATCCTACGGGAAACTGGAAAACTTCCTACTGACAGCAATCGGGGAAACCGAACGAACCGTTCACCTCAAAGCATTGAATGAAGAAGCCGAAAACTCGGGCTGTACCGATGCCTCTCCGCAAAAGATCAAAACCATCTTTAATTTCTGGGCAATCAAAAATTGGATCAAGAAAAAGCAACACTATACCTCAAAAAATCACCTGGCGGTGGTTTGTATGCAGCACAGGGAGGCGTTGAAAAGCAAATTGGAACTGCGGCATGAATTAAGCAGGTTTATCATCGGCTACCTGTTTGACAAAACCAGCCAGGTCAGGGATACCGCGTCAATTCAGGCACAGGAAACCCTCGTGGACTTTTCTGTGCAAGAATTGAAAACGCAATTCGAAACAGCCCCCGCCCTATTCCGTCAGGAAGCGAGCAGTCAGGAAGTGGAGGATGCCCTCTTTTTTTTGTCGCGTATCGAAGCCATAAAGATCGAAGGTGGTTTTTTGGTGGTGTATAACCGTCTCAACATCGAGCGGCTGGAGCAGGACAATAAACGGCGATACAAAGTGGAAGATTACCAGAAACTTCAACACTTCTACGAAAACAAAGTCCAGCAAATCCACATTGTCGGCGAGTATGCCAATCGGATGATCAGCGATTACAAAGATGCGCTACAGTTTGTGGAAGATTATTTTCACCTAAATTATGCAGCCTTCCTGCAAAAGTATTTCAAAGGAAGCCGGCAAAATGAAATCAAACGAAACATCACCCCGGTAAAATTCAGGCAGCTTTTTGGCGAACTTTCCCCAACCCAATTGCGCATCATAAACGATCATAAAAACCAGTATCTGGCAGTTACGGCCGGACCTGGAAGCGGAAAAACGCGAGTTCTGGTACACAAATTAGCGTCCCTGGTACTGATGGAGGACATTAAGTACGAGCAGCTACTGATGTTGACATTCTCCAGAGCGGCCGCCACCGAGTTCAAAAAACGCCTCTTTGGCCTGCTGGGCAATGCTGCCGGTTACATCGCCATCAAAACCTTTCATTCGTATTGCTTCGACCTGCTGGGAAAAGTGGGCAACCTGGAAAAATCCGAGCAGATACTTCCCATGACCGTCCAAAAAATCAGAAACGGAGAGGTGGAGCCAAGCTGGATTAGCAAAGCCGTATTGGTAATCGACGAGGCACAGGATATGGACGGGGATGAATTTGCGTTGATTCAGGCCCTTATGGAAGAAAACGAGGAAATGCGCGTGATAGCCGTGGGAGACGATGACCAGAACATCTTCGAATTCAGAGGCGCAAGTGGAAAATACCTGGAGCAATTTATCAGCAATAAAAAGGCAGTTCAATACGAACTGGTCGAAAACTACCGAAGCAGACCCAACCTGGTCGCATTTGCGAACGGATTCGCAGGTACCATCAAAACCCGTCTGAAACAAACCCCCATCCTCGCCACGCAGACCGAGGCTGGAAAAATCGAACTGGTTCGGTACCACAGCGACCAACTGGTGATACCACTGGTGCAACGCATCATACAGGCCGGACTATCGGGCAGTACCTGTGTGTTGACCCGGACCAATGAAGAATCCCTTCAGGTCGCCGGCTTACTCACCAAAAACGGGTTCCCCTGCCGGCTGATCCAAAGCAACGAGGGATTCAACCTGCTCCAATTGTACGAGATCCGGTCTTTTTTGAGCCTGCTGTATGGAGGTGAAGCCGTCGTTCTAATCGATGACCAAACTTGGGCCGAGGCCCGACGGAGATGGGAGGTAAAATTCCGATCAAGTTCCAGGTTTATTCCTATCAGCCAATTGTTGACAGATTTTGAACGAAGTCACCCTGTAAAAAAATACCTGTCGGACTTATTGGTCTTTGTCCGGGAATCCAAGTTGGAAGACTTTTATGCGGATTACGGCGATACGGTGCTGGTTTCCACCATTCACAAAGCGAAGGGAAAGGAATTTGACAATGTGTATGTCCTGCTGCCCAATTTTACGCCCAAAACGGACGCCGAGAAGCGGCTGTTATACGTAGCGCTGACACGTGCCAAAAATTTCCTCAGCATTCACCTCAACCGGCCATTTTTGGACACCATTGCCGCGGAAGGCGTGGAACGAAAAACAGACCACCGGGTCTACACAGCTCCCACAGTGTTGGCCATGCAATTGTCCTTCAAAGACGTTTGGTTGGACTTTTTTATGCGCCGACAAGGCTTGCTGGAAAACCTACAAAGCGGTGCCTCACTCAAGGTGGATGGGCAGCGTTGTGTGACAGAAGATGGAAAACCCGTGCTGACCTTTTCGAAACAGTTTCTCAAACAATTGGAGCACCTGGCAAAGAAAGGATACCAACTGAAAGCCGCAAGGGTCAACCATCAGGTTTACTGGCAAAAGGAAGGCATGAAAGACGAGACGCTGATTATTTTACCCGAGCTGCACTTTGAGTTACTGCCCACGGCATAAAACATTAACCGGCGGTTCAGGCAGTACTTTCGTTTACAACGCTGGAATGCCGGAAAGAATTCGTACATTAAGGAAAAACGGGCGCAGGCAGGGGATCCGAAAAGCCATCCAGACGGTACTTGGGACCGAGCGGTGCAGGTACAATCGGAACTTCAAAAAATGCCCTGGTTTGGCTCCCAAAAACCAATTAATACCACCACATTGAAAATACTACTTACAGGAGCGACCGGATACATTGCCCAGCGCTTATTGCCAGTACTTTTACAGGAAGGACACCAGGTAATCTGTTGTGTCCGGGACAAAAACCGCTTCAATAGCCACCGTTTTGCTCCGGAAAACCTTCGTGTGATTGAAGTCGATTTTCTGGATACAAACAGCCTGCAAAATATCCCTGAAGATATTGACCTGGCCTACTACCTCATTCACTCCATGTCTACCCAAAGTGGGAAATTTGAAGAAATGGAGGCTACCTGCGCCAACAATTTCCGGGACCGCCTGGAAAAGACCGGGGCCAGGCAGGTTATCTACCTGAGCGGTATTGTCAACGATGCGGAATTGTCCAAACACCTCTCCTCTCGTAAGAACGTCGAACACATCTTATCCAACGCTCGCTTTGCCCTAACTACCCTCAAAGCAGGGATCATTGTCGGCTCCGGCAGCGCCTCCTTCGAAATCATCCGGGACCTGGTAGAAAAACTACCGGTCATGATTGCTCCACAATGGCTAAAAACCAAGTGTCAGCCGATAGCCATCCGAAACGTGATCGAATTTCTAAATGGGGTCATCTTGAAAGAAGAAACCTATAACCAAAGTTTCGATATTGGCGGACCCGACATTCTCAATTACAAGGAAATGCTGCTGCGTTTTGCAAAAATAAGAGGGTTGACCCGAAGGATTGGGATCGTGCCGGTCATGACACCAAAAATCTCCTCCTATTGGCTGTATTTTGTCACCTCCACCTCCTACGCCCTGGCCCAGAACCTGGTCAACAGCATGAAAATTGAGGTGATTTGTTCACCGAATAACCTGGCGTCCACACTGGGTATTACCCCTATCGGCTACGATGATGCCATACGAATGGCATTCGATAAGATCGAACAAAACCAGGTCTTGTCCAGCTGGAAGGATGCGCAGACCAGTGACCTGCTCCAAAAAGGGCTCACCCAATACATGGAAGTACCGGTAAACGGCTGCTTTGTGGAAGTACGTAGGCAAGAAATAAGCCACCCGGAAGCGGTACTACAGGCCGTCTGGAAAATTGGTGGAAAAACCGGCTGGTATTACGGCAACTGGCTTTGGGAAATGCGGGGCTTTTTGGATCAGTTGGTAGGCGGTGTCGGCATGCGCCGCGGAAGAAAAAGTGAGACGGAAATTTCCGCAGGCGAGACCCTGGATTTCTGGCGGGTGCTCATTGCCGACAAGGAGGAAAAGCGGCTCCTGCTGTACGCAGAAATGAAATTACCCGGAGAGGCCTGGCTGGAATTCAAGATTGAAGACAAGGTGTTGATTCAAACAGCTACCTTTCGACCCTTGGGCTTGTTGGGCAGGCTGTATTGGTATTCCGTGCTGCCTTTTCATGGATTTATCTTTGGAGGGATGATTAAAAATATAGCCGCTATTGAGTAACTTATCCAGTGAATCTAAACCGATGAAAAGACCGCGCTGCTGACCGACGCTTAAAATGACATAGGTCTGAAACACGCAAGCGACCATGCGTACAAGAAAAGACCCGGGTACTCGTACCAGAAACCGAGTAAATTCGAAGGATCTAAAACCGAAACTGGAAGCGGATGAGGAGGTTTGAGTCCTGATGATTCAGCAAAGCCCTTCGGTTCGAACTGCGGCAAGGAAGGTATACAAGCAAGTGATAGCGAATGAGCGACCGGTCCCTTACTTTGTCAATCATTCCGGTACGGAGAATTTTCTATCCGTTCACAAAAGTGTTTTAGAAAAGCTAGTCAAAATAAATTGATCGCGATGCATGTAAGCCTATTGTGTGGTACTCTTGGGAGGAATTTGCTTTTAATGGCCCTGTTCGGATGGGCTTTTGGCTGCCAATCCGAATACCAGAAAGATGGCGCAGCTTATTCCGCAGCGGTAGTAGGTCCCTACAAAGGAAAGCCCACCATCTTCCTGAACGGAACGCCGGTAGCGCCGGTTCAATACGGATTAACCGATGTCCCTGGCGGCCGCTGGTCCTGGGAGGAAATCCCCCAGCACAATATCCGGCAATTTTGCGAACAGGGCATACGGCTGTACCAACTGGATTTGTTTTTGGAGCAGTTCTGGCAAGCGGACGGAAGCCTGGATCTCTCCCTGGCCAAAAAACAGGTAGACGGTGTCCTGGAAGTTTGCCCCGATGCCGGGGTGGTTTTTCGATTCCACCTCAATGCGCCTAAGTGGTGGATGGAACTACATCCGGAAGAGATGACCCGATACGATGGCGTAGAACCCATGCCGGATGAACAACTAGGCTTTAGCCGCCTGGTGGAAGCAGATGCCCGAATTCCGATTCGGGCCAGTTTTGCCTCCAAACGCTGGCAATCCGAGGCCAGGGAAAAATTGGCTGCCTTTTGCCAATCCTTTTCAAAAACTCCACAGGGAGATCGACTCATCGGGATGCACCTGGCAAACGGTGTCTATGGAGAGTGGCATCAATGGGGCTTCATGCGCAACGAAGCCGATTTTAGTTCTGCCATGGAAGCCCATTTCCGCGAATGGCTGCAAAAGAAATACGGTAGTCAGACCGCCCTGCAGCGGGCATGGGCGGACAGTACCGCTTCTTTTGCTAGCGCAAGCATACCCGATACCGAGGAACGCAGCCATACATCTGCCGGTATCTTTCGTGATCCGCAGGCCGAAAGAAATGTAATCGATTATTACAGCTGCCAGCACGAACTGGTAGCGGATTTGATCATCGATTTTTGTTCAACCGTCAAGGAAAACTGGCCTCGGCCCATCCTCACCGGAGCCTTTTACGGGTACTACTTTTCCGTATTTGGCCGGGAGGCCGCCGGGGGACACCTGGCACTTCAGAAGGTCCTGGCCTCGGATCAGATCGACTACCTGAGTGGACCCCAATCCTACTATCCGGATAGTGGCTACCAGCCCGGGGAGCCCTACCGGTCCAGAACCCTCAACCATTCTCTCCTACTGAATGGAAAACTATGGCTGGACGAATACGATCAACAACCCAGAAGGGTCTGGCCCTATCAGGGATTGACCGAAAACCGGGAAGCCTACGAACAAGCCCTGACGGCCAATGTATCCATGATTCGCCGCAACGTGTTGTACCCATTGCTGAAGGGACAGGGCCTGTGGTTCTACGATTTTGGCCCGGCCAGTATGCACCTCCACCCAAACAACCAGCGAAACGACCAGGCGGGTACCAACGGTTACTGGGATCATCCGCGGTACATGGAGACCATTGGTGCCTTAAAGGCCATTGCCGACACCCTGCTCCACCAGGAATACGAGTCCGGGGCAGAGGTACTTGCCGTGTTCGACACGGAAAGTATCAAATACACGAGAAGCACCCGGCAGCAACCCTGCCCCATTACCCCCCAATTGATCAATTACAGCAGCCTTGCCTTGTTTTATTCGGGAGCCCTTTTTGATGCCATACACCTTGCGGATTTGGACAAAGCAGACTTATCCTCTTATAAAGCGGTGGTTTTCTTCAACACGTTTGTAATGGACGCAGGCAGCAGAGCACTGATAAAAAACAAAGTAGCGGCCGAAGGTCGGCATCTGGTTTGGATGTACGCACCGGGATACCTGGACGGAAATGACTTTCAATCCAGGTTTGTTTCGGAATTGACTGGAATCAACCTAAAGACAACCCACTACGGTGAAGCCCTGAAAATTATTTTTGGAGATACCTGGACAACCCTGGACCCCATGGAGGCTACGGCAGCCTATGATCCCGTCTTTTACCCGGAGGATCCCGAGATGACCCAACTGGGTACCTATCAGGGCCTGAATTTGCCCGCAATTGGCAGGAAGGAGCAGGCAACCCATACGGCCTGGTACAGCGGAGTTCCCATTGTGAACCCGGAAGTGTTTCGCCAAATCTGGAAAAAAGCGGGGGTAAGCATCTATACAGACAACGGAGATATTGCGTATGGAAACCACGACTGGATCATGATTCATAGCAAAACTGCCGGTACCAAAGTGCTACCGGGTGGGAAGGAGATTGAAACGAAAAGCGCTCCTTCGACCCTCTTGCTGGAACGCAAATCGAACCGGCTCCTGCTGGAATAGGCCCTTGTGAAGACCTGTTTTACCTTCCCATGGAGCTGCTTCGTTTTCTTTATTTTTGAAGCAGGTGCCTTCCCAAATACGCCACGGTGGCTTCGTTAACCCGTACCCGATTCGAAAACTGCATCCAATGGTGCGTATCTCCCGGAATGACCAGATAGTCGTAGGGTTTTCCCAACTCGTCAAAACGCCGGACCAGATCGGCGCTGTGATAAAATCCCACGTTACGGTCATCGTCCGAATGAATGAACAAGACAGGGGAGGTCCATTGATCTAAGTCGGCCATGGGAGAGGATTCCCAGGCGATTTGTTTGGCTTCTGCATAGTCCGGTGCCACTTCGATGCCCTCGGGGAGTGCGTACCGGTGGTCCATGTCGTGCACACCACTGATGTCAACGCCTACTTTGAACAGATCGGAGTCCCGGGCCAATGCCATGGCCGTCAGGTAACCCCCATAAGATCCTCCATAAATTCCGATGCGCTCCGCATCCACCTGCTCCATGCCGGCCAGGAATTCCCCAGCAGCCTTGATGTCCTGGTATTCGGCTGCCCCCTGGTAATAGGTGCCGGCAGGTCGATGGAAGTCGTATCCGTATCCTATACCCAGCCGGTAATTCACCGACAGCACCACAAAGCCCATTTCGGCCAGCTTTTGATTAATGGCGTAGGTATTGGAATAATAATCCATGTAACTCCAGCCCAATAGCATCTGCCGCTGCGGTCCGCCGTGAACAAAGACTACGGCTGCCTTTTTCGCCGGACCGCCAGCCGGTTCAAACAATTGCCCGTACACCCGGGTACCGTCGGCGGCGATAAACGACACGTGCCTGGGAGCTACCAACGCTTCCGTAGGAAAATCGGCTGGAATGAGATTTTCACCCAACAAACGGACCTCCCCCTCCCGTAAAACGGCCGGAAGCAAGGGACGCTTCGGCGTGGCTGAGAAAAAGGCGATTTCGTCCTCGCGACCGGTAAAGATCGGATAAGCTTCAATACCCTGTCCGGAGGTTTTCCAGGTAAATGTTCCGCTCGTCAAATCAACCGTAGCCACATGGCGCCTATCCAGATCATCCGGCAGGTCGCCCCCATTGGCGGCAAAAACCAGGCTTTTTCCATCCGGATGCAGGCTGAGCTGCTCCACCATAAACTCTCCCGGACTGAGTAGGGTCGCTTCCTGGCTCCGCAGATCGAGCGAATACAGGTGCGGCCATCCGTCTTCGTAAGAAAGGTATACCAATTGCTCCCGCATCGGCCAATGCAGGTTAAATCCACCGTGCGTGGTGGGCACCGAACCAGCCAGGGTTTCCGGAGCCTTCCACTGTCGGACCGCTTTCCCGGACCGTACATCGGCTGTCCAAATCTCCCAGGGCACATGACGCTTTTCCAACAGCGGCAAGGCCGCTCCCGAACCCCCCAGGGTCCGTACAAAAGCGATGGACTGTCCATCCGGTGACCATCGGGGCGACTGATCGCGTTGAAAGGAGGGGGCAAGCCAATTCACCGGGGTGGATTCGTCCCGGTGCACCCCGATCAGGGCATGCGTCCCCCGGTTGGCCACAAAAGCCAATTGACTGCCATCTGGAGAGAAACGGAGATCACCGAGCCGACCTCTATTCTGAATAATGGCCTTTGCCGGCTCCTCGCTAGCCAGGTCCTTGAGCCAGATTTCGCCGTTTTTGATAAAAGCCAAATTATGTCCGCTGCCCCATACGGGATAATCCCCGCTGGTCAAGGGACTGGCTTTCCCGGATGCAAGGGATATTGTCCAAATATCCACGCTACTCATTTTCGGCATGTTTTGGGTGTTTACCGGTCGCGAAGCATTGCCTCCACCGTGGTCTCCACCCCGTACAAACACCAGGTACTCCCCATCTTTGCTGAACTGCAAACTGCTGATTTCCTGGCCATCGTCTTCCTGAAAGTGAGTCAACCTTCGGACGGCATAATCGGGCGCTTCGGCAAGGTATACGTTTCGTTTGCCTTGCTCGTCCATGGCCCAGGCAATGTGGCCGCTGGCAGCATGAGCGGTGAGTTCGGAAGGAAAGGAAAACCGGGAAACAGAAAGCGTACTAAAACCCTGAGCAAACGATAAACAGGGTGGTAACAGCGCAACAAGGACCAGTAATAATCCGAAAAGTGCTTTGAAAAGGGGCATACAGGGGTCGGGGTCAATAATTCGCGTGGATAAAATAAAGTACCTTCTGAAGTTCGGTCTTCTGAACACTGGAACTCCCGGTATAATTGTTAAAAAACGTGCTGAAGAGCAGGGTTTTACCGCTTTTGGTAAACAGGTATCCACTCAACGCCGCGCTCATGCTCAGCGTGCCGGTTTTTGCATATATATAGGGGGGGTCTCCCGGGTCTGCGGGATACCAGTTTCGGATCGTCCCGGACTCACCTCCGGCGGGAAAATACGCCTTGATCTTTTCCATGGGTACCTCCTGTTGGATTTTGTCGAGCAATTTGATGACCGATCGTGGGGTAAACATGTTTTGTGGAGACAATCCCGATCCATCCACCCACTGCGGTTCGTCCGGAAGGTCTTTCAACAAACTGTCGGTGGCATAGGTGATGGCTGCGGCCATATCCAGGGAGTCAAAGAGCGCGTCTGCCACCAGTACCATGAGTTGTTCTGCCAGAAAATTATCACTGATTTTCATCATCTGAGCGTAGATCGAATCCGCTTTTGCCGTTTGCAGCGTTTGATGGGGCGTGCTGGTATACCCCAGATCTTCGATCAGGTTGATTTTCCGGCCAACGGCTTCCTGAAGCAAATTTTTGGTCAGGTTGGGAGAGGTAATGATGGGTTTGTCGGTTTCAAAAGCCAGTTCTCCCGCCTCCGGGTTCAATGCATAATAAAACAGGTTTCGTTCGAAGTCCCTGCGAATGGTGTACCTGTCTGGCATTTCACCCATCTCCTTACTCAGGGGTAAAAAGGCACTCTTAGGATAGACGGTGGCGATAGGCGAAGCGGCGACTTTGGAATACCGGATTACATTCCCGTAGACAGGCATGGCCGATCGCTCGGCAGCAAAGTAGTACGGGTACCAATTCCAGGTCCACCCGCGACCGTACCGGGGTACCTGCGCAAAATTATCTACCAGGTACAGGTCTTCCGGCCGTTCCTTCAAAAATCGGATGACGGTGCTATCCTGAAAATCCGGATGCAACAGGGATGGATCCCCTGTTCCCCAAAACACCAGGGAATCTCCTTTTTCCAGGTAGTTCAGTCCATTTACCCGATCGTCCCCCAATACTTTGTAGCTGGTATAAAAGGTAAAAATCTTGGTATTGGAAGCGGGAATAAAATACTTTTTCTCGTTCAGACTGACCAGCGTCTTTTCCTTAACCGGGTCATACAACATGAATCCCATGTGTCCTCTTTCAAAGACCTCGGAATCGTAGACGGATTTTTTAACTTTTTGTACCGTGCAGGAACTGATTAGGAGGAGTAATAGCCAGTAAATGTGCTTCATGGGTTAAATTTAACCCTGCCTTGCCAATAAAAAATAAAAAGCTAAAAAAAATATCGAGGAATTGGCCGTTTTTTAGGAAAAAAAAAGGCGAATTTTGAGTCTCATCCATTATTTTAAACCGATTGCACTTCTTGATCCCGGCAAGCCTACGGAGGGAAATGGCAGCCCTATCCCGGCAGAAGTGGCGAGCAGACCCTAGCCAGGCCCGCTGGCCTTGATCCTGCGGTAAAACCTCTTCAGTAAATGGATGTGCCCGGGCATGAAAAAGCCTTTTGATCATTGCTTTCAATCGGATAAAATGATTACTTTTCCTTCAACTATTGCAGCCAATGCCTGACCAACTGAAACGACACCGGCCCGAACCGGACATGGGGGAGGCAAGGCACCCGATTGGCTGCACGGATAGCCCTTAAATTTACCAAATCGGTCTGGGGAAGGGGTCTCCCGAGCTTCCGGGTGCGACAAATTATGACCTATAACAATCAAACAGCGAATCGATGAAAAAATATAGTGGCTTTTTCGGCTGCCTTTTTCTCGCACTTTCCGGTACCCTTTTTGGCCAAGGAAATGACGCCGATTGGCCTGCCTACGGAGGTGATCCGGGCGGTAGGCGGCATGCTACACTTTCCCAAATTACCCCGGAAAATCTCCATCGGTTGAAGGTGGCCTGGACCTACCGTACCGGGGAATTGGCATACTACCAACAAAATAACGCCGCAGAAAAAGCCGCATTCGAAGCCACGCCTTTGATGGTGGAAGGCGTTTTGTACCTAAGCACTCCCAGCAATCGGGTCATTGCCCTGGATCCAGCAACCGGTGCCGAAAAATGGACCTTTGACCCAAAGGTCGACTTAAATAGGGATTATTCCGAAATCACCTCCCGGGGCGTATCTACCTGGCCGGGACCGGATGTGCTGGGAAAGGATAGGAAACGAAGAATTTTCCTGACAACGATTGACGGTCGTCTGATTGCACTATCTGCCGCAACCGGAAAACCGATTCCCGAATTCGGAAGGAAAGGCACCATTGACTTGCGCAGGAGAATCGGCCCCATCAGCGTCACCTCCCCTCCGGCGATCATTGGAAATACGCTCATCACCGGCTCTTCCATGGGCGATAACCAACGGCTGGATTACGAACGCGGAGTAGTGAGGGCCTTTGATGTGTTGACGGGAAAATTAAAGTGGCGTTGGGATCCCATACCCCGCAGGGCCGACGATCCGGCCAGGGCTACCTGGAAAGGGAAAAAAGCAGCGCAGACCGGTGCCGCCAATGCCTGGTCCATCCTTTCAGTGGATCCCGAACGGAACCTGGTATTTATCCCCACCACGAGTCCCAGTCCGGATTATTATGGGGGAGAACGCGTCGGTAGAAACGAGTACGCCAATTCAATAGTTGCTCTCCGGGCCAGCACCGGTAAGCTGGTCTGGCATTTCCAGACCGTTCACCACGATCTCTGGGATTATGACAACGCCGCCCAGCCGGCATTGATTTCGGTAGAGCGGGATGGTGGGGAGGTTCCGGCAGTGGCAGTGGGAACGAAGATGGGGCATATTTTCCTCCTGCACCGGGAAACCGGAAAACCCTTGTTTCCGATAGAGGAACGGCCCGTTCCCGCAAGCAAGGTCCCCGGAGAACAAGCGTATCCTACCCAGCCCTTTCCGGTGTTGCCCCTACCCGTAGGGCCGCAGCAGGTTCGTACAGCAGATGCCTGGGGATTAACGGAAGCCGACCGGCAAACTGCGGAAAGGCGAATCGCATCCTTACTTAACGAGGGTCCGTTTACCCCTCCGAGCCTGCAAGGCTCCATGATAGCCCCCTCCAATGCCGGTGGCGTGCATTGGGGAGGAGTTTCCTACGATCCAGGCCGAAATCTCCTGATTACCAATATCAACCGACTGGTAGCCGTCATCCGGCTGATCCCCCGCGAAAAACTAAAGGAAGAGGAAGGAAAAAACGAGGCCCTACTGCGGGCAGAAACCGGACTTCAGGAGGGAACCCCCTATGTCTTGAAAAGGGATTACTTGTTTACGAGAAGCCAGGAGGGATTGCGCATGCAGACAAAACCGCCCTGGGGAACCCTACTGGCCATCGACATGAATTCCGGGGAACGCAAATGGGAAGTACCGCTGGGATTTATGTACGATCCCCAAACCTACCCCGACGCGGTCAATTGGGGCTCCATCAATTTTGGGGGTGCCTTGACCACGGCCAGCGGACTGACGTTTGTAGCCGCATCCGTAGATGGTTTTTTCCGGGCCTTTGCTACCGAAACCGGTGAACTACTCTGGCAAAGCCAGCTTCCTGCAGGTGGCCAATCCACCCCTATGTCCTATCAATTGAACGGGAAACAATACCTGGTGATTTCAGCGGGTGGGCATGGCAAGTTGGGTACACCACTAGGCGATTACGTCGTAGCCTATGCCTTGGATTGAATGGGGTATGGCCCGCATTTTTTCCCCGTTCTCGTCCACACTGCTTCTTCCTGCATCCGAAAAACGACCAGGTTTTGGATTCAATGGGCATTGCTTCAACCGGAAAAACCTGCAACCGTAAAAATAGATTGAGGTGTACCAGGATTCATCGGGATTGAAAACTCATCGGCTTTGTTAAACCCGAAATAGCCAATAAGCCTATCTACCCCAAGGCCCACAGATAGTAGGAACTGAAACTACTTCAAAATCAGTCGCTACGCTGCGGTTTTCGATTTCACCGTAGCAGTGCAATGCCTCAAACTCCAAACAGCCTGATTTTCTTGCCGTTTCAATTCTCATGACGATTAGTTATGCAAAATCCGGACTAAAGGGAAGGTGCGGTTCTTTCCAGGGGTTCATAGAACGCAACGATCAGTAGGAGTCGCAAAAAAAGTAAGGGCGAAGTTTCTAACTTCGCCCTGGGAAAAAGATGCATTTAATTTTTACTTACTGGTCCCACCAGATTCGGTCCAATAGGGTCACATTAGGCACATTTTGGCCATTTCTGCTGACTTCATTGTCCGGGTAGGCGAGCCTGCGGATAAACTGCCCGTTCAGATCGGCATTTAGATTTGCTGGTACGGTCATGTCCTTGTAGCCGTAATCGAATCTCCTGGCATCGTTCCAGGTTTCTGGATGCAAGAATAGGGCTACCCATTTTTCCTTTAGAATGGTATCCAAGGTCAGAGCTTGTGCACCCACGGCCACGCTGGGGTCGGACAAATAGGCGTCCTTCTCCGCCTGAGGCACCTCCAGCATGTCCATATGCGCTTCGATTCCGGCCAAATAAGCCGCATAAGCCCTGCCTGGATCCGTGGATAACGCGGCTTCCGCTTCGATAAACTTTTGCTCTGCATAGGTTGCGATCAAAAGCGGCGACAATTCGGAAGTATAAAACTGCCCGGGAACCAGGGTGGATCGGGCACCTTGCTCCGGCGCATCTCCCCGGCCCTCACCGTTGAGTACACCCACAAATTCACCCTCATCCGTGGTACCAATCATTAGACCAAGCCGTGGGTCTACTGTAGGATACGACGTTCCATCCAACGCTTCGATAAACTGGGTGGAAATCCATCCGCCCAATAACAGGTTTGCGTTGTTAATGGCCACCTGGGCCCAGGGATTGAAACGCTGCTCAAAAAAGGTCACGAAGGCATCGTCTTCGTTCCCGGAAAATCCATTGTCCAGTGCAGCGAGCAATTCGCTTTCGTTGTAACTACCGGTACCTTTCGTATGAAGCATAAACCTTGCTTTAAGAACGTTTGCAAACTTGCCCCACTTTTCCACGTCTCCCTGGAAGATAAAATCATCTGCTCCCATGGAAATGGTGGTGCTACCTGCGAGGTTCTGTATGCCGCTATCCAACAAACGCATAATTTCTGCATACAACTGCTCGTCATCGTCGTAAGTCGGGGTCACCGAACTGAAATCAAAGCCTTCGGAATAGGGCACATCACCAAAGATGTCAACCGTCATACCCAGGTTCAGTGCCATCAAGACCTGCCCGGCACCCAGGTAATGACCTGCGTCGGATTCCTCGGCCTTGCTGATCAGGTCGGTCAAATCGGTCATCACGTTGTAGAGATTAAACCAGGTACCACTAAAGTTCAGGGGATCCATGACATCGGAGGCACTTGCGGGATTGGGAGAGGCAAGGTATTGCACGTAATTGGAGGTAGTGCTGCCGACCCGTTGCACGTTCAGGGCCGTTTCGTAGGTAGCGTTGGTCATCAGCCCCGTAATGGGAGCATCTTCCGGATTATTCGGATTTTCATTGACGTCCAGAAACTCTTCGCAGGAAGAAAGTCCCACCAAAAGCAACAGACCAAGTAGTCGGATATGTATCGATTTCATAATGGCTGAAAATTAAAGTCCAAGGTTGAGATTAAAGAATACACTCTGTACTCCGGGGAAGCCAAGGCCAGTAAATCCCACGGCATTTCCTCCGGCTCCAGCTGAAAAGGATTCCGGATCAAAGCCATCCCAGGGCGTGTACAGGATAATATTATTGGCTGCCACGGATACCCTTGCGGATCGAAACGGCGTGCTTTCCAAAATCTCCGGGCTCAGGTTGTAGCCCAAGGTGAGATTTCGCAACTTAATGAAACTGGCATCGGTCACAAAGTTTTCACTGGTGGTGCGGTAATGATTCCGCCAGTAGCCGGCGCCGTAGTTCACGCCGTCCGGACCGACACCCTGACCCAGCCATACTTCCTGTGTATTGGGCGAACCGTCGGCAAGTACTCCCTCAAACACCCGGAAATCCTCCCGGGCCTCGGTAAACTCGTTTTTGCCAAAGGCAGAGAGGAAATTTGCAAACTGGTTGTATTGCTCTACACCGGTTCGAAAGTCTACCAAAAAGGATAACTCAAATCCCTTGTAGGTAAAATCGTTGCGGATCCCCCCGATCCATTTTGGTACGGCATTTCCAAGCACCAATTGGGTTCCGGTTCTTACGGGGAAGCCGTTTGCACCAATGATTACCGGCAGGCTACGATCCAGAAACAAGTTGTCCGGATCGGCACCAAGCCGCTGGTAAGAACTGCCGAAAATATTTCCATAGGCCTCTCCCTCTATCAATTTCATGGTAACCGTGGACCCCACGTAGCCAAATTGACTGCCTACCACGATCTCGTCAATTCCTTCCCGAATAGACTTGATCTCGTTATTGTTTATCGAGAGGTTGGCATTGATCGACCAGGAAAAATCCTGCGTCTGAACCGGCGTGCCGCCTAAAATAAATTCAAAGCCGCTATTTTCAATTTCGCCTGCATTCGTGATGTAGGAAGAAAATCCGGTTGCGTCAGAGATCGGTACCGGGATGATCTGATCCTGGGCGTTCGACTTGTAGTAGGTCACGTCAAAGTTGGCCCGATTGTCCCAAAAGGCCGTCTGCAAGCCAAACTCGAGCGAAGTCGTTAACTCCGGCCGTAAGTTCGGATCGCCAAAGACAGAGTTCCGGGTGAACCCTACCTGTCCGTTCAACGGGAAAATGGACGGAGAGGCATACGTAGCTCCCAGGATGTGGGGATTGGTGTCTTTTCCTACTTGCGCCCAGGAAGCTCTCAATTTACCAAAGGTAACCCAGGAGGGCAGGCTTAGGTTTTCGCTAAACACGTAGCCCAGGTTTACCGAAGGGTAAAAAAAGGAATTGTTGTCCTTGGGCAGGGTGGAGGAGATATCGTTTCTTCCGGTAAGATTCAAAAACAGAAAGTTTTTGTAATCCACCATCAGGTCGCCATAAAAACCTACCAGCCTTCTGAGACTTTTGCCCTGACTGGCGAATATCTGCGTGGTATTATTCAAGTTGTAAAACTCAGGGATGACAAAATTCTCTCCCCTTGCTGTAATGCGATCAAACCGGCGCTCAAAGATATCGTTACCGAGCCGAAGGCTGGTGTTCCAGTCGGAGTTGAATTGCTTTTTCAGCGTTATGTAGAAGTTTGAAGTAAGGTCCCGGCTATTGATACGGGTCTCTTCCAACAAACCAGTGGAGCTCAATGCCCTTTCCCCATCGATTCCCTTGGGACCTGGCGTAATCTCGGTTCGCGTATCGCTGTAAAAGTCATTCCCCAATCGGTAAGAGAAGGACAACCAATCTGTCGGGTTGTAATTCAGGTTGATGTTCCCAATGATGCGGTTCACATCATCTTCATACGTCGCAAAGCGGGCATCGTAAATGGGATTGGTATTGCCATAGGTACGCATGGTGCCGTCTTCGTTGATGTAGTCTCGGACATCGGTCGTTTCGGACCAGTACATCATGCGTTCCATAAAGCGGTCGTGTGGCACGCGGTTTCCTCCGGTATTGGAGAAGTTGATCGAACCGGAGAAGTCAAATTTTTCGTTGGCCTTTACTGAACCGGAAAGCTTGGCGGTGGTCCGGTCCCAGGTAGAGAAGGGGATGATTCCCTCCTGGGTCAGGTTGCCGATTGATCCGTAGAAAGTTGCTTTTTCGTTTCCGCCAGAAATGCTGACGCTATTGTCCACTTGTACCCCCGTGTTGAAGGCGCGGTTCCAGTTGTCCTGGTAGCGATGGTCGGGTACGGTTTGCTGCACTTGACTGATGGGGGCTCCCCAGGAAGGCCAGAAGCTGTTGGGCTGGTATTGTCCGCTGAATCCTTGTCCGTATTCGTCCTGTAGCCGGGGCAATCGGTTTAGTTCCTCGATACCTACGGATCCATTGTAATTGACACGAATCTGCCCCTCTTTTCCTTTTTTGGTAGTGATGATTACCGCCCCGTTTGCAGCTCTCACGCCGTATAGCGCCGTGGCGGCGGCTCCTTTAAGCACCGACATGGATTCGATATCGTTGGGATTTACATCGGCCATTCGGTTGGATAGCCCCCGGGGAGTTCCACTGGATTCGATGGTGGAATTGTCCACCGGAACCCCGTCTACCACAAAGAGCGGCTGGTTGTCTGCTCCGGGATCCAGGGAGTTAATTCCCCGAATGATGATCCGGGCCGATTGACCCGGTGCGCCTCCCGAATTGGTAACCTGCACCCCGGCTACCTGCCCCTGAAGGGCATTGACCAGGTTAGGCTGCTTCATTTTGGTGATGGCTTCTGCATCAATGCTCTGTGCTGAGTAGCCTAGTGATTTCTTTTCCTGGGAAATACCGAAGGCCGTCACGATAAACTCGTCCAGATCTCCGGCTTCCGGACTTAGGGCGATGTTCACGGTTTGGCGATTTGCCACTTGCTCCGATCGGGTAGCAAATCCAATGAAGGAAAAAAGCAACACCGCGTTCGGACCGGGTACGTCCAGGGAGTAATTTCCTTCCAGGTCGGAGACCGTGCCGGTGCTGGTTCCTTCTATAACGATGCTCACACCCGGGAGCACTTCCCCATCTTCGGTGGAGGTAATGGTGCCGCTAACCGTCCGCTGCTGCGCCAGCAACACGGATCCCTGCAAAAGGAAGCAGGTTAGTAACACGAAATACAGGGTAAATCTTCTTTTCATACGTTTGCGTTTAAAATAATTCAACTTGATTTAATAGGTGTTTATTCGATCTAAAGACCATTTGGGTTACTTAGCCGTGCAAAATTGAACCCAAGATCGCGATAATTTAAACCCTCCTGTGTCGATTTGGTTCACTTAGTGCCCGGAAAACAAGTTTAAGGTAAGTATAAAAACCAGTAAAACGAATAAATACGGTACTTATTTCTCCAATAGTTCAGAGAAAAGTTCAATTTTTGACTTGCTTAATTCAAAATGATTCCGGCGAATTCTAAATTTAAACCGTATGTTTAGAAAGTTAAAGCCAAAAATACCGATGGAAAAAAACAGGAAAATCAGCAGCAACAGTAGTCTGGAAATCCTACTACGAGAGGATTTGGACGCCATTCGTCTCAACCTGGTCCATTTAGCCCGCAAGGCCGCAGACCTCGCCTATGCACCCTATTCCAATTTTCGCGTAGGCGCGGCTGTGGTCCTGGAGGACGGGCAGACCTTTTGGGCCAACAACCAGGAAAACATTTGCTTTCCGGTCGGTGTTTGCGCGGAAAGAATTCTGCTCGGGTACACCCATGCCAACTTCCCGCACCTAAAGCCGGAGATTTTGGTGATCGCCGCCCTAAAGTCGGACAATACCGGGCTGGCTACGGTAACTCCCTGCGGCCTTTGCCGGCAAAGTATCAGTGAATTCGAAATGAAGTTCAAGGCGCCCATTGAAATCCTGATGTGCCGGCCGGACGAAACCTTGCTCCGGGCCGAGGGAATCGATCAGCTGTTGCCGTATAAATTTGAAGACCTGAATCGGTGATGATATCCCATTCCCTTTCGTTTGCCCATCGGCACCTGTATTACCTGAGTCAGCCGCTTACGGGAAAAGAAACCAGCCTTTGGATCGTTTTTCACGGATACGGTCAACTCGCCAATTTTTTCCTGCGAAAGTTCGCGCATTTTGTTTCCGAGGACCGGCTGATTGTTGCTCCCGAAGGTCTCAACCGACAGTACCTGAACGGCTTTTCCGGTCGGGTGGGAGCCAATTGGATGACCAAGCACGAGCGCTCTGCGGCCATCGAGAATACCAACAATTACCTCAATTCCATGCTGAGCGAGCTACTTCCACAGCTCCCACACCTTCAGGTGGTACATAGCCTGGGCTTTTCGCAAGGTGCTGCCACCATGAGCCGCTGGCTCTGTCAGACGGAGGTCTCCCTGGACAAGGTGATCTTCTGGGGAGGCGCGCCAGCCTATGATCTGGAACCCGATTTGCTTCGCGAGCGGCTACAAAATAGCCGGGTCCTGGTTGCACGGGGAGAATCCGATCCATTTCTTCAGACCGAACAATTCCAGGAAGCCCAGGCCCGGCTGCTGGAGGCGGCAATTCCGGATATACGTACGTTTCACTACCCTGGCGGACACGAATTGGAACCCGCATTGCTCAAACAACTATTTTTGATGTAATTTTGTGGCATGAGCATGGTATACCATCTGGGCATGTATTTGCTGGACTTTTTTATGAAAATCGGAAGTCTGCGATCGGAAAAGCTAAAACTAGCCGTGGAGGGCAGGAAAGAGCTGTTTGCTGCCCTCACCAGCTTTCGAAAAAAGCACCCCAGTCCCCTGGTATGGTTCCACGTGGCTTCCCTTGGGGAATACGAACAAGCCCGGCCAGTCATTGCGGCATTTAAAGAAAAATACCCGCTGTGGGCCGTTGCGGTTTCTTTTTTCAGCCCCTCGGGATACGAACAGGTGCGCAAGAAAAAACAACGTTGGGTCGACCACATTACCTATATTCCGACGGATACTCCCGGAAATGCCAAAAGATTTGTGGCCACGCTGGCACCCGATAAAGTCATTTTCATCAAATACGACCTCTGGGCAAACCACCTTCGGGAAGTGAAAAAACGCAAAATCCCTTGTTTTTTGGTCGCGGCTTCCTTCAGAAAAGAACAGCTTTACTTTTCCTGGTATGGGGCATTTTTCCGCCGGATCCTTTTCCGCTTCGATCATATTTTTACCCAAAATACCGACTCCCTGGAACTGCTGGAAACAATTGGCTACCATCACTGCATACAATCCGGCGACCCACGGTTTGACAACGTGGCCGCGATTCGCCTTCATCCAACCCCGTTCCCCAAAATCCAAAATACCATCCACCAGCCCGTGATGGTCCTGGGAAGTGTCTGGCAAGAGGACATGGACCTGCTGATTCCCTGGATCAACCAATCCCGGGACAGGCAATTTATACTTGCCCCACACGACATCAACGCTGCAACCATCCGTAGGTGGCAGCAGGCCATCCGGCTCCCTTCCCTCACCTATTCCGACTTTAGTGGCCGGGAAAACCCTCCCGAATGGAAGGTTTTGGTGATCGACAACATCGGTATGCTCTCCTCCCTGTACCAATTTGCCCGTTGGGCTTATGTGGGTGGCGCCTTTGGCAAGGGACTACACAATATTCTGGAGCCACTGGCATTCGGCATTCCCGTTTTGTTCGGAAAAGTCCGGCGGGTTTCTAAATATCCGGAAGCGGGCATCAGCCAGCAGTACGGTTGCGGGTTTCCCGTGCAACATACGCAGGAGTTGACCGAGGTTTTGGAACGCCTGACCGAACAGGGCGCTTATGAAAAAAGCTGTCAGGCGGCAAAAAAGTTGCTCCAGGACAACCTGGGCAGTGCAGAAAAGACAATTGCACACATAAAAAAGCTGGAATGGAAGGAAGGGTAATCAAAACCACAGGCTCCTGGTACGCCGTGCAAACGCCCAAAGGCCTGCTGAAAGCGCGCCTGCGAGGCAAGTTCAAACAGGAGGAGCTCAAACTGACCAACCCCATTGCCGTGGGGGATTATGTTCTGCTCGCTAAAGAGAAAGATCAGGAAACGGCGGTGATTTCCGACATCCTACCCCGTGAAAACTACATCATTCGGAAATCAACCCGAAAACACCATTTTTCACACATCCTGGCCTCCAACATCGATCAGGCCTTCCTGATGGTGACCGTGCGTAACCCCCGGACCTCGCTGGGATTCATCGACCGCTTCCTGGTAAGTACCGAAAGCTTTCGCATTCCTGCCAGCATCCTGGTCAATAAGGTGGAAACCCTCAGCAAAGAAAAAGACCTGGAATACAAGGAATTGATCCGGGAAATCTACGAACCCCTGGGCTACCCGGTGTTGGAACTCTCCGCCCTCTCTGATCCAAACCTTACCGAACGGTTTATCCCCCTGTTAAAAGAAAAGACCACCTTGATCGCCGGTCATTCGGGAGTAGGCAAATCCACGCTGCTCAACCGGTTGGTGCCAGCGGCCAGTCAGGTCACCCAGGAGGTTTCGAAGTTCTCATCAAAGGGGGTGCATACCACCACCTTTGCTGAAATGTTTCCCTTGGGCAAGGAAGAGGGCTACCTGATTGATACGCCCGGTATCAAGGAATTTGGGATACTGGACATTGGGGAGCAGGAATTGTCGCATTATTTTGTAGAAATGCGCGCCTACCTGGGCCAGTGCAAGTACAACAATTGCACCCATGTCAACGAACCGGGCTGCAAGGTCATTGAGCAACTTGAAGCAGGATACATCCACCCCTACCGGTACGAAAGTTACCTGAAAATACTGGACGAAGAAGACAGCCACCGCTAAGAAAATCGGAGCCTTTCGAAGGATCGGATGCAGCATCGCCTGCGAGTATTTTAGTGCTTTGCTTTGAAAGCAGGGTCTTTTCGGTTAATTTCATTAAAATTTTGACAAAGGCATGGAAACGACGCAACAGGGAAAAACGATGGTACTGAACCACCGGCAGATCGAACAGAAAATCACCCGAATCGCATTCGAAATTTTCGAAAGGAATGCGGAAGAAGAGGTACTGGTGGTGGCCGGCCTTACGGGAATGGGCTATGTGCTGGCCCAACGAGTGGTAGAGAAACTCCGCGAAATCGCGCCTTTTCACCTGCAGTTAATCAAAATCGACCTGGATAAATCCCAGCCAAACATACACGAGGTACGCCTTTCCGAGCAGGTGCCGTTAACGGGTGCCGCCGTCATCCTGGTAGACGATGTTTTGAACACCGGAAAAACCCTGGCCTATGCCATGGTTCCTTTCCTGGAAGCCGAGGTGAAGCAAATGGAAGTATTAGTCCTGGTAAACCGCAGCCATAAATTGTACCCCGTAGCACCCGACTACACCGGTTTTGAATTGGCCACTACCCTTAGCGAACACATTACCGTAGATTTAAACGCCGAAGCCTCCACCGTTCACCTGCACTAGCCATGTCTGTACACCAATCCACCCATTTGAAGCGGATCACCACGCACATTCTGCAGGAAATGAAAAAACGGAAAGAGAAAATTTCCATGCTCACCGCCTACGATTTCTCCATGGCCGGAATCGTGGATGCCGCCGGTATTGACATGATATTGGTCGGAGACTCGGCTTCCAACGTCATGGCGGGTCACGAAACCACCCTACCTATCACCCTGGACCAGATGATCTACCATGCCACCGCTGTGGTTCGGGCTGTCGAACGGGCGCTCGTCGTGGTAGATATTCCCTTTGGCTCCTATCAGGGAAACAGTTCCGAAGCGCTGCGGTCTGCCATCCGGATCATGAAGGAGTCGGGTGCGCATGCCGTCAAAGTAGAAGGCGGGGCAGAAATACGGGAATCGGTGGTGCGCATCCTAAGCGCCGGTGTACCGGTCATGGGCCACCTGGGGCTGACTCCCCAATCCATTTATAAATTTGGGACCTATACCGTTCGAGCCAGGGAAAAAGAGGAAGCCGGAAAACTACTGGAAGATGCCAAAATCCTCGAAGAATGCGGCTGTTTTGCCCTGGTTTTGGAAAAAATTCCTGCCAAACTAGCCAGGAGAGTAGCAGAAGCGGTTACCATTCCCGTGATCGGTATTGGAGCGGGTCCCGATGTGGACGGACAGGTGCTCGTGCTGCATGACATGCTCGGCATTACCCAGGAGTTTAAGCCCCGATTTCTCCGCCAATACGCGGACATCCGTAACACCATGCTGGAAGCCGTGGGGAAATACATTCAAGACGTAAAATCGGCTGATTTTCCAAACGAGAAGGAAAGCTATTGAGCCTGCAAAAAAGCCAATAAGTCCGTTAGTTCCTGATTAGTCAGCCGTTGTTCCAGCCCACTGGGCATCAGGGAGCTGTCGGACATGCCGTAATTGGCCACCTGCGCTTTTTGCACCTGGATGAAACCTTCTGCCTGCGTATACAGCTTGATCTGCTTTTCGCCTACATCTATTTGCCGGCCCTCGTAGCGCGTGCCATCGTTCATCTCCAGGAACCAGCCTTGCCATTCCGGGCTCATTTCTTCCGAGGGGACGAGGATGGAACTGATCAACCCTTTTCTATCCTTCGATTTACCTACATTGCTCAAGTCGGGACCCAGATCGCCTCCACGGCCTCCGACAACATGGCACGTGGCACACAGCGATGCGCTGGAATAAAAAACCCTCCGGCCCCGGTCAGGATCTCCCCCACCTTCAAGTAAAGACGTCCACTCCTCCAATTCCTGCGGGTCGGGTCGTTTTCCCCTATCCTGAGACAAGGCCAGCATCAACTGCTGCCGCAGGCCTTCGCTGTCACAACTGCTTCCATCATTCAAAACCCGCTCCATGGCTTTTTGCACCGCTTCATCCCCGCTCTTGGCCCGGAGGTACCCTGCCGCAGCTATGGCCAGGTTTTCATCGGAAACTTCCAATAGGGGAATAATCTCTCTCCAATCCTCAAGGGGCTGCCTGGAAAGCGCTGACAAAGCCTCAGCTCGGAGATTGACGGGCTTATTTGTTGATAAACTGACCTGAAGCAGCGCATCGGCCACCCGTGGATCAGGGACATTGGCCAGGGTCTGGATAATTTCCAATTGCAGGTCATCTGCCGCTTCCTGGGATAAAAAATCCAGCAGAAGTTCCTTGTGACCGGCCGGATCTTCAAGATACCGAAGGGCATAGGCTCTCATTTGAGAAGGTTGGCTAGGATCACTGACTATTCCCGCAATGAATTCATCCGGCAATTTTAAAGGGATCCGCTTGGAGATTTCTTCCTCTTTGTTTTGGTATGCCTGCTGGTATTGGGGTTCCAGCAATTTTACGGTTTCCAAATACGTTTCGAACAATTGGGGCGTAAAATCTCCGGCCATAAGGGCCTGCTCCAGGTTTTCCCGTTGGGAGGCCAGTCCATGACTGCCGATCCATATCAGTGCCATTCTTCTTATTTCTGGATCAGGATCTTCTAAAAATTGCGGGGCCAGGGCGGCTTCCCTGGGATGATCAGAATGCCGGAGTGCCAAAAGTGCGCCCAACCTTACATCAGCTGATGCGTCCTGCATGGCCTGTTCCAGTTTTTCCCTGTGCTCACTGCTACTTAAGGCCATCACCGCAGCATGTCTTACATAGGGATCCTCCGCATTCAAATTCTCAAAATGCAAATCAAAATTACCCGTATCGGCCATCAACTGCCTTAGTTCTTCCACTTTCGGGTTTTCTTTCGGGGCTTGATACACGCTTCTCCGGGTTACCGGGTCAGTAATTTCCCTAGCAGAAAGCTTCCATATTTTCCCTCTTCCATGGTTGGGATACACCCGTTCCACCCAATCGGTAAAAAAGATCGATCCTTTACTGTCCGCGGCAAATGCCACCGGTCGGAAATCGTTACCTCCTTGTACAATCACTTCCGTGGACCCTGTCAGGGACAGCCCCTTTTCCTCCAGGGCAATCCGGACGATGCTGCTTTCTTCCCAAATGGTACAAAGCATTTGGTCATCGTAATCCCGGGGTAACCTGCCCAGGTTGGCATTTAGTAGCCCCGATGGCGATTCTCCCAACGGGACCGCATAGGGCAAGGTTCCCGGCAATTCCCCATTCCAGGCCAGGTATGGGTGGATACCGCTTCCGCCAAACAAGGACTGGTAGCCAAAGTCGGAGCCTTTTACCGCATGTACCAGGCGATTGGGACCCCGGCTGTCGGGGTCGTTATCCGCTACCAGCAAGCGGCCGTAGTTGTCAAACTTCAGGTCAAAGGGGTTCCAATATCCCGTAGAAAATACTTCCAGTTCCGTCCCATCCGTTTTGGCACGAAGGATATTGCCGCCATCTCCATAACCTTCAACCTGGCTCCCATCGCTACCTTCCAGAATCCAGTGGGCGGCACCGGTGTTGCCTCGTCCGATATACATCCAGCCTTCGGTATCAAAAGCTATGCTCAACAGGGCTGCATGGGCATAGACCTGTTTGGGTTTGGTAAAAGCCAACAGCTTTTCGCGTCGCTCACTGATACCATCCCTGTCTTCGTCGTAAAATTTCCACACTTCTTTGGAGGTCACAGCATAGAGGTGCCCTTTCGGAGAAAAAGCGATATTTAAGCCCTCGAATAATCCCTCGGCAAAAACGGACTCCTTGTCCCAGGTCCCGTCTCCATTGCTGTCTTCATAGACTTTGATGAGATCGTGTTCAGGACCTCCATAGTCCTTTGGAGGCAAATGCGTGTGGGATTCAAGCACGTAAACCCGATCCTCCGCATCCACGGCAATGCCTATGGGGGTGACAATTTCCGGATCCTTTTTCATCAGCGTTAGTTCCAACCGCTCGTCCAAAATGGTAACACCGTCCACTACCACGGGCCCATTTTTTATCGCACTGTTTTCACAGGAGAAAAAAACGGGTATCCATACCATGAAAAGTGCAACTAGGAATACGTCGGGTTTTTTTAGATGCATAACGGTGTCCTTTGATCGTTTGAAAGCGATTTGATTCGTGCTTATTGATCCCCAAACCTGTCAGGTTTTTTTGGTTTCCGACCAACAACGAACGTTTACTTTATCAAACCTGACAGGTTTATTCGGCCGGTTAGTGGTCATCAAAAACCGATTAATAGTGGCGGATAATGGTATCAGAAAATCACTAGCTCTGGTATTTTTCGAATAATTGGTACGCGCGCGTGAGGTCTTTTACCAGGGTAGTTTCATTCAGGGGAGGGGCCATTTCAACCAGCAAATAGCCTTCGTAACCATGGTCCAGCATCTTTTGAATTACCCCATCGTTGTCGGTAACCCCCTCTCCAAAGTTGACCACTTTGTGAACACCCATTTTTTCGGTGTCTTTGATGTCGATGTGGAGGATTTTTTCGTGGAATTTTTCTACCACTTCCATCAGGTCCACGTTGGACCCATTGAAGTGCGCATTGTCCATACACATCCCTACATGGGTGGAATTGATGGCATCAAATATTTTCTCATAATCCTCCATGAATTCGATGTTGTTATTGGCATGGTTTTCCAGCAGGAGCAGTACATCCATTTCTTCTGCTGCGGGGGCCAGTTCACGCACGATTTCCACTACGGCTTCGGGACCTCCAGCTTTCCCCCGGCCTGCTCCGGTGCATTTGACCCGGCGGCAACCGAGTTTTTTTGCCGCTTCCATCAGCCACAGTTTATGGGCAACATCCTTTACGATGTTTCCTTCTGCCCCAAAGGAACTGCCCTGCACACAGATGGGGGTCAAGCCATGTTCGTAGCAGCGTTGCTGTATGCTGCCAATGCCCGAAGGGGTAAGGTTACGGCCATACCAGCAGTTGAATTCCACATTTTTAAAGGGAAGTTGAGGAATGACCTGAAATGCTTTTTCAAAATTTTCGTCCCCAAAACCGTCACAGGTGATGGTGGCAATGGCCAATTCCACTTTTTTTGATTGGCTTGTTGAATGCCGGGAATTTGCCAGCGATGCTGCCTGAAAAGATGCCAGGCCTGCGATGCCCAAACCCGCTTTTTTAAGAAAATTACGCCGGTCATGTGTCGAATCCTGAAGGTCTACCTGTTTCATGATCTACTTTTTATCGTCTCCTAAAGTACTAAAAATTCAAATCAGGAGAAGTATCTTGCAGCATAAATCCTTCATGGTCTAGTATTTTGGGTAAATTGGAAGCAGGATCAAGCCACTAGCTCTTTCCTACTAGACTGAGTTTGTAACTACATCCCTTTTATCGTTTTTATTTAAGTCAGCGAGGCATTTGCAATGCCGGGTCCCTTGGACAGGGCGTTTAGAAAATCATTCCTGGAAACGTGTGTGTTTAGCCATTGCAAATGGCTTTTAGACGGTTTCTATCTGTTTATGACTCCAAAGATAGTACCGCCACCCCTGTTTTAATCTGTGTTAATCTGAGTAATCTGTGGTGCACCTTTTTTTCACCACGGATTCATACCGATTTTCACGGATTTTTTAGACACCAAAATTGACCTTTACTCTATGCGAATCTGTGCTGCGATCCTATTTGCAGGCAGGGATTCTTCTAGTACAACATACCAAATAACCAAAGGGGGATTCTCCGATTACTCCCCCCGGCAGTATCTAGTGCCAGGTAAGACTGGGGGACTCCCTGAAGCTGTTCGCTGGTTTTGGAAGCTCCGCCCACCTCAAATACATAGGTATCATCGACCATAAAGTCGCCATACCTGGGAGCCGTCACCGAATGAACTGCTGTTAGTTGATTGAGGAAAAATGTTTCACGTACGTTACCTATATTGGCCATCGTCGGAGAAAAAAGGTAAATAAAGTTGGGGTTTTGCAAATAGATCTTTTCCGGCTTCTGAAGGTAACTTACCCCGTTGGTAAAAGATCGCAATAGGAGCAGTATCTGCGCCTGGTTCAATATGTCCAGAAGTCTTAAGACGGTATTCCGAGGGGTCTCCAGTTTTTGGGACAATTTCTCGATGTTGGGAGTGAAAGGGACGCTTTCGCTCAAGACGAAAAGCAGCTTTTTCAATAGTCGTGTCGTAGCATGCTGCAGTTCCTCAAAAGGCGCAATATCCGTATCAATGACCAATTGGATGGTTTGCTGCAATTTTTGATGGTAGGCCTTTTTGGATTCTAAAAAATAAGGGAAATAGCCGAAACTAAGGTAATCCCGGAAATCTGAATGGAAATCAAAGGTGTCCAGAAGTTCAGGTGCCACTACATGGTGCTGGTTTATAATCTCTTCCAGACCTAGTATTGGCAAATCCACGTTTTTTTCGAAATGAAGGTATTCCCTGAAAGACAATCCATGTAGGTGATAGACCGATGCTCTCCTGGAAAGATCCGCATTTCCCCTGGAAATATCAAGAATGGAAGAACCTGTCGCAACTACCTGAATGTCCTCGTAGTCGTCATAAAGCTGCTTGAGATCTTTTGACCACCAACGGTACCGGTGAACTTCATCCAATAGGAAAATGCGGTAACCCATAGCGTAAAGGGATGCTACTGCTTCTATTAATCGGTGGGTTTCGAAATAAAAATCATCGAGACTTAAATAAATACCTTTCCCTTGGATAGCAGAAAGGTATTGCAAAAGAAGGGTTGTTTTGCCAGAACCCCTGTAGCCAAGAACAATGATCAGTTTTTGCTCCCAATCAATTTGTCCATAGAGGTATCTTCTTTTTTTCCCTTTGACGAAACTGGCTCTACGCTCAGATTTTCGAATCAGACTTTCCATAAATTAATTTTTACAAAAAGTAAAATTACGAAATAGTTTTTATAAAAAGCAATTTTGAATAATGCTACCTGAAAAAAGTATTTTGGGAAGTTTGTGGATAAGCTCTTGAAGGTTTCTACCTCGTTTGTCCTATTCAGATCGTGAAAAGCTTCCTTGGGCGGGGTTTTTCTATTGCAGCGAATCTGTGGTATCGGTAGCGCACTTTTTCACCACGGATTCGCACAGATTTTCTCAGATCTTTTTAGACACCGAAATTGTCCTATCCTCTAATAATTACGCTGTGCGAATTTGTGTTATCTGTGATACAACTTTTTTCACCACCAATGCACATCGATTTATTGTTATTTTTGAGCCGAATGAGCTTTTTATTCAACTCATATTTATATTATATTTGAGCCAAATAACGAAAATAATCGGCTCATGCGGTATAATTGGCAACTAAAAGACTGGCCCCGTTTTCACTATCGTTTACTCGAAGTTGAACCACTGCTCTTTAAGTTTTCCGAAAAAGCAGGTCATGTCAGTGGCCTTTTGAAGGGTTTGCCTAAAGAAACGCAAAATGAGGCCATTATTGATCTGATGGTATCCGAGGCCATTAAAACATCGGAGATTGAAGGCGAATATTTGAGCCGGCAGGACGTTGTTTCCTCTATTCGTAATCAGCTGGGTCTGGGACAGCAGCAGGTGAATGATTTGCGGGCACAAGGTGCAGCCGCACTGATGGTGGATGTGCGCAATACGTATCACGAAGCCTTAACGGAAGAGAAACTTTTTTCCTGGCATCGTATGATTATGAAGGGCAGTAAAGGTATCACCGTTGGTGATTGGAGATCTCATGAAGAACCAATGCTGGTCGTATCCGGAGCTTTAGGAAAAGAAAAAATTCACTTTGAGGCCCCGCCGTCCAGTAATGTACCCAAGGAAATGGCCGGTTTTATCAATTGGTATAATGAAACAGGACCAGGGGGCAAAAATGAAATAAAAAAGCCCGTGGTGCGTGCTGCCATCGCTCATTTATACTTCGAAACCATTCATCCTTTTGAGGATGGAAATGGCCGCATTGGCCGTGCCTTATCAGAAAAAGCCTTATCTCAGTATCTCAAGCGACCTGTTCTTTTAAGTCTTTCGCAGGCAATAGAGGCGAACAAAAAAGAATATTACGATGCATTACAGAAAGTACAGCGATCCAATGAAGTGACATCCTGGATTTCCTACTTCCTGTCTATGGCAATGCAAGCGCAGGAGCAGGCGGAAAGGTTAATTGATTTCACCCTAAAGAAAACCCGGTTTTTTGATCGGTATACCCCTCACTTAAATGAAAGACAACTAAAAGTAGTACGTCGGATGTTAGAAGAAGGACCAAAGGGATTTGAAGGAGGCATGAGTGCCAGAAAATATACGGCCCTTACCAGGATATCAAAAGCCACTGCTACAAGAGATTTACAGGATTTGGCCGAAAAACAGGTCTTTCTTTCCTCCGGAGGAGGTCGAAGCACAAAGTATTCGCTTAACCTGAATAATTTCGAGGGTAGGTGAATGCGGCCTCCCCAGTATTCAATGACAAACGAAATCTGAGGAATTTGAAATGTCGGACCCATCGAAAAGAAGTAAGGAATTTCGTTCAATAAAATGTCTCGGCTAAGCCATTGCAAATGGCTTTTTGGCGGGTCTTTCCAATTAACGATGGCGAAGATATCAGGGTGAAGTGGGATAGTACCGCCACCCCTGTGTTAATCTGAGTAATCTGTGGTGCATCCTTTTTTTTCACCACGGATTCGCACAGATTTTCTCAGATTTTTTCTCTTTTACGCCTGAGCTGGGTATAGTTTGTAACTACATCCCTAATATTATCTAATTCACGCCAGCGAGGCATTTGCAATGCCGGGTCCATGGACAGAACGTTAGGAAAATCATTCCTGGAAAAGTGCTCGTTTAGCCATTTCAAATGGCTTTTTGGCGGGTCTTTCCAATTTACGACGGCGAAGATATCAGGGGATAGTACCGCCACTCCTGCTTTAATCTGTGCTAATCTGAGCTATCTGTGGTGCCCTTTTTCTATAAGGGTTTAGGGATTATCTTCCTTCTCTCCAAACCAAACCACCGCATACTGCTTGTAAATGCCCACGCCCAGGGCTTTCCAGGTGGCGGCTTTAAAGGGCGCCAGGTTGGCCAGCACGGCGTGGTGGCCGGGACTTTTCTTCCACATTTCCAAGGCATGACCGGGACTGGCAGCGGCAGAATGCCAATACGCAATTTCGTAGCCTGGGCTGGTGTAACCCGCAATTTCAAGGGGTTTGTTCCACATGCATTCGGGGTTCTTGTGGTCATCCCGGTAGCAGCAAGCTTCCCAGGGTCCCTGGTCCGACCAGGAATGCAGGTTGCAGCGCTTGTTTGGGCGGTAGTTTACCATAAGGTCCCGCGCGTGGGCTTTGGCCACCTTGCTCAATGCCGCCGAAAAAGGGACCGCTGGAAGACCCCTGCTTTCCCGGTAACCATTGATTGCATCAAAAAGCTCCTTTTCTTCCGGGGAGTCCTGCATCCGGATCGGATTGCCGGGCGCAAGGCCTCCGAAACTAAGCCACCAGAAGAGAATCAAATACCCTGTCATTCCGTGATCGTTTTGGGAAGACTTAACGCAGCCGGGTGACAAATGTTATCCCCTCACAAAATTGGTTCATTCTGCACCACCGGTCATTTTATACGGTTTTTTTTCGTATTTTAGCGCCTCAATTGAATCAGGCGTTCATTTTTAACGAAATCGAAAAATAATGAGTGACAAAACCCCTAAAATTCTTTATACCCTTACCGATGAGGCACCGGCCCTGGCCACCTATTCCCTATTGCCCATCATCAAAGCGTTTACGGATTCGGCAGGTGTGGTCGTGGAAACCCGGGATATCTCCCTTTCCGGAAGAATCATCGCCACCTTCCCGGAATTTTTAACACCCGATCAGCGGATCAACGATGCGCTGGCGGAATTAGGAGATATCGCCAAAACGCCGGAGGCCAATATTGTGAAACTACCCAACATCAGTGCCTCCATTCCTCAGTTGAAGGCCGCGATCAAGGAACTGCAGTCCCAGGGCTATGCCCTTCCGGACTATCCGGACGATCCCAAAAACGAACAGGAAAAAAATATCCGAACCAAATACGACAAAGTTAAAGGCTCCGCTGTGAACCCCGTTTTGCGGGAAGGAAATTCGGACCGTCGCGCGCCACAGGCCGTCAAGCAATTTGCCCGAAAAAACCCCCATAGCATGGGGAAATGGTCAACGGAGTCCAAGTCCCATGTATCCAGCATGAGCGAAGGCGATTTTTACGGCAGCGAAAAATCCATGACCCTCCCGGCAGCAACCCAGGTTTCCATTCAGTTGCATCAGGCCGATGGAAAGGTTACCACGCTTAAAGACGGGTTGGCACTGCAGGAGGGCGAAATAATTGATGCCGCAGTGCTAAGTACCCGCATTCTTCGGGCGTTTTTGCAAGAGCAAAAAGCCGAAGCCAAAAAACAAGGTGTCTTGTTTTCCCTACACCTGAAAGCCACCATGATGAAGGTGTCGGATCCGATTATCTTTGGCCATGCCGTGACGGTTTTCTTTGCGCCGGTGTTTGAAAAACATGCCGAAACACTCAACGAGTTGGGCGTGGATCCAAACAACGGTTTCGGCGATTTGATCGCCTCCCTGGAAAAATTGCCTGCGGACAAACGAACAGCCATTGAAGCCGATATCGAGGCCTGCTATGCCGACAGTCCGGACCTGGCCATGGTCAATTCCGACAAGGGCATCACCAACCTCCACGTGCCAAGTGACGTAATCATCGATGCCTCCATGCCGGCCATGATCCGCAGCAGTGGACAGATGTGGAACAAAAACAACCAATTGCAGGATACGAAGGCAGTCATTCCGGACCGTTCTTACGCCGGCGTGTACCAGGAAACCATCGACTTCTGCCGGGAAAACGGGGCCTTTGATCCCACCACCATGGGATCCGTACCCAATGTGGGACTAATGGCCCAAAAAGCCGAAGAATACGGGTCGCACGATAAAACCTTCGAAATCGCTTCCGATGGCATCGTGACCGTGTCGGACGATAGCGGAAAAATACTACTGGAACATTCCGTAGAAAAAGGAGATATCTGGAGGATGTGCCAGGTAAAGGATGCGCCGGTACAAGACTGGGTGAAACTTGCCGTCAACCGCGCCAAAGCTACCGGGGCACCCGCCGTCTTCTGGCTGGATAAAGACCGTGCACACGATGCACAGCTGATTCAGAAAGTAGAAACATACCTGAAAGACCATGATACCAGTGGCCTGGATATCCGGATCATGTCTCCGGTGAAAGCAACCAGATTCTCGCTGGAAAGGATCAAGGCTGGAAAGGATACCATCTCCGTTACGGGAAATGTGCTTCGGGATTACCTTACCGATTTGTTCCCTATCCTGGAACTGGGCACCAGTGCCAAGATGCTTTCCATCGTTCCTTTGATGAATGGCGGAGGATTGTTTGAAACAGGTGCGGGTGGATCTGCGCCCAAGCACGTGCAGCAATTTGTGGAAGAAGGACACCTCCGGTGGGATTCGCTGGGTGAATTTCTGGCACTCGCCGTATCCCTGGATCACCTGGGCGATACCTTTGCCAACGAACGGGCAAAGGTGCTTGGCAAAACCCTGGATCAGGCCACAGCCAAGTTTTTGGAAAATGGCAAATCACCTTCCAGAAAAGTAAATGAGATAGACAACCGGGGCAGTCATTTTTACCTGGCCATGTACTGGGCAGAGGCCCTGGCCAATCAGGAGGAAGACGAAGCCTTGAAAAAAATATTTGGTCCGGTGGCCGAGGAAATGGTAGAGAAAGAAAAAGCCATCAATGAGGAGTTGATTGCTGCGCAAGGCAAGCCTATGGATATCGGTGGTTATTACCGGCCGGATGGGGAAAAGACCGCAAAATTGATGCGGCCCAGCGCTACGCTGAACAAGATTTTGGAGGCCATTGTCGCATAGTCCTGTGAAGTCCATGTAATTGCAAATTCAAAGAGGCTGTCCGAAAAGTCGGGCAGCCTCTAATTTAGTTGTTTTTTTTCTCCAAAAATGGTATTTTGGAGTTGTACAAAAAAGCAACTATGGCCAAG
>NZ_WIOK01000022.1 GCF_009467825.1 Cyclobacterium xiamenense | reverse complement strand
CATGAGTTCATCAACCTCATCTTTCAATAATTTAATAGTGTACCTCTTCATAGTTTCTTTTAAAGGTACAAAATTAATACGTCATATCATAATTAACTTGACACTAGTTGCCAGCGGTAGGCTTGCTCGTTTTCAGGCCAACTCGGTAGATTTTACCAGTATAGCTCCCTCGTTTTTCATTTCCTGAAGCGCAATTTCCGTGTCGCCGGGCGAGAGATTTACACCCTTGGTTGCGTCTGCTACAAGATAGGTCTCAAAACCCAGTGAAAGGGAGTCCATCACCGTGAACTTTACGCAATAGTCCGCCGCGAGTCCCGAGATGAATACCTGTTTAATCCCATGCGTACGCAAATAGGCCCCCAATCCGGTATCTCCTTGACGGTTATTATCAAAAAAACCACTGTAGGAATCTACCTGTGGACGGGTGCCTTTTTGGAAAACCTTCCGCCAGGAATCGGTATGCAAGGCTGTGTGAAAGGCCGCTCCGTGGGATCCCTGTACACAATGAACCGGCCAAAGCACCTGACTAACGCCATTCAATTCGATAAATTCACCTATTGCTTTACCGGGATGGTTGGCGGCAAAACTGCTGTGATCTTCCGGATGCCAATCCTGCGTGGCCACGACAAAATCAAACTTTTGTTGCAAACGATTGACAATCGGGATAAGGGTATCGCCGCCGGAAACAGCCAGGGCCCCTCCCGGTAAAAAATCGTACTGCAGGTCCACGATAATCAATGCACTGGTTTTACGATCAATCTCCATTGTCCAGGGATTTTAATTTCAACACGAGGGAAGTACGGAATTCGTACAAACCAGCTTCCAGGCCAACCGGGTAAATGTGCGGATTGATCAGTCGTTTGTGTGTTTTATCGAAGGCCGCCAGCCGCCTTTGTGCACGCTCCCGAATTTGATGAATACTTGGCCGTTGGTATACTTTTACGCCTTTTGCAAAGATGGGTTTTAGCAGGATTTCGGTTTCTGCATGTTCAACCGAGATCTTTTTTCTCCGGGTAGGATCAATGGGATCGATAATGGTCACCGTGTTGCCATGCTTGCCGCCTTCCAGGTAAATCATGTCCGCCATGGCCTTCCCATTTGCCATAAAGCGCATCACGTTATGGTATCCGGGAATATTTATCTTTATGGATTGTTGGGACAATTTTATTTTCGGTACCCACTCCCCCTGTTGGTTTTTTAATGCAGAAAGCTTGTACACCGCTCCAAGCGCCGGTTGCTCGTATGCCGTAACCAATTTCGTTCCAACCCCCCATATATCAATGGAACCCTCCTGCATCTTGAGCGAGGTGATAATGTGCTCATCCAAATCATTGCTGGCTACAATTTTCACTTCTGGAAAACCCGCCTTATTCAACATCTCTCGCGCCAGGTTGCTGAAATACGCCAAATCGCCTGAATCGATACGAATTCCCTTTAGCTGCTTTCCGCTATCTCGTAGTTTTCGGGCAACAGTGATGGCGTTTTTTACACCCTGTACGATATCATAGGTATCGACCAATAAAATGGTATTGTCCGGGAATGTTTCGGCATAGGCCTCAAAAGCTGCTATTTCGCTACCGAAGGACATGATCCAGCTATGGGCATGTGTACCCGAAACCGGAATATCAAATAATTTGGCGGCCATCACGTTAGACGTAGAGGCACAGCCACCGATATACGAGGCCCTACTCGCAGCCAAGGCCCCGTCAATTCCCTGGGCCCGTCGCAAGCCAAATTCCATCACGGGATCCCCGTTTGCAGCCAGTACGATACGCGATGCTTTCGTAGCAATAAGCGTTTGGAAATTAATGATGTTCAATAAGGGGGTCTCCAATAGCTGACACTGAATCAATGGCCCCCTGACCCGAACCAGTGGCATGTTTGGAAAAACTACCTCTCCTTCTTCCACTGCGTCGATATCGCAACTGAAGGTCATCTCCCGTAAATAGTCAATAAATCCAGGCTCAAAAACCCGCCGACCGTTGCTATCGACCATATCTGCTAAAAACGCCAGGTCTTTGTCCGCAAAAGTCATGTTTCGGCAATAATCGATGATGTAATCGAGACCGGCTGCCACGGTAAACCCACTTTGAAAGGGGTTTTTTCTAAAAAACAGGTTAAAGATCGCTTCCTCCTCTGCCTTGCCAGCCTTCCAGTAAGCATAGGCCATTGTAAATTGGTAATAATCGGTCAGCAAAGTCAGCGAACTTTGGTAAAGATCTTTGGTGATTTTCATAAAAGGCACAAATAAAATTCAAATTTACAGGATTCAATGGCTTATGCCATGGTTTATCCTATTTATTTGTGGCTGGCGCCCGGGAATGAAGAAAGTTCAAAATGACCCCGGAAAGCACCAATAACATCCCTCCATACGTCCACACGTTGTAGGTCTCGTCAAACAATACGAAACCAAAACCAAGCGCATAGATGATTCCTACGTAATTCAGACTGGCAACTTTTGCCAGGTTTGCATTTTGGTAGGCCATGGTCATGTAGTACTGAGCAAACTGGGTAAGAACACCAATCAGCAACAGCAATACCCAGTCCCAACCCTGCGGTACAACCCAAAAGAAATAGCTAACCAATCCGGCTATGGGAATGGTAACCAATGGGAAATAAAAAACAATAACCACGGGATGCTCGGTGTTTTTCAATTTCCGAATCACGTTGTAAGCAAGTCCGGAAAATAGCGCGGAAACGATCCCAATACCTAAAAACAGCGGCTCGATTCTGGGGTCAAACCCTTCGATCATGAGTACCCCGGAAAACGCTACTGCAAAGTAAAAAAACTGGATCGGTCGCACCCGCTCCCTGACAATGAAGATTCCCAAAATACTGGTAAAAACCGGCCCGAGATACTGGATGGTCACCGCGCTGGCCAGTGGAATGTGTTGCAGCGTGTAAAAAAAGGTGATCAGGCCAATGGATCCGACCACACCTCTTAGGATCAACAGCTTTTTGTTTTTCCCCAACACGGGCACCTGCTGCTTTTTTAGTAGTAAATAACTAAACACGAAACTAAAAATTGAGCGAAAAAGGATAATTTCTATAGCAGGAATGTGTGGCAAGAACTTGACTGTCACGTTCATCAAGGCGAAAAAAAATCCAGCCAGCAGCATGTGCCGGGCACTTTCATTGCTCAAAACAAGTAGTTTAGATGGGTGCGCACTATTCCATTACATGCCAAAACTAGCGCATTTGGCCCTGACATGAAAACGAACCACCATTTTTAAACTTATTTCCCCATAATTTGTTCTCTAAGAAAAATTATGGGATTAAAGATTGGACAAAAAGCACCCGACTTTACCTTACCAAGCACATCTGGTAAGTTGTTTTCCTTATCAAAAGATCTATCTGGCAAGCCCTGTGTCATTTATTTTTACCCAAAGGATTTTACCGGTGGGTGTACTGCCCAGGCGTGTGAATTCCGGGATCAATTCGAAGATTTCCGGGACCTGGATCTCCCCGTCATCGGTATTAGCAGGGACGATATACCGACACATCAGCGGTTTAAAAAAACCCACAACTTGCCCTTCGAACTATTGTCCGATAGCTCGGGAAAAGTTTGCGCTTCCTACGATGCCCTTGTTCCGCTGATACGGATCCCCAAGCGAATCACCTATCTGCTGGATCAAAACCATCAAATAAAGGATGTATTCCAAGACATGCTGGATGCAAAAGCGCATATAAAACGCATGCTGGAAAACTATTAATCGGAAGAAAGGGGGAAATTTCTCCCTTTCTTCCTGTAGGATCACACCGTGGGTAGCTTCCACCCGTTGTTGTAGCTCGCTTTGATCATTTTGTTAGCTTTGTTACTGGTGAATTGCCCTTTTTCCGAATCCCAGTAGATCTTTTCGCCCAACTTGTAGGCAACGTTTCCCATGTGTGCGTTGATTGCCGCTACGGAACCTGTTTTGATCCCGCAGTTGAGCATGGAAGGGTCGTTTGCTTTGATCGCTTCTACAAAGTTCTTGCAATGGATACGCTGCGCATTTCCTTCCGGCTTCACCAGTTCCATGGCTTCTATTTTCTCTTTTCGCTGGCCATTTACGTTTTCTGTTTCCGCAATTACCTTCCAGCCGCCCCGATTAACAACCAGAGTCCCGTTATTACCGATAAAGGCAATGCCTTCGGTCGTTCCGTAATTGCCTCCATCTATTCCGGTAGCGTGCTCCCAAAGCATGTTGAATCCATCGTATTCGTACACCGTCTGCAGGGTATCCGGCGTCTCCGAAGCGTCATCGGGATACGCCAGCTTGCCTCCGGACGCCATGATGGATTTGGGTGCGCTTACGCCCATAGCAAACAGTGCAATGTCAATTTCGTGCACGCCCCAGTCCGTCATGAGGCCTCCCGCATAATCCCAAAACCAGCGGAAGTTAAAATGAAACCGATTGGGATTAAACGGCCTTTCCGGAGCAGGCCCCAGCCACATCTTGTAATCCACCCCAGCAGGTGGTTGAGCATTGGGTTGGACAGGGACCGGCTTCATCCAACCCTGATAGGCCCAGGTTTTCACCAGCCGTATGTTGCCTAGCTTCCCCGATTTTACCATGTCGATGGCCTGTGCATATTGGGACCCACTTCGCTGCCACTGCCCTACCTGCACCAACTTACCGTACCGATCGGTGGCTTTCACCATCAGGTTACATTCCTCGATGCTGTTGGCAAGTGGCTTTTCTGTATACGCATGTTTTCCTGCAGACAGGCTATCGATTAGATTCAGGCAGTGCCAGTGATCGGGGGTGCCTATGATTACCGCATCGATGTCCGGATCCTCCAGCATCTGCCGGTAGTCCTTGTATTGCTTGGGCCTTTTTCCCCGGAGCTTGTACATATCCTCTGTTCGTTGGTCCAGCACGCTTTGATCCACATCTGCCAGTCCGATACAATTCACCTCTGGAAGCAACAGGTGGCTGTTCATGTTTGACCAGCCCATGCCCTTGCATCCGATGAGTCCAAAATTGATCTGGTCATTGGCGCCGATCGTACGTCTCGATTCGCCCAGGGGAATCGCGGAAAGCGCAGAGGGAAGTGCAGCCATACCGGCAGAAGCCAGAAGTGAGCGTTGTATAAAGTTTCGTCGTGATTTCATGTGTTTATACGTGTTTTTTTGAATTGCTACATACCTAACGATCGACAGCGTATGAATCTTCGCATGCACGATAGGGTAGCTCCGGGTATCGGTAGCGTCCTGCCTCAAGCTGAGATTTGCTGTCGTGATGGGTAATTGTCGGGAATTCAATTAATCCAATTTTCTAACCCAGATATTTCTAAAGCTTACCGGATTGCTGTGATCCTGAATATGAAAGGGTAATTTTTCGGGGTGGGATACATAGTGTGGAATGCCAATGTACTGCGTAGGTCCCCTGAGTTCCACATTGTTCTGCACCAGGATACCGTTGTGAAACACGGTGATTCTCGCGGGAGCGATCAGCATTCCATTCTGGTCGAACCGGGGAGCGGTGAATACTGCATCGTAGGTATTCCATTCGCCGGGAGCCCGCATGGCGTTGACCAGAGGGGGGTGCTGCTTGTAAATACTGGCAGCCTGCCCGTTAGAGTACGTTTCATTGTTGTAGGAATCCAGTATTTGTAATTCGTATTTTCCCATGAAGAAAAATCCGGAGTTGCCTCTTCCCTGCCCATCTCCGACCACTTCCTCCGGAGCACGCCATTCAATATGGACTTGCACGTCACCAAACGCCTCCTTGGTCTTGATACCGCCAGTCTTCGGCGCAACGGTTAGAATACCGTCTTCGACCGTCCACTTGGGAAAACTTCCATCCCGTTCACTCACCCAGGCGTTGAGGTCGCTGCCACCAAATAATACCATGGCATCTGCCGGAGGCAGGTGATTTTCATTTCCGGGACTAACAACCTTGACCTGCGGTTCGTAAAACTCGGTTGCCTGCGGTGGCAATTTGGTTTCGTTTTGTTGAGCCAAGAGGCTGAGGGGAGCAAATGACCCCAAAAGTAACAGCAAGGGTGCGCATGTACATTTCATAGGTTTTCTTAAGTTTATGTTTTTCAAAGGATCAAATTAAGCTATTTGAAACAAATAAACCCCAATCCGAAGGGATTAATTTTGGACTTTTCAAAAAATTCCCTGCTCCCAAAATTCGGTATCTCGTCTACCTAATCCTGATGCGAATCCCTCCGATTACCGATAAGCGTTTTAAAACCGCTCGGATATCCGTACTTTTGCACCAGCCGATTACTCGTCTGGGGTACCCGTAGTGGGTACCGATACCCGCATTAACTTTCTTTTCATGAACAACCGACACCTGTTTCTCTCCCACCTGGCGCAAACAACCGATTTCCCGCTCATGATCGAAATAGACCGGGCGGAGGGGGTGTTTCTCTACGGCCCCGACGGATCCAGATACCTGGACCTGATTTCCGGGATCGGGGTAAGTAATGTTGGCCACAGGCACCCAAAAGTGCTGGAAGCCATTCAACGGCAGTTGGACAAATACCTCCACCTGATGGTGTACGGAGAATACGTGCAGCAACCTCAAACACAATTGGCCCAGGCCCTGGTCGGCACCTTACCCGAACCCCTAGACAACGTATACCTGGTCAATAGTGGCAGTGAAGCCGTAGAGGGCGCCTTGAAACTGGCCAAACGGTACACCAATCGCCGGGAAGTGATTTGCTGTGAGAATGCTTACCACGGTTCCTCTCACGGGGCCCTGTCTGTGGGAGGAAACGAACAGTTCAAGCGAGCCTATAGGCCGCTGGTACCCGGAATCCGTCAAATCCATTATGGAGCGGCCGAACACCTGGATCAAATTACTGAAGATACGGCGGCTATCATTATCGAGACCATACAGGGGGAGGCTGGGGTACGCGGAGCGGATCCTGACTACTTTCGGGAATTGCGAACGAAATGTACCGAGACGGGAACTTTGTTGATCCTCGATGAAATTCAGGCTGGATTTGGGCGAACCGGTACCTTTTGGGCGTTCGAACAAATGGGCATTCAACCGGACATTCTTGTCTGCGCCAAAGGAATGGGTGGCGGCATGCCAATCGGTGCCTTTATTTCCTCCCGGGAGATCATGGGTGCGTTGAAAAGCAACCCCCTATTGGGACACATCACCACTTTTGGCGGACATCCGGTCAGTGCAGCCGCCTCGCTTGCTACGATTCAGCTTATTCACGACGAACAGCTGACCGCCACCGTGGCCGAAAAAGCCGACCTGTTTAAACGGCTGTTGGTACACCCGAAGATTTTGGGAATACGCAATCAGGGATTGATGATGGCCTTGGTTTTCGAGTCTTTCGAGGTCCTAAAACCCATTATTGACCGGTGCATCGCCAATGGTGTGATCACCGATTGGTTTCTGTTTTGTGACAACGCCATGCGAATAGCCCCGCCGCTTACCATCAGTGAAGAGGAAATCGCCTTTGCCTGCGATAAACTACTGCAATCCATCGGGGAATAGGAAACCATTCGCCGCCTCTTGCAGTTGTTATAGCATAAACAAGCTACCGTTAGCATGGAAAAAAACGAACTCGATCACCTCAGCGAATCAGATTGGAAAAACAAATTGGATCCGGAAGCATACCGGGTTCTGCGTCAGAAAGGTACAGAACGAGCGTTTACGGGAGAGTATTACCTCAACAAAGCTACCGGCATTTACGAATGTCGGGGATGTGGCAACGAGATTTTTCACAGTCGCGACAAATACGATAGCGGATGCGGCTGGCCCAGTTTTACCCATCCCGTATCCGAAGACGCCATCACCGTCACCATGGACTATTCCCACGGAATGATCCGTGAGGAGATTTGCTGTGCCAACTGCGGTGGGCATTTGGGTCATCGTTTTCCGGATGGCCCTTCGGAAAAGGGAGGTATACGGTATTGCATCAACTCCGTATCCATGAATTTTAAGAAAAACCCCTAAGGCGCGCACTTCTTTACCAAAAAACAAACCCTTTTCCTTTATATTTTTTTAGTTTTGCATGGTAATTGATTTGCGCTATGCATCAATAGATAACACGAAATAACCCGGCCATGAGAATTAGTTATTTTTTACTTCCCTTTTTTTTGGGTTTTCAGCTTGACGTACTGGCACAGAACACGTCTCTGGACACCGCCTCAAATGAAGGTACCATTCAGGAGCAATTTGAGTACCTAAAGAAGATTTCCTCGAATTATCAGGAATACAAGGTAGTCAAACGTTCGGAACTCGATCAATTGGAAGCCAATATACGGGATTCCATTGCCCGCTATCAGGGCGTCATTCAGGAGTTGAATGCCACGCTGCAGGAAAACAAAAACCAGATCAATCAGCTCAATCAGGAAATGAGCCGCACCAATGAGCAATTGGAGCAGGCGATTGCCGAACGCGATAGCTTTAGGATTTTTGGCTTCCTTTTGCACAAGCAGTTTTATGTCAATTTGGTTTGGGGAATCATTGCGCTGCTATTGCTGATACTGCTGGTGTCCTTTATCCGATTCAAGCGGAGCCACCGGGTCACCGCCGAAACAAAGCAAAGCCTGGAGGACCTTCGGGAAGAGTTTGAGCAGCACCGGCGGAATACGCTGGAGCGAGAGCGCAAGCTAAACCGGCAATTGGTGGATGCGTTAAATAACAAAAATTCATGAAAACCATAGCTGTGGATATGGATGGCGTGCTGGCAGATGTCTACCGGCAGTTCATTGACATGCATTTTCGGGATACTGGAGAACAACTGGATACAAAAACGATTCGCGGACTGAAGGAACGGGAGGCTTTTCCTTTATTGGAAAAACACGTGCATGCACCCGGATTTTTTGAAAATGCTCCGCTAATTCCTGGAGCAAAAGAAGCACTCAAACAAATTCATGAGCAATACAAGGTGTTTATCGTCTCTGCTGCAACCGAGTTTCCACGTAGTTTGCAGGAAAAACAATCCTGGCTCAACCGACACTTTCCCTTTATCCCCTGGCAGCAAATGGTGTTTTGTGGGTCCAAAGAGATCATCCGTACGGATATCATGATCGATGATCATTTCAAAAATCTCGATGCATTCCAGGGAAAAACGTACTTATTCACCCAACCTCACAACGAAAACGCTTCTTCCGGCAGACACCTGCGGGTCAACTCCTGGGAGGAATTGGTCGGTCTATTGGCAACCAACAAACAAAAGAAACCCTTTTTGTAGTTTTCAATCAAAAAGCGTTGCTAAACCTAAACGACACAAACTTTCCGACCCGGGGAAAGTTATAGCAACGGTTTCTGAGGGAAGTCGACTTGATATGTCCTACAAGAAAGCGTATCTCCGCAAAAAAACCTTAAAACAAGCAACACCAATGAGTAAACAAGTCGTCGTATCATTTACCCTTTTGATGAGCTTGTTACTCGTTCTTTTTGGTAGCTGCTCCGTTTCTGAGAATTCCAAAAAAACCACCTATATGCAAAATCCAAGGTTGAAAACCATTCACCCCGATGTGGAATGGAAAGGTACACCAGTCAACGAAAAAGGGCAGTTTGCTAATTTGTACCTGGAATTTGAATCGAGTTTTGCCGACCTGTGGAAATGGCAAACCTCCAAAAACCCGCAGCGGGAGGAAAAAAAAGCAGATACCAGAACGCTTACCGTAAAACAAGGCGCAGAAATTCCGAAAAATGGAGACGATTTTCTGATATGGCTTGGTCACGCGAGTTATCTGATCCAATTGAATGGAAAAGTCCTACTCACCGACCCGGTTTTATTCGATAACTTTTTTCTAAAAAGGCAGAGCGATTTACCCTTTCCAGTGGAATCCCTTCCTTCCATAGATTACCTCCTCCTATCGCACAATCACCGGGACCATTGCGATAAAAAGACCATTCAGTTTCTATCCGACAAAAACCCGGACATGAAAATCCTTACCGGATTGAAGGTCGGGGAAGTGATTGACGACTGGACCCGGGGCCAGGAGATACAGGAAGCCGGCTGGTACCAGGAATTTCAAACGGAAGGTATAACGATTACATACGTTCCTGCCCGGCATTGGTCTCGACGGTGGCTTTGGGACTTGAATGAAAATCTATGGGGTGGCTTTTACTTGTCGACTTCTGAACAAACGGTGTATTTTATGGGGGATAGCGGATTTGGACCGCATTTTAAGGATATTTCTACGATTATGGGAAAACCAGATTACTGCCTAATGGGTGTGGGCGCCTACAAGCCGGAATGGTTCATGGCACAGGCCCACATCAGTCCTACCGATGCGATCACCGCCTTTAATATCCTCGGGGGCACGTATTTTATTCCCATGCATTACGGGACCTTCGACCTATCGGATGAGCCCAAGATGGAGCCATGGGACGTTTTGAAAGCCAATGAGGGGCAATTGGCTGGTACACTCATCGCTCCAGTAGTAGGTGCAAACCTGTTTCAACGATAAAAAATAACGAAAAAGCGTTCTCCCTATGAACGGCTAACGTTTGTGCGCAAAGAAGCGGAGTAGTACTCCACCACTAAGCGAATCACAAAATAATTTACGTAAAGAACGGTCCTTTATTTGGCCAGCTTCACGTCGATGGCACTCAGCCCTTTGGGCGTTCGTTCCGTTTCAAAGGTAACCTGATCGTTTTCGCGCACATCGTCTACCAGACCTTTGACATGGACAAACACGCTATCCTGAGATTCCAGGTCTTTTATAAATCCGTATCCTTTGGATTCATTGAAAAATGTGACCTTTCCCTTCCTCCGAAGATCTTCCGGATCCACAGGGGCTTGTTTTGACACACTTACTTCAATGTCCTCCAATTCAATTTTTTTCTTCTTTACGGTAGGGTCCGGAGGGGTAGAAGTGATGTTGCCGTCTTCATCTACATAGGCAATCATGTCGTCCAGATCGCCTCCTTTATTGGAATTGGATTTTCTGGCCTCCTTTTTTTCTTCTTTCTCTTTCTTCTTCCTTAATCTTTTTTTCTCTTTTTCTTTTTTGTTAAAAGTTTCTTTCGATTTTGCCATAAATTACTTTTTGTTGAACGTTACGTGCACCTAAACTACAACAAATACTATCCGAAGAATGTTGCCCGAAGGCAGGAAGTTTCACCAATCGAAAGGGAACAGGAACTGAGATAAAAAAAATCAATTGCGATCCGAAACCTAATCCTGGGATAGTATGCCGTAGCCTGTTAGGTGACTACAAATTTGGCCAAAATAATGGATTATTCCTATTTCCTTTCCGTATTATATTTTTCATTGTGCCACTAATTCAATTTTACCGTATCTTTCAATAAGTTTTTGGATGTTTTCTCCCTCAATTGGCGTACTTTCAGGGATTGTACATTCGGGACTTACAACGTTGATTACCGCAACCTACTTCTGTCAAAAACACGCATCCCAATGAAGAAAAACATTCTTTTTTTTATCCTCATTCTCACCATGCCTGGCTTCGAAGCCTTGGCGCAATCCCAACAGGGTCAATTCATCCGCATCATGGTAAGTCCTTCCGCCCCCGACAAGACGTATCGTACCGGGGAAGGAATTGATTTTGATGTGGCGGTCTACAAATTTGGCCAGCTGGTTCGAGACGCCGAAATACACTACGAAATAGGACCCGAACTGATGCCTTCTGAAATCAAAGGCCAGTTGGTACTCAAAAACGGAAGTGGGAAAATCAACGGAGGAACGCTTTCGGAACCCGGCTTTGTCCGCTGCCGAATTCGCTATACGGAAAATGGCAAGACCTATGAAAATACCGGCACAGCGGGGATCGATCCGGAGTCGATTGTACCAACCACTCAGTTGCCGGACGATTTTTCGGAGTTTTGGAAAAAAAACAAAGCGGCGCTGGACCAGGTACCACTCGAACCAGTGCTAACCCACCTACCGGAACGATCCACACACCTGACCGATGTCTACCATGTTCACTTTCGAAACATCAGCGGTCGTATCTACGGCATTTTAAGCAAACCAAAAAAACCCGGAAAATTTCCCGCCGTGCTACATGTCCCGGGTGCAGGCATCCGCCCGTATTATGGGGCCATGATCGACGAAAATGTAATTTCCCTGCAAATTGGGATTCATGGGATTCCGGTAAACCTGTACGATTCGCCCATCTACCAAAATCTTGCCGCCGGTGCCCTGAGGGACTACAACCGAATTTTTCTGGAGGACAAAGATCGCTATTATTACAAAAGGGTATACCTGGGCTGTGTCCGGGCAGTAGACTTTCTGTTCTCATTAGAGGCGTTTGACGGAGATTCCATAGGTGTGATCGGCGGAAGCCAGGGAGGTGCCCTGGCCATCGTAACCGCCGGACTTGACAATCGGGTCGATTACCTTGTCAGTTACTACCCAGCTCTCTCTGATCTGACCGGTTACCTGCATGGCCGGGCAGGCGGTTGGCCCCATCTATTTAAAGATGAATGGACCAACCAGCCCGAAAAAGTGGAAACATCCCGGTATTACGATGTGGCCAACTTTGCCCGATTTGTCAACGTGCCCGGATTTTATTCCTGGGGATTCAATGACAATGTCTGCCCTCCCACCTCCATGTTTGCCGCTTACAATGTAATCCCCGGCGAAAAACAATTTTCGGGGTACCTGGATGCAGCGCATTGGCGGTACGCGGAGCAAAGCGAGGAAGGACAGCGCTGGCTTATGGAGAAACTGAAAGTAGAATAAAGAAACCTCCTGACCATCACTTTGCTGGCCAACGTGTCTCTATTCCTTGAGACCGGATAAAGTCTTGAAATGCGTGTAACAGCGAGCGGTCTTCGCGTACCGTACGTGGGGGTACCCCTTTTTCCAGCGCGAAGGGGACCAACATACCCACTGCTTCGCCAATACTCCATTCTACCGGATGCAAACGGAAGCAACCATTGGTGATATGCGTGGTGCCAATATTCTTATTTGCGGGAATCAGGTTTTCCATTTTTCGGGGCAGTAAGGATCCGAGTGGAATTTGGAAGGGCAGGGACCCGAAATCAATGTAATTATCCCCACCTGAGCTCGGATGCAAATCAATATGGTAATACCCAATACCCACACTATCGTAAAATTCCGCAGCGGCAAGCTCCTCTCCTTTCAGTCCGGAAACCTGAGCGCGCTGTTCTGCACCTACATGCTCTTCCAAAACCGTAAATAGTGCCTTGATCCGCCTGGATTCTCTGACGTACGGATATTTTGCCAATCCATCGGCAGTGCCCATCAGGTCGTTTCGCAGACGCAATCCTGGCCAGCCTTTACCCCCATCTGGCCGGGGTGCCTCGGTTTGCAGCCAATAAAGCAAGGAGAGGCTTTGTTGCTTTCCCGCATTGACATGCCGGTGAAAATCAGCTTCGCTTACATCCACAATGTTTCCGGAAACGTAATCGTTCTGCGGCCAATTGACAATGGTGGCGTCTCCCTGGTAAAAGCCGGGTTTAAAATTTGCCTGGTGTAAGATCCTTCGGTAGAGCATCAGATTCAGGCTATCTCCGGTTGGATGTCCTTCCGGGTGAAATCCCAATTCCTTGGGCTGCAGGTTGCGTGGATTGCTGTAGTTCAGTTCCAACATTTTTCCTGCCCAGGGAGGACGCATCTCCGGGGTGAAATCCCGCCAAAAGGCATAATCCTCGGGCTTGGGAATGGTCCAGTCTTCGCCTTTTACGTAGTCCATGGCAAAGCATACGGTAAAGGCCTGGTTGTTGTCCGGCCGGTGCCTGTCCCCGGCATGCAATTCCCCGGTATCCGATTTGGATTCGCTACCCGTGATGTATTCTGTACCCGTCAACGGCAGTAGCTCGCCAAGTTCGGTAGCGTCTACAAAATAGCTCCCTTTGGCCAGCGCTCGATTTCCAGTTCGAGTGTCTTCCAACACCAAGTCCTGCACGCGATTCTCCCTAACAGTGGCCGATGCAACCTTTGTTTCTTTTAAAATGAGGATCTTTCGGGCACTTTCGTAGGGAGCAAACATTTCTTCCAACACCCGATGGGCGACTTTGGGCTCGTGACATAGCCGGGACACGGATCCGTTCCCCGGATTAAGCCGTTCGTTGGCAGCTGCTTCTGCAGTCAGCGGATAATGTCGTTTGTAATAGGCGCGGATATTGTCCCGAAAAAGCCGGTATAGCTCGGGGGCTCCATGGGTTTCGATCCATTGGTGTTCGTCCGGGGGCACCCCCTGCTGGGAAAGCTGCCCTCCCAACCAATCGGTTTCTTCTGTCATCACCACCGATAGTCCGTTTCGTAAAGCGGCAAGCGCTGCCGCACAACCCCCTAGGCCTGCACCGGCGATTACCAGGTCTGCTTCGTAGGTAGATCCATTTTCCTGTATCGTTACTTCCCTGGTTCTGCTTGCTGCAGAAACAGGTAGCGCAAGTACCGATGCAACCGAACCGGTACCCAGGGCTACTTTGCCGATAAAATCTCTTCTCTTCATGGGATGTCTGTGTATGTTCAAGGATAAATTAAATGTCAGGGTAGTTGCTCCAGGGTTTGCCAAACCTGATACAAGCCGCGGGGTACATGAAAACAGCCTTTCCATTTCCCTCCCTTGAGGGACAATTGGACTCGCCCGTACCTGTCAAGATAGCCAAACCACTCCGGATAGTCCGGATCACGAAAATGCGTCCAGGTGTACTCGTGCACTTTTTCAAACCAGTGCAAACAGGCCTTATCTCCGGATAATTGGTACGCTTTGGCTAAAAACACCAGTGTTTCCAAATGCACCCACCACAATTTCTGGTTCCACTCCAATTTTTCCGGAGGATGGCCTTTGCAGTCCAGAAAATAATAAATCCCGCCGTAGGTGGTATCCCAGCCATATTCCAGGGTTTTCAATCCGGTCGCGATGGCTCGATCCCGTAGGGCCTCGTCATCGAAACGACAGGATAGATCCAACATAAACCACATGGCTTCGATCGCATGCCCGGGACTGGTCAAACGTCCCTCAAAGCAATCCGAAAAACTTCCGTCTTCCTGAACATTTTCCAAAACCAGACCCGATTCGGCATCGAGAAAAACCTCCATGACCTCGTGAATCACTCCTGGCACCAGGTCCTTTACCAATCCCGGGTCCAGCAGGTGCTCCATTTCAAGCGTCAGGTTGCTTAGAATCATGGGTAGGGCAAAACTCTTCAAGTTTCGGGTACCAGGCACGGCCTTGGAATAGGTTCCCTTTGGATTGTTCCTTCGGCTGAGAATCCGGTGAAACGTATCGGTGGACAGTTGCCTATAGGCTGTTTGCGGATCCACTTTGTAAAGTGCCGAAAAGGCCATTGCAGCAAAACAGTCCGAAAAAATATTGTAAGGTTGGACCAACGGTGCGCCTGTCTGGGTCAATGAAAAATAAAAATCGCCGCTGGCATCCCTTCCGTGTTTCTCAAGAAAGGATGCCCCGTCTTTGGCCATGCGCAACCATGCCGGATTGGGTTCTACGTTGGCGTAAAGCATGGAAAACATCCAGACCTGCCGTGCTTGTAGCCACACAAACTTATCGGTATCGTATACCTGTCCCTTTTGATCCAAACAAGTAAAATACCCACCGTGGACGGAATCCGGACTGCGTTCCATCCAAAATGGAATCACGCTGCCAAGTAATTCATTCCTGTACGCTTCCAAATAGTGTTTCATGTGTTTGTAATTTGTTCTCTAAGGCCACATGCCCGCCCGGATGACGCCAGTCGGACGGGGAATCTTCGCTTGAATTATAATCATCCCTCCGTGGGTCGCTTGCGTCATGCTTGATTTCATCTGTTTATAATTTTCTTTTAGCGGTCATAACTTGTCCCGCACCGCAAGTCGGGATAGCCTGTCCCGATCACATCGGGAGGATCTCGCATGATTTATAATCATTCCGGTGTGTGACGTTGTCGTCCGGCTCGATTTCATGAAGCATTTGTTTTTTCGTTTTTCTCACCCAGCCAATACGATTCGATGTCCTCCAAACTCATGCCTGCAGTTTCGGGAATCTTTCGCCAAATGATGTAAAGGTACGGAAAACACATGAGGGCAAAGAAGAGAAAGGTTCCGGAAGGCCCCAGGTTTTCCAAAAACCAAGGCGTAAGTTGCCCTACCAGGTAAGTCCCCACCCAAAGGGAAAAACCGGCTATCGACATGGCCAACCCGCGAATTTTGTTGGGGTACATCTCGGAGAGCAAGACAAATATTACGGCGGAAATACTGATCGCCGTGCTGAAAATATAGACCAGAAACAGCACCAACAAGAACATGGAGGACCAACCCCATGAGGCGCCAAACTGAAAGTAAAAACTGATTAAAAAAAGGCTGATAATCATGCCACTAACGCCAAAATAGACTAGTTTCTTTCTTCCGACGCGATCGATAATTACCAGGGCCAAAATCGTGGTCAAAACATTCACCAATCCAACCATCACCTGGTAAAACAACGCATCCCCATCCGAAAGACCTGCTTGTTCGAAAATCCCGGGGCCGTAATACAATACCGCGTTTACCCCCATAAACTGGCCCAAAACAGCAATGCCCATTCCATACAGGACCGGTCGAAGGATCTTCGGATTTTTTAGTAAGCCAAGGTTGGTTTCAGTGGTTTTGGCCGCTTGTTGCTGAACTTCTGAAATTTTCTGTTTTGCGATCCGATCCTCCGGATACAAGTTGCCAAAAACGCGTTCCGCCTGAGACAAGCGGTCCCGTATGACCAACCACCTGGGACTTTCCGGAATCAAAAACAAGACCGCTAAAAAAAACAAGGAAGGAACCAACTCCATCCCCAGCATGCCTCGCCACACTTCTGCGTGAAAATACAAATGCCAGGACTCCGACGCTCGAAAGACGCCCGACGCAGCCCAGTCTAAGAGCTGATAATTTACCAAATAAGCAGCCAGAAAACCGACGGTGATTGCCAGCTGATACAGGGAAACCAGACTCCCGCGTATGCCAGCAGGCGCTACCTCAGAGATGTACATGGGTGAAACAATCGACACCATGCCGATGCCTGCCCCACCAATAATCCGGTAATTCACCAGGGAAAAAAAGCTTTCCGTCACCGCACATCCCAATGCCGATACCGCAAAGAGCAGGGCCGAAAGAACCATTACATTTTTTCTACCCACTAGATCGGCCAAACGGCCCGCTACGGACACTCCCAAAATGGATCCTAGCAGGGCGCATCCCACGTACCAGCCCTGGGCCAGGGCATCCAAGTCAAACTTAGCGCTAACCTGCCCAATGGTCCCGGAAATTACCGCCGTGTCGTACCCAAATAAAAACCCGCCGACTGCAGCGATTAGCGACAGGGATACAATGTAGGGTAAAGATGCATCCACTTTCATACAGTAGTCAATAAAGGGTTCTGAAATCGGTTGTTATTTGGCATGGGTTTCATCGTTTTCTTATATCCAGCTATCTGGTAAAAAGCCCGGTACTCAACGCAACTTAATCCGCTCCCAGCCATTCGGGCAACTCCCAGGCCTGTCGGGACTCGTAATGCAGCTTACCAGACGCGATGCGCAGCGGAGAGGGGAAATTGTTTCGGTACAAGGTGCCGGTTCCCAGTCCCTGCGGAAGTTTTGGCTGCAACGAAGACGTAAACTGAGCAACGGCATTGAGACCAATATTACTTTCCAACGCAGAAGTCATCCACCATCCGATGCCTGCCTGTTCGGCTAATTGAATCCACTCCTTTGTAGCCAGCATGCCACCCAGTAGTGTGGGCTTCAGTATCAGGTAGGCTGGTCTTACCCGGTCCAACAGCGCTTTCTTCCGATTCGGGTCAACTATGCCAATCAACTCCTCATCCAAGGCAACGGGTACCGGAGATTCGCTGCAGATTTTCTCCATCGCTTCCGGATTGCCCGGCGCAATGGGTTGTTCGATGCTGTGAATGCCTAATTTCCCCAGCCGTTCCAGCTTATGCATGGCCTCCTCCTTACCAAAAGCACCGTTTGCATCGACTCGCAAGGAAATTTCTTCTTCGGAATACTTCGTTCGAATTTCCTCCAACAAGGCCAATTCCAGTTCAAAATCAATGGCTCCGATTTTCATCTTGATACAATTGTATCCCTCAAGGAGCTTTTGTTCGATTTGGTTTTTCATAAACGCCCGATCCCCCATCCAGATCAACCCATTGATGGGAATGGGCGTGCCCCGGTCATAAAAAGGATTGGAAAGCAGTTTTCGTTTGCCTCCGTGAAACAGGTCCAGTATGGCCGTTTCCAGACCAAACCGCAAACTTGGAAATTCCTCAAAGGGCATTGCGCATAGGTTTTGAAGGATTTTTTCGGGGTCAAACGGGAACGATACATCACTTATTCCCTCCAAAATTTCCCTGGCTTTTTGCAGAAAATCGGGGCGGTCATCCGGACTCAGGCCTTTCAACGGTCCCGCCTCTCCCAATCCTGTAAGGCCTGGAAAAGCCGAAGACTCCGCCCGAAGGATAAAGGTTTGCTTTTGGCGCAATACCCCCCTGCTGGTTCCGGCATCAAAGGTAAAAACCAGGGTGTACGGCTGAATTGTCACGTGTATTTTAAAACCTTCTACCATTCGCTCGTTTTTGTTCCCGTCAAATATGCGTATTTTCTTTTATATCCGAACACGCTTTTGCCTATAAAAACATCCACCGGAAGGAGTGACCGCAGGCTTGGGAAGAACTCCGAGCCAAATCATTTTGAACCAAAAAATAGTATATTTGCTGCAAATTTGCATGACCTGAATTGCCTGAAAAAACGCATGGAAAACACGCCTCAACTAAACGAGTACCATTACGAGTTACCTGAAGATTCTATTGCCAAATTTCCTTTGGAAAAACGAGACGCTTCCAAACTACTCCATTTCGAAAACGGTGCTGTTGAGCATTTCAAGTTTTCGGATCTCCCGAAGCTACTGCCGCAAAACAGTCATTTGGTGTTTAACGATACACGGGTTATTCCAGCAAGAATGCACTTCCGAAAAGCTACCGGTGCGGCAATCGAACTATTTTTATTGAACCCGGTAGCTCCTTCTACCCTTATCCAGCAAAGCATGCAAAGTCAGGGACCCGTCACCTGGAAATGCATGATAGGCAACCTGAAGCGATGGAAGGCTGGGGAAGAACTAGAAAACGAAATTCACCTAGAGGGCGAAAACTACCGGTTGCGTGCCCGTTTGCTTTCCAGAGAGACGAAAGAAGTGGCGTTTAGCTGGGATCCAGCAGAGGTGTCGTTTGCAGCGCTGGTCGAGGCGGCAGGCGAAGTCCCTCTACCGCCATATCTAAACCGAAAAGCGGAAGAGGCCGATAAGTTGCGCTACCAAACCGTGTATTCAAAAATAAATGGAGCAGTAGCAGCTCCTACAGCAGGATTGCACTTCACGGAGCAGACGCTGGAGGAAATCCGTGAAAAAGGCATTCCCCTGCATTACCTGACCTTGCACGTTGGCGCAGGCACCTTTCTCCCCATCAAACACGACACCATTACCGAACACCCCATGCACCGGGAACAAATGGTTTTTTCAAAAGAGGCTGTATCCAAATTGTGCCAGGCAACCGGCAATATCGTCGCTGTTGGAACGACCTCCATGCGATCACTGGAAAGTTTGTATTGGTACGGTGTAAAGCTGCTTTCAAATCCCAATGCCGAATTCTTCGTCGAAAAATTGGAGCCCTATGCAGGCTCCAAAACCACATTCACGCGGGAACAAAGCTTTGAAGCTGTTAAAAACCTGATGGAACGTACCGACACGCAATACCTGGTTGGTGCAACGGAAATCTTTATTTTTCCGGGCTACCGTTTTCGCGTATGCAATGGGCTAATCACCAACTTTCACCAACCCGCCTCTACCCTTATTTTACTGATTGCCGCATTCACCAATCAACAATGGCGAAAAATCTACGAGGAAGCTTTGGCTAAACGGTACCGATTTCTCAGCTACGGTGATAGCAGTCTTCTCTGGAATCAAAAAATTATCGGTTGATTTTCAATCAAAACCATTACTACCCAACTTCTGTATCCCGTTGATAAGGGTTTGGTAATAGGTTCTTCCTACAGGGACCTTCTCGTTCAAAACCGTGACCTCTTTCGGAGAAATCGTCTTGATATCGTTCAGGTTTACAATGTAAGATTTGTGAATTCTCAGAAACTGGCGGGTAGGCAACATCTCTTCAAACTCTTTTAAGATATTTCGCAGGGAATAACTTTTCTCTCGAGTGATTAACGTCGTATAATTCCCATCTCCTTTGAGGTAGACAATATCCGTGTAGGCGACTTTGGTCAGACAGCCCTTATCACGAATAAATATGGCATCTTTTATCAAAATTTCTTTCGTGTCAAATGAAATGTCGACCGCATCGCCGGCCACGTCTTCCATTATTTCCTGTACATTTTCTTTGAGTCCCATCTTGAGTAATAAGCTTAGATTTGTCAATTAGGTAACACGGTAACCAAATAAATGTTTGTATCTGACCAAAATATTCTTGGAGGACCAAGTATCGTGAGTCGGGAGTAATGTCGCCCCAAATTTATTTCCTCTTTGCTCCAAGGTAAAGTTTCCCATCTACTATAGCCTTTACGTATGATATATTATTTTCACGTATGAAATTTAGCCTATCATTACCATTATTTGGCTGTTTATTTTTCTTTCCAAAAACTAATCTTTACCTTGAAATTTGATAAACCAAATTAGTAAAAGAAAATAGTATGCTATTAGTAAAAAAACATCTTACTACAAGTTCACTAATGCTTTTTTTATTTCTAAACGTTGGTTGTTCATCGGGAGAGGATGGCGATGTGGCAGCCTGCTCCGTACAATGGTCGACAGAATTACAGGATGAACTAAATGCACTGTCTCAGGCGGCCACTGCTCAGGCGCAAAACCCGGGTCCAACTACCTGTGAAAACTTCCGATCTGCCGCAGAAGACTATTTGGAAGCGTTGCGTCCCTATGGAAACTGCTCAGCCCTTACTGGCCAAAACAGGCTGGAATGGCAAAACGCGGTCGAAGATGCAGAGATACAGATTCAAGAAATCGACTGTAGTCAGGATACCTGACCGCAACTATTTTAACGGAATTTTTCAAGAATTCTGCTCAACAAGGAAGGCCTGTTTTCGTTTTTCAGACCTTCAAATTCCACAGAAAATGCGCGGCCAATTAACGGTATCAGTTCCCGGTTCTTTTCACCGGCGGGCATCCCTGCAACCAGCCCGTTTATGAAGTCCGATGCGTGCTGTTTTTGTCGAAAAGCATGTGCGACAAATTGGGGGTCAAATGAAATTCCAAGCATACCCAAAGCTTGCACAAAAAAATGATGTTTATCAAATACCAACCGAAATGAAATCGAGCCGTTGGGATGCTCCCAGTAAAAATTATGGGAATTATTTCCACAAAAAGTGGAAAGGTCACCATACGTAAACCAATCAAGACCCGCCAGGCGATGGTAGGCACCGAATTCAGATGAAGGTCCGGATACGACATCCGGGCCGATAATTTTCCGGGCCAATTGCCGGCCCTGATCGCTGAGCGACGGGTACGAAAAATCCCCAGAAACTGCCTCCCCCGAATACAAATTTACACCCAGTGTATACACCTGATCGTCTGATTCCGATTCGCTTACTCCCGCCAACACCGGTTTTAGGGAGTGAAGTGACGGATTAGCGAGGTGAGAAAACGCTCCAAAACTACCGTTCTCATGTATCACCAACTGACAGGGTAATTGAACACCATCATTAAGCTCAACACCGGTAATTTCTCCGTCCGGCCCCATTCGAAACATTTCTATCTCCCGCGAAAAGAAAAGCCGTATCCCTTTAGTCCGTAGTTTTTTTGCTACCAAACATGCTTCCTCCATCGGAAAACCTGGATTTGCCAGAGAGTTTTCGCCACACACCAGTGTAAGCTCCACCCCTTTTTCAATCAGGTGTTCAGCCAGCGCGAGGGCAACGAATCCATTCCCACGAACAACAACCTGCTTGAATTGTTTCCGAATCAGGCTTTCGAACGAATTCCTACCGGCCAGGCAAGGTAGACCCCTACCTTTCTTATGTGCTAATATTTTCGGCCGGCACTCGTTTACCAACACCAGAAAATCATAATTCAGCTTTTCGTCCGGTAGAAAAATCCGTTTTCGGGACACGTCTATTCGCTGCACCCCGGCCACCAGAAATCGGCACCTACCCGTATCGGGTACACGTTCGCCATCAAAGCTGTTCCTGACATTTTTTAAGGAACACAAGGCGTCAAAATAGAAAAAATCAGCCGCGCATTCGGCGATAATGGTAACCGATCCCATGCCGGGCTTTGATAGCCAGTTGCGGATCAATTCCAGGCCGGAAAACCCCACACCGATCAAAACCAGATTTTTCTTTCCTTTCTTTTCCGAGCTATTGACCATTGTTTACTCCTTTGTGTGGACGCTTTTGCAAAGGGTCCACCCCTAGGGATACTCGGTTTTCAACAATCAGGCCAATTTTAGGCAAGGAAAACTAAAACTCTGGAAACGATCCAACATCAGCCCTCGCCGAGCAATTTGGACGGAGTGACCGGATCTTTTCTCCGTAAACCAAATTCTTCTATGGCGTATTTTTTAAGGTGCATTTCCATTTCCTCCACACTATCCGTCAAGAGAAATAAATCCAGATCGGATTCGCTAATCGTACCCTCTTTTGCCATGTACTGAATGTGTTCGAAAAGATGCTGATGAAATGCCGTACCCACCAAAACGACCGGAAACCGCTTCATCACCCGTGTCTGAATAAGCGTCAATGCTTCAAAAAACTCATCCAGCGTACCGAAACCACCCGGGAGTACCACAAATGCGTAGCTGTACTTGGACAGAAGTACCTTTCTCACAAAAAAATACTTGAAATTCATGTACTTATCCAGGTAGGTGTTGGGAAATTGTTCGAAAGGTAGGATGATGTTGCAGCCCACGGATTTTCCACCCGCCAATTTGGCCCCTTTATTAGCCGCCTCCATGATACCCGGGCCGCCTCCGGTCATCACCGTGAACCCAAGGTGACTGATAGCCTCCCCTACCTTCTCGCCCACTTTGTAAAAATAATCGTCGGGCTCGAAACGGGCGGAACCAAACACGGTTACACAGGGACCAACGAAATGCAACATCCGAAAGCCCCGAATAAATTCAAGCAGCACCTTGAATCCAAATCGAAAATCCTTAAACCTGGTCTGTGGTCCAGCAAAAAACGCCTCCTCCTCCGGATTAACCAAAGGATTGATTTTTTTCTTCTCTTCTTTAATCATGGTTCTCTAAAAGTTTTTTTTCAGCTTTCGGTATAGTACCAACGCCAGAATACCGCGAAAAGTTACTTCAACGAAATGCATTTGACCTACGAAATATAAGAAAAGTTTTCTCTCCTACCTTACATCATTACCGAGACGGATTTTGGTGGCAGGCTGATCGTGGCTGCTTATGGAAAATACCTCTGAAGTGATAAGTGTCACCCAGGGAAAGGAATATTTTGGTGACCTTTGAATCATAACGAAAACAACAAAAATAAATACAATCATGAACGAAGAAATGATGACAACCATGCCTCGAATCGGTGATCTCGCGCCGGATTTCGAAGCCATGACCACTACCGGACCCATTAAATTTTCCGAATACATCCAGGATAGCTGGACCATCTTGTTTTCACACCCCGCCGATTTTACACCCGTTTGTACCACGGAGATGAGTGGGTTTGCGTTGGAGCAGAAGTTTTTCGACGCGAAAAACACCCGATTGATCGGTTTAAGTATTGACTCCATTCACGCGCACATAGCCTGGGTGAATAATGTAAAGAAAAATACAGGCGTGCTATTTGAATTTCCGATCATCGCGGATATTGACATGAGCATATCCAAAAAGTACGGCATGCTTCAACCGGGTGAAAGTGAGACCGCTGCCGTTCGGGCCGTGTTCTTCATTGACCCAAATGCTAAAATTCGATTGATCATGTACTACCCGCTGAATGTAGGTAGAAATATGGACGAGATCAAGCGGGCATTGGTTGCCCTGCAAACGGCAGACAAGCACAAAGTTGCCATGCCTTTGGACTGGCGTGAAGGGGACAAAGTGATTGTTCCTCCACCAAAAACCGTTGCCGAAATGACGGAACGAGAAAATAGTGATTTGGAAATGGTCGATTTCTACCTGGCCAAAAAAAGCATTTGAAATTGATCAGTCATTAAATAAACAGGCAGGCCTGAAAAAGGTCTGTCTGCTTTTTTTTCAGCATCTTCTAAATTAGGCTATTAGCCAATCATTCAAGAGAAATTAAGCTGAGTAACCATCCGGGAATAGGATGTTTCAAAGGGTCCAAGTATCAAAAATTTCAACGAATTTATTGGATTTGATTAGCCCTGAAAAACAAGAAGCGAATCATAGGGGAAAAATATAACAGGAAGTATGGGGCGTTTGCTGTGAAATCTGGATTTGAGCCATCGATACTCCCATAACCCATATTGCCTGGCTATAAGTGTAGGGAGGTATGCTTTGCCCCATAGGTGGTAAAATCCTGAGTTTTGGAGTAAATGTAGGGAGATGCTTTAACCAGGTACCAACATGGGAATCAGCTGCGAGTCACCGGTCGGTCCTGTTATCCCGGTTGCAAACCCTGTTTATCCGGATTCGACAGGGTGAATGTCGAATAGCACGATTTTTTACCAAGACAAAATCTTTAAATCAGGCAAATACGTAAAATGGATATCCCGGGTGACTAATGGTAGACTGTGTTCTTGCGCAATAGCCGCTATCCAAATATCACTTTCAGGTATTGGTGTACCTATAATTTTTAAATCCGCTTTTAACCGGCTATAAATTAAAGCGGTCTGTTCTCCAGCATTTAAAACCATCGCAATTTTCAAAAATGTTTTAATCTGATCATAATGAAAATCCTTTCGACCAGAACATTCAGCTCCTAAATACAACTCCCCTAATGCAAAAACGGGGAGGTAAATCGTTTTAGAATTTCTGATTCCATCAGCTACACTCCGCTGCCCTTTTAGTAAATCAATAACGATTTTGTATCGAGCAAGCAGGGATCATTTCCAGTCTTCTTCATGGATGTTTTCACAACAGGATTTTATTGTTTTCTCCATTTATTCCCCTTCTTCTTTGGTCAAAACCCCTAAAAGATCATAAACAGATGGCTGTTGTGCTTCTTTCTGCTTTTCCTTTTTCAATAAAGTTTCCAGTTTACCAATGATCTTTTCATCACTAACCGATAACAGATCCTGTATAAAATTTAGTTTTCTGGTAGATACGTCCATTCTTTTAACAGATTCGTTCTAATGATGAAAATATAACATTTTTATGGTAATACTTAGTTTCTTTAATTTGTTCGCTCCTGCCTAATGGATTCCCGATCGCCGTCGGAAAGCCAGGGTAATTTGTTTTCCACAAGAAAATTAGCTCCAATTTGCTGTACGTATATCAGGGTTGCAAACCCTCTTTATCTGGATTCGATAGGGCAAATGTCGAATAGCGTATAATCCGCTGTTTTATTTTTCCCCAAGCATACCCCGTTCAAAATCCACACGGCGCGCTTTCCTTTTATCATACAATTCATCAAAAACTTCTTTTCTCAGTGCGCTATCCCCGGATTTTTTGTGCCATTGCTCCTCTCCTGCCAGAACAATACCCGCCTCATGGAAATCCAGCAACTGATCATAGGGCCCCCTGCTTCCCATCAGCTTGACCAGGATGGGTGCCATCTCGATCATGACAAACAAAAAAACAATCATCCAATTGGCCCAATAAATGGCCGTATTTTTTAGCATCAAATCCCTGAAAGCCTGTAACCGGGCTGCCAATCCATCATATGCATCCAGGGAGACCATCTGGTTTTGAAATTCCTGTTCCTTCAATGAATTGATTCTGCTGATTTCCGCTTCCAGACCCTCAATCCTGCCTTCGTTCAGCTTCTGGGTATATTGGTAATCCTGCTCTGCCTGGTCCAGTTGCATTTCCTTCTTCTCTGCGTTGATGCCTATGCCCGCAAGCCCGGTGGTACCTTCCGTTTTTACGCCAAACCTTTCCTGATCGTACTCCACCTGCTTCTGGTTACGAAAATCCTCCTTAGCGGCAATCCCTGCCCTGAGGCTTTCAATTTTGCTTTCCAGTTCATTGATTTCCGGATACCCTGCTGCTATTTTTTCCCTGCTATTTTCGATTGTAGCCAGACGCTGTTCATCCAGTTCTCTGTTGATTTCCTTTTCAAAAATCCGTAGCTCCAATGGTTTGGCAATGACCAGGGCGATTAATAAGGCCAACACCAATCGGGGAAGAGCTTGTTTGAATTCCGGGAAAAATTGATCCTGCTTTTTTAAGGTGGAAACAATATACCGGTCTAAATTGAAAATCATCAAAGCCCAGATCAAAGCAATACCCAAAATCGCCCAAAAAGAGGAAAAAACGGTAGACAAGGCATAACTTACAGACAGGCCAGCAAAAATAGCCGTAAACAGGACCGTTGCCCCAATTCCGAGAAACCTGTTTCTACTTGCCGGACACCTACGGACCAATGGCAGGTAAGCGCCGGAACAAACTATCAGGAATTTCTCTACAGTATGCATCAATCGTTTATTCTTTTGGACATTGCCAGTCAAATTGTATACCATAAACGTCCCGATACAAGGCTGGGAAAAATAAAAATGATGCTTTAAATCAAATAAAGCATAACAGACTCATTAACAACTATATACCTGTTTTTGACCGAGCCGGAGAAGGAAAAATTCTAACCGGTATATTTTCAAATACGGCTCGGCTTAGCACCTGGATGCACCAAAATTCAAAACTGTACGCTTTTTATGTCCGTTTTTGTGACAGTCATTTTTTTGGCAGGTTTTAATTCTTCGAATTATTATGGTAGTTTAGGCCCCGTTAACGATGTACCCCATGAAAAACCTGCTCTTCCTTTCCCTGATGTTTTTAGTGCTTTCACCGGATTCCTTTGCTCAAGACCCGGGCCGATTTTCCAATCAGGTTAGCCAGATCTCAAAAGATTATCCTGTTTCCGATTACCAGTCTTCGGTGGTATTCACGGGAAGTTCTACCATCCGCATGTGGAAAAGTTTGCAGGAGGATTTTCCGAGAGAAAAGATAGTCAACAGTGGATTCGGAGGCTCGCAGGCCAGTGATTTACTGCATTACCTGGATGAATTGGTGGTGGATTATGCGCCCAAAAAGGTATTTATATACGAAGGAGATAATGACCTGGCTGCCGGGAAAACGATCGAAGAAATCGTAGAAACGTATAACTTGATCGTCAGCCAAATACACTTGGCGTATCCGCAAACCGAAATCATTTTGATCAGTCCCAAGCCCAGCCTGGCCAGATGGGAATTGGCCGATCAGTACCGGGAACTCAATGCCAGGCTGAAAAAATACGCCAGAGGAAAGAAGAAGGTGTCCTATGCCGATCTATGGAATCCCATGCTTACTTCCAATAAAACACCCATGGAGGATATTTTTCTGGAGGACAACCTCCACATGAACGCCAAAGGGTATGCCATCTGGGCAAAGCAGATCAAGAAATTTTTGTAGAAAACGTGTTGCTGCAACGCCTTCCTCGTCGATTGAAGTACGAACAGGGCCACAAATTCTATCATTTCGTATAAGAATCCACCGGTCGTCAGACAGAAAATCGGGACCAATAACTGCTAGCCGGGAAACCTCCGGACGCTCCACGGAAAAAAAACCGCCGGTCAACGGCCCATGCACTTATTGTTGGAAAAGACCGGGTTTCCAACCGCAGCTACCCTATACCATTTTTCCTATCCCCTTTTGCAAACCATTCGGAAAGCTATTTTCGTACCCAGAGTTTTCTTATCAAATGCTACGCGAAGGGTTTTTTACTCAGTAGTCTATTTCTATATTTGCAGGTAATGTAACATTAAATTAACATTAAGTTAATTTATTGGTAATATTAGCTATTAATTCCAGGTAGTATTACCTGCCCTGGTCTCCGGTGCGCGGTTATTCCACAAGCGCCTGTGTACGTAATCAATTGCATGTATGCTATTAAAAACGACTTTGCTATTTTTTTTGCTAGGGTGGGCGATGGGTGAAAGCATGGGATTTCAGGACCCAGTCAAACCACCGCCAGCCGTCAGTGCCCGCTATGGTTCTAAGGGTTTCCAGTTTAGTACGGATGACGGCCTGTACCGCTTGCAATTGGCAGGTAGGTTGCAGTTCCGGTTTGCGACACCGGCCGATCAGGATCCGATTACCTACGACGATTTCTTTGAACAAGATCAAAACCTGTTCAAAATCAACCGTGCCCGATTGAAAGTGGGGGGACATGCCCACAAACCCTGGTTAACCTATTATTTTGAATACGAACTTTCCGCATCCCGGCTCCTGGATTTCCGGGTGATGGTAGAGAAATGGCCCTGGCTCAGTTTCAAGATTGGCCAGTGGAAGTCCGAGTATTCCAGGGAGCGGGTGATATCGAGCGGCAAGCAACAGATGATGGAGCGGTCCATCATAAATCGGCCCTTTACGCTGGACCGCCAACAAGGGGCCTCCGTTTACGGCAGGTGGGATGGTGGGGGGCTGGCTGACTTCAACTACCATTTTCTAGTGCTGACGGGAACGGGAATTGGGGCCCGTACAAATGACGATAACCACTTGATGTATTCCGGAAGGCTGCAATGGAATTTGTTGGGAGCGGGCGTGGAAATGTCCGGATCGGCATTGGACTACCACCGAAAGCCCAATGCATCGATCGCTTTGGCTGGCACGACCAATACCAGTCAATACACACGGTATTCCTCACAGGGAGGCGGCCAATTGACCGGTTTTGAAAACGGAACAGCCGGGCAATACGCCATGGACCAATACCTGGTAGAGACCACGCTAATGTACCGGGCGTTTAGCTGGCACAGCGAATATCACCGGAAAAACATCTTCGACACCAATAACGACCGGCTATCCCGTCTTCAAGGCTGGTTTGTGCAGGCTGGAATCCTGCTAAATGCGGCTGCTTCGGAGAATTCGGCTCCCAAATTGGAACTGGCGGGCAGGTACGCCCTGTTCCGTCCTGAGATGCGGCTACAGGAAAACAACGAGGAAGAGTATTCCCTGGCTTTCAATTGCTTTTTTAACGACCACCTGAATAAGCTCACCGTGGATCTAACCCATTTTGATTTTGAAGAGAAATCCGTCAATCGTGAAGCCTCCGGCTGGCGCTTCCGCGTTCAATATGATTTTTCATTTTAAGCTGTCAAATCCGGCAGTGGATTTGGATATGCCACATCCCCTCTGTTTATTTGCAACTGATTCAGGAAACTGATTTATAAAGAAGGGGGGAGAGAACAGGCTCTGTGATCCTCTGGCAACCTTCCAACGCATGGAAAGGTGCCAAAACCTGCCCCGATAGGGACCGATAAATTAGATAACATGATAACAGAAACATCTCCACTTCCTTTTCCAATCGCATTCGTTACGGCAGCTATTTTTTGCCCGATTGGTGTTAACCTTTCCTACCACTTATTGAAATCACGTATTCATGGCTTATAAAAATTTTGAAACCCAAGCGGTGCGCATCGCCGCTTCCAGCTCGGACCAACGGGAGCACTCTGCCCCCATCTACCTGAGTTCCAGTTTTGTGTTTGATTCCGCAGAACAAGCGAGGCAACTTTTTGCCGATGAACTACCGGGAAATATCTACTCGCGCTACGCAAATCCAAATACCAGCGATCTGATTGAAAAAGTCTGTGCAGCGGAAGGTACCGAATCCGGGGTCACCACCGCCTCCGGCATGGCCGCAATGTTTGGTAGCATGGCCTCCCTCCTACATCAGGGCGATCACATACTTGCCTCCCGCTCCCTGTTTGGCAGCACGCACCAGTTATTGACCCGGATTTTTCCCCGATGGGGAATCACTCATTCTTATGGAGATATTTCAGACATCGTCAACTGGGAAAAGCTTCTACAACCGAATACAAAAATGATTTTTATTGAGACTCCGTCTAATCCGGGACTGGAAATCATCGATTTGGAATACATTGCCAATTTTGCCAATGCGCACAACCTAATTTTAGTTGTAGACAATTGTTTTGCTACTCCCTATTTGCAGCAACCCGCCCGCTGGGGAGCACACATTGTGACACACAGTGCTACCAAATTCATTGACGGGCAAGGAAGGGTATTGGGTGGCCTTATCCTGGGGAAAAAAGACCTGATCGATGAGGTGCAGTTTTTTATGCGGCACACCGGGCCTTCGCTTTCTCCCTTCAACGCCTGGGTATTGGCAAAAAGCATGGAAACGCTAGCGGTACGTATGGACCGGCATTGCGAAAATGCATTTGCTGTCGCCAGCTATTTTGAAGGGAATACAGAAGTGGAACGAGTCCGATACCCCTTTTTACCCTCCCATCCGCAATACCAGCTCGCAAAAAAGCAAATGCGGCACGGCGGAGGCATCATCACCCTGACGCTAAAAGGAGGATTGAGTCGGGCAAAAAAATTTATCGATGAACTGAAAATGATCAGTGTTACTGCCAATTTGGGAGATAGCAGAAGCATTATTACCCACCCGGCATCGACCACCCACAGTAAATTGACAGAGGAAGAGCGAGAACGGGTAGGCATACTCAATGGTTTGGTCCGGTTATCCGTAGGACTGGAGCACGTAGACGATATCATTCAGGACATCGAACAGGCGCTCGGAAAATCAAAAAACTGATGGTTGATAGCCACTACTTGTATCCCCCCACCCGGACAAGGGCTAATCGCAGCAAATCGGTTTAGGAGACAATACCTTTCTTAGGAAAGAATTCCTTTCACTAATTTTCCGTGCACGTCCGTCAGGCGGTACCGCCTTCCCTGGTGTTTAAACGTGAGTTTTTCGTGATCTACGCCCAACAAGTGTAGCAGCGTGGCCTGGAAGTCGTGCACGTGCACCGGATCCCGGACCACATTGTATCCCAACTCATCGGTCTCTCCGTAGGAAATGCCCTTCTTTACACCTGCCCCAGCCATCCACATCGTAAAACAGTTGGGATGGTGGTCTCTACCGTAATTTTCCGGAGTCAATCTTCCCTGAGAATAACTGGTACGCCCAAACTCTCCTCCCCATATCACCAGGGTATCTTCCAGCATGCCCCGCTGTTTCAAATCCCGGATCAGGGCGGCCGTCGGTCGGTCCATGCTTTGGGACATGGTCTGAATGTCTTTGGGAAGGTTTCCGTGCTGATCCCAGCCCTTGTGGTACAGCTGAATAAATTTCACATCTTTTTCGGCCAATTTCCGGGCCAGCAGGCAATTGGCAGCATAGGTACCCGGCTGCAATACCTCCGGACCGTACATGTCGGTAATGTGTTGGGGCTCGTCGGCGATATTCATCGTTTCAGGAACGGACGTTTGCATGCGGTAAGCCATTTCGTATTGGGCGATCTTGGCATTGATTTCCTGATCCTGCGACTGCGCATATTCCAGATCATACAGTTTTTTCAGGTGATCCAGGTAGTTTCTCCTGTCCCTGCCGGAAATACCGGGGGGATCATTTAGGTACAGCACCGGATCCTTGCCCGATCGAAACTGCACGCCCTGGTGCAAACTGGGTAGAAACCCATTCCCCCACAAACGGCTATAGACCGGCTGCGCCCCCTGCTTACCCTGAGAAAGCAACACGCAAAAAGCAGGAAGATTCTCGTTTTCAGAACCCAGCCCATAACTCACCCAGGAACCGATAGAAGGTCTGCCCGGCTGTTGGGAACCGGTTTGAAAAAAGGTGATCGCCGGATCATGATTGATCGCCTCGGTGTACATGGACTTGATCATACAAATCTCATCCGTAATTCCGGCAATATGTGGCAAAAGCTCACTTACCCAGGCTCCTGACTCCCCGTATTGCTTGAAATCATACACGGAACCGACCATGGGGATGGATTTCTGCCCGGATGTCATCCCTGTCAACCGTTGCCCCTGACGCACACTGTCCGGCAGCTGCTCTCCATTTCGTTTGATCAGTTCGGGTTTGTAATCAAATAACTCCAACTGGGACGGTCCTCCGCTTTGGAACAAATAAATGACACGCTTGACCTTGGGCGAAAAATGCGTACCGAGCGGTTTCACTCCCCCTGCAAGGGAACTGGCGTTCAATTGAGTAGGAGCAATCAGGGAGGAAAGGGCCAAGCCACCCAATCCCAGACCGGTTTTGCTCAAAAACTCCCTCCTGGAATACCTATTTGTATGTTGGCATAAATCGGCCATAGCTTGGGGTTACTTTTTGGTATAGAATTCGTAATGGTTAAACAAAAGACTCGCAACCATGGTCATGGCCGCCGTTTTTTCGGCAGGGATGCGGGCGTTTGCCGGATATTCGCCTACCGCCAACAGCTCCCTTGCGGCCGCAGGATCTGTTTCAAAACGCTTCAATTCCGAGGTATACATGCTTTTAAGCACTTCCACTTCTTCCCTTTTCGGATCTCTGCCCAGGGAATTGCGTACGCCCGCTACCAACTGCTGTTCCAGATCACCCGCTTGCAGCATCTTCTCGGCCATTACCCGGGCCGCTTCCGTCACCTGGGGATCGTTCATCAATACTAGCGGTTGCAACGGGGTATTGGTCTCCTGCCGGGAAACCAAGCACTCCTCCCGGTTGGGCACATCAAAGGTAGTCATGGCTGGAGGAGGTGCCGTGCGTCTGATAAAGGTATACATGCTCCTGCGGTACAAATTTGCCCCGCTATCTTGCCGGTAATTGTACAAAAAATAAGAAAATTCTCCTTTCTCCTCCCAGATGCCGGGCGGCTGATAGGGCTTTACACTTGGTCCTCCCACCTGCTTTACCAGGAGCCCACTGGCTTTTAAGTAATTATCCCGGATAAACTCCCCCTGTAGCCGATGGCGGGCCCCTCTAGCCAAAAGCACGTTATCCGGGTCTCGTTCCAATAATAGTTCCGTAGGTTCCGAAGACTGCCGGTACGTAGCCGACATGACCATCTTTTTTAAGAGCTGTTTTACATCCCAACCGTTTTCCATGAAATCTACCGCCAGCCAATCCAGCAGTTCCGGGTGACTGGGCAGTTGTCCCTGACTCCCAAAATCGTCCACCGTAGGCACGATCCCGCGTCCAAAAATCCTGTACCAGTAGCGGTTTACGGTTACCCGTGCTACCAGTGGATTTTTCGGACTGGTCAGCCATTTTGCTAATCCCAGTCGGTTCTTTGGCCAATCCGGCGAAAAACCCGAAAGTACCTCGGGAACCGCCGCTTCCACTTCTTCCGCAGGTGCATCGTACGCTCCTCGCTCCAACAAAAAGGTTTTTCGGGGAACGGGGCGTTCCTGCATGACCATTACCTCCTCAATTTCTCCCATCAATTTCAGTTTCTTCTGCCGCCAAAAAGCGAGCGAATCAGCAAGCACAGCCAGATCTGGATTCTCCCAATAATTGGTATACGTCAGGGCTGCTGCCTGATCCTCTGGAGCTTTTCCTGCCTCTTCGGAAAACAGCCCGGCTACTTCCCAATCAGTCAATGCTCGCTTGTAAATCTTTAAATCGGCCAGGCTACCCGTGTAAATCCCGTCGTCTCCACTAAACACGCGGTAACTCCTGGCCAACCGCAAGGCCTTGTCGACCACCGTATAACTTGTATTTACCGGAAGGATGCTTTTGTACAGGTTATCCTTTTCCACCTGCCCCTTCGATTGTTGCCCGTTGATAAAAACCCGCAACCCGCTTGCTTTGCCAGAGCCATCGTAAGTAAAGGCCACATGGGTCCACTCATTGGTTGGCAACCGCTGATCACTGCTTACATGAATGGCGTTGTGCGGAAGGGCATGGATCAACTGTACGTTGATACGGTTCAGGCTGTCCAGGTACAGTTCGTAGCCTCTCCAATACGTATTTTTGTTGCCAATATTTCCTAAAATAAACCGGTAGGGTTCAACGGTTTCCGGATTGATCCAGATGCTGTAGGAAAAAGGTTGATCCATCTCAAAAAGCCCGGTTGCGGGGATTTCGATGATGTCGTAGTCTTCTTTAAACCGGAGCGCACCCTGTCCCGGTAAGGGTCCGGTGACCGGTTCGGGACTGCCCGATACCCTCGCTTCCAATGCCTTGTCGGCGGAGAGGGTCATTTCGTTTTCGTGGCTAGCGAGAGGAAAGTGGGCAACCAAACCCTTTTGCAGCGTGGTCGACGGTAAATTCTTACTGGTTACTGCTACCGGATCGGTTAAGGCTGCCTGCTGCCTGCTTTCCAGTTCGCTAATTTTTTTCTTGATGCGGTCAATTTCTTGGTCCGTTTTCCCGTCAGTAAACAGCATCATCGGACCGGCATTTTTATCGTCTCCGGTCATTCCCACCTCGTCTACATTGTTGTAAAATGCCGCCAAACTAAAATAATCCCTTTGAGACAAGGGATCAAACTTGTGATCGTGGCACTTGGCACATTCCATGGTAAGCCCCAAAAAAGCCTTGGCGGTGGTTTCGGATCGATCAAACACGTACTCCAATCGGTACTCCTCATCGATGATTCCGCCTTCGGCGGTCATTTGGTGATTTCGGTTAAACGCCGTGGCCAACACCTGATCCTTTTTTGACCCGGGCATCATGTCTCCTGCTATTTGCCATTGGATGAACTGATCGTAGGGCATGTTGGATCGAAACGCCCCGATCACCCAATCCCTCCAGGGCCACATCATCCGGATTCCATCGGCATGCAGGCCATGGGAATCTGCATACCGAGCCACATCCAACCAATCCAGGGCCATACGCTCCGCATAGGCATCCGAGGCAAGCAATTCGTCCACCAGGTTTTCGTAGGCATTCGGCGAGGGATCGTTTACAAACCGCTCCACCATTTCCCAGTCGGGTGGCAAACCAGTAAGATCAAAGGCCAGGCGACGAATCAAGGTGTGGGCAGGTGCTTCCGGGGAGGGTTCCAATCCTTCCCGATCCAGTCGACTAAAAACAAATGCATCGACCTCATTTTTTGCGCTGCTGGTATTTTTAGGGACAGGTAACGGCACTTTCTCCGGCGGAAGATAGGCCCAATGATCCTGGTATTCGGCTCCCTGTTCGATCCAGCGAATCAGCAGTGCTTTTTCCTGGTCAGAGAGAGACAAGTTGGATTCCGGAGGGGGCATGCGTAGTTCCGGATCTTCGGCCAAAATGCGGTGAAATAGCTCACTACTGCCTGGTTTGCCGGGAGAAACGGCCTTTTTCATCCATCGGTCCTGCAGGGTTTGGTAGGCGCCTTCCTCGGTATCCAGCCGCAACCCTGCCTCCCGGGTATTGGGATCCGGACCGTGACAGGAAAAGCAACGATCGGACAAGATGGGTTTGACGTGTAGGTTATACGAAATTTCTTCCGGGATATTTTCCGCCGCGTTGCGAACAGTATCGGGAATCGTGGGACCGCAGCCCACGAAAAGAATGCCGGTCAGGGCAGGTGCCATCCAAACCCACCCGATGCTGCGGGAAACAAAATTCGTCGAATCCATACAAGAAAACCTGGTACGCTGGCTAAAATAAGAAAAAAAAACATAGCTACTTCGAAAATTCGAAACAAAATCTACGCAAAACCAACTGATAGCCAGGCAACGAACCGGAAGGGATGTCAGCTCCGGTAATCCCGGAGCAAGGGGATTAGTCTTCTTTTGGGTTTTCTTCTTCGGATAACTTTACCGGTTTATCGTTTTCCAATTGTGTGCTCACGACAAAATAAGGACCCGTGATCACTTCCTGCCCTTCGGCAATACCTTCCAACACCTCAATATTTTCAAAATCTGAAATTCCAGTTTTTATCTCGCGAATTTTTGCCACCTCGCCTTCTCTAATGAAAACCAATTCTTTCATTCGCTCTATCCCTCCTTCGGAATCTACCGTTTCGTTGGCACGGGTAGTGACTGCTGCCAGGGGAATGGATAGCACCGCTTCCTTTCTGTCCGTAATGATCTCCACGCTTGCCGTCATGCCTGGTCGGAAAGGAAAAGGGTTGCCCTCCGATATCAATTCTTCGTAGGACGCATTTAAAATCCGGATGCGCACCTCAAATTCTGTGACTGCATCTGCACTCGCCTTCTCGTTGGCCGAATTGGCAATGGCAGTAACTACCCCGGAAAACTTTTTCCCACTAAACGCATAGGCATCTACGTCAATCAAGGTGGTATCGTGCATACTGATTCGGACGATGTCATTTTCATTGACGTTAACCCGAACCTCCATCCGCGATAAATCGGCGATGCGAAGCATTTCAGTTCCCGCCATCTGAGCCGTTCCTACCACACGTTCTCCTTGTTCTACCAATAGGCTGGAAACCACACCATTGGTGGGCGAGTATACGTTGGTAAGTCGAAGGTTTTCCGCAGCCTCATCCACCGAGGCCTGGGCGCTTTTGATAACGTATTCGGCAGCCAAAACCGACTGTCTCGCTGCTTCCAGATCGTTTTGCGCCGTCAAAAATTCCGCTTTTGCCTGCTCGAAGTCGGCGTCTGATATGACGTTGTCTTCGTATAGTTTCGAATTCCGCTGAAACGAAAGCTCTGCACGGGTAAATTGCGCTTCTGCGCGTTTCAGAGAAGCCTTGGATTGGGCAAGGTTGGCCAATTGCTGGTTTAAATTTGCCTGTGAGCGATCCAGCGCAGAAATGAAATTATCCGGTCTGATTTTTACCAACAGGTCGCCCTGTTTTACAGAATCCCCTTCGTTCACATTCAATTCGATGATTTCCCCCGCTACATCGGGACTCAGCTTTACTTCTCTCTCAGGCTGAACCACACCGGATGCACTAACTTTTTCCACAATGTCTCGTTTGATAACTTTCCCTACCTCTACCTCCAGTGGTTTTTCTCCGCCTATCCATCCAGCCTTTCTGCCTACCAATGTAACGATTACCAAGAGGGCTACTACTGCCAATAGGCTGTAAATTAGTTTATTCGACTTTTTAGTTGTCATGATTTGGGATTGAATTAGAGTGTAAGTGGCTTTCCAAGGTAAAAATCAAGCACCTTCACACTGAAGACGTATTCGTATTTCGCAGACACCAGGTCTGCCTGTGCATTGAACAGATTGTTTTGGGCGACTTGAAAGTCTACGGCGTTTATTGCCCCTACCTCAAAGCGTTGCTGCGCCATTCGAAAGGCTTCTTCCAATGCCTCTACCCGCAGTAGTGAACTCCGGTAGGATTGCCTTGCCGCGTACGCCGAGGTATAGGCTGATTCGATGTCCTGCCGCAACTGATTCCGAACTTCTATTTCGGAGATTTCACTTAGCCTACGTTGAACCCTGGCTCGCTGCACGCTCGCCCGATTTCTGAAATTGGAAAAAATCGGAATGGATAAACCCAAATTAGCTGCTTGCGATAAATTGTTTTCAAATTGCCGCAGCAGGGGATCCGATGTAGCAAAATTGGTTTGGTCCACGTAATTGGAAAAAACGTTCGCGCTCAAGTTTAGGCTCGGTAAAAACGTCCCCTTCGCGATTCGAACACCGTAATCTGCTGCCTGTATGCCGAGTTCGGCTGCTTTTACCTCTGGAAGTATCCCCTCGGCAACAGAATAAATGTGCGCAACACCTCGCGTTTCGATCTCCAGTCCGTCTACCTCCAACTCCGGAATCAGAATATCAAAATCATCGGTAAAGGGCAACTGCAGTGCCTGCGACAAATTTAACCGGGCTATCCGCAGGTTGTTTTCTGCATTGATTACCTCAAGCTCGTTGGTGGCCATTTGTGCCTGCAAATCTAGCTGATCGGCTACCGGAAGAGAACCCGCTTGTACCAATTTTTCGGTTCGTTCCAACTGATCTTTGCTAGTCGTCAACTGAGAGTTGGCAATGTTGAGCTGCTCACGCGCAAAAGCTACATTGATAAACAGGTTGACCGTGTTCAACGAAATATCGTTGCGGCTGGCTTCCAGATTCAGCCGATTGGTTTCTACAGTGGTTTCTGCCTGACGGATGCTGTTTTGAATCTGCCCCCCGGCAAAGATCGGCAAACTGGAATTCGCGGAGACGTTTACGTTTCCAATTCTTCGGGTTTCAAACAAGTTGGTGACGGGATTGATGGAGCGCCCCCAGCGAAAGCCAGAGGAAGCACCCATGGAAAACGAAGGCAATTGCTGTCCCCTTGACTCCATCAACGTCGCTTCTGAGGAAAGCAAGTTCAACTCGCTGCGTTTTAGATTGAGGTTGTTTTCCAGGGCTATTTGAACACATTGTTCCAGACTTAATTTACCAGAAGTAGTTTGCGAAAACCCGTGCTGCACTAGCCCCCAGCCTAAAAAAAATAGGAGTAAAATTCGTTTCATAGGTTGCAAGTCATTTGGAACGTGTACGTTTGATGGAGAAAGTTTTTAGGCATGACTATAAAGTTAATAAAAACTTCGTTACCATTGTCAAAATTAGTGCTAGTTTTGGTATTTCTTGCAAGTTTAGGCGAAATTCGCTAACTATTGCCCTTCTGCCTCAAAAATTAATTAATTTTAACAGTTTACAAAAATGCTTCACGCAAACCGTCCAAATTCGGACAGCTGATTGTACGATAATGAGACATTTCTTTTCCGAGAGTCCGAATAGCTTCCGGGAGGTCCCGGCTTTCCCCCCCAACCGAGCGATGCTTTTTGGGGATGGCATTTTTGAGACGATGGTTTATATCGATGGAAAAATACGGTTTGAACGTTTGCATCAGGAGCGCCTGCTAAAAGGTATACGGGCTTTGATGATTCAATCCGAAGAACTTCCAGAGGTAAAGGCCATCGCCAGATTGGTTGCAAACCAGGTCGGAAAGACGGGAACCTTCCGCCTACGATGGACGGTTTTCAGAGCCGGACTGGGGAAATATACCCCCACAGATAATGGGTATTGCGAATTACTAACGGTGGCTCCTTTTCATCCCGCGACAAGCGTAAAAAAAACAGCCTACATCAGTGATTCAATTCGGGTTCCTTACAATTCGTGGGCAAATTGCAAAACACTCAACGCGCTTCCCTACGTGATGGCCAATCTGGAACGGCAAAAAAAGCAACAGGAGGAAGTCATCTTGTTGGACCAGAACGGATACCTGTCGGAAGCTGGAAGCGCCAATTTATTCTGGCAAAAAGAAGGCATATTCTACACGCCCTCGCTCCGGCATGCCTGTGTGGCCGGGGTAGCCAGGAGACAAATCCTCATAAAACTTCAGGAAATGAACCTTACCCTGATTGAGGGCAGCTTTCGGCCAGACGATCTATTGCAAGCCGAGCAGGTATTTGTAAGCAACGTTTCCGGGATCAGCTACTTGGAACAAATACAGGGGATTTCATTTGCTACTCAACCCGTTCCCGGGATAGCAGCGCTATTTGGTTCGTCTACGAACAGTTAAACAGAAACCTCGGCCTTTATGTGTGGGTGGGGATCGTAATTTTCCAATCGAATATCTTCGTAGCGAAAAGCGAAGATATCTTTTATTTCGGGATTAAGTTTCAACCGGGGCAGGGGCCTGCAATCCCGACTAAGCTGCAAGCGCGCCTGATCCAGGTGATTGGTATACAAATGGGCATCACCGAAGGTATGGACGAATTCCCCCGGTATGAGGTCACAAACCTGGGCTACCATGGAAAGGAAAAGTGCATAAGAGGCTATGTTGAAGGGTACGCCTAGAAAAACGTCTGCGCTACGTTGGTACAACTGGCAGGAAAGTTTGCCCTCAGCCACGTAAAACTGAAACAATAGGTGGCAGGGAGGGAGTGCCATTTGGTCCACGTCTGCTACATTCCAGGCGCTTACAATGAGCCTGCGGGAGTTCGGATTCGTTTTGATTTGGTGAATAAGATTTTTTATTTGGTCGATTTCTCCTCCTTTCCCATCGGGCCAATGCCGCCACTGGTATCCGTATACCGGACCCAAATCACCCGCTTCGTTTGCCCATTCGTCCCAGATGGACACCTTGTTTTCCTTCAGGTACGCGATGTTGGTGTCGCCTTTTAAAAACCAGAGCAATTCGTGAAAAATGGATCGGGTATGACATTTTTTAGTGGTAACGAGCGGAAACCCCTCGGAAAGGTCAAACCGCATCTGGTAACCGAACACACTGATGGTTCCGGTTCCGGTACGGTCTCCTTTCTGTACCCCATTCGCCAAAATGTGCTGTAGTAGTTGATGGTATTGTCTCATGATTGTTTTACTTAGCCGTAGTGTTCCTGGTAGTATTTCAGGTAATCCCCAGAGGTGACCCGCTGCAGCCAGGCCTCGTTATCCAGGTACCAATGGATGGTTTTTTCGATGCCGGTTTCGAAGGTTTGCAGTGGTTTCCAGCCCAGTTCCTCGTTGATTTTCTTTGCGTCGATGGCATACCTTAAATCATGCCCGGCCCGATCCTTTACAAATGTAATGAGTTTGGCAGATTCACCCGCTGTTCTCCCCAGTTTCTGGTCCATAATCTCGCAAACCAATCGCACAATATCAATGTTTTTCCATTCGTTAAACCCGCCAATATTGTAGGTATTTCCAGTCTCGCCTTGGTGAAAAAGCAAATCAATGGCGCGGGCATGATCTTCCACATAGAGCCAATCCCTGACATTTTCGCCCTTTCCGTAGACTGGAAGGGGTTTTCCCTCTTTGATGTTGTGTATGCAAAGCGGGATTAATTTTTCGGGAAATTGATTGGGACCGTAGTTATTCGAACAGTTGGAAAGTACGGTTCGAAGTCCGTACGTATTGGCATAGGCCCGCACAAAATGATCCGAGGCCGCTTTGGATGCGGAATAGGGAGACTGCGGGTCGTAAGGTGTGGATTCGGTAAAAAACCCTCCGTTATCCAGTGAACCATAAACCTCATCGGTAGAAACATGGTAAAAAAGATGCTGCGATAGATCCTTCCAGAAATTTTTTGCGGCATTCAGTAAATTGACCGTGCCCACCACATTGGTCTTTACGAAAGAAAGCGGATCGGTAATGGATCGGTCCACGTGGGATTCGGCCGCAAGATGGATCACATCGGTTACCTGAAAATCGTTAAATACCTGCTCCAATTGGGTGCTATCGTTGATATCCACCTTTGAAAATACGTAATTGGTTTTTCCTTCTATATCCGAAAGATTTTCCAAATTACCCGCATAGGTCAGGCAATCCAGATTAATGATTCGGTAATCCGGATACCGATTCACAAAAAGTCGAACCACATGGGAGCCAATAAACCCCGCTCCGCCGGTAATTAAAATTGATTTTTTCATAGCAAATTCGTTCAAACAAACTAATAAATAAATTCTAAAAACTAGTTAAATACCGTGTGCAGATTAAACCTTAAACCTATTGATCAGTTTTTTGAACCAACCCGGCCGGTAGCGAGGCTCCGCTGCATAATACCCTTCTCCGTACCTGTTTTTTTTCATGTAGGAATAATTGTAGCCATACCCGTAATTGTACCCGCCAAAATCATAGGTATCCCCCCCACTTTTCAGTCCATTAAATATCGCATAAAAATTTCTAATCTGGTCATTTGCATACAGATCATTGATCATTAATAATTGATTTTTATGGGTAAAATCATGCCTTACAATATACAGGTTTACGTCCGAAAAACGCAACAAATCCATGGTCTCCGACACCAACCCTACCGGGGGACAATCCATCACGATGATGTCAAATTCCTTTTCCAGCCTATCCAAAAAATCATTCATTTTGGCCTTCAAAAGCAGCTCCGCCGGGTTAGGTGGTACGGGTCCCGAAGGGACAACAAACAGGTTGTCGTATGCTGTGGGAACGATGATTTCATCGGCGCTATCTTTGTCGATCAGGTATCCGGACAGCCCTTTTTTACTGGAGATATCCAGGTAGGTAGACAGTTTCGGTTTCCTCAAATCCAATCCGATAATACAGGTCTTTTTGCCACTTAAGGCCATGGCGGATGCCAGGTTGAGGCTGATGTAGGTTTTGCCCTCTCCGGAGACACTGGAGGTTACCAGGATTTTTTTGCATTTCTTTTCGCTCGCAATGTAAAAAAGGGCGGATCGCAAGGATCGAAACGATTCAGACGCCAGGGACCTCGGGTGCTCTGCCACCAACAAATTGGTGTCTTTGTCACTGAAACCTATCGTTCCCAGAAGTGGAATTCTCAACAAATTTTTTAGCTGAACCTGATCCATGATTCGGTTATTGAGGTAATGAAACAGCAGCAAAAACCCGAGGGGAAGGAAAAAACCAAGTCCTAGCGCATAGGAATAATTTTGCGTCTTTTTGGGGTAAATGAGTATGCCGCGTTTAGCATAATCCACAATGCTATTATCGGGTACATTCGAAGCCTTTGCGATGCCTGCCTCTGCGCGCTTTTCGAGCAAATAGGTATACAGGTTTTCCCGAAGTTTGAACTCCCGAAAAATGGATGAATAGTTGGACTCTGCCTGGGGCAGGTTGGCAAACTGACGATCAAAGGCAGCCAATTTTTGCTGGTACTGTTTTTTCTTATTCTCTGTATTGGTGACCAGGTTTTCAATGTTTTCGAAGATGTTTTCTTTCAACCGCCCAATCTGTCGGTCCAGGGCCGCAACGTCCGGATGGGTCTCCCTGACTGCAGTTAATAGCTTCCTTCGCTCCAGGGACTGATCCACCAATTGCTGAATCAGTTCGCTGAGAAGCCCGTCCGTAATACCGATCAGCGAGGGAGCGACGATCTCTTCAAAATTGTCTGATTTCGTAAGCAGGTAATCCTTGAGGGCAGTATAATAGGCCAGTTCGAAATCGATGGATTGAATGTTCTCTTCCAACAGTTGGATGCTGTTTAGCACACCGCCAAACTCTGCATCCACATCCAGCATTTTATTGTCCACTTTGAAGCGCTGCATCCGTCGCTCGACCGAATTCAATGAATCCTCCACAATAAAGAGTTGCTCTTCGATAAACCGTAGGGCATTCTCTGAAATCTGGTTTTTTTCCCGCAGGTCGTATTCCAAAAAGGAATCCATGAGCGCATTGACATAATCGCTTCCTTTTTCTACAATTTTTGTGGTCATGCTCACCTCAAGCACCGAACCGTAATTGATCAAGGGCCTCACCTGCACCGACCCCGCATAGCTATCGATCAGGGATTGAGGCGAATGAAGCAAGAATTCATAGGTATCGTATTGGGGCGAATGTGTCGTTTGGTGCACGGTAAACCGGGCATGGTCTCCCACCACCGGTTCGCCAAAGTAAAATTCCTTGCCAAAAATATCCCGGTCCTCTTCTACGTATTGGTAACTCATGAAAAACCGATCAAAAAACATGTTTTCCCCCGGCAATAGCTGGAACGTAGAATCTGAGAGGATTTCAATCCGGATTTTTCTATTTTCCATTTGAGGGTAATCCCAGTCCACATCCACCCGAATTGGGCTATTGGTATACAGTTCGATTTCCTTAATGGTTGTGGACGCAAAATAGCTGACGTCAAAATGTACCTTTTCCAACGCTTCTGCTGCCAGGTTTTTGGATGAAAAAAGCAAAATATCGTTGGTGAGGTTTTCTCCTCCCGAAAAAATATTCGATCGATCGAGTATGCGTACTTCTGGAGAGAGGTTACTCTTGATCAGCACGCTACCTTTGACCTCAAACCGTTCTACGGTGTAACGATGAAAAAGAAACACGGCCAGCAAGCCAATCAGGATACAAAACAGGTACAAGGGCCAGTACCGAAAATACTTGATGATATAATACTTTATATCAATTGGCTTTTCCTGTTCTTCGAATTTGGACAAATCTAGATTTTCCATGCTCAAAAAATTCCTGAAGTGATCCCGTAAAAAAACATCACGGCAGTAATGATGGATAACCCCAACTGCAGACTGGCGGAGAAATTTTCCCCCGAACCAATCTGCCGTATTTGCATGGGTTGCAAATACAGAATGTCATTGGGCTGGATAAAATAAAACGGCGATGCCAACAGCTGTCTATCATTCAGATTAATTTGATGAATTTTGGTACCTCCGTCGTATTGGCGTATCAAAAACAATTCATTTTTTCGCGCCAAAATACTGGATTCACCCGCCATAGAAATTGCATCAAAGATCGTCGCCCTGTTTTTTAGGATGATTTTTGGGCCCACGCTTTGAAATTCACCCAGGGTTGTAAAACGGATGCCACCGATACGCAATCTCACCTCTACGTCTTCCTTAAAATAAACGTTAACGGCTTCCTGCACCTTGATTCGGGCAGCTTCCTCCGTTAATCCGGATAATTTGATCGTCCCCAATACGGGCATGCGTACAAAACCGTTTTTGTCAAGCGGATATCCGGAAAAATAAAATACATCCATCGCTCCACCAGCAGCGGCACCCCCTCCTCCCCGTGCACCCCGGGCAGCAGAGGCTCCCTGGTACTCAAATGCCCGAAGCAATTCCTCATCCGGAGAAGCGAAATCTATTTCCACGATGTCGTGGGGTTGCAGGACGTACTCGTAATCAACATCGGCATAGGGAATAAACTCATCCAACTCGATGGCTTCATTCCCACTAAGGTTTTGAAGGTAATTGATTCGTTTGTTGCTGATGCAGGAGGTGATCATGACAACAAACAGCAGGATACAAATCGGCCTCATTCGGTAAAAGTTCAGATTGCCCGGAGTCAAAATTAAGTAAATAGGACGGTATACAAAATTATTATTTGCAAATAATTTTAAATACGTTATTTTCTATTCAACATGCGATTATATGCATTCAACATACTCAGGTGTACGGATTTTCTGGTATAACCACCCACAACTATCCGGTACAGGTTTTCTGCGAAGTCTTGCATCCGGGCTCTTTTCACGAAGGCGTATTCCATGGCCTCCTGCAATGCCTGCACCTGCCCGACCGGGAAAACCAATGCCGATTTCATTGGGGAAACTACCTCGAGATTGCCTGCTATGTCCGAACAAATAACCGGACAGCACATGGCTCCAGCCTCTAATAATACATTGGGAAAGCCTTCCCGGTGTGACGGATGCACCAGCACATCGGAGAGCGCCATGTAGTGGGCCACGTGATCGGACCAAGGCACGTGAATAATTTTTGGATGATCGGCAATTTGGTTCATCGTCTTCCTGCTCAGGGGATTAAGTTCCTGTTCAAAATCTCCCAATAAGACCAATTTGGAACGGTCGACGATCTTCGACTGAACAAAAGCCTCCACCAGTTCGGCGATTCCCTTGTCTTTCACCAATCGTCCAACCGCCAGAAAAAGGAACTCGTTCTCTCCCGGAGAAATTCTCATCGTGGCCGCCACCAAATGGTTCTCCTGTAGGTTCCCCCTGTTAAACTGGTCTACGTCCACACCATTGGAACTTCCATTGCCTATCACGTTGATCTTTCTTTCGTCGGTTAATTTTTCGCGAAGAATGAATTCCTTCAAGGAATGGGCGTTGGGCCATACCTCATGCGCCAGGCGGTAGGTCGCTTTCTCGACGAAAAGCAACAAGGATTTTTGAACTTTCTTCCTGGATAGCAGTGGCATGCCAGCCAGGGTATGGACCCGGTGCGGAACACCGGCGGCCCAGGCAGCTACCATTCCCAGCAAACCCGCCTTGGGCGTGTGCGTGTGCACAATGTCCGGCTTCTGCTCCCGAAACAATTTGTACAGCAACCACAAGCAATGCAGGTCCCTTAGGGGCGTGATTTTCCTGGTAAAGGGTACGATCACCCGCTCGGTATGCTTCTCATTCCGTAACACATCCGGCCACTCTTTCCCGTCCGAAGCAACAGCCAAAACCTTGTAACCGGATTCGGCCATGTACTTCAACTGGTGTCTTAGTAGTAATTTTAGGGAAAGGGGAACGGTCGTGATTCGGATTAGTTTTGGCATTCAGTAGGGCGATTCGTTAAAAATGCAAATATACCTCTAATTTCGATAGGTTTGGGCGTAATGAGCGGTAACTTGCTGGAAATACTACCTGGATAAACGAGCCAATGTCTGAAAAAGTATGCCTGCGCTCCTACCACCTGGCATTCACTACTTCGCTGCAGCCCCTATTGTTATTCCCTGGATACAGGTATCGTGCGAACCTTCCCGGAATAGTCGGTTACTTCGATTTTTTCCGCATCGCGCGGAATTTCTAGCCAACGGGTAGACTGAGATAAAAACCCCGATCCATGGTACAATTCCCTGCGAATTGACCTGCCACCCGTTAGGCGAAAAACTACATCAACATCCAGCGTCTGGGGCAAAAAATACGCCGGAGAAGCCGAAGCCCCGGTTTCACTAAATGCTAACAAACGGCTTCGGTTTTGTCCGGCCAACGTTATCAGCCGCTCATCCGAAGTTTTCAACCGCACCAGGGATTTTCCGTCTCCAGGCACCAAAAAGCCACTTTCGGAAGGCAAAACGGGATCAAACCCTCCTTCCCCATCCCCTTTGAGCCACAGACCTACGAAGGCATCTTGTCGACCGCTAAACACCTCGTTCCCATAATTATTTCCAACCAGTAACACATCGGTACTACCATCCGCATCCAGGTCAGTAGCCACCATTCCGTAAACCGGTCCCACCTGCGCCAATAGCGGTAAGGGTTGCACGGAAAACTGCCCATTGCCAAGGTTTTCCAGGTAACTACTCTCCATGTAGTTGGCCTTAAGGTGCAAGGCTGAATCGAGTTCCTCGGCTGTCAAAACCTCTTGCATCCCTGCCCTTCCATAGGATTTGTAGGTAGAAAACCGTTTTCTAAACAAGGGACTCTGCCCGTACAAATCCTGCCAGAAGTGCACGGGAAATTGTTCAAAATCGCCGTTTTGATTTTTGAAATACGCGAATAAAATGGGGTCAATGCTCTGATTTTTATCAAAATCCGCAGCCAAAAGCGATAAGGGCCGCTCCTCTGTGACCTGGTAAAAGTTATTTCGTCCCAGATTGCCCACGATATAATCCATATCACCGTCAGCGTCAAAATCAGCAGCGACGATTCCATTCCACCACCCAAGTGCATCTTCCAGACCGGTATGTTCCTGTTTTACTAATTTTCCACCCGTATTTTTGAAGATGGTCACCGGCATAAATTCCCCGACCAGAAGCAAATCCACGAGTCCATCCTGGTCTGTATCCGTCCACAAGGCGTCGGTAACCATTCCAATGGTCGCCAGACCCGGTGCCAGGCTATCGGTCACATCGATCATTTTCTGCCCTTGTTTTTTCAAAATAACGCTTCTCCCCGGCAAGGGGTACTTTCCCTGTCCGGATCGGGCTCCCACAAAAAGCTCCAAAAAGCCGTCTCCATCCACGTCCGCAGCCCGCACGACGGTACCTACTTCCCGCAGGTCTGGCAGTGCATTTTCCAGCAAGCGAAAGTTGCCCTTTCCATCGTTCTCGTAAAGCCGATCCCGGTACACCTCGTTTTCCAGCCCGAATTCACTGCTCCCACTAGCGGCGTACAAATCCAGATCCCCATCCATGTCCCAATCAAAGAGCAATAAGCCCATATCTTCCATCTGGCTTTCGGAAGCAAGCGGGAAATCCTGAACCCGGAAACTCCCATCCTTCGCCTGAAAAAGTAATTGCCGTGGATAGCCCGCTGCTCCCCCCACAAGCAAGTCGTCCAGGCCATCTCCGGTGATGTCTCCTACAGCCAACCCCGGCCCAAATTGCGACAGCTTGTGTGGGAGCGTTCGCTGTACGTGATAATCCACCACATCCCGCTCCCGGTGATCGATCGCCAGACCCATCATTTCGCCTACTTCCTCCAACAGGGGCATTGCCGTATCCGAACCGGATTCCTCCGGAAGGGTTGGTTTTTGGGCATTTGCAATATCCAACGGCAACACCTGATTGACCGGTAGGTTTCTTTGTACCTGCCTGTGCCCATTGGGCCAAATCACCTCCAGGGAATCGATATTGGTTACACTTCCCAAACCAAAATGAAGTACTTCTTCTACGGAAGACATGTATCCCCGGGCAGTGAATTGCTCCCGCAGGAGGATTTGGCCGTCAGCAAGCGTAATTCGTACTTTTGCTCCCAAACCCTGCCGGTTGTCTGGGTTGCCGATAAGTTTCACTCTCAGGTAATTTCCCCTACGTTCATCGGTCTTATCATACAGTTGATTTTCAAAAACGAATGCTTCCTGATTGATATTATTGACCACGTAATCCAGATCTCCATCTAAATCCAGGTCTACATATACTGCCCCGTTTGAAAAAGAGGGTACATCGATTCCCCAGGCTTTGCTGCTGTTTTCAAAGGTGAGGTTCCCCCTATTCCTGAAACCATAATTGGGGATTTTTACCACAGGTATGGAGTCCAGTAACATTTTGGTCGTAGCCACCGAACCCAAATCAGCGCGGAAGTTGGTGAAATCCTTGTCGGTAATGTCCCTGGGATAGCCATTGGTAATCAGTAAGTCCCGGTATCCATCGTTATCCACGTCTGCCCATAAGGGGGACCAGCTCCAATCCGTTTGATAGACTCCGGCCAAAAACCCGATCTCACTAAAGGGCAGCCCGTTGCCATTGTTCAGGTGAAGCATGTTCCGAACGTACTGGTACTCAAAACCCCAACGATCGTTATTGACGTATTTTTGGTAAGAATTCTGACTGATGGTGGTTTTCATTCGAAAATTACTCTCAGCCAACATATCCAGTGTGATGATTTCTTGGAGTCCGTCGTTATTGATATCTCCTACGTCCAACCCCATGGAAAAATGACTTTGGTGACGGATATAGTTCCGGACTTCATTGGTAAAGGTGCCGTCGCGGTTGTTTAGGTAGAGCAGATCATTGGACAAGTAGTCATTACTTACATAAATATCCGGATAACCGTCTCCGTTGATGTCCGAAATGGCCAATCCGAGCCCATATCCCTCAATTTGAATTCCCGCTTGCCGGCTTACGTCTGAAAATGTACCGTCTCCATTATTTTGGTACAAGCGGTCGTTATTCCCGGCAGAGCCGTCGGTCAGTTTGTCTCGAAAAACGCCCGGAAGATCGGTTACAAGTAGGTTATTCAGTACGTACAGATCCAAATCCCCATCCAGGTCGTAGTCAAAAAAAGCAGCCGACATGCTGTATCCCATTTCATTGAGGCCGTATTTCTCGGCTTCTTCGGTAAAAAAAGGCATGCCCTCTGCATCCAGCCCCTGATTGATAAAAAGTAGGTTTGCTCGGTCCACCGAGTCTTTTTTCATGGCCGCGGATACGTACAGGTCCATCCAGCCATCCCCATTGATGTCGGTGACGGTAACGCCGGTGCACCATTTTTCGGATGCCTGGATTCCTGCACTTTCCGAAATGTCTTCAAATCGCAGGTTTCCCTGATTAATGTAGAGCCGGTTAGCTACCGCATTGCCGGCAAAAAACAAATCAGGAAGTCCATCGTTGTTAAAATCCGCCGTACCCACACCAGCGCCGTTATAGATAAATTCTTCGGTAAGAATATTGAAGGAATCGGACTCAACAATGTCGTTCGAAAACGAAATGCCCGTATGCTGCGCAGGCAATCGTAAAAAGAGTGTATCCACGTTGTTTTCCTTGCAGCTCAAAGATAGCATCAAGACACTCAGGAGAAAAAAAACGAATTGAAAAAGGGCTATCCGATTTTTGACATTCATAGTGCAAATTTATTACTTTTCATCATCGCCAACAAATTAAGCTTTGATCGGCATTGAACCGGCTTTAGGCAGGAACATCGGATCATTGATATCAGGTCAAATGCCAACACCGTGTGTAACGATCATTCGTCCTGCTCTTCTTTAGAAACCAGCCGGTCGTAAAATAAACGGATGGGCAAAAATGTGTGGCAGCAGTTCAGCATTGACCGGATTTTACCGATAGGCTGATAAAAAGAAAAGTGAGGGTGTCCCTCACTTTTCTACTATTTTCCCAAATTTCCTAAATCTAACTTTATTAATAAGCAGGATCCTGGGTAAGTGTGGGTGCTCCATCCTTAAATGAGCGCTCGATCGCCTCCAAAGGTATCGGGTAGTATTCGTGCGTTCCTTTCGTAAAGCGTCGTCCGGACAAGTAGGACCTTCGTGTACCTTCCACTTCCAGATAATCGTTCAGCACTTCTGCGGCAATACCCCAACGCTGCAAATCAAAGTAACGGTGCCCCTCCATGGCAAATTCCAGACGAGTTTCCATGCGAACAGCCGCTCGTGCCACATCCGGATCTGTCCAGGGAGCATCGTAGGTGGAAATTACGTAATTCGCAGCAGGCTCACCTTCCACAATGGTAAAGTCGTTTCGTTCGGCACCTTGAATCGCCCGTGGAACAAACCCTTCCGGATTGGCGGCGCGTTCACGGATCATATTCACCAATTCCCTTGCTCTTTCGAGATTACCCAATTCCACTTCTACCTCTGCCAGCCATAATAGTACCATACCATACCGCATGATTCGGTAATTATTGGAAGAGAGGTTCTGCCAACCTCCGATACCATGCGCTTCGGGCTCTGCTACGTGCTTTTTCGGAGAGTATGGACCCGCATAGCCCAAGTCCCGAATGAAATCCGTTTGGTGGATTTTAAATCCTTTGTAAAGAATACCAGGCCGACCCAGGGTATGGTCAATTCGAGGATCCAACGGTCCTGTATACTCCGTTTCCCAGGTAACGCTCACTTCGTTAAAATCGTCCAGCATCGGTAATCCATTCTCCGTCGTCTTAAACGCATTTACCAAATTCTGAGAGGCTTGGTAAAAACCACAGCATCCCCAGGGGTCAGTGTAGGGATGAGCCAAACCAACCCCAGCATTGGCTTTATCAGCATTCGCACTGGTAATGGCAAATTGAATCTCAAAAATGGACTCTTGATTATTACGCGTAGCTACCAAGTGGTTGTCTTCAAAGTTAGGCACCAACTCAAACTCATTCGAGTTTACAATTTGATCCAATAAAACCTTCGCTTCCTGTAATTTGGCCGTGTTGGCCTGTCCGGTGTTTTGATCCCAACCCTGAAACATCTTTGCTTTGGCAAGAAATGCCATAGCCGCCCAACGCGTGGGCCTACCTACCTCAGACTGGGAGGCAGGCAACACATTCATGGCTGCCTCAAAATCTGCTTCGATATCCGCCCAAATCTCCCGATCATTTGGCACCTTGGAGCTTTCAAGGTCATTCAATACAAAGGTCTGTTCGTCAATATAGGGAACAGCACGCCACATTTTTCGCGCCTCGAAGTGGTAAAATCCACGCAAAAAACGCGCCTCAGCAATGATTTGCTGCCTTCTACTATCCGAAATATCTTCTACTTCAGCCAGTGTGTTGAGTACGTCATTTGTTCGTGCGACACCCTTGTACACGCCTCTCCACTTGTTCCGGAGGTGCGTATTGGTCGCCTGAAAATCATAGGCTTCCAGAAATGACTGTTCTGGCTGGTCACCTGCATCTGTACCTTTGTAAGCATCATCAGAGGTGATTCCACCAAAGACCCAATTGTGGATGTCGTTGTTCCATTGCGGCTGACCGTCCAAACCAAAACCGGACATCATGGCATAGGCCCCCAATAAAAGACCTTCAACGCCATCTGCATTGGCAATCGCTACGGTGCTAAACTGTCCCTGGGGAACCGTCTCTAGAAACTCATCGCTACAAGCAAAGGTTAGCGCCCCTGCGACTACTGCTCCAACACCAATATTTCTATATTTTTTTAATAAGTTCATCGTCGATTAAATTTAAAACGTAAGATTTAAACCAAGAATCAGGTTTCGGGAAACCGGCATATAGCCCCCGTCAAAACCCAAGGTGTTATCCGTTCCTGTTTGAATTTCAGGATTTAACCCCGTGTAGCTGGTAAACGTGAGTAAATTTTGTCCTTGAAAATAAATCGAAGCATTCGACAAGCCTACCGCATCCAATGCGGTCTTAGGCAGGGCATAGGTTAGCTGGATATTTCTAAATCTAAAATACGATCCGTCTTCAATAAAATAACTGGAAGGTCTACTACTGATTTGGTCATTGGCATCCATAATTGGGGTGGTACCGGATGGATTGTTGGGTTGCCAGGCTTCATACAAGGCTCTCGTTGACCGGTTCCCCTGAAAGGTATTGAAATCAGCAAAATACCTCACGTAATTAAATACATCGTTACCAATTGAACCATTGCCAAACACGTTCAGATCCCAGTTTTTATACCCCAAATTAAGGTTTATACCAAATACAAAATCCGGGTGTGGATTACCGATGATCGTACGATCAGCATCCGTGATTTCACCGTCTCCATTTACATCTTCCACTTTAAATTTCCCGGGAGCATTATAATCTCCATAGGGAGGATGGCTATCCGCTTCCTCCTGTGACTGAAAAATACCGAGGTTATTGTAGCCAAAGAAGGATGAGATGGGAAGACCCGCCTGTGTCACCGTAACGGCCGGAACCCTGGATGTGTTGCCAAAGAAAATCGTTTCTTCACTTTCATCCAACCTGTCTACGGTGTTGCGGTATACGGAATAGTTACCCGAAACGCTGTACCTAAAATCACTACCAAGTGTGTTGTTGTACCCAATGTTCAGGTCGTACCCCTTATTGGTCATTTGACCCACATTAAATGAAGGGGCGGTAGCATCTCCGTGCGCAAAGCTAATGGGGGGCACAAACAACATGTCCGAGGTCACCCGGTTCCAAAGGTCAAATTCGAAAAAGAATTTGCCATCCAGCATCTCTACATCCAAACCAAGGTTATTGGAAGTAGTTGTTTCCCATCGTGCATCTGGATTTCCAAATCGAGCAGCATCGAAACCAATAACCGGATTTGTCGTGGACCCGTCAATTGGATAGCCTGCATTGAAAATATTGGATCGGTAGGTTGTGTAGGCGTTGTAATCACCAATGGCCTGGTTACCTGTCTGTCCCCATCCATACCTCAATTTCATATCCGAAACAAAAGGAAGTGCGTCCGCTACAACCGCTTCATCCGAAAGCCTCCATCCCAAACTGAATGCCGGGAAGGTCGCATTCCTGGAAGCTGCAAGGAATCTGGAAGAAGCATCGTTTCTCAAAATAAACTGCACCAGGTATTTTCCTTCGTAGGAATAGTTAAACTGGCCAAAGGTGGAAAATAAGCGGTAATCGGTATCCACCCGACCAAAGTTGGATGCGGTTGTGGGATCACCCAAATCAAGGTAACTCAGGATGTCGGTGGTTTGGAAAGCGAACCGCTGCCTGGATGCACCAAAGATCTCACCAAATTCGCGTATCGCCTCGGTGCCTACATAGGCATCAAATTTGTGCACATCGTTGAAAGTTTTGGACCAGCTAAGTGTATTCGTCCATACCCATTGTAAGGAGTATTGGTTTTCCGCAGTTGAAGAGTTGATAAAGTTACCCTCCACGTATTCCGGCTGAGGCCTTCCTAAAAACCTTCCACGACGATTGGTTCCATCGAATCCAAAACTGGTTTTAAAAATCAAATCTTCTGTAAAATCGTACGAAGCGTATACGTTACCAAACCCACGGATTCTAAAATTTCGGTTATCTTGTTGCCTGGCCAAAACCGCCACAGGATTAAAGTTATTTCCTAAATTGGCCCCACGACTTCCCGCAAAGTTACCCATGATATCGTACACCGGCAACAACGGATGTTGTTTATAGGCTCCGGAAACGGCGTTTTGTTCCTGGTTATTCCCAAAACCGCCCTTTCTCACATCGAAGGAGACAGACAAATTTTCTCCAACCGTCAGTTTATTGTTCAGCGCTTTAAATTCCGTATTTGCCCGTAGCGAGTAGCGGTCGTAACCGATATCGTTCACCACACCCTGCTGGTTGAAATAGTTAAGCGACAAGGCGTAACGTCCGTTTTCCGTACCGCCGTTTGCAGTGATTTGGTAGCTCTGAATGGGAGCGGACCGGGTAGACTCAGCCCACCAATCCGTATCAGCTGCTCGGGTAATGGGATAAATATTCCCTGGCTCTAAAGCGTACAAGGCCGGATCAACCCCAGGATCTCCTTCCATAGCACCGCTTGGAAACACGTAATCGGGTAGTATTACTTCTCCATTAGGGCCATACCTGTACTGACCGTGTTCCGTACTTCTCCCCGCATAGGTGTTTGCCAAAAAGATGTATCGTCCAAGTTCCTCTGCATTCAACGCCTCTGGCGTTCCGTCAGGGGTTTGGGTTCCATAAAAGGAGTTTACAGAAATTGTAGGTTTCCCTACTTTCCCTCGCTTTGTTGTGATAATGATTACGCCATTCGCAGCCCGCGATCCATAAATAGACGCTGCGGACGCATCTTTCAAAATTTGAATGGTTTCGATATCATTGGGATTGAGGTTACCCTGATTTTGGGTAGGTACTCCGTCAATCACATACAAGGGGTCGTTGTTACCGATGGTGCCAAAGCCCCGAATCCGCACCGTTGCATTTCCGCCGGGAGTGGCATCGTTAACAATATTTACCCCTGCAGCACGACCTTGTAATTGTTGCGCAAAGGTAGTGGCAGGAATTTTCAGCAATTCCTCCGAGTCCACTGACGTTACCGCGCCGGTAATTTCTCGACGAGACTGAGCTCCATACCCGGTAATCACCACTTCATCCAGACCACTAATGGCCTGCTCCAGCTGAATATCGAGAGAACTCTGATTTCCAACTTCAACCTCTTGGTTGATATACCCTAAAAAGGACACGACTAACACCGCATCGCTCCCAGGAACAGAAATCGTAAACTGACCATCGATATCCGTCACCGTGCCGGTGGAAGTACCCTTTACCAAAACAGCCGCCCCGGGGAGCGGATCACCAAAATCATCCGAAACTACTCCGGATACTTCTCGCTGGCCAAACACCATCGCCGTGCTTAACACGCCAACGAGCAAGGTTAACAAAACAACTTTGTAATTTTTCAGCATATGTGTAAGATTAGGTTAATAATTGTGTAATTGCTATTGTGACCCACCGAACGTGGAATTTTTCAACAAAAGAATAGTAACAAACCATTAAATGGCATGCATACGAAAACAAAAAACGTAAATAAACTTTACAAGGGAGAAAATCAACACTCAAAAAACTGGTAGGTAATAAATAAATACCGAGAGTGGAAACCGGTGAAAACCGATGGTCTTTGGGCTGTTTTGGTAATCATTTTAAATTAGGTTTAATTGACTCGAATAGGCTTGAGCTAACGATATAACCGAATAGCTTTTATAAAGTTTTTAAGTTTACGAATTTTTTATTAAAATAGATAGAAAATCGTAGAAATTAACAGGGAACCCTTTAATACGTTGGTTGATTCAGTTGAACCTTCCATTCCCTTCGTTTCCCATGTAAGCTCCCCAAATAATCGGCGTCTCGATGGCAACCTTCGTTTTAATGCGGTGAACGCTCATGCCGTCGAAAGCGTATTCCTTGGTGGGGTTGGTACTATGACAAAAAACGATATCCAAATTCCCATCCCCATCCAAATCTCCCAGCCATGGAGTAGACGCTATATTTTGCCCATCAAGAGGCACCTGAAGTTCAAATTTTTTATTTGTTGAAAAATCCACCAGAAAAAGGGTGTTTTGATATATTTTTTTCCCTTCCTCCGAGAAGCTTTCGTAATTGACGCTGAGCAGTACTTCATCCAACCCATCGCCATTTAAATCGACAACTACCGGGGAGCTGGATTGAAAATATCCCAAGGTATCGGTTTGTAGCATCTCTCCACTCGCCCCGTCCAACAGGCTGTGTTTCGAAAAGCCCAGGTTTGGCCAGGTGCCTATAGCGGAAGTAACATAGACACCAGGTGTATCTCTGTTTCTAAAAAACCCAATTGCGGGTGTGCTGTAAATCTCGGTACCTTGAATCGCTGTTTTCCATAGTAATGCCTTGCTTTTTCCATCAAACGCATACACGTCTCCATCTACCGAGGCGGCCACCAAATCTTCCCTGCCGTCCCCGGTGAGGTCCACCCAAACCGGGGGAGCAATAAACCCTTTGCTTTCGTTTGATGCTACTTGAACCGCCCTTGAAAGGTTTCCTGCCAATACATCTGCTAACGTACACAGGTAAAGACTACCGCCTACCGTTTCTCCACCCGTGCCAAAAGCAATCGCTACTTCTTCACTCTCCAACCCGCTTGATAGAACCGCAGATAAATAGGTCTCTTTGCCATCAGGCATTGGCGCCTCCGATAATATTTTACCCGTTTCGCTACTTATTACCAAAAGGTGGCCTACCGGTCGATCTTCATCGAAAGGTTGCTTCAAGACATCGCCTCCGTTTGCTACCAGAACATCACGCAAACCATCCCCATCCTGATCGGGTATTAACTGAGGGTTATAGAAATTAAAGTACTTTTTTCCGATGGTTGCCTTGTCTACCAAATCCGAGAAGTTCCAAATAACTTCTCCGTTAACTCCATTTATTGCCTTAAAGATTCCATTTCTGCCACTGATCAGTACGTCATTCACACCGTCTTGGGTAATGTCGTGGAATAATGGCGATCCAAACACCTGATTCTCCGCAGCGCTTTTCCAAATCACATCGCCTGTTTTCCCGTCCAGGGCGGTAACCGCCGTATCGGATTCTTGAAACTCTTGCCGTCCCGCACCCAGTACAATATCGCCAACACCATCCTTGTTTAAATCGGTCACTCGTGGTGAAGAAAAAGATCCAACCCCATCTAAAGAAGCAGACCAACTGGGAGATCTTTCAATCCCGTAGTAAATTACCCTGTAGACGCTGGGATAACCGGAGGGACTAATTAGAAAATAACTGACAAGTGCCAAAACAACTAACAACGTACCTGTCAAAAATACGATCCATTTTCTACTTTTTACCATCATTTTTTTTCAGCAACTCGCTTGTAGGCATACTAGCCGCAACGAATACCACACGAATTAAGACCTACCACACTCTCCCAAACGGTACACACGCACAAAAAAGCGTTGATACGACCACTTATTGCGGGAACGACGTAAACCCTTCCGCATTCAATTTGTTCGCTAATCCAACGAATTGATCCAATGAGCGATCTTTAACGCATCGGCCTCCGGAACATGCGGCATCGGCGGCATAGGGGTGGCATAATCCGGCCAGTTTTCCGGTCTGGGCGTATAGATCAACTCCACAATCTCCGCTGCGGTATACTTTCGCTTCGCTACATCCTTATACGCCGGTCCTACCTGCCTGCTATCTTTGTTGTGACAGGCGATACAGGTATACTTCGAAAGCAAGGAGCTAACCAACGCTTCGTCCGGTACCTCCGAAGCACCACCGTCCGCAACAGGCACGGCCTCCGAGACCGCTGACCCTGTCGCCGGTTGTGCAGGGGCCGATTGGGAGGGGGATGCAAAAGCAATCATGTCATTCGCCTGTAGCGGCATACCCGCTGGTACTTCATTCAAGGTATAGTATGCAGCCGGATGAACCAAGGCATGGACACGATCTCGTTCGCGAATTCCATCCAATCGAATGTGATGAATGTGGTATCGCTTCAAGCCAGTAATTTTCAAGCGTACCCCCATGCCATCGGCTGAAAGCTGTACACCCTCAACCCTTGCCGATTCATTGCTTACCGGAGGACTACCGTAGACGGGGTGGTATTTATAGGTAAACGTCTCTACACTGTAAGCATCCGGATTTTTTGCCGTGAGGGGATCAACGGGGAGTGTAAACCGGATATCAAATCCGTCCGGCATCGCCTTGATGTCCCGGATTTCGAAAGGTACCTCTCCATTCCATACCAGCCGCTCCAGGCCCTCGTTTGCATCCCCTGCAGAACCCCAACCCCGGTTGGTCTCGCCCACAAACAAGGAGCCATCCAAGCCCCAGGCCATGCGCATCACGCCCGACCGAAAGCCACTTCTGAAATCAATGGATGCCCCTTGCAAAACCCCGTTTACTTCCTCCATCATTACCCGCATGATTTTACTTTGTCCCTGATCTCCTACCAACAATTGCCCGGAAAACGGAACGAACGCACCCTCCGGGATTTTAATGGGCTCCGACGTGGAAATGCCGTGAATGCCATAGGGCAACCAAACGGCAGGAAGGGTAATTTGCGGCAAGCGTTCTTTCGCCTGGTACAGGGTCAGGAAATCCTCGTCGACGATATTTTCTGGCTTGATGTACCGCCCTTGTGCGTTTTTGACCTTTCGGGGATCCACCACGGCGTGAAACTCTTCTGCGCTAAGGGCCACAGGAGAATTTTCCAGCCCCGCCCAGGTAAGCCCTGCCGGGTGCCCGGAAAAAGAGCCCTTTTGGATGTGCCAAATCCCTCCGGATGCCATGTAATCCCCCTGGTTTTCGGTATAAAAAAGCTTGCCATCTATGTAGCCCAGCCCGGCAGGAGAGCGCATCCCGGTCGCCCATGGCTCCATGTTGCCATCCGGACTGATTTTCATGATCCAGCCTCTAAAGGGCACCCGGCTTTCCCCTCTCCACCATTCCTCGTTTCCAAAAGCCACGTTGCCGGAAACATAGAAGTTCCCCGCTTCGTCCATCACGGGTCCGTAGCTGTATTCGTGGTAATGGCCCGATACCGGCCAACTAAAAACGGTTGTATACCGATCCGCTCGGCCGTCCTGATCGGTATCCTCTAGCTTGGTCAATTCTCCCCGTTGGGAACAATAAAACGCGCCGTCCCGGTAAACCAATCCCAGGATTTCGTGCAAGCCCGAAGCAAATTTTCTAAAATAAGGCCGCTGACTGCCCGGGTTTTCCACCACATATACATCGCCTCTTCGGGTAGCCACACCCAGGTTTCCGTTTGGTAAGACCGTTAAGCCCCCCACTTCCAACAAGAGACCCTCGGGAGCGCCAACCCGCAAAATCTTGAAATAATCCTCCTCCATGGGCGATTCCTGACCGAATGCGGGCAGAAAAAATAGCCAGGTTAGGGAAGCCAGAACCAGCAGCGCCATTGAATTTTTTATTCGTTTCATCGTACTTGTTACCATCGTATTCAAAACCATAAACTATACGCGATGTTTTCCTTCGCCGGAATCAATAATTCCTGCTGCCCTTCACTGCTACGTATTGCAGGAAGCAATGCGCTATCTCCGCCAAGCTTCAGGTAATACGCCTTGTCTCCAACCAGAAATAAGCCTTTTCCGAGATCGGTGATTTGGTCGGCAACGGCCAGGCGGAGGTACGTGTTTTCGAGCGACCCGGTCAAGTGCAGGATTCGTCGAATGCCTTTCCGGTCCTCTAACGGCTCCAGCGAATCTTCCACCTGCAGGCCAAACGCTTCGTACAAAAATTGCAAATCATGGGCCTCGGTACCTACCCGGTATCCGTTTGTACGAAACTTACTTCCCAGTGTATCGGAAGGCCATGCTTCCGCGAGAGAACCTAACCGCGCCAGACTCAGGGCGGGTGTACCCAGGTGGACGACTACGCCCATCGGTCGGGAAGAACCGTCACCCCGGCTGTGCCACATAGGGGTCGCATTTAGAAACCCACCGGTCCAAACCTGCACCAGGCTTCCGTGATCCATGTCGTAGGTATAATTCACCTGCTGCGGCGAGCCTACGGATACGGCATGGGTGACCCGGTAGCTACCCGGTATATCCATGAAACTTCGCAGGACCGGCCGCTCGTTGGGATCCACCAGTATGGGGTCCGGGCCCCTTGTTCCCAAAAGTGACTGATCCGAGAGCGTCACCGGACGGATGCCCGGACCGGCAATTTCTGCACCCAAATGGGCCGCCACCCAATCCTGAACTTTGAGATAAGCCAGGTCAAATGCATGCCTTCCTGCCTCCAGATACATCTCCGCCGAAAGATTTGCTCCGCCGGAAGTACCTACTTCTTTTCCGTTGATGGACACGTTTCCGCTTCCTCCTGGAAAATTGAACTGAAAGGAGTAGTTTCCTGCCGTTTGCACGTCCAACTGGCCCCGGTATCGAATCACAAACTGACCTGCATCGCCAGCCATTGAGGCCGTAAGTGCTTTCAAACTACCGGATTTAGTTGCCTGCAATGCGGTAAAATCAGGTGCCGCGTCAAACTTTCCGCGATACATCGCATAGGACAGATCACGTAGTTCAGGAGCTGGGTTATCAAAAGCGGTTATCCGAAGGTTGCGAAATGCCACCGCACCATGATCTCCCTGTATGCGCAGGGGGCCACGGCTCACTTCCTCCGCAGCCATGGCTCCCCGGGTTGGCCCGAAAAGCTCCACGTCCTCGTGTATGGTCACCCCATTTAATCTCACAAATAAAATCCGGGCATTTTCTATCTTCTTTCCAGCGGCATCAAATCTGGGCGCCCGGAAGGATACCGAAAGCGTTTGCCACAACCCGGGCGCCTTACTGGCGTTCTGCCGGGGTGCATATCCCTGATAGCCTTTTTGACCTTCCGGTTGGCGCTCGTCCCAGCGCTCGTAAATGCCTCCATTGTCAGCGGCGCGTGGCGTAGTTACACCCCAGCTATCAAGGATTTGGATCTCGTACATTCCCTGTAGGTAAATTCCCGAATTGGCGCCACTAGCCACCAGGTACTCTACTTCGAGGTCCAGGTCCCCATAGGTCGCTCGCGTGAACAAATCCCGTCCGTTATCTTTATCCGTGGGGAGATTCACCAATACGCCGAATCCATCGATGATATCCAGTCTTCCTTTTTCTGATAGGTCTGCGATGACATCGCCCGCTACCTGCCAGGTTTTGCCGGGTTTTTCAAAAGCCTCGAGATCGGTAAAGGAAACGGTGTCCTGAGCGGCTGCATTGAATGCCGAAGGAACGAGAAAAAGGAATAATACTATTCCACCGATCATGGAACGAATGCTTCGGAAATGGGCCATAGCGTATGGATTAAAACCAACGTGATACGAATATACAGGCGACAAAAGTAGCTTTTTTATTGGAAAAAAATAACCCAATGTGCTTTTTTGAAAATGCCCGATAGTGCTCGATTTGGCCCAATTTCATTGGTTTACCGGTAATTTTATTTATTTTGTCAACATACCGTTAAAAAAGCACAATGAAGGTACATACGATTTTAGGAGCCGGTGGCAATATTGGTACCGGTCTGACCAGTAAGCTGGCAGAATCCTCCCTTTCGGTCCGCCTGGTAAGCCGGCATCCCAAGCCAATTACTGGCAAGGAAGCGTTGATTACAGCCGATTTATTGGAGGCTGGCGAGGTGAACGAAGCGGTAAAGGGCTCTACCATTACCTACCTGGTAGCCGGGATCACCTACCGGGCAAAAGTTTGGGAACAGCAATGGCCAATAATCATGAAAAACGTGATTGCAGCCTGCAAAACCCATGGATCCAGATTGGTTTTCTTTGACAACATGTATGCCTACGACCCCGCCGAGGTGGGCGCCTTGCATGAAGCTACGCCTATCCGACCGAAAAGCAGAAAAGGGGCTGTGCGGGCGGCCATTGCCCAATTGATTTTGGATGAAATCGCCCAGGGGCAACTAACGGCCATGATCGTTCGTGCAGCCGATTTTTACGGGCCGGGAGCAACATCCAGTATGGTACACGAAACCATTATTAACCGCATGAAAAAGGGCAAACAGCCTCAATGGATGTACAACAAGGACAAAAAACACTCCTTTACCTTTATTCCCGACGCGGTAGAAGCGACTGCTTTTCTCGCAGTACAGGAAGATGCCTGGAATCAGATATGGCACCTGCCTACCGCCAAGGCCTACCCCTCTGCGCAGACAATTGCTACATTTCTGGGGTCGAAGTTGGATCAACCCGATAAAATTCAGGTGCTACCCGCCTGGGCCATCGGGTTGCTGGCCCTATTTATGCCACTGATGCAGGAAATCAAGGAACTTAGGTACCAGCTCGATGAAGATTATTGTTTCGACAGCAGCAAAATTGAATCCGCATACGGATTGCAACCTACTTCCATCGAAGCCGGTTTGGAGGCCTGCCTCGACAGGGATTAATCCAACCGCAAGGTGCAAGAAGGCACCTCTTTCCCTACCATTCACTCGTTACCCCCTTCGTTATGAAAGACAGACTACCAGGAATCAAACTTTTTGATTTAAGCAACAGAAAAGCCATCGTTACTGGAGGCTCAAAGGGATTGGGCCTGGCCATGGCAGCCGGGCTGGCTTCGGCTGGGGCAGATGTTCTGTTGGTCAACCGGAATGCAGCTGATGGAGAAAAAGCCGCAGCTGTCTTATCCGAAGCGTTTGGCATACGGGCCCTTTCCTTTGCGGCGGATATTAGCAAAGAAGAAGAAACCGAGGCCATGGCTGCCTATGCGCTGGAGCATTTTGGCCAGATCGATGTGTTGATCAACAGCGCAGGAATCAACATTCGCGGGGCCATTGACGAACTTAGCCTGGAATCCTTCAATCAGGTACAGTCCGTCAACGTAACCGGCACCTGGCTGTGCAACAAGGCCGTTATCCCCTCGATGAAAGCGCGAAAATCCGGAAAGATCATCAATCTGGCGAGCACCCTGGGCTTGGTAGGTCTTGCAAACCGTACGCCCTACACGGCTAGCAAAGGGGCAGTCGTGCAAATGACCCGGGCCCTGGCCATCGAACTGGCTCCTTTTGGCATCCTTGTAAATGCCATTTGCCCGGGGCCCTTCTTAACCGAAATGAATATACCCGTAGCGGATGATCCGGCGACCCGGGATTTTATCATCGGCGCTACGGCCCTTGGACGCTGGGGCGAGCTAAAGGAAATACAGGGTGCCGCCCTGTATTTGGCCAGCGATGCAGCCAGCTACACCACCGGTAGCATGCTCACGGTGGATGGAGGATGGACGGCAAAATAAGCTACCCGGTAAGGGTACACCTTCCCCTATTCCAGACGTTTAATCGAACGAATTGCTACGGGATCCAGCAAGTATTGGTCCTGGTCGGGGAGTTGTTGGATGCGTTGTACCACGTCCATCCCGCGAATTACCTTTCCAAAGGCCGCAAATCCCTGGCCATCCGGATTTCTTTTTCCGCCAAAATCCAATTCCGGCTGATCGCCAATGCATATAAAAAACGAACTCTGTGCGCTGTTCGGTTCGGACCGGGCCATGGAAACGGTTCCATCTTTGTGTAAAAGTCCGGTCTGTTTCGTGGTCTCTAACTGAATAGGAACGCGAAGCAGACTATCGGGTATGTCTCCTCCCTGAATCACTTCGATACGAATTTCCCGTTCAGCTTCATTTCTCGCGTTGCACACCCTAAAAAAATGGGAGTAAGTATAGGCATCGGAAGCTACATATGCCATAAAATTGGCCACCGTAATCGGAGCGCAATCCGGAAAAAGCTCGATTTGAATTTCGCCCAATTCCGTATGGACGACGACATGTAGAGAATCCTGGCAAAAGCCAACCCGAACCAAAGCCAACACCACTACCAGCAACAGCGCCGCTTTTGATGCAATTCCAGATTTTACACCGTTCGTATTTTTCATAGAATTTTACCTTGCTTTTTAATGACCCTATGCCTGTCTGCCTCAGGCACGCCCGATTTAGTGCCATAGTTTATTCCTTACATGCGATTCCATGCCTTTATTGCTGCAACCCTTGCCTGTATTTGGCCTTTTCAAAAATCTGCAAAAGGTTTGTCATTTACAAGGAATTCGATCCTAGCAAACATACTTCTACTCAATACGGGTGCGAATTATGCGTCGAGCAGACCCTGCTCTTTCGCAAAAAGAACTCCAGCAGAAGGCTGGAAGGAGAGAAATCCATATTTGCCTACATTAAATTTTTTCAATACTTATTTTATTCTGCCAACGTTTGAATTGGCAAAACTTATAGACAACGGCTACCTTAAATTCACGATTAAAATGAATTATTTAAATTTTTTTCAGTATATCAAGCGTTTTAATTTATATAAAAAGCTTTTTCATGTATAGTAACGTAAACTATTGAAATATAGCGAATTCATCGACTAGAAATATTATTATTTTAATTTACCTTTGGTTACCGTTCATTTACTTTCTAATTCACGGTATTTATTCAAATTTTATTTCAATCATCAACCAAAACTCAATTTAGAATCATGGAAGAACTAATGGGCACAATCAAAATGTTCGCCGGTAACTTCGCTCCCAGGGGGTATGCCCTCTGCAATGGTCAACTTTTATCCATCAGCCAAAATTCGGCCCTCTTCTCGATCCTGGGTACGACCTATGGTGGAGATGGCCGAAATACCTTCGCTTTACCGGACCTCCGAGGGCGCGTACCCATGGGGCCGGGTCAGGGAACCGGACTTTCAACTCGGACCCTCGGAGAAATGGCGGGTCGGGAGAGCACTACCCTTTCGGTCGCAAATATGCCCGCACACAATCATCCCCTTGTTGCCAACAGTGCCGCAGGAAATACCAATAGTCCTCAAAACGCCTTTCCTGCGTTAAGCGAGGTTCAAATAGACCGATCCAATCCACCCGTAGCAGTAAACGCATACGACAGCGGCGCCAACACCACCATGAGTCCACAAGCCATTGGTGTGGCAGGACAAAGCCAGCCATTTGACCATACGCCTCCCTTTACCGGGATAAATTTCATCATCTGTACCCAGGGAATCTACCCTTCCCGAAGCTAGAAAATGCTTGAGAGAATTCCCCGATCGTTTTTTCGGGGAATTCTTTTTCGAACGAACAATTATTCTTTTTACGACCATGAAGACACTTTTAAAGCACCTGCTTGTTCTAACCTTATCTTTTTTTGGTTGCCAGCTAGTAAAGGCACAAACGACGGTAACATTCAATGAAATTACCAATTACATAGGAACGTTTGGAGAGACCTATGACAACAGCGGTCTGCGATTTTCTGTCACAAAAACCTCCAGTGCCACGGTCAACTCCGGGATAAAAGCCACCCAAAACGATGGATTTATGGGCAGCGTGGCATTGAATGACTCGAACCTCAACCCTAACGGCATTCAGCAATGGAGCATTCGCAAAACGGATGGCTCTTCCTTTCAATTTATAAGCATTTTTCTTCAGGAGGGCGGTGTGGGCGCTTCCACTTCGGGTACCATCCGTGCCTACAAAGCAGGAAACCCGATCGGTGCGGCTAAAGCGATTGACTTTAATTCAGCCACCAATGGCCTGAAGACATTTGACAACGACCCGGACTTTTACGATGTGGACGAGGTGCGGATCAATGCCGAGGACATTTATTTCTTTCTCGATCAGGTTACGACCGGATCACCCTTTTCCCCGTTGGACGAAGATCCTCCCGTAGTTACAGGTATCAGCGTAAACGGAGCCCCTCCCACCACCGCAACAACGGTGAGCTTCACGGTCAATTTTTCAAAAATTGCCCTCAATGTCAGTTTGGATGACTTTCTATTGACAACCTCTGGTACCACCGGAACACTTTCCGCAATTAGCGGTTCGGGAAATAGTTACCAGGTAACCGCAACCGGCATCAGCGGTGAGGGCTTTATTCGATTGGATCTCAAAGGGGGTACCAATATCACCAATGCAGACAACACAGGAGGCGTTCCCGCATTCACCACAGGAAATACCCACACCGTCAGCTCCTGTTTTACCGAAGCTCTGGAAAGTGCTCCGGATGGAAGCACCACTTTTTCCAGCAATGGGTTGTCTTTTTCCCTGGGAACGGGGCTTGAGGTAGAAAGCCGACTGGGTTTTGGTGCCGGGAATTCCAATCGGTTTATAAAAAACACGGACAATCCCGGAAGCTTTTCCATCAGTTCTAGTAGCTTGTTCACGTTGAATACCATCGACCTGTTTCTGTCCGATCTTTCCAACGGAGATAATCCTACCGGAAGCGGCACCCTGACCGTCACAGGTAAAAAAAATGGAGTCGCTGTATTTACCATCCTTAAAACCACCGGGTTTCCGGTCGATGCCACGCTAAATGGCGGGTTTTTTACACTCGATTTTTCCACCGACGGAACAACAAATTTTAGAAATACAAATGTAGACGAGGTGGAATTTACCATTGCCGATGGATTCCAACAATTGCTGATTGACAATATTAACTTTTGTGCAGCAGTGCCCGACACCGATACGGCAGCGCCGGCTGTGCAGCGCATACTGGTAGACGGAAGCCCCAGCAGCACCGCCAGTTCCATCGACTTTTCTGTCCTTTTTGATGAAAACGCCTTTAACCTGAGCCTGGATGATTTTTCATTGGTCACTACCGGAAGCGCCACCGGTACTTTAAATCAACTTACTGGCAGCGGTAGCAGCTATCAGGTAACGGTCACAGGTATTTCTGGTGAAGGTTCTCTTCAACTCCGTCTAAAGAGTGGAACGGATGTTTCCGATGCGCTCGGTAACACGGGTCCGCTGGAGTACGTCAACGGACAAATCCATTTGGTTGGGGCTTGCTTTTCCGAGTCTTTTGAGGATGAAACAGATGGAGCCGTAAGTTTTAGCGGAAATGGAAAGACCTTTGGCCTATCCGGTAATTGGGCGGTAAAAAACCGGATTGGGTTTGGAGCCAATGGATCCGCGAAATTCCTCGAATCCTCCGGTAACGGCCCCTATACGGTACAAGTCAGCGGAACGCCCGTAACCCTGAGCAAAATCGGCCTTTACCTCTCCTCCTTTGCCTCCGGAGTGACGCCTACCAACGATGGCTCGCTGACAGTTACCGGAAAATTGGATGGTACTACGGTCTATACCATCCAAAAAAATACGGGCTTCCCCACCTCCTTTGGCAGCACCGGTGGATTCTTTAGCCTGGATTTTTCAACCGACGGGGCATCCGACTATTCCGGCAACTTCGTTGATGAATTGGTTCTGGAAGTTGGCGGTTCCTTTGCCTACCTGGCCCTGGATAATTTTGATTTTTGCCTGGATACGGAAGCGCCTACAGGCTATTCGGTCACCATCGATCAAGCCGAAATCGGCGCTTCAAACCAGGATCAGATTGGGTTTACCTTCGCCGGGGCCGAAGTGGGGACGAATTATTCGTTTTCATTTGCGAGTTCCGGTGGCGGCACTCCCGTGACAGGCTCGGGTACAATCGGTAGCACCACCGAACAAGTGTCAGGAATCGACCTTACAAGCCTGCCAAACGGACTAGTCGTTCTAACGGTTTCACTGACCGACCTATCCGGAAATACAGGAGCAGATGCCACCGCACAAGTGACTAAGTTTATCAATACCGTTCCTGAGGTTAGTCCGGACCCCCTAACAGCACCTGCCTACCTGGAAAATGCCGCTAACGTTTTGATTGCAGAAAGCATCGTGGCAAGCGACGCAGACGGGGACCAACTCGTTCGTGCCGCCATCCGGTTCGAAGGTTCTGGAAAAATCACAGGCGATGAGCTGAGTCTCGGAGATCCCTCTCCCTTTACCTTACAGGAAGTAGACGATAACACGTTGGAACTGACGGGTACCTCCACCGCAGCAGCCCTGACCGACATACTCCGAGGGTTGGCCTTTCGCTCTACCTCGGACGACCCCACACTGGGAGGGACCGAAACAGAAAGAATTGTTTCCATTGTCGTGGAAGATGCAAATGGAGGCCTATCCGTGCTGGCAAACGGAACCAATAACCTATCCATACCCGTGACAGCCGTCAACGATGCGCCGGAACTCGCCCTTCCGGCCAACGAAACAACGGTCTCCGACCAAGCCCTTACATTTAGCAACGCTGGCGGTAACGAAATTGCTGTAAGCGATCCAGACGCGGGAGCCAATGCCTTACTTGTGGAACTTTCTGTGTCAAACGGCAGCCTGGACCTGGCAATGACCACCGGATTAACCTTCTTAACGGGCACAGGCGCTGGTGATTCTTCCATGGAATTCACTGGAAACCTGACCGACATAAATAACGCGCTGGATGGATTGGTTTTCACCAGTACGAGCGGTTTTGTGGGCGAAGCAATGCTCTCCATTCAAGTCGATGACCAGGGAAATACGGGCACCGGAGGATCCCTGCTAGCAACCAACGATCTATCCATCCAGGTAAACGCTCCCAATGCTCCTCCGGTCGCTTCCGGAGTAACTGCCTCCGGCACGACAGCTGTTGGTGAAAGCCTGACGGGCGCCTATACCTATAGCGATACCGAAAACGACACAGAGACCGGAAGTACCTTTCAATGGTGGCAGGCAGACGACGCGCTGGGAAGTAACGAGACACCAATTACCGGTGAAAACGGACAGGTGTTGAACCTGCTTTCCGGCTATCTGGGCCATTTTATCAGTTTTGAAGTCACTCCATCCGACGGAAACAATGCGGGTACCCCCGTGAAATCCGCCTACCTCGGCCCCGTCTTTGCCCTTCCTGTGGTCACTACAACGACTCCAGCCAGCATCGCATTCGACGCTGCATCGCTGGGAGGCGAGGTGGAAAATGACCAATTCAGTTCGGTAACCGAACGAGGGATTGTTCTCAATACGTCGGGAAATCCAGACCTGACGGACCAAAAAGTCAGCATGGGTACCGGTACAGGTGTCTTTTCCTCCACGGTATCCGGATTGGACCCCAATACCCTGTATTATGTCAGAGCTTTTGCTACCAACACCGCAGGTACTGCCTTTGGTACGGAAACAAGCTTTACCACCGAAAAACAAGAACTTACCCTGGGAGGCACCTTCCAAGCCACAGGCAAAACCTACGACGGAACGGTACAGGCGGTGCTACTTAGCAACAACCTGGAGCTACTCAGTCCACAGACAGGAGATGACGTACAACTCACCGACCTGGTAGTGGCGTTTGCCACTGCCCAAAGCGGAGCCAGCAAACCCGTGTCCATCGTATCGGCAGCCTTAAGTGGTGCAGATGCCGATAAGTACACGCTGACACTTTCCGGTGCCCCAACCGGTAGTGCCAATATTAATCCGAAACCATTGAGCATCGATGCTACAGAAGGCTTATCCAAAACCTATGGGAGCGTGGATCCCACCTTTACCTTTGTCTCCAGTGGATTTGTAACTGGGGAAGACGAAACGCTAGTAACTGGAGCACTTAGCCGCGAGCCCGGAGAAAATGTCGGCAGCTATGCACTGACTTTAGGTGACCTAAGTGCCGGTGGAAACTATACGCTGGACTTTACCCCGGCCGACTTTACTATCAATCAACAAACACTCAGCATCACCGCAGATGCAGCCCAAAGCAAAACCTACGGCGAATCCGATCCAACCTTTGCCTTTAGCAGCAGCGGTTTTGTAAATGGGGAGGACGAATCCATACTGACGGGTGCACTAAGTCGAGAACCTGGCGAAGATGTGGGCAGCTATGCGCTGAACCTGGGCGACCTAAGTGCCGGTGGAAACTATACGCTGGACTTTACTCCGGCCGACTTTGTCGTCACTCAACAAACACTTAGCATTTCCGCCAACGCCGGTCAAAGCAAAACCTACGGGCAAGCCGATCCAACCTTTGCCTTTAGCAGCAGCGGTTTTGTAAATGGGGAGGACGAATCCATACTGACGGGTGCACTAAGCCGCGAGCCGGGCGAAGATGTGGGCAGCTATGCACTGACCCTGGGTGACCTAAGTGCCGGTGGAAACTATACGCTGGACTTTACTCCGGCCGACTTTAGCATCAATCAACAAACTCTCAGCATTTCCGCCAACGCCGGTCAAAGCAAAACCTACGGGCAAGCCGATCCGACCTTTGCCTTTAGCAGCAACGGTTTTGTGAATGGGGAGGACGAATCCATACTGACGGGTGCACTAAGCCGCGAGCCGGGCGAAGATGTGGGCAGCTATGCACTGACTTTAGGTGACCTAAGTGCCGGTGGAAACTATACGCTGGACTTTACTCCGGCCGACTTTGTCGTCACTCAACAAACACTTAGCATTTCCGCCAACGCCGGTCAAAGCAAAACCTACGGGCAAGCCGATCCGACCTTTGCCTTTAGCAGCAGCGGTTTTGTAAATGGGGAGGACGAATCCATACTGACGGGTGCACTAAGCCGGGAGCCGGGCGAAGATGTCGGCAGCTATGCACTGACCCTGGGTGACCTAAGTGCCGGTGGAAACTATACGCTGGACTTTACTCCGGCCGACTTTAGCATCAATCAACAAACTCTCAGCATTTCCGCCAACGCCGGCCAAAGCAAGACCTACGGGCAAGCCGATCCGACCTTTGCCTTTAGCAGCAGCGGTTTTGTAAATGGGGAGGACGAATCCATACTGACGGGTGCACTAAGCCGCGAGCCCGGAGAAAATGTCGGCAGCTATGCACTGACCCTGGGTGACCTAAGTGCCGGTGGAAACTATACGCTGGACTTTACTCCGGCCGACTTTGTCGTCACTCAACAAACACTTAGCATTATTGCCGATAACGGCCAAAGCAAGACCTACGGGCAAGCCGATCCGACCTTTGCCTTTAGCAGCAGCGGTTTTGTAAATGGGGAGGACGAATCCATACTGACGGGTGCACTAAGCCGGGAGCCCGGCGAAGATGTGGGCAGCTATGCGCTGAACCTAGGCGACCTAAGTGCCGGTGGAAACTATACGCTGGACTTTACCCCGGCCGACTTTGTCGTCACCCAACAAACACTTAGCATTTCCGCCAACGCCGGTCAAAGCAAAACCTACGGGCAAGCCGATCCAACCTTTGCCTTTAGCAGCAGCGGTTTTGTAAATGGGGAGGACGAATCCATACTGACGGGTGCACTAAGTCGAGAACCCGGCGAAGATGTGGGCAGCTATGCGCTGAACCTGGGCGACCTAAGTGCCGGTGGAAACTATACGCTGGACTTTACTCCGGCCGACTTTGTCGTCACTCAACAAACACTTAGCATTATTGCCAACCCCGGTCAAAGTAAAACCTACGGGCAAGCCGATCCGACCTTTGCCTTTAGCAGCAGCGGTTTTGTAAATGGGGAGGACGAATCCATACTGACGGGTGCACTAAGCCGGGAGCCGGGCGAAGATGTGGGCAGCTATGCACTGACTTTAGGTGACCTAAGTGCCGGTGGAAACTACACGGTAGACTTTACCCCGGCCAACTTTAGCATCAATCAACAAACTCTCAGCATTTCCGCCAACGCCGGTCAAAGCAAAACCTACGGGCAAGCCGATCCAACCTTTGCCTTTAGCAGCAGCGGTTTTGTAAATGGGGAGGACGAATCCATACTGACGGGTGCACTAAGCCGCGAGCCCGGAGAAAATGTCGGCAGCTATGCACTGACTTTAGGTGACCTAAGTGCCGGTGGAAACTACACGGTAGACTTTACCCCGGCCAACTTTAGCATCAATCAACAAACACTCAGCATCACCGCAGATGCAGCCCAAAGCAAGACCTACGGGCAAGCCGATCCGACCTTTGCCTTTAGCAGCAGCGGTTTTGTAAATGGGGAGGACGAATCCATACTGACGGGTGCACTAAGTCGAGAACCCGGCGAAGATGTGGGCAGCTATGCGCTGAACCTGGGCGACCTAAGTGCCGGTGGAAACTATACGCTGGACTTTACTCCGGCCGACTTTGTCGTCACCCAACAAACACTTAGCATTTCCGCCAACGCCGGCCAAAGCAAGACCTACGGGCAAGCCGATCCAACCTTTGCCTTTAGCAGCAGCGGTTTTGTAAATGGGGAGGACGAATCCATACTGACGGGTGCACTAAGCCGCGAGCCCGGCGAAGATGTGGGCAGCTATGCGCTGAACCTGGGCGACCTAAGTGCCGGTGGAAACTATACGCTGGACTTTACTCCGGCCGACTTTGTCGTCACCCAACAAACACTTAGCATTATTGCCGATACCGGCCAAAGCAAGACCTACGGGCAAGCCGATCCGACCTTTGCCTTTAGCAGCAGCGGTTTTGTAAATGGGGAGGACGAATCCATACTGACGGGTGCACTAAGCCGCGAGCCCGGAGAAAATGTCGGCAGCTATGCACTGACTTTAGGTGACCTAAGTGCCGGTGGAAACTACACGGTAGACTTTACCCCGGCCAACTTTAGCATCAATCAACAAACTCTCAGCATTTCCGCCAACGCCGGCCAAAGCAAAACCTACGGGCAAGCCGATCCAACCTTTGCCTTTAGCAGCAGCGGTTTTGTAAATGGGGAGGACGAATCCATACTGACGGGTGCACTAAGCCGGGAGCCTGGCGAAGATGTGGGCAGCTATGCACTGAACCTGGGCGACCTAAGTGCAAGTGGAAACTATACGCTGGACTTTACTCCGGCCGACTTTACTATCAATCAACAAACACTCAGCATCACCGCAGATGCAGCCCAAAGCAAGACCTACGGGCAAGCCGATCCGACCTTTGCCTTTAGCAGCAGCGGTTTTGTAAATGGGGAGGACGAATCCATACTGACGGGTGCACTAAGCCGGGAACCCGGCGAAGATGTGGGCAGCTATGCGCTGACTTTGGGTGATTTGAGCGCCGGTGGAAATTACGTTTTTTCACTGGCAGAAAGCCAATTCCAGATTTTACCAAAAACCAAAAACGGAACACTGGTACTGGATGCCAACGGAATGGGTTTATTAGAGCCTTCCCTACTATTGGATCAACCCCTGTCTGCCGGACAGACGGTGATTCTGGAAACGAGTAATTTCACCTGCACGAATCTGGGTACCCAGGAAATAGACGTTACCATTCGCAACCCGAACGGACAGTTGTTTTCATCCACAGCAATGCTGCGCGTGGAGGATCAGACAGCTCCCGTCCCGATTACTAGCGACTTACCCTTGTTGCAGTCCGAATGCAGCATCGAAAGCCTGGAACCGCCAACTGCTCTGGACAACTGCGGAGGCATCGTTACGGGAACAGCGGATCTTGAATTACCGATTCCAGCGAGTACGGTAATTACCTGGACATTTACCGATAGGACTGGAAACAGCAGCACCCAATTGCAGGAGGTCATCATCGAGGATACCACGGCTCCGGTAATCGAATCGGTTCCTACGGATGAAACCATTTACTTAAACGGAACCTATGTATTACCGGACTTCACCGAAATAGCGGTAGCGCGAGACAATTGCGAATTGTCCCAATTCGTACAACTACCAGCGGCAGGCACGCAATACACCGATTCAGAAACAATCCGGATTCAACTAATTGCAACCGATGCGGAAGGAAACGAAAGTAAAGTTGAATTTGAACGTCGTCTACTAAATCTCAACCTCATCGAAATCGAGGATCCGGCATTGCTGTCCATTGCCTGGAACAGTCCGTTGGAATCCGTAGTTTTTCCGGAAACGATACAGGCACAACTTAGCAATGGAGAGATGGTCGACCTTCCGGTTCATTGGACGCTACCCGTACTGGATACCAAAATAGCCGGTTTGTACCAGTATTTCGGAGTACTGGAGCTGGGCGAAATTCAGAATCCGGATCAGCTGGAACCCATTCTCAGCATATTGGTGACAGACAAAGCGCTTCCACAGGAAATCACCTTAACCAGCGATGCGTTTGAAGCAGATAGTGATCCGGGGACAAGCATTGGAACCTTGAATACCCTGGACCCTGCGGACGACGTGCATGCCTATTCCCTGATTCCTTCCTCGGGTGACAACCAGTACTTTGGAATTTCGGGAACCGAACTATTCTGGAACAGCCGTGAAGCGCTCCCTGGAAAATCCACCTTTACCGTAGAAATCAGTAGTACGGACCGAGCCGGGAACACCCTCACGCAGACATTCACGCTGCGTAGAAACCGAATGGAATTGGAAGCCATTTCGGTACCAAACACGTTTACGCCCAACGGGGACGGTTTCAACGACGACTGGGGAATCGACGATCTCCGGTATTACCAAGGAGCAAAAGTGGCCGTTTATGAACGCAGCGGCAAACGCGTCTTTTACACCGAAAGTCCGGATATACGTTGGGATGGAACCTATCTCGGTAAGAAGCTGCCGACCGGCACCTATTTCTGGGTGATCAGCCTGGATGAAACCAACGAAACCCGCAGAGGCGTGCTTACAATTTTTAATGATTAATTAAAGAAAGATGAAAAACAGCCAGACACAAAAAACCGTGTACCTCTTTCTCTTGATGCTTGCTTTACAAACAACCTATTTGCAGGCACAATCCAGAAAATACATCAGTCAATTCAGCCACTTTCAAAGCTATTTTAACCCTGGATTGACGGGGTACGAGGGAAGTGCCTTAAGGGGATTTGTACGAAACCAATGGTCCGGAATGGAAGGCGCACCAAAAACCTATTTTATCAGCGCGGAGATAGATTTTTCTGAAACCAAAGGATTGGAAGACCCTGCGCTAATGGGGAAGAATGCCTTCAGCTTGAATTTACTGCACGATACCTATGGGGCATTCAAGGAAACGGAACTACTGCTTGCCTACGCCAGCCGGGTGCGGCTGACAGCCAGGCACCAATTACGATTGGGGGCGGGCCTCAACTACCAAACGATCCGACTAGACGGAAATGCACTTACTAGTGAACAGGCCGGAGATCCCTTGATTGGGCAGTACGTAGGCGGGTTTTCCGATATGCAGATTTTTGATTTTAATTTGGGGCTTGCGCTTACCCATAAATCGTACTACCTCTCCTATGCCATGCACAACGTAAACAAAGGGCGGATTGCGAGTGGAGAGGAATTTATGGAGGGAAGGCCAGTCACCTATATCGCACAGGCCGGATACCGGGAAGCGCTTTCCTCCCAGGTCTCGCTGATTCTGAATGGATTTTACCGCAACCAGGAAGGCTTGCCCGACAATATCGAATTCAATGTAAAAACCCTGTTAGGCAACAGGCTATGGATCGGGGGTGGACATCGTTTTGATTATGCCAGCAATCTGCAGTTTGGTGTCGTGTTTGACAAGATTCGGCTGGGATACGTCTATGAATTTCCCTCAAACCGCAGCTACCTGCTGCCTGGACAAACCCATGAATTTGCGCTGGTTTACAGGCTGTTTGGAACCTATGAGAAATCCACTGACACAGCGCCTGCCATCTGGTAAAGTGGCCTTTTCTGGCAAAAGGCTATTCGCAGTGCGTGATGTTTGCATCCAAAAGCTCGGTGGTTTGGTTGCTGGCAAAGGAAAGTTTGGGACTTAAGTAGGGGATTCCCCAGCCCATCCCACGTACGATGAATAAAGCGCCCATGAGCAAAGCAAAATAGGGAACAAACCGGTTAATTTTTATCCGGAATCCCATGGAAAAAATGTTGCCGGAGATCATTAATAAAATCATGACCGGAAAGGTACCCAAGCCAAAAAAGAACATGTAGGCCATGCCTTGCAAGGGGCTTTGCATGGCCAAGGAAGCGACCAACGCCATGTAAACCAGCCCGCAGGGCAATAGGCCATTCAATAATCCGGAAAAAACAAAGGCCCGGGTACCGCCCGGTTTGATGGAACGACCGAGCCGGATTTTCAGTTGGGCCAATGATGTGGAAAAAACGGAATTAGCAACCCATTTTTCTGATTTGCGGTAGGAAAAGGCCATGAGCAGCAGGACACCCCCTGTAAGGATGGACAACCATTGTTGAATTCCTGCCAGGGCCATCGAAAAACCAAGCAAGCCCACCAGACCACCTAAAAAGGCATAGGTGATCGTCCGGCCGGAATTGTACAGCAGTTTGTTTAGCAGGAACTTATTTTTATCCTTTCCGGCCAGTGCCAGGGCGATCGGTCCACACATCCCGATGCAATGAAACGACCCCAATAATCCCCATACAAACGCTGTCCAAAACATGCTTACAGATCGATCTTCTTTTCCTCGAAAAAGCCCTGTCCTTTTTCCTCCCAGTTTAATTTTACCTTCCAATACCCACTTTGAAGGCTTTTGAGATTCACGGTGTTTGCGGCAGCATTTTGAATGTCTACGGCTATTTTTCGGTCCATTCTCGCGTCCGAAGGCCGGAAGAGATGCAACTCGCCCTGCGCTCCAACGGGTAGATTCAGGGTCAACACCTTGCTCTGCGGATTGAAACTTAGGGCATTTTTCGCAGCGTCCAGCGAATTGCCTACTTTATCGATGTGCTCCTGATATTTGATCTCTTCTTCGTAATAATTATCCGTGACCAGATGCAGGTCATCTTGTTTCATACATATGGTCACCATCGTGGCCATTACCGCCACAAAAGCGACAAACACTAAAATTATTCCATTTCCCCAATTCATCGTCTTTAGTTTTAGTTTTCTACCGGCCCCATAAAACTGGTTTTTATCCGGTCTATGGTTTCACCATTTTGTTGCAATAAGAGGACAATGCTTTCCTGAGGCACCTGCATGGCTGACTGCGGCTTCACCAGAAAGAATCGTCCTTCAAATTTCGATTGACCGTCTAAGGTCCAATCGGTATCTCCTACCCGTTCCAATTGGAAGGCAGGATCTTCGGGAACCAGGTTCACTTGCTGTTCGTCAAAGGTCTTATTGATCAGGGTTACCTCGTAGAGGTTGCTGATCTGTTCTCCCTCTCTTTCCTGAAAAGTCATCCCCCTGAATCGGGTCACCGTAGCTCCCAAATCTTCCCGGGTTGCCAGCAGGGCAACGAAACCGGCGATCAGAAGTACCAGAATGGAAGAATAAGCCTTGACCCTACCCGTGATTAATCGGGAAGAGCCTTTTTGAACACTCGTCTCCGAAGCGTAGCGAATCAGCCCGAGTGGACGATCTACTTTTTCCATGACCTCATCGCAGGCATCCATGCAAGCCGTACAATTGACGCATTCCATCTGCACGCCATTCCGGATATCGATACCCGTGGGGCACACGTGTACGCAAAGCGAGCAATCCACGCAATCCCCCAAAGATTGATCTTCCACCTTATTTTTTCGGATGGGGCCTCTGGGTTCTCCCCGCACGTAATCATAGGTGACGTTGATGGACTGGTTGTCCAGCAATACGCCCTGTAGCCGCCCGTACGGGCAAACTACCAGGCAAGCTTGTTCGCGAAACCAGGAAAATACGAAAAGAAAAATACCGGTAAATGCAATCAGTCCGATAAAGCCAGCCAGATTTTCCGCCGGAGGTTGCTGAACAATCTCAAATACCTGATCGATTCCGATGAGATAGGCCATCACCGTATGTGAAATGAGCAAGGAGATAAGGATGAATATCCCCATTTTCACGGTCTTCTTTCGGATCTTTTCCCCATTCCAGGGCATGGCATTTAGCTTGCGTTGCTGGTTGGCATCCCCCTCAATCCAATACTCGATTTTACGAAAAACCATTTCCATAAAAAGCGTTTGCGGACAGGCCCATCCGCAGAAAACCCTGCCGAAAACCACGGTAAACAAGATGATGAAAACCACAAAAATCAGCAGCAGGAAAATCAGTAAATGGGTATCCTGCGGCCAAAATACTGCCCCGAAAATAATAAACTTGCGCTCAAAAATATTGAAAAGTAGCCAGGGCCTTCCGTCGATACGGATAAATGGACCGGCAAATAGGATAGCCAATAGCAGCCAGGAGACATAGGTCCGCCATTTGTAGAACTTTCCGGACACTTTCTTCGGATAAATCCAGTTCCGTCCACCGTCGCTGGTGACAGTACCTAAGGAGTCCCTAAATTTTTCCGGGTCGAGGCTTTCATTTTTTATCGCCATGGTTGTTAGTCGATTTTTTGTGTATGCGCGGTGCATAGGGTCGGAACAGTCTGCCCGACCCTATTGGTAAACACTTATTCTACAGGTTCCAATCCCAATTCTTCCTCTCCCAGGGCGTCAACCGGTTCTTCAACCGCAGGGGTGAATTTTTCTCCCTGAGGTTCTTTAGGGTTTGCTGGTGTGGTGCCCTGAAGGGTCAATACGTAGCTGGAAACCTGTTGCATTTGCTCCGGGCTTAGTTGATCCTGCCAGGGAATCATTCCTTTTTCAACCACCCCGTATTTTACCACCGAGAATACATCCTTGATGTCTCCGCCATGGATCCAGTACGCATCGGTAAGGTTGGGACCAACGCCTCCCCCGCCATCCATCGCATGACAGGCTGCACAGTTTCCGGTGTACAGCTCTTTGCCCGCCTCGATGGTAGGGGTCGTTGCATCAAATTGAACCGTGGTTTCATCGATAGCCGCCAGCATGGTTTCGCTTCGTTCCTCCTCTTCCAGCGCAGCGATCGCCAGTTCTTCTTCGTATTCTTCGTACTGGTTCTTTCCAAGGCCCAACACGGAATAATTCACAAAGTAGACCACCGCAAAGACAATGCTGGTATAAAAGACGTATTTCAACCAGGGAGGCATGAAATTATCCAGCTCGACGATCCCATCGTAACTATGGTCCAGTTGGATGTCTTGTTCCTTTTCGATGGGCTTCATTTTGCCCGTAACAAATTTCACTTTAAAGTTTTCCCACCAGGAAGGCTCTGCAGCGAGGACCGGATTGTCTTTTTTGATCACGGACATCAAGAAGGACAATAAATACAGCATGATGCCCATGATGATCACAATCAATAGCAATACCACACCGATGATGACAAGCAGGGTCAGTTGGCTGCTGTCCAATTGTTGCATTTGGGAGGTCCAGCTTTCTCCACTCTCCTGAGCAAATCCAGGAGTCGCCAGCAATAGGGCCATTGAACTGGCTCCAATGAGTTTAAACGTTTTCATGGGAATCATCTTTTTGAGGTTCATCTGCAAGGGGCATTTCTTTCATGTGGTCGATGTACTTTTTGTCGACACGCAGTACCCACCAAAACATTCCGATAAAGAAAGCAACAAATAGCAGAAGCGAGATAATGGGATAGATTTCGATATTTTCTATGGATCTTAAAATTTCTTTTTGCATGATCGGGGTGGATTAAGGGTTCGCACTGGTAGTTTTACTTATATCGGTTCCCAATCGCTGCAGGTAGGCAATCAAGGCAACGATTTCGGTTTCGGGGAGTACTTCAACCCCCGATTCTTTCAGACCTGCCACAATTGATTCTGCCTGCGCACGCAAATCGTCGATGGCCATTTCGTCGTAGCCCTCGGGATAGGGAACACCCAATTTCATCATGGTGCGGATTTTAGCACCTATCGAACTATGATCCATTATCGTGGTCGTCATCCAGGGGTAGGGCGGCATCAAGGATCCGGGTGACATGGTCCTTGGATCCACCATGTGGTGGTAATGCCAGCTATCCGGGTACTTTCCACCCACCCGGTGTAAATCCGGACCGGTACGCTTGGATCCCCAAAGGAATGGGCGATCATACACAAATTCCCCAGCCTTGGAATATTCCCCATACCGCTCCGTCTCAGACCGGAAGGGCCGAATCATTTGGGAGTGACAACCTACGCAACCATTGGAAATGTAGAGGTCCCTTCCCTGTAGCTCGAGCGGTGTATAGGGCTCCACGCTGCTGATTGTCGGCACATTGGATTTTATCAAAATGGTCGGAATTATTTCAACCACGCCCCCGATGAGTATGGCCACGGTAGCCAGGATGGTAAAGAACACGGGCTTTCGCTCCCAGGCCCGGTGCCAAAACTCTCCGCCGGTAGGCACGTGTTTGGCAAGCGCGGGGGCTTCGTCTGCCTCTTCTTCCTGAAACGAGCCAGCTGCAGCCGTTTTTATCAAATTATACACCATCAGGATTGCGCCAGAGAGGTAAAGCACCCCGCCGAAGGCCCGCAACATGTACATGGGTACAATCTGTATTACGGTTTCGAGAAAATTCGGGTAGGCCAACCTGCCTGCTTCTCCAAACTCCTTCCACATCAAGCTTTGGGTAAGTGCTGCCACATACATGGGCAAGGCATAAAACAAAATTCCCAGGGTACCGAGCCAAAAGTGGGTATTGGCTAGTTTCACCGAGTACAAATTGGTTCGCCACATCTTGGGCCAAAGCCAATACAACATGGAAAAGGTTAAAAATCCATTCCATCCCAGTCCACCAATGTGCACGTGCGCAACGATCCAATCGGTGTAGTGGGCAATTGCGTTCACATTTTTCAGAGAGAGCAAGGGGCCTTCAAAAGTAGCCATGCCGTAGGCCGTTACAGCCACGACCATGAATTTTAAAACAGGATCTACACGTACCTTATCCCAGGCACCACGCAAGGTCAACAAGCCATTGACCATCCCTCCCCAGGAAGGTGCGATAAGCATGACGGAAAAAGCCACACCCAAAACCTGTGCCCACTCGGGCAAGGCCGTGTACAGCAAATGGTGGGGTCCCGCCCAAATATAAATAAAGATCAGGGACCAGAAATGGATGATGGAAAGCTTGTAAGAATAAACCGGCCGATTGGCTGCCTTGGGAAGGTAGTAATACATCAGGCCCAAAAATGGCGTGGTCAGGAAAAATGCCACGGCATTGTGCCCGTACCACCACTGCACCAGCGCATCCTGTACGCCCGCATAGGCCGAATAACTTTTAAAAAGCGATACCGGCAAGGCCAGGGAGTTGAAGATATGAAGCACCGCAACCGTAACAAAGGAAGCCAGGTAAAACCAAATGGCTACGTACATGTGCTTTTCTCTACGCGTAATCAGCGTACCGATCATATTTGCCCCGAATGCCACCCAAACAACCGCAATGGCAATATCGATGGGCCATTCCAACTCGGCGTATTCTTTGGATGAGGTCAAGCCCAGCGGAAGGGTAATGACCGCCGAAAGAATAATGGCCTGCCAGCCCCAGAAATGAAACCAACTCAGTGTTTTGTTCCACATCGGCGCTTTCAATAAACGGGGCATGGAATAGTACACCCCTGCAAAAATCGCGTTTCCTACAAAGGCGAAAATCACCGCATTCGTATGGAGTGGCCGTATCCTTCCAAAAGTGGTGTACGGGTTGCCCATATTGGCCTCGGGAAGAAAAAGCTGGGTCGCAGCGATCACCCCGATCAGCATACCGGCGAGCCCCCAGATAACGGTGGCTGCACCGAAGTATTTTACGATCTTATTATCGTAACTAAACTGTTCAAGTGTTGTTCCTGACATATCACTTCGTGTTTTTAGGTGTTTTTTTATTGGTTGTATGTTTTTTATGTGTCTTTCGCTCAAATAGTATGCGCATGGCAGGCGTGTGCTGATCATCAAACTGTCCCCCTTTCATCGCTTTAAAAAACAGCCACAAAAAGCCTCCTGCCATTGCCAAACTTATGCCAATCAATACAAAAATTACTTCCATCGTAGCTCTGTTTTTTCGTTCATTCCCTTTCTCCGGGCAAAATAGTTGGTCGCCAGTGTGGTAAATAAAACCACTGAAATACTGCTCGCCGGCATCAAAATAGCACAAAATACGGGACTTACCAACCCTTGCACGGCAAAGTAAATTCCAAGGGCGTTGTAGGTAAAACTGAGTCCAAAACTACTCTTAATAATCTTTCTGCCTAGCTTCGCAAAATCCAGGTAAGCCGGTAAATGGCGAAGTTTCTCTCCATCAAGTATGGCGTCGCTTGCCGGACTAAAATGAGAAATATTCTCGGTGACAGCGATCCCCACATGCCCTGCCTTCAATGCACCGGCATCATTCAGTCCATCGCCCACCATCAGCACCCGGTGCCCCCCTTCACGAAGTTGCTGAATTTGATTTAATTTATCTTTCGGGCTCTGCTGAAAATGCATGCGAAGTGCCGTACCCAGTTTTTTCTCCAACTCGGTTTTTTCATGATCCTGATCCCCCGATAGTAAATGCAGGGAATAATTGGTAGCCAATGCAGGAATCATTTCTTCCATGCCCTGCCGTATACCACTCTCAATGTAAAACGTACCCAAATGAACTCCTTCAATGACCAAATGTACTTCATTACCCGCGCTGCGGGCTTGCGGAGATGCCTTCATGCCGGCAAACGAGGCCGAGCCCAGGACCAGTGACTGGGACTTGTAAACCGCCCGTAATCCTTTGCCTGGAATTTCCTCCACCTGCTCCAGTTCCACTGCCGGAACGCTCCCCAGCCAACGATTGATTCGGTTACTCAGTGGATGGATGGAATGGTTTACCAGTGCTTTTACTACCGCACGGGTTTCCTCCGAAAGCGATTCTCCTTGGTAATGTACACGGGCTTTTGACGGCGAGGTCAGCGTGCCTGTTTTATCAAACACCAGGGTGTCTAATCCAGCTAATTTCTCAATTACCTGGGTGTTTTTCAGATAAAAGCCACGTTTTCCAAAAATCCGCATCACGTTTCCCAGCGTAAAGGGCGTGGACATGGCAAGCGCACAGGGACAGGTGATGATCAAAACGGCCGTAAAGGCGCGAATCCCCATGGAAAAGTCGTAAAAACTCCAATAGCTCAGGGCTCCAAATGCAATCAGGAGGACAGTGAAGGTAAACTTTCCGCTGATTCGGGTAGCCAGTGAGGCAAGGGAATCTTCTTGCTCATTTTTCGAAAATGCCTCGTTGTTCCATAAATCGGTCAGGTAGCCCTGCGAAGGAGATTTTTGAACCAATAACTGAATGGCAGCCCCTTTTTGTCTTCCTCCGGCATAGACCAAAGCGCCCTTTTTTACCAGCACCGGGACTTCCTCTCCGGTCACAAAACTGTAGTCGATTGTGGCTACTTCATCGAGCAATACGCTATCCGCAGGCACCAACTCCTCGTTCCGCACCCGAATTCTATCCCCCACCTGGACTTTGGTCAGAGGGATCACTTGCTCTGTGTTTTGCGTCAATTTACTAACGCCGATCGGAAAATAGGAGGTATAATCACGGTCAAAGGAAAGGGTATCAAAGGTTTTTTGTTGGTACAATTTGCCCAAAAGGAGAAAAAACAACAACCCGCCCAGGGTGTCCAGGTATCCTTCCTGACCAGCCAGAAATATCTCATAAAGGCTAAAGGTAAACAAGGTCACGATGCCCAGTACAATAGGCACTTCCATGCCAATGGATCTGTTTTTCAGCGAATACCAGGCATTTCGGTAATAATCGGAAGCCGAATAAAAAAAGACCGGTAAGGCCAACACCACATTGAGGTAGCGAAACAACTCCCTGAATCCCTGACCCAACAATTCTGCCTCAGAAAAATACTCCGGAAGGCTAAAAAACATCATGTTTCCAAAGCAAAAACCCGCCACGGCGAGTTGATACACCAACTTTCTATCAACGGAGTGGTTTTTTTGTTGCACCATGTCCGATAGATTGATGCGCGGTTCGTAGCCGATCCCCGCCATCAACGCCACCAACTCTTTGAGACCGATTTCGGCCTTGAGGAAGCGGATCTGTACTTTTTTCTCCATGAAATTAACCCGCGAATCTACCACTCCCTCATGCAGTCGGTGAAGGTTTTCCAGCAGCCATATACAGGAGGCACAATGAATCAACGGTACATAAAAGGTCACGTGGATCTGCTTCTCATCCTGATAATCAACCAATTTGTCCCGAACCTCTGTATCATCCAGGTAATCAAACCGATTGGTCCGGGTATTTTCCTTCCGTCGGTTTGAACCCGGGGCATCGGACAGGTCGTAATAATCGCAAAGGTCGTTTTCACTCAGCACATCGTACACCGTCTTGCATCCCGCACAGCAAAAGTCTTTTCCCTCATGGTGCAGGATTTCCTCTTCACAGCGCTCACCACAATGGTAGCAGCTGATTTGAGCGGGTTGTTTAACAGGGGTAGATGTATTCTCCATTTGGCGGCAAGTTACTTCAGCGTCTAGCTCAAAAACATGACGAATGTCATTCAATATACTGATTTATACAGCCAAATAAAAGGAAAGTCTTTCGTACCACATGCCGCCTTTGTAAAAATGAAACAACACTTTCGCCAGATCGGCCTGATTGTTTTTGGTAGTGACCAAAAAGGTACACTGATGTTTGACCGCATAGGACCAAAAATCCCCAATTCGATTGAAATTAAATTTAATGAAGGACGTTTCAGCGGTGTGATTGCTCACTTCCTGAATGATTGCTTGCTCCTCCCTCTTTTTTGATTTGGGAATGAATGCCGGAGAAATAATGGTTGCTCTACTGTTGGAAATATTTTCTGAAAAAAGTGCGAGAAATTGTTTGATAATCTTTGCCGAGGCTGGAGTTCCATCGTAATGAAAGAGCAACCGTTCGAACGAAAGCTCCCGATCATACAATAGAACCGGCACCTCGCAAGGCTCGCTTTCCAAAGCTTTGGGGTAGTCCAATCCATGCAACCAATCCAATACCTCCGGTAAATGAGCGGTATATAGTTTAGCGGATGCCGGACCCAGTAGCTGTTGCGTGGTGGATACCTCCATTTCCCCGGTTTGGAATCCCATGGGTAAGGGACAGCCGTAGTGCGCGGTAACAATGTCTTCGGGAAAAGCAAAATGTACGTCCAACTTGCTCTGCATAAGCGTATCTTTTTTTACAAAGCTAGGCCTAGCAAGAAAGGTAAAGAGTGATTTTGGGAAGGGCCAAACATGATAAATATCATCTTTTTCTCAGTGATTGCTTTTTTCAGCCCAAAATGCATCAATAAATTTGGCGCCTATTTAGGGGATTTCGCCAATAAATTGCGAAATTCCACCGATCAAAATCCCCAAGCAATGAAACAACACCTTACCGCTGTAATTTTTGCCCTGGCAATCGTACTTTCCTCCATTGTGTTAGGGAATGCTTTCTTGAAACGGAGCCAGGCCCAGGCGAAAATTTCCGTCACCGGTCTCGGAGAGACGGATTTTATTTCCGACCTGATCGTCTGGGAAGGACTCTTTGAAAAACAGGCCTATACGCTGGGCGAAGCGTATTCGGGTTTGGAAAAAGACCGCAAAGCCGTTACCGAATACCTGAATTCGAAGGGAATTGCCTCGGAGGAAATTGTCTTTAGCGCCGTGCAGTCCCGCCAAAATACCCGGGCCGAATACAGCCCTGAAGGCAGGTTCATGGGAGAAACATTTTTGGGATATATCCTGAGTCAAAACATCAGCATAGAATCCAAAGAAGTGGAGAAAGTGGAGAAAATAGCCCGGGAAATTACCGAACTGCTCAACAAGGAAATTCAGTTTTACTCCCAGGCGCCCCGGTATTATTTTACCCAACTGGCAGATTTGAAAATTGAACTGATCTCCAAAGCGACTGAAGACGCCCGCATCCGCGCCGAGACGATCGCCAAAAATTCAGGAGCAACATTGGGAGACCTGATTGTTGCAAACATGGGAATATTTCAGATCACCGGTCAAAATTCCGGTGAAGACTACTCCTGGGGCGGCACCTTCAATACCAGTTCGAAGGCGAAAACCGCATCCATCACCATGAAACTGGATTATCAGATCAAATGACCTCTTCGCTCAATTGCTTACAGAATTTCCCAAACAAAGCGATTCATTGAAGGCTCCCCATCCGGCACCTACACGAACTCATTTTCCAGGAGTGTTGGTTCCCAATGCTTCGATGGTGTACCCTTTGGGATAACTGGAACGTTTGCGTTTTGTGCCAAGAACCGGTTTACCTGGCTCCGGAATCCAACCCGTCACCAGTGCTCTGACTTTCATCGCTACCTTTACCAGAAACACAAGCAAGCCCGGTGGATGGGGGTATCCCATCGCCTGTCGAAGCCGGGAATCCATCAGGCAATAGGCGATGGGCCTGCCCAGCCGCATTAGCTTTCCCGGCAAGTAGAAACCCAACAGCAATTCCAAGGTTTTATTCCCGATGATTTTATTGGCCGGATCAAAGGAAAAATGAGCGCGTTCGTACGCTACATTAAATGCCTCGAAGGAATCCAGCGAATCGGGTACCTCCCGGATACCCATCCGTTTTGCAAGCTCCTGATAATTGATCAAAATGGCCTCCTTTTCTATCGGGGTAAACGGCCGCCATCCCCACTGGTCCATCCAACGAATGGGTTCAAATATGAATGTGGAGAGTACGTACAAATACTCCTCGTTCGAAATCTTGAATCGACCGTGCATGGCATTCATACGCGCGATGGCTGCCTGCCCCCGGACACTATCCATGCCATTTTCCAGGATTTCGTAAAGGATGAGTTCGGTGTCGTCGTATCGCTTTTGGGTCCGGTTGACAAATTCTCCGGTCGCCAGCAATAACCTGGATACCGAGGGAACGGCAAAGGTCCGGAACAGGGCAAATTCCAGTGCTTTTTCCATATCCCAGGGAAAACAGTGAAAGGTCAATAAATAGGCAATTCGCTCATAATCGGAACGGGGATTCATCCCGGTGATCGCTTTTGTATAGGGTTTGATCGTCATCGTATGGACCCGGTCGGTTTCCTGCAAGTTACTTGCTTTTTGCGAAGCCGGAAAGCCATTGACCCGAATTAGGGCACAATAAGCCGGTAAAAACGGAAAGAATTGTTTACTTTCACTGAAAATTTTTCCCTCATGAGAACCCGAATCTGGCTCTTTTTCTTTCTTGCAACCCCCACTTTGGCATGGGCGCAGCAAATCGTAGAAACCGGCGTCAAACTATACCATACACCCTCCGCCACAGAAATCAGCGTGGCCGACATCGTCCAACTGTCCCGGAAAAAACAAGTAATTGTATTCGGAGAAGAGCACAACGATAGCCTGGCACATGTGCTACAAAACGCACTCTATGCTGCTTTGCTGGATGAATACCCACAGGTAATTCTCTCCATGGAAATGTTTGAGCGGGACGTACAGTTGGTGCTAAACGAGTACCTGGCCGGCCTTATCCGTGAGCGAAGCTTTACGAAAGAGAGCCGGGCCTGGAGCAATTACGCCGACTACGCGCCCCTGGTTCAGCTTGCCAAATCAAAAGCACAACAGGTCATTGCGGCTAACGTCCCGGGAAGGTATGCCAGCATGGTCAGCCAAAAAGGGATTGGTACCTTAAAGCAGCTTCCCAAGGCGGCGAGATCTTACTATAGCCTATTTGAACTTCCCCGGGAAGACGATCCCTACCGCCAAAAATTCTACGCGGCAATGGGCGAACATGCGCACCACATGGGGCCCTCGATCTTTCACGCCCAACTATTGCGAGACGCCACGATGGCAGAAAGCATCGTCACTACCTGGAAAAAAAATAGAAAAGCGAAAATCCTACACCTGACAGGGAAATTTCATAGCGACGAAGGATTGGGTACCGTGGCAGCCGTGAAAGAAAGAAAGCGGGGCCTTGACATCCTTACCATCTCCTGTTTTCCCTCGGATGATTTCCACGCACCTAACTGGGAAGCCCATCGGGACAAAGCCGATATTATCGTTCTCACCGACCCCAATCAACCAAAAACCTATTAAAAGCAGCCCATACGGGCTTCGTTAACTTCGGTCTTTGATGGCTTTGGTTTTATCGTTTTCAAACGTAAACTCCGAGATTCCAGACATATGCAAGCGCTCCCCGGCCTTGAGACCGTTAGGGAAATCCACCGCCAATACGGCCTGGTAATCAACCTCCACGCGAACAAGGTCGCCCGCAAATTCCCAGGATAGAACCGTCTGCTTCCGATGGGAAAAATAGGAAAGGGCTTCCTCGGCCTGTCTTCGAAACGCATCCAGGCCTTCCAATCGCATGCTTACCTCATCGTTTGTCAGGTGTTCAAACACCACATCTACAGACAAGTCCCGTACCATCTCTTCCACATTCTTGGCATTGTAAGCCGCGATGTACTTTTCGATCACTAGTTTATATGTAGCGTTTAGTTGATCCATTTTTAGCATATTTAAACGGGTCGGATTTTCCAAAAACAGGACCCGGCGAAATTACATTTTTTTTGGAGCAAAGGCTCGGGAAGCCTCAAAAAATCATCTCCGTATTTGGAAGCCAGGTACCGGTTGTTCCGCTAACACACCAACAGTGGAAGGAAGCTTATTTTGCTAATTTAGACAATTGGAGCCAAAATTGTTCGATTTTCAGTATGGCGCTAATAAAACGATCCATCTCTATGGGTTTGGTGATGTAGCTATTTGCGTGGTTTTCGTAGGCAAGGTCGATGTCTTTCTGGTTGGAGGAGGTGGTCAACATGATTACCGGGATTTTTTTCAGAGACGGGTGTTCCTTGATCCTCTTAAGCACCTCGTGTCCACTGTATACCGGAATATTGATGTCGAGTAATATCAGATCGGGACGGTTGTCTGGTTGCTCCTCCTCCCCAAAGAGAAAATCCAGTGCTTCTTTCCCATTTTTGGCAACACTTATTCGGGTTTTAATTTTGCATTCGTCAAATGCATCCAAGGTAAGAACGATATCCCCTTCATTGTCTTCTACTAATAATATATGTACCTCTTTCATCCGAATTCTTTATTAACGGTAAAATAAAACGTACTGCCAACCTCGGGACTGGATTCCAGCCAAATTTTTCCTCCCCAGGATTCCACATGTTTTTTCACGATCGAAAGCCCAATTCCGGTTCCTTTGTACCGATCCCGGTTATGCAAACGTTGGAAAATAATGAAAATTTTGTCAAAAAATTGGGAATCAATCCCAATTCCGTTGTCTGCGATACCAAACTCCCAATGTGTTTCTTTTTCGCTGACCTGTATGTCAACCCTGGGAGGCACCCCCTCCCGTGAATAATGAATCGCATTATCCAGCAAGCAATGAAAGGTTTGTACGAGCGGTGCCTTATAGCAGGAAATAGTGGGAAGGCTTTCGGCAGTCAAAACCGCTTTTTTATCGCGGAGCAACTTTCGTCGCAACACCTTGTATTCTTCAATGAGCACGTGTATGTTGACTGGCTCGGGTGTATCCGCAAATTTCCCTGCACGGGAATACTCCAACAAATCCAAAATAATTCGTTTCATCCGTTTTGCGCCGTCGGTCGCAAAGTGAATGTATTGGTGGGCTTTTGCATCCAACTGATCCCCGTATTTACGTTCGATTTGGTTGAGAAAACTGGAAATCATACGCAGTGGTTCCTGTAAATCGTGGGAAGCGATAAAAGCAAACTGCTCCAACTGCTCGTTGGTCACTTCAAGCTCTTGTATGTGCTGTTTCAATAGTTGATTCAACTCCTGAACCTCTCGCTCGTGCTTTTTACGGTTGCTGATATCTGTCAGCGCCCCAACCATCCGTATGGCCTTTCCCGAATCATTCCGGATAATCATTCCTTTGTCGATCACCGTTTTTTCTTCTCCGCTGGGATGAATAATTCGGTACTCCATTTGCCATTTTTCCTGTTCTGGATCTGCAAGGCTGGCTTCCAGGCTTTCTTTAATGGCGGCAACATCCTCGGGGTGATAGCTATCCTGCCAGAAATCAGCCGAGTTTAGCATTCGACGAACTCCGGATCCAAAAAAGTTTTCGAAGCCCAGCCCGCGAAAAAGGGTGTCATTTTCAATATCCCAATCCCAGATGGCGTCAGTAGTTGCCTGGGTCACTTTCTCAAAGCGTTCATTCGCACGTAAAATTTGTAAATCAGTGATTTTTCTTCGGGTGATGTCTTTGAAGTAAACAGACAATCCATTCATATTTGGATAAACGGCCACTTCAAACCACTTGCTCAACGCCGGGTAAAATTCTTCAAAGGTCACGTTTTCACCGGATTCCATGGCGCGCCTATACTGCGTATAGAAAGCGGTACCCACGATATCGTCATATTCGTTCCAAAGATTTTGGCCCAGCATCGCCGCCCGGTCTCTACCCATCAAGCGCTCCGCTTCCTTGTTCCAGTAGGTAACCGTCCATTGATTGTCAACCGTAAAAAACCCATCGCCAATGCTCTCGATGATATCGATTTTTTCCCGGTATGCCTTTTCCAATTTTTCGGCCGCGCTTCTTTTTTCATCAATATTTTTAAAATAGGAAGAAATCCCTCCACCCGAGGGGTAGGTATTGATCTCGTACCAGGCACCGTTGCCGGGATACTGGTATTCGAAACTCACTGCCTTTCCCTGTGCCGCTACTTCTCGGTATATTCGTTCCAGCTGGGTTCCAATTGCCGGCCGAAATTCCTCCCAAATATTTTTGCCCAAAACCTCCTCGCTCTTCCTGTTAAGGAGGCTTTCTGCCTCTTTATTAAAGTAGGTAAAATTCCAATCGGCATCCACGGCATAAAACGCGTCGGAAATACTCCCCAATATCTCAGAAATACGCAGTTCCGTTTTCTTCATGCCATCGATATCCTGGAAGCTACCGAAAATCTTCGTGCACCTCCCATTAATCCGTTCACTCCTACCGATACACCGAACCCATTTTTCTTTTCCCGAATTGCTTAACAGGAGCAGTTCTTCGTCAAATTCAACACCCTGGTCAATCAGCCGATCCACCGCGGCCATTATTTTTGCTTTGCTTTCTGCCGAATAAAACTCAAAGCCGCCGGAAAGGGAAGGATTGTAATCCTCCGGTACTTCCAGGATTTCTCGGACCATCGGCGACCAATACATGGCATCGTTGCCCTCCTGATCGGCTATTTCGTATTCCCATCCTCCAATTTTTGCAAGTTGTGAGGCGTCTTCTAACAGCTCCTGTAGCTTTTTTTCCTCGGTGATATTCTTTGCGGAAGCATAGATTACTTCCTCACTTACCTGGGGATTGCCGTACCAACTCAACCAACACACCTTACCGGATTTGGTCAAAAACCGGTTTTCCAGTTTGAATGTGTCGGCATCCGAGTTCAGTTTTTTGAATGCATCTGCCGTTATCTGGGCATCTTCGGGATGAACAAATCGAGCAAAGGTGCTACCCAGAATTTCCCCTTTCGCGTAGCCTAAAAGCTCACAACCTGATCGGTTCATTTTTAGGAAATTGCCCGCAAAATCGGTAAGGCAAACGATATCCGGTAATGCCTCAAACAAATGAAGTAATTCCTCCTCCAAGCCTTTTCGATTGATTTCTGATCCGATAAACGATTGTAGCCGGGTTAACACGGGCTGGTGTCGCTCCACCGTGACCCTTTCCTCGCAAGCACCCACTACCATTACACCTACTTTGCTTTCCTGATGGTGTAAGGGAATTCCCAACACCACCGCTAAGCCCGAATGCTGCGCAGCCTGCCTGCGAATAAATAAATCATTTTGTGCTACCTTATCCCAAATCAGGGCGACGTTTTCCAACCAAACGCTTCCTGGCAGGCCCGTTCCAGTCTCCATCTTGGAGAGGTTTCCAGCCTGGGTATAGAATGCTCTCCCAGCAGCGTCCTGCGCATAATGGGCAGCCAAATTAAGCGTTCTCTTTTGGATATCCGGAAGCCAAATCTCACAAAAACTAAAATCCCCGTAAGTAGCAATTAATTCACAGACGCCTCCAAGAGCGCCTCGAAGATCCGTTCCCTCGTGAAATATGGCGCTAATTTTTGCCAAAAGGTCCCGTTGAAGCTGCTCGATCATTTGGGCGCTCACGTCTTTTTCAACAGCGATCCAATGGCTAACCTGCCCAGTTTCGTCTACAACCGGAGAAACAGAAATATTGATCCAAAATTGATCGCCATTTTTTCTATAGTTAATGGTCGTAATCTCACAGTCTTGCTGGTCCTTTATGGCTTGACTTAGTCGGCGGAGCTCTTCCCTATCGGATTTGGGACCCTGCAGTACCTTCGGAGATTTTCCAACGATCTCTCCGAATGTGTAGCCGGTCATTCTGGTGAATGCCTCATTGACGTAGACAATCCTCGACCCAAATTCATTTGCCGATGGCGCTTCGGTAATCATAATGGCATCACTGGTATGGGTCACCACACTTTCTAGCAAACGGAGTTGCTGTTCTTCCTGTTTCTGCGTAGTGATGTCCTGGACGGTACCCTCGAAGGAAATGGGATTTCCCTGCGCATCTCTATTCAACCGTCCCAATTCATGTACCCATTTCACTTTTCCATTCGGCAAAAGGATCCGGTGGCTGACATCTAGGGCTTCTTTTCCTGCGAAAACCGCTTGCTGCTCCTGCAAAAATCGGTCCCGATCTGCAGCATGAATGGTTTCAAAAAATTTTTCAAAAGTTGCTTCAAACTGCGCTTTCTTTCTTCCCCAAATCCGGTATACTTCGTCCGACCAATTCAATACGCTGGAACCCACTTCCTGCCGCCAATAGCCTAATTTGGCAATGGACGAAGCTGTTTTCAATTTCTGTTCGGAATCCGTTAGCTCCAATAGTTGCTGCTCCTTCTCGGTCACGTCCTGACAGGTGACCATGAGGCACTTTCGATCCATAAAATCCACAGGGTGCCCGTTCACATCCACCCGAATTCGCTCCCCATTTTTTTTCGTATGGGTAAACGTACCAAAATAAATGGTGTTCTTTTTGTCCGCTAACCCCACATGTGCGGCATGGAGGCGGGGTATCTCTTCCGCGGGTCTCAAGTCCCGAATGGTCATGGATAGGAATTCTTCCCTGCTGTAGCCGTAGTGGTCGATGGCCGATTGATTAACGTCTACGATTTCAAACGTTTCCTTGTCATACACCCAATTTGGCAAGGGATTGAAATAAAATAAGGTGCTATAATCGTGAATATTCTCCATCTACAATCTTACGTCAATTCTAAAAATTAGTGACCGACCATGACCAATTGGGGTCAATACCCGTCTCTACTCTAACTTAAGCATTTCGGTTGTTTTTTCCTCACGGATTCGAGGTATTTTAGCAAAATGTTTGCCTTCCCAACCCCTCCTTGGATCGGATTTTCTACCAGTTCCAGGAAATGATTCCGACCGAAGCAGCATCAGGTAGCAACAAATACCGCACCAGTACCTGGGACGAGTTGGTATTTCTGGTCGAGGTCCGGTACATTAATACGGTGATCAATATATCCTTCGACGTTTGCACAGCATGGATCAAAACACGCTCCCTGGCATCATTGGAGCCGAAACCCGGTACAAAACCGTCTACCCAGACTTTTTGGGTATAATTTTTTTAAAAAACGGCGCGCCAAATCCTTTCGGCCAAAAAGCAATACCGTCGGTAAACACTCCGGGTAGAGGGACTGTAACAAACGTAGCTCTTTCTCCGGGTTCTAGCACTTCTAAAAGGTAAGTAGTATCTTTTAGTGCCGATTCACTGTGTTATCGTCAAAAACCCAAAAACCACCATTCATCCACTTACAATCGTTAATCCTTCGTGCGCCAACTCCATGGACTCGACCGCAAATTCATTGCTTTCGGATTTCAAATCAGTACCTGTGATTTTTGTGGGCCAGGCATTCTGTAAATTCCAGGTCATTGATGGGTGACCCTTCTCATCTAACAATCGAATCGATACCGTTTCTCGTTTAATCGTATTCATATGAATGGCATTGTACCAGGCATAGAAATGGGTATCGGACTGAAAAATCCCTTTTCGTAGTGTTACCGTGCCTATCCTGCCAATGCCCGGCATTTTGATCGCAGAAAAATCACTGTGGCGGTAATCGATGATGTCCGTTTCCGCATCCAGACCAGTAACCTCCTGAAACACCACTGCTTTTTCCAGTGAATCAAAGGTGACGGTAAAGTAAAACTTTGGCATCGGCCATATCCTATCTTGAACGTCTTCTTCCATGCTTCTACAGGATCAAAATGTAAGTTTTTTTTCGTTGGGGGAATGTGTCAATAAATCCCCTATCCGAAACTTTGAATAGTACATTAATCAGCAATCTCCCGGTTATCATTCGTAATAGTATTGCCGCTTTTTTCGTTGCCGGTGTTTGATCAGAAAGTGGTGGCTACTATCCCTATCTCAAAAGGATGGTTGCTTGCACACAAACCATGCGCCACCCGTCTCTCGGTTGTCAATAACCAAAATAAGGATTTCGGATAGGAAATCAAGGATAATCGGCTACTATTTTTCGGGAAGTAACGTGAGTTTGACCTAATTTAAAAATCAAAATGTTAAAAAAAATAAAGAATGGCATCAAATCACCTCACCCCGGGGAGGCTGTCCGAAAAGGGCAGCCTTTTTTATGCGGCTATTTTTCCCGAATATTCGGAAAAGTTTGAATCTCCACTATTTGGTGGCACTGATAAACTAAA
>NZ_WIOK01000021.1 GCF_009467825.1 Cyclobacterium xiamenense | reverse complement strand
ACCTCACGGCCAGACTCATCGCTGCTCAGATGCCCTTCCATCTCTGCTTCAAGAGCCTCTTCCAAAAACTCCTTCAGCATTGGGGCAAATGCTCCGCCTCTGCCAAATAAGGGCTCTCCGTTTTTAAATTGTCTTAATGCTTTCTCTTTTAGGTTTTCTTTTTCTTCTGTACTCATGTCTACTACTTATAAAATTTAAAACTAAATTCCAAGCTTAGACAGAGTTGAGATTACAGTCTCACGGTGGGTTCATATGGACTTTAGCTTTGCGCTTTTGATCACGGCATCAAGTAGGTAAAGGATATACTGCTTTTTAAGTTCGTGGAATTTTGCGATGCCGTTAAAGTACTTTATCATGTAGGGGTTCTTGAGTAGTTTCCAGTCCTCAGTTTCCCCGAGGAGGTAGCCGTCCATGGAATGCAGCACCTCGGCCAAGTGTTGTAGAAAGGAGCAGAAGCTAATTGATTTTTTTCCTGCTTTGTTTGCCTATTCTCTATTTATCGTAAAATAATATGTTTATACCTGTTAATTTCGTTAAATTTTTGTCAGATGTCATAAATGGGATATCCAAGTAACGGGAAGTGGCGGCAATAATAGCATCTGGAAGCTTTAACCTTTTATTTTTTCTTATTTCTATCACGATCCTTTTAATCTCCGAATTGATGTCTATTATGGTAGAGTCCGCCAATAAATCCTTTATCTTTGATAAATCTCCGGTGCTTATTCCTTTATAACCTAGTAATTCTAATTCCGATATAAAAGATAAAAATACGGTCTTATCGTTTAAAAAATCTGCAACGGTCTCATCACCTGACAATAAGTAAAGAACAATATTGGTGTCTAGAATAATACTATTCCCACTCATCTCTCATTTTTTTCTGAATCTCTAAAGGATCTTCCTTCAAGCTAAGTGTCCCACAATATTTATAGGCATCAAATTTCTTTTTGCGCTTAATTTTAGAAAGTGCTTTTTCAACCTCCTTTTTGTCAGAACCCTTTTTTATGATTGTAACCATATTTTTACTATTTGCCAATTAAACGATTTTCTGGTTAATTTGATTCAAAATTTAGTTTTATGAAAAAGGAAAGAAGCTGAATATCCAGACAGAGAAATCAAGGTAGTTAATTTTTTTATCCCGACGGTATTGAAAATTTTATTAATTCACCTTTTCCATATGAACAATCAAATGAGGTAAATCGGCCGGTATCCGGACTGCCAGCCGTTTGGTGGAATGATGGATGGTTTCTTCCTTCATTTGCAAACCGGTTGACGGATTGATCCATGAAATTTTCCAACGACCCTCGGTCAGTTCCAGGTCCATGGTGGCATTTGCTTTCCCACCCAGCAATTGAATTGCCAGAACGTCCACCCCATTACTGAGTACGTTGGCGGCCATCCCATCGGGTAAGGAGGAAAGGAGCACGGGATGGGGGGATAATTCCCAAAAGGGCAGTCCGGATACAAATTTGCCCAGGCGCATCATGGCCGCATGCTGGTAATCCACTACGGAAGCCGGGGTTTCGGCTGCCGGCCGGTGAAAGCGGGTGCTGGCGGTCCCATTGATAAACCGGCTCCAAATGACGATGTCTCCGCCATTTTCATCCCGGGTGTAGTCCTTGGAGACCAGCAATGGCTTGACCTGTCCGTTTGCCTTCATGGCTTCCCGGTACTCCCTGATACGCTTTCCTCCATCGATGGCCTGGGCTTGAGGACTGTTGAATTCATGCCCCGAAACCCCCTGGGAAATATCCACAAATCCATACAAGTTATCCAATGCCAGGGTCATGGGGTTGAAGTCATCCTCACATTCCCCTCCGCCATCCTTCCTATTGGTAGAGGGCATGTCTCCGACCATCGGAAACTTCTCTTTCACATAACCCGCCCAAAAGCGACTCCATTCCAGATCTGCCCGGCTTTCATTGTTGACGTTTAGCAGGATATGGGGATAGGGCTCGATGATGCCTAAAAGCCGGTCAATATATAGTTTTTGATAGCGAAATACCTCCTGATTATTGGATTTTGATGGCAGGGTCTGATAGAAGGGTGCGGCACAGGCCAGGGTACTGGCAGGTAGGCTTTGCTCATCGTAGTTGATGTTGTTGTTGGGGTTAAAAGGGTGTCCGTTCCATCCAAAATTGTCCCCGGGATCATAGGCCCCTCCCGGGCCTCGGGTGACGGACCAGTCATCCCATAGTTCCAGAACGACGATGATTCTTTTTTCCAGGGCACTTTCCAACAATTTTTTCAGTCGGGTTTCCCATTCCGGTGAAAATTGACTCAAATCGTACCTGCCGTCAGCTTCCAGTTTCCATGGTTGTAGCACGCGCTTTACGGTGCCGTCATGCAGGTGGTTCATGGGGTCATAGGGCAGCCAACGGACCAACCCCATGATGTGCGGGCTGTTGATTTCATCGATCAAATTGCCCATCCTTTCCAATTGTTGCTCCATCTGGACGGTTCCGGGACGACTGATAGGTGCCCAGCTGTGGAATCCAGTTGCTCCGATTAAATACACCGGCGTGCTTCCCCATGAGAAGTAATGGGGATTTTTAGCATGGGGCTGAATTTGGCTTTGGGCAGGGAGGGAGCTGAATGTCAAACATAGTAGGGCAATCAAGAAGAACCGGCTCATTTTAGTTGGGAATCAGTTATAAGAAACATGAAATCGAATTTTTAAGATAAATAAATCCCGGTAGCAAAAAAATACATTTATCGCATTACCTTATTTCTTCATCAACAATTTGAATGAACGGCAGTTAGGTAGGCAATGGAAAACGGGAAAAAAAAGGTGCTGGCCATCGCCGGTGCAACGGGTTATATTGGTCGCTGGTTTATGGATCGCTTTAAGGACAAGTACCATATTATTGGTTTGAGCAGGAGGGAGGTACAGGACAATCCGCATCCCGAAATCGAATGGCGGCAGGTGGAATTGTATTCGATCAGTTCTACCCAAAAAGCCCTGCAGGGAGTGGATTATGCGCTGTACCTGGTGCATTCCATGAATGCGTCCACCCGCTTGAATCAGGGGAGCTTTGAGGATACGGATCTTTTGCTGTCCGACAATTTTGCCCGGGCAGCCTCGGCCAATGGGGTCGAACAGCTGGTTTACTTAGGAGGCATTCTGCCAAAAAAAGAATCGGAGAACACCTGGTCCCGGCACCTTAGGAGCCGCTTGGAAGTGGAAAAAACCCTGGCTTCCGGCACCGCTGCCCTCACGGCACTTCGGGCAAGTATCATTGTAGGTCCTGGCGGATCTTCCTTTCAAATGATCAAAAACCTCGTCGAAAAATTACCGGTAATGATCTGCCCGAAATGGACAGAATCCAAAACCCAACCCATCTCCCTACAGGATACACTGACCATCATTGACGGCTGCCTGGGAAACCCGAATGTCTTTGGAAAAGCCATCGAAATTGGCTCCCAGGAAATCATGTCTTACCAGGAGATGATGATGAAAACCGCCACAGTGATGGGCAAAAAGCGGTATATTTTTTCCGTGCCGTTTTTTTCCCCGGGCCTCTCCAAACTCTGGGTGGGCTATTTTGGCGAGAGTCCAGCGCAGTTGGTATCCCCACTGGTGGAAAGCCTCAAACATACCATGACCGTTTCGGATGAATTGGCCTTTCGGGAATTTCCCATTGCGTACCAGTCGTATGAGGAATCGGTGAACATTGCGTTGTGTTCCGGATGGGAACCCCGTTTGCCAACGTTTATGCCCCTGGGTCGTCGGGAAAATACCGTAAGAAGCATACAGCGGCTTTCCAATACCTTTGGTAAAAGTGCCTATTGGGCTGCCAATCGGTACAAAGTTTGGTTGCCAACGTTTTTCAAATCGATTATCAATGCCCGGGAAAATCGGGAAGGTGTGGTCAGTTTTTACCTTTTTTTTATCACCGTTCCTATGTTGCAACTAAGCTGGATCAAAGACCGAAGCGAGAAGAAAAGGCAATTGTTTTACATCAGTGGGGGCTGGCTGGTCGGTCGTCCGGATTACGGATGGCTGGAATTCCGGGAAGTGCTGGGAGGTAAGTACATCATTACGGCCATTCACGAATTTGTTCCCAAAATACCCTGGTACTTGTATGTCTCTACCCAGGCGCGCCTACATCTCTGGGTGATGAATCGCTACGGTCGGTACCTCCAAAAACTTGGATCGCGTGCTGCTTCTTTGCGTTGATAGGGTTGCTATTTCCTTGCTGGTAACTTCTGCTGATGCCTTTTTCGCGGGTACGCGTGGCTGATCTTGTGTGGCGTCCCATAAAAGGAGAGAGTCGTCGAATCATTCCCGGCGTTTTGAACGTCCGCTCGTCCGTCGCGCCAAAATATGTGGCTATAAAAAATCCCCGGCTGTACCGGGGATAATTGGTGGTTTGTGGGTGGTAAAGAAGGAGGGACCTATACCTTGAGTTTAGGTTCCCATCCTTTTTCGTACTCTCGTTTCCACAGCTTGCTGGCTTGTTTGCTATTTTTGATGTGCCCATTGGAGGAATCGCATTCCAATACTTCGCCTGTTCGGGAGGCGATGTTTGCCAGGTGGCAAAGCAACACGGATTTTGCACCTTCGTCGATGGGACTGTTTTGCGTTTGTTTTCCCCGAATGGCCTCGAAGAAATTGACCACGTGTAGGGTGGACATGTCGCCACCACCGCCAAGGGCTGTGCCCGCTTCGCTACCACCGGACTCATTGGTTTTTACCACTTTTCCATTCCGGTCAAAGTGTTTGTACCCGCCGCGATCCACGTAAACCGAGCCGTCGGTACCGTAGATGATGGTTCCCCGGCCCGGCCCGTAGGTATTGTGTCCGTTTCGGCTTTTTCCGTCCCACTGAATGGTGCGGTTGCCGGAAAATTTAAATACGGCATCCATGGTATCGTACATTTCCCAACCGTCGTTAGGCCAGTGGTATTTACCTGAATCGACCATTACCTTTTCCGGGAAGTCAACTTGCAGGGCCCATCGGGCTACATCCAGTTCGTGGGTGGCGTTGTTGCCGGTTTCGGCAGTACCATAATCCCAGCCATACCAGTGCCAGTTGTAGTTCCAGGTATCGTCGGTATACGCTCTTCTGGGGGCAGGTCCTTGAAACAGTTCCCAATCCAATCCTTGCGGAGGGGCTGCCTTTTTCTGATTCGGTACTTCCCCACGGGCGGAGTTATAAAAGGCGGTCGCCTTGTACACATCACCAATAGCACCCTCATGTATGGCCTTGATGATTTCGATGCTTTCGGGTGCAGAACGTTGCTGGTTGCCCATCTGTACCACTTTTCCGTATTGTTTTTGGTAGGCTACCAGGAGTTCTCCTTCATAGGGATTGTGGCTACAGGGTTTTTCTACGTACACGTGCTTACCCGCTTCAAGGGCCAGCCAGGTGCCCGGTGCATGCCAATGGTCCGGGGTGGCATTGATCAAGGCATCTACTTCCGAATCTTCCAGCACCTTCAAAATGCTGTTTTCGAGTTTGGGTTGGTAATCAATGTGTTTTTGAAAATTTCTGGCTGCTTTTTCCCGTTGGGATTGCATCACATCGCAAAGGTACATCAGGTTGACATTGCTGGACTTTAATCCGATAGGGTTGTAAAACGCACCCAATCTTCTGCCCAATCCGGCAATGGCGATGTTCAATCGATCGTTTGCTCCCAAGATTTTTCCATAACTCTTGGCAGAGAACCCTACCGCTCCCAATGTGGAAATACCCATGGTGGTCAGCGCGGATTTTTTTATAAATTCCCTTCTGCCTGCTTGTTCGTTACTCATAATTCTTTTTGGGTTAATACAATTTTACTTTTTTACATTTATTGTTTTGACTAACAGAGGTCTATAGCGTATTTCGGTTTTGTGTGGCACTTATTTACTTACCAAAGCAACTGGTTTTCAGTCACTACTTTGTCAAACGTAACGAACAGAAAATTCAGGAGATCTTTTGGTTAGCGAATGGGTATTCCATCTTGGTTTAGACGCTTTTCGCACGTGAAGCACCAAACCCATCACTGTATGGGCATTCCTGTTCGAATTGCTAATTCATTCATACCAAGCGTGATATTTCGTATCAGAGGTATTGTTTATCCATTGTATGTTGTCTAATTCACCGGTCACGTTTCCTTCAATCTGTGGCTATACATTATCGAGAGTAGAATCGGCTTGGTTCCTGAAAAAATTGGCCTGGCAAAAAAAACAAGCAGATACGCGATATCTTCCCTCGATCAGTGTTTTCCCATGATTTTTCTCTAATGAATTTGTGTTGACTCCATGCTCATTATGCGCCTTTTTTCTGGTATGAAGGTACGATTATTCCATGATTTTAACAAAATAAACACACATTACGTACGGGGATGGAGTACCTTCAATCGCTCAATCTAGCGTTAAAAAGGAAAGGCGTCATGGACCTCTTTCTGTTTCTTTTCCATTATGTCCGGTATAACTTTATAATCATCGATAATTTGATTGATGGTCGGAGAATCTCCGTTACTAATGTCAATGGGTTCGTTGGTTACCCCGTACGCAGAATAGTAATCGTGATACTTAAAACCGTCACCTTTCATCAAATTTGTTAGTTTTATCCATTTATTTGGAATTTTAAAACTGTCAGCAACGACCAATCCATGCAGGCTGGTTGAAATAATGTAGTCACATTGTGCGATCTGTTTAATCACCAGCATGGGGTCTACTGTTAAATCGATAATAATGGCGTTAGGGTATTTTTGCTTTACCTCTTGAAATATCGGATTATCCAGCTCGTTCATGTGTGGCACAATACCCATGCTGTATTCTTTGGGAATAGTCTTTTCAAATAGAAGTGGGGCCAAAATACCGCCATCTCCGGTTGGGATGTCTAATTTTTGGCCGATAATTTTCTCAACACGCGCTTTGGTTAATTCTCCTCTAACCGAACTAAACTCCATTTGTCGTATGAATTTGGAATCTTCGGTTTCACTATACAGGAAACCAGTGCACCATACAATATTCGGATAATTAACAAATTTACTTTGCAATTGAAGAGCCGTTGAATACCATCTGGGATACATTCTATTTTTTTTCATAAAACTATCCATACCACTTCCAATGCAACTTAATTCACTGGTTGATGGCTTATGACGAACCAGATCCTGCCCAAAAACATTGCGGATCAATAGTTCATTCAGTAAGTCCCCCATGTTTTGCACATTTGCGTAATATGTTTTGATAATCTTTTTCATTGGTTTTGATTTTTTTTGATTGGTGGCCTGTATATTAGATGTGAAATATATTCCTTATCGTACGTTTGTATATTTTATTGCTATGAATACCAGATATCGACTTGATGTTGCCGGTTACTATGGCTGTCCTTTCGTCGCTTTAACAAGCCTCCTTCAGCCAATTTTTTGTAGAACTTAACGAACAGTGCATTCTCTAGGTCCCAAGACGAGAGCATTGGTGTTTCGTATCGATTTAAAGGTATGGTTTTGAGCATGAAACACCTAGAAATCATGGTTACCGCAAGTAGGTGATGTCTCGGGCGGAATCTAGGCGTCTGGAACGGATTTATTCCCGGGATTTGGTTTTGTTCTTCGGAATTGGCCCCTACTACGAACAGCTGCGCCTGCGTATCGGCCAGGATCTGTTCGGCATGCGGCCTCAAAAAGGGATTGGTTAAAGAGTAGTTGATTCTCTCCCGGTTCTTGTTTTTTCGTTCGGACAACTCTAGTTGCTCATTTTCCCTTGAATTCGTATTTGTATTCGAAATGGACAGGGTTCTTAAATGGAACAGCGCTTTCGATACCTTGTTAACTAAACACTTGAATACCATAGATTGCCAATTGGCAGGTGCCAACGAGCCAATACCGTTACCTACCCTGGTGTAAACCCTGCTTTCCTTTGGCCTCAGAGGCGAAGGGAGTTTGGCCGTTTTGCTCCCATTGGCTGAAAATGGGTAACCAGATCCCAGTCCATAATCGTCCTTTTTGGCCCATCCGTTTTCATTGACCAGCAATCCTTCGAGCGTTCGCCCGGGCAACAATTGGGAGAAACATGTTGCCACTCGGTCCATCACCGCATGGGCATTCCACTTGGAATCGCTGATAAAACAGTGCATCGAATGAGATTCTGTATCAAGGATCTCGCTCATCCGTTCTATGTTGTTTGATTCACTGATCACTTTTCCTTAGATGTATTGATACGCCGCATCGAAATTTGACTTGGCTTTCTTCTCGAAAAAATTATTCTGGGGTTAAAAATAGGCAGATAGGCGATTTTTTACTTCAATCAGCGTTATATCATGGCTTTGATTTTTCTGTATACTACTTCAAAGGCGCTACTATCGTTTTTTTTTGCATCCAAGATACTATTATTCAATTGATTTTAACAAGATAAACGCACATTAAAATTAAAAATTCTTCATCCGTTACCGGTAGAAAGGGTGTACTACGTTATTTTTTCAGTTTTTCTATGTAGTAAAAATACTTCGTGCAATTCCGATTTCCAAACCCCGCAGTTCGGCCAGCCCCTTTAAACGGCCGATTGCAGAATAGCCGGGGTTGGTGACTTTCCCCAAATCGTCCAACATTTGGTGTCCGTGGTCGGGGCGCATGGGCAAGGATTTGCCACGTTGCTGCTGCACCCGTATCAGTGCCTCCACCACGTCGGCCATGGGGACGTCGCCTTCCAGGTGGTTGGCTTCGTAGAAATTCCCATCCGCGTCCCGTTGGGTACTTCGCAGGTGGATAAAATGAATGTGCTTCCCATAGGTAGCAGCCATGGCAGGCAAATCGTTGTCCGCTCGCACTCCCAGCGAACCGGTGCAAAAGGTAAATCCATTGAATGGGCTGCTGTTTCCCTGAAGAATGCGGTCGTAATCACTTGCTGTACTAACCACCCGCGGTAGACCAAAAATTGGAAAGGGTGGGTCGTCGGGATGGATACACAGGTACACCCTGTTTTCTTCTGCTACCGGCACGATAGCATCTAAAAATAAATTCAGGTTTTCGCCAAGCTTGCCGGCATCGATGCCTTTATAGGTATCGAGGGCCTGCTGAAAATCTACGACGGTATACCCTTCTTCCGCGCCCGGTAGGCCGGCGATGATGGTATTCACCAATTGTTCCCTTCCCTCTTCAGAAAGGCTGTCCAGGTGGGCTTTGGCTTTCTGCAATAGTTCTTCCGGGTAGTCCTTTTCCGCTCCGGGCCGTTTCAGCAGGTACACGTCGAAGGCGGCGATGGCCTTCATTTCAAAGCGAAGCGCTTTGGCGCCATTAGGCAGGGTGTAGCCCAAATTGGTGCGGGTCCAATCCAGAATGGGCATGAAATTGTAGCAGACCGTGTGAATGCCTTCCGCCGCCAGGTTGCGGATACTTTCCTGGTAATTTCGGATATAGGTCTGAAAATCTCCCGAGCGGGTTTTGATGCTCTCGTGTACGGGAACACTTTCCACCACGGACCAGGTTAATCCAGCCTGCTCGATGATGTCTTTCCGTTCGCGGATTGCTTCCCGGGACCATACCTGCCCGTTGGGAACTTGATGTAGGGCGGTTACGATGCCGGTGGCACCGGATTGCCGGATATCGACAAGACTGACCGGGTCGTTTGGACCATACCAACGCATGGTCTGTTCCATAAGAAAGGGTTTATTATTTGTACTCATACGCCTGAAAATGCACTGAAGCCTCCATCTACTTCAATAATGGTTCCTGTAACAAATTTTGATGCATCGCTGCAGAGCCATTGGACGGCCCCAAAAAGCTCTTCGGGTGTTCCAAACCTACCCATGGGCGTGTGGTCCACGATCAAGTTGCCTCTTTCCGTCAGGCTGCCGTCTGTGTTGGTGAGCAGGCGTTCGTTTTGGGCGGTCAGGAAAAAGCCCGGAGCAACCGCATTGACACGGATGCCCTCTCCGTATTTTCTGGCAAATTCCACCGAAAACCATTTGGTCATGTTGTCAATAGCCGCTTTGGCAGATGCGTAGCCCATGACCCGGGTCATGGGGCGGCTGGCGGCCATGGACGAGATATTGATGATGGACGCCTTCTTGTGTTTTGTCAGGAGCGGCAGAAAAACCTTTGTTGGCAAAAAGGTGCCCATGTAGTTTAAATCCATAATGGTTTTGACGGCTTCGGAGGACAGATCGGAGACCATTTGGTCCGGCATTACCGTCGCACCCGGCATATTGCCGCCCGCCGCATTGATCAGCCCGTCAATTTGCTCAAATGATTTTTCCAACTCCTCCTTTACGGCGATGATTTCTTCCTCCTTGGTTACATCTGCGACGGCGGGAAAGGCAAATCCTCCCTCGTCCTTGATCTCCTGTACCAGCTCGTCTACCTTTTGGGGATTCCGTCCGAGTAGGATCATCTGAGCGCCTTCTTTCGCCAAATGTTTGGCCATGGCTTTCCCCAATACCCCCGTTCCTCCGCTAATGATGATAATCTTGTTTTTGACTGAAAATAATTGAGACATAAATAAAAACCGATTTAATGGTGTTGATTAAAGAGAGACTCCCCGTTTCCAGGGGATAAAATCGTCTTGATTGAGTAGGTCCGCCTTGGCCTTGATTTTTCCACTTGCCACCTGTAGGATGTATTCCAGCAATTCATCCCCCATTTCTTCGATGGTTTTTTCCCCGGATATGATGCCTCCGGTATCCACGTCAATGATATCAGGCATTCGTTCCGCCAGGCGGTGGTTGGAGGCCACCTTGATTACTGGCGTTACGGGATTGCCCGTAGGGGTACCCAGGCCGGTGGTAAATAAGATGATGTTGGCTCCGGACCCTGCCATGGCGGTGGTGCTTTCCACGTCGTTGCCGGGGGAACACAGTAGGCTCAAGCCGGGTTTGGTAGCGATTTCGGTATAGTCCAGGATGTCCACAATGGGAGAGGTGCCTCCTTTTTTGGCAGCGCCTGCAGATTTGATGGCATCGGTGATCAGCCCGTCCTTGATGTTTCCGGGGCTGGGGTTCATGTCAAACCCAGATCCTACCGCTTCTGCGGAGGCTGCATAGGCCCGCATCAGCCGCACAAATTTATCGGCATTGGCGTCGGTGGTACAGCGGTTGATCAGTTCCTGCTCTACTCCGCATAGCTCTGGGAATTCGGAAAGTATGGTTTTGCCCCCCAACGCAGCAATGATATCGGACACCTGACCCAGGCTGGGGTTGGCAGAAATACCGGAAAATCCGTCCGAACCGCCACACTCCAGTCCGATGGTAAGTTTGCTAAGGGGAGCCGGCTTGCGCTGCAATTGGTCTGCTTCGGTCAGGGCCAGAAAGGTTTCCTGAATGGCTCGGGTTAGCAGCTGGTTTTCGGTACCCTCTACTTGTTGTTCGAGAATGATCACCGGCTTTTTGTAGTCCGGATCCAGGCGTGCCAGCTTTTCCCGCAAAATGGCCGGCTGCGCATTTTGGCAGCCCAGGCTCAGGATGGTGGCTCCGGCTACATTGGGGTTGTTGATGTACCCGGCAATAAGGGCACACAGGGCTTCGGAATCCTGTCGGGTGCCGCCGCAACCACCGTTGTGGGTAAGGAATTTTATTCCATCGATATTTTTGAATACTTTTTCTTCTGCGGATTGTTCCAGTACTTCTACACCTACCTGTTGCAGGGACTTGCTGTCTCCCTCCAGAAAGCGTTGTTTCATCTCCCGGACCAGGGATTTATAGGGGTTCGGCCTGGCAAAGCCCAATTCTTCCACGAAGGCCTGTTTCATGATGTCTACGTTGCGGTTTTCACAAAAGACCAGTGGTACTACCAGCCAATAGTTGGCCGTTCCTACCTGCCCATCCGGTCGGTGATATCCGTCAAAGGTGCGCTCTTTCCAGCGATCCACTACAGGCGGGTTCCAGGTAAATGGCTTTCGTTTACCGGTATAGGGAGCGGTTTGGTGGACGATATTTTCCGTGGTGATCGCAGCGCCTTTTTCCAGGTTTTTCAGGGTTTTCCCGACGATTATGCCGTACATGTAAATGGTGTCCCCCGCTTCCAGGGCTTCCATGGTGAATTTATGCTTGGCGGGGACTGCGTTGGCCAGGGTGATTTCTTCTCCGTCGAAATCCAACTTTTCACCGGCTTTCAGGTCGCTCAAGGCCACCAGGACATTATCAGCGGGATGAATTCGTAAAACTTTGTGGAACATGTAAACTTTTTGATTATCTTGAGCAATCGATTGCACAATTTAGAAATAAATTGAAAGAAAAGAGCCCGCAGGCTTCTTTTTTTTTAAAACCCCCTTAATTTTGGCAAGTTACTTACGGAAATAGGAATTTTGCATGCACAAACGAATACTCACGTTAGGCGAGGTAATGATGCGCCTGTCCACCCCAGGGCACGAACGGTTTATACAAGCCGGAAACTACGATGCGGATTTCGGGGGATCGGAGGCAAACGTGGGGGTATCGCTGGCTTATTGGCAACAGGAAGTAGCCCTACTGACCGCCTTGCCAGCCAATGACCTGGGAAGGGCAGCCTTGAGGTACCTGAAAACCGGTGGCATCGACACTTCTTTTATCGCCACTACCGAAGGAAGAATGGGGCTGTATTTTTTGGAAAACGGAGCCATGCAGCGGCCCTCAAAAATCATTTACGATCGATTCGATTCCGCATTTGCCGCCTACGAGGGTAGGGAACTGGATTGGTCAGCGGTGTTCCATCAGGTGGATTGGTTTCACTGGTCGGGCATCACCCCGGCAATTTCTGCCCCGGCAGCCTCACTCTGCCTTCGGGTATTGAAGGAGGCAAAAAAACACGGGGTCCGGGTCAGCGGGGATATCAATTACCGGCGCAACTTGTGGCGCTACGGAAAGAATCCTCTGGATATTCTTCCCGAATTGATATCCTACAGCCAGGTAATCATCGCCGGCTTAACGGACTTTGCCAATTGCATGGACATCCACGAAACCGATTATGTGACGGCCTGCGAAAAGGCGAACTATCAGTGTCCTTCCATTCAGTTGGTAGCCACCACCGAGCGGGATTCCGTGTCGGCTTCCCATAACCGACTCGGTGGTATCTTGTGGAACGGCGAAGACGTGCTCCGCTCCCACATATACGATATGCCGGCAATCGTGGATCGCATTGGCGGAGGAGATGCGTTCATGGCAGGCTTGATCTATGGATTGTTGCACAAATCCGATCGGGAGGCCCTGGAATTCGCGGTAGCTGCTTCGGTGCTCAAGCATTCCGTCCCGGGAGATGCCAATTATGTATCGGTGGAAGAAGTAAATCAGTTGGTTTCCGGAGAAAATATTGGCAGATTGCTGCGTTAAAATCGGAGCTTTTTAATTCAATCATGAAAAAATCACTTATTACTTAACCAAAATAATACCTACGAGCGTATGTGGAAAGCGAAATGGAATAAACCCTTACATTACCTGGGGCTGCTGTTTGTGGCGGCCTTCTTGATCAGCTGTTCGAAACCCGGCGGAGTACGTGTGCTGAAATTGGGACACGGGCTGGATACCAGCCATCCGGTCCACGAGGCCATGTTGTACCTGGCGGAGAAAACCAAAGAAAAATCGGAAGGTAAAATGATCGTACAAGTGTATCCCAATCAGCAATTGGGTACAGAGCGGGAATTGGTGGAATTGCTGCAGATTGGAAGCTTGTCCATGACCAAGGTGTCCACGGCTGCCATGGAAGGATTTGCACCAGAAATCAAAATACTGGGCCAACCCTACCTGTTTCGTGACGATGCCCATCAGGCACGGGTTCTGGAAGGACCGATCGGCGAACAGCTGCTGGCGGCAGGCGAGAAGTACTGGCTGAAGGGGCTTTGTTTTTACGATGCCGGCAAACGGAGTTTTTATACCAAAAATACGCCGGTGGAGAAACCCGGAGACATTCAAGGTCTGAAAATACGGGTGATGGAAAGTCCTACCGCGGTCAATATGGTGCAGAGTTTTGGGGGGTCGCCTACACCGGTATCCTTTGGTGAACTCTATACCGCCTTACAGCAAGGAATTGTGGACGGGGCCGAGAACAATCCGCCCAGTTTGGTTACTTCCAGGCATTATGAGGTGTGCAAGTATTATTCCCTAAACGAGCATACGGCCATCCCGGACATGATGATTGTGAGTACCAAGGTATGGGACATACTTTCCGATGAAGAGCGCATTTGGCTGCAGGAAGCTGCCGATGAGTCTGCGGTGTACCAATACAAACTCTGGGAGGAATCCGTGGCGGAATCCATGCGCATCCTGGACGAGGCAGGGGTGCAGGTAAGCTATCCTGACAAGGAACCGTTTCGGAAAGAAGCAGAAAAAGTATACGAATTGATGAAAACGGCGGATCCGGAAATGTATGCGCTCGTTCAGGAAATCAGAAACTATTAAGGCAATGCAGGCATTCAAACTTAAATTGGACAAAGTCATCGGCATCATGCTGATGCTCATCATGGCCATCATGGTACTAAACGTAAGCTGGCAGGTTTTCTCCCGCTACGTGGTTCAATCGCCCAGTTCGTTTACCGACGAACTCTCCCGCTACCTACTGGTTTGGTTGGGTATGTTGGGAGCGGCCTATGTAGCCGGGCAGGACAAGCACCTGGCCATTGACATTCTTCCCGCCAAGCTCCGGGGAGAAGCAAAACGCAAATTATTGATAGTCATCAGTATTGTCATTGTGTTGTTTGTTATACCGGTGATGATTATGGGTGGGATCAACCTGGTGTACATAACGTATACCCTGGAGCAAAAATCTGCCACCCTTCAACTTCCCCTCGCTTACGTGTACCTGATGATCCCCTTTAGTGGCTTGCTGGTACTTTTTTATCAATTTGTCAACCTAAAATTATTGCTGACCAAACAAGACTCCCAAAATTAACTCGATATGGAAGAATACCTAAGCATACTTATACTGGTAAGCAGTTTTATCGTACTCATGGGCATCGGGGTTCCGGTGGCATGGGCACTGGGCTTTTCCAGTTTTTTGACACTAACGGTAACTATCGCCACCGTACCATCCGCTACCACCATTGCCCAACGCATGGGGGTGGGGCTGGATAGTTTTGCCCTTTTAGCCATACCGTTTTTTATACTGGCCGGTGAAATCATGAACAAGGGCGGTATCGCTAACCGGCTAATAAACCTGGCCAAAGCCATGACCGGGCGATTACCTGGCGGCTTGCTATACGTTAACGTAATTGCTGCCATGCTGTTTGGCGCCATTGCTGGATCAGCTGCTGCCGCAGCCTCGGCGATCGGAGGGATTCTGGGACCCCGCATGGAGAAAGAAGGATACCCAAGAGAACTGGGTGCGGCGGTAAACATTACCTCCTCTACCACGGGACTGATTATTCCCCCGTCAAACGTACTTATCGTGTATTCTCTGGCAAGTGGTGGGGTATCCATCGCAGCGCTCTTCGTGGCTGGATACATTCCCGGTCTGCTCGTCGGCATGTTTCTGATGATAACCGCAGCAATATTTATAAAGAAGCACAACCTAAAAGGCGGGGAAGTGACCAGTTTGAAAGAACTGACTGGGAAGTTTCTTGCCGCATTCCCCAGCTTGATGCTGCTAGTCGTGGTTATCGGAGGGATCGTTATCGGCGTGTTTACCGCCACCGAGGCTTCTGCCATCGCGGTCATTTATACACTGGTCCTGTCTTTTATCTATGGAGAAATCAAAATCAAAGACTTACCAGGAGTACTGCTGAAATCCTCCGAAACTACGGCCATCGTCATGCTGTTGATCGCGACCTCCATGAGCATGTCCTGGGCCATGTCCAGCGAAAACATTCCCCAATCCATCAGTGCAGCTTTGCTTGCGCTGAGTGACAACAAATTTGTTATCCTCATCATGATCAACCTGATCTTGTTGTTTGTGGGAACCTTTATGGACATGACGCCGGCGGTGTTGATCTTCACGCCGATATTCCTTCCTGCGGTTGTGACTCTGGGGATAGATCCGGTGCATTTTGGCATCATGATGGTTTTGAATTTGTGTATCGGTGTCTGTACGCCACCGGTGGGGTCGGTGCTCTTTATCGGAGTGGGCGTGGCCAAAACCTCCATTGCAAAAGTATTTTTGCCCTTGCTCCCCTTTTTCTTTGCCATGATTTTGGGGCTGCTAGTCATTACCTTATTTCCAGAGCTATCGCTCTGGCTGCCCCGTTTGTTTGGCTTATAACCTGACAAAACCCTACAAAACAACCGCTGGAAGAATTGATTTCAGCGGTTGTTTTTTGCCGTCAGGTATCGAACCGTTTAAAGATGCAAAAAAGAGATATCGGGTCCAACCGGAAGGGCTGGGAGCAAAAAGAAATACGGTATGATGCCATTATTGGCCCGGAGTTCGATGAGAGCTGACCACAATGGTACCAACGCTCCTGCTGGTGTCCGGCGAAAAGGCCAGCCGAAACCTGTAGTACCCGCGTGTCGGAATAGACGCATGGTTGCTCTGGCAGAATGACGCTTCGCTAGCCCGGTTTATATTCGTTCCAGTTTCATGGGATAGGTCCTTCCGCCGTTCCATTGACAGACGTAGATATTTTCGTCTTGGTCCACACAGACATCATGGCCATGTCGAAGGAAGGGTACTTCCTGAATCTGATGGCTTAGCTCGCCATTTTTGTACCGAGGTGCCTGTCCGCCAGGATTGGACACTACCCGATCGTTCTCATCCAGGATGGTGATGTATCCCGTACCCGCTTTTGCTTTGCCATCTATTTGCGACCAACATACACCCGCGTACAGGTTTTTTCCGTGAATGACTGCCCGATTTACCATAGCTCCGGGAATGGTGACCGTTTTTTTGTAGCGTCCTTCGAGCGTATAAAATTTAAACGAGCACTCCTCCCGGGAAGTGACAATCAATTGTAATTCGTCCGAATTTCTGGTATCCAGCGTAACGCCATGTGCGGTTTTCAGTTGGTAGTTGGGATCGGAATTATTCCTACCGCCGAAATGCCGGATGTATCGGCCATACTGATCGTACTGGATGATGTAGCAGGAGCCGTATCCATCAGCAACGTAAATATCACCATTCGGTGCGATTGCGGTCTCTGAGGGCTTAAAGGGCATGCCCGGCTCATACACTCCAATCGTTTGGGGATGTCCCAAATTGAAAACCAACTCTCCTTTCATGGTGATCTTGGAAACAAAGCCATTGCCGCTGAAATACTTCCAATCATTGGGGTGCTTGTGGTCGTGAAACCAACCGCTGTCCGTAACGTAAAGGAACTCTTCTCCACCCTCGTCATTCAGGGTGAGTCCGTGTCCACCAGGAAACCGGTTACAAAACGCATCCAGCAGATTTCCCGACTGATCGTAAAAAATGAGGTTGTTCCGGGGTTCGTCGGTAAGTAGGATGATCCGCCCTTTGGAATCGATTACCATCTCGTGACAGTTATCGATCGGAATCTTTTGGGGATCAAGTTGACCCCAATGTGTATCTACCCGATACCTAAAATCTCCGTGACCCACGATTTCTCCCTTGCGATTGGAATTTAGAAGGTAACCGACAGGATTTCCGACCGCATGCATTGCAGGAAAAGCCGCTCCGATGCTGGCGACTTTGGCTATGAAATTTCTTCGTCTCATGGCTTAGGCTAAAATATCTTTCACCACATGGCCGTGCACGTCGGTAAGGCGATACCTTCGTCCCTGGTGCTTGAAGGTGAGCCTTTCGTGATCCACCCCTAGGAGGTGTAAAAGGGTCGCTTGAAAATCATGCACATGCACCGGGTTTTCGACGATGTTATAGCCAAACGGATCGGTTTTTCCGTAGACCAGACCGGGCTTGATCCCGCCCCCAGCCATCCAGGCGCTGAAGGTCCTGGGGTGGTGGTCCCTTCCGTAGTTGGATTTCGTTATTTTCCCCTGGGAAAAACTGGTTCTGCCAAATTCCCCTCCCCAAATGACAAGCGTATCTTCCAGTAGTCCCCGCTGTTTGAGGTCTTTTACCAGGGCCGCCGAGGCCCGGTCCGATGACATGGCCATTTTGGTAATATCGAGGGGAAGATTTCCATGTTGATCCCAACCCATGTGGTACAATTGAATGAAGTTCACGTCTCGCTCGGCCAGTCTCCGTGCCATCAGGCAATTAAACGCGTAGGTTCCGGGAATTCGGGCCTCCTCTCCGTAGAGATCGAAAATATAGTCAGGTTCATCCGAAAGATCGGCGATTTCGGGAACGCTGCTTTGCATGCGGTACGCCATTTCGTACTGGCTGATCTTGGAGTCGATTTCAGGATCGCCCCATACCTTTTTTTGTTCCGCTTCCAGTTCCGTCAGGTAATCCAATTCCGAGCGACGGCGGTCCCTGTTGATGCCTTTGGGATTACTGAGGTAAAGGACCGGGTCATGACCCGAACGAAAGCGAACGCCTTGATGATGGGAAGGCAAAAAGCCACTGTTCCAGGCTTGCATGTTTAAGTTTTGGGCCCCATTTTTTCCGCGGGATAGCATAACGATGAACGAGGGAAGGTTGTCATTCGAACTTCCCAGGCCGTAACTCATCCAGGAGCCGATGCTTGGCCTGCCGACCTGCTGGGAACCGGTTTGCATAAAAATTACCGCAGGTTCGTGGTTAATGGCGTCCGTATGCATGGAGTTAATCATGCAAATATCTTCTGCAATACCGGCTGTGTAGGGCATTAGTTTACTAAAGTACCCGCCGGTAGTTGGGTGTTGCGTGAAAGCAAATTGAGAGCCAACCAGCGGGAAGCTGGATTGTGCTGCCAGCATTCCGGAGACTCGTTGTCCGCCACGTACAGAGTCTGGAATTTCTTCTCCCTGGCGTTTGTTCAATTCGGGTTTGTAATCGAACAGTTCGAACTGGCTGGGCCCGCCACTTTGAAAAAGATAGATAACCCGTTTTGCCTTGGGTGCATAATGGGGTCCTCCCAAAATACCACCGTTTTTGACCAGTTGACGATCCATTTCCTTTGAATCAGTGGCCTTTAAGGCGTCCGGAAACAGGAGACCACCCAAGGCCAATCCGCCCAGGCCTCTGGAGGTTTTTTTCAAAAACTCCCTGCGGGTTTTCAAGTATTCATTCGCCTGAATTTCTTTCAAATAGTTCATGTCCTTAATTTTTGTAGTAGGCCTCGGTTGAATTCAGGATGGTGTTTGCTACCCGAGCCAGTGCGGCGGTATGGGTGAAGGGAATATCCGGAGAGGGCGCCTGGTAACCTATACTCAAAAACTCCCTGGCCGCCAAGGGTTCCCTGGTAAAGTACGCTTCTTCTTCGCTGAATTGCCTTTCCAGAATAGCATGCTCCCGGCTCGTTGGTTTTCTGCCGGCCAAGGCCAGGAAAAGCGTTTCGATGGATTTGGAGATGTCCAAATCTGAATCAAGTAGCACATTTTCGGCAAGAACCCGGCAGGCTTCGAGTACCTGGGGGCTATTCAGCAATACCAAAGCCTGTAAGGGCGTATTGCTTCGCTGTCGCTGAACCTGGCATTCGGATCGGTTCGAGGCGTCAAAAACGAGCATTCCCGGAGCGGGAGCATTGCGCTTCCAAAAGGTATAGAGGCTCCGTCGGTATAGGCCGTTTTTATAGTCGATCTGATAATCCGGGAAAAAAGCATGGGTGATCGTTTCCCTCCATAATCCTTCCGGTTGATAGGGAAACGCTGACTCCCCTCCAACGGTTGGCTGTAATAGCCCGCTCACGGCAAGGACATTGTCACGAACCATCTCGGCCGAACGCCGGTACCTGGGACTTCTCGCTAGCAGCAGGTTGTCGGGATCGATTTCCCGAAGGTCTTCCCGAATGACAGAGGATTGTTTATAGGTAGACGAAGTTACCATCTTTTTGATCAAACGCTTCACATCCCAGCCGCTTTCCTGAAAGTCAACGGCCAGCCAATCCAGCAGTTCCGGATGGCTGGGCAATGCACCCTGGTTGCCAAAATCTTCGTTGGTCCGTACCAGTCCGCGGCCAAACATCAAATACCACATTTGGTTTACCGCTACACGGGTCGTGAGCGGATTGTCTTCGTGGGTCAGCCATTCGCCCAGCCCGTATCGGTTTTTGGGGAGATGCTCAGGCCAGGGCAGAATAGCCGAGGGAACGCCCTTTTCTACCTGCTCTCCCGGGGAATCGTAGGCCCCTCGCTCCAAGAGATAGGTCGGCCTTTCGATTTCGTAATCACCCATCACCATGATCTCCTGGACGGTATCGATGGCCATCACTTCTTTCAATTGGAGTTCCCGCAGTGCCTTCCGCTGCCGTTCCAAGTCCTGATCCACATGGAGGGCATAAAACTCCAATGCTTCCTTGGATTGGGAATCGACCGCTTTGCGGAACCGTTCATTCCCCATTTCTTCCTTAAAAAGGAATGTGGCCACCAGATCACCGGCTTCCTTGTCGAGTACCCGTACTTCATCAATCATCCCTCCGTCAAAATCCGCATCGTAGTGACTGGCCCCCATTACAAAACCTTCGTATCCCAGGTACACGAAGCCTTTTGGTTCTTTGTAGGGTACGGCAGACCGGTAGATATGGTCTCGTTGGATCGCGAGATCCGCCTTTTGCCCATTTTGCCAAACGGTCATGCCCCTGGCCGAACTGGACCCGTCATAGGTCCAAACGAAATGCTGCCATTCATTCAAGGGTAGTTTTTCTTTCAGCCGAACGTCCAGGGATTGGAACGGATGGGCATGGTTTAATCGAAAGGAAAGCCGCGTGCTGTCCATCCAAACATCCCATCCTCTGTAACCCTGGATTCGGCCGTTTCCGTTGTAAAGGACTCGGGCTTCATCGAATTCCTTAGGTGTTTTGATCCAAAAACTCACCGTAAACGGTTCCATACGCTCAAAGCTGACCCGACTGCCGTCAGCAATCACTTTGCCCTCATTGTATTCGATTGCTTTTCCTATTTTTCCTTCTACCTGATTGTGCCCGAAAATTCGGGCAGGTTTGGAACCCTTGGCGTGGTCTTTTACGGTTTCATCGGCCACGCTATCGAATCGTAAGTCTACCATGGTGGCCTCCTTCACCACATTTTTTAGGGTGGTATGGCTCGGCCTGGATGCGGCCCAAGCTAGTGCCTCCGCTTTTTTTGCCCGCAATTGCGATTCGATTTCTGAAGCTTTGGCATCGATTTCCTCCAGCAAATAGGCTCGAATTTCAGCGACCTCCTCGGATGGAAGCGGCATGACCGGTCCCGCGTTCATCGAATACTTGTTTGGGATTCGGTTACCATTTTCAATAGAATTCCCGGAAAAGATCGCATCTCCTCGCTCAATGGTACTATTGAAGAATGCATACAATTGGAAGTAATCTTTTTGGGAAATGGGATCGTATTTGTGGTCATGGCAGCGGGCGCAGGATACCGTTAGGCCCATAAATGCCGTGCCGACCGTATTCACCCGGTCTGCGACGTACTCGACCCGAAACTCCTCCGGGATGACGCCTCCTTCCGAATTCTGTTTATGCAATCGGTTAAAAGCCGTCGCCAACCGTTGCTTCTCCGTTGCGTTAGGCATTTGGTCACCGCCGACCTGGGCAACCACAAACTCATCGTAGGGCATGTTCTCATTGAAGGCATCGATAACCCAGTCCCGGTAGGGCCACATTTCATGGTGGAAATCATCCAGGTAACCTTCCGTATCGGCAAATCGCGCAACATCCAGCCAGTGTGCGGTCATACGCTCTCCGTAGGCCGGCGAGGCCAGCAGGTCATCGACCAACTTTTCATAATAATTGCTGCTGCTATCCGCCATGATTGTTTCCAACTGGCCTACGGTAGGGGGCAGCCCGGTCAGGTCAAAAAACACCCTGCGCACCAGCGTTTCCTTTCGTGCTTCCGGGGAAGGCGTGATCGCAAATTTATCCAGCTTCGCTGCTATAAAATGGTCGATCTCATTGGCTGCCCAGTGCTCATTTTTGGTTTCCGGCAGTGCCGTTTTTTCGGGCTTGATAAACGACCAATGTTTTTTGTATTCAGCTCCTTGATCTACCCATTTGATCAGTAGTGCTTTTTCCTCCGCGGAAAGCTGTAGGTTCGATTCCGCTGGTGGCATCATCGTCTCGGGATCCTCGGATAAAATTCGACGAATCAGTTCGCTAGTGCGTAGATTCCCAGGAACAATGGCCTTTTTGCCACTTTCCAGCGAAGCGAACGCCCCTTCGGCAGCGTGCAGAAATAAACCGGCTTCCCGATTGTTCTTATCCGGTCCGTGACAGGCAAAACACCGATCAGAGAGTATGGGCTTGATATGTAGGTTGTAGTCGACGATTTCGGGTAGGGTAGGCGCTGCTTCTGCCACGTCCTGAGGTGTGTCGATGCCGCAACCTGCAAAAAGGTTCGCCAGACAAACAACGGCAATTACCGATCTGAAATGTATCATTTCCACATATTAACTTGAGTATGGATATACGGATGCGAAGATTCGTGCGCGTTTTTACCGTAGGCCATTCTAAGATACAAAAAAAATTTGTAAGTGCATACCTACGTACATCTAGGGACATCGGTAGGGTTTTTTCGCGCCCGGTTTATCGACGATTACCTCTTTCAATCGGGTCCTTTAGCCATTCTTTCAACTACAATGCAGGCGCTGGCCAATAGTCCTCTTCCTTGGTTCGGTAATTTGAGGGGAAATGCGCTGCAAAAAAACAAATGTTGCAGATTGTCAGGGCGAAGTAGGCATTTCCCAGACCCCGGAGGCAATTCCCTTGCTGTTCTTTGTAAGGACGAATCCCTGTTCAGACATATTTTCCAAAAAAAACCTATATTGGAAAGAAAACCAAAAAACCATGAGCAGTCCCATTCTACGTGCATTTTATCCGTACCGAATACGTATAGGCCTGTTTGCTAGCGGGGTTTTCCTTTTTCTTCTCCATGCTTGCGAACCGAGGAAAGAGCCGGTAGCTCCGGCTTTTTCGTTGGAGCTGACACAACTCACCTCCGGTTTGAAACATCATTTTTTTGGCTATATCGGGCAATGCCTGACTTCGCCCTGGAATGCCTCGGAACGCTACATTCTCGGTATGGAAATCGATTCCATTCACCGCATGCCCCATGCAGACGAGGCAGCTACAATTTTTGTTCTGGACAGGCAGGCGAATGACCAATTGATTTACCTGGAAAAAACCCATGCCTGGAACCCCCAGCAAGGGACCATGTTTTATTGGAATCCAAAACAACCGGAACGTCAGTTTTATTTCAACGACAAAGATACCGCAACTGGAAAGGTCTTCACGGTACTTTACGACCTGGAGGAAAGGAAACGGATACGGGAATTTCGGTACGAAGATACGCCCATAGGAAATGGTGGCGTGGCACCCGACGGCTCGTTTTGGCTGGGCCTCAATTACGGCAGAATGTCCCGCCTGCGGCGAGTAACCGGTTATTCCGGTGCATCGGACTGGTCAAAGGAGGACCCCGCACCGAAAAATGACGGAATCTTTATCGTAAATACGAAAACTGGCGAAAAACGGCTGTTGGTTTCGTTTTTTCAACTGGAACAAAAAATCAAGGAATCTCAGCCCGACTTGCAGCACACCGGTTTGTTTATCAACCATACCCTTTGGAATCGGGATTCGAACAAAATATATTTTTTTGCACGGGCTGGCTGGAGCGGTAATCGGGGGGAGGGGACACGTGTCAACGTACCGTTTACGATCAACGTCGATGGCAGCGGGCTCACCCGCCACTCCATTTTTGTTGGGGGGCATCCAGAATGGGGGGCTGGAAACATCCTGATAGGCAGTGACCCCGACGATACCGGAACCGAAAGACAGGTTTTATACGATGTCGGTAAAATGGAAATAGTGGGGTACCTGGGGGATTCCGAATTGTTTCCCGAGCCGGAGGGAGATATCTCCCTATCCGCCGACGGAAACTGGTTCGCAAATGGATATTCGACGGATACCTTGAACAGGTATTCGGTTCTTCGGCTCAGTGACGGAGCCTGGGCCAGGTCCGGGGGGATCAGCAAGGGGGGCTATAGCGGGGATATTCGCATCGATCCCGCACCTCGGTGGAACCGCAGCAGTGACGCACTATTGCTACCCGGCATGGCCGCAAATGGTACCCGCCAGTTATTTTTACTGGAAGTGATTACTGGCGAAAAGTAGGAGGCAGCGGGCAATGATTTGGCGACGAGTAGCTGCTTTTGATCGCTAAAATATAATAAAATCGATTCGCCTGGGTCATTTACTCTCGCCTCAGCTGCTGGCTGCGATTTCGTCGGTACCGGCACCGAAACCTTTCTCCGGGGATCGAAGCAAGAAGAACTTATCAGTAGCGGCTCGTAATCCCACAAAAAAAGCCCGGAAATTGCTTCCGGGCTTTTTAATTGATGCAGGGGCTTAACGCTTAGCCTTCGCTGTTGGGATGGTTTCCATCCACCGTCGTTAATGGCGGCACGTTGTTTTCGAAGCCAGCATATCCTTTGTTTTGGTTGATTATACCTTGGGTATTGGTATTGATGGCATCGGCTGGAATTGGCCACAAAACGTGGTAGGGGCTATACGTGTAGGTATCTCCATGCCGGGTAAAGACTCCTTTATTATAGAAGTCGGTGAATTCCATGATGCGATCGTACAGAAAATTGTCATCGGAGAAACTTCCCATGGAGTAGGTTTTCCCATTGTACGCCTGTTTCCCGGTCATGGCAAACAGATACGCCATGCGGGTCAATTCCGTCTTCCTGGGTTCTTCGTAATACAGTTCCCGGGCTCGTTCGTCCAGAATCGTTCCGATATTCATTTCCTCCGGTGCATAAGGGGCGGCACCTGCTCGCGTACGAACGGCGTTTAAATCTGCTGCAGCACTGGCCAGATCCCCTTTCCAGACATGGGCTTCTGCCCGAAGCAGGTAGGTCTCGGCCAATCGGAAAATATACCAGTCACTGTGTCCCCCGCTGGGTCGAATATTTTGAGGGTCGGGTATAAATACCTTGTAATGAGGCCAGGAAAACCAACTTCGGATGGTATCCACCACCAATACGGTGCCTTGATCGTTGCGAAACTGCAAGGGCTGACCATAATACTCGTCGTTACCTTTAATTCCCGGGTTGTTGTAGACCAGATCGGTCATGTCCATCCAGTTTCCTGGCGCATGGCGCAGGTCGTTTTCGTCATCCCAAATCATGCTTTGGTGGTACCAGGTTCCGCGAAGGCGTCCAATACCCCGGCCATATTTCGACACGTGGTCGATCTCAATGCCCGGTTGATCGATGGTACCCCGGTTTCCATTGGGGGTGTTGATATTGGTGATCCAAAAGGGAACAGCCTGACGCATGGATGACATGCCTCCGGAATTTCCATCGGTGTCCAGTCGGTCCATCACCATCAGGATGGCTTCGGTATTGGCGTTGAGGGACTTGTTTTCCGGACGGTGCAGGTCCCAGATCACATTACGTTCCGGGTCATTACCGGTAGAACCAAACCGATCCGTCATTAGCGCATGCGTACCTCCGTCTATCAGGCGGGATGCCGATGCAATCGCATCGTCAAATTCCCCCAGTGCCAGGTTGACTTTGGTCAGCAGGTGCTGTATGGCTCCTTTTGGTACCTGACCCCGATCCATCACGGAAGGAACCCATGGCTCGGCCCATTCCAGGTCCTCCTTCATTTTACGAAGGATTACCTCCCGGTCCGTGGAATAGAAGTCCAGGCGGGGCTCAAGCATTTCTTCCAGTATCAGGGGAACATCCCCGAATTGGTTGGTCAATCTGTAGTAACGCAGGGCACGGTGAAAATAAGCCGTACCCAAAATGTGGTTGCGTTCCTCCTCCGATTCGTAATCCGTGGGATCATCGATCCGGGAAATCACGGTATTGGCGTATTTGATGCCATTAAATCCTTCCATCCAGTACCAGCCGATTCGGTTAAAGTTGGCGCTGTTCAGGTTGGCATCCGGTGTGATCAACAGGTTCATGTCCTGAGCGGGACCGGATTTATCGGTGGTACCTTCTACGGCGACTTCCGTGAAGATATGCTCGGTCAGGATGGGCGGTCCATCCCCGGTGTATTCGTGCCGCATGTTTCGTTCGCAGGCCACCAGTGCGCTCCAAAGTCCACTGGCAGAATTGAACGTATTTTCAGGCGCATAAAACGAAAGCGGTTTGGGTTCCAGCCAGGCTTCGTCACAGCCCGTGGTGCTGAGCATCAGACCCGTCGCCATCAGGCCCAGGTATACCGATGATTTTTTTAGTATATTTTTCATGAGTAGTTCGTTTTTCTTGTGATCCATTAAAGCGTCAAATCAAGTCCCAGGGTAAAGATTCGTGGGGTTGGTCCTCCGGATTCGGGATCCCAGAAGTTCATTTCCGGTGCGTAGAAGCCTACGTTTCGCACGTTCAGATACAGTCGCAAATTCTGAATTTTTGCGCGTTCCAAAATGGTCTGGGGAACAGTGTAGGCCATGGCGATATTTTCCATCCGAACAAACGAGCGGCTTTGGTACACGTTAAATCCTCCGGCTCCACCTTCACTGGAGTACAGTCGGGCCCATTCATTGCTCGGGTTTTCTTCCGTCCAATAGGGGAGAATGTAGGAGTTGGATCGATCCAGGAATCCCTGACGATTTTTACGCTGATTGAAGGTGCCCAAATGGCCCAGGTAGGCGTACATCATGAAAGACACATCAAAGTTTCGCCAAATTTTGAATTCGTTTCGCAAACTCCAACGGGACCGAGGCTCGCGGAAACCCAGGAATTGACGATCGGCATTGGTATACAGCCCATCGTTGTTCACGTCTTCGATTTTAAAATCGCCTGGTTTTACCCCGTAATTGGCAGCTTCATCCGCCTCGGGCGTTTGCCAAATTCCATCGGTTCGGTAATCCCAGATTTCGTCGATGGCATGATCAATGAACCAACGGTTTCCGATATCATCCAGCTCTTCGCCGTTTTCGTCCAGGTCCCCGTAAAGGCTGACAATGCGGTTGCGGTTCATCTGGAAATTAAGATTCGCGCGCCAGGAAAGGTTGCTGCGGTTAACCAATTGGCTGTTAAGGCTCACTTCAACCCCTCGGTTTCGAACTTCACCCAAATTGGCGAATACAAAATCAAACCCGAGAATGTCGGGCAGACTTCGCTCTACCAGGAGGTCCGTGGTCGACATGTCGTATACCTCAATGGTACCGTCCAGGATGCTGTTAAACAGGGAGAAATCCAAACCCAGGTTGGTAGAGGTGGTCTTCTCCCAGCGCAGGTTGGAGTTTTGCATGGTATTTACATACAACTGACTAACGAAATACAATTCCCCACTGGGCCGCTGGTAGAAATATTTTCCAGTTTGCAGGTCGGATAACGCTGCGTAGCGCCCAATGTCCCGGTTTCCGTTCACACCCCAGGAGGCACGCAATTTACCGTAATCCAACCAGGGAATGTTGACGAAGTCTTCGTCCGTAAATAGCCAGGCAAATGCAGCGGAGGTAAAGGTTGCACGCGGGTTGCTTTGTCCAAAGGCGGAATAACCGTCTCGTCGGACCGATAGGGTAGTGATGTACTTATCGGATAGGGAGTAAATAACCCGACCCATCAGCGCGTCGGCCGTGTGGTATTGGTCGTTGCTGGACATGATGGGATTGATACCCGCGCCAATGTTGTGGTAGCCCAGTCTGTCATGGGGTTCAAATCCCACGTTCTGCATGGTATTGTCCCAGCTTTGAAATTTCTCTGCGTTTGCTAGCAGGGTCACGTCAAAGTTGTGGATATTGTTGAAATTTTTATTCCAGCTTAGGATGTTGTCTACCTGCCAGTAGTATACTTTCCGTTGCTGTCGGCTGGCCCTTCCTCCCATATTTTCGAAGTCCTGGTGGCCGGCACTTTCGTGGTTGTACCGTTCGTAAAACTCGTACCGAGGCGTAAAATTGGTTCGGAACTTGATGCCGAAGGGCAGCTCAATGGAAGCAAACAAGGTGGAGTTAATGGTGGTCTCCTTTTGCAGGCGATCGGTAAAACTCGGCGTGTAATACGGATGCCGGCCTCCGCTGACTTCCTCATTAGGCCGGAATCGCAAGCTTACGCCGTCTTCCAGAAAGGGCTCGCCCCAGGGAGACAGATTCACCATGTTTCCCCAGGAAACAGGAATCTGGCTCTCATCCCTGTCGGCAAACTGGGTATTCATCCCCACGGTCAGCCATTCGTTGACATTGCCTTCGATGTTAAAGCGGCTTCGGACGGTGGTGAATTTGTCTCCCACGACCAGCCCTTCGTTGTCCAGGTAGCCCATGGACCAGTAATACTGAAAGTCTTCGCTTCTACCCGAAAGGCTGACGGTATGATCCTGCCGCAGGCCATTCTGGAACATCATGTTGTACCAGTTGACGCTCTCGCCCGCTTTGTAGTTGGCAATTTCCAGCGGTTGCATGTTCAGGCGCTGCAGCCATACGGTTTCGGGATCTCCATCCGATCCGTCGTAGTTTAGCCAGGTTTCCAGGGGAATGTCCGGAGGAAGCGTGTTGGGGTTGGAAAAGCGATAGGGCTCGAATCCACCGGCGTTGATGCTTTCCATCACGTCTTCTCTCCAGGATAGAAACCCTTGAGGTCCATAGACAGGTTCGTTTTTGGCCATGGTGGCCACGCCCCAGTTGGTATTGATTTTTACCTGAGGTTTGCCGAGCGCTCCTTTTTTTGTATTGACCAGCACCACACCATTTGCTGCTTTTGCGCCGAAAACGGCCGCAGAACTCGCATCCTTCAAGACATCGATGCTTTCGATATCGTTGGGGTTGATGTCAGACAATTGGCCGTAATAAATGGCTCCGTCCAATACGATCAATGGGCTGGATCCGGCATTCAGGGAGGTTCTACCTCGTACTTCCAGACTACCGCCTCCTTTTGCGGAGGTATTCAGTCCCACATTCAGTCCGGCGATGTTGCCCCGAAGCACGTCTTGTACCGAATTTGGGTTTTCATTTTCCAATCGGGTAGCCGTAACGGAGGAAACCGCACCTGTCAGGTCCCGCTTTCTTGCTGTACCGTAACCAATAACGACTACCTCTTCCAAAGAAGCGGTGTCCATAAGTAAGGTGACGTTGATTTCGGACTGATTGCCGACCGTGATGGTCTGGGAAACAAAACCAACATAAGAATAGGTTAGTTCCGAGCCCTCGGGCACACTCAGCGAGTAAGCGCCGTCAATATCCGTGACCGTACCGGTACCGGTACCGGCGATGAAAACGGTTACACCGGGAATGCCTTCCCCGGACTCATCGGTCACCGTTCCGGATACCGTGACGTCGTCTTCGGCGGTAACTAGCAGATTTGGCTGGATCGTCGGGCTTAGCAAGGCCGGGTTTGCTACCGTGGGCCTGGCAAAACCTGTCGAAACCAACCATAGACCGACCAAAAGTGCGAGACCAATACGCCTTACACCTTGATAATGAAATGGTTGTAAGATTTTTTCCATTTTTTTGGGTTTTAATTAAATGATGGACTCCGGCACTTTGCCGAAATGTGTCTGGTGCAGCAGTCTACCCGATGCACTAAAACGGCTCCAACATAACTAAATAAAATATAACATGCAATCGGTTTCATTCATAGAAAGATTCTTTCGAATGAAAAAATATATTTTTTAGGAGTATAACTATAAGAAAAGTCAAAATAATATTTTTTAAATAGGCCAAGAAAAAATTCGTTTTGAAATTGCCCTAGCCAATACAGGTTATGATTCAAAATATGGTATGGATTTTTGGCAACGTTACTTTATAAAATAAAATATTCCATGGACGTAACCGGATAAAATTCGCTGGTACATAAATTATCGAATAAAAAACGATACACCGCGATCATTTAAAATTCTTCTGCATATACCATGACACAAATAATCGGTGAAATTATCTCCCCTGTAGATTGCCTTTCCCGTCCTTCTTATATTGGGTGGTTTGGATATGTCCATCCCGGACTTCCTCGAAAAACAGTTTAAGCCATTGAATTTCCTGAATTTTTAAGTAGATTTAGAAGAAAAATAACGGAATAGTAGTAAACGGTATGGTATCCTGTTGCGCCTTAAAAAAATGTCTATCGTTCTTCTCAAGCTGCATTGTAATCCTTTTTGCAGGGCAGGCGATGCTCTCTTGCCAATCGCAGGAACGAGAAAACCTACCCAAACAGGTAGATTTCAACTACCATATCAAGCCTATACTGGTGCAAAAATGCTACCTCTGCCATGGTCCGGATCCCAGTAGTAGGGAAGCGGGACTGCGCCTGGATTTGGCGGAAGGCGCAACAAAGCTATTGGAGAGTGGCCTGAGTGCCATTGTTCCGGGGTCGGCCGCTAAGAGTGCGCTAGTTCATCGCATTACTGAAAGTGATCCGGAGTTAAAAATGCCCCCACCTGCTTCCAAACTAGAACTAACGGCGGTAGAAATCGAGTTGCTAAAAAAATGGATCAATCAAGGGGCCGTTTACGAGCCCCATTGGTCGTTCATTCCTCCGGTAGTTTCCGCTGCCCTGCCTTCCGATGAGTCACTGTCCAGTCAAATTGACCTCCACCTGAATCAAAAAATGGACAGCAAGGGGCTGAAACCGGGTGCTCCTGCCTCGAAATACCAGTTGATTCGTCGGCTTTCTTATGTACTGACCGGCCTGCCACCCGAACCGGAGCGGGTACACGCATTCGTAGCGGATGAGCGAGACGAAGCGTTCGAGTTATTGGTGGAAGAATTCCTCAATAGCCCCGCCTTTGGTGAAAAATGGGCAAGCCATTGGATGGATGTGGTTCGCTATGCGGAAACCCGGGGACACGAATTTGACTTCGAGATTCAGGGTGCCTGGAGATTCCGGGATTACCTGATTCGGGCGATCAATTCGGACGTCTCCTATGCGCAGCTGGTACGGGAACAATTGGCAGGCGATTTGATTCAGGAGCCGCGCTTGCATCCAGAAACGGGAGCGAACGAATCGGTTCTCGGAACCTTGTTTTTGACCATGACCGAGGGCACGCATAGTCCGGTAGATACGAAAAAGGACGAAGCCGACCGGATAGACAACATGGCCGATGTGATCGGAAAGAGTTTTCAGGGATTAACCGTCGGCTGTGCCAAATGCCACGATCATAAATTTGATCCGATTCCCGCCACAGATTATTACGGCCTGTACGGGGTATTGGGGAGCACCCGATTCAGCCCAATTGCGGTGGGAAACTACCAACAAAAAGCAGCAACGATGCAGGAAGTGCACCGGCTTAAAAAGGAGCTACGGGAGATGATCGCCAATTCCTGGGAGGAATCTACCAAGGATTCCGTGCCTGTACTTTTGGCCAGTCAACAAGGAGCAGTCGCTGCTTCGCGCGATGGAGGAGAAGCGTTAGGTAAGGTTATCGGCGATTTTAGGGGATCGGATTTTGATGGCTGGAAGGCCGATGGTTGGGCATTTGGAGAGGGAACCACCCTCGGAGACCCGCAGCTGGATCCCAAAACCGGTCGGCTTATCGCATTGAAAGAAGGGCTTGCTTCTTCCAGAAAGTTTGGTACGGGAATTTTTGGAGCACTTCGTTCTCCGAATTTTTCCATTGACCGCCGTTATTTAGCCGTACGGGCACGGGGGACGGGTGGCAGCATCAGGATTATCATGGATAATTTTCAGCTAATCAGCTACCCGATATATGGGGGACTGGACCAAAAGGTCAACGATGAAGAATGGCAAAATTATGTGTTTGACCTCGGCGATTGGCAGGGACACGATGCCTACATTGAGCTGTTGCCGGGATCCTTTATTCGCCATACGTATCATCAGGACCCCGAAGCCTACATAGAGGTGGCCTACGCCACTGCTTCAGACGAGGAATGGTTTCAGCCAGAAAGCCCGCCTGGCTATTATTCTCCGGCAAACCTGATACCCGTCGCGGTAGACCTCTGGAAAGCCGGAAAAAGTACAGCCACGGACATTAACTTACTCAACGGACAGCTGGAGTCCGGAAAACTCAAACGTCGTTTTCCGGATGAAGTGAAAACCCAGCTGACAATGGATTTATTGCTGGCACAAGTCAGGGACAGTTTGTTTATACAGGGAGTTTCTGAGGGTTTCGCCAGAGAAAGTCCGGTTTTCATACGGGGTAACCACCTGGAACCCGACAGCAAGCCCGCTCCCAGAAGTTTCCTTTCAGCAATTTTGGATTGGCAACAACCGATCCGGGACGCCGGCAGTGGTAGAAAAGAAATGGTCGAAACCATCCTGCACCCGGACAATCCACTCACGGCCCGGGTCATGGTCAATCGCCTTTGGCACCATGTGTTTGGAAAAGGTCTGGTCGAAACGGTGGACAATTTTGGGCTTCAAGGAAAACTCCCCAGTCATCCCGAGCTTTTGGACCGGTTGGCCCTTGCCTTCCGGGAAGAGGATTGGTCGGTGAAAAGCATGATAAAATCCATGGTGCTAACGGAGGCCTTTCGGCGAGGTACTGCAGATGTCAACGAAGAGAGGGATCCGGAAAATACGTATTTAGCGCATTATCCGGTGCGGCGCTTGGAGGCCGAAGCCATTCGAGACGGCTTGTTGCAGGTTTCGGGCTCCCTGGACCGACGTATGTTTGGTCCTCCGGTACCCGTACATTTGACCGAATTCATGCAAGGCAGGGGTAGGCCGGCAAAATCCGGGCCGCTAGACGGTGATGGCAGGCGTTCTGTTTACCTGGAAGTCCGCCGGAATTTTCTGGATCGGATGATGACCACCTTTGATCGACCCACACCCTTTACTACCTTCGGCAACAGGGATGAGACCAATGTGCCGGCCCAGTCCCTTTTTCTGATGAACGATCCATTTGTGGCACAGCAGGCCGAATTGTTCGCGAAACGGCTACTCCAAGGAGCCCATCGACCCACCGACGAACGCATACAGGAGGCCTACTTCCGGGCTTTCTCCCGACCGCCCTCTGCCGCAGAGGTCGAGCAGGGAAAGGCTTTTCTCCAGGAGGCAAGCCGATCGGTAGGAATCGATCCGGCCGCCGGTGATCTTCCCGCTTGGAAGGAGTATTGCCATGCCTTGTTTAATACGAAAGCATTTATTTATTTATTGTAAGCACATGCATCACCATCGTCCAGTTTTGAATAAACAACTCAGTCGCCGGGAAATGTTGCGGATTTGCCGGGGCGGATTCGGATCGCTCGCCTTTATGGGCTTGTTGGGTTCTGTTAGCTCCGCCTGCAAGTCGGAAGACCCGCGTTCCCGCAGTTTGCTCAGCCAATTGGCCACCACGCCTCATTACCTACCCAAGGCAAAAAATGTAATTTTTTTGTACATGGACGGAGGCGTTTCTCAGGTGGACTCCTTTGATCCCAAACCCAGGTTGGCAAAAGAAAACGGCATGGACCCGACCTTCAAGATTGATGCGACGCAGTTTAATAACAACGGGAAACTCCTAAAGAGTCCCTGGGAATTTAAGCAGTATGGGGAGTCTGGCATGGCCGTGAGTTCGCTCTTCCCCCATATCGCCAGCTGTGTGGATGACTTGGCGCTGATTCGTTCCATGGTGTCCAACTTTCCAGAACATACCAATGCCAATTATTTTCTGCACACGGGCAGCGGGCTACAAGGCAGACCCAGCATGGGTGCCTGGATCAATTATGGACTGGGTTCCGAAAACAGCAATTTGCCGGGTTACGTGGTATTGGATGGTGGCCTGGTACCGCCGGGAGGGGTAGACAATTTCAAAAACGGCTTTCTTCCGGCAGATTACCAGGCCTCGATCATGAAAACAGGAGATACGCCAGTAGCAAACATTCAGCCCGACAGCAGCATGGCTGGTTTTCAGCGGGACAAACTCGACTTTATACAAGCCATGGATCGGGAAAGCGAGGACAAATCGCAGGAGGTAGAGGCAGCCATTAAGAATTACGAGTTGGCCTACCGCATGCAGTCGTCGGTGCCGGAGCTCAGCGAATTCGCCGCCGAAAGCAAGGCTACCCAACGGTTATATGGCCTGTTTGACAATGACCCCAATACCCGGAGCTACGGCGCCCAATGCCTAATGGCGAGAAGGCTGGTGGAACGTGGGGTACGATTTGTGGAGTTAACCTGTCCCTATCAAAAAGGAATCGATCGCTGGGACCAGCACAGTGGACTAAAAGACGGGCACGAGCGGAATGCACATGCCGTAGATCAGCCCATTGCAGGGCTACTCAAGGATCTGAAATCCAGGGGACTGTTGGAAGAGACACTGGTGGTTTGGACGGGTGAATTTGGCCGTACGCCCTTTGCCCAGGGGAAAGATGGCAGGGACCACAATCCATCTGCCTTTAGCATGTGGATGGCGGGTGCCGGCATCAAAGGGGGAACCATTTTTGGCCGCACGGACGATTACGGATACCGGGTCGAAGAAAATCCGGTTAGCATACACGATCTACATGCCACCATTCTTCATTTGTTGGGCGTAGACCACAAACAATTGACCTATCATTTTGGCGGAAGGGATTTCAGATTGACCGACGTTCACGGCCATGTGGTGAAGGATGTGCTGATCTAGATTGGTTTTTGCCTACCCCTTCGCCTGGACCAACCGATCCTTATTCATGCTCCCTGATAGAAATACGATCAGGATAGAAGCCATAAACATAATCAAGCTGTAAATTACCACCGGTATAGCCATTGCTGAATTTTGCAATAGGGTAGCTGCAATCATGATACCCAGCGTGCCATTCTGTATACCGGATTCGATGCTAATGGCTACTTGTTGTCGGGGGGGAAGTGCCAATAGCCGAGCCAAAAGCAGCGATAACCCAAATGTAAGTATATTCAAAAGCAAGGTTACGGGACCAGCCTGGGCGAAGAACTCCCGTATTTGGTCTTTTTCATTTAGGATTGCTCCTCCTACGACAAGAACGAAAAACACAATGGAAGCGACCCGAACCGGACGATCCGCCTTTTGGGTTAAACTAGGGAAGCGATTTTTAAGCCACATACCAATGGCTACCGGAACCAACGTTACCCCCGTAATTCGGAGCACGGAAGGTATAAATGGAAGAGATACGCTGCCAGCTTCGCCAAAATATGCAATGGAAAGATTGACTAATAAGGGAATGGTAAAAACGGTAATGATGGAACTCATAGCTGTCAGGCTAATGGACAAAGCGGTATCGCCTTTACTCAGGTGAGTAATTAGATTCGAAGTAGGGCCGCCTGGGCAGCAAGCGATTATCATAATTCCTACGGCCATCGTTCCTTCCAATCCGAAACTCAAGACCAAAGAAAACCCCAGTACGGGCAATAGTACCAACTGGCAAAACAGACCCAGAACCATGGCTCTGGGATAGGTGAAAATGTTTTTAAAATCGCTAGTAGATAAGCTTAGTCCCATACCCAGCATAATAAAAGCTAAGGCAATAGGTAAAAAGACAGCGGCTATCAGGTTGCTTTCCATTTGGGTCTATCCGATGGTATACTTACTTCCTCCGAATATAAGTAGGCTACGGGAGACTGGCAAATGGTGTAGTGAAAATGATTGACCCCACCTTAGGGAAGTGGCATGCACTCCATTATGTATTACTGCTGTATATAACCCGAATCTATCTAAGCCAGCTGTTTTTTTCCCGCTTTTTTCAGAAAGTTGTAATGCGATTTGAGGGCTGATGCGAAGCTTGTATTTTCGTGGTAGGGCAATCCAAATTCCAAAGAAGTCTTTTTAACGATTCCCGAGATTTGCGGGTAATGGATATGGCAGATTTTTGGAAAAAGGTGATGCTCCACTTGTAGGTTCAGACCACCACATAAAAAGGTGGTCAACCGACTATTTCTTGCAAAGTTAGCAGTGGTTTTCAGCTGATGCTCGGCCCAGGCTTCTTCTATATTTTTATTTTTTTCAGGATCTGGTAGAGAGGTTTGTTCCACTAGATGCGCTAGTTGAAATACCAGGCCGATAACCAACCCCATAGCCAGATTAAGTGCCAAAAAGCCAATTAGAAATTGCCACCAGGTAATGCTCATTACCAGCAAGGGTAGGATGATGAAAAGGCTATAGTACATCAGTTTGTACGAAAACAGCTTGACGTACTCTATTCTCGGATGGTTGCTCTCATGTTGGCCAATTTTCTTCTGGAAAAACTTTTTGTAGTCTTTCTTAAAAAACCAGGACACGGAGGCTAGCGAATACAAGAAAAAAGCATAGATGTGTTGATAGCGATGGATCGGGTGATGTTTTTCCTTTTCTGAAACCCGTACAACCCCGGGCGCTATCTCCAGGTCGCCGTCGTGCCCTACAATATTGGTGTAGGTATGGTGGATTTTATTGTGAGTGATTTTCCAAATATACACGTTGGCACCGATGATATTAAAAATAAAACCAAGTGTATTATTGACCCATGGCTTGGATGAATAAGAACCGTGAAGTGCATCGTGACAAATATTAAAGCCAATAAAAGCCATGTTCATGCCAAGGGCGATAGCGAGCAAAAGGGATACCCAGGAAGGAAATACTTCCAGTAAAATGGCCAGGTATAGCAACACAAAAGAGACCAGGTAGATGATGGTTTTCAGCACCATGGCCCCATTTGCTTGTTTTGTCAGTCCATTGGACTGGAAATAATCGTTTACGCGTTCTTTTACGGTTGTAAAAAAGCCTGAATTGGTTTTATCGACGAATTTAAGAGGTAAGGGCATACTAATGATTTTTGTCCTTTTTAGAATGATTGGTATTTCTTATATGATAATAACAAAATATATTACTAAATAATTTAAAAAATAAGAAAATTTTAAAAAGTAATGTGGAACAATTCCACGGCTATAGCCTCAAATTTTTTGCCATACTTTTTGTTAGTTCATGCGATTCGCCAGGGCCAATGCCGGTTAGGATTCGTCCATAGTGCCACGTTACGCGTTCTTGATTTTCCGTGGTAATGAGCGTTAGCAAAAGCAGTCTGCTTCTCCCTGAACGCCCGCCAGGTTCTCAGCCAGGAACGGTTTTTCTTTCTGAGATGCCAGTCCGGCGTATGGCGCTTGTAGTCCCGGGGGCACAATTCGGAAAATTCTATGCGAAAGCCTATTTTGGTGCGGCATATAGGGAAAGGATATGGTTGGTTTGGGTTTCGGCCAAGGCATGCAGGTCGATATCGAGTAGGTTTTTGTTCACGTCAACCACCCGCGTTTTCATCGCATCCGGAAGGTTTTCGTACCCATGAAAAGCCCCCAAAATTCCTCCCAGAATCGCCGCCGTGGTATCGTTGTCCCGCCCATAATTGACCAGGAAGGTGAGGCTGTCCCGAAAGTCAAAATCCGCAACCAACATGGCGGTTAGTACCTGCAAGTGAATTTCTCCGGCATGGAAGGGCATGTCTTGCAGGTGCTTGTCCAGTAGGACAAAGGCTTGTTGCATGGCACTGTTTTTGGCGGATGCTTCACCCGGTAGGTTTTTTTCCGGCGCGGAAGCCGCATGTACGGTTTCGGCAATTTCTCGTGCAATCTCCAGGATCCGGTAGCTACTTCGACCTACCAGTCGGCTTTTAAAAAACGATTCCGGATCTACGGATCGAAGCACGTCCAATAATTTTGTTTTGTCGCCATTGGCAGTCATGGCCGCTGCCGTCATGGCCGCCGATAAGGCACTGATATCCTTGGCATAGCCAATATCGTACAAACTCAACCGATAGGCCTGTTCATAGGCCATCTCTGGCTGGCCTGGATAGCGAAGGCCGATCGCAGGCGCATACAACAGGCCGGCACAGACCATTTCTCCCCCATAAAATTTGCCCAGTGCTTGCTGGTAGCCCATCAGGTCTTCGTTCAGGATCGGTTTAGATACCTTGTACCACTCCTGCAGCCATAAAACCCGCAGGTTGGCGTATTCCAGGGCTTCGGTTTGTTCCGGCCTAAGTGTTTGAAAATCCGAAAAATAGGCTTCGTACTCCCGGACGATGTGTCGTGAAAACGCCGTGGGGTCCAGTTCCCGTGTAGGTTGCGTCTCCAGGTATTCGAATACGAGCTTTTTCCAACGGGTATCGTCGGTGGTCCCTCCGGCGGGTAGATTGACTTTCCAGGTTCCTTCCGGGGAGACTTCCCGTACCATGGAATCCAGATCGTCTACCCAGCCATAGGTCCGATCGATGGACTCCCTGTCCCACATCTCTGTGGGGGCGCCCATGGCGTCACCAATGGCGCTACCCACCAGCATTCCTTTTACTTTATTTGCCAGTTCCTCTTCACTGAGGGGTAAGGGCAAGGGGGAGTCTTCAGATTGATCCGTTTGATGTTCTGTGGGATCCGAAGAGCAGGCCTGCATTGATAAGATCAAGAGAAAGAATAGTAACCGATTAAAATGCGTCATGAAGGATCAGTTGGATGGCATGATGGGCGAATATTTCTTTTTCTTCCAGGGATAAGTCCAGCGGCAATTGTGCCAGTCCAAAGAGTCTGCGGAGAATTTCTATTCCGGTAAAAGCAGCCAGCCGGGCTTCATCCAAGGGATACGACTCCCGAAGACTCTTGAGACGGTCTTCCGGTACTCGGGCAAGGTGCAAATGAGCCAGCATTACCGCCAGGTCAAACTCGGGATCTCCCAAAAAGGCAAATTCGGTATCAATGATTTTCAATCCCCCAGGGCTGGAAAGCCAGCTTCCCGGATAAAAGTCGCCGTGTATCAATTGTCTTCCTGGGGAAAGGTACCGCTCGCCCAATTGGGTTACTTTTGCGATCAACGCCGGGTCTGTTTTTATCATCCGGGATAATGGCTGCAAGCCGGGTTGAATGCCATCCAAATCGAAACCATTTTCCTCCTGAAAGGGAAGTACAAAAATGTGTTGGTGATTTAATGCGCGCATGGCCCGGTTTTCCGGAAAAGCCTTTACTTCGAGTTGGTGTAGTGCTTTAAGGTAATTCAGCAAATCTTCGGCCAGGGCTTCGGTGAGTTGATCGGGCTGTTGGTAGATTTCCAGGTAATCTGCTCCCTGCTCCACAAACTCCATGGCGAGAAGCCAGGAATCCGGATCAAATGCGATGATTCGTGGAGAATAGCCGGCTAAATCTGTCTGGCTTGCCAGACATTGGTAATACTGATATTCGATGCCTGTTCGCTCCGGAGGGGCCGGTACTTGGGGGTATTTGGCCACATAGGGTCTGGATTGCTTTAGAATAATGGTTCGCTTGTCGGTCGCAACCGCCAGGGTGACGTTCATGTTTCCTTCCCCAGCTTTTCCGCTGGAGCGCACCGATTCATCCGGATGCAGAAATCCTCTTTTTCGCAGGTAGTCGATATGATCTTGGGTCAATGGTGCTTGTAGCAGCATCTGAAATGGGGTGTAATTCGTCGTTGGCTTCGTTTCTTAAAAATAACCACCATAATTGGTTCTGGCCTCATCACTCGCGAAATAAAAATCCCGGGTAGCTGTTCATTCCTATTGTTAACTGTCCTATTTTTGGGCCATGAGTAAAACGACAACGGAATTTGCCCCGCTTCTGCGCCAATTGGGCAAGGAGCTGGATGGGGAACTGCATTTTGACAGCTTGATGAAAACCTTGTATGCCACGGATGCCTCGGTCTACCGATCCTTGCCGCTGGCAGTAGCTTTGCCAAAAACATGCAGTGATCTGAAAAAACTGATCCGTTTTGCGACAGAAAACGGTACCTCCCTGATTCCGCGTACCGCCGGTACCTCTCTGGCTGGTCAATGCGTGGGTGAGGGCATTGTGGTGGACGTCTCCAAATACATGAATAAAACCGTCGAGTTTAACAAGCAGGAGGGATGGGTTCGTGTACAACCTGGAGTCGTCCGTAATGAATTGAACAACTACCTCAAAGAACACGGGTATTTTTTTAGTCCCATTACCAGTACGGCTACCCGGGCCATGATCGGTGGAATGGTGGGGAATAACAGTTGCGGAACCACCTCCATCGTCTACGGAAGTACCCGGGAACACGTGCTCGAACTTAAGGTCCTGTTGAGCGATGGGACGGAGGCGGTTTTTAAATCCATGAGCCCTGCGGATTTCGAATTAAAATGCAAGCAAGATAACCTGGAAGGAGCACTCTACCGCCACATACGGGAAGAGCTTAGCAAGCCGGAAGTACAACAAAACATTCGGGAGCATTTCCCCAAGGCGGCCATACACCGCCGAAATACGGGATATGCCCTTGATTATTTGCTGGAATCCCAGCTGTTTTCGGAATCCCAAAATCCATTCGATTTTTGTAAATTGCTTTGCGGGTCGGAGGGTACACTGGCCATCACCACGGAGATAAAAATCCACCTGGATCCACTACCTGATCCCTTTGATATCGTAGTGGCAGCGCATTTTGATAGCATCCACGACAGCATGAAGGCAGCGCAGGTGGCCATGAAGCATGCACCCACCGCAGTAGAGTTGATGGATAAAATCATCCTGGACTGTACCAAGGAAAATGTCGAACAAAGTCGAAACCGGGATTTTGTCGAGGGAGACCCCAAAGCCATTCTCATGGTGGAATTTCGGGGAAAAACCATCGAAGAGGCCAAAACACAAGGATTGGTTTTTGTGGACGCCTTAAAAAACGCCGGTTTAGGCTATTCTTTTCCCGTCATTGGCCCGGATCGGACCAACAGTGCCTGGCAGTTGCGCAGTGCGGGCTTGGGGCTGCTTGCCAACATTCCCGGTGACAAAAAAGCCGTAGCCTGCATCGAAGATACCGCTGTGGCGATAGAAGATCTGGCAGACTATATTGACGAGTTCGCCGAAATAATCAAGGAATTTGGGCAGGAACCGGTTTATTATGCCCACGCTGGCGCCGGCGAAATCCACTTGCGCCCCATCCTGGATCTGAAAAAGGCCAGGGATGTGGAGGAATTTTACCGGATTAGCGAAGCCAGTGCCAAGCTGGTAAAAAAATACAAGGGATCCCTGAGCGGGGAACACGGTGACGGCCGGGTGAGGGCTGCCTTTATTCCCATGATGGTCGGTCAGGAAAACTACGATCTATTTAAGCGATTGAAAGCTACCTGGGACCCCAACGGAATATTCAACCCTGGAAAGATTGTGGATGCACCGCCGATGAATACTTCCCTTCGCTACGAACCGGAAATGGTAACCCCGGAGTTTCCGACAAAATTTGACTTTAGCAATGTAGGAGGCATTTTGCGCATGGCCGAAAAATGCAATGGATCGGGGGATTGCCGCAAACTGCCAAATTCCGGTGGAGGTACCATGTGTCCCAGTTATCAGGCCACCCGCTACGAAAAAGATACCACCCGCGGACGGGCCAATACCTTGCGGGAATTTCTGACCAATAGCCGAAAGGAAAATCCTTTCGATCATCCGGAAATCAAAGAGGTGATGGATCTTTGCCTTTCCTGCAAAGGCTGTACCTCCGAATGCCCCTCCAACGTGGACATGTCCACGATGAAAGCAGAATTTCAGTACCAATACCAAAAGACCAATGGGGTGCCGTTACGGTCCAGGGCATTTGCGTATATCAACAAACTAAACGGTCTGGGAAGTATGGTTCCGGGTATATCGAATTTTTTTCTTACAAACGCTGCATTTGGAGGTGGATTGAAAAAGTTTTTGGGCGTAGCCCCGCAACGAACCTTACCGACAATCAGCAAGCAGTCCCTTAAAAGTTGGTACAAAAAGGAGTACCGAACGCTTTCAGGCAGACCCATCATCAAATCGCTGTATTTTTTCTTCGACGAATTTACCAATCACAACGACACCGAGATCGGCATCAAAGCCATCACGTTATTGCGCCACCTGGGCTATGAGGTGAAGATGGTAGATCATGCGGAAAGTGGGAGAGGGGCCATCTCCAAAGGCCTGTTGGATTATGCACAAAAAATGGCCGAAGCAAACGTTGCCTTGTTCGCTGACCTGGTAAATGCAGACAGCCCCTTGATTGGTTTGGAACCATCGGCCATTCTGAGCTTTAGGGACGAATACCCTCGTCTGGTGAACAAAAGCCTTCGGGAAAAAGCCAAATCGCTTAAATTTCATTGCGAAATGATCGATGAGTTTTTAGCGAAAGAAATTATTGCTGGAAATATCGGTCCCGATGCCTTTACCTCGGAAGCCAAAATCGTCCACCTGCACGGGCATTGCCATCAAAAGGCCCTTTCTTCGGTGAATTATACCAAGAAGCTGCTTGAACTACCTGAAAACTACCGGGTTCAGGTGATTCCTTCCGGTTGTTGTGGGATGGCAGGATCTTTTGGCTATGAAAAAGAGCATTACTCGCTGAGCATGCAGATTGGCGAGATGGTATTGTTTCCTGCTGTCCGCGCTGCGGAAGCAGACGCATTGATCGCTGCGCCCGGTACAAGTTGCCGGCATCAGATTTCCGATGGTACGGGCAAAAAAGCACGGCACCCTGTTGAGATTTTATACGCAGCGGCCGGCTTGTAGTGAGCTGCGCCTTTATGCACAAAAAAACCCGGAATTCAAGTATTCCGGGTTGAGGGTTGGTTAGGAAAGGAAATAGCTTTTCTCCACCTAACTGTTGAGCGTAAATGCAGGGAGCGGGATGATGGCGCCGCCTTTCATGGCGGATTCGTGCGCCAAAATCCCCACGCACGTGATGTTTGCCGATTGGCGGGCATCGGGATAAGGCGCCCGTCCTTCCTGCAATGCGGTGACAAATTCGTGAACCAAATGCGGGTGCGAACCACCATGCCCTGCACCTTGAATAAAGGATAGGTGTTGGTTATCGTCCGAGTCGTATACGCCCGCGGTCGTGAAGGAGGAAATTTCTTCCGGTAGTAAGTGGGCATAGTCCGGTACTTTCACTCGTTCTGGCTTTTCACCGGTATGAACGACGGGATCCTCGTGTTCAATCAGCGTCCATTCGAAGGATTTCTCCGAACCGTACGCGTCAAAGCTTTCCCGGTATTGCCGGGCTGTGTTGAACAGTGAGCGGGTAACCTCAGCGGACAGATCGGAATCTTTCAGTTTGATATGGCAGGTTTCGATGGCGAAGGGCGAGCCGTATTTTTCGATTAGGTTTTCGTCAATTCTACCCGAACCAAAGCAGGATACGTATTCTGCTTGCCCTTTAGCCAGCGCCAAAACGGGACCTACGCAGTGCGTGGCGTAATGCATGGGGGGTAAGCCTTCCCAGTACCCAGGCCACCCGGCCATTTCCTGCTGATGACTGGCACGAAGAAATTGCAACTTGCCCATTTCGCCTTTTTCGTACATTTCCTTGACAAAAAGAAATTCCCGGCTATAGATAACCGTCTCCATCATCATGTAGGTCAGGCCGGATTTCTCCGTTTCCTCTACAATTTGCCGACATTCTTCGACTGTGGTAGCCATGGGCACGGTGCAGGCTACGTGCTTTCCGGCCCGCAATGCTTTGAGGGATTGCTCGGCGTGTGCCTGAATGGGCGTGTTGATATGGACGGCATCAATGTCCGGATCCTTTAGCAATTCATCGTAATCGGTATACCGTTTTTCGATACCGAATGCATCGCCGATTTCGTTGAGTTTTGCTTCGTTTCGCTGACAGATGGCATACATATTGGCCCCGGGGTGTTTCCGGTAGATGGGGATAAATTCTGCGCCAAATCCAAGCCCGATGATGGCGATATTGAGTTTTTTATGGGTCATAATAGGTAAAATTTATGGTGATGCAATTGGAATATTTTAGGAGCTGGCCCATTCCCTCAGGAAACGGAATCCATCAGAGGCAAAGGCATCCTGGCTGCTTGCCAGCGGCTTCCAGATGCAAACCGCGCCGGCTAATTCTTTGATCTCCGGAGTAAAACTTTCGATCGTAATGGTCCCCTTGTAGTTTACTTTCTCCAGTCCTCGTTTGTAATCTTCCCAGCGGGTTTGACCGGTGCCGGGGGTTCCCCGGTAGTTCTCCGATACTTGCACGTGAAGCAGCTTATCGCCAGCCTGCAAAATGGCCTTTTCGATATTTGGCTCCTCGATGTTCATGTGAAAACCGTCCAGCAGCACCCGTGCAGCCGGGTGGTTGATGTCGCCAATCAGCCGCATGAGTTCTTCCGTGGTATTGATCAAATCGGTTTCAAACCGGTTAAGGGCCTCCAATGCTATTTTCTGACCGGCTTTTTCTGCCATCACGCACACCTTGTAGAGATTGGATACCGCCCTGTCCCATTCCACCTTTTTTTGTTCGGGAGAGACCAAGCGGGCCTTTCCAACGGAGGAATACATGGGTCCTGCAACAAATTCGGCACCTACTTCCACGCTCAAATCCAGGCATTGTTGGATGTAATCCAGACTCGTTTGGTGGTAGGAAGGATCCTCGTGGGTCAAATCTCTGCTTGGGCCAAAGGCGCCGCATACAATGGGATGCAATCCGTTGTCTTCCAGTGCCTGCTTTACCGTTTTGCCATCGATTACTGAAGGGTCTTCCACGGGAATCTCCACCGCATCGTAGCCCATTTGTTTGATTTTTGGAAAAAGGGAGATCGTCTCTGTCTGGAACGGAGACGTCCACAGCCAGGTACTGACTCCCAGTTTAATATCTAACGCCATTGTGTTTCGATTAATGAAAAATCCTTATTCTACGATCATGATGCCATTCATGATTCGCCAGTGTCCAGGAACCGTACAGAGATACGGATATTCACCGGGTTCATTGGGAGCCGTGAATACCAGACTTTCGCTGGTTTCCGGGTTTACCAAAGGGGTGGAAGCGAGTACTTCCGGAATTTTGGGAACAAAATTCATCGTAACGCCATTGGGATCGCGCGCCAGTTCGTCGGCTGCTTTTCCGATGGTCTCCAGGCTGCCTGCCTTTCCAACCAGCAGGTTGTGTTGCATGAAGTCGTCGTTGGTGAAATCAATGGTCACCTGCTGTCCGGCCTTCACGGTAAAACTGGGCTTATCAAATTTCATTTCGTGCTGGATTACTCCCATTTTTATGGTCACCGCACCTGCGGATCCCTGGGTTGAGCTTTCTGAAGAAGCCATCGACCCGCTTGTACCTGTCTTTTCGGCAGGAATTTTTAGGTTTAGATGAGATGCCCGGCTGTTCATCCTTCCCCGGAAATAAAAGCGGTCCGGATAGGTACCTACCTGATCGGAGCCCATGTTATCATGGCCGATACGAACACGATTTGGTTCCAGTTCCTGATCGAATAGTCCGGCTGCCTTTGCCGTGCCCACTTGACGGTCATCGATGCTCAGGACCATCGCTCCATCCTGCAGGAGGCTGGCGTTGAGCACGAATTGTTGAGCGGGGAGACCGGTCCCGCTACTTGCCTGATAGCTTTTCCCATCTTGGCGGACCAGCCAATTTATGCGGTTGTTTTGAATATACAGGCTGTAACCATTGGTGCTGTTTCCCTGAGCCACGATAATTCCTTCCAGGGGTTCATCTGCTTTACTAAGCGTCGCTTGCAGGTGTAGCTCTTTTCCCACAACTTCCGGAGGGTAGGGGATGCCTGCCCGTCGGTCCAGGCTGTATTGTTCCGACACCAGGCTTTTGGACACCCGCTCGCTCAGGGAAAGCAGGGAATCCGGCTTGTTGGGGTCCAGCAAGCTTGCCGAAAGATTTTCAAAGGACTGCGGGTGCGAAAGCACCGAGGCGAAAATCGCCTGTGGCAGGTAAGGGTCCGCTCCATTGTCGGCCGCGTCAGCCGAGGTCAGCAGTAGGTTTGAAGCCGTTTCTGAACTGGGCATATCGGCCAGGGCCAAAAATGCGGTTTTACGGGTGTTCAAATCCGGGTCCTTCAGTACATCGGTGGCGAGTACCGCTTCCAAACTAGCCGAATTGCGCGGTAATACCTGTAAGGCGTTTTTTCGGACGCCAGCTGCCGGGTGTTTCAAAGCCCTGGCTACTACCTCGTTTACCGATTGGTTGGAGCCATCCAGCGCACCAATCCCATGCAGTGCCCACAGGGCATGCACCGCCGGACTATTCAGACCGATTTCGTCAACGGAAGGATCGTCGACCAGTTTCAAAAGTTCTGGTATCAAATCCGTTTTCTGGTTTTCAACGATTAGGCGCTGGGCCGTCATGCGCCAGAACATGTTATTACTTTTCAGTCCGGCTATCAGGTCCGCATTCCGGTCGGAATCGATGTTCATCACCTCGTACGAATCCGAGCCCTTGTACACCATCCGGTAGATTCTCCCGTGTTTGGCGTCACGCAGCGGATTGATGTAGGCATTCCCTTCTCCATTTTCAAATCCCTTGGGTGTGGGATTATGCTGAATGATAAAATTGTACCAATCGGCAATCCAAAGGGCGCCATCCGGCCCCACTTCTGCATGGACCGGTGAAAACCATTCGTCCGAACTAGCCAATATATTAAAGCCGTTTTTTTCCCGAAATCCGGAACCCTCTTTTTCAATGATGGCATTGTGGAGCACCCTTCCGGTAGGTTCCGCTACAAAGGCCACTCGGTTCCAATAGGATTTGGGGAAGTTTCGCGCGGTATACAAATGATGGCCTGCAGCGGCCGTGTACCCACCGTGCCAATCCACCTGTCGTAGAAAGGGCGTTAGGTGGGGCATGTCGTAATGACTGTCGATACCATGGACGGCGTTGACAGAACCCCCGTGAACCGGTCTGCGTACGTATTCGCGCGGCATGGCCAGGTAGGCACTGTGTTGCCCGTTTGCGGTGGAGATAAACACGTTGAATTCCTCACTGAAGCCCAACCCCCAGGTATTGTTGCTGGTATTTCCAAGAAACTCAAAATCGGTACCATCAGGGTCAAAACGGTACACACCCTGTCCAAAGGAAAAGGAAGTGCCATCAATTTCTCCGCGGAATCCGGAATAGCCCAATACACCCCATAATTTATTATCAAATCCATACCGGAGATTGGATGGGCCCGCATGGGTGTCGCTTTTGCCCCAGCCAGTGATCAGGGTTTCTTTTACATCCGCTTTGCCGTCCCCGTCTGTATCTTTTAAAAAGACGAAATCGGGTGCCATGGAAATCAAAATACCACCATTTACCGCGACAAGGCTGGTTGGAATGTTTAACCCATCGGCAAAAATGGTAACCTTATCGGCTTTGCCGTCTCCGTCCGTATCTTCCAGCATTTTGATTTTGTCGTTGCCACCCTCTTTTCGAACCTCGTTGGGGTAGTCGGTGGTTTCAATCACATACAGCCGGCCCTTTTCATCCCAGCACATGGCCATGGGATTGATGATATCCGGCTCGGAAGCGAATAGTTGCAATTCAAAGCCCACCGGAACCTGTACCAACTTCATGGATTCCTCGGGGGATAGGGGTAGCTGGTAGCGGGGGGCAGGGTCTCTGTTTTCGTAGTTTGGAATTTCCGCATCTTCAAACACGGGTTGCGGAATGTCGTAGGCCGCAACCTGGGCCGCAACGTTATCGCCGATAGCCCATAGGACCCCATTTGCCACCAACTCCTGAAATTGCGGCTGGCTCCAGGTACGTTCGTCGTGGCCATAGGCAGTGTAGAATATCCTTCCCTTTCCCTGTTCACGTACCCAGGTGTACGGTTCCCGGTGCTCTCCATCCACACGCTCCATAAGCACGGTCATGTCTTCGTTCAGTTGGGCATGAACATACGTTTCGTCCCACGTTTCAAATTCTTCGATTCCCTCCATTATCGGGTGCGTGCCATCGACAATCGTAGCGGTAAAGTCCCCGGTACCGTGGGACGAAAACTGTCCCCCAACGGTTTCGACAAACCAATCCGAATTCCGGAAACAAAAGGAAGCGCTGTGAATAGGAATGAGGGCCTTGCCGCCTTCCACATAGTTTTTTAACGCTTTTTCCTGATCGGCGGTGATTTCGTCGTGATTGGCGTAGATCATCAGCCCATCGTACAGGCGGAGATTTTCTGCGTTGAGGTCTTCGGGATCGGCCGTGTAGGTCAGGTTGATGCCCTTTTGAAACAAATGCCTGGCGAGCATCGGCATTAACTTTTCGGAATTGTGATGGGTGCTTTCGTGCCCAAGGAAAAGGATCTCTGCCCGTCTCGGGCCATCGGAAAGGCTAATTTCCGTTGATTTGTTACCGCAGCCCATCCAGAAAAGGATGGCAATGGCGATTAACCCACAATGTTTCATGGTAATTCGTGTTTGGGTGCTATTGTTTGGTATTTTCACAGTACGAATATGGGGAATTTATAAGTGTATTTCTTACTGTTTTTTACCTAATTCCTACTGTTTTTTGTCATTTTTATTGTAGTTTAGCCAAAATACGCGCATAAATTTATTACTCATTGAAAAAGCCGTTTCAAAAATCCCGCATTCCGGAACAAAACGCCTTTGTGGTCAGGGAGCTGGTAGCAGCCAATTTTGACAAAAACTGGCACTTTCATCCGGAATACCAGTTATTTTGGGTCAGACAGGGGCGAGGTACACGCTTTGTCGGAGATGACATGCGGGTTTTTAAAGAAAACGATCTGGTGTTTACCGGTCCAAACCTGCCGCATCTCTGGCGGAATGACCAGGAATATTTTGAGAAAGGAAGCGACCTGCTGACCGAAGGAATCGTCGTTTACTTTCCGGAAAATTTTATTGGGAAGGAACTGATGCAGAAGGAAGAATTTGGAGAATTACGTGTACTCCTCGAAAAAGCGGGCATGGGCCTGGAAATTTTAGGAGCGACCAATGAGGAACTCAGACCCTTGCTTGCTTCTCTGGTACAAAAGGACGGATTGGACCGGATTATTGGGCTGTTGGAGATTTTGCTACGCATAGCCCGCTCTACTGAGGTGCAGCCTATCGTACGGGCAGGATACATGAACACCAACAAAGAATCAGAAAAGGACCGAATGAGTACCGTATATGCTTTTGTCATGGATCATTTTCAACGCCCGGTAAAACTGGAAGAGGTAGCTGGGCTAATCAATATGAGTAGCAGTTCGTTTTCCAGGTATTTTAAATCCCGAATGAACAAGTCCTTTTCCGACTTTTTGTCGGAGGTTCGTATCGGGCATGCCTGCAAATTGCTGCAGCGGGAAAACATCAATATCAGTGAGATCAGCTACGAATGTGGCTTTCATACGCTGTCCAATTTCAACAAACAATTTAAGGAAAAGATGAAGATGACCCCGATGAGCTACAAGAAAGATTTTCTGCAACGCTATGGATAAATTGTTTCCGAAACCTGTATATTCATACCATGACCTTGATTTTGCTTTTTTTATTTACACCTGGCTGGTTTCCCCTTAGCGGTATTTCCACCGAATTTAGTACCCTTGTCCATCCGGCAGCCATCCGAGAATTGGCACAAGCCGGGGAGTTAGCAGGGCTTCGACATCAGTTGGAACAGGAATGGTCGGCAATCCGGCTGGATAATCCCAACCCAACTGCCGAGATTCGCTACGAGGGACTGCTGGACAATAACCCCGCCCGAGTGGAGACCTTACTGCATTTGGAAGACATGGACAAAATGGCGCTTTTTTACTGGCATTATGCCCTGTTTGCGGACGAACATAGTTTCGAGAAAATGCGGGATTTCAGCCTTAGCTGGGCTAAAACCCTTACGGCCACTGGCAACCCCATTAATGAAAACAAATTGCTCCCCGTTGTCTATTCCTATTTTTTTCTAAAACCTCACCTAAACCCACAAGAAAAAGTTGTTTTGGAGAAATGGCTGAAAACGATCGCTGATGCCGAAATCGGTAACGATCGGGTGCCGTTAAACAACTGGGAAACCAAGCGTATCAATCTGGTAGGTACCATTGGAATCCTGGTCGAAGACGAAACGCTGCTTGCCTGGGCGGAGGCCCGGACCCGTCATTACCTGGAAAAGGCCCTTTTTTCGGACGGGACAAGCGTAGATATTCGCCAGCGGGACGCACTTAGTTACCATGTAAGTGGCTTAAAGCCACTTTTACAATTTTTCATTTCCCTTGAAAAAGAAACCCCAGGGACAGGAAGAGCTTTTTTTCATTTTGAAACTCCATCGGGAGCTTCCGTTGCCCGTTCGCTGGACTACGTCATCCCCTATGCCAAAGGGAAGGAAGTTTACCGGCAGTGGAATAATACCAAGGTGAAATTAGATCGGGAGCGGGCGGCTGCCGGAATAGAAAAATACCAACCTGGCGTGGCATATGACCCGAAAAAATCCTACGAAACCATGGCAATGGCCGGATTCTTTGATCCCAAATACCGTGTCGGTGCCTGCAACTACCCCCTTTGTGCGCTGTTATCCACGTACAAGCAGGAATAATGGCTGCATCAGAGCAAAAGTAAGGAAAGATACAGCTCAAGGCCCATTCCGGCAAGCAGTACCAAGAAATAACCGATCCCCAACACCCAAAATTTGATTAGGGTTCGAAACCAGTGTTGTTTGAATAGACGTAGGATCGCGACGTAGGCATACGTCGTTACCAGGACAAAGGCGATTTCCGCAAGCCAATTGTTTTGAATACTGAAAGTATGATTAATAAGAATGACCAATCCGTATAACGCATAGGCAAAGGCATGCAGGTGAAATCCCAAAATTAGGTTTTCGATGTAAAAATGCTGCCGCTTGCTGTACAAAACATGTACAAAAAGTGCAAAGATTGGCAGAAGAACCAGCATCATCAATGGTAGGTTTTTTACCGATTGGGAAACAAACAGGTTGGAATTGGCGATGAAAGCCCGCCGTTTTTCGGCACTGAATCCCAAATCAAAGGCGTAGGCGCTTTTTTCCAGGGTGTCCGAAAAGGTTTCTACGCTTACCTCCGGGTCAATGGATAAAAACCGAAGTTCTTTCCAGGAAAGCGTGTTGGCTACACTGTCTGAATGATCCGGGTTTGTGTTTGGAATTTCCTTTATTACGGCTTGTTGGAGCTTCGTCAATTCTTCCCGTTCCGATTCGGAAATTTTATCTTCAATTTCCTGCTGGATTTCTTCGGATGCCGAAATCTCCCGAGAGGTGAGAATACGATCCACCATGTCCTTTGGGATGATAAAACCGATAATGAAGAAGTAAAAAAGGGAAAAGATCAGGTACAGACGAATCGGGTGGGTGTATTTTTTTCGTTGGCCGGAGTTGAATGAACGGGTCAACGTACCCGGCTTGAAAAGAAAAACCCCAAGTGTGCGAATGAATTTTCCGTCAAAACTAAAGAGACTTGTAATCAGTTCTTCCAAAAACACCCCTACCGGTACCTTTTGGTCCTTGTTTTCCTGACCGCAGTCGGGGCAATAGTTTTCAAAGTCTGGCAGACTTCGGCCACAATTCAGGCAACGATCGATTTTCCGCTGGTTTTTCATGGGGATGTGGAGCTAAACGATACGAACCATTAGTAAAAGTACATTGGATTTATCTACTTTCTGCTATCCGGATCCAGGTTTTACTTGTGCACCACGGGCCGGGTGAGCTTTGCAAAGAGAGCCAGGCGCTGTCCGGAGATATTGCCGGGGCCACAGGTATCAAGCGCGTTTAACATGGCCGGGTGCCGGTAATAATCGTAGGCCAGATACAGGGCGTTGATTCGATTTGGGGTGAAACAGTGCGATCTTATCGGATTATCGATGACAAACAAGTAGGCCTGCAGGAGCGAACCGGAGCCATCTGCCGCTACGTGGTCGAATAAGCGATTGTCGCCCTGTCGATGAAGAAAGGCGGCATGTGCCGTAAGGTGTTCGATAAATGTCATGGTATAGTGGGTACCGCTTCCATCAGTGGCCAGGTGGTCGCCATCGATCGGATCGTCCCCACGCCGGATTTCTTCTGGAATGGCTCCATTCGGCAGAATTCCCCACAGCGCTACTTTTCCATCCATTTTCCATTCGTCCGTGGTGAGCAATCGCCCGATTTGGTACCGATTGTGCGCGTCAAAGGCCTCGCCAGGACTTAACGTTCGCGGCTTGGGGCTTATTTCCTCCAGCTTCCAATGCGGATGCTCCATCAGGTACCAGGCGATAAGTGCAGCCGAAAACGAACCGGCTACCCCCCAGTTGTTTTTTCTCCAGCGACTTGCCCAAGCCACCTTGGGGTACATGACATCCCGTAACCAGCGCTGATAGCTTAGCTTGTCCTCTCTGCTCCATCCCGACCAGGGTTCCAGCAGGTCCGCTGCGTACATATAAGGTGTACCCCCCCGAGCCAAATTCAGAATGCCCTGTGCGCCCCAGTGAAACCTGGGTTCGGCGTCATTTCGGTACCCATAGGTATCGGTAAGGTCCAAAATCAGGGAGCGGGATTTTTGGGCATATTTCTCTCCTCCCGTGAGGTGCCAGGCGAGTGCGGTACCGTACACCAGTTTCGCCCCGATCGAACTCAGCTGAATGGGACTGGACGAACTTCGCTCGTAAACGATCACTTCCCCTGAAAGGTCTTGCCATTCCGAAGAAGTCGCCATCAGGCTATCAATAAAGGAAAGGAATTCTTGCAGGTTTTGCCGATAGGGTTCCAGTCCCTGATCGGCTTTGGCTTTGATTTCGGCCAGTTCCACCGGAGAAACCAATACCCCGGTGGCCGTCGTTTCGGTCTGGGAAAAGACGGTTTCGGTGCGCAATAGCAGCCAAAATGGCCCAATAAGTACGATTGCAGTTCGGAGATATAGCAAAGGTAAACGCATGGGAAGTCATTTATTGAAAGCTGTAGCGCTTATACTTTGACAAAGGTTTTGTTGACATACATGTACCAAAGCAAGGTATACAAAATCGCAAAACCGCCGATACTGGTCCACACCGGGTACCAGCTTTCGCCGTATTGTTCCAGACCGAATAATAGATCATCGGCGATGGCCGGAAAATCAATGACATGGGAAAGCACATAGGCAGTGATGGCATTCATGCCAATCACTTTTAGCGGGAAGGTCCAGCTTGTTTTGCCCTTGACGTCGATAATCCAATAGAAGCCTGCCAGGAGCAGGTAACAAACACCCGAGGAGGCAAGTACAAAGGAGCTGGTCCAGATCTTTTTTACGATGGGATGCCAGATGCCCCAAAGCAGTCCCAGACTCAGAGCAATCAATCCGGCTACGAACAGGTAGCGAGCTACTTTTTCTCGCGGCATCTCGGATTTAATCCATTCGCCGGCAAACAAACCGGAAAGGGTCGTAGCAGCAAAGCCCAAACCGGACAACAACCAGGTGTATTGCAGTCCATCGTCAAAGCGTCCAAACACCAAGCGGTCCACATAAAGGGCAAAATTCTGGTCGGGAAGCAGTGTGCTTCTGCCTAGGCCCGGTACCTGCGGAAGTGTGAGCAGCAGTGCATAGGCAACCAGGCAGCCAACAAATAACAGGTAGCGGCCATTTCGGCTTAGGTGAATAAAGGCCAGGCAAGAAATTACATAGCCCACAGCGATGGCCTGTAGCGTATTGCTAAAGACCTTAAACTGCCCCGCATCCAGGGCCAGCAGGTTGCCTTGCACGATCCAACCCAGGATAAAAAGAATAACGAAGCGCTTGAGCAATTTACGGTACAGCTGTCCTTTGCTGCTTTGCTCTTGCATGCGCTGGGACAGGGAGAAAGGAATGACCGCCCCGACTACAAACAGGAACAAGGGCATGATGATATCGTAAAAGGTGGAACCAAACCATTCCGGGTGTTCAAATTGCCGGGCCAAAAACCCGGTAAATGCGGTATCTGCGCCCCGATGCAGGGAGGCAAAAAAGCGATCGGCAAATACGATGAGTAACATATCAAATCCCCTCAAGGCATCGATGGAGAGGATTCGGGGTGCGTGCTGGGGGATTGTATTCATGTATAGGTTGGATTATTTGGTGTATTTTTTAATGGGTAATTCTGGTAAAAATAAAATAAACCGTCTGGTTTCGGCCATTTCCTCGCGTAGATTTTTTATCGGGCAGGGTAGCGGTAGGCGGATGGAGTCCCGCCGAACCCACTTCCTGCTACCAATCGGGTATTGCTACGCCTGGGTGTAGGAAAGGGAATGTCCAGCGCCAAACGCCTATTCGGGAATCACTTCCACGCACTCCACCCAGTGTTTTGCCTGCTTTCCGGTAAAGTGATCAATCTGGTGCCTGCAGCTAAAGCCGGAAGCGACTAGTTCGCTTCCCTCCGGGGCGTTTTGGATGGCAGGAAACAAAACTTCGGCTCCGATTTTTTGAGACAGGGCGTAATGTTCTTTCTCGTAGCCAAAGGAGCCCGCCATGCCGCAGCATCCGGAAGGAATTTCGGTGCAGGATGCCGGTTCTCCCAGGGTTTTTTTCATTGCTTGGGTCCCATACAGCGCTTTTTGGTGGCAATGACCGTGAATCTGCAGCCCTTTTCCCTTGCTGCGAAAGCGAACATTCAGATTTCCCCGTTCCATTTCCCTGGCAAGGAAAACATCAATCATGAGTACGTTTTTGGTTAGTTTGTCAGCTACTTCTTTTTCATCGAATAAATCCGGAAAGTCATCGTTCAATGCGGAGGCACAACTCGGTTCGCACACCAGCACAGGAAGGCCCTGATCGATAAATGCGAGTAGCTTTTCCACGGTTGGTTTTCCTTCTGTTTTTGCGTCTCTCAAGAAACCATGGGATATCTTGGGTCGCTGGCAGCAGCCCACGTTGGCCAGCACGACTTCGTATCCGCAATCGTTGAGTAATTTTACCGCTGCCTTGCCAATGGAGGGTTCGTGGTAGTTCAGGTAAGTATCGGCAAAAAGGGCCACTTTTTTCCCCGTTTTTTTCTGCTTTCCGCCGTTTTTCTCAAACCAGTTGGAAAATGATTCCGAGGCATAGGCAGGGAGCGTTCGCCGGCTATCGAATCCGGCGATTTTTTCCAGGCTTTTCCGAAACAAGCGAGAAGATTGCAGGAAATTGATCGGTTTGGCCAGTTTGCCGGAAAAGCGCCTGGCCATGCCGGCTGCATCCCGGATCATTTTGTCCCGCAGGCTGGCGCCATTGGCGTCGTAATACCATTGCATCACATCGCTTTTCATTTTGGCCATGTCCACGTTGCTGGGGCATTCGGATTTGCAGGCCTTGCAACTCAGACACAAACTCAGGGTCTCCTGCAGGCGTTCACTGCGCAGCCCTTTTTCGTCCAATTGGCCCGACATGGCCATTCGCAGGGCATTGGCCCGACCACGCGTGGTATGCTCTTCGTCCCGGGTAGCCTTGAAACTGGGGCACATGGTGCCACCGAGTAATTTGCGGCATTCGCCTACTCCGGTGCACATGTGGACCGATTCCTGAAAGCTCTGCTCGGATCGGTAATGAAAGACAGGCTCTACCGCCTGATCCTGGTACCGATTCCCATACCGAAGGTTTCGTGACATGGGCTCCGCTTCTACGATCTTCCCAGGGTTCATGCGGTTTTCCGGGTCAAAGAGGCGTTTGACCTGAATCATGGCCTGGTACAGTTCCGCGCCAAAAAAGCGCTCGTTAAACGGGCTTCGAACGAGGCCGTCTCCGTGCTCCCCACTCCAGGACCCTCCGTACTCCATGACCAACTGGAAGGTGTCCTCCGCGATGGCTTCCAGGCGCTCGATATCCGCTTGGTCCCGCAGGTCCAGTATGGGTCGTACATGGATAACCCCCACGCTTACGTGGGCATACATGGCTACTTCCGTCTGGTGTTTTTTACAGATCTGTAGGGTACGATCAATGTATTCCCGCAGGTGCTGCGTAGGGATTCCGGCATCCTCTATAAAGGGTAGGGGCTTTTTCTTGCCTTTAATTCCCAGCATCAGGCCGAGTCCTTTTTTTCGCACCACCCATACGTCTTCGTATTCTGGCCCCTGAGGAAACAACGGGAAGGCATATCCCAGGCCCTTTTCCTGCAACTCCTTGATCATTTGGGTGGGTCGGTCCATTACGTCCGACAAGGTTTCTCCGTAAAATTCTACGATCAGGATGGCAGCTGGATCTCCCTGGATAAAATGGCAATGCCGCTTGGTGGTGAGGTTTTCGCGACTTAGGTCCACCACGATTTTATCCAAGATCTCTACAGCTGAGGGTTGGTACGGCAAAATGCTCGTTACCGCCCCAACGGCATCCAACAACTCTGCAAAATGGAGTACGCAAACCGATTTAAAAGAAGGCAGCGGTTCGAGGTTGAGTTTTAGTTCCAGGGTGGTGGCCAGCGTACCTTCGCTTCCCGTGATCAATTTTGCCAGGTTCCAATCCTCGGTATGTATGAATTCGTCCAGGTTGTAGCCTCCAACCCGCCGCATGACTTTTGGAAATTTTTGTTCGATCAAGGCGCTGTTCTTGTCGATGATTTCCTTAAATCGTCGGTAGATTTCCCCTTCCCGGCTGCCTTTTAGGGCTATTTGCCTATAGGTTTCCGCATCTGTATTTTTTAGATGCATACCGGTTCCGTCTGCCAGCAGTACTTTTGCTTCCAGTACATGGTCCACCGTTTTTCCGTAGAGAATACTCTTGGTTCCCGAAGAATTATTACCGACCATTCCTCCAACATTTGCCCGGCTGGAGGTGGCTGGATCTACGGCAAAATGGAGCCCAAGAGGTGCCAACTCGTCGTTTAGAACATCCCGAACCTTGCCAGGCTGCACCCGTACCCATCGTTCCTCGGTGTTGATTTCCAGGGTCTGGTCCATGTATTTGGAAAAATCGAGCACGAGCGAATTGCCGACTGTCTGGCCGGCGAGGCTGGTGCCGCCGCCACGGGGCAAAATGGTGACCTGATTGCTATTGGCCCATTCCAGGGCTTTTTTCACATCGCTTTCGTCTTTGGGTAGAACAACCGCTAATGGAAAAATTTGGTAAATACTGGCATCTGTGGCATACATGCCCAGCGAAAAAGAGTCTGTCAATACCTCTCCTTTGAGCGCTTCGATCAGATCCGAAAGTGAAGTGGCGATAGCCGGCGAATTAGTTTGCATGAAGGCTTATTGTCAATTTGTTCAAAGATATTATTTTTTGTCGTTTGATAACAAGCGCAAATATTTTTATCTCTTTTCCCCGGGCTTTTGGTAGAAAAATTGTTTGAACTTGAAAAGACATATCGTATTTTACGCTTGATTTTGAAAATATATGGGCCAACAGGCCAACATAACAGAGGTAGTGAATTATGGAGAATAAAAACAATCACCGACGAACATTTCTTAAATCCACGGGCACGGCAGTCATTGGCAGCGCCGTGCTTCCCATGGGTTTTTCTATTCGGCAAGGGTATGCTGCCCGTAGGGAACCATTGAAAGTGGGACTTATCGGTTGTGGAGGAAGGGGCACCGGAGCTGCTGCCCAAGCGCTGAAGGCGGATAAAGACGCCGAACTTACCTGCATGGCGGATATTTTCTCCGACTACCTGGAAGAGTCCTATCAATCGCTGAAAAAGATAAATCCCGAACAAGTCAAAGTCGGGAATGCACAGAAGTTTGTGGGATTTGATGCCTACCAGAAAGTATTGGATGCAGGGGTGGATGTGGTAATCCTTACGACGCCACCTGCCTTCCGTCCGGCGCATTTCAAAGCAGCCGTAGACGCTGGTAAGCACGTATTTTGCGAAAAACCCGTAGCAGTCGATGCTCCAGGTGTACGCAGCGTTTTGGCTTCGGCCAGGAAAGCCAAAGAGAAAGGCTTGTCGGTGGTATCCGGATTTACCTTTCGGTATGATTTTCCCAAACGCGCCCTGTTCAATCGAATTTTGGATGGGGAAATCGGCGAAGTGACCTCGGTTTTTACCGCACGGAATGGCGGGGGCTTGTGGTACAAACCCCGGCAGGATAATTGGACGGAGATGGAGTACCAATTGCGGAACTGGTACTATTACGACTGGCTGTCGGGAGATTACATCGTGGAGATGATGGTTCACAGCCTGGACATGATGTCCTGGGCACTCGGCGACCGTTTGCCGATCCAAGCCACGGGTACCGGCGGCCGGCAATCCCGCACAGAATCACAGTGGGGCAATATCTACGACCACTTTGCCATCGAATACGAATACGAAAACAACATCAAAGGCGTTCATTTTAGTCGGCAACAGAAAGGCTGTTCCAATACCAATAAGGTAGACATAGCTGGTACAGAAGGGTTTGCTTCCGTGGATGTAGGTAAACGAATTCATGCCACGATGGGATCCGAGCGTTGGGATTACAAAGGCGAATCCAACAACCCCTACGAGACCCAACACGAAGAACTTTTTGCCTCCATCAGGGCCGGCCAACCCATGAATGAGGGAGAGTTGATGGCAAATAGTACCATGCTGGCCATTTTGGGAAGAATGGTCGGCTATAGCGGACAAACCATCACCTGGGAACAGGCAATGAATAGCGAGCATAAATTGGGCCCCGCCGCTGACGATTACCGATGGGACCTGGTGGTAGACGTTCCGCCCATCGCCGTACCGGGTATTACCAAAGTGGTGTAGCATTTGACGATTTTCTAACTCAATTTTATGAATACGAAACAACAAACCCCCTTACTTTTATTTGCCCTTTTATTTATTTCATACACGCTTCCGGCGCAGGATTTTCTATTTGAATTTGGAAAGGAGCAAGACCTCAATGCATTGATTCAGGGAAAGGCGACACAAGAAAAATCCATTCGTTGGAGGGATGTCAATACGGGCCCGGCTACCTGGCGCTTTGAGGGGGAGGAGTTGGTATGCGAAGGTTTACCGATCGGCGTGATCCGTTCCGAGCAGCAATACGAAAATTTCGTCATGTATGTGGAGTGGAAACACATGGAAGCCGGTGGAAATTCCGGCAGCTTTGTCTGGTCCGGTGCAGTACCTGGCGAAAACCGGTTGCCCGATGGAGTGGAAGTACAAATGCTGGAATTGGATTGGGTCAACCAAAATAAACGTCCGGATGGGGAGTTGCCGCCCATTGCCTACGTACACGGAGAGCTCTTTGGCGTGGGTGGTGTGGAGACCGTTCCCGACAATCCACGCGGCACCCGCAGTAAATCCATCGAAAACCGTTGCCTGGGAAAAGGCCAATGGAATACCTACGTGGTGGTATGCGTGGATGGCGTGATCAAGCTTTCCGTTAATGGAAAATTCGTCAACGGCATCCGTCAGTCAACCCAGAAGAAAGGATATATCTGCCTGGAGTCAGAAGGAGCACCGATTCATTTTCGCAACCTGACGGTGACCCCACTTCCTCCCGGCGTTACGTCCCCGGATCAAATAGCACCTTTATTACCCAATCCCTAATTTACGCGTTACCCATGTCGAACGATTTATCCCGGATTCACAAGTTGATCACCGATCTATTTGAATGGCCCCAAACAGAAAAAGATTGGGAAAAGTACCGCCTTTCGGAAGAGCAAGTGGCTTTCTTCAAGGAGAACGGCTACTTATCTCATGTCAAATTGTTGGATCCCTGGCAGGTGGATGTGTTAACCAAAGAATTGGAAGAATTAACCGATCCCAGCCATCCCGGTAACGAATTGTTTTACGAGTTCAAGTCCAACGAATCGGCGGATCCCAACACCGTCTTGTTTCATTCCCTGGGCCATTGGCGCATTACCAGTGGTTTTCACGATGTTTTGTGGAATCCGGCCTTTGTGATGGCGGCAAGTCAGCTTTTGGGGGATCGGTCAGTGCGATTTTGGCACGACCAGTTGTTTTGCAAACCTGCCAAACACGGTGGTGTAGTGGCCTGGCATCAGGATTACGCGTACTGGACACGCTCCGTACCCATGCAACACCTCACCTGCTGGGTGGGGTTAGACGACGCGGATACCGAAAACGGATGCGTCTATTACGTGCCTGGAAGTCATCGATGGGGCTTGTTGGATAAGCCGGAATTGGCTGGTGACATGGAGGGATTGATGGATTACCTGACCGATGCACAGAAAAAGGAATTTCGTCCCGTCCCCATCGAAATGGAAAAAGGTTACGGTACGTTCCACCATCCCCTTATGGTGCACGGTTCTTACGAAAACAAATCCGAAAGGTCCCGAAGAGCATTTGTTTTGAACGTATTCGCCGACGGAACCCGTTCCAATACCGAACACGAATTGCTTGCCGGGGTACCTGTTTTTGAGCCAGGAGAAAAATTGACCGGTCAGTTTTTCCCGCTTTTGTTAGAGCGGGGCGCTAATGATCAAAACTCCTGAAAGCGCTGATGCGGACTATCTGGAAAAAATGGATTCCCGCCTGGCCCTGGCTGGTTTTGGCCCTGGTGGTTTTTTTGGTTTGGGCCAGTTTTTTCGGTGGGGACCCCTCCAGTAGTGGGCAGCAGGACTGGGTGTTACCCGATGGCTATGTACTTGAAGAAGCCACCTTGCCTGGCTTGGTGGACTATCCCATGTTTGCTGTTTTCGACGATCAGGGTAGGCTTTTTGTCATGGAATCCAGCGGACAAACGGAAAGCACTTCTGGTATCGAAGAAAATCCGGACTTCCGCATCCTCCTTTTGTCGGACAACGACAAAGATGGGCTGTTTGAGCACAAAACCGTCTATGCCGATTCGCTTTCATTTCCCATGGGCGGCGTTTTTCTGGACGGTAGCTTGATCGTTACCAATGCTCCGAATTTGGTGAAGTTTACCGATACCGACGGGGATGGAGTGGCGGATGAAGAGGAGGTCCTGCTTTCCGGATGGACATTGAATCACAATGCGGCCATACTGAGTGGACCTTTCATGGGGCCCGACGGCTGGTTATACCTGGCGGACGCCCGCCGTGGATTTGATATTTTAAGTAAGGAATTTGTACATTTTGAGGGGAAGGGTGCGCGTATATGGCGTTGCCTGCCAAATGGTACCCAGTTGCAGTCATTTGCTGGTGGTGGTTTCGACAATGCGATTGAATTGGCTTTTACGCCTTCCGGGGAAGTATTGGGAACCATGACCTATTTTACCGATCCGCAGGGGGGATACCGGGATGCGCTGATGCATTGGGTAGAAAATGGGGTATATCCCAAACCCCATCCTGTTATTTCAGAGGATCAACTGGTCCGCACGGGCGAATTGATGCCGGTCATGCACCGGATGGCCAGGGTTTCTCCCTCCGGATTGATGCGGCATAACGGATCGGGCTGGGCCGAGGATGTTGAAGGCAATTTGTTTCACGCCGAATTCAATACCGGTAGAATCATCCAAAGCAAACTGATACCCGAAGGCGCCTCTTTTCGGGTAGAAGCGCAGCCGTTTTTTCAGAGCCGACTGCCCGACTTTCATCCGACCGATGTGTTGCAGGAGCCCAATGGAAACTTGCTGTTGGTCAATACCGGTGGCTGGTTTATTTCGGGCTGCCCGTTAAGCCGCACCGCCAAACCGGATGTGCCGGGAGGGATCTTCCGTATTCGAAAAAAAGATCGCTCCGGAGAAGTTGCAGATCCCTGGGGAAACGACATTCCCTGGGCCCAATTGTCGGTGGCTCAGTTGGTAAAGCTGCTGGAAGATCCCCGACCCGCAGTGGTTGAGAAAGCAGGGAATTACCTGCTCCATCAACCGTTGCTCGCTATCCCCTTTTTACAAAGCCTGATGCAAGCGCATCCGGACGAAACGGTCCGTGCGAATGCCGTGTTTCTTTTGTTCCGTACCCAAAACCCGAGAGCCTGGAATACGATGCACGCAGGGCTGGACGACCCGAGTGACCTGGTAAGGACCGCTAGCGCCCGGGTGTTGGGAATGGCAGAAGTGAATACCGCAAGGGATAAACTGATTCGTGTACTTGCAGAGGCTAGCTCCCTTCCACTTGCCAGGCAGGTGGCCGTAGCACTGGGCCAAATCGAGGATCCCATGGCTACGCAACCGCTTCTACAGGCCTTAGAACGGTACCCGGAGGATCGGTACTTCGAACATGCTGTTATTTATGCACTAATTGAAATGAAAAACGAGTCCTTGCTTCTGGAGGAATTGGCCGCATCCGGCTTCAACAAAGCGGTAGTCATCGCGCTGGATCAAAAAAACAACGGCTTGCTGGCAGAAGAAACAATCGCTTCCTATTTGGTCGCATCGGATACCACCGCGCAGCGAACTGGGGCCTGGGTTCTGAAAAACCATCCGGAATGGCACCAGGCCTTTATTTCGTTTATGGACTCACAAACTGCCCAACCCGTTCCGGACCTGGATAGGATACGGGATCTTTGGCCCGTATTTATCGATCAGGAACCTGTGCAGGCGTACCTTTCTGAAAAGATGAGGGAGAACCAGGGCAATCCGCGGGGAGAATGGCTACTATCTCTACTTGCTTCCTTTCCACCCAAAGACCCTTCGGCTGCACTAGGCACTAGCCTCCGCCTGTATCTGAAGGAAGGGGATCGCTCCATCCAGGAGGCAACCCTGCGCGTGATCTCCCAAATCAACAGTACGAAGTTATCCGAAGAATTAAAAGCACTTTCCCAGAACGATGCAACCGCCGTTTCCCTTCGGCTGATGGCCTATCAGGCGCTGGTGGCACAGGGAGATAAAGTTAAAGACACCGAATTTCACTGGATTGCCCAGCAGCTTTTGCTAAAAGAAGTTCGGCAGCACCACGCCCTTGTTGGCCGGATTTTGAAAGACCTTGAACTTGACCAAAACCGCCTGGACTGGATTTTGGAGCATATTTTCCCGGAGGTGTCTTCGGAAAATGTGCCGGTGGTGCTGGAGCTATTCCATGGGGTGGAGCAGGTAGCGCCGTTGAATGCATTGGAGCAAAGCTTGTTGCAGCGTAAGGAAGAGTGGGACAGGCTCTCTCTTGATAGGGTAAAAACGATTTTTGCCGAAAACGAATCGGCGATTGTGGACAGTGTGCAGCGCACCCAGGAATATCGTCTGATTGCCCTGGAATCACTGGAAAGCGACTTGCTGTCCGGAGATGTTTCCAGGGGAAGGGCGGTTTTTTATGGTAAAGGAACCTGCAGCAGCTGTCACGCGGTCGCCGGTGAGGGAGGTACTTTTGGTCCGGATTTGACGAACATTGGAGAAATTCGTTCCCGGCACGATATTCTGGAAGCCATCGTTTACCCCTCTGCCAGTTTTGCACGGGAGTACGAAACGGTTTCCCTTCGCACCGGAAGTCAAAACCTGACGGGGATTATCCAAACCTTCGAAGCAGGAAGGTACGAAATAGCATTGGGCCCCAATGTATCGCGGTTTGTTCTCGTAGAAGACGTGGAAAATTTATCCCCTGTCTCCCAATCCTTAATGCCGGCCGGTTTGGAAAATGCCATGGATATTCAGGAATTAAGTGATTTGATGCTTTATTTGCAATCCTTACCAGACGGCATGTATACCCGTGCCAGAAAAAATTAGACCCAGCTATGAATAAACCAACGTATTTTTCATCCGTACTCGCAGTTATTTCCTTGTTTGCTGTCGTTGCCAGTTTTGGTCAACCCCTCCCCAGCCCAACCGATTGGGAGCGAGGGACGGGTATTCCCTTGTTTGCGGGAGAAAATCTGGACGCCTGGTACACCTTCATTCAAGGTAGGGGAAGGGATCAGGATCCATTGCAGGTATTTCGGGTGGATGATGGGTTGTTGCATATCAGCGGAGAGGAGTGGGGGTGCATCACGACGAAAAACCCGTACGATAATTTTATTTTGAAAGCTACTTTTCGCTGGTCAGGTCCTACCTACGGGGATCGAAAGGCGAAGGCACGGGATAGTGGGATCCTGATTCACTCGCAAGGCCAGGATGGCGGCTATAACGGGATTTGGATGCACGGAATAGAAGTACAGATTATCGAAGGAGGTACCGGCGATTTTATCGTGGTAGGAGACGGTTCCACTGCTTTTGGACTCAGCGCGCCGGTGGTGCGCAAAGATCCGGGCAATGCCATGTATTTTGCTCCGGAGGGAAAATACGAACGCGTACATGGTGGGCGGATCAACTGGTTTGGCAGATCCCCCCAGTGGTCCGATACCCTTGGTTTTCGAGGTAAGGAGGATGTTGAAAGAAGGGTAGGCGCATGGAACGAACTGGAAATACAGGCCTGGGAAGGGCAAGTGGCCGTTTACCTAAATGGTACCCTCGTAAATTTTGCAAAGGAGGTGCTTCCGGAATTTGGGCGGATTCAGGTACAGTCTGAGGGGGCTTCCATTGCGTTCAAGGAAATTGCGGTATACCCTTTGTCAAAGAAATAGCGCAAAGGTCCTTGCTTCAGGGAATATTTTTTTAACTTAGAATCGGTTATACAAACGAGATTATACAGGGAAACGAAACTAGTCATAAAACAAACAAATCATGACCCAAAAACCAATAAAGATTTTAGTAGTGGGTTGCGGCAATATGGGTGCTTCCCATGCGTTGGCTTACCACCAACTGGATGGATTTGAAATAGTAGGCCTGGTTTCCGGAGGGAAAACAAAGGAGGTGCTGAATGAGAAATTGGGTGGGGGCTATCCGCTTTTTGATGATTATTATGCGGCAATGGATGCCACGAAACCCGATGCAGTCAGTATCTCCACCTATCCGGATACCCACGAGACCTTTGCGGTCGAGGCTTTTGAACGAGGCTGTCATGTTTTTGTCGAAAAGCCACTGGCGGATACCGTGGAGGGTGCCCGGCGGGTGGTGAACGCCGCCAAAAAGAACCACAAGAAATTGGTCGTGGGCTATATCCTTCGGCACCACCCTTCCTGGATGAAATTCATTTCGGTGAGCCAGGAATTGGGTAAGCCGCTGGTGATGCGCATGAACCTGAATCAACAAAGTGAGGGAAAAATGTGGACCCTTCACCGAAACTTAATGAAAAGCTTGAGTCCCATTGTGGACTGCGGCGTGCATTACATCGACGTGATGTGTCAGATGACCCGGTCTAAGCCGGTGCAGGTGTATGCCATCGGTGCCCGGTTAACGGAAGAAATCCCGGAGGGAAACTACAATTACGGCAACCTGCAGATTCGCTTTGAAGATGGCTCGGTGGGCTGGTACGAGGCCGGTTGGGGACCCATGGTCAGCGAAACCGCTTTTTTTGTGAAAGACGTGTTTGGTCCAAACGGATCCGTTTCCATCGTGGCACGAGAAGCCGGAGGATCCGGTAAATCCGATAGCATTGAAGCACATACCAAAACGGAATCCTTGCTGTACCATCGTTCCGAACTGGATGCCAACGAAGCCTTTGCCCATGAAGATGAATGGATTGATCTCCGGGACGAACCCGATCACAATGCACTATGCCAACGGGAGCAGGAGTACTTTCTGGAAGCCATTCACCAGGATACCGACCTGAACGATCACATGGAAGATGCCGTCAATAGCTTGCGCATTGCCTTTGCCTGTGACGAATCGGTGAGAACGGGAAAAGTGGTTCACTTGTAAATCTATAAAGAAGGCGGTATCACCTTCTTTTTTTCACCTTTCACTACGAACGCATGTCAACTGATTTTGATCCGAAAGAATTTCCCGTTGGGATTATTGGTCTTGGACTTATGGGAAGCAGCATAGCCGCGTGTATGCTAATGGCCGGGCACCCGGTGACAGGTGTTGAATTGGTTCCCGGAGCGCTGGATGATGGTGCCAAACGAGTAAAAGACCACTTCAAACTGGCCCTCGAAAAAGGACTGATTCAGGGAGAAGCATCGGATTATTTGAAGTACTTTTCTGCTTCTGCTGATCTATCCGACTTAAAACACTGCAGCCTGGTCATCGAATCCATCAAAGAAGACAAAACCCTGAAAGGAGAGGTTTTTCAAATCCTGGATGGAATCGTGTCGGAAGAAACGTTGATTACCACCAATACCTCGGCCATTCCCATTTCCGAATTGCAACAGTTTGTTAGTCATCCGGACCGGTTTTTTGGCTTGCATTGGATGGAGCCGGCCTACACCACCCGGTTCCTGGAAGTAATCTGCGGAGCGGAAAGCGATTTGGAAAAGGCCCAGTTTCTGTACGATCTGGGAGAATTGTGGCAAAAGGAAACTGTATTGGTGAAAAAAGACCTTCCGGGATTTATTGCCAATCGGCTCATGTATGCGATGTACCGGGAAGCCATGCATTTGGTGGAGGAGGACTATGCATCTGTGGAAGACGTGGATCGTGCCTGTAGAAATGTTGCCGGATATTTTCTTCCCATGATGGGGGTGTTCCGCTGGATGGATTTTACCGGAATTGCCTCTTACAGGAAGGTAATGAAGGACCTTTTTCCCACCCTAAACAATGATGCTGCTCCAGGAAAGGTTATCAATGACATCGTGGATGCGGGAGGAAAAGGCATTGCAAACGGACGTGGCTTCTATACCTATACCGAAGAGGAGGTAGCGATCTGGAAAGACCTTTATAGCGAGTTTTCTTACGAAATCAGAGAGCTAACGCAGAAATACCCTGCGGATATCGTCCAGCGAAAATTGGATGAAAAGAAAGAATCAATACCTCCGGAACGCAAAAACCAATCCTAAGACGCGGATTAGTGCAGGGCTGGAGCAATGGGCAGCGATTGTACGACCTTTCCTTCAAACTCCATCATCTCGTGCAGGCGGTCGTAAACCGTTTTTTCGTCGAAGTATTCTAAGGCGAGGGCTACAAAAATGTTCCCGTGCTTTGCCTCCGAGGTCCAGAGGGTTTTGTAAAATCTTTTCAGTTCCTCGTCGCTTTGCGCCTCCGAGACCATACGAAATCGTTCGCATCCCCTGCATTCCACGATGGAGCCCAGTAGCATGCGGGAGAGAAACCTGCTTTCCTGGGTTCCCCCATGACTGAGTGGTGTTAGTCGCTTGATGTAGGGATCTTCTTTCATTTCCTTATTCAACGGAATCCCCTTTCGCTGCATCATAGCGAATACCTGATGAAAATGTTCCAATTCTTCGATTGCCGTTTCGATCATGTCTGGGATGATTTTTACGCGGTCGGGATATTTGGCAATCAGGGAAGTCGCCATGGCAGCGGCTTTTCGCTCGCAGTCGGCATGGTCTTGCAAAAAGGCATCAAAATCAGCCATGACCGCATCCAGCCAGGCTTGTGAAGAAGCTACTTTTAACTCAATGGAATATTTCATGGACGTATTTCAAGTGTTGCCATCAGTCAAAAATACAAGAACTTTTTCAATTTACTGACTCCACCGGAAATTCCCTCGGGACCTGTTGCTGCTTTTTCGTATTTTTCGGGTCGATTACGAACAACCCGCCATGCCCTCGCTACAATCCACCATCGCCACCTATACCGGCCGTTTTTCGGTAAATGCACCCTATTTTAACGACATGCCCTCGCCCGAACTGGGATTGGTACTGGTCATTCCAGCGTACAAGGAGCCGGCGATCCAACGCACGTTGGACTCACTGGGCAATTGCCAGGCACCTGGTGGAATGGTAGAAGTGGTTTGCGTCGTAAATGCTCCGGAAGGTGCAGCGAGCATCGACCTGGAAACCAACGAAGAATGCGTCCGGCAAATTGAGGAGTGGAAGCACAGGCATCCCGGGCATTTTCTTTCCGTAAAAATCATTCGCGAGGAATCCCTGCACCAAAAAAAAGCAGGTGCCGGTCTTGCCAGGAAACTTGGAATGGACGAAGCACTTCACCGATGGGGAAAGCTTGACAAAAACGGCCCCATCCTTTGCCTGGATGCCGACTGCGAAGTTTCTGAGGACTATTTTTTGGCCGCCGAAAAGGCTTTTGAAAACCCTGCGCTGGAGTTGGCGCACTTTCAATTCGAACATAGGTATGCGGACGAATCCAATCCCAAACTGGCTGCTGGCATCATGGAGTACGAGCTTCACCTTCGGTGCTACATTCAAGGATTGATCTGGGCGGGCTATCCCTTTGCCCGGCATACCGTCGGTTCCTGCATGGCGGTGCGCGCGGCTACTTATGCCCGCTCGGGCGGGATGAATACCCGGAAAGCAGGTGAAGACTTTTATTTCATGCACAAGCTATTACCGGTCGCTACGTTTGCCTACCTGGACGCCCGGGTGTATCCGTCCTGCCGCGCATCCGACCGGGTTCCCTTTGGTACCGGCAAAGCACAGATGGATTATTTGATGGCAGGCATAGCATCGAAAACAAGCTATCATCCCGATTGCTACGGCTGTTTGAAAGCATTTTTTAGGCAGATTCCCTTGCTTTATGAAGCAGATCCGGAGGAGTGGAACCTTCCCGAACCAGTTCGTGAAGTATTACGGACGGTGGGCTTTACCGATCGGGTGTTGGCAATAAAAAAGCAGTCCACTTCGAAAGCTTCTTTTTTAAAGAAATTCTGGCAGTGGTTCGACGGGTTTCTGGTACTCAAGCTGACCCATTATCTACGTGATCGGGTATACCCAAACCTCCCTGTTGCCAAGGCTGCTGAACAATTGAGGGAGCGGATCCAGGGGAAGTTTGGAGGGGCGCGTATAGTGGATCTGCTGTTCTGGTATAGGGAAAGAGATGGTCTTTAGTGTTCTAAGGGCTGAATGATCAGAGATATTTGCTGGTTTTTTTCTAATTTTAATGCCAATCCTTCCAGTAGTTCTTCGCCGAGGTAGGTGCTGGAAGTATTTCCTGTGGGAAAAGTAACACGGTATTTTTTATCGGGGGCCACCACAAACCATTCTGGAAGTTGGTTGATGCGGGGATAATCTAAGGGCAATTGAAAAATATGCCGATGTCTGGCTCGGTCAAATGTAATTTTTCCTTCCCAGATTTCCTCGCTAAGCAGGGAAACCAAAACTCCCGAGTCCCTGGCGACTGCTCCCAGGTAAAGCTCGGGCTGCCAGGGCTTGGCTGTTACCCCTTGCGTTTTCCACAAGCAATACATTAGGGTTGTTCGCGCAAAATTACCATCTCCGTGCCAACCCTCGATGATGCCATTTCCCCGGTACGACTCGGTGTCCGGTCGGTATGCGGAATCCTGAAGTGACCACATGTGCTGGGTTTGACTATCGATCCATGCCTTGGTTTCCGGCAGTGGTTCGCGGTTGTACAAATTCAACGCACTTTCGATCGCATCTGCGTAGCCGTCCGAACTACCCCGTTCCCAGTCGTAGTAGGCATATTGGTCGAGGTTTTCCAAGGCCCGGATTACCGCCTGCCGGTAGGGCTCGTATTGATCGAGCAGGTATACACTGTAGTAGGCATTAAACGTATATCCCCAAGTGTCGGCGATCCCTTCGTCCAGAATCTCCCCCGTTTGGGGATTGATCTGATTGTAGAAAAGCCCGTGTTCGTTGGTACCTACTTCCAAAATCCGATCCAGCATTCGGTAAATTGCTGGTTGATAGGCGTTCTTTTTGCCTTCATCGGTATGGGCGGTAGTGAGGTATAGTTCGCAGAGTCCGGATACAATTTCACAGCCATGGTCGCGAAGGCGAAGTATTTCGAAGTCATCTGTGGGATGGTGTTCGTCCAGCAGGTAATAATCTCCCAGCCGCAGGGCCCATTCCAGGTATTTTTTGTCCCCGCTCATCCAGTAAACCCTGGAAAGTACTTGCAGCAGTTCCCCGTTTACCTCCACATTCAGTGAGGGGATTCTACCGTAAGGCGTTTCGTAAGAGGCATTTTTCCAGATATCGTCCAGGATATCCCGCATGCGATCGGACCAGGGGGTTTGTCCGATGTATTCGGTCAAGGGAAGTAATCCATCTTTAACGTATTCCGAGGCGCCAAAAATGATGGCATCTTTGTTTACCTCTGCCCGGTCAAATCCTTTTTTTGAAAAGGAATAGGTGTCGGGAAGGCGATCCAGCCGGTTGGTAAGCCGTTTTTCGGTTTCCAGTATCGCTGCAAGGCGACCTTCGTACAACGATTTATCCAAAATGGATGCCGTCATAACCATAAAGGGGTAATTGTCTGCTGCCGCATCCTGGGCATTCCAGATATCTGCACTTTCGCGAAGGTTTCTAGGTATTAATCCCGTTTCGGGATCTGCATGGGCAAGCCAGTCGTTAACGAAGGAAAGGCTGCGCGTGTACCCCTCATGGGCCAGGTAGCCGTTTTGCATCGCTTGTGAAAGCTCGTTTTCGTCTGGCTCAATAACCGCTGGCTGACAGGCCGCATAAACGATAAGGCTCAAGGCAACTAAAAAGGAAGAAATGAGCGGGTTGTTAAAGCTGCTTTTTCTAAATGGGCTTCGGTACATGGTGGGTTATTCGGATTGAAGGGTTAATCCCTGATTGAAGGTGGCTTTGATAATGGTATGCGGAAAGGATTGGGTGACATAATAGGTGCCGGTGAAATCCTCCTCATAGCTTTCGGCAAAGAAAGGGTTGGAGAGACCGTTGAACTGCACATCCAATTTAAAGGCGGGCGTCCCCTGATAAGTCAATTCGTCCACCACCCGTATGCGGGTATGAACGTAGGTTGGCGTTGCCAGGACTCGTTCAGAGCCAGGTACACCGAAATGGGATTTTTCGACCGGCATTAGGTCAAAAAAGCCAAGATTTGCCTGGTACTTACTGGCAAGTGGCAGTTGCGTCAGAATTCCAAAAAACTGATAAATGTCAAGCAGGGCCGCATTGGGTACGGTTAGCCGTTGTGTTCCCTGGCGTTCGTTGGTTAGGGTAAGCAGAATGCTGTCTGATTCGTAATCAATTTGTATGCGTGTCGTTTTGTAGGAAAAGGACCTGGATAGCGGCAAGCCGGTTTCCTGGTCGACCTGCAAGGCGACGGGCAATAAAGCGATCGCATTTGCGTCCAACGCAGGTACGGATTCTCCGGAACTGGTATACAGGGCGTATTTTTCTGCCTCCCGGAAGGCGCTAACAGTAGTTACCAGAAAATCCTCAAACGAGTCCGCTTCGGTAGCAGTTGTGGCAAGTTTGTTCTCGTCAAAAAGCGCTAAAATCGATGTTTTTAGCGACAGGGTATCCTTGGTTTCGTCAAAAGTTTCGAAAATCTCCATGAAGCCCTCGTTAATTCGCTCCACCTGCTGGTAACTCAGTCGCTGTCTGATTTCAGGTTCCTCGCGGTTTTCTTCTTCCGTACGCCGTTGCAGGGTGATTTTTTTTATTCCTTCTTCCGGGTCTGTTAGTTCGTTCCATTGTAGGTTCCATACCGGCAAATTTTCAACGAACAGTGTAACGTCATTTTCCCAGGTTTCCGGCGACAGGAGGAGCGGTTCAGAGAAACTTTTGACTTGACGAATGTCTGGCGAAATCCCTTTAAAGGCTTGGTTTTGCAGCGGTAATTCAATGGCTACCGGTTTTGGGTCAATCAGGACTGCCGTACTATGGTAGGTACCAAGTAGGGCCAATTCGTCAAAATCCAGCGCATCAATCTGAAAGGGAATCGGTTCAAAAAAGGAATCGGAGGCCAGCATTCCAGCTCCGGGGGCGTATTTCTTCACCGTAATTTCTTTGTCCGGTTCCCCTGCAATCCGATAGATGAAAAACGCATCTTGCCCTTCGGTTCCCTCGTTTACCACAAAAACCCCTGGTAACCCGGTGTAGCCGCTGACTTCAAATTCAAAACGTTGGTTCAGGCTTTTTCCTTCCGCAAAGCCAGCGCCTACCAGGCGAAACTCGTTGGGGAAATAGCTGATTTCTCCGGAAGTGATGGTGAGGGAGTCGTTTTTGACATAGAGTTCTCCGTCCAGATCGTTGATCAGCGGACTCGGTATCTCCTGTCCGGCCACATCCAAATGTAGCAGCAGTTGTCTACCGTCCATCTCGGCAAAAGAAACCGTACCTTTCACTGTGACCCGGTTGTTTTCGGTAACGTACAGAAAATTATCTTCCGAACGTGCATCTCCAAAATTTCCAGCTTCCAAGCGGGGAAGGCAGCTGGTGTCGAAGAAGGCAGCCCTATCCAGGGATCCCTGCCAGTTTGCCGTTGAGTTCAGCGGTTTTTTTAATACCAGCTCGTTCCATTGGATGATCGGCGTGGCAAGGGAAGTAACAATATCCGGAAGCAATAAGTATATCCGTTCTTTTCCTCCCGGGAATACCCGTACTTCAGGTATGGGAATTCGTATATTCTCTGAATCGGAAGCCCGGATTTCCAGGTAGTTGGATGCTTCAGTCGGTTGCAACATGACTTCAGGGCAGGGTTGTGCATGCAGTTGACTGAAAAACAGGACCGAACCGAGGAATAGAATCAATGTCGCTAATGGAGATTTTTTGGGCATGTGTTTTTATCTTAGTCGTTATCAACACCATGACAGGATAATTTAGCACAAATAATTCAAATAAAAAACCACCAGCCCTAAGAAATAGATCGTCCAAAACGCGCTGTTTTTCCAACCAACATTTTCATGCGGCTTGTCCCGGTCTCCAAAGCTTTTGTTGTCACTAGAACGGTGCGAGCACCTGGTTTTAGCAAGCATGTTTCATTCAGGATTTTCTGAAATGCCTTGCTACCGGCGAAACAAAGTAACGATCCGTTTGGAATTTCCGATAGCCAAAGCTGTTCCTGGCGAACGCCTTCCTTTCCTGCAAGCGGGTTAGTAGGTTTAATTTAAAGTACGGACAGCCAGGTATCTATTTTCCGGTGAAACTCCTCACATTCTTCCCGATCTTTTCGTATGAAGCCATTTTCGTCAAGGGATCCCAGCACCACGTCCCTTTCGGCAGGGTTCTGATAGACCATGTTTCGAAAGGGGTTTTCGTAGTCTTTTTTTCGGGAAAGGTAAACCTGTTCTGATAGCCATGCACGGAAGACTTTTGCATTTTCCAGTAGTTGTTTTAGCAACGGACTGTCCAGAAGAGTTGAAGCTGCTTTATGATCTTGCAAGGCAAGGAAAAAGGCATGCCGGGTCTTGGTTTTTTCGTAGCGTTTCCCCAGACTCTCGTACCTGTCGTGCACCTGCTTCCAGCCGGAAATTTCCCCGTTTTTTACCTGCTCGATGAGCTGGTTCACGTCGGCTTCCAGGATCAATTGGCCTCCCATGTTGATCCAATTGAAGGTCTGGCTTGGTTTTGGTAGAAACGGTTGAACGCTTGAAAAACTTACGGGCGGGTTGGCCGTACTACTTTCCATCAGGCATTTAATGGGGTAGTAAGCGATTAATTGCCTGTACGTTTGGTAGGCTTTTCGGGTATTCACGAGGCGGACCGCACGTTTGCTGTTTTCCCATGCGTCTGCCCGCACATGTAGCTCTTCGAGTACAGAGTTTTCGTCCAATAGCAATTCCAGCCCTTTTTTTCGCAGCACTTCTTCTTCGGGATGCGCTTCCGGAAAATACGCCTTATACCATGCCAAACCGGACAGTCGTTCAAGCAGGCCGATTGCCCGGAAAACCTCTGTCATGCTGTCTGGTCCGAGGTAGTCGTATTCCAGTGTTTGTATCCGTTGGGTACGCTTGTCCCGGTCGTTGTATTTCCAGGCGTTTCTGGCAAGCGCATACAGGTTATAATGAAACCAGTAGGCTGGCCGGATGACCAGTTCGTTGCAGTGAACGTCATTGCTGATCAGGGAAAAGGGGAGGGGGATATCCATTTCCGCCGGGTAATCTCCTTTGGTTATTAGGTTAAAGGTAGCAAACCGGGAGTTGTGCTTCAAACTCACGCAGAGTCCGGGCCAAAAACCCCTGCCTGCGACGATTTCTCCGTCGGCACTCCTGGAATTGTGGTTGGATCCGACGGTGGCACCGGCCGCCATGTTGCTTTGCCCTTGTACCAGGGCTGCACATAAAAACGAATTGTTATGGTGTTGTTCGTGGGCAGGAAAAATGAGTGAATTCAATACCTCGCAGCAGGAAATGGTGGCATTGGACCCCAGGTAACTATTGATCAGTCGGGCACCATACTTTAACTGCGAATGGGAGGCCATAACAAACCGAACCGCTTTCACGCCATAAAAAACCGTACATCCTTCACTGATTATCCCATTCACCAACTCGCATCCTTCACCAATTTGGGTAACGGCCTCCGGGCTGGAATGAATGCTTACATTCTTCAACTTATTCGCGCCTTTGATGTAAGCGTCTGATCCGATCCAGACGTCTTTCAAAATCAAACAGTTTTTGATGATGCACCGATCCCCCACCTTTCCGTAATACCCGCGCCTGTGGTCAAAGGCTTTTTGGGTAAAAGCAAGCAATTGCTTTTGAAATGCTTCATCGGCCCGATGTCGGGACCAAAGCCAGGCATCCCCTGGCAACATACCGCTAAAGGGAGCAATCTTCCGGCCTCCGTTTTCATTGCAAACCTCCAGCCAGATGCGTAGGGACTCGGGTTCTCCCTCCTTCACGATTCCGTTCCCAAATTTTGCATGGCTGGTTGTCGCCATTTCGTTGACATTTACCAACACCACCTCGTTGCCCAAAATGTAGTGCGAAAGGTAATGCACGTTGTCGATGACCACATTATCCCCGATGTCACAGCTAATGATATGGCTGTTATAAATCCCTACGGGCATCCGTAGGTTGTGGTATTCCAGAAAGTAGGGTTCTAATTTGCCAATGCGTACCAATCCGAAAAACTTGCAATTCTTTACGAGTTCCGGATTGAACGCATCCGAAACCAACAGATTATTCCAATTATCGGATTGGTTTTGGTTGCGCACCAGTAGTTCAATTTCGCGGGCGTTGAGTTTGCGGTAATTGGTTTTGGTTCGGTTTTGCTTGTTTCGAAGGTAATACTCGTCTTTTCCTTTCGGTAAATACCGATCTTCGATAAATTGATATCCCAATGTAGACAAGGGATGCCGGGTAATTCGATTCATAAGTGAGGGATTTTATTATTCTACGGTCACGGATTTGGCCAGATTGCGTGGTTTGTCTACGTCCAGGCCTTTTGCTAATCCCGTGTAGTAAGCCAATAACTGCAGCGGAACGACGCTCAGAAGGGGAGCGAGGAGCTCATCCGAAGCGGGTACAGCGATGGTATCGTCCGCTATCTCTTCAAAAAGGGTATCCCTCTCCGTAATAATCGCCAGTACGTTTCCTTTTCTTGCTTTTATCTCCTGCGCATTGCTGGCGAGTTTTTCGTGGTAGGCATCTTTGGTTGCGACGAATACTACTGGAAGCGACTCTTCTACCAGGGCTATGGGACCGTGTTTCATTTCGGCTGCCGGGTAGCCTTCTGCATGGATATAGCTGATTTCCTTGAGTTTCAAAGCTCCTTCCAGTGCGATTGGGAAATTATACCCTCTTCCTAGAAATAAAAAATCCCGTGCATTTTTGTATTTTCCGGCTAGACAGGCCACCTCCGGTGCGGTTTTCAGCACCTCAGTGATTTTGTCCGGGATTAAGGCCAATTCATTGATCAGGTGCAGGTACCGGTCTCTGGATAGGGTACCTTTAGCGTAGCCCAATTTGATAGCAATTAAGTAGAGAACGGTAAGTTGGGCGGTAAAGGCTTTGGTAGAGGCCACACCGATTTCCGGGCCTGCATGGGTATACGCACCGGCCTGAGAAAGACGCGCAATGCTGGAACCCACCACATTGACCACGCCAAAGATAAATGCTCCCTGGTTTTTAGCATTTTCTAGCGCTACGAGTGTGTCTGCGGTTTCGCCGCTTTGGGAAATGGCGATGATCACATCTCCCGGGTGAATGACCGGATTTCTATACCTAAATTCCGATGCATATTCCACTTCCACCGGCACCCGACAGAGTTCCTCGAAAACGTATTCTGCCAGAAGGCCCGCGTGCCAGGAAGTGCCACAGCCAACCAGGATGATTCTTTTGGCTTTCTTGAGCAAATCTAACTGCCTGTCAATACCGCCCATTCTAATGGTACCCGCTTTTGCATCCAGCCGGCCACGGAGGCAATCAAACACGGCAGTGGGCTGCTCGAAAATCTCCTTTAGCATGAAATGTTTGTAGCCCCCTTTTTCAATAGCAGCCAAATCCATGTCAAGTTTGGTGATGAATGGGGTGATGCGTTCATTGCCCGGATTTTTCAACACCAGTTCATCCGGCTTTACAATGGCCATTTCGTAATCATTGATGTATACCACTTCCTTTGTGTATTCAATGATGGGCGAAGCATCTGATGCCAGGAAGTGTTCGTTTGGACCAATACCAATGACCAATGGGCTTCCCTTTCGCGCCGCAATCAGCGTATCGGGCTGCGACTCATCCAAGAGAATGATCACATAGGCGCCTATAATTCGCTTCAGTGCAATTCGAACCGCTGCTTCCAGGCTTTCTGCATCGTTGATGAAAATATCTTCAATAAAAACCAACAATACCTCCGTATCGGTATCGCTCTTGAATACGTATCCTTTCTTTTGCAGCTCTTTTTTGATGGGAGCGAAGTTTTCGATGATGCCATTATGAACCATGGCCAGTTTCCCCGATGGCGAACAATGTGGGTGTGCGTTCCTATCGGAAGGCTCTCCGTGGGTGGCCCAGCGCGTATGGCCAATCCCCGATTTGGCAGGTAAGTGCTGCCCGATAAGGGAAGATTCCAATTCGGAGACCTTTCCTTTTTTCTTGTAAATCTTGAGTTCTTTGTCGAGCAAGGCAACTCCCGCACTGTCGTAGCCCCGGTATTCCAACCGTTGGAGGCCTTTTAAAATAATTGGATACGCCTCCCGTGAACCAATATAGGCAACAATACCACACATAAGAAGATTTCAAAATAAACTAGACTAAACATAGTTTGATTGCTAATATTTCGAAATTTAATAAATAAAAAAACAAATGAAGCAACAATAAATTTTGGTACTTATGATAAAAATATGCAAAAAGTAAGGGTCGCATCAGGTTTTTTTTAGGTGCCAGATTAACTTTTCCCAAAACTTTTCAAAACTATCAATCGATCCATTTTAAATTGAACAATCCAATGCGGGCTTGTTCGTTCTTTGGAAAATATGTGTCAGAATCCACAAACAATTTTTTTTGTTTTTTTTCTAAACCAGGATTATTTTTTTGTTTTTATCGCTTCGATCCACGCTTTGTACAGGGAATGTAATTCGATTGTTTTTTCGGGATGCATGGAAGCCAGGTTTTTGACCTCGGTTGAATCGGTTTCAAGGTTTACTAAATAGAGTTTGTCGCTATCTCCGAAACGTAACTTTCCTGTGGGATCGGTGGGATTGCCCAACAATTTCCAGGGACCTTTGCGAACCGCCCAGGGGTGGTTTTCATTTTCTGGCCTGCCGGTGGCCCAATACATGGTTTCGTGCGGACTTGGAATTTGCCCGTCCATCAAGAGAGGAAGGAGGTTTTTTCCATCAATTGGATGATCTCCCGGAAGTCTGACTCCAGCGATTTCCGCAAGTGTGGGCATCCAGTCCACACTGTTTGCCCAGTGATGCCGAAGCGCGTTCTGGGGCAATATTTTTGGATAGCTGATGATGGCAGGAACCCGAATACCCCCTTCCAACATACTGAATTTTGCCCCACTAAAAGGACCGGAGTTTCCTCCGCCAAAAAAGGCACGCTCTTCTACGCTGTGTCCGTGATCGGATTGATAGACGATGATGGTATTTTCTAGCTCGCCAATGGCCTCCAGATGCGCATAAACTTCTCCTACCAGTTCGTCAATAGTAGAGACGAAGGCAGCGTATTCTTTTCTCGGACTTTCCAGGTCGGCATAATGATCGAGCCACTTGGGTTCTCCCTGATAGGGATAGTGCGGCATATTGATTGCCCAGTACATGAAAAACGGCTGATCTGAGTCCTGGTCCATAAAGGTTTTTGCCTCGTCGACCATCAGGTCACCAAAAAATTCACCAGGCCGGTGGACCTCCTGGTTATTTTGGTACAAGTCGTGTAGGTTTGGACCACTCCAATAGAAGAAGTGAGAAAAGTTATCAATGCAGCCTCGCTGATGTCCAAAGAAATAGTCAAACCCCTGCCCGTTGGGGAGTTTCTCTTCCGTATGGCCCAAATGCCATTTTCCTATCAGCGCTGTTCGGTAGCCATTTGACCGAAACACTTCGGCCATGGTGATTTCGCTGCTCGGCAAACCCGATTTGCCATCGGGGTCCTGGTGAGGGGGAGCCACGTTGCCAAAAAGTCCGGCATTAAAATTGTACTTTCCTGTCAACATCGCTGCTCTGGAAGGGGAACAAACTGGCGCCCCGGCGTAAAATTGCGTAAACCGAATGCCTTTTTCCGCTAAACGATCAATGTTTGGTGTGACCAGGTCTTTCGATCCGTAGGTACCCAAGTCCATGTAGCCTTGATCATCGGTGAGAATGACCAGTACATTTGGTTTGGACTGAGCGAATAATTCGATGGGCAAAAGACCGGATATTATAACGAAAATGGCAGTTATTTTTATAAACCTATTCATAGAAGGTACCTTGTTTATCAATAATCCCGTTAACTTAGCAAATAAAATCCGATGAAAAAAAAACGTATCGTACTAAAACCAACCTCCGGATTGGGAAACAGGATGAGAGCTATTTCGTCGTTTATCTATTTTAAAACACTGATTAACGCAGAGTTAAAGGTGGTTTGGGTACCTGATTCCGGTTTAAATAGTAGCTTTCAGGAAATTTTCCAACCGAGTGCCAGTTTTGATTTAATGCCTGCGAAATTTAGGCATCACTTGTTTACGAAAAGTAAAACCTTATTACATAATGAGTATAGCGTTGTCAGGTGGCTTACCAAACGTTACAATTCCTTCTTGTCGACATTGCTCGGCGTAGATTGCCTGCTGTTTGACGAGGATGTCAAAAAAGGAGTGGAGCATTTAACAGAAGTTTGTACCAACAAGCACAACATATTGGTAATCACTGGAAATCAGTGTATTGATTATCCAAAAGGTTTCGGATCATTTGTGCCAAGTACCGAAGTTGCTTCTAGAATTAAGACTGCGAGGAAGCAATTCAAGGAAACCATGATTGGTATACACATCCGACGGTCGGACCACGATATTGCAATCGCAAAAAGTCCGGTATATCTCTTTGAAAACAAGATTGAGGAACACCTAAATGCCGAAGAAGATGATTTTGGTGTGTTTCTGGCGACGGATGATCCAGCGCTATCAACGTATTTCCAAGAGAAATATCCCGATACCGTCGTCACGTATCCAAAAACCTTTGGAAGAAATTCCAGGGAGGGAATTATGGATGCCGTTTTGGAATTGTACCTGCTTGCCGGTACCAAAAAAATCTATGGCTCGTATTGGAGCTCTTTTTCCGGCGTAGCCAAACGAATTTACGGTACGGAGTTAGAGATTCTTCACATTTAAGTTTTCCCGGAGCCGTAGCCCAAAGTTATACAATAAATCCGCTGGAAGACTATACCAGAAAACACTCGGTTTTATGAAAAAATGGACCCTAATCGCGACGATTCTACTGCTGGGTAATTTCCAGGTTACCCTCTTCGGGCAAGAACAATGGACCTGGACCAATCCGATGGAATCGTTACCAACAAATAGTGTCCATGGAAAGATTGGCGCAGATGCCAGTTTTACCCGTTTGCCGTCCAGCTTGAAGGAACAGGTGCGACCGCCCGTTTGGAATTTATCCAAACATGCCGCTGGTTTAAAGCTTAGGTTTCGTACTGGAGCAAGCACCATTCAGGTTAGGTACACCGTATCCGGAAATGTAGCCATGCCGCACATGCCAGCAACGGGCGTAAGCGGATTGGATGTTTATACCAGAGACGAATCCGGTGCTTGGGTTTGGGTCAAGGGAGATTATTCCTTTGCTGATACCATTCGGTATAGCTTTCCGATTAAAACGGGTGACTCCATTCCCAGGGAATTTGATTTGTACCTACCCCTATACAATGAGGTTGTCTACCTGGAGGTAGGTGTTCCCTCCGATGCTTCCATTGAATTCCTTCCAAAATCGTTGGATGAGCTCCCCATTTTGGTATACGGCACGTCGATTGCCCAGGGGGCTTGTGCATCGAGACCAGGAATGGCCTGGACGGCCCTATTGGAACGACACCTTAACCTTCCGCTGATTAACCTGGGTTTTTCAGGAAACGGACAGCTGGAAACTCCATTGATTCAGCTAATGGCCACACAAGAAAGCAGCCTTTACGTCTTGGATTGCCTGCCGAATCTGGTTAGAGAAACTTTTTCCGAATCCGAAGTAAAGCAGCGAATCCGGAATGCGGTCGTGTACTTGAAAGAAAAGCGTCCGGGCACCCCGGTATTGTTAGTAGAACATGCCGGATACACGGATGAGCTGGTCAACAAAGAACGCAAGAACACTTACGAAATAAGAAATAAATGGTCGCGGGAAGTTTACGAAGAGCTGATAAATTCAGGTACGGAGGATCTCTATTACCTGGACAAAGAGGCAATCGGACTTTCCATGGATGATACCGTAGATGGCACCCATCCCTCTGATTTGGGGATGAGTCGGTATGCCGCAGGATATGCCCGCGCCGTGGAATCGATTTTTCGGGAACAATAACTCATTCTGCGGGTAATTTTAGAAGTTTTTGGGCATTGGAACGGTATACCTTTTCCAACACCTCCCCGGAAAGGTCATATCCATGCATGGGCCAATGGTAGGAGGAAATGTTTCTGTCGTAAAAATGCTCGTCGGCAGTCTCCAGAATGCGAAGGGTTGTTTGATACATGCCCACATCCATTCCCATATCGGTACCGTACACCAAGCGGTCCGCATACTGCGAATAAAATCGATTGACGGTTCGCGGAATCGTGGCCGTTTCAGCATACCGGGCACTATTGTCGGCATATAGGTTGGGATAGACGTCGAATAGTTTCGCCAGTATGCTCAAATCATAACTCGTATTTGCATAATGACAAGCGATGAAGGTGGTTTCCGGATTTTGAGCCACAGCATCTTTCAGTATGTCGATCATGCCCTGGTGGTCCACAATTCCTTCCTGTTGGTCAAGCCGCCATTTAAAGGCATTCATTAGGCCATCGTTACTCGCATCCATCGGCTGGTACATCCAGATGGGTTCCGCAACATGAATGCTGATTGGCATGCCCAATTCCCCGCATTTCTGGATCAATGGCTTCATTTTTGGATCGTTGATGTGCATGCCAAATGCTTTTGTCGGCCGGGAGTAAAACAGCCCTTTCCCTTTATCTCCCAATTCGCCCACTCCTTTTGCACCCATCGAAAAACACCGCTCCAGTTCTTTTACCGCCGCAGGACCAAAATCATCCTGCTCGTAACCGGTGTAATCGAATCCGCAAAACAGAATGAAACGGTCCGGATATTTGCCGTATACCTGTACTAGCGAATCAAAGGCATCTCCTGTTTGGTAAGATTGAATCACCGTTTTTTCTATGCCTACTTTGTCCATGGTCTTTACCCATTCGTCGAGCGCTGCTTCGGATTTCGCGTAAGGATGAGAATGCATGTCAATCACTGGAAAAGCTGCTCTGGTTACGGGATTTTCGTTTCCTTTATACAGGGAAACCGGTTGGTGGTCTTTTAAAAGCAAGGCCTCTACCGAATCAGCCGAAAAACTCTCCTGCGTCGATGTTGCGGTTTCCGTATCTGGACGCCCACAGGAATGGCAAATGAGTAGTACTAAGAAAGAAGTAACCAGCGAGAGATAGGGACGCATAAAAAAGGGTAGGTTAAGCGATTATAAATGGAGTTCAAGCAGGCACACCGGCAGATTTGACCGTTTGCTGTTAGGCCTAAATGTAATAAATAATTTTAAAATTCAGTAAAACAAGCATAAAACCATTCATCCTTTTTTCGTTATCGATTGTTTGAAGCTGTTCCCTGAAAAGCTATATTTGGATATCGCCTTCGCAGTGGGGGTTTTCAAAATTGTCTTTATGCCGTCTCGTTTATGAACCCAAACCCAGCCCTTCCTGGTAGAAGATTGGTTTCGTTGGATGCCTACCGGGGAATTACCATGTTTTTGCTGGTTGCCGAATCTGCGTTGGTCTATCGGGCTCTTTTGGGTGCGGTTTCCGAAGACTCATTTGGTTTTGCTGTTTTTCAGCAATTTACCCACCACCCCTGGAATGGCCTTCGGTTTTGGGATCTCATTCAGCCTTTTTTCATGTTTATCGTCGGGGTGGCGATGCCTTTTTCGCTTAAAAACAGGTTGGAAAAGGGATCCAATTCAGCTGACCTAACCCGGCATGTCCTGCGACGCTGCCTGCTTTTATTTCTGTTTGGGACCGGCTTGCATTGCGTCTACGCAGACGCGCTCGTGTTTGAATTGTGGAATGTACTAACCCAGTTGTCCTTCACCATTTTGCTGACCTACCTGTTTATTAATTACCCAGCAAAATGGCAATTCCTTGTATCCATTGGTTTATTGCTACTGACGGAGCTATTGTACCGGATGTACGACCACTCTGCTCCCTTTGTCAAAGGGGATAATTTCGGCTCATTTTTCGATGAAATCCTGATGGGCAAGATCAACGGGGGTGGTTGGGTAGCGATCAACTGCCTACCTACCGCAGCGCATACCCTTTGGGGAGCGATGTGCGGCAAGTTACTTTTGTCCCAACGTAGGGATGGCGAAAAAATCAAGCCACTACTTGTGGCAGGGGTAATCGGCCTGGCGGTAGGCTACGGGCTGGACTGGACGGGAATTCCCCCAATCATTAAACGTATTAGCACCAGTGCTTTTGTGATGGCCTCGGGTGGCTGGGCGGTGCTGGTGCTTGCTTTTTGCTTTTGGTTGATCGACGTAAAAAAGGTGAAAAAATGGACATTTGCCTTTTTAATTGTCGGAATGAATCCAATTTTTATTTACTTGTTTGCCGAAGTACTGGGACATGACTGGTTAACCGGGTTTGTAGGCATCTTTACCTACGGGTTTTTGGGATTGCTGGGCTTTCCGGAGCATGCAATGGCTCTTTTTACGGCTTTCGTATCGCTGGGCTGTATGTGGTACCTATGTTATTTTCTCTACTCAAAAAAGATTTTCTTTAAAATATAATGCAAGGAGCTATCCTGTGGGATGGCGTTTAGTTTAGAACCAACAAATAAAAAAGCAAACTATGAGTAATAAAAGGAGGGAGTTTTTAAAACTCTCCGGCTTGGCCGGAATTGGAATGATGGGAACGGGTTTTACCGGTTTATCCCAGGAAGAACAGGAGAACGTACTTGTTCAAAGCAGAAGGCAGCATGCGCAACGCTTCAATATGTCCGGTTATGCGGCTCCGAAGCTGGATCGGGTGCGCATCGGGGTGATCGGACTGGGTATGCGTGGTCCGGGTGCAGTCAATCGATTAAGCAAAATAGAAGGGGTGGAAATTACCGCCTTGTGTGATTTGCGACCAGAGATGGTAGATAAGGTGATGAAAACCCTGGAGGGTACCACTCACAAGCCGGCTACCTACAGCGGCAGCACCTATGCCTGGAAGGAAATGGTGGACCGGGATGATTTGGATCTGGTATACATCGCTACGCCCTGGGAATGGCATACCCCCATGGCCGTTTATGCCATGGAAGCTGGCAAACATGCCGCTTCAGAAGTTCCCATCGCCATCAGTCTGGAGGAATGCTGGCAACTGGTAGAAACCTCCGAACGCACGAAAAAACACTGCATGCAATTGGAAAATTGCTGCTACGATTTTTTCGAACTGATGACCTTAAACATGGCTCGGGATGGCTTCTTTGGCGACATTATCCACGGAGAAGGGGCCTATATCCACGACTTGCTTGAGCTGAATTTCAAAAAGGACACCGGATATCAGGACATGTGGCGATTGAAAGAAAATTACCGAAATGGAAACATCTATCCAACCCACGGATTGGGTCCGGTCTGCCAGATCATGAATATCAACAGGGGGGATCAAATGGACTACCTCACCTCTTTGTCTAGCCAGGATTTTCACATGAAAGCCCGGGCAGAAGAACTGGCTGCCGAGGACGATTTCTATGCCTCATTTGCGACGAAGCAGTTCCGGGGAAACATGAACACCACCCTGGTAAAAACCAAAAAAGGTAAATCCATCATGATCCAGCACGATGTGAGTTCACCCCGGCCGTATTCCCGGATTCATCTGATAAGCGGTACCAAAGGTATGGCCAGAAAGTGGCCCGTGCCGGGCGTAGCTACCGGGCATGGATGGATGAAAGACGAAGAAGTCAAGGAACTGGAGGAAAAATACACTCCCGAAATTGTAAAAAAGGTCGGGGAAATGGCAAAGAAAATCGGCGGGCACGGTGGCATGGATTTTATGATGGATTGGCGATTGATCGATTGCCTGAGAAATGGATTACCACTGGACCAGGATGTGTACGATGCCGCACTTTGGAGCTCCATTACCCCATTGAGCGAATGGTCAGTAGCCAACCGATCCAATTCGATCGATATTCCTGATTTTACGGCCGGTTCCTGGCAAACCAACCAGCCGGTGGAGCTAACCCTGAAAGGGGGAGGTACTACCGGTGTGAACGCATAAGGAACCGAGGGAGTGGCAGGACCGCAATTCCTGCCACTTTTTTTTAGCTAACGTAGACAACCAATCCCTTCAGGTACGAGGTTTCCTGGTGAAAGATATTCACCGGATGGTCTGCTCCCTGGGACACCTGATGGATAATTTGGGTAGGACGCCCAGCCTCCAATGCCGCTGCCGTCACCGTATGGGTAAAGAGTTCCCGGTCAATGACCTGCGAACAAGAAAAAGTAAACAATATCCCTCCGGGTTCTATTTTTTTCAGCGCCATGGCGTTTAGCCGTTTGTATGCCTGTACGGCATTGTGCCTGGAGCGCGTGTTTTTTGCAAAGGCCGGTGGGTCGAGAATTACCAGGTCGTACGATTCGTCGATGTCCTGCAAATACTTCAGCACATCTGCCGTGAGGCATGGATTTTTTTCCGTGTCAAACCCGTTTAGTTCCAGGTTTTTTTGGCAGAGAGCGATTGCTTCTGCGGAGATATCCACGGAGGTAACCTGGCTGGCACCGGCCCCAAGTGCGTATACCGAAAATCCACCGGAGTAGCAAAAGGTGTTGAGAACTTTTCTGCCCGTACAGTAGTTTTGCAACAAGCGCCGGTTGTCCCGTTGGTCCAGAAAAAAACCGGTTTTCTGCCCTTTCTCCAAGTTGATTTCGAAGCGGAGCCCGCTTTCCAGGATTCGCGGTTCCTGTTTTTCTCCCACGAGCCAGGAGTCGGCCTCCCCGGTTTTGTCGTGCAATGCAGCGGCACTTTTGTTGTAAATGGATTGAAGGTCCGTTCCGAAAAGCGTTTGCAGCGCAGTGACAATCGTAGGCAATTCGCCAAGGATGCCCCGGTGATGTGCCTGAATAACCAGGTTCCCGTTGTAATTATCGATGATCAGCCCGGGCAGGTGATCCCCTTCACCGTGTACCAATCGGTAGGCATTGGTCGATTCGCGTTGGGCGGCGAAGATTTGTTGGCGAAGTTGGTAGGCGGCGCTAAGCTTCTCCAGCCAAAATGCCTCGTCTATTTCCTGGTCGCCAAAGACAATCATTCGGATCATAATGGAGCCAGGCGCATAGAAACCCATACCCAAGACCCGATGGTTCGCGTCAAAAACCTTTACCAATTCACCATCTCGTAAATCAACCGGTTTGGTGTAAACGGCACCGGAAAAAATCCAGTGATGCCTTCGTTTAATGGAAATTTCTTTTCCTTTCTTTAAGATTATTTCAGGATATGTTTTCATGGATAGCTTTGGGATAGGCAACGGAGCCTGCGATCATCGCAGCGGCGCTGAAGAGCAAGGCCGCCAAGTGGTGTGGTACAGGCATGTAAACAAGGTCAAAATAAAACAACAAATAAGCGACCATTCCGCCAAACAAGGAGCCTTTGGCACCGGCGGGAGAGGCCTTCTTCCAATAAAGGCCGGCCGTCAGCGGAACCAGCAAGGATACCAAAAGCAACATGGAGGCTTCACCGATCAAGGAGTAAATATTGGTTTTCCAAAAAGCAAGTAGAACGGAAATGACCGCAATTGCCGCCAGGCAAACCCGTAAAACGACCAACAATTGCTTTTCAGTCCAGGTGCTTTTTCTCCATGGTTTAATGATATTTTCGGTGAGCAAGGCAGCGGGAGCAAGCATGGAGGAACTGGTAGTGCTCATGATGGCAGAAAGCAATGCGCCAAAGAAAACGATTTGCAGCGGCAAACTGCTGTGATGCATTACCAGTTCGGGAAGTAGCATTTGTGCGTTTTCTGGCGTACTATTGGGATACAGGATTTTGGCACTCAAGGCAATAAATAAAGGGAGCAGTCCAATGGTCAGGTAGAATCCAGCCGCCAAAAACAGTGATTTTTGCGCAATTTTGCTACTCTTGGCTGCCATGGATCGTTGGTAAATGTCCTGACTGGGGATACTGCCCAAACCCAGTATCGCCCAGGCACCTAGATACTCCATCCAGGCACCGAAGGTTTGTTCCGGAAAGAAGGTAAAGCTGGATGCAGGAGCCTGGTTAAGGACCCGAGTAACACCTCCTGCCTCCTGACTGAGGGTTTGGGCTAGCCAAAGCAGTCCCACGACTATCACAATCGTCTGTACAAAATCGGTTACGGATATGGCCCACATGCCACCTAGAAAAGTGTAAAACAACACGACCGTAGCGCTAATCACCACCCCGGTTTCGATCGACACATCGGAGACCGCTCCCAGGATGAGGCCAAAGGCGACCAACTGGGCGGCAATGAATCCAAAATAGGCAGGAATCATAAAAATACTGGCGTACAAAGCGACCCGTTTGCCAAATAACTGCAAGAAGACGTCTCCTAGTGTTCGGGCCTGCATGGCATAAATGGGTTTGACAAAGAACAAACCAAATAAAAGCAGGCAAAGGGCCCCACCAAACGGGTCCTCCATGACACCTAACAAGCCGTGCTCCAGGTATTCAGAAGAGGCACCAAAAATCGTTTCGGAACCGAACCAGGTAGCGAATAGTGCCGAAGCGCTTAAGAAAAGGGGAAGCCGCCTGCCTGCCAACATAAAGTCTCCGGAGGTTTTTACCAAACGGGAAGACCAGGCTCCCAAAGCCATGGTTCCCAGTAGGTAACAAACGATTGCAGCGGCCAGCAAGTAGGATGAATTAATGGGTGTACATCTTTTCCCGCAGGGCCCGAATGGCTGGATCCTCCAAATACGATTCGTAATCCATCCGTCGATCAATGGTGCCCGACGGCGTAAACTCAATGATGCGGTTGGCGACCGATTGTACAAACGCGTGGTCGTATGAAGAAAACAAAAGGGTACCCGTAAAATCAATCATGGCATTGTTCAGGGCATGAATGGATTCCAGGTCCAGGTGGTTTGTGGGCTCGTCCAACACCAAAAAGTTGGGGTTTTGCAACATCATGCGAGAGACCATGCACCTCACTTTTTCCCCACCGGAGAGAACCGATGCTTTTTTTAATGATTCCTCCCCCGTAAACAACATCCTTCCCAGGAAGGTCCGTACGTAGGCCTCTTCCTGATTGTCGCTGTATTGACTCAGCCAGTCGATCAACTTCAAGTCTGAATTGAAAAAGGAGGAATTGTCGTTGGGCATGTAGGCCTTATTTATCGTTACACCCCATTTGAAACTACCGGATTGAACCGGGATCTCCTCCATGATCGTTTGGAAAAACTTGGTAACGGCCTGTTTCGTTCTGGATAGAAAAGCAATTTTATCCCCTTTGTCTACCATCAGGTTGACATCCGTAAAAAAGATCTTTTCCTCATTTTTTAGTTCCAATTGATCGGTTAGCAGCAATTGGTCCCCAGCTTCTCGTTCCGGTTTAAAGATAATGCCAGGATACTTACGGGTAGAAGGCTTGATTTCATCCACATTTAGTTTTTCCAGCATCTTTTTTCGAGCCGTGGCTTGTTTGGACTTGGCGACGTTTGCCGAAAATCGCTCGATAAAGGATTGAAGTTCTTTTCGCTTTTCTTCGGTTTTCTTATTCTGATCGGTCTTTTGCTTGGCGGCCAGCTGCGAAGATTCGTACCAAAACGAATAGTTTCCGGAATAGATATTGATTTTTCCAAAATCGATGTCCACGATATGGGTGGCAACCTGATCCAGAAAATGCCGGTCATGTGAAACCACTATAACCAGATTTTTGAAATTTATTAGAAAATCCTCCAGCCAGCCGATGGTTTCGGCATCCAAATCGTTCGTCGGTTCGTCAAGAATCAGGATGTCGGGATTTCCAAACAAGGCCTGCGCCAACAGTACCCGTACTTTCTGATCGCCTGACAGGTCTTTCATCAGCTTGCCGTGATGTGCCTCGCTGACACCCAGGCCGGATAGCAAAGCAGCAGCGTCACTCTCGGCATTCCACCCGTCCATTTCGGCAAATTCGGCCTCCAGGCTGGCAGCTTTGTTGCCATCCTCTTCGGTAAAATCCTCTTTCAGGTAGATGGCATCTTTTTCCGTCATGATGTCGAACAACTTTTTATGCCCCATGATGACGGTCCGGAGCACTTCTTCCTCCTGAAATGCAAAGTGGTCCTGTGAAAGTACGGCCATCCGCAATCCCGGTGTAATGTTTACCAGACCGGTAGTACTATCTACTTCTCCGGTTAGAATTTTAAGAAAAGTGGATTTCCCTGCTCCGTTTGCACCAATTACTCCATAACAATTCCCGGGAGTGAATTTTAGGTTGACGTCTTCGAAAAGTGTTCTTTTACCGAATTTAAGGGATAAATTATCTACTGAAATCATTGTTCGAACTATCTGAGGATTTTAAGAAAGCGCAAAGTTAGAAAAATATTCCAGCATGACCTATTTTCCGGTCTAGCGGGGAGATAGCCCGGGGCCCTTTTTTCGCCAGGTATGCAATTCACCGGTAGTATGGTAATGATACATCAAAACCAAACCCGCCAGAAGGATACAGCCCGCCATTAATAGGACCATAGGAAGTGCGGTACCGTTGTGAAAAACACTGACCAGCCCCGAAACGATGCCGCCGATGGCCATGCGCATAAAGCCCATCATGGCAGAAGCACTACCGGCATTTTTTGCAAAAGGAGCCAGGGAGATGGCGGCCGCATTCGGCACGCTCAACCCATGCCCGGTTAGGAATATAAACAACATTCCTATCAGCATCCAAACGTTAAAGAAGCCGGTACTAACTCCGGCAATAATCAGTATTCCGACAACGAGTTGGTAACAAAGGGCTGTGATGACGATGGTTCGGTTGCTGTATCGGTTTAGCAGTACGTGGTTTAGCTGGGTAGCCCCAATCATGGCCACGGCCAAAAAAGCGAAAAGCCACCCGTATTCCGTGGGCGTGAGTCCGTAATTGTTGATAAAAACGTCCGAAGACCCGGCAATGTAGGCGAAGGGCGCCGCCCCCGCGATGCCTCCAACCAGAATATAGGTAAGGAATTGCTTGTTTCGCAGAACTTCCCGGTACTTTTTGGCAACCTTTCCAGGTCGCAGCGACAAATCCCGTTCCGGATCCGCTCCATCCGGCAGCTGCCATTTGCAAGCAAACAAAATGGCAGCACAAATAGCTGCTAGCAAGATAAACATCCAGTGCCAGTGGAAATGTGCCGTTAGGTATCCTCCCAGAGTAGGTGCTACCATGGGAGACACCGCAATAACCAAAGTGAGCAGGGCTAGGGCCTGGGCAATTTTATTGACCGGAAACAAATCTCTAACCAACGCCTGTGCAGCCACCATCCCCACACATCCGCCAATAGCCTGTACAAACCGCATGGCAATCAAGGCATCCACAGATTGCGTAAATGCGCAGCCAACAGAGGCCGCGATGTAAATCCAAAGTCCCGCATACAGGGGCTTTTTCCTTCCAAATTTGTCCAGCAAGGGACCATAAAATAGCTGACCGATGGCGATACCGATCAGGTAACTGGTAAGCGAAAGTTGCACCTGAGAAATGCTCGTATTCAGATTTTCTGCGATGGCCGGAAAGGCAGGCAAATACATGTCTACGGAAAAAGGACTGATGGTACTCAGTGCACCTAAAATCAAGACCAGAAGGAAATAATTTTTCTGCTGTTTCATGCGGTGATGCAAAAATAGGCATTAAAATATACTATTGACCCTTTTCTTCAGCTAAAGGATTTACAAACATATTGGAATGATAAAAAATGTATTTTAAATAAATTAAAACGTTTTTTAGCATTGACAATATGAAATTTAATACGTACTATTGTATTGATCTAACAGCAGTAAATTTTTATAGTTCGCACGAAAAACAGTTTATCCATTTAATATTCCGTTTATTATGGAGAAGGTAAAATTAAATCCCATCCCTTTTTTGCTATTCATAATTTTTATTGGTTTTACTAGTCAGAATTATGTTTGCAGCCAGAATATCAGTTTCAATCAGGCTTCGTTGAATTTTAATGGTTTCCAGAACATTGACCTGGGAACTTCCTTGCAATTTGGGCCGGACGAGCGGCTTTATGTGGCGCAGCTAAAAGGAGAAATCAAGATTTACACGATTTTAAAAGAAGGTCCCAACCAGTATGACGTGGTGGACGAAGAAGTTTTGCTGGGTGTGAAGAGCATTCCCAATTACGACGACAACGGACTTTTGGCCTTTGACAATCGAGGCAATCGGCAAATAACCGGGTTGACCGTCGTGGGAACAGCAGAAAACCCCATCCTTTATGTCAGCTCCAGTGATCCGAAATGGGGAGGCCCGAGTGGCGACAAATTACTGGACACAAATTCCGGCATTATTACGCGGCTAACCTGGACCGGAGAGGCCTGGGAAGCGATCGACCTGGTGCGTGGCCTGCCCCGTTCGGAGGAAAATCACTCCACCAATGGGCTGGAATTCACGACTATCAATGGCAAGCCCTACTTGCTGGTAGCGAGCGGTGGTCTAACCAATGCCGGAGCTCCTTCCAAAAACTTTACCTACATCACCGAGTTTGCTCTTTCAGCTGCCATACTAAGCATCGATTTGGATGCGATAGAGGCACTTCCCAACCAAATAGATGCACATTCAGGTAGACTATTCAAATACGACATTCCCACGCTCGACGATCCCAGTAGGGAGAACGTGAATGGTATTTACGATCCAAATGACCCCAATTACGATGGGGTGGATGTAAACGATCCCTTTGGAGGTAACGATGGCCTAAACATGGGCATGGTCACCGAAGATGGTCCTGTGCAGATCTATTCTCCCGGCTATAGAAATTCCTACGACCTGGTGGTTACTGAGGACAGAAAACTTTTTGTAACCGACAACGGTGCGAACATCAACTGGGGTGGTTTGCCCCTACACGAAGGGGATGCGACCCTGGTAAGCAATGCATACGATCCTGGGGAACCCGGGGCCAGCCCGCTTAATCCTTCCGCAAGCGGGGAGTTTGTCGACAATCAGGATCATCTGCTATTGGTAACCAGCGATTTGGATGCATACCAACCGGGAAGCTATTATGGCGGCCATCCCACGCCCATTCGCGCCAATCCCGGGCAACCGTACCAGCCAGGAGCGTCCTTTCCTTTTGAACCAGGGGGAGCAGGGTTATATACAAAGTTTGTAGGAGATGATAACGGTTTTCAAAACGTAACGCCCACATTTACGCCTACGGATAAATTCCGAACGCAGATTTTGGAACCCGTCGCTCCGGGACAACCGGGCTTTGACGCGTATGCGGCAAATAGCTTGCCGGCTAACTGGCCACCAGTACCTCTTAGTATGGCAAACCCGGCAGAGGCCGATTTTATAGCGCCTACCCTGGCAAACCCCAATGGGCCCGAGGCGTCCATCGTTACCATTTTTCCAAATAACTCCAACGGGATTGCCGAATACAAAGGGACCAACTTTGGTGGTGCGATCAAAGGATCCTTGATTGTGGGTAAAAATGGTGGCACCCTGCATTTGATTCACCTTAACGAGGACGGTTCACTCAAGGAAGCGGAGTTTAGCAAGTGGAACCTAAACGGGGGAAACGCGTTGGGCATAGCAACCAATGGCGATGGGGAAATTTTTCCGGGTACGATATGGGTAGCCACCTTTGATAACCGTATCATGGTGTTGACTCCGGCCGATGACGTCTTCTGTATCCCTGTAGATGATCCCGACTTTGATCCGAATGCCGATTACGATCATGATGGATACACAAATCAGGATGAGCTGGACAATGGTACGGATTACTGTTCGGGTGCTTCGGCACCGGATGACTACGACAAAGATTTTGTATCCAATTTGAATGACCTCGATGACGATGGAGATGGTATTTTGGACAGGGACGATCCGTTTCAAATTGGATACCCCAGGGATTTACCCCTGGAGAATCAACTTTTCACCAATCAATCCGACGCATCTGGAAATGAGTTTGGCTACCTGGGCCTGGGGCTAACTGGTCTGATGAATAACGGTGACGAAAACCCCAATTGGCTCGAATGGCTGGACAAGGGTAACGAAAGCCCTGGCCCACCCGATATCTACGGGGGGACCGCCGGCGCCATACAGGTCTCGATGACTGGCGGCACCGCCAACGGCACCGCCAACAATCAGGATAAGGGTTTTCAATTCGGTGTCAATGTGGGGACCGAAACGGGAAACTACACGATTTCCTCCGGTCTCATTGGGCTTTCTTCGCCCGGTCAGCTATACGATTTTGAAGGCAATGGAGAAGTAGGTATACAACTAGGGGATGGTACCCAGAGTAGCTTTGTAAAATTGGTATTTACCAAAGACGGGATTGCTGCCGTTCAGGAAATTGATGATGTGGTAGACGCAGATTCACTTTTTCTCCCGATTCCGGCAGACCAGCGAGCCGACGCCAATACCTTGATTGAATTGTCTTTCGATATCAACCCAGTGGACGGTACGATCGAGCCCAAGTATATGTACAATAGCGAGCCTGCGGTTTCTCTAGGAGTCATGATAGCAAAAGGTACGGTAAAGAATGCAATACAGGATCGGCTAAAGCCGCTTGCCATCGGGATTTACGGGTCCTCCCATGATCCGAATAAGAGCTTCATTGCCGTATGGAACTTTTTTAAAGTAAGCGGAGAAATCCCCTATACCATTCGAAATTTGCGGGACGTAAATCGCCTGATGGGCGATCCGGATGTAGTGATCAATCTTGATGAATATTTTGGCGACGACGATGGGGTGAATAACCTTACGTACTCGGTGAGTGGAAACAGCAATCCGTTGGTAGCCACTCAGGTAGAAGGAAATCAGCTTCGGCTGATTATTCCAAACGACGAGGTGACCTCGATGGTTTCTGTTCGGGCCACCGATGCGAACGGCTATTTTATTGAGCAATCGTTTGCCGTGATCGTAGAGCAAGATTTTGAAATTCTGCTCCGAATCAATGCAGGTGGAAATGTACTGCCCGGTGAAAACGGAGCCCCAAACTGGTTGGCGAATAGCACCGCGGGTCCGGAGACGACGGGCTCATTCTCTGTATCGGGCGGAAGAAGCTCGACCAACTCGTTTTCCGCAGATCAACGACACGAGTCCATTCCTGCCTATATCTCCGACGAACAGTACGTGCAAATTTTCAATAAGGAGCGGTATGCGACGGAAGCAACCATGGACTACCAGATACCTTTGCCGAACGGAGATTATTTGGTCAATCTATACATGGGTAATGGTTTTTCAGGTACGTCTGGCCTCTTGAATCGCTATTTCACTATTGAAATTGAGGGAGAAACCGTCGCGTCTTCGCTCGATCTGGTAGAGACTTTTGGGCATCTTGTTGGGGGAATGATCCAATATCCGACAACCGTGGTAGACGGAGAGCTATCGATTTCCTTTCTCAAACAAAAGGAAAACCCGCTTGTAAACGGTATAGAGATTATCGGAAAGCCGATCCAAATTCCCATTGAATTTACTGCCATAGAGGACCAAATAAACTTTGCAGGCCATGAATTGGATGGGAGCATGTTTGTTTCTGCCTCCGGTGGGAATGGAAACCTCAGCTATGCGGCGGAAGGATTGCCCCCGGGAGTGTATTTGGAGCCGACCAACGGTACCATCTATGGGAAAATCGAGGAAGGTGCATTGGCGAACAGTCCTTATAGGGTCACCATTATCATCGACGACGAAGATGCGATTCATTCCGATGCCGAGTCTTTTAATTTTACATGGACCATTAGCCCCGACCTGATTGACCAAACGTGGAAGGTAAGCAATGAAGATACCACCTATACAGGCAGGCACGAAAACAGTTTTGTACAGGCAGGAGATAAGTTTTATTTATTGGGAGGAAGGGAAAGCGCCAAAACCATCGATATATACGATTATTCGAAGGACGAATGGCGCTCACTGCCCAATATTAATCCACATAGTTTCAACCATTTTCAGGCAGTTACCTACGAGGGGTTAATTTGGGTCATTGGTGCATTCCAAACCAACAGTTACCCCAATGAATTGCCAGCGGAGCACATTTGGATGTTTGATCCGGCGGCTGAAGAATGGATTCAGGGGCCCGCCATTCCCGAGAACAGAAGACGCGGATCAGCGGGAGTGGTTGAATACCGGGGTAAATTCTACATCGTCGGTGGCAATACCGATGGCCATGATGGAGGTTTTGTTAGTTACTTTGATTCGTACGATCCAAAGACAGGAGCATGGAGCGTTCTACCGGATGCACCGCGGGCGCGCGATCACTTCTTTGCGGTCACTATCGGCAGTAAACTATATGTCGTGTCGGGACGGCAGTCAGGGGGCATAGGAGGTACGTTTGCTCCGGTAATACCTGAGGTAGATGTATACGATTTCAATTCCCAGACCTGGAGTACCTTGCCAGACGGCCAGAATCTGCCCACGCCAAGAGCAGGAGCGATCGTAAATAATTACCTGGATAAGTTAATTGTGGCAGGGGGAGAAGTGGACACAAGTGCCGTTGCATTGAATACAACGGAGATGTATGATCCATTGATACAGTCCTGGCAAACGCTGAATCCGCTTAATTTTGCCCGACATGGTACGCAAGGGATCGTATCTGGAAAAGGATTGTACGTCTTGGGCGGATCCCCAAAGAAAGGCGGCGGGAATCAAAAAAACATGGAAGTATTTGGCTTTGATCAACCTTCCGGCGAACCGCTAGTCAAGAGCGAATTGATGGTTCCCTCGTTGGTTCAGTTTAAAAAAGGACAACCCAAAGCCGTTGAGGTGGCGCTTGAATCAGGAAACACCGGGCTATGGATTCGATCGGTGGAATTAATTGGTCCGAACGCTGCCGATTTCAACATCGTAGAAGGTTCCCTTCCTGAAAATCAACTTTGGACCTCGGGACACCGCTTTGAGCTGGTGTTGGATTACGAGGGCGATTCCATAGAAGGAGAGGCCCAGCTGGTGATCAATTGGGGAAAAGAAGGACAAACCACGATACCGCTGCTAGCTGACGGTAACTTTGAGCAAGTGTCGATTTATTACAACACAGGTTCTTCAAAGGATACCCAGTTTGGAGGGAATACGTATGTCGGTGACATGTTACTTACCGACATACACAACGGTGGCTCTCATTATACCAATTCAAATCTCTCGGTAGATACGCTATATCGGTCCGAACGATTTTCTACGTACATTGCTTACGCGATACCGGTTCCGAATGGGATTTATACCGTAACAACCCATCATACGGAAACCTGGTTTGGCCAACCCGGAGGTGGCGTGGCTGGACCTGGGAAGCGGGTTTATGATGTCGTATTGGAAGGGACAGTGGTAAAACCCGATTTAGATCTTTTTGTAGAAAGTGGCAATCAACCGGTCGCACTTGTTTTTGAAAATATTGAAGTGGTCGATGGGTTGTTGCAGCTCGAGTTAGTCGCATCGGCAAATAATGCCTCCATATCTGGTTTATCCATCGTTAACCAAGGAGAATTGGGTTCGGTGCCCCTGGCATCGATTACGGCGTCCACATTGTCTGGAACTGGACCGTTGGAAGTGGTTTTCTCCAACGACATTGGCAGGCCTTCTGATTTCAGCCATTTCTGGGATTTTGGTGATGGAACGTTCTCTGCTGAACCTAACCCAACACATGTCTTCGAAACCCCCGGAACCTACCAGGTCTCGCTTACCGTCTACAATGAGCAAGGAGATCAGGCAAACGATGAGGTACAGGTAACGGTGGTTTCACCAAACTTTTTTGAATTGCATGTAAATGGAGGTACCAACGCATCAACCGTTTTCGAAGGCTTGGATTTTCTTGGGGAGAGCAGTGCAGCTATTTCCTTTACAAATTCTAAAACCTCGACCATTGGTGGTGCGGGAAGTAATGAGATCTTCTTCACGGAAAGGTATGGGACAAATTTTGGGTACGATATACCTCTCCCGAATGGCCTGTATACCGTAAAAACGTACCACAACGAATTGTGGTTTGGGAAAGGTGGCCCGGCGGGTGCTCCGGGGCAGCGCGTGTATGACATCGTCATTGAAGGACAGGTTGTTGCAGACGATTTTGACTTGTTTGTGGCGAATGCCAACCAGCCACTCACCCTGACCCATCAAAACGTTGCCGTGAGAGATGGAGTTTTAACGCTTCGAATGGTCGCCTCCGCAAACAATGCGTCCATTTCCGGATTTTCAATCGTAACGGAGGATGCTGTCTTGTTGCCCGAAGCCGTGGCAACTGCCAATAAGGACACAGGGGCGGCGCCGTTAACAGTAGAGTTTGTCGGAAGCAATTCTGGAGGGTTGGAACCCCTTGAATACTACTGGGAGTTCGGAGACGGTCAAAGTGCTACCGAACCGGATCCGGTTCATAGTTATACAGCAATAGGCGAGTACATTGCCCGATTGACTGTAACCGATTCCTTGGGCAATCAAGATACGGCAACTATACCCATTCAGGTTACCGCGGAGGAAATTCAGCCTGCGTTTTCTTTGCAGGTCAATTCGGGTTCCAATGCCACGATCGACTACCTTGGAAATACGTTTCTTGGGGAGAGTGTTTCCGGCGTTAGTTATTCGTCTTCTGGTACCTACAGCAATAGCAGCGCAGGAAGTCCAACTTTATTCCTGACTGAACGTTTTGGGAAAAACTTTTCCTATTCTATCCCTGTTCCGAATGGAATTTACCGGGTGAAGACCTACCATAATGAATTGTGGTTTGGGAAAAACGGGCCTGCCGCTGCAGTCGGCCAGCGGGTTTATTCCATACTTATCGAGGGAGAAACCGTAAAAAGTAACCTTGACTTATTTGCTGAGTACAACAACCAGCCTACCGAACTGACATTTGAAACAATTATCGTTCGGGATGGGGAATTGAACATCGGCCTTGTTGCGCAGTCGAATAATGCTTCCATTGCCGGGTTTAGCATTGAGTCTGCGGACGAAGCTGCGGTCGGGCCTCAGGCATTGATTGTGTCGAGCGCAATGGAAGGGGTGGCCCCGGCAGAGATCGCGTTTGACGGCTCCAATTCAAGTGGGGAAGGAGATCTGAATTATTCCTGGACCTTTGGTGATGGCGCAAGCAGCGAAGAAATGAGTCCAACACATGTATATGCGACTCCAGGTGTATATGAAGTACAGCTGGTAGTGACGGATGCAACCAATGCCAGTAGTACGGATCAGGTTTCTATTGAAATCACCGACGAGTTACCTGCCTGGGCGCTGTATTTGAATGCAGGAACAGTCGCTGCTACCAATTACCAGGGATACGATTTCGTGGGCGATAAAAACTATCCGGATTATTACACCAGCAACAGTAGCTTTATTAGCACGTCGGGTAGTAGCATACCGCTTTTCCAATCAGAACGGTACGGTAGTAACTTCTCCTATACCATCCCGGTAGAAAACGGAACGTACCGTGTAAGAACCTTTCACAACGAGCTATGGTATGGAAAAGCCGGCCCTGCTGCAGGGCCAGGTAACCGGGTTTTTGACATCCACATAGAGGGACAACTTGTAAAAGACAACTTCGATATTTACGTGGAAAGCGGAAACTTACCGACAGAACTGGTTTTTGAAAATATTGAGGTTACGGATGGGGTTATGGAAATCAATTTTATAGCTTCAAAAAATAACGCAAACGTATCGGGTGTTGTTTTGGAACGATTTTCACCAAAAGTCGGAACTTCCGGAAGTGGGGCGCGATTGGTTGTGCATCCGGATGCAGCGGAGGAGATGGATAACGGCGAGCTCGTCAATAGTAACTTCCCGTCTGCGATCATTTACCCCAATCCTGCGAATACAGAAGCTTATGTACGCATGGAAGGGGACATGCCATTGGATTGGATTGGAATTTATACGCTTACCGGTCAGCAAGTGATGCTTTTGCATGCTGGTAGCAACAGATTGCCGGAATACTCGCTGCCAGTAAACCGGCTGGAGCAAGGAGTGTATGTGGTTCGGCTGATTTCAAAACAAGGGCATTCCAAGGAATTACGATTGATTATTACGCGGTAAAAAGCAACGAAAGCCCGGTCTGATGATCGGGCTTTTTTTTGCAATCAAAATTTTGCACGGCACGTGCGATGCCCTCTAGACCGATAACCAGCAAAAAAAAAACCTGATCAAGAGACCAGGTTTTTTTATTCACTTTAACCACTAACAACCACAAATAAAACTCACCTGTACGAAGACAGGCAAACCCTATTTGTTGTAGTCCGTACGGGAATCGAACCCGTGTTTCATCCGTGAAAGGGATGCGTCCTAACCCCTAGACGAACGGACCGTTACAAAAAAGAAAAGAAGTAGCAACATGTAGTCCGTACGGGAATCGAACCCGTGTTTCATCCGTGAAAGGGATGCGTCCTAACCCCTAGACGAACGGACCATTTCAGTAGTGAATGTGCTCTTTTCTGAAAGGTGATGCAAATATAGGTTCTTTCAAGAACAAACCAAAACCCACCAAAAAATTATTCGGTGGCGTACGTCCAATCCTTTGAAAATAAGCAATTAAAATTGGATTCGCTTAAAAAGGACCAGTTTACCAAACTTTTTCCCCCGAGAAAACGTTTCCCCACTAAACCTATAGATTAATTTAAAATTAAATAACCATGTCATTACGATTAGGAGATATTGCGCCAGATTTTACTGCCGACTCGACTGAGGGTAAAATCAATTTTCACAGCTATCTGGGCGACAGCTGGGGAATCCTTTTTTCCCATCCTGCCGATTACACACCGGTATGTACAACGGAACTAGGGGCTGCGGCAAAACTAAAAGAGGAATTTGGTAAACGAAATGTTAAAATGTTGGCACTAAGTGTGGATGGCATTGATAGCCACCATGCCTGGATCAAAGATATCAACGAAACCCAGCATACTACCGTGAATTTTCCGATTATTGCCGACGAAGACAGAAAGGTGTCTGAACTGTACGACATGATTCATCCGAATGCGAACGAGAAACTGACGGTTCGCTCGGTTTTTATTATTGGAACGGATAAAAAAATTAAATTGATTATCACCTATCCTGCGAGCACCGGACGAAACTTCGATGAACTCCTTCGGGTGATCGACTCCCTACAACTTACGGCCAATTACAGCGTGGCTACGCCCGCAGATTGGAAACACGGCGAAGATGTGGTCATTGCTCCCGCCATCAAGAACGAAGACATACCGGCGAAATTTCCTAAAGGACACAAGGAAATAAAACCCTATCTCCGGACAACACCTCAACCCAATCTTTGAAACGAAAGAGGCTGTCCGAAAAGTCGGGCAGCCTCTAATTTAGTTGTTTTTTTTCTCCAAAAATGGTATTTTGGAGTTGTACAAAAAAGCAACTATGGCCAAGTTA
>NZ_WIOK01000020.1 GCF_009467825.1 Cyclobacterium xiamenense | reverse complement strand
ATTCTGCGGAAAACTTCCTCCTTGTTTGCTTGTTCATAAGGTTAAATTTAATCGTTTTTTTTAACTTAACCTCTGGTCTCAATTTTGGGGAGTATTATAAACCCTTGCGCCATTTTGGCTTATTGTTTGACTTAAAAAAACACAAAACGCTCCGTTCAATCAAACCTTTCTCCATTTTTGCCAGGCGCTACCGGCTAGGCGTTATCCAACACCACGAGGGATACTCTTTCGTCAAAATCGAGGCCAAAAAAGATCGTATCACGCCCTTCGATATATTATGGCTGGGTCATTTCTCTGCCAATTGGAAAATCGATAACTAATTCTGTAACCCTGTAACGAAAACAAGGATAAGCAAGCTACAATTAAAAGAAATCAACAAAGACCGCAGCAAGGGCGAATATGCCCTTGCCTGCCGCGGTATCCTGAAAGAAGCGATCAAATTCGCGGACGACATAGACGGATTTATCCGCTACTGGCAAAACACGGTAGACCACTACCCGCAGCGTAACCACCGGCGGCTGGGAGGTAGCTATCGGATAGAGAAAGACGAAAAGAACCAAACTGCGCTGATCTGCAAGACCGGCGATACCAAAAAGCCGGTAGACTTGTATTATATCTTTTCGGTGGAATCACCGGAATGATTGAATGACCGGTAACGGTTCGTATATGCGTAGTTGCTGACGATAGGAAGCAATTATCGCATCTACAGTATTATGGCTTAGTTTTTCTTTTTTAAAATACATTGTCAAGTGATTTTGCATTCAAAATCCTTTCTCTTGACGAATATCTAGGACTTTGAGGTGCTTTCCCTTTACTTGTTCCTAAAGGCACTTTTTTTATTTTCTCCGCTGGTTCAGTAAAATGAAGAATATATTTATTCGTGTCTTTCCATTGTTCAATCGACTTTATCTCTGCCATATGAGTTATCGCTGAAATCGGAGCAACTTGATAAGCGGCAATGTATTTTATTTTTGGAATCATTGACGAATTTAGACGGATAGCATACCAACAATTTTCATCAATAAAAACTTCTTTAAATCCGTCTTCTCTTGCAGGAATTACAATAGTGTCAATGTCCGAAATGTCAACTTTTTCTGTATCCTCTGTTACTTCATTAAGAAATGGTTCAAATTCATAAAGTAGTTTACCACTTTCCGATTTGTATCTTTTCAGTGTCGTAACCTCTACTGGGAACTTAAAACGACTAATTAAAACGGTTTCTAATTCCTCTCCAAGTTCGTCAATTATTAATAAAGCGTTGAAGGAGTCCTTTTTGTGAATTATGGATTCTAGTAAATAGTCTACATTTTCATAACCATTCTTTTTTGCAAACGCCTCACAATTTTTCCATTCGCCAGGTCGCTTTTGAAGCATTTCTTTAATAATGTTCTTGACCTTTACTTTGGAAGTCTCGAAAGACAATGAAAACTCTAGTATTTGAACTGCAATATGTTTTAAGTGTTGATGACTGGCTAAGTCATTTTCAACCACAAATATTTTCGGGTCTTGCTTATTGGTTAAGTCAATTAAATATCCGTCAGGTAAATTGTTAGTTCCTCCTTTCTGTCCGATTTTTTTCTTGTCGTCAAGATAAATGCGTGTTGAACCAAACAAAGCGTCTTTCACTTCGTTTACAGCATCCTCTAAGTCCGATTCTTTATCATACGGAACTTCAATGTATTTCTCTTCATTATTCCAAAGCATAGTTGTTCTTTAAATTAGCTATAACGCAATAATCGGCGCAGGGCTTTCCTTGCGCTAATCGACCGTTAGCGGCGGTTCTTACTGAAATTCTACTAAGAATTACGGTAACCCTGTATCCCCATGATACTAGGATTTAAAACCCAAGTTAACGGCCACTAATTACTATTAATCCTTTTTACCTGCTTTTCAATAAATTTATCTATTCTATCCACATATTCTAAAGAAAGAGAAGGTCCATGAGCTCCTTCAATAGATTCAATTTTTCGAATATCGCCATCTTTTATTGGAAACGGGAACCGCCCCGCCCAAACTGCATAATCTTGTAAATGATTAATTATTTCTCGCTCTTCTTTTTCAAGATCAATGCGATATCTATCAATTATGGGAATAAATTCGTGTCCGTTACCCGGGATTTTTTTTAAAAAGTCGTTAAATGTTTCTACCTTTCCTGACTTTATATTCTCTCGTTCTTCATAAAGCCCTACAGCTTTTAACGTCAGCTCGATACTAACCGCATACATGAGCAATGAAGCACGGAAAAGACCAAGTCCTTTAAGTCGATTTTCTTCAGATGGTACTTTGTTTACTAGTTCATAAAATGCCCTATTGTTTTCATCAGCAGCCAGTTTAATTGTTCTTGCATGCTCTATATAGGTACCGTAGTGTAAAGATGGCCTAATATCGTTCATGATTTTTCCTTAACATGGTATAAACAATAAAGATAGCTTTATCGTACAGTGTAGTTCCCTTCTATGATTTTAATCTCCTCATCCGTCAACTCATAAAGCTGATAAACCAATTGGTCGATTTGGTTTTCAAGATCGGTGGTATCGGAACTAGGATTTTGTTTTTTGATAGCTAGTATTTTATCGACAAGGATTTCAATTTTGTGCTCTTCGTTTTCAGAGGGTAATTTTATTGGCAATAATTCTATTTTGTATTTTTTCCATCGGTTTGTCCCCATTCCTGTTGTGGTGCCGATAAGGTTAAAATACCACTCTGATACCTTTGAATTGAGTATTGCCAATAAAAATTTTAGTTTCTCTCCGGTCATCAAAAAGGTGGTGGCTTCGGCATAATACCCTTCGTCATCGAAAGCAAACTTAGGTTTATCCGAAATTTCTCCCCATACAATTTTTGGTTTTTCAAAATCTTCTAAATATGCACAATTTCGAAGATTTGTCCAATGATCTCCTTGGTCATATCTGCTTTGCACCTTTGGTAAAAATGTTTTGAAATACTCGAATATTGCTGGATATTCTTTCTCTACATCTATTCTTTTCAACTCCGATGATTTCAGACCGTTGTGTGAGTTGATTAGATAAATATTTTCAAATTCATAACTGTATTTTTTCAAATCTCGCCCTCGCAAAATTGGCTTAATTATCTCTTCGTTCTTTGGGTCAAGTTGCAGAAATTCATTTTTCTTCTTTTCATCAATGATAAATGCTGCATTAAATCCAGTTTTAATTCCAAAATTAATACGTAGATCAAACCCTTTTAATTGCTTTCCTTGTGTTTCAATTTTTACTTTGAGATAGCCCTCTGCCTGATTACCAATAAACCACTCGGAGGTATTTGGCACTGCGAATTCGAAATGGTTCAATTCGAAATAATCGGATAGTGAAGTACCCAATGCATAGTCATCAGCCAGGTTCACAACCAAAAAGGTGTCCGTAAGCGTTCTTTTCTGTAAGGTTATGATATTTGATTCTACGGTAGCTTCTTCGAATATTTGTATGTCTTCAATATTCAATAGTGAAATGGGTTGCATGCTTTTCATAAAGAATGCTTTCAATAATTGACCATAGATAGCTCTAAGCCAGGAATTGGAAGTGATGTAGGTTAAAAATCCATGGTTCATCAGAATTCTTGAACCTAGTTCATAAAAAAGGCAATAGATGTCTGAGCCTTTGGAATAGGTTTCAAACCCCGCCATTGAAAAATAGTCTGCCTGTTCTTTGAGCTTGGACATTGAAAAATACGGTGGATTACCAATCACTACATCGAACCCCACAAAATCCCCATGTTCATTCAACACCTCGGGAAATTCAAAGCGCCATTCAAAAGCGTCTTCAAATATTTTGTTGGCTTTGATTGCTTCTATTTCGGTTTCGAGCTTGGTTAGGCTTTCTTCCAGTTTGGCTACCCGGGCCAGGCGTTGTTTTTTCTGCTTGGGGTCTTCGTCGAACATGCTTTGCTGCATGGTCAGGTTGTACAGCTCGCCGGCCAGCTGGGCTTTGCGCTTGATCTTGGGGTCGTTTTTGGCAATCTCGCTGCGGAAATCGGATTTGATATCGGCGATCAGCCGCTTCATTTCCTTTTTCTGCTCCTTGCTTTCGGCATTGCGGTAGGTGTCCACGGCTATGCGGTAGCTATCGATGGACCACTTGCTTTTTTTCAGCGCCTGGCTTAGGTCGGCATCGATGGCAAAGCGGCTCACCAGGGAGTTGCCGCATTTGATATTGATATCGATGTTTGGGAGTGTTTCGAGTTCGGTGGGGTTCTTATAGTAGGCGTTTTTGAGTAGTTCGATCCAGAGGCGCAGGCGGCAGATCTTGACGGAGTTGGGGTTGATGTCTACGCCGAAAAGGCAGTTTTCGATAATGGTTTGCTTTTCGTGGAAAAGTGCTTCCTGGATCCGCTGCCGTTCTTTATTATTGGGGTTGTAGTCAAATAATTCGCCGTCTTCGTCGGTGACGATCAATTCATCGTTGACGACTTCCACCTGGTATTCCTTCAGGCGCTTGCCGTCCCGGTCCTGCAGGATCTTCAGGTCGTTCTTGACGGCCAGCATTTCGTTCAGCGCCGACACCAAAAAGTGGCCAGAACCGACGGCCGGATCGCAGATCTTTAGGCTGTTGACGATGGCATTCGCTTCGTCCCGGTCCTCGATCTTATCGTAAAGCGCTTCCAAGTCGGTACAGTTCCAGCCCTTGGTCTCATTAAATTTTTGTACCACGGCTTTGCGGATGGTTTCCCGGCACATGTACATGGTGATAAAACCGGGTGTGAAAAAGGAACCGTCCTTGTAGCCGTTGATTTTTTCGAAGATCAATCCAAGCACCGAAGCATTGATCAGCGATTTGTTTTCTTCCTGGATCTCCTCGGAGCCCTCGCTGCTAAAATCGTAGGCATTCAGAAACTCAAAGAGGTACTCGAGCGTATTGAGCTGACCGGTACGCGTTTTCCCTTGCCGGTCTTTCAGTACGGTTTTGGGGATAATCGGAATGGTCTTATCGTCCCGCAGGTTGCTGATAAAAAGGGTGTCCTGCTCAATATCCGTCGGCTCAAACAGGGAGGAGTTTAGGTAGGGCACTTTCTCAAATACCCGGATCACGTCTTCGTTCCGGTCTTCGTGCTTTCGCGCCAGCACCTGGAAAAACAAGCCATTGAGGTGATCGTAGTTTTTGATCTTGTCCAGGTTGAGAAAGGAATACGATGTATCCCCCTTGTGGTAGGTGATCAGTTGGGCTTCCAATAGTTTTAAAAATAGGATCCGGTTGATCCAGGTAATGCTCAGCTCGAGCGCGACATTGAATAGCTGTTCCTCGTGGCTGTTACCAAATTGGCTGGGGCGGTCTAACCGGCTGAGCTTGTCCAGGCTGTCCAGCTGGATAATGGTGTCCTCGAGCAGGGTTCCGGTATGGCGCTCTCCGGGCTTGTTTCGTCCGATCAGTTTTTTACTGCCTTCCTTCGTTTCCGTCAGGCCGATGATGTGCAATAGCTCGCTGTAAAAACGTTTGTCCAGGCTGTTGCTATCGTTGGTAAAGGGCAGTTTGAGCAGGTGCTCCGGAGAGAGCAGCTTAAAGAGGGCAATTAACTTGTTGTCGTCTGCCTTATCGGCATTCCGCAGGGGCTTTTGGTACTCCTGGATGTTGAAATAGGTAAAATCGATCTCGGAATCGATGCCGGCGATAAATGGCTCGGCGATCTGCTTGTAGAAAAAATCCGTCCGGGTATCCGCCAGGCGGCCGGCCTCAAACTCGGTAAATTGCTGGACCAGCTTTTTGTTTTGGGCAAAAAGCCGGTCAAAGGTGGTGGCATCGAAGATAAACCACTCGTTGATATTGGTGACGATCAGGTGCCGGGTTTCGAGGTTGCCCTGTGTGATCCGCTCCCGTAGGTAGTACAGCACCAGCTCCTGAAAAGCCTTAGCGTTTAGGTCCTCCTTGCGGACCATTTCGTTTTTATTGGTAGGCTTTTTGGCTTCGATGATGACGCCGACCGTACTGGAGGCCTTCTCCCCGTTGTGGATGACCAGGTCGTTTCTGCCCTTGGTATTGATAAAATGCCGGGGCTCGTAGTAGGTCTTTTTGAGAAAATCACTGACCAGGTTTTTATGAAACTCCTCCGATTCGGTATCGTTGGTCCGATCCAGCAGCTGGATCAAATTGGCCTTGAACGCTTCGATCTCCTTCCGGTTCGGTTTTACTTTTAAAAAGGCCTTGTTAAGGGCTTTTCGTGGTTTCAGGGGGTTGAGGTGCATATCGGGTCAATTTTTTACGGCTAGGGTCAAGTATAAGCGTCGTGCGGGATTTCATAGCGATCCACTTTCCTGATACCCTTACGTTTACAAGGGGCAAACCAACGTTCCGGCTAAGAAACATAGGGCATTTCGAAGCGATTAGCTGTCCACCATAGTAGAAGTTAGTTCGGGAAATAAACCTTTCCCCTGGCACCGTGCGCCCCACTTCTTCTTAGGTACTGTTACAGGGAGGTTATTTTCTTTCCAACCAGTTTTCCAATTTCAGGTTTTCTAAGTACCTGAAGTCTTTACTATTGTCTGTTACTAAAATCATTTCGTTAGCTAGTGCGGTAACACCAATGATCAAATCAAATTCATCATGCATCGGTGTTCCGTTTTTACTTAGCAAGACTTTGTTATTGGCATACTGGTCTACTATCCCAAAAATCGGTATGATGGTTAGCCCTTTCACAAATTTATCAACCGCTCTGTGAGATTTCTTGGGATCATCGCTTTTTTCTGCTCCGTATTTCAATTCAAAAACTGTTATTTCAGAGATGAAGCAATTCTCAAGACCTTTTTCCTTGATGATTTCATCGAGATGGAGTTTACCTCTCAAAAAAAAAACACATGTACTCGTGTCAAGCAAATATTGCATACATCAAATTTTCAAGTCTTTAGATTTGAATTTCCTGCTTTCTCTGATTTCTTTTATAATTTCCTCGGCTGGCTTTTCTGAAACAAATCCTCCGAAAGAACTGAAAAAATCTTTTTCTTGAGACTTTCTCCCCTTCCTTATAGATTTCGCAAGTCGCTCAAGCAGCTCTAATTTGCTTACTGAACTCAAACTTTCAAAAAGCTCAGAATAAGTTTCAATGATATAGCGTTCTGCATGTGTCATAGCCTAAATTTTACTAAATATATGAAATTACATCGTAAAACTGATTTCCATTCTACTTGGTTCTTCTTCAACTTCCCTGTAACAACTAGCTATCCCTAATCGGGCTGCTTTTTTGTCAGGGGTTAGTTCTTCGACTTGTACTGTGTCCGGTAGGAAAGGAATCCATCTAACCTAACCTTTTAGTGGCCTAAGAATAGGTGCCCTGCTCCAGATAAATCTGGGCGATACCCCGCTGGTTAATGCCCCGATGCACGATCAATATAGTAGATTTTTTTTAAGAATGGGCCGGAATGCGGTCCAAAAAATTCGGCATTCCATAAAAATTGCTGGAAAGCAAAAAAACATACGGCAGAAAACCCGGGCAGTCCCTCCTACCCCACCAAAAATGTACGGGTGACACTGCCTGTTTTGCTGGTAAAGACATACCTTTATCTTCCTGCCCCGGTCTATCAAAAGCCCGGTCCGTAGACGCTCGCGCCTGTTGCCGGCACGGTCGCGAGAAAGACGCCCCCACTCTGGGGATACTGCTGCAGTTGCTCCGCGGAAAGGTTTTCCCGGGCGGTGGTGATCAGTAATTCGTTGTTTTCCGGACCGGTAAACGCACAGGAGGTGACGTGGGGCGCGGGCACATCGACCTTGTGCAGTTGCAGGCCGGTTTCGGGGTCCCAGCAGTACACACCAAATCCTCCGTAATGGGCCACCCAGAGCTTGCCGTTTTGGTCCATGCATAGGCCATCCGGTGCACCCAGTTCCTCCGGAATCGTCACGGCTACCCGGTTAAAACTGATAAAGCCCTTTTCCAAATCGAAATCAAAGGCTTGTATCTTTCGGGTAGGGCTGTCGATGTAGTACAGGGTCTTTTCGTCCAGGGACCAACAAATGCCGTTGGAGATACTCACCTGATCGATGACCTTCTCCGGAACCCGGTCCGTATCGATTCGGTACAGGGATCCGGCGTTTTGGGTAAATCGGGTGCTCATGGTACCGGCCCATAGGCGGCCCTTGCTGTCACAAGCCCCGTCGTTCCAGCGGTTGTCCGGCTTGTCCTGCGCTACCTCGCAAAGCCAGTCCAGTTGCTCCGATTCGGGATTAAATTTGGCGAGTTTCCGATCCAGCGCCAGCAGGTAGCTGCCCGCATGATCGGGGATTACCAGCGGAAGCCGGTGGGGAAAGGTCCAGGTTTCGGGACGGCTTGCCCCCCGCTTCAACCGGTACAAAACCCCATTTTCAATGTCTACCCAGAGGTAACTTTCCCGGGCTTGCTCCCAAACTGGGCTTTCTGCCAGGATGCAGCGGGAATCGACCAGTAATCGTGCGTTTGTCATGGAAATCTGTTTTTTTTGACTGGCCTGCAGTAGACAGGCCGGTTGGACTGCGCTTCTATCCGGCTTGTTCGGTCCAGTAGGTAGCGAGCTTTTTCTTTAGGAAAGCCACGCTTCTTTCCAATTGATCCATGCCGTCTACCCCGTCTTCGATGCTGACCCAGCCGTCGAATCCCACGCGCTTCAGTTCGGTAAAGATGGCATCGTAATCGTTCAGGCCTTTGCCAATCTCTCCGTGACTCAGTCGTTTGGCATAGCCCACGGCCCCGCCTTCCTCTTTCTTTAAATCTTCGATGGTCCCGTATTTCAGGAAACGGTCGCTGGCATGCATGGTAACCACCCGGTCCGACACCCGATGCAGCAATTCCAGGGGATCCTCCCCGGCCAGAAAGGTGTTGCTGGGATCGTAATTGACGCCGAAATGGGGGTGCTGTATGCTGTCCACGAGTTGACAGAATACGTCCATTTTCTGGGCAAATTCGGGGTAGGTCCAAAAATCGTCCTTGTAGTGGTTTTCCAGGATCAGCGTGATCCCCCGCTCTTCGGCATAGGGAATGCAGCGCATAATGGAATCGGCAGCCAGCTTTACGCCTTCATCCAGACTGAGCTCGGGACGCTTCTGTCCGGAAAGGACGCGGCAATAGCTACCACCCAGGGCATGGGTCATGTCGATCCAGTGTTTTTGTTTGGCGATTTCTTTTTCCCGAAAGGCGGCTTCCGGATGGGTAAAATCCGGGGAGCAGCACATCATGGGGATTACTTTTCCGGTATCCTCCACCCGGGCCTTGAATTCGGGCCAGCGGGAGCGGTCTTCCATTTCCATAAAACCCGCGTACCATTCCAGTCCGGCGATGTCCAGGGTACTGGCAAGGCGAATCCATTCTTCCAGTTTCATGGATCCATCCTTGCACAGGGCCTGCATGTAGGCTTTGGGAAATGCGGCTAATTTTGGCATAGTGTGTTGATTGAAAAATTAATGAATGGTACTTGCATCTTTGGGGGCATTGCGGCCGATCAGCGGGTATTGTTCCAGTTCCATGACCTGTCCGCTGACGGGCCCGCACTCGTCGGAGAGCCAGAAGATAGCGGCGGCAGCAATTTCCTCCGGAGCAATGATCCGCCCGGCTGGGGCGTACATGTTGGGAAGGTCTTCGTACCAGGTATCCGAGAGCCCGTGTTCTTTTTTGCGTTGTTTCTCGGTTTCGGTGAGCACCCAGCCGGGATTGATTTGGTTGACGCGCACGCCCTTATCGCGAAACAGGCTATCGCCCAGGTTTCGGGTAAGCGTCATCAAGGCACCTTTGGACATGCTGTAGGCCAGCAGGTTGGGTTCCCCACTCCAGGCATTGACCGAACCGATGTTCAGTACGTTGCCCCGATTGGCGGCCAGGGCGGACAATGCCGCTTTGATCAGCAGAAAGGGGGCAATGGAATTGATAGACAGAACTTTCTCCAGAAAAGGCCGGTCCACGCTGTCGAAATCGGAGGAAACCACCCAGGCGGCATTATTGACGACGGCATCCAGTTTTCCAAAACGTTCGTGGGCCAGGGCTACCAGGCGCTCCGCACAGCCCTCCGTTTGCAGGTCTTCGATGTGGAGTACGGCCTGCTCCACTCCAATTTTTTGCAACACCGCTTCTCCCCAATCCTTTTCCAGTCCGTGCAGCACTACCTGCGCTCCTTCGGCGGCACAACGCAGGGCAATGGCCTTGCCGATACCCGTGGTGCTGCCGGTGACGATGATTACTTTTCCTTTTAATCGCATGATCAGACGGGTTTGAGTACGCTTTTTACCACTTCTCCGTGGTGCATTTTCTCGAAGGCTTCCAGCCAGGAGGTGACGGGCCATACGCCTCCGATGATGGGTTTGACGTCCAGCATGCCGGAGCCCATCATGCCGATGACCTTTTCCCAGATGGGCCAGTTATGGCTGAAACTGCCCTGCAGGCGCACGTTCTTTTGGACAATGGGGTCCAGGGAAAAATTACAGGGCTGCGGTCCCCAGCCCACTTTGGTGATTTGCCCGTTGGGGCGCACCAGGTCCATGGCGATTTTCAGGGTGGCGCTGGCACCGGCAGCGTCCACAATCAGGTCGGCACCCAGGCCATCCCGGGAACGAGCCCATTCGCTGGCATCGCCGATCAGCCCCTCGCAGCCGTAGCCTTTGGCTATTTCCAGGCGGCCCCGGTCAGCTTCCAGCCCAAGAACGGCCACCTCGGCGCCATTGAGGCGGGCCATAACGGCGCAAAGCATGCCGATGGTACCTGGTCCAATGACGACTACCCGGTCCCCCGGGCGGATATTGGAGTTCACGACCACGGAGTTGTACGCCACGCAACAGGGTTCCGTCAGGCAGGCCTCTTCAAACGGTACTTGCTCGGGAACATGGTGCAGGCAACGCGCCGGCACCTTGACAAAGCGTGTCATGGCCCCGTTAACGCCATAGCCAAAGCCTTTTCGGCTGGGATCCAGGTTGTAAAGCCCTACCCGACTCATGGGGTTTAGGGGATCGATGACGGCGGCGGTTTCACTGACCACCCGGTCGCCGGTATTCCATCCCTCTACCCGGGGTCCGACTTCCACGATTTTGCCTCCAAATTCGTGTCCCAGCACCACGGGGTAGTTGACCGGCCAGCTATGGTCGGAAGTCCATTGGTGCAGGTCGCTGCCGCAAACTCCGACATTGGCTACTTCCAGTAATACCTCCCCCTCTCCGATTTCGGGTTGTTCGATTTCGCGTATTTCTACAGAGCCTTTGGCTTCTGCGTAATTGACTACTGCTGCTGATTTCATAGGATTGTACTTGTCTTTATTGGTCAGATAGCTTTTCTGACTCAGGCAGGTTCGATTTCATCTACCTGCTTGGTTTTAGTTAGAAATATCCACATCGCCATGCGCATGTACGGCATCGCAAATTTTGCGTAGGGAGGCTTCCAGGTCTCCGTCGGCCGTTTTAAAGGCATCCGCGTCGATGGTTAGCGGGGCACCCAACACCACCAGCGGCGCTCCGTAGGTGGGGGTGGAAATGGCCTGCTCCAGGCTGAGTCCGCCAACGGCCTGAACGGGGATGCTTACCGCTTTCACCACTTCCCGCAACTGGTCCAGGGGGCTGGGCATGCGTCGACCCTGCGCGGCTATGCCCCGGCGTTCGTCGTAGCCGATATGGTGCACAATATAATCACATCCCAGGTCTTCCAAAAATTTGGCCCCGGCGACCATGTCGGGGCAACCCAGGTTATCGCCCATGACTTTCACGCCGTGATCCTTTCCGGCTTGCACCACGCATTTGATGGTTTCTTCGTGGGCGCGTGCCATCACCACCACGTGGGTGGCACCGGCCTTGGCCATCATCTCGGCCTCCAGGTAGCCCCCATCCATGGTTTTCAGGTCGGCCACAATGGGTGTGTTGGGAAAGGCTTCGCGTAGCTTGCGCACGCCGTGCAGGCCTTCGGCTAGAATTAAGGGGGTGCCGGCTTCCAGCCAGTCTACCCCGGCCCGCATGGCCAGGGCCGCCGTCTCCAGCGCTTCGTCGATATTTGTAAGATCTAAACTGATTTGAACGATAGGTTTCATTCGTGTGGGTTATTTAGTAAACGATAATGGATTGCTTGCAAAAGTATGAACTGACTATTTCGGATCAGGGCTTAGTGGTAAACGCGATGGAAAGGGCGGTACGAAAAGTTGGGAAAATTCAAAAAAAAGACCGTAGGTATCATGGAAAATGAGAATTGTGGGTACATAAACTGTTCGATTCCAAGTTAACTATTTATATTTAAAGCGCGATGGGATTTTCGCATGTATTACAGGATTCTTTCACGAATGGACTATTCCTGTTTTGGTCGAATTCCCCACGCGTATCCATTCACCAATTTTTAGTTACCATGCGGGAAACCTGGGTTTTTGACTGGCCCAAAAATGCACAACGAGGGAGTTTGACATCCGTTTTTGAAACCCTCCTTTCGGAAAAGAAAACGGAGTTTGGGATTTTTCTGAGCTACTACACGCGGGCAGCAGGGGCGATTGCCGAAAACGTACGGCTGTTGGAAGTTACCGCCGCCAAACCCGCGCTCAGGGGGAGTATTTGGTTGGGTTTCCATAAAGTCTATTACAATGCCTGCCTGAACATCCATGAATCCGATCCGGAAAAAATCCGGGTAGATTTTGCTGCCAATCGTTCGGAAGAAAAACTAGTTTTAACCGGTCCGGATATTCCCGAAAGGGAACCGGATGAGCTTTGAATTCCTACATGAAATCGCGCATGCCGAAAACGTCACACAGTAGGATGATTATCAATCATGCGAAGATTCCCTGTCTGCAGAAAGGCAGGCATGTGGCAACTTAGAGACAATTATAAACATATGAAAACGTACGACATCGCCGTTATTGGCACCGGACCGGCAGGCGCCATGGCTGCTTATACGGCAGCAGCTGGAGGTAAAAGCGTACTTTTGATCGAAAAAGAGCAGCTTCCCCGCTACAAGACCTGCGGCGGGGGATTGGTCTTTCGGGGAAGAAGCCGGCTGCCATTTGCCCTCGATGGGACGGTGGAAAAGGAATGCCGGGAAATTGAGGTCTATTTTGAAGGATCGGATCATTACTTTCTGACCCGGCGGGAGCAGCCCATTATTAGCATGGTCATGCGGGACTCCTTCGATTCCCTGCTGGTAGATAAGGCCCGGGAAAAAGGCGCGGAGCTGTTGCAACAGTGCGCCCTGCAGGGATTGCAGGAGGAGGACGAGGAACTACTCTTGCAGACCTCTCGTGGGGCGTTTCGCACCCGCTACCTGATCGCTGCGGACGGAGCGCTCAGTCCCACGGCAAAACTGGCGGGCTGGGAAGATAGCCGAAAACTGATTCCTGCCCTGGAATACGAGGTTGAGGTAAATCCGGCGGATTTTGAGCGCTTGTCCCGGCGCACGCGTTTTGACGTGGACGCGGTACCGTATGGCTACGCCTGGTGCTTTCCTAAAAAGAATCATTTGTCCATCGGCGTAGGCTGCTTGAAAAAGCAAAAGATCAACCTAAAAGCCTACTACGCCGCCTATTTGGAAAAATTGGAAATTCGGGAAATACGGTCCGCATCGGCGCACGGATTTCAGATACCCATCGCCCCCAGGCAATCCGGTTTTTCGCGGGGGCGGGTATTCCTGGCGGGGGACGCAGCAGGATTTGCGGATCCGCTAACCGCCGAGGGCATTTCAAATGCCCTGTATTCCGGGGAGTTGGCCGCTCAGGCCCTGGTAGCAAGCGGGGAATCTGTCGGGCAGGCAGGCGAGACCTATCAACGCCTGCTGGAAGAACGCTTGCTTCCCGAGCTTAAAACCTCTTCCCTGATGGCCTGGGTTTTCTATGCCCAGCCCCAGGTGCGGAATTGGCTGCTGCAAAAATACGGGCAGCGGGGCTGCGAAATCCTAACGGATATGTTTATGGGCAACCAACCCTTTCCGGACAATTTGAAGCAGAAGTTGGCTGATCGAATCCCGTTGCTGCGGTTTGGCTGAAAATCGGTTGATAAAAGAAGAACCTTTCTACATCTTCAGCAGTATTCATTTTCCCCCGGCTGGGTGTAGTTTGCAACTACACCCTTATATCATTTCCAATTTGCAATTGGCAATGGACGGAATTACTACTCCTCTCCTCTTTTTGAAAAGGGGGAGTTGTTTGCGAAGGGCCGATTGGGAAGGTAGCTCCTTGCATTGCACTTGCCGCTTGATTTCCCAACACCAGGCCGTTATATCACTGGTTCGTGCGTATCTAAAAATCTCACCCGAACGGATTTCCGGCGACCTGGCGGGTGACGGTGACCTTTTCGGAAATTTAGTTCTTAAACGAGCGATTGACGTAGGTTTACGTTACGAAATCCCGCTGGCCCCGGCTGGTTGTAGTTTGCAACTACACCCTTATATCATTTCCAATTTGCAATTGGAAATGGACGGAATTACTACTCCTCTCCTCTTTTTGAAAAGGGGGAGTTGTTTGCGAAGGGCCGATTGGGAAGGTAGCTCCTGGCATTGCACTTGCCGCTTGATTTCCCAACACCAGGCCGTTATATCACTGGCTCGTCCGTACCTAAAAATCTCACCCGAAGGATTTCCGGCGACCTGGCGGGCGAGGGTGACCTTTTCGGAAATTTACTTTATAAACGATTGATTGACTGATGTTTATGTTACTAAATCCCCGGCTGGGTGTAGTTTACAACTACACCCCCTATTTCAGCTCAATCCGCAGCACATAACTATCCGCCGTAACGAAAAGCACGTCCTCCGTTTCATTCAACGCCACGTTCGAGCAGCGCTGCCCGACGTCAATTCTTCCCAATTCCTGTCCCTCCGGATCAAAAATCCACACACCGCCGGGGCCAGTCGCAAATACGGTGCCGTCACTTCTGATCTTTAACCCATCCGGCAGCCCGGGTTCCTCGGCGCCTACGTCGCTGGCATCGCGATAGATTTCTCCCTGCGAAAGACTTCCGTCTTCTGCCACGGCATACCGGTACCAATAGGGCTTTTCCGGATCCGAATTGGCGATCAATAGGTGATTTTCACCGGGAAAAAAGGCCAGGCCATTGGGACGGGTAAGGCTATCCAGGAGCAGTGACAAGTCGCCCGCCTGCGAATACCGGTAAACACCTTGATAGGGAATTTCCTTTGCCGGATCCTCCATCCGGTGTTCCAGCCCATAGGGCGGGTCGGTAAAGTACAGATTCCCGGCAGCGTCGTACACGGCATCGTTGGGACTATTGAATCGCTGATTGTTAAATTCACCCACAATGGTTTCGTATTCGGCTGCCGGATTGGCAATCGGAGCGGTCATGCGGGCCAGCCGTCGGTCCCCGTGCTGGCACAGGACCAGGTTGCCCTCCGGATCCAGGAGCAAACCGTTGGAACCCAGTTCTCCCCCACGGGTACCCTCTCCAGTAAATCCCGCGGGATCCAGGTATACTTCCGGAGCTTCGGCTCCCTGCTTCCAGGCATGCACCCGGTTTGCCGGAATTTCCGAAAAAAGCAACATACCCTCGGAGGGAATCCACAAGGGGCCTTCGGTCCAGGCATAGCCGCTACCAAGAATTTCGGCTTTGGCCTCCCGATCAATGACCTCGTATAGGGCCTCCTGCGCTGCGATAAGTTGGAGGGGAAGTGTAGCTTCCTTCTTCGCCGAATCGCTTGAAGAGCTGTCCGCTACCCGGTCGGTCGAATTTCCCGAACAGGCGGCCAGAAGTACCATGACGAACACCGTCAGGCTGATTTGATTTGCCGGTTTCATGATTAGTCGGTCACAGAAAATTTATAGATACACTCGTGCGTGTAGGTTTCCTCCGGGTTCAAGGTTACCGAAGGAAACTGCGGCTGATTCGGGGAATCCGGAAAATGCTGGGTTTCCAGGCAAATGGCTCCCCGCTTGCCGTAGGTCTTTTCGCCCTTGGACGCCGAGGTGCCGTCCATAAAATTGCCGGTATACACCTGCACACCAGGCTGATCGGTGTACACCTCCATTTTTCGACCGTTTTCGGGTACCCATACCGAGGCGGCCAAAATGGTCTCGGAGCTACCTTCTTCCCGGTTGATCACCCAGTTGTGATCGTAGCCCCCACCCTTTTGTAGCTGCTCGTAGGCATCGTCTATCCGCTCACCTATCCGGTGTGGTTCGGTAAAGTCCATGGGCGTTCCTTCCACGGATCGCAAATCACCCAATGGGATCAGCACCTCGTTTACCGGCGTGAAGCGATCGGCATTTAGTTCCAGCATGTGGTTTTTGACATCTCCTTCTCCATGTCCGTTCAGGTTAAAAAAGGAATGATGGGTCAGGTTGACCACGGTAGGCTGATCGGTTGTTGCCTCGTAGGTGATTCGAAACTCGTTGTCGTCCGTGAGGTAATAGTTCATAAAAACCGTGAGTTCTCCGGGGAATCCCGCCTCACCGTCAGGCGAAACGTATTTCATCGCCAGTTTTTGATCGGTGGCTTCCAGTACCTCCCATACCGCAATGTGGTACCCGCCGGGCCAACCGTGCAGGTTGTTGGGGCCGTTATTGGCCTCCAGCTCGTAGGTTTCTCCATTCAACGTAAACTGCGCGTCGGCGATGCGGTTGCCATAGCGGCCGATGGGGGCACCGTAATAAGACGTCGGATGATTGATGTAGTCGTCCAGGTTATCGTAACCCAGCACCACGTCGGCAAAATTCCCTTCTTTGTCCGGGGCGAAGAGCTCCACTACCCGGGCGCCAAAATTGGTAACGGTCATTTCCATACCGTTGGCATTGCTCAGGCGGTACAGTCTTACTTGGTTGCCGTTAATTGTTTTTTCAAATTTTGCTGGATCCATTGCCGATAAGGTTTTTGTCGTTTGTGCTTCTGCTGCTTCTTGTTTTTCTGCTGGCCCGCAGGAAATAACAAGTCCAAGAAGGGCCACGATGGGTATACGTAATGCGTTCATTTCATGGGGATTTTAATGGTATACAGTTCCTGGTGTTTGTTTCGCAGGAATGCGGGATCAAATTTAATCACTTCCCGGTCGTAGGTCATCAGTCCGTTGACTTCCACCTCCACATCGGTCGTTTGGGTGTAAATGGCAGCCGACAGACCTTTGGGGATCAACGGCTTTAGATCCTGGATTAGCCGGCTATAGCGCTCCTGCAGCTCGGTCTCGTTTTTAAAACTCTGGTAGCCCCAGTTGTCTTTTTCCTGCCAGGTATGGCCGTCCACCGGTAGCCCCAGCCCTCCATATTCTCCGAGGACGATGACCTGTTGGTCCCCCCAGATTTGCGGATCAGGCATTACCGGGTCGGGATAGTTGTGCATGTCCATAATCTGTCCTTTCAGCGTGTAGTTTCCGCCACTTGCTCCATTTACCAGGCGGCTAGGATCGTAGTCCACGGTCCATTGCACGATTTCGTCCGTATCGAACTGTCCCCAGGCCTCGTTAAACGGTACCCAGACCACTATGGATGGGAAGTTGTAATTGGCATCCATAATGGCTTTCCATTCTTTCCGGAAAATCGCCTCCGATTCCGGAGTCCGGTCTTTTTCCGTACCCTTGCCGATAACACCCGGCCTGGATTCCCAGCGATTGCCCATGTCTCCACTGGGCATGTCCTGCCAGACCAACACGCCCATACGGTCGCAGTGGTAGTACCAGCGGGCAGGCTCTACTTTTACGTGCTTTCGGATCATGTTAAATCCCATGTCCAGGGTTTTCTCAATGTCGAAAAGCAAGGCTTCCTCTGTGGGAGCCGTATACAAGCCGTCGGGCCACCATCCTTGATCGAGGGGACCGTATTGGAACACAAATTCATTGTTGAGCAGCATGCGTTGGATGCCATTGGCATCTCGGGCGGTACTGATTTTTCGTAGGGCGGTGTAGCCGTTGACCTGATCCACCACTTTCTTTCCATCCATCAAGGCTACTTCCAAATCGTACAAAAAGGGGTTTTCCGGGCTCCAAACCTGCGGAGCCTCCAGCGTGAAAACGGCTTCTTCCTGATTGGCCACGAGTTGTTCCCCCACCGGAGTTCCATCGGCTAGCAAACGTATCCGCAGGCGCTGTCCCGCTGTAGCACCTGCCACATCGGCTTGCACCCGAATCTGCTTATTGTCGAAATCGGGCGTATTTTTTAGGGACCGAATGTGGTGTTCCGGCACGGCTTCCAGCCAAACGGTTTGCCAGATTCCGGTCACCGGGGTATACCAAATTCCGCGGGGCTCGTTAACTTGTTTTCCGCGGGGATGCGGCCCCTCATCTGTCGGGTCCCATACCCGAATGGCCAGAGATTGTGTTTTCCCGGATTGCAGGGCCTCGCTGATGTCAAAATAAAAGGGATCGTATCCGCCCTGATGCGTCCCTACGGATTGTCCGTTTACAAAGACCTCGGCTTCCCAGTCCACCGCTCCAAAGTGGAGTAGTAATTTCTCCCTTCTAAGCGAACGATCGATTTCGATCTCCCGAAAATACCAAAGTTCCTGGTCTTTGCCCACGGTTTTTCCCACCCCGGAAAGGGCAGATTCGATGGCGAAGGGTACCAGAATTTCGCCCGCATAGGCCTCGGGCATGCCTGCCCCTTTGGGTGCCAGGGCATAGTTCCACAAGCCGTTTAGGTTGACCCAGTCCTCCCGCGTCATTTGGGGACGGGGGTATTCGGGGTGTGGGTTGGCCGGATCAATTTCCGCCGCCCAGGGGCTCAGGATTTTGGTATCCACCGGACGCCAGGAGGCCTGCTGTGCAAACGTTGACGCAACGAGGGCGACGACAAGCAATGGTACGGAGAAAAGTAACTTCATTGGATCGGTTAAATTTAGGGTGGTACTGTTGAAAGTTTCGAAATTCTATTTGGAATAAGGCGAAAATATTAAAAAATATGGATAATGACACCGAATCTAAGGTAAAAATCCATAATTTAAAGCGGTGCTTGTAACACACCGTCCGTTCATCTACCTAAACTTCAAATGATTATCCGTTCCACTCCTACCGCATTCCCCCGTATTGGATTTCCATTCCTTGCCGGGCTGGTTATTTTTCTGCTCGGAGCCTGTACGCAAAAGGAAAAAACCTTCGAACATCCGCTGGCTGCTTCGCCGGATGTGGCTCAGTACATGGAAAACTTTGAGGGCAGAGGGGACCTGACCGATCCAAATTCCCAGCCCCTGGCTCCGGAAACATCCCTAGAGGCCTTCCAATTACCGGAAGATTTGCGTATCGAACTGGTGCTGAGCGAACCGGATGTGGTGCAGCCGCTTCACCTGAGCTTTGATCCACAGGGTCGACTTTGGGTGGTGCAATACCAGCAATACCCCTACCCGGAAGGATTGAAAATCACCTCCATCGACAACCATACGCGGGTAAAATTTGATCGGGTGCCGGAAGCGCCTCCGGCCGGCGCGCGGGGAGCGGATGTGGTCGCCGTGTTTGAAGACAAAAACGGCGACGGCAGGTATACCCATGCCTTCAATGCCATTGAGGGACTAAACATCGCCAGCTCGGTTGCCCTGGGCCGGGACCGGATTTGGGTGCTGAATCCTCCCTACCTGTTGGCCTATCCCGATCCGGATGGAGACGGGAAACCCGATGCAGCGCCGGAAATCCACCTGGAGGGATTCGGGCTGGAAGACACCCATTCCATTGCCAACAGCCTGCAATGGGGCCCGGACGGCTGGTTGTACGGCGTTCAGGGCAGCACCACCACCGCCAACATCACCTACGAAAACGGAACCGACCTGGCGTTTCAAGGGCAGGCAATCTGGCGGTACCAGCCGGACAGCAAGCGATTTGAGCTTTTTGCCGAAGGAGGCGGAAACAACCCCTTTTACCTGGAGTTTGACCGGAAAGGACGAATTTTTTCCGGCTCGAATGGCTACGGTCGGGGCCCCTATTACAAGCAAGGCGGGTATTACGTGAAGAGCTGGGGCAAACACGGGCCCCTGACGAATCCCTATGCCTTCGGGCATTTGCCCAACATGCCCCTGGATGGGGAAAACAAGCGGTTTACCCATGCCGTGATGCGTTACGAGGCAGCCCTGTTACCCCCGGCCTACCGGGGCAAGATCATGGCACTAAACCCCCTACACAATTACATTCAATTGACCGAACTTGCGCCAAACGGCTCCTCCTTCGCCACACGGGATGCAGGCAAATTGGTGGAGACAGAAGACAAGTGGTTTCGGCCCGTCGATATCAAAACCGGTCCGGATGGGGCCGTATACCTGGCCGATTGGTACGATAGCCGGCTTTCCCACGTGGATCCACGGGATACCTGGCACAAAAGCAGCGGACGCATCTACCGGATCGTGCCTGGCAGTGGACTACCAAAAAACGAGCCCTTTGACCTGGCCAAAGCAGATCTACGAGAACTCACTGAATGGCTGCAGCACCCCAACAAATGGTTTCGGCAGCAAGCCTTGCGGCAATTTGCGGACCGCAAAGACCCGGCCGCCCTGCCGGCCTTGCATCGGTTGTTTGCATCTGAAAACCACCAACATGCCCTGGAAGCCCTTTGGGCGATTCATTTATCCAACGGCTTTGACGATTCTTTTGTAGTAAACGCCTTGCGGCATCCCGATCCAGCAATACGCAGTTGGACCTACCGGCTGGTAGGGGATCAGGAGTCGGTGGGAAACCGGGTATGGGAGGTAATGGTCGAGCAGGCCGAAATAGAATCCGTGGCGGAAGTAAGCAGCCAGATTGCATCCACCGCAAAACGGCTTCCCGGAGCGCAGGCGCTCCCCCTTTTAAAAGCCCTGCTACACGCCAACCCCGACCCCGATGATCCGGATATTCCCCTGCTGATTTGGTGGGCCATGGAAGCCCAGGTAGAACAAAATCTGAACGCGGTCATGGCTTTCTGGAAAGACAGCCGCATCTGGGAAAGTCCCCTAAGCAAAGGACACCTGGCCGGACGAATGATGCAACGCCTGGTAATGGCCGGGGAACACGAAGCCGCCACCGAATTTCTGAAGCGTTCTCCAGACAAAAGCTACGATCAGGTGTTGGTCGCCGGCTTTTACGAAGGCCTGGTAGGAAGGGACCTGGTCAATATTCCTCGCACACTGATTGACCTGGTATCCGAAAAGGAACCCGACACCAAGGGCTTCGAACTGGCCCTGAGATCCGGCGATTTTTCCAACCTGGATAAGGCCATCGAGCTGCTAAGTGAGGCCGAACAGCCCCTAAACGTCCGACTCAACCTGGTACATTTGCTGGGAGAACTTCGTCCCAAATCGGCGCTGCCGGCCCTGCTTACCCTGATTCAGTCCGGTGCGAGCCCGGGATCCCTGAAGCAAGAGGCCATTCATGCCGTGAAAAAATTTGACGACCCGGAAATCGGTAAACAGATGGCAGCCATTTACCCCGGCATTCGGGCCGATAGCTACGTACGCGAAGAGGCGATCCGCCTGTTTGGTAGCCGACCGGAATGGGCAACCGCTTTTTTTGCGGAAATCCGTGAAAATAAGGTCGTTCACAAGGAAGACGTCTCCTATTCTCAGGCGCGTCAGTTTTACCTCCTGGAGGACGAATCCGTCCGGCAATTGACCGAAGAAATCTGGCCGGAAAGCAAGCTACTCACGGCAGAAGAGAAAACCCGCTCCATGGCAGCCTACAAACAACAAATCCGTTCCGGTAAGGGAGACGCCGTGGCGGGAAAGCAGCTATTTGTGCAAACCTGCGGAAGTTGCCATCGGCTGGATAGCGGTGGGGGAAGTATTGGACCGGAATTGACCGGATACGATCGTACCGATTTGGACTACTGGCTCTTACATACGGTGGATCCAAATGCGGGGATACGGGAGGGCTACGAAACCATCGAAATCGAAACTCGTGACGGACGAAAAATCTGGGGGAAATTGGAAAAAGACGAAGGCGGAACGAAATACATCCGTCCCCCTCTGGGCGGAAAAGGAGAATCCATACCGGACCAGGAAATCCGGGAAATGCACATCCTGGAACATTCTACCATGCCGGAACGCTTGCTGGAGCCATTGAACGAACAGCAGGTCAGGGACTTATTTGCCTATATTCTGAAATAATTCCATAAATAATCAACCGAATTAAGAAAATTTCTGGTACAATTCACTAATTTTGGTTTTGGGATAGATTATACTCACAAATTTGTATTTCTGATAATTAAAATTGTTTTTTATCGTGCGGGATTTTTTGAGGAGGTTGATTTTTCGCCTGAAAATAACGGGAAGTGTAGGCTGGCTGACGGGGCTGGTGCTCGGGATTACAGCTTTGCAGACAAGCGGAACTGTCTGGGATAGTTTTGCACCGATCTCCATTACCGGACAGCAGGATGTACGCATATTTTATGACGAAACGCTAGAGATTACCCTGGACATGCTTTCCATCGATTACGATGGCGACCCTTCGAACCTTACCCTGCAGGTTGAGGATGGGACGGGTTACCTCCGTTCGGGAAACGCCATTACCCGAACCATCGAATACGACGAAAACTGGGCAGCAGCCGGGGAGGAAGTCACGGTCAATGTTCGGGTAAGCGACGGTGCCGATGATGCAACCTACGGACTAACCGTGTTGGTGGTTCCCCCGATGACCCAAACCAACTACAGCGAAAATACTTGTTTGGGTACCATCTCCCTAACCGTGAGGGCCTACAGACCTGATCCGGGTGTGGCCTCCGAATCCTTTCCCTTTACCTTTACCTTGTTGACTCAGGACGAGGAGGTCATCGACGTCATCACCTTCAACAGCAACTTTCCCGGTCAGAGCAGTGCGTCCGCTACCTTTGGCGGGACGGGTCTGCCACTGGATCGAAACAGTGCCTACATCATCCAGGTGGAAGACAACCAGGGAAGAACCTTCCAGCGGGATGCCGGACCCATTGGGGAAGCCTATTCCCTGGATTTTGACCTGAACGTAGCCGGTCCCTTGTGTGCCGGCGATCCCGGAGGGGTGGTCGAATACATCATATACAATGCCGAAGTGCCGCTTGGCTTTTTTGGTATTTTCGACGACGAGGGAAATCTGGTAACCGAACTATTCGACATCGTCAGCCTTACCGAGGATTACATCGTCGTGAGTACAGATAATCTGGCGGCAGGTAATTACACCCTTGAGGTAACCGATCGCTTCGGATGCATGGGATCGGAACCCTTTGAAATCGTATTGCCCGAACCCATTCAGGCAGTGGAAACACTAACCGATCCTACCTGCTTTGGAGCGTCCGACGGGCAAATTGATTTGTATATCAGCGGGGGCTGGTCACAGCCCTTTGCGGGTAGTCCCATCAACGCTGCCCGGGAATATGCTATTGAATGGTTTACCGCTGGCGGGACCGAACTGGGTGTTGGAGCCAATGAATTGGTGGTGGAGGGTGGTACCGTGACGGGCATGAACAGCAGCCTTACGGGCCTGGCTGCCGGGGGGTATTACGCCGAGATAACCGAAAGCGTGCGGCGGTTTGAGATTCCCGATGCCGAGCCCCTGGTCTGTACGATTACTACCCCTATTTTTGTATTGGATGGTCCGGATCCGTTGGACCTCAATGCCAACTCCACCGACATATCCTGCAACGGTGCGGGAGACGGCTTGCTGAGTATCTCGCCCTCCGGAGGAACGAATCCGTACACCGTCGATTGGTATCGGGGCAATTTTACCGACCTGGAACTTCCGGACCCGACTGGATTGACGGAGTTGGTGGAGCAAGCCGGAGACGGTCCGTTCCTACGCCAGGGATTGCCTGCCGGAGATTATGCCGTTTTGCTTACCGATGCAAACGGTTGTTTCCTTGCCGAAAACTTTTCGATCGCGGAGCCTCCGCCCCTTTCCATGACGGAGCGCACGGATTTGCGGGAAGATGTGCTGTGTTTCGGTGAAGCGACCGGAACCATTGTGGTAGAAGTGGACGGGCCCACCACGCCTCCCTACTTTTTCGAGGCTTTCCGGGATGGGGATACAAACCCGATCGGCGCGCCCATCGTATCGCTGGGCTTTGCCCCGGTATTTTTCAACAATCTCCCGGCGGGAGAATACCGCGTGCGCATCACCGACTCTTTTGGTTGTACCTTCGATCTGGATGGCATTCAAATCGAACAGCCGGCCACCGGTCTGCTCATTGAGGAGCCGGTAATCTCGGATTACAATGGATTTCAGCTTTCTTGTGCCGGTGCCACCGACGGGAGCATCGAATTGACCATTACAGGAGGTGAGGGGGAATTGGATTTCCTCTGGACCGGACCGGATGGCTTTGAATCCACCGAAAAGGATATCTTTGATCTTTCACCGGGCCAGTACCAATTTGTGGTCACCGACGAAAACGGCTGTACGGCTACCCTGGGTTCGGTTGAAATGAGCGCGCCTCCGCCATTGACGGTAGGCGCGGATATTCCGCAGTACAACGGTTTCCAAATCAGCTGCTTCGGTGCCGCCGATGGGCGGATTAGCTCCCTGCCCGAAGGGGGCACCGGTACCTATACCTACAGTTGGACCGGTCCGGATGGATTCACATCGGATCAGCCCGAGCTAAGCAATCTGGAGCCGGGGAACTACGAACTTACCGTTACGGATGAAAACGGCTGTACTGCAGCAGCCAATTATTTGATCGAACAACCGACGCAACTGGTCATCAACGAATTACCCGAAGAGCGGGTGAACATTACTTGTTTTGGTGAAGATACGGGCGCCTTGACTGTATCATTGACCCTTTCCCTACCTTCTTTTCAGCTGGACCTTGGTCTGATGGGGGAAGCCGACCCGCTGCGGACCATTAGCGAATTTACCGAAGAATTGTATGAATTTGCCAACCTGGAGGCAGGCAACTACTGGGTACGCGTCACCGATGGCAACGGCTGTACGGATACAGTCGAAGACATCCCCATTATTCAGCCAGAAAGCGGATTGGCGCTGGAAAACGTGAGTGTCTCTGACTACGCTGGATTCGGTATCTCCTGCCAGGGGGCAGGAGATGGCTTTATCTCCCTGGAGGCCATCGGTGGCCTGGGCGATGTGAGCTACGCCTGGACCGGTCCAAACGGCTTTACCTCTGAGAGCAGTTCCATCGCCAATCTGGATCCCGGAACCTACGAGTTACTGGTTACCGACAATACAGGCTGTACGCTTGCCGAAACCTTTGAGGTAACGGAACCCGAGCCCCTGGAGCTATCGGCGGAAGTTTCTGATTTCAATGGCTTTGCTATCCAATGCAATGGTGGCGATCAGGGATTCATCAACCTGAGCCTTTCCGGGGGCGCGGCACCGCTTACCGTTGCCTGGACCGGTCCGGAAGGGTTTGTTTCGGATGCTCCTTCCCTGGAAAACCTGAGCGCAGGCCTCTACGAACTCATCGTCACCGACCAAAACGGCTGTGAGATCAGCAATAGTTACAATTTGCTGGAACCTGAGAGCCTGGAACTGATTGAATTGACCGATGAAAAGGTAGATGTGGCCTGTTTTGGGCAGCAAACAGGAAGCCTGGGGGTTACCCTAACGCGTGGATCGTCGGCTCCTTACGCTTTCCGGCTGGAGGATTCCGAGGGCAGGCTCGTACGGGAAGCACCCTCCCTTGCGGATACCAGCTGGATCGTATCAAACCTTCCCGCCGGCAACTACCGGGTGCAGGTAACGGATGCAAACGGCTGTACACAGGAGCTTGCAGACCTGGAGGTCAGCCAACCAGCGCAAGGGGTGCAAATCGAATCCATCGAGACTTCCGATTACAATGGCTTTGGCATCAGTTGTTTTGGTGCCGGAGACGGATTTATCGAGGCAACCGTGAGCGGAGGTTCCGGGACCTACACCTTTTCCTGGGAAGGCCCCAATGGCTTTACCTCCGAACAGGCTTCACTCACCGACCTGGAGCCCGGCAGCTATGTACTGACCGTCACGGATGAAAACGGCTGCATCCTTTCAGAAACCGCTGAGTTGACCAGTCCCGAACCCCTAACACTTGGAGATAACGTTTCCGATTACAACGGATTTGCCATTCAGTGTGATGGGGGGAACAACGGCTTTATCGAACTATCCCTTTCCGGAGGAGTGGCCCCGCTTTCCATCAACTGGACCGGGCCCAATGGCTTCAGTGCCGGGACTGCCGGACTGGAAAACCTGGAGGCCGGCCTGTACGACGTAATCATCACCGACCAAAACGGCTGTCAGATTAGCAGCAGCTACAACCTGCTGGCACCACAGGGGCTGGAAATCATCGAGTTGACCGAGGAGAAAGTAGACATAGCCTGCTTTGGACAGGAAACGGGCAGGCTGGGAATCAGCCTAAGCCAATCCTCCCTTCCTCCGTACCGGTACCGGCTACTGGATGCCGGGGGTACCATTGTCCGTGAGTTGGACGACAGCGCAGAGACGAGTTGGATCGTGGAAAACCTTCCTGCCGGCACCTACCGCGCAGAAGTAACGGACGGCAACGGTTGCCAACAAGACATGACCGAGCTGGTAATCACCCAGCCCGAGGCAGGCGTACGGATCGACTCCATTGAGCTCTCGGATTACTACGGATTCGGTGTCAGCTGCTTTGGCGCCACAGACGGCTTCATTCGGGTCAACGTTTCCGGTGGATCGGGTACCTATACGTTTGACTGGACCGGACCGGATGGGTTTATTTCCTCGGAACCGTTTGTCGAAAACCTCGCTCCCGGTACCTATCAGGTGAGCCTTCGGGATGAGAACGGGTGTACGCAGCAATCCGATCTGCTGGAAATCCAGTCGCCTGAACCGGTGACGGTGGATGCGGAGGTATCCGATTTCAACGGCTTTGCCATTCAATGCCACGGGGTAGACAATGGATCTATCAGCCTGACCGCGGCAGGGGGAACGGGCAACTACCGCTACAGCTGGACGGGTCCTGATGGTTTTCTATCGGATGCTGCGGCTATTTCCGGACTTTCTCCCGGCACCTATCAGGCACGGGTCATCGATGAAAACGATTGCGAAGTGCTGCGCGAATTTGAGCTGGTTCAACCCGATCCGCTTCAGGTATCCCTGGACGAAAAGGTGGACGTACTTTGTTTTGGCGAGTCCACCGGATCCATTGCGATCGCTGTGTCTGGGGGTATCCCCGATTCCTACCGCTTTGAGTGGAAAAGGGATGGGCAGCTCATCGATACGAACAGCCAAAACCTGACCGACATACCGTCCGGAAACTATGCATTGACCGTGGTGGATGCCAACGGTTGTAGTGCCGGAATCGGGGAAATTGAGGTGGTGCAGCCGGGGGCAGCCCTTGAGGTGACACTCAATCAAACGCCCATTTCCTGCTACAATGCCAACGACGCCAACCTGTCCGTGGACATTCAGGGCGGTGTGGAACCCTATCAGGTAAGTTGGAACATCGGTTCCACCTTACGGGAATTTACCGGCATCGGACCGGGCTTTTACCAGGTGACGGTCACCGATGCAAATGGCTGTACGCAGGTGCGGGAAACCGTCATTGAAGATCTTCCGGTATTTGCGATCGATCCGGAGGTGGTCCCCATCTCCTGTCACGGGGCGGCGGATGGAAGCATTCTCCTCAACCTGGAGGGTGGGGAGGCACCGGTTCGGGCCATTTGGGATCACGGACCCGAGCAGTCGTCCCTGTTCAACCTGGGTCCGGGCGAATACCGGGTGCTGCTCGAAGATGCAAAGGGCTGTACGCTGGAACGAACCTTCAATTTGGTGGAGCCTGACCTCTTGGTGGTGGTAGAGCAAATTCAGGATGCGCTTTCCTGTGAAGACGGGCAAAGCGGGTCCATTGACCTGGTGGTATCGGGAGGAACGCCACCCTATGCTTACAACTGGAGCAATGGAGCCACTACCGCCGGGATAGCAAATCTGACCAACGGGAGCTATTCCGTGGAGATCACCGATCAATCCGGATGCTTTGTCAGTCAGACGTTCCAGGTAAACCGGCCTTCTCCCATCCGTATCGACATGGTGTCCACCACCACTTCAAGTTGCGAACCCAGGGAGATTACGGAGACTTTTGACATCAACGTGGATGGAGGCGTAGCGCCCTATACCATCGAATGGAGCAGTGGAAACGTTTCTGAAGATGGGTACCGCATGGTCACCAGCGAACCCGGAACCTATTCGGTAACGGTGACCGACGGCTTCGGATGCTGGCAATCCAGAAGTTTTGTGGTGGACAACAGTCAGGTACTGGTGGAAGGCGATTTTGCCTCCGCCTCCTTCCCGGTCTACGGAGAAAACCTGGTCAACTACGAGGTGCAATTTATCAACAACAGCAGCGGCAATATCCGCTCCTATTATTGGGATTTTGGGGACGGCAACAACAGCCTGGAAGCGGCGCCAGCCCACCGCTATCAGGAAGCCGGAACCTACACTGTGGAGCTGACGGCTTATGATGACTGGGGCTGTGCTACGAACAGCAGTTTTCAAATCGAAATCCTGGATTATTTCCTGAAAGTACCAAACGTATTTAGTCCAAACGGGGACGGTATCAACGACCACTTCTTCCCGAAATTTCTCTACATCGAAACGCTTTCTTTCACCGTCATGAACAAATGGGGAGAGATTTTATTCCATACCGAAGACCTGGATTCCCAGGGATGGGATGGCAGTTACCGGGGGCAACAAGCCATCCCGGGTAATTACGTGTACAAAATTGATTTTACGACTACCGATGGCAGGAACTTTTCTGATACCGGTGCATTGATGCTTTTGGAATGAGGTATTTACGGATCGTCGCCCTTATCTGGGCCTACTTATTGATGAATTTGGCAGAAATCCGGGCGCAGGATTTTCATTTTACGCAGTTTTATGCGGCGCCGCTAAACCTCAGCCCTGCATTTGCCGGAGCGATGGAAACGACACGCATCGGGATCAACTACCGCAAGCAGTGGCCGGGTTTCGGCTACGATTTCAATGCCGCCGGTTTCTACTACGACACCTACCTGACAGATTCCAGGCTGGGTGTGGGCCTTTCTGCCTCCCAGTTTACCGAATCCTTTTTAAAAATCCGCTCGGCAGACCTTGCGGGCTATATCTCCTACCGGCTCAACCTGGATGAATCTACCTTTCTCCGTTTTGGCGGGCAGTTTGGGGTGGTCAACCGCAGCCTTACCTTACAGGAATTGGTTTTTGGCGACCAGATCAACCTACTTACCCGAAGCATCAATCCAAGCAGCATCGACCGGCTTCCCGGCGAAGACAGCAACTGGTACCCGGATATCTCCTTTGGCGCGCTGCTGCAGGGACGGGACTTTTGGTTGGGAGTCAGCAGTGCCCATCTGACGCAACCCAATGTGGGCTTTTTGGACGATGGCGTTGGCAACAACCTGCCCATAAAATGGGGGTTTCATGGCGGGTACGTCAAAGACCTCGACAACCGCATGTTCAAAACTAACCGGATTCGCAATGTTTTTTCTGTCTCCTTTAACTACAAGCGACAGGGTACCTTTCAACAAATCGAGGTCATCCCCCAACTACAGGTAGAAAACTTCATCGGTGGTCTTGGTTTTCGAAACGTCACCCGATTTAACGACCTGCCCGACCAAAACTCCATCAACGCCGTCTTGGGATTTAGCCTTTTGGACGGGATTACCATGGCGTACAGCTACGATTATATGCTGAACCGATTTAGCACGCCAGCGCACGTGTCGCACGAGGTATCGATTTATTTTACCGATTTGAGAAAGAAACGCCTCATCCAGACCATCCTCCCCTGCCCTCCCGGTAACGCCAACTGGAGGTATTAAAAATGAAGGTCAGCAAAGTCCAGGTATTGCTCCCAGTCGTACGGCAATAAACCATGGCCTCCGGAACGGACATGGTAGCCAATATGCCCCATTTCCGGCTCGTCCACCGGCGGCTGTGCGGTGACGGGCATCCCCTGCAGACCAAACAACGCATATACGGGACTTGCCGCTACACAAGACAAAAACTCTCCCCTGGGATCCGCCCAGCGATCTTCCACGCCGCTGGCGACGTAAACCGGACGTGGTGCCATAAGGGCCAGCAGCTGGTGCTGATCGATCGGTAAAGCGGCTTCGTTTTCGTTGTATTGGTTAAAATTTGCGGCAAACCAATGGGGAAACGAACGGTTGATCCTGGCTACCGTTTCTCCGTATTTCCTCCGGGAAAGTGCCGCTCCCCCGCAGCCGGAATTGTTGGAAATGACCAGGGCAAAACGGGTGTCCACGGCACCAGCCCACAACGCCGCTTTTCCCAAACGACTGTGGCCCAACACCGCTACTTTTTCCGGCTGTACCCAGGATTCGCTTTCGAGGAAATCCATCACCCGGGAAAGGCCCCATGCCCAGCCTGCAATACTGCCCCAGGATGCCTCATTTCTACGTTCTTCCGGATACAGAGCATGTACCCCATTCCGAAAGCCATCGTCAAAATCCGGATCTACTTCGCCGTAGTACAGGCTGACCAAGCCGTATCCCCTGGAAATGATCGCTTCGTAGGGCCAATTGGGAATCCGTTTTCCCCTGCCGACCTCAGAAGCCCGGTTACCGCTACTGCCCATGGCCTCGTTGTTTCGAATCCAGGCCTCGGTCACAGGAACCTGGGCATCGCCAGCGAGGGTGTGGTTCCCATAAAAATTCAACCCGAGAAAAGCCGGAACCGGCTGGCCCGTGTTCGGGTAAAACAGCAAAAGATCGAAAAACACTTCTCTCCCATTTCGTTTCAGGTGCAGCCTGACGCCCTTTCTGCTGGCTTTTCCCGCCAGGAAATTCGGATTTTCAAACAAGGTTTCGGCATGCAGCTCCCCATCCCAGTCCGGGGATTTTCCGTACACATGCTTTTCAAATAGCGTAACCAGCTCCTTTCGACGTTCCAACCAGTCCTCCACATGGTTTACCTGACCACCCGCTTCAAACCGTAGCGGGTCGGGTAGCGAATAATCCGGTACCCCGGACTCTTCGTAGTTGGGTTCAACTTGCTGAGCCGGACTGGGGCTACCGAAACTAAGGGTACCAAGTACCAGAAGTAACAAGAAATTTTTCATGGCGGTGGTTATTTGACACAAAAGTTAGGCAAAAAAACGCAATGTAGAACCGATTGCTTTCCACAATTCAGGTGGATAGGACAAAATCCGCCTCTGGAACAAGTGTCGCTATGTTGGGTAGTGGATAGAATAAGGAACAAATCTTCCTTCCTTTGGTACGGAACCCGTATATTTGCGCTCGCAAGTAACCAGGAGCACACGCATGAATAATTTTATAGAGGAATTACGGTGGCGGGGAATGCTACAAGACATGACCGCAGGTATTGAAGAACATCTCAACAAGGGGAAGGCAACCGCCTATTTGGGCTTTGACCCTACGGCAGACTCCCTGCATATTGGGCATTTGGTGGGCGTCATGACCTTGCTTCACTTTCAGCGGGCCGGACATCAGCCGGTAGCCCTGATAGGCGGCGCCACCGGAATGATCGGTGACCCCTCCTTTAAATCCGCCGAACGAAACCTGCTTGACGAAGAGACCCTTGATCGGAACATCGCCGGAATTCAAAAGCAGCTGGAAAAATTCCTTGATTTCGGTTCGGACAAGCCCAATCAGGCGCTGTTGGTCAATAATTACGACTGGATGGCCGGCTTTTCCTTCCTGGAGTTTATTCGGGATGTGGGGAAATACATAACGGTCAACTACATGATGGCCAAGGACTCCGTAAAGCGGAGGTTGGAAGAGGGAAATGGTCTTTCCTTTACCGAATTTACCTATCAACTCATACAGGGCTACGACTTTTACCACCTGTGGAAGCATCAAAATTGCAGCATCCAACTGGGGGGCTCCGATCAATGGGGCAATATTGTGACCGGGACCGAGCTGATTCGAAAAAAAGAAGGCGGAGAAGCGTATGCGCTGACCGTTCCCCTGATCACCAAGGCAGACGGAAGCAAATTTGGGAAGACCGAAGGGGGAAGCGTTTGGTTGGACCCGGAAAAAACCTCTCCCTACGCATTTTATCAATTCTGGCTTAACGTATCGGATGCCGATGCCGCAAAATACATTCGCATATTCACCACGCTGGACCGTGAGGCAATCGAAGCGCTGGAAAAAGAGCACGCAGAAGGACCACACCTTCGCCTACTCCAAAAAGCCATCGCCAAAGATGTAACCATTCGTATCCACAGTGAGGCAGACTATGAAATGGCCCTAAAAGCCTCCGGAATCCTTTTTGGCAAATCCTCCCTGGAAGACCTTGCTTCCCTGGACGAACGCACCTTTCTTCAGGTGTTTGACGGCGTGCCCGTCATGCCGGTGGAACGTTCCTCCTATCTTAACGCGGAAAATGTGGTCGAACTGCTTTGTACAGACCAAACGATTTTCGCATCAAAGGGCGAAGCGCGAAAATTGATACAGGGGGGAGGACTCTCTATCAATAAGATTAAAATCACGGATCCCCATGCCAAACCGGAGATCCCCTTGCTTCAGGAAACCTATCTGCTCGTGCAAAAGGGGAAAAAGAACTATTTTATCATCACCATCACCGGTTAATGAAACCCACGGCATGCGTGGAATCCCGATGAACAGCCAGACTCAAGAATGGGCGTTTACGAAAGACAACAGCGAGAGAAAAAAATCCTGGAGGCGGCGATCCAGCTTTTTGGTGAAAAGGGGCTGCATGTTACCACAATGGCGGACGTTGCCAGGAAAACGCGAATTAGTAAGGGACTGATTTACTTTTACTACAAGAGTAAAGAAGACCTGTACCTGGCCCTCACAAAAAAGGGCATGGATGAGTTGAAAGAGCTGTTCAACAAATCTTTTGGAAAACCAAAGGAAAAAACCGGTTTGGAAATAATGACCACGCTGGTCGAGGGCTACCTCTCGTTTGCCCGGGAAAAAGCGGTCTTCCATGGCGCCCTGCTCGACTTTCTGTCCGTGCTTGATTCTTATCAGGTGCAAAGAGAAAAGGTCAGCCCCCTGATTTTGGAAAGTCCCTATTTTACCAAACTGCTTCAAAGTCATCACGATCTGGCTAAACTGGGAATCAAAGCCATTTCCATGGGTATACAGGACGGCAGCATCCGTCCGGATTTGCATGCAGAAAGTGCGTTTTATACCCTATGGAGCATGATGATTGGCTACACCAAGGTGACGGGTTCGGTATCCCTGGAGCCCGGTGATATCAAGATAAATGCCGAGAGCTGGAAAAACGGCTTCTTAAAATTAATTTTTGAGATTCTCAAGGGAAGCAATACGCCTTTTAAAAGTCAGCCGGTTCAGGGCAAACTGTTTTAGTGATTGTACCGGGTCCACACTTACTGGGTTTTCGGAAATAAACTAGCGTAGAAAAGCGATTAGGCACCTTTCTTGTGCTAGTTAGGCCAAAGCATGTAAAACCAAATTTATGAATTATGGATTTAGTAATCGGATTTTTGTTTGTACTGGCTGTCGCGCTTGCGTTGTATTTGATTTTCAAGCGAATTTTTAGTCGAAAAAAGGGCCAGGTAGACCGGACGCAGGAACTCTCATCCAAGGAGGTGATCGGCAAGGAGGTATCAAATTTTGATGCAGATACCCAAAAAGGGGATACAACGGATGAATCGTCCAAAAACCCCTAGTTGGCTCTCTTGCACCTGATCTAACCGCCGTCCGGTAGTCTCCTACCCTATCCCATTCCTGAATTGGGAAAGTCCCCCGCGCTTTCCCGTCGTTATCCACTGGGAAATCCCTCTGCGGGTTGGTAGCGGCATGCCCGTTTGCTCAAGGCGGGCCCAGGTTTTTCCAGTTGATACCTTTGGGGCAATAATCCACGAAAATTAAATGATAAGCGGATGTGTGAAATTCATAGGAATACGCTAAATTGTACCTGAAACATTAAAAATTGATTTTTCTACCAAAAAGACCATGGATTTAAGTTCGCTGTTTTCGCTTCAAAACAAAGTTGCCATCGTTACAGGTGCCAGTAGAGGTATTGGTTTTTCGATTGCTCATTTTTTTGCGGCCGCTGGTGCAAAGGTTGTGATCAACAGCCGGAATCAGGAACGATTGGATGAGGTGACGCACAAGCTTCGGGAGAAAGGATACGAGGTGATCGGGATTGCTAACAATATTGGCTATCCCGAAGATCGGCAAAACCTAATCAATCAGACCATTGAAAAGTACGGCCAAATTGATATTTTAGTGAATAATGCTGCGACCAATCCCGTATTTGGGCCCATTGAAGAAAATGAACTGGCGGTGTTTGACAAAATTCTTGACGTGAACCTCAAGGCTCCGTTTGAGCTTTCCAAGCTTAGTTTACCCTACCTGAGGCAATCTGCTTCGGCATCCATTATCAATATCAGCTCCACCGCTGCCTTATCGCCGGAAAAGGGACTGGGACTGTACAGCGTCAGCAAGTCGGCACTGAATTCCCTAACGAAGGCGCTTGCCAAAGAATGGGGGACGTATAATATTCGCGTAAATGCCATTTGTCCCGGGTTGATCAAAACAAAATTTAGTGAAGTGCTGTGGTCCAATGAAACGATTAAGGAGAAATTCCTATCTGATCTTCCCCTCAAACGAATCGGGGAAGAGGGGGAAATTGGAGCCATGGCCTTGTTTTTGGCCTCGCCAGCATCCAGCTACACTACGGGAGCCGTTTTCACGGTAGATGGCGGATTCAATGCCTGAGATACCATTCAGGCAGTATCTTTTGCCGTTTCAACGGCATTGTCGGCGTCCATTTCTATGGTCTGAATTTTAACTGCCTCCTTGATGGGGGTTACCTGTCCACCGATGTTCTCTGCGATAAAATAGGTTAGTTGGGCGCCGAACAAAAAAATCACCGCCGAATAGTACACCCAAATCAGCACTACCACCAGTGAACCTGCCGTACCGTAATAGCTGCCCACGTCCGCATTTCCCATATACAGCCCGATCAGGTACTTACCCAGGCCAAACAGCAGCATGGTTACAAATGCGCCCAACCAGACATCCTTCCATTTCACCACGGCATCCGGAAGTATTTTGTACATCAGGCCAAATACCAGAATTAATATACCCTGCGTCACAAAAAAGTTGATAACCGAGGCCATTTTTAAGGTATCGCTATCAAAAATCGTCGAAAAGTAATTCAAAAAAATCACAATCAGTGCATCTGCCAGCAGGGATACCAGGAGTAAAAAGCCAATGGAAGCCACCATGGAAAAGCTAAGGAGCCGGTTTACCGCAAATTTCAGCAAGCCTTTTTCCGGTTTGGATTTGATGTGCCAGATATGATTGATGCTGTTTTGAAGGCTGACAAATACCGTCGTGGCGGAAAAGATCAAGATCCCGATTCCCAAAGCCCGGGTGTACATGCCCTGACCGCTAATGGATACGTTTTTCATGACTTCGTCCAGGGTTTCTGCACTTTCATCGCCCACCAATCCGGATACCTGCGCCAGCAATTCGTCTTTTACGGTATTTTCACTGTACAAAACAGACGCGATATTTAATACAATAATAAGCAGCGCAGGTAGTGAAAAAATGGTGTAAAACGCGGTAGAAGCCGCAAAGGTCATTGAATCACTTTTTCCAAATTCCTTTACGCTGTCGGAAAGTATCTCAAAAACAGTATAGTTTTTAAGCTTTTTAAGGTTTCGTTTGATCATCGGTAGTGGTTCGGTTAACTACCGGATCTGCTTCAAAAATCATTCCTGAATTTTCGATCCCCCCGCTATTGTTCTAATCAGCGAATTCCCTGCTCGGGATACTTTCCGGTAATGGTCCGGCCAAAGGCTTTCATTTCTTCAATTTGGGCTTCCATGTTGCCGTCCGGAATGATGACAGGGCCTATTCCTGCCAGCTTTCGCTTGTAGTCTAAAAACCCAATTACCACCGGAACGCCGGCTCCCTGTGCGATGTGGTAGAATCCGGATTTCCAGCGCGGGGCATAACTACGGGTACCTTCCGGGGTAACCATAATGACCAGATCCTCGCGTTCGCGCAGCATTTGAATCATGGCTTGTGTATAGGTTTGTTTTCGTTTTCCGGGCATGCGGCTACGGTCGATGGAAATCCCCCCCAGCGCCTTGATAAGCCAGCCCAGGGGACCGACCATCACTTCCTTTTTGATGGTAAACCGGACGGGAACTCCCATCAGGTAAAAAGCAGACCTGGCGTACAGCAGGTCCCAGTTGCTGGTGTGGGGAATGGCGATCAATACGGCCTTTTTGACCCCTTCTGGCCATTCGCCGGATACTTTCCAGCCAGTGATCCAAAATACAAAACGAGCGAGTACTTTCATGGTTTGATCGAATCCAGGTTTTTGCTGCCTAATGCTTCCAGTGCGGGACTGTCCTGCAAGGCCTCCAGGCAGGCAGCATAGCCTGCAGCGTATATTTCCTTGGCTTTCTTGATTTCCAACACGCCGAAACTGGCCAATCCCGGGGGCTCAATAAAAAAATCACAATGGTGTTTTCGGCTGTAGACATTGTAGTTCATCGACAAAATCACCGTACGTTCGATGAGCCCCTTCACGTGACCAATGGCTTGGAGTTCGGGTAAATGGTTGCAATTGACACCGATGATGGTCTGGCAGCGATCCAATAGCGGCTCCACCGGAAGGTTATTCAGCACTCCTCCGTCCACGAAATAGGCGCCATCCAACGAAATGGGCTCAAACATCCCGGGAATGCAGGAGGACGCCATGATTCGCCGAATGATGGGGCCCTCGGAAAAGTACACCGTCTGCCCGGTAAGGATATTGGTGGCTGCGAGAAAGGTGGGGATTTTCAACGCTGAAAAATCATCCACCGGAAGGTATTTTTTAAACAAATCCGCAAGCCTGTCCATTTTCAGCAATGCTTTGAAACTGATGGCTGGTTTGAAGAACTTGAAATAGTTCGTTTGAACGATGATGTCCAATATTTCCTGAGGTTTGTAGCCGTAAGCATACATCACCGCTGCGATGGCGCCGGCACTGCTGCCCGACAGGTAGTCCGGGTAAATACCCTTCTCGTTTAGCGCCTGTAAGATTCCCAGGTGGGCGATTCCTCTTACCCCACCACCGGAAAGAACAATTCCTATCGAATGGTTTTTTTTCAAAATACGGTACTGGATTTGGGAAGCTTGGACAGATTTGGCTTACTCATTGACAACCCCCATGGAGCAGAATTTTTCGATCCGACTGGCAATGCGTTTCTCAGGACTGATTTTATCCAACTCCTTTAATGATTTGATAATGGTTTGTTTGATACGCGCAGCCATGTCCAGCATGTTTCGATGAGCACCTCCCAGCGGTTCCTCAATGATGCCATCGATCAAGCCGTGATTTTTCATGTCCGGGCCGGTGAGTTTCAGAGCCTCGGCAGCCTGTTCCTTATAGTCCCAACTTCGCCATAGGATCGAGGAACAGGATTCGGGGGAAATCACTGAATACCAGGTATTTTCCAACATCAAGACCCGGTCACCGATAGCGATACCCAGTGCACCTCCAGATGCCCCCTCCCCAATGATGATGCAAATCACCGGCACCCTGAGCTTGAACATCTCCCGGAGGTTTTTGGCGATCGCTTCTCCCTGACCACGCTCCTCGGCCTCGATGCCAGGGAAGGCCCCCGGTGTGTCAATCAATGTAATGATGGGTTTATTAAATTTTTCGGCCATTTTCATCAACCGCAGGGCCTTTCGGTACCCCTCGGGATTGGCCATGCCGAAATTTCGTTCCTGTCGTTGCTTGGTATTTCTTCCCTTCTGCTGACCAATAAACATAACGGTCCGACCATCGATATCGCCCAAACCTCCAATCATGGCCTTGTCGTCTTTTACCGTGCGGTCTCCGTGCAATTCGATAAAATCATTGGTCATTTCGTAGATGTAATCCAGGGCATAGGGCCGGTCACCGTGGCGGGAAAGCTGTACCCGCTGCCATCGGGTAAGGTTTTGAAAGGTCTCTTTTTTCAATGTCTGAAGTTTTTCTTCCAGAGACTGTATATCAGCCGATAAATCAATGTTTTTCCCTTTTGCCAATTGTATCATCTCGTGGAGTTTATGCTCCAGATCAGCGATAGGTTTTTCAAATTCTAATACCATAGCCTGCAGTTTTGAAGTACCAAAGATAAAAATTAATTTTTGAATCCATGATTAACGGGAACCAAAGATACCGCAGGTCCTCTATTTCAAGCCAATATCTTTCCGTCCTCCATGGTCAGCATCCGATCAGACATGCCGGCCAGGCTTTGGTTATGCGTCACAATTACAAAGGACTGCCCAAATTCGTCCCGCAGTTTAAAAAAAAGTTCGTGCAAGGATTGGGCATTTTGGGTGTCCAGGTTGCCACTGGGTTCATCGGCAAAAATCATGTCGGGGTTATTAACAAGGGCTCTGGCAACGGCCACACGCTGCTGCTCTCCACCGGACAATGCGGCGGGTTTGTGAGACAGCCGGTTTTGTATCCCCAGTAATTTCGCCAGATCTTGGGTCCGCTTCTTCAGGGCGTTTTCCGGTTTTTTCCCCATCAGGCCGGGGATCCAAATATTCTCCTCGGCGGTAAACTCCGGCAGGAGGTTGTGAAATTGAAAAATAAAGCCAATCCGATCATTTCTAAAAGTAGCTAGTCTATCGCCGGTCAATTTCAAGATATCCAATCCCTCTACTTCCAGGGTTCCGGAATCGGCTTTATCCAAGGTACCCAAAATGTGTAACAAAGTGCTTTTACCGGCACCGGATGCACCGACGATGGAGACAATTTCGCCTTTTTGTATGGAGACGTTTACCCCTTTCAACACGTGAAGATCACCGTAGTATTTTTGAATCGATTGTGCAATAAGCATAGATAAACGTGGTAAGTAGACGAACTTCAAAAACTGGAACGGTGGTAAAATTAATGAAATTTTCAAAAAAGCGGGTAGCCGCGGCGGTTTATCCGTGTGCATTTTACTATACCGCTGATTTATAACGCCATAGATCAATATAAGGTAGTAAAAAACAAACAATGTTTTCCTATTTGCCCAAAAAGCGAGACACAACCCTTGAATAATCGGACATTTGACATTAACTTCGGGCAAAAATTTGACTAGAATGAATATACACGAATATCAAGCAAAGGAAGTATTAAAGTCTTACGGAGTCAAAATACAGGAAGGTATTGTGGCGGACAGCCCGGAATCCGCACTGGAAGCCGCAAAAAAGCTCAATGAAACCACTGGTACTTCCTGGTATGTTCTGAAAGCCCAAATCCATGCCGGCGGCAGAGGAAAAGGAGAAATCAAAGAAACCGGGTCCCGGGGAGTGGTATTGGCAAGATCGCTCGATGAGGTTCCCGAAAAGGCCGGTAAGATACTGAATGGTACACTGGTAACGATCCAAACCGGTGAGGATGGAAAATTGGTGAAGAAGATTTTGGTAGCGCAAGACGTTTACTATCCCGGAAAATCCGAACCCAAAGAGTATTACCTGTCGATCTTGCTGGACAGAGCTGCGGGAAGCAACGTCATCATGGCTTCCACGGAAGGCGGCATGGACATTGAAGAAGTAGCCGAGCATAGTCCTGAGAAAATTATCAAGGAATGGGTAGACCCTTCTCTCGGAATCCAGCCCTACCAGGCACGAAAAGTTGCTTTCCAGCTGGGTTTGGAGGGGAATGCTTTCAAAGAAATGGTGAAATTTATCATGGCGCTGTATGCTGCTTACGATGCCACGGATGCCTCACAATTTGAAATCAACCCTGTTTTAAAGACGTCAGACGATCAAATCTTGGCGGTAGACGCAAAGGTAAACATAGACGACAACGCGCTCTTCCGAAATAAACCCCTGGCAGAAATGCGGGATTTGGACGAAGAAGACCCGCTGGAAGTGGAAGCCGGTGAATCCGGATTGAATTACGTAAAGCTGGACGGAAATGTGGGTTGCATGGTCAATGGAGCCGGCTTGGCCATGGCTACCATGGACATGATCAAGCTTTCCGGTGGAGAGCCTGCGAACTTCCTTGATGTGGGAGGAGGCGCCAATGCACAAACCGTGGAAGCAGGCTTTCGAATCATATTGAAAGACCCCAAGGTGAAAGCCATATTGATCAACGTGTTCGGCGGCATCGTTCGCTGCGACCGTATTGCGACGGGCGTTGTGGAAGCCTATAAGTCCATTGGAGACATACAGATACCAATCATCGTCCGCCTGCAAGGAACCAATGCCGAAGAAGGCGCAAAAATCATTGACGAATCCGGGCTGAAAGTAACTTCCGCAATAACTTTAAAAGAAGCTGCAGAAAAAGTGCAAAATGTACTGCAACCTTAAATAATTTTTATTAGTTTTGCGCCACAATCGCAAACAGGCACCCGTAGTTCAACTGGATAGAATATCGGATTTCGGCTCCGAGGGTTGAGGGTTCGAATCCTTCCGGGTGTACAAAAAAAGTCCCCTTTCTCACGAAAGGGGACTTTTTGCTTTTTGATCCCCAAGTACTGCATCGGTTAAAAGCCCGTTAATTCGGGCCGTCGGACAGGCAGCACCTAGTTGTTGATCAGAAGTCTGCTACAGGGCATTACGCCTCTTTGATCCACTTAAAAAGCGTCTGATACGTGACGCCTGTCTCTTTGCTAAAGTCGGCTTTTGTCTTTCCTTCGGCTTCCGCTTTTTTCCAGGCCTTCAATATCGCTGCCTTCTCCTGACTTGAATACGTACGTCGACCTCTGGGGATGCTCTTATCGCTTTTCCCCTCGGCTCCGTAAATAAACTGAAGGAGGTCAACAAATTTTGAAGCTTCGGTTTTTGACTGTATTCCCAACTCTCCCAAATCTTCAAGTGCGGTATCTTTGATATTTTTGGTTACAAAAGGATGGGTTCCTTTTTTATGGGCATCGTCAATTGAGTGAAATACATTTCCCTCGGCATCTTCCATGTAAACGACAGCATCTGTTTTTGAAAGATCTGCATACTTGTTTAAAAACTCTTGAATCGTCATTCTATCTTTTAATTTAAAATGAAAGGTTAATTAATAAATATATTTAATGTAAAGATACAACTATTTTTATATACAAATACACTACCAAAACAGTATATATAAAAAAAACATTCTTTAAACAGAATTGTTGCCGGATTGCGCAGCGCTTTTCCAGGGATTAACTACCCCAGGTGTAGGCAGTCAATCCTGCTATTTTTCTTTCCTGCTACTCCGCTCAACCACCCGTTCAAAATCGGGATAAAAATCTGGGTGGTCAAACCGTATTTTTTCAGCCATTATATAGCGGGTGCAAAAAAATCAGCGATAGTTTGGAAAATAAAAACTAAATGGTTAAGTTTATACGAAATGCATGTATCGTTTCAGGAAACAAAAACGTACGAAACCAGGTGATGACATTCAATCCACGTATTTTTAATCTGACTGCGGTGAGTACCTGGTATTGGGCATTGTTTTCCAATTGCCTGTCCGGAATGCAAACAGCGCTTCTTTTCCTAAAGCTGGCTGCAACCGATAGTCATTTCAAGCAGAAGGCCAACGGGAGCCATTGCAGCAATTTCCCTGCTTCGGAGTCTTTTTGGGCTTTTCCGCCGGAATCCATTTCACCCGTCGAGATAACATACGCTATACAAACCGTTCCATTCAATACTTACACCAGGAAAATCAATTAACTATGGCAACCATTATCAACTACATGTGGCAAAGTACGTTCTGCCTGGCCTTTTTTTATGGGCTGTATTGGGTTTTTTTAAAAAATGAAAAAACGTTTTTGGTCAATCGGGTCTATCTATTGCTTACCCCCTTACTGGCAATTATATTTCCGTTGGTAGAGATACCTGTCGCCTTTGACAAGCCGAGTATATCGCTGGAAAATACGGCATTCTTACGCGCGTTTGACACATCCGACACGGCTGAAATTGTTGGCACCTTTGGCTTACCCGAAGTAACGGTGACAGGGAGTAAATTACCGACACTATGGGAAATTACCGATTACCTGCTGTTGATTTATTTGCTGGTTGCCGGAATCCTACTTACTCATTTGCTCTGGCAATATTTCCAATTGCGGCAATTATTGGAAAAGGGATGGTACCAGACGGTTTATATATTAACGGATAATTACTTCAAAGTTCCTACTTATGGATTGGCTCCTGTTTTTTCTTTTTTTGATAAGGTATTCTGGGAAGATCATCCCCACTTACTGGACCGGGAGAAAGCGCAAATCCTGGAACACGAACTGGAACACGTGAGACAACGCCACTCCTACGATGTTCTCTATTACCAGCTACTTAGTACGATTTTCTGGTTCAACCCCATGATTCACCTGATGCGTATGGCACTGGTGGACCTGCACGAGTACCAGGCGGATGCACGGGTACTAAAACGAACCGAAAACAAATTATCCTACGCACAACTGATTGCGAAGATGGCATTCAAGGGACTGGACCTACCCCTGGGAAGCTACTTTGTACGGTCCACCACACTCAACCGAATCCTGATGCTGAAGCGTCCGCAAAAAACCAATTGGTTTAAGCTGCTGATGTTGGTTCCGTTGATGGTTATGCTTTTTGGTCTGGTATCCATGAAAACCAAAGAAGGAATCACTCTTTTCAATCAAATCAGTACGCGGCCGGTGCACCTGCTGAAGAACCAGGTGCTGGCGGCACAGGATTCCCTACAGGTGGGAATCAAAATAAAAAACATGAAAAACCCGGTGCATTACGAACGTATCGGAGCACTCGAAAACCAGCAACTAGTCGCTCAATTGGGCGAACTTTCTTACGAGTTTTCGGGTATTCAGACCGAACACGACTATTTCCGGGTATTGGATTTAATTGAATCCTTGCGTTCCAATTCCACCATGGTCAAACGGTATGAAAACGCCCTGGACTTTGAATCGGTGGAGCAACAACCAATCCCCGCTGCGGGGTGGGAAAGTTGGTACAATTACCTGCAGCAAAGCCTTCATGCCAGCCGGGAAGGCTTGCGTCCCATCTCGGGTTCGGTGGCCCTCGAATTTATTATTGACCAGGAAGGCAAAATCATGCATCCGGTTATCAAAAAGAGTTTCGGCGGTACGGTGGACCAGCAGCTGTTGGATGCAATCAGCCATCCGGATGCTCCTGTCTGGATTCCCGGAGCGCATGCGGGCAGCTCCGTCCCCGTTGTCGTCCAGGCCAGCTTGTTCCTCACCGAAGATGCCGGTAAACGGGAACAATCTGGTAGGGAAAGCCTCCAGCCACCGCTTCCGGTAGCGAATCCGGCGGTCAGCGACCGGATACTACCCAACGCAACTTCTGTAAACAAAACGGCATCCGGAGAAACCATCAACGATTTAAAATCCGGAGCCATTAAACTGGGAGACGCCGCTACCGGGCATTTTCTAAAAAATCTAACGTATCCGAAGACCGATCGGAAAGAGGCCACCGTCGGAACGGCGTTACTCAAGATACGAACCGACCGGATGGGTAAGGTACTCTCCTACGAAATTGTGGATTCGCTTTCTCCCGAGACGCGAGAAATGTTGCTTACCGTACTGAAAGACCTGCCCCCACTCGAGCCGGTCAGTCCCAAAGACAACTACCTGGTATTGCTACCGATTACCTTTCAACTTCGGGATCAGGGTATTCCCTTGCCTCCCTCTCAGAAGCGGTTGTATGGGGAGGAAATTACTGTGAATGGCTACGGGAAATCGAACGCCGTCGAAGAAAGAAAGCCGGCGCTGCCAGCCCTGCACAAAAAAGTTTCCCTAAAAATCCTAAACAAAGACTACCTGACAATTGATGGATTCACCCTTCCCCTATCGGTTGGACTATCGAATAGTATCGCGAGTATTGTGCGACTTCAAGAATGGAATAAGGAAACCACCGAAGTGGTCTTTTATGCTGCCGAAGGCGTAAAAATGGAAACCATTCAACGCGTGCAGGAAGCACTGCGGAGTAATGGCCTCCGAAAAATCAATTATGCAGATCAGTTTCAGTCCGAACCGTTTGATTCAACCAAAGACCCTTTGCTTCTAATCGATGGGGTGATACAGCAAGATAAACGTGTCCTGACTACGACCAATCCACAGAAAATTGAGTCCATCCAAGTGATGAAGGGAGATCAAACCGATTTGTTTGGGTCAAAGGCTAAAAACGGCGTGATCCTGATCATCACCAAAAAATAAAAAACCAGCAACCGTTTATCGTGGATACCTGCCGGTTTACAGAACTTCCGTTTCCGTAAATTGGCAGGTTTTCGTTATATTGCACCCCTTGTAACCCAACAGGCACCGACCCATGCTATCCAAAACCACCTTATTCTTCGCTTTGTATTTACTCGCTTGTTTCACCGGATTTGCGCAGGATGATGCGTTCAATTACGAGGAAGCCAAGGTCCCGCCTTTTTCACTTCCCGATCCATTTGTTTCGCTGAAGGGAGAACCTATAGAAACCATACAGGACTGGGAAATCCAACGTAGGGGCGAGATCGTTTCCTTGTTTGAAAACGAGGTGTACGGACAAGTTCCCCGGGATTTGGATGCAATTCGTTTCGAACTGGTTTCCGAAGACACGCAAGCGATGAATGGAAATGCACATTTGAAGGAAATTGACATTCTGGTGGAGCGGAATGGGGATTCCAATCGCCTGCGGCTGATCTTGTTTATTCCCAATGCCCTTACCGGGCCTGCTCCGGTTTTTTTATTGATCAATCACCGGGACCCGGAAAACATCGATCCTACCCGCCAGGTGAAGACGGGATTTTGGCCGGCAGAAGAGATCGTCCAGCGAGGGTATGCAGCGGCTACTTTTCACGTAAATGACGTGTCGGACGATACCAAGGAAACCTTTAAAGAAGATATACTGAACACCCTGTATCCCGAGCAGTTAGAAATGGGGAATGGCATGCGTGGGCTGGGTGCGTGGGCCTGGGGCGCCATGAGAGCCATGGATTATTTTGTTACCGATGCACAGATTGACGCCCGAAGGGCCGCCGTCGTGGGACATTCACGGGGAGGAAAAGCTTCTTTATGGACCGGCGCACAAGACACCCGATGGGCCATCACCATCTCCAACGAATCCGGATGCGGCGGGGCAGCCTTGTCCCGGAGACGGTTTGGTGAAACGGTCAAACGAATCAATACCAATTTCCCCTATTGGTTTACCGATAATTTCAACCGGTACAACGATCAGGAGGACCTGTTACCTGTGGATCAGCACCTGCTGGTGGCGGCCATTGCACCCCGGGCCGTATACGTGGCGAGTGCCTCCGAGGATCAATGGGCCGATCCAAAGGGAGAGTTTCTTTCCCTTCGCCATGGAACGCGCGTACATCGGGAAATCTACGGGATGGAAGGTGCCTTTCCTTCCGTCCTGCCCGCCCCAGAATCCCCCTTGCATTTGCCCTATGCCGGACACCATATCCGAGAGGGAAAACACAACCTGACTCCCTACGATTGGCAGCGATTTATGGATTTTGCTGATCAACTTTACGGAAAAAGTCATGAGTAAGGGAAGAAGAACTTTCCTCAAGCGTACCGCTGGATTGGCAGGAATGAGCCTGACCGGACCGATGGACTTTATGCAAGGTCCGCATCCGGGCACAGCCGACTACCAGAGAGACCTGGGCATGCGCCTTTGTCTGGCCTATTTTTGGGGCATCGAGCAGCGAAAAACCGCCCTTGCCCGGCAAATGGATGTACTGGGTGCTGTGGGAGGAATCAATCCAGCTATGGCCGGATTAGGCAGCCAAAAACCCTGGTCCCGAGAAGTGATCAAAGGGGTAAAAGCAGCCTGGAAAAAAGAAGGACTTACCTTACGGGTCATCGAAGGGCCGCCTTCACTGGGAACAAAAACCAAACTGGGATTGTCGGGTAGGGATGAAGAAATTTCCCAGTTTATTAGCCTGCTAAAAAACCTGTCGCTGGAAGGAATCGACACCGTTTGCTACAATTGGATGCCGGTGATTAGTTGGGCCAGAACAGTAGTGGATAGGCCCGGAAGAGGCGGTGCACTGGTAAGCGGATTTGATATCGAAGAGGTCCGGGACAAGCCGCCCATCCGGGAATACGGTGAGTTAACCCATGAAGGCATGTGGGACAACCTGCAGTACTTTTTGGACGCCGTGGTACCCGAAGCAGAAAAATACCAGGTGAAGCTGGCCCTGCACCCGGACGATCCTCCGGTGGATCACATTCAGGGAATCCCCCGAATCATGACCTCGACAAAAGCTTTCGAACGTCTACTGTCCATGGCGCCCAGCTACTACAATGGAATCACATTCTGTCAGGGGAGTTTTGCCTCCATGGGGGATCGTAACGAGGGGGTGGATATCCCGGCAGCCATTCGGTATTTTGGCGCCAAAAACTCCATCCATTTTGTCCACTTCCGGGATGTGAAAGGTCATAAGCATCATTTTGAAGAAACCTTCCATGACGAAGGCAAAACCGATATGTTTGCTGCCATGCGTGCATTGCATTCGATTGGATTTACCGGACCCATCCGCCCCGACCACGTACCCACCATGGCGGGGGACAGCAACGATAAACCCGGCTATAGTACCATTGGCACCCTCTACGCCATTGGCTATATCCGGGGATTAATGGAAGGCGTGGGAAAAAGCAAGGGATAATCGCTAAGTGCCCACAATAGCTGAAATATCCAGGGAATACATTTGCCTACTTCCTTCGTGGGTGGAATCAAAAAATACCCGTCTACCCTGCTGATCGCAACGCGGATGCAGGTCACAACGCCACTCCCCAAAAAAGCGCTCCGGGGAGTAAAACTTGCCCAAAATAACCTTTCGCTTGCTCGGAACGTGGTATAGGTACAGCGTGATCAACCGTTCCTTGTCGGGATAGGTATCGTTTAAGACCCATTCTTCGTTGGTATGCGGCACGTAGGTATTGTGGCCGTTTCGGTCCATGGACGCTGCACCTATGCGTTCCATTTCCGCGGTTTTGTCTTTGATCAACCAAAACCCGGCTTCTTTACCCACGGGGCGGGTCCATACAAAAATATGTTCCGAATCCTTCCAGACGAAATGAGAAGAATTACCGGAAGGATCCGCTACATAAAGGTCTTTTCCAGTAGTGTCCACGGTAATCATTCGGGTGACAAACCCCGTTCGTGCCATCTGTTGATTTTCCAGTATTTCCGGCCGCCAGCGGTGAAGAAAGAGCAAGCGTCGGCTGTCCGGGCTCACCAGCATGTGATTAAACCAATGCCAATTGTCGCTGACATCCTCGCCTGCATGCGGAAGGTGGGCCAAATCGGCCAAACTCAACAAATGGTTGGTAGTACCGGTACGCAAATCCATTGTATAAAGTCCGATTTCATCCGGTGCTTTTTGCGCCTGGTAGGGGTCCGGAATGCCAGCGTATCCATACCCTGGCCGAAGGTTTTGTATCCGGTTAAAGGCCGTTCCCACAGCAAAGGCCCCATCCGGCGACAGGGCATATACCGGTTGGGGCAAGGTACGTGTCTGTCCGCTGTGGATATGGTAAATTCGGCTTACGTAGCCTCCCGCTTCCCGATCATTCCAGATCACTTCTTCAGCCGAACCCGGTATCCATTGCAGCATACATGACTGCTGCCAACCCCAGGCGAGGCTCTCTCCAATCGTTTTCCAGCTGTGGCCTTCCTGAAGGTCAATCAGACCAATTTCCAGCCGATCGGTATCCTCTGGCGATCGGCCCTCAAAAGTAACCTTACAGCCCAGGGCATAGCGCCCCGACGGATCCACCTGCCATTTGTCGTAGTAGCCAAACCAGTGCCCCTGCGGGCCTTCGGTGATCCGTACCGGTTGCCTCTCAGCAGCCCTGCTTATCCAGGCCGGTCCGCTGGTCAGGGCGGCGGCGATCAGGCCGGACCTGCGGATAAATGTCCTTCGGTCAATCATTAACGATGATATTTAGATGTGGGCTTTAGAATGACCGTATCTCCGTAATGAATCCTGGCTTCCTGTAATTGTTCCTTCATAAGGGATACCTGGCCTTGGTATTCCGCATCCGAATAGCGGCTATGCATTTCATTGGGGTCGTTTTTCAAGTCAAAAAACTCCCATTCATCGATGGTGTAGTAATGTATCAGTTTGTAGCGGTCTGTTCGGATCCCGTAATGCTGCCGCACCATGTGCCAATCGGGATAGGCATAGTAATGATAGTAAATGTAATCCCGCCAGGATTTTAATTCTGTTGGGTTTTGTAGTAGCGGGAGCAGACTTCTACCCTGCATGTCGTCGGGAATGGGACTTTGCGCCATGTCCAAAATGGTTTGCGCAAAATCCAGATTTTGCACCAACTGCTTGACCTCTGTGCCTGCGGAAGTCACTCCCGGCCATTTTACCAGCAGCGGCATACGCAAGGATTCCTCGTACATCCAGCGCTTGTCGTACCAGCCATGGTCTCCCAGGTAAAACCCCTGGTCGGAGCTGTAAATAACGATGGTATTCTCTGCGAGGCCGGTTTCCTCCAGGTAATCCAATACCCGCCCGATCTCCCTATCCATGCTGGCAACCGAGCGCAGGTAATCCTTCAGGTACCGTTGGTATTTCCATTCGGTAAGTTCCTTCCCGGAAAGGTTGGCTTCCCTGAAGGCCGCATTTTCCGGCCCGTAGGCAGCGTCAAATTCGGCCAACTGCGCATCGGTCATGTAGGTAGGATAGACCAGCTTCAGGTCCCGGTAATTCATGTCAGCAGCGATCTCCATTTCCTGTTCCCGGGTGGCACTGGTACGATTTTCGTATTCGTCGTAAAAATTGGTAGGCAGGGGCAAATCCAGGTCTTTGTAAAGGCCGTATTCCTCCGGAGCAGGGACCCATTCCCGGTGCGGCGTCTTGTGGGAATACGCCAGAAAAAAGGGTTTATTCGTATCCTTCTGTCCTTCCAGGAATCCGATGGCGCGATCGGTAATGAGGGTGGCCGTATATCCGGTCTCCTCCTGCTGCCCCCCTGCCTCCGTGAAGATCGGATTGTAATAGGACCCCTGACCGTTGCCGCGCGTCAATACCGACCAGTAATCAAAGCCGGTGGGCTCGGACAGCAAATGCCACTTTCCGATCCAGGCGGTTCGGTAACCGGAACGCTGAAGGATTTTTGGAAAGGTCTGCTGGGCACCATTGAACGTGGTATCGTTGTTCAGCATGCCGTTGTAGTGGCTGTGCTTGCCTGTTAAGATGACAGCGCGGCTTGGACCACAAATGGAATTGGTGCAAAAGGCATTCGTAAACCGTACCCCTTCCTCTGCCAGCCGGTCCAGGTTTGGCGTTTGAATATAGGGGTGGAGTTCGGGATTTCCTGCTTTTGGTCCATAAGCGCCGATGGCATGCGTGGCATGATCGTCGCTGAAGATAAACAAAATGTTGGGTCGGTCCGGTTTCGAAGGTTGTGTCGGATTGCAGGAAAATAACTGAAAGAAAAGCGCCACCGCACCCCCGTAAAGAAACCGTTTCATGGCCATTTTTTTAAAATAAAATTATTTTTTTTCTATATTACTCAAACATTCAGAAAATCAAAAATTGTCAACCGAAAAATAACTTTTATCAGGCCTCGCTTCCCCTGCGCTGCATTGCAGCATACGGGATGCCTGTACCTACCCATTGATCGTACAGCCTGTACCTACCGGGTAGGAAAACCATAAACAAACGAACGATGAAACGTTGGATCAAGGTATTGTTGCTTTCCTTATTGCTTGTTATGCTGCTACTTGTGGGCTACGGCGCCTACCAATTTCGGGACCGTCATCCAGGCTATTCACTTGACTTATTTCTGGAAAAAAAACAGCCGGGAACCATTCAAGCAGGATTTGCGAAGGTGGACATCAGTCCCATTGGATTTGATACCTGGTCGGACGCCAATGGGGATGCCCGCTACCGGGAAAAAGATGGTGACACCTATCATGACTTGAATCAAAACGGAAAATTCGACCCCATCTGGGTGGCAGGCTTTCATCAGAATAAACCTGCTTCCGGAATAAACGATCCCCTTTGGGCGCGAAGCATGGTATTGGGAGACGGAAACCATACCCTGGGACTTTGCATCATCGACATGATCGGATTTGGAAACGACGAAGTGGTGACTCTGCGGAAGCGCATTTTAGAAAAAACGAACCTGGATCACTTGATCATCGCCAGCACCCATGTGCATTCTTCTCCGGATCTGATGGGGATGTGGGGGCCCGGACCGTTTAGCAGAGGCGTGAATGAGGACTACCAGCAGCAAGTTTTCGATGGAATTGAGGCATCGGTGCTGGCGGCCCTGGAAGAGCTGCGACCCGCCCGACTGAAATTTGCTGTCAACGAAAGTGAGGCGATCCCACTGGTCGGCGATAGCCGGGAGCCAACCGTACTCGATCCGGCCATCCGACTGATGCAGGTATGCGAACGAGACACAGATAAGACGATAGGAATGCTGCTGAACTGGGGCAACCATCCGGAAACGCTTTGGTCTCAAAACACGCTGATCAGTTCCGATTTCCCCCATTACTGGCGGAAATACATGGAGGAGGGCATCGTCCTAGGAGACACGGTCCTTCACGAAGGACTAGGTGGAGTGGCGATCTTTATGAACGGTGCCCTTGGAGGTTTGATGACGACGCGTCCCAGCGACACCGTTGTACACCCGTACACGGGCAGGGCGCTCAGTGAGCCCGGGATCGAGAAAATAGACGCACAGGGCCTTGCCCTGGCAGCTATTAGCTTTGAAACCCTAAATTCTGGAATCGATAGCATCGCGGAAGGAAGCCTCTCGCTGCGGGCCAAAACCGTAACGCTTCCCATGACAAACAAGCTATTTCGACTTGCCGCATTTGTGGGCGTTTTTGACCGGGGCTTTGTCGAATGGGGCAGCGTGCGGTCCGAGGTCAGTGCGTGGACGATTGGCCCGGCATCCTTTGTACATATTCCGGGCGAACTGTATCCCGAAATTGCCAACGGGGGCGTGGAGTCACCCGAGGGCGCGGACTTTGCTATAGAACCGGTGGAAGTTCCTTCCATTCGGAGCCAGATGCAGGGGACCTACCGCTTTTTTAGTGGCATGGCAAATGATATGATTGGCTACATTGTACCCAAAAGCCAATGGGACGAGAAGCCTCCCTTTACCTATGGTAGAGACAGTGCCCCTTATGGAGAGGTAAACTCGCTGGGACCGGAAACGGCGCCAATTCTACACCGGGAAACCCTGCAAATCCTACAAGATCTACGGTAAGTCCCAGAAGAAGGGAGTCGCCTTAGAGCCAGCAGTCCCCGCTACCTTGGTCCTCTGGTGGGCTGGGGCAGCAATTTTTACGGCGGAAAACAAAAAGGGCAAACAAAAAGGGTTGAATGCCTGTGCATTCAACCCTCCACTTGTTGCGGTTTTTGGTGGCCGTTTATTATTTGGAAATATACTGTACCAGGTCCACTACCTTGTTGGAATAGCCCCATTCGTTGTCGTACCAGGCCACCAGTTTTACGAATTTATCGCTTAACTGTATGCCGGCTCCAGCATCGAAGATAGACGTACGGGCATCACCAATGAAATCATTGGATACGACCGCGTCTTCGGTATAGCCAAGGATTCCTTTCAGATCACCTTCGGAGGCTTCTTTCATTTTGGCACAAATCTCCTCGTAGCTGGCTCCTTTCACCAGGCGAACGGTAAGATCTACTACGGAAACATCCGGCGTGGGAACGCGGAAAGCCATACCGGTAAGTTTGCCATTCAACTCGGGGATCACCTTTCCTACGGCCTTCGCAGCACCGGTAGAGGAAGGAATGATATTTTGTCCGGCGCCTCTGCCCCCTCTCCAATCCTTTGCGGAGGGTCCATCTACCGTTTTCTGGGTGGCGGTGGTGGCATGAACGGTGGTCATTAGCCCTTCTTCAATGCCCCAGTTATCGTTTACTACCTTGGCAAGTGGCGCCAGACAGTTGGTGGTACAGGATGCGTTGGACACGTACACCATGTCCGGGGTATAGGAAGATTCATTAACACCCATGACAAACATGGGGGTATCGTCTTTGGAAGGTGCAGACATCACGACCTTTTTGGCACCTGCGTCGATGTGTCCTTTGGCTGTTTCCTTGGTCAAAAACAAACCCGTAGATTCTACGATGATTTCAGCACCGATATCCGACCATTTTAAATCCGCGGGATTTCTTTCGGAAGTAACGCGGATGGCCGTTCCATTTACTACCAGTTTCCCGTCTTTTACTTCCACATCACCCTTGAATTGTCCGTGCGTGGAATCGTATTTTAGCATGTAGGCCATGTAGTCTACATCAATTAAGTCATTGATGCCTACGATTTGTACATCATCTCTTTCCTGAGCGGCGCGGAACACAAGTCTTCCAATCCTGCCGAATCCATTGATACCTACTTTGATTTTTTCCATAATCTAACTTTTCTATTCTAAGGTTTAAAAGAGTAATAGCAACTGCAATTCCTTATCTCGCCGGGATAATTTGTCCGCAAGGCGAACGAATCATAATTAGCAAAACAAGGATTTTGAACAATCCTACCGAAATTTTCAATGGTCAAATTTATAAAAATTTAATTTATCATTGAAATTTTGCTTTTGTTTAGTTGGAAAAACTTGCAGTAAGAGAAAACCCGAATGTGGTTCGAAAATTTCGGTTATTTTTACCTTTTGTTGCTTGTATTGTTATGGAGGAATTGGACCAATTACAGATACACTTTGAGGGAGATTCGCTATTTCTAATGAATGTTTCCCTGGCCGTCATTATGTTTGGCGTCGCCCTGGATATCCGGCTTGGAGACTTTAAACGAATTTGGCGTCGACCCAAACCCTTTTTTTTGGGAATCTCCGCTCAATTTCTTTTACTGCCTGCGCTTACCTGGCTGTTAGTTTCGGTGATTCAGCCGATCCCCAGTGTGGCCCTGGGCATGTTTTTAGTCGCCGCTTGCCCCGGAGGGAACATCTCCAATTTTCTCACCCATCTGGCGAAAGGGAATACCGCCCTGTCGGTAAGCCTCACTGCTTTTGCTACCCTGTCATCGGTACTTCTTACACCATTAAATTTTGCGCTTTGGTCGGACTTATACGGCCCTTCTGCGGAACTCCTTACCCAGATTCGACTGGATTATACGGAGGTTTTCCAAACGGTAGGATTGATCTTGGGTATACCCCTCACCTTGGGCATCTATGTCAATCGAAAGCGGCCACTGGCAGCACGCAAAATGGCTACGGCCCTGAAGCCACTCAGCGTGCTGGTGTTTATTACCATTGTCATCGTGGCTTTTTACAGCAACTTTGACTTGTTTACCCGGGTGATTGGCCTTATTTTCAGCATCGTATTGCTACACAACCTGCTGGCATTGCTGTCGGGTTTTTTCTTGGCAAAAATGGGTAGATTACCCCTAACGGAAACCAAAACCCTGACCCTGGAAACCGGTATACAGAATTCCGGGTTGGCTTTGGTATTGATTTTTACTTATTTTGAAGGTTTGGGAGGGATGTCGATCATTGCCGGATGGTGGGGAATCTGGCACATCGTCTCCGGACTGCTGCTGGCAACGGCCTGGAAGTATAAAACGGCTGTTTCCAGCCTTGCTGCCTGATTAGCTCAGAAAACAAAACCTATTTGTCTGCTTACTTCTTGCCGCCTGTCAAACCTTGTAGTACTCCACCATCCTTCCGTCAAAACCGGCTACTTTCTCCACCAATTGATCCCTTCGGGCCGCGTCAAAGGCAGTAAAGGTTTTCGCAAAATTGATTTTTTCTGTTAGCATATCCGCGTTGTCCGCGCCGGTAATCAACACACTGATGGGCAGGGACCAGGAAAAATGCACGGCTTCTTCCACACTCAATGCATTGGGAATAATTTTGGGCTTATCGCCGTGATTGAAATGCGAAGTCCCGCCAAAAAACCCGCCATTGGCCAGGGTTTTCATGGCGAGGGGAGCCATCTTTTTCTCCACCAGCCGAGGCATAACGTTGGTTATAAAGCTCTTGTAATTGGGGTCAAACGCATTGATAGGCATTTGGCAGGCCTGCAGCAGATCGGTACGTTCCAACATGCGCAAGTGGGCATTAAAATCGGAATGTCCCGAAAACCCAATGTACCGTACTTTTCCGCTTTCTTTGGCCTTTTGCACCACGTCCAATACGCCATTGGAAATACGGCTGTCCACGTCCGAAGGACTGGTCACGGCATGAATCAACCACAAATCCAGGTAATCGGTTTTTAGGCGCCGCAAGCTTCCTTCCAAATGGGCCTGTGCTGTCTTACCGTCCCGTGCCGTGGATTTACTCTGAATAAAGGCAACATCCCGGTACTTGGGGCTCAGGTATTTTCCGTAGCGTTCTTCTCCTCGTCCATTGCCATAGGATTCCGCATTGTCAAAAAAACGAATGCCACCCGCTATGGCCCGTTCGATGGTCCGTTCCGCTTCGCTCTCCGGCATGCGGGCAATATGCGCCCCACCCAGGCCAAGCATGGTTACCGCTTCTCCCGTATTTCCAAACTTCCGCTGCGGAAGCAGGTCTCCCCAACGGTCCGTTACCCGGGCAGTACGTTCTTTTCGTTCGCCCACACTGGCCTGAAGGCCCGACACCTGCATGGGTAACATGATGCCTGCCGTCAAGCCCGCCAGTGTTTTTATAAAGGAGCGTCTGTCTTTTTCATTTTCCCTTTTCATTTGTTTTTGGGTTTAAATTGATAGTTTATTCCAGCAGCCATGTTTATTCCCGGCATGGGATACCCGTTTTCCAATTGGTAGTTACTGTCCAATAAATTATTTCCCAGCACATGGGCACGCAACCTGGCCGTGATCTGGTAATTTACCTGTAGATTCAGCAAGCTGTAGGTTTCGGATTCTGCTTCACTAACCAGCGAATTGCGAAGACCAAAAACCTGCTGCACAAAAGGAACGATCTGAAATTTCCCCAACTGCCCGTTCATTTGTAATTTCACGTAATGCCTGGGTGTAAACAACACATTTTCAGACACATCTGCAAAATTATAACTAAAAAGAAATCCCAAATCCCCAGTTGGCTTGAAATTTACCTGACTTTCCAGGCCCTTGTTTCGAAAGGCCCCGGTATTCCTGTTTCGCGGTGGTCCACCTTCCGCATCCACCTGAATGAGGTTATCTCCTTTGGTATAGTAAAGCACCAACTCCAAATCCCATTTTCCGCCAGAAAAGCTCCGGAGAAACCCCAATTCGTGGTTCCACAAGGATTCGGGGCGCAATTCCATGTTGGATGGGGGAAAAAGAAAAAGATCCACAACCGATGGGCTTCGAAACGCCCGAGAAGAGGATGCCTTAAGGACGCTGCGGGGATTTACCTCGAAGGAAAGACCAAATCCAGGTACGGTCATATTGCCAAACTGGGAATTGTATACCTCCCGAACACCGGCATTGAGGTGCAGCTTTTGCCAAAAAGCCTGTTGGACCTGTAGGTATACTTCCGTCTGCCGTACCCGATGCGTGGCATCCAAACCGATCGCAGCGGGTGGAGGAAGTCGGTCGTTGTTGGCTTCTCCCCCGAAGCGGCTGTGCTCCACTCCCACTGTGAGCGTTTGCCCGGGCACCAGTTTTAGGTTTTGGTACAGGGACAGCCCCTGGTTAAAATCCACGGATTCAAATCCGGTAGTAAATCGGTGTTCACCAAAATTGTGGTACAACAGTACTGCTCCGGAAGCTTTGTCTCCTTCGTTTGTCAGTCCCAGCGCTACCCTTCCCCTCCGGTAATCCCGCTGATCATCGGAAAGCGGTGCCTCCACTGTACCTGGATGCTGGTAGCTGGCATCTGACAGTTGTACGTCACCGGCCAGCGAAAGTCCGTCTCCGAGGCGATGCGTCAGTTTATAAAACACAGAGGTATTGGAAAAGCCGTCTGCAGCATCGTCCCGGAATCCATCGGTCGCTCCATGGTTCAATGAAATCACGGATTCCCATTTTCCCGATTGGAAAGATAGCTTTCCTGAAAGCGTTCGGGTACCAAAAGAGCCCGCGGTAGCCGCTGCCTGACCCGTCCAGCCAGGTGAATTGTTTTTTGCCGTGATCAGATTGATGGCGCCTCCCATTGCGTTACTGCCGTACAGCACAGAGGCCGCACCCCGAATCACTTCTACGCGTTCGATGTCTGTTGCGTGATAGGCGTCTGCAATTGGGTGACTGAATATCCCCATAAACTGCGGTTGGCCATCAATGAGCACCAAAATCCGGTTGTTAGGCGTGCCGCTTATTCCCCGGATCGAAAGGTTTCCACCCGACCCGGGCCCCACCCCGAAGCCTACCGTGGATCGGTCGTTCAACAGCAGTCCTGGAACATGAGGTACGATGGAAGGCAACACGTTGATATGGGAAGATTGGTCCAATTGATCCCGATCAATGATGGAAATACTGGCGGAAACCTGGGATGCAGCCCGCGCCGCCCGGGTGCCCGTCACCACGACCTGATCCAGGGACATGCCAAGCGAATCCGGTTCCTGGGCTTGCAGGGAGCTTGCCCAACCGGAAAAGAGCAGGAGCAGGTAGCAAAAGGTAGGGGTTTTCATGCATCGATCGTGTTTTTCCAGGGCCAGGCCACACAAGACTTTACTTTGGGAAACAAGACGTAGTCTGCTGTCCCTTTCAAAACAAACGTGTGTACTTCGTGGCCGGAAAGCCGTTCCTTCACCGCCGCCATGGTTTTTCCGGTGACCGATACGTCGTCCACGATCAGGATCCGGTGGTGGCTAAATAAATCCCAGTCAAAATCAGAAACAACCACTGGTTCCTGGTACAATGGCTCGTTGGCATCGTTTCGGTGACTAATGCGGACAATTTTCAACGCCGCTCCCAGCTGATGCGCAATCATGCAGGCAGGGGGTGTTCCTCCCCTGGCGATTCCCAGAACCAGATCTACTTCCGGAAAGTCAAATCCGTGCAGTGCTTCACTGATGGCATCAAAAGAAATATCCAATTTTTCCGACATAGGTTCATTTTAAGGCCTGAGAAGCATTCGCTTTTAGGTACGGGTTGGATTTTTTTTCTTGCCCAGTAACAAAAAACCCAACAACAGCAGCATCAGTATCCCAGGCAATCCGGTAGATAAGGATTGGCTGAAATAGGCAAAGGGTGCGACCGGCATCAGGCCAAAGGCCAGGATAAGTCCGGCACCCAGTGCTTTGGCGAGTACAATGGCGGTAATCACTGCCCAATACGACCTTCCTCTGGAGAACAGAAACTGGAGTATCAGGGTAAAAACGGTCAATTCAACCGTTAGGAGTAGCAAAAGTGACCATTGCTCGTTTCCGGTAATTAAAAAATTCAACGAAGGAGAAACGATAGCGGCCAGTAAAGCCGGCACCTTGTCTGTCAGGACCAGGGCAATCAACGGAACGTAAAACAGGGGCAAAAGAACGGCGCCCGTGGGGCTTCCCTGTATCGGAGGGGCTACGTGGACCAGCAAGGGAAACAGAACGGCAGCCGTTAATGTCATAAACACAAACAAAGCCGGACTGCTTTTGTAATATTCGCTTATAGAGTGTATCATGGGAACGTGGATAATTTGTTGGGGATAATGTAATTAAAATATTTCATGCGTACAATTTTTGGGAACAGAATCGGTCCATTCACCTTCCTCTACGCAACGAAATTTCTGGTCTGATAATTGTTCCGGAATAGCCATTAACCCACATGAATCATTCTTAGCAATAGCATTATGCCCGTAATTGGTGAACTAGTAAAAAAAGCAATCGAACTGGGAGGAAAGTTGAATTCCGACGCTACCCCCATTGAAAAACAGGAAAAAGTATTAAAGGAATTGCTGGAGAAGGCCAAAGATACCTCCTTTGGGAAGTACCATGGATTTGACCTTCTGCTCGGTGCCGAAAACCCCATCTCCGGGTTTCAAACCAACGTGCCGTTTTTTGATTACGATACCCTGTATGCACAGTGGTGGTGCAAAATCCGGGAGGGGCATCGGGACATCACCTGGCCGGGGATCAACCGCTTTTTTGCGGTTAGTTCCGGAACGACCAGCAAAAGCAAATACATTCCCGTGACGGACGACATGCTCGATGCCATACGGAAAACGGGGGTCCAGCAAATCATGAGCCTGTCCCATTACGACCTTCCGGCGGACTTTTTCGAACGACAAATCATGATGCTGGGAAGTTCAACGGACCTAAAAGAAAACGAAGGCTTTCTGGAAGGCGAAATAAGTGGTATCAGTGCCAGCCAGATTCCTTTTTGGTTCAGCAATTTCTACAAACCCGGCCCGGAAATCGCTGCCATCGAAGATTGGGACGAGCGCATCGAGAAGATAGCCGAACAAGCCAGGGACTGGGATATCGGCAGCATTTCCGGTATCCCTTCCTGGATTGAATTGATGATGAAACGGGTGATTGCCTACCATCAGGTGGAGACGATCCATGACCTATGGCCCAACTTGAAGGTATACACGCCCGGCGGCGTGGCATTTGAACCCCACCGAAAAAGTTTCGAGAAAAACCTGAGACATCCCCTGGTATACATCGACACCTACCTGGCTTCGGAGGGGTTTCTTGCCTTTCAACAAAGACCCGAAACGGATTCGATGGGATTGGTGTTGGACAATGGCGTCTTTTTTGAGTTTGTTCCATTTACGCCCGAAAATCTAGACGAAAAAGGAAGTGTTCGACCCGATGCAAAAGCCTTGACCATCGGTGAAGTAAAAGAAAACACCGAATACATCTTGATCATTTCTACCGTAGCCGGAGCCTGGCGGTACATGATCGGTGACACCGTAGCGTTTACCGACAAAGAGCAAGCGGAAATCAAAATCACCGGGCGTACCAAGTTTTTCCTAAATGTGGTCGGAAGCCAGCTAAGTGTTCACCAAATGGACCAGGCGATGGAAGCGCTTCAGGAAAAATTCGGCCTGGCCGTCCCGGAATATACCGTGAGTGCGGTTCAGGAAAACGGCGCCTACCTCCATCGTTGGTACCTGGGAAAGGAATCCGGAGAGGCGGAGAATCGGGAGGTAACGGAATTTTTGGATCAATTCCTGAAGGAAACCAATAAAAACTACCAGGTTGCCCGAAAAAAAGCGCTGGAATCGGTAGAAGCCATACTGATTCCGGCCGGAGCCTTTATTGCATACAGTGAAAAACAAAAAAAGAAAGGCGGGCAAACGAAATTTCCCCGCGTCATGAAAGAAAATACCTTTGTTGATTGGGAATCGTTTTTGGAAGAAGCGGGATACCTGCAGCAATACTGAAACCGATTTTCCACAGGTTTCTGCCAAAATAGCTTTACATTTGAGTGTAATCTCCTGGGGAGGAAGCAATCGTAAAGAAAGGAACTACCTGGAAACACCATGATGATTTTTAAGTCACTGTCCTCAAAAAATTACCGGTTTTTCTTTGCGGGGCAGGCTTTTTCCAACCTGGGAAACATGATGAAACAGGTAGCGGTGGGCTGGCTGGTATACCGGATTACCGGTTCTGCCTTGCTCCTGGGCCTGGTTTCTTTTTCGCGGGAAATTTCGGCCTTTCTGTTTTCCACGGTAGCTGGTGTACTGGCAGATCGGTACAACAAGCACCGCTTGCTGATGGTGTGCCAATCCATCATTGCCGTGAATGCGGCGGTATTGGCGTTCCTTACGCTGGCAGACCAGATAAATTTTGAACTATTGCTTGGATTGGAAATCCTGTTTGGTCTGGTTAGCGGGCTGGAAATGCCTTCCAGGCATGCTTTTGTCAACGATCTGGTCGAAGATAAAAACTACCTAACAAATGCCATTGCATTAAACTCCTCCCTATTCAATACCGCACGCATCCTGGGGCCGGCCCTGGCAGGAGTGTTGATTCCCCTTATCGGAGAAGGGTATTGTTTTCTGATGTATGCGCTGGCAAGCTTTTCTGTGGTTGCTTTTTTTTCCGGTATTGATTACCGCCCCAACCCAAAAAAACTACCTGCCAAACGGTTTACCAAAGAATTTGCCGAAGGCGCAGCCTATGCCATCTCTACCAGGCACATCCGCTTCATCATCCTGTTTGTGGCCGGACTTACCCTGGTCGGTGTCTCGTACATGGTGGTTTTGCCTGTATTTGCTGCGGATGTTTTTGACGGAGGGGCCGTTATTTTTGGATACATGACCAGCGCTGTTGGGGTGGGCTCCCTAATTGGAGCCGTTTTTGTGAGTACCAAAAAAAATGCACTGGGTTTGGACAAATTGATTCTCCTGGGTACCCTTCTATTTGCACTCGGTCTTGCCGTTTTCTCGTTTAGTACGCTATTGTGGGTATCCTTACTTGCGTTGGTAACCACCGGACTGGGCAGGGTCATTGTATTTACGGGATCCAATACCCTGCTTCAGACGATTTCACCGGAGGAGAAACGAGGACGGGTATTGAGCTTTTACATCATGCTATTTATGGGTTCCTTGTCGCTGGGCAGCTTTTTGATCGGCTGGATAAGCGATACGATAGGCGCGCCGCTAACCGTCTTCTGTGGAAGCATTGGCGTGCTGCTCCTGGCAGGTTATTATGCCAAAAGTTTGCCTTTGCTACGCAAAAGGACCTATCGAGCCATAAAAAAATCCGCACTCCTCTGGGAGAGAAATTAATCCCAAACACGTACCATAAAATTAATCGATCATGAAACCATTACCTCTGTTAGTTATCAATAGTGTAACCTTTTTCGTAGTATTGCTCTTCAATTATCTGGGAAGCTCCGGGGATTACTTCGGCAGCACGGTCGGTGAGGTCAGCGCCGATTACCAAACCTTGCTGACGCCGGCTGGGTACGCCTTTTCCATTTGGGGGTTAATCTATCTGGGCTGGCTGGCTTTTTTGGTATTCCAATGGCAAGGCTATTTGACGGGAAATTCCGCCACCGCCCTTCTTCCCGCCGGCATCTGGTTTTCACTGGCGAATCTAAGCAATGCGCTTTGGGTCTGGGCCTGGACTTCCGGACATCTTTGGCTATCCCTATTGCTTATCGCTGGCCTGTTACTGGCCTTGATTCGATTGGTGATCAACTTCAGGCTAGAATTGGACGATGTTCCTTTGCGTATCCTATTTTGGGTGTGGTGGCCCATTTGTATTTACACCGGTTGGGTCATACTGGCCACCGTGCTCAATACCTCCGTGGTCCTGCGTAGTCTGGGATTCTCCGGCCAACCGGAAACCGATACGGTCTGGGCTGTGGTCATCTTACTGGTAGCAGCGGCGATATACATGCTGTTGACCCTGTATCGGAACATGCGCGAAGCGGCCCTGGTCGGTGCCTGGGGGATTGGAGCCATTGCTGTAAGCAAATGGGAGCAAGCGCCGACTATCGGTATGCTGGCTGCAGCGGTGGCCCTGATGTTGCTCCTCACCGCCGGTGTGCACGGCTATATCCACCGAGACACCTCCCCACTGGTGAAGATGAAAAAAGGAGAATGGAAGTACTGATTCGTTGAGGAATCGACTCAACGGCTTCCGCTAGCAGAGACTGCCTGCTCCCTAAAAAACGCTTTCATGACCCCTTGGGCGAGTTTGTTTTGGGGGCTAAAATCCGGTACGCGATCCCGCGAGCGGGGGTACCATTTCCAGAAATACACTCCTTGAAACCAGGGTTTGTCCCAGACTGCTTCGAAAAAAGCCTGGTAGCAACGTGCTTGAATTTCCTGAGATAGTGTGGCATTCTTTCGCTGGTTGGGCCAGAGCCAGGGTTCCTGGGCGGCATCGCGTGTATCGCAATAGCCAAGTTCGGTAAACAAAATAGGCTTTTGAAAGCTCCGGCTGACCTTGTCCAGTGTTGGCAATACTTTTTCCCAACCCCGGTGCAGCTGAGCCAGATCCGGATCCGAACCTTCTGCCAAGGGAAAGTAGGCCTGCACGCCTATGTAATCCAGCGCGTCCCAAAAGCGAACCTTTTCGTATTCAGTAAAATTGGCGGCGTAGGTCAGCTTGCCCGAATAAATCTCCCTCACCGCCGCGATGATGGCTCTCCCATCGTTTTCCCGATGACTCGTTTTTTCCAATTCGGTACCTACACAAAGCAGGGGCAGGGCATTTGCCTCTGCAAACTGGGCATAATACAGAATAAATTCTTTGTAGTTGTGAAACCAACGCTTCCAATCTGTTTCGGTTTTCATGGCGATTTCACCTGGCCAGGAACCCCGTACCCATAAATGAGGCTTTAACATGCTCCTTAGGCCCAATTCAGCTGCCGAATCGACCGTCGCTTGCAGTCCGGTGGTACTTTCTCCCCACCACATCTTGTCCGTGTGGGTTTCCCAACGCAGTTCCGGAGCTGCAATATCGGCCTGCCAGCCAAAAGGCGTTTGGGAAATATGGCTGGCACCCGTTTCCGACAGGGCTGCCAGTTCTCCGCCCAGCAGGGGGTTGGGACTAGCTACCCAACATACACCTCTGTGTTTTTCCCCGTCCAGGGAAGGCAAGGTCTCATTGGTTTTGCTTGCGGAACAGGCCAAAAGTGGCGGTAGCAGCAGGCAGCTGTAAAGCAGCTGGTATCCGATATTCGTTTTCAGGCTCATCATGGGCTTTTTTTGTACAGGGAATAGAGAAATGCACCCAGCATCAGCAAGTAAATCCAACTAAAAGGCAGGGCCATGACAAGTAACAGTTGGCTGATGGAGGCCAATAGCTGGTCTTTGCCGATAAAGAGTGTGGCGACGGTAAATAAAACGAGGATTGTTCCCCATACCAGTAAATTTCTCCTTCTTGGCTCGTTGTTCCCGTTATCGGCAAACATGCCCAATACAAAAATTGCAGAGTCGATGGAGGTGATAAGAAAAGTAAACACCAGCAACAAGGAAAGAGGCTGCAGTAATTGCGTCAGGGGGAGCCCGTTAAAAAACAGAAAAATTGAGTTGTAAAGGGAATCAAACTGCCCCTGGTAAGATTCGGGCAATCCGATCTGCAAAAAGGCTTCGCTTCCAAATACAGCAAACCAGGCAAAGGTTCCGAGAGAAGGCACCAATAAAACCCCAAAGATGAATTCCCGGAAGGTTCTGCCTTTGGAAATCCGGGCGATAAATACCCCGGTAAATGGCGCCCAGGAAAGCCAAAATGCCCAATAGAAATAGGTCCAATCCATCAAAAAATCCTCGGATACCCGCATTGCCCCGGCATTTACGCTCATGGGTAAAAAATCGTAAAGATACGCGCCAAGCGCCGAGGTAAAGTTTACGGCCATGTGCCAGGTATCTCCGGCTACCAAGGTGAAAACTAGCAGAAAGAGGGCCATTCCAATGTTAAACCGGGAGATGTTCCGTATACCCCGACTTAGTCCGGAAAATGCCGAAATGGTGGCCAGGGATCCCAGAAAAAGCACCAGGTAGGAATTATTTAGGTAACTCAACTCAATGGGAATCAGGATTTCACTAAATCCAGCGAGTAGCTGTCGGCTGCCCAGCCCTACCGCTCCTACCACCCCAAATAGGGTACTAAGAATGGTCACTACATCGATAGGGACTGTCAGCCAGGACCGTTGGTACCGGTCATTCAGGATGGAGGAACTAAGCATGCGACGTGACTTGCCGTATACGAGGTAGCCGATGATCAGCCCAAACATCCCATAAAATGCCCAGGGGGTAAGCCCCCAATGGAAAAAAGTGTATTCCAAGGCAAAAACTTCTGGAGTCCATTCGGATGCTCGTGGCGGTTGCGTATAGTAAAATACCGGTTCCTGAACCGCTCGAAGCATTAATCCAGCCCCCATTCCCGTGCTGTAGAGCATGGCTACCCAGGAGAACCAGCCATAGGCCAGAGGTCCCTCTCCCAGGGTAATTTTCCCCCAGGGAGACAAGGCGATGCCTAGCAATACCAGAACCATAAATAATCCGAGCAGCAGGTAGAAATCGCCAAAATAGAAGAGGGTGCTGCGCGCTACTTCTCCGAGCCATTCCCTGAATCCGGTAGGAAATAAAAACGCCATCAGCAGGAACAGCAGGCTGGCAAGGAAGGAATAGAGAAAAGTTGGCTGTCGGTAAGCGCTCACAAGTTCTTGAATTAGTTCATGACCCACAATATACACAATTGCTTATTTTGCCTCCTAATCCAATAGCTCTTTGTAGCTACTTGTAAAAAACTCAAAAGAAAACCTATCTTCAACGGCGAGGTAAGAACTGGGAAATAATTATCTTTCCTGAACCGGTTCGCTGATGTTTCGATATGGGCAAGGCCCGAAAACGTTTACTTCAACATGGAGGTACCACGGGAGTACCTGGCAAATGCATGATTCACACGCATCCATAAAACCGGCAACGCATACCGTACCACTCCACGTATACCAACAGCCTCGCACCAACGCATAAAACGATTTGACTAAAAGGGATTGAGGAGATATTCGGATAAAAACGTTACCGGGAAAACCAACGGTTAAACAGGTCGTTTCGCCACCTTTTGGGCCTTACCCAGTCCTCCTCCATCTCGTAAGGCAGCATCCATACCCGGCCTTCGCTGTCGCCAAAATACAGGTGACTTTCGCTAAATTCATTGGGGTTTCCGTCTGCCCAAAAGTAATAAAAAGGGTCGGAACCCTGCTGAACTCTCCGAATGTAATTGTGGTTTCGCCTGCTGCTACGGGTCAACTGACGGCTCATTTCCCAGGTTTTTCCCTGATCGAAGCTTTTCCATACCTGCACCTCTCCCCCGGCTCCCCAGGCCTGCGGACGATCGGCCGTGGGGCCTATAACCGTCCATTCATCTTCTGCTACCCAAAGGCTCCCCATGTCGTAATTTTGGTCCGACTGGGTGATCAGGTGGTCCTGCCAGCTGCTACCGTCCCAATACACCAGGTGCCAGTTTCGCAACCCGTTTTCAGGGCCGGGCTGATGCCCGATTCCTTCCACATACAAGGCCATGGGATTCCCCTCGGCGTCAAAGTTGATATCCTTTAAATACACGTTTCGGTTCTGGCTAAAATATTCCTTTACCAGGCCGGAAGAGGTCAGGTTAACTACCGGAACCTCCAGTACCGTTCCTTCACTATCGGTCCAGGTCTCGCCAAAATCGGTTGTTTGGAAATAGTACAAATTGGTACGCAAATCCACATTTCCATTGGGATGCCAATTGCAGAAAAAGCCAATTTTATCGCCGTGTTGCCCGGAAACCTGGTAATGCCCCGCGTTCTTATCTCCATTTCGTTTGATAGAAACTAACTTCTGATCCTCAGACCAATCCATGCCATCCGGGCTGGTTTCCATGTACAGTTCGCGAACCCCCGTATATTTGGTGAACAAATTCAAAAATCCCAGTCCAGCGAGGTATTTTGGCTGCGGATACGTCATTTCCTCTTCGCTAACCAGATCAAAAGACTCGGCACTATACGGTTCTCTACTCCGGTATTTATAGCCCATCCTCCGTCTGCCTCTCCCACTGACAAACACCCACACGTACCCCTCTTCGTCGAGGGCCAGGCTGGGATTATCGTGGGGGTCATCGACACCTTCTTTGTCATGCACTACCACGGGTCTGGAAACCATTCCCGTATGGTGGTCAAATACACCGATCATGCATAGCAAGTGCTTTTCTTCGGGTGAGCGCGTGCCACCATAGACAAAAAATGTTTTATTTACCTCCGGCGCATGGATGGCGAGAGGAATGTGCTTCGCGGTGTAGGTACCCAGTCCACCCGAGTATTTATCACCGTATTCGGAAAATTGACCGAGGGTAAACCAAATTCCTTTGTAGCCATCGGCTACAGGAAATTTCTCTTGGGCAAGCAGCAGCTGCCCAAAAGAAAGAAAAAAAAGAAATAAGCTGGAAAGGATGATAAGATACGGTCGTTTCATGTGCTGCAAGAAGATGAAGTAACAAAAATAATAAAATATTCCTGCTTAAATAAGAAACGAAATAAAGAACCGGTATACGGCGATTTTTTATAACTGAAATTTATCTTTTAGCTGAGTAAAATCCTGTATGCTGAAGGGCTTCACCCAGAAGTCGACGATTCGCTCGTACTCCTCTGATCGGCGCTTGTCCGACGACTCAATGGACGACGTGATAATAATGACTTTCAATAGTTGAGAGAATTTCAGGCTTTCTACTGCATCCAACACGTCCCAGCCCGAAAGACCCGGCATGTTGATGTCCAAAAACATCAGTAACTCTTCTGTTTTGCCCCCGTCTTCTACCAAATAATCCAAAGCAGCTTCCCCATTGTTAAAGGGGACAACTGGATGGCTTATCCCTGCTTTCTCCATCAACTTCCTCTGCAATAAAATGACGATAGGGTCGTCGTCTACCAATAATATCTTCACCTGTTACCTATTAACGTTGTCATTTTTACCAATAAAAAAAACATTTTAGGTCCAAATGGGGCTGCAACAAAAAGACCTAACAAATACATATTTTTATATGCATTTTTATATATTTAAAATACATTTTTTCAAATTTAAAACAAGATTTAGAAATTAAAAAGATAAATGCAGCTTTTTTTCGCAAATTTTTTTTCCCCTGGAAAATTTCGAAAGACTATATGGAATATATTATAAAAAAACCATTAATTTCACAATTAATGGTTTTTTCCGCATGGAATCATTTCGGCGCCAACCAACAGTCCCCCCTACACATCGAACATTTTTTCATAGTGCGTACTCGGGGCCAGGATACCGCCACTCTTTTTGTAAAATTCCTCGCCAGTAGGATACACGCCATCCCGGGTTTGTACCCAGGGGGCATCGGACATGGGATGATAGGCCAGCATCTGCTGCCAATTTTTGTAATATTGATGTCCGTTCGTTTCCTGCAAGCCTAAATTCATATCTGGAAAGGGCGCCAAACGAGCGGCAACATTTTTATTCCAATCAACCAAAATGGGATTTACCGTAAGGTCAGCGCAGAAACAAGGAATGTTTCGCTCGTGGGCGGCCTGTGCGATCTTCATGGTCATGCTCATCGTCTTTGCAATCGCTTTCACCGCGATCGCCGTATAGCCCTGTTCGATACGTACCAACGCATCTTCCACCGTATGGGCGCTTTCGTCGGCTGCCACGCGCACCCCTAAATCACCTACATACGTTTCGTTTTCCTCAGCAAAGGGCTCCTCAATCACTGCGATCTGATCAAATGCACCGATTTTTTTTGCGTGATCCAGAAAACGCTCCAGGGTCTCCTTTTCTTCATAACGACCGTTCGCATCAAAATAATAGGGGATCTTTCCGTTTTGGGTGTGAATGGTCTCTCGCTGCCCCAGTGTCCGGTGCACCGCTGTCAAGAATTCAATGTCCTTTTCCAGCATTTCCTTTTGCGTACCGGGTGCACCCGTTTTTAATTTCATGATAAAATGACCCTTTTCCGCAGCATCCTTGATGTCGTTTATGGAGGCGCCCACGCTAAACGAAGGAATACTGGCTACCTTGTCGTGCTTGTGAGACAACCCTGGACGATAGGCATCCGGAATCATCTCATCAAAGGTCTGCAGGTCGTTTTCCTGACCAAAAAGAATCCATGCCGCATTGTCAACCGGCACCAGCGCATTCAGTGCAAAAGTCTTTTTGAGTGCTGGATTGCGGGTGATTTTTACCCCATACGCGTACACTTCCGGTAAAATATCCTCCAGTAGCGTGACCGGATCCATAAAATGGGTTCCTTTAATCAGTTGCAAGGCCCGCTCGGTCATGGCATACATCAGGGCATTTCCACCAGTAGTGGAATGGGCCTGGAAAACCGCCTTGTCCGACCACAAGGTCCCCTGGGTACCGATGCCCACCGCATGCCTTCCACTATCCGCCCGCATCAAGGCAACTGTCTGCCAGGCTTCGGTAATGGCGCTGCCCTTAAAGCGATACGGAAACAGCGGCTCACGCTCAAAATTGGAATCTGTATGCGTAATTTTAATCTTCGTATTCATTTTCTTTGGGGGTTTACTTCCGGCAAATCCCATATGAGGAAAAGTACCCAGGCTGCCAATGGCAACCGCACTACCGGCTTTTTGAAGAAAATTCCGGCGACTCAGGCTATATTGGCGTTCGTTTTTCATGATTGACGATCAGTTTGGAATGTGGTTGAGGGTATACCAGGCTTCGGAGGACCAGAGCAAATTTCCGTTTTGGCTGCGGAGGTCCTCCCGTAATTTAAAATAGACCACGTGGCCTTCCTTTAACCCGGGAACCGTCACCTGTATTTTTTTGCCATCATCGGAGCGTACGATGCGTTCCACGGCAAGCTGGGTTAAATCCAGTTTGGGGCCGCCATAGGCCGGCGTCGGCTCGTACCTCCACTGCTGCAACTCCAGGAGGGATGGATTCAGGTCCTCCGGTGATATCGCTTCGGTGAGTTCGATCTCAAAGCCATCGGGCATTGCCCGGATTGCCAGCATTTCAAAGGTGGATTGCCCATTGTATCGGATCTTTTCCAGGCCATATTGGTTTTCCTTCCAACTCCAGCCACCGACCATGCCTACTTCGCCCACATACAAGGCCCCGTCAGGTCCCCATACCAGCCGGTTGACCCCGGCCGTGAACCCCTGAGAAAAACGGAAAACGGCACCCTGGTATTCTCCGTTTACCTTTTCCAGAAAATCCCGCTTGATGCCTCCATTGCTTACGTCTCCATGCAACAGCTGTCCTTCGTAGGGGCCGTCTTTCATAAGAATGGGTTCGGAGGGCGAGTTGCCGATCTCCTTATCTGGCAGCCAGATCGCCGGAGGAACCATCTCAGGGGGATTTTGTGCGGCTTCTTCCGACAATCCCCAAGCCATGCCGTTGTATACGCCTTTTCTCACGTGAATCAGTTTATTGGCTGGCAACCACTGTCCCTGGTTATCGGTAACAAAAATCTCGTCTTCCATGCCCAGGCCAATACCATTGGGTGTTCGAAGCCCGTAGTCCATCCATTCGTAGGTGCCATCACGATCTATTTTCAGGGTTCTACCCCGATCTGCCAACTGACGCTCATTCGCCATTAGTCGCATGGCCATAGACAAGGTAATGTAAAAGTGATCTTCTTTGTAGACCAACCCAAAGGCAAATTCGTGGAAATCATCCCGCACACCCCAATCGTCACAAACGACCCGGTACTCGTCCATCAGGTCGTCTCCATCGTGATCGATCAGCTGGGTGAGTTCGTGTTTTTGCAAGACAAAGACCTCCCCGTCCACTACCTTTACGCCCAATGGCTCGGCAAGTCCCGATGCGATCCGCTTCACGCTGACCGGGGCCGCGTCTCCTTCCAATATTCCGTCCAACACGTACAACCCTCCGATGGAATCCCAGGTGCTGACCAACAAACGGCCGTCGGGTAAAAAGTCCATACCTCCTACCCTGGGCTTGAAAGCGTCGCTATGCAGTGTTTCGAGTGTATAACTTGGATGGACACCTTCGAGGGGAGCTCCGTGACCCGGGCTGGCGGGCGAACGGCCCGAATCCGACACCTCTTTTTTTGTCGCCGACAATCGGTTCCCTGACTGTTGCTTTTCCTTCGGCTTGTGTGTAAAGATATAGTCCAGCATGGTCTTCATCTCCCGGGAATTCAAATCCGGATGGGGATTCATCGGGGTATCTCCCCAAACGCCCGCGCCGCCCTCCTTAATTTTTGATGTCAGCAGCGCATAGCTCTCTTCGTTTTTTGGGTAGCGCGTAGCAATTTGTTCAAAGGAGGGGCCGACCATGGCATGCTTCTCTTCGTGGCAGGTGTAGCAATCACTGTTCTCCATCCATAAAATTCCCAGGTGATCGTAACTGTCCCCAATGGCCGGAGGAGATTGATCGGGAAGATCCTCAAAAAAATCCGTTGTGACCAGCGTTTTTGCCAGTGCTACCTCCCTGGTTTGGTCGGGAGATTGCAATAAAACCTCCAGCCCATCCGGAATTTCAGTTCCCGCAAAGGAACGACGAAAACCCGGCTTTCCTTGCTCATTTCGTACAAATTCCGGGCTTTCGCTGAGCGTTACCCGAAGGCCATCTTCCAGCACCAATTCAAAACGAAGGGTTATCCCGTTTCCTTCCAACAGGTACCCTTTGTATTCGGTAGTAACCGGCATTTCCTTGCCGTTGCGCCTGACGATCCACCGGTTGGGTAGCGATTCTTCGGCGTAATAGGAAGCACCCCAGGAGCTCGGTTGGATGTTTTTCTTATTGGTAAACACCGTCCCTTCACGAAGGACGCCCCCCTTCCAAACTTTGTATAGCTGCCCTTGTCCCAAATCATAGGCTGCATAACAGGCCGAATCCAGGGCCAGGGTCAGCATCCGCGGCCGCCTGTCAAGAACCGACCGGAAGGCCCAGGGATCCATCGGCCGTACACGAGCTTCCTCCGACGATGATTCACACCCGAAATTGCCAGCAAGCAATACCAACCCCGCGGTCCAGCTAAGAATTACCCGCAGCAAGCTGGGAAATCTGTTTGTTGATCCTCCTTCCTGTCTCATTAAAATGGCCCTTTATTGGTCGTGGTGAGCGCATCCGGACCGCCTGGCATCTGTCCGCGGATGCGTTCCTTATCCAGTGATTTTCCGGTTTCCTTGTCGTACCAGTCCGCCGTAAGCCTGTCGGGTACGGAGTCGTCTGTTTCTGTGCTCCATTGTTCAAGCATTCCCCGCATGTAATCGAGCATCCCCCCTTCTTCACCGGGAATGGCCCGGTTAAGCAATTGGTAGGTATCCTCGTTCACGCGGTATAGCTCCTCCGCGGGTCTGGGTGCCATAAAAACATCCGCCTGAGCCGGGTTAAGGCTCCCGGCTTCACGCAGCCGCTTCAAATCGGCAAATGAATCGCTGCTATTTGAATCTGCTGGTCCGGGGTTACTAAACCCGGGACGATTGTTCTTGATATACAGGTAATCTTTGGTTCGCACCATGCGGGCATGGGCTTCGTGGTCGTGCCAATTGTGTTCTGCAAAGACGAATTGCCGGAAAGGCAAACCGGGGTTTTCCAGCACCGCACCAAAACTTTTTCCTTGAAAGGCATCCGGAATCGGCACTCCGGCAAGTTCCAAAAAAGTAGGCGCCAGGTCAATGCTGCTCAGCAGACTTTCCGACACCATCCCGCCTTTGCCGATACCCTTCGGCCATTTGATAATCAACGGGGACTTGATGCCCGATTCAATCAACCTCGTTTTGCTCCTGGGAAAGGGTCGGCCGTTGTCGGATAGCACTACAATAAGTGTGTTTTCGAGGACTCCCTGCCGCTTGAGTTCTGCTTCCACCTCTCCGATAAACGCATCAAAACGGGAAATTTCGTCGTAATACCGGGCAAGATCGGTTTTTGTGGCTGCAGCCTCCGCCAAGTAGGGGGGTACCTGCACAGCCTCGGGCCGATGCGTGCCGGAAAAGGAATTGCTGCCCCAGGGTCGGTGTGCATCAAGGGATGCCAGCCATAGAAAAAACGGTTTGTCTCGCGGCCTTTCCTGTAACAGGGGTACCCACATGTCCTCTCCCCCATCGCCTATCTCCGGACCTTTGTCGTAAATCCGATCAAACCCCCTCCGGGCGGCCGGACCCATGTGCCATTTTCCTGCCTGCCCGGTAAAATACCCGGCCTTCTTTAAGAACTCCGGAAAAATGGCAATGGATTCCGGTAAGGGCGTATGCAATTCGGCCGCTCCGGTATTGTGCGGGTAGCGGCCGGAGATCAGGCTACACCTACTGGGACTGCAGGAGCTCGCAGTCAGATAGAAATTGGTAAAACGAAGCCCATCAGCCGCCAGGCGTTCCAAGGTTGGTGTTTTTACCTGAGCCTGCCCATAAGGACTGGTATCCTCGTAGCCGATATCGTCTGCTATGATCATCACGATATTGGGCCGCGTATCCTGTGCGAAAACACGGATACCGCTAACGAGGACCAAAATGGCTAGTAAATAGCTAGCTACCGGTATCTTTTTCATTCCCTAAAATCCGTTTCAAAGTCCGTATCGTTTACCCAACCTGTGTTGAAGGGTTCTCCCTGCATAAACCGGTTGTAAAAATCCCGCTGATTTTCCTGAGCGTATTCGTATTCATCGAAAATATGTCCTTTACCAAACATCCGGGGATCCTCCTGGGCCTTTAATTGCCGAAACAGCTCTTCCCTCAGGTTTTCCTTGATGGATTGGTATTCGGGATGCAAGGCCAGGTTAGTGAGCCCTTCGGGATCCTTATTGCGATCGTATACTTCTTCCTGCGGCCTTTTTCCAAAATTCAGGTTCCAAAAATGGCTGTTGCCCGCAACCCGCCGCTGATTTAGAATCACGGTTTTGGTTGGGCTGCCATCGGTATTCAGGTAACCCGTTTCGGGATTTCCCGCCGGCCAGCGGTCCGTTTCGAAGTTGTGGATGTAGGTGTAGTCCTCGGTCACCAGGGCCCGAATGGGATAGCCCTGATCATCCGGCCTTCCAATATCGTGGCGCTCTTTTCCCAACAAAACGGCATTTCGTTCCGGGTCGGTCTTACCGGAGGCATCCGAGAAAAAGATCGGTACCAGGCTCTTACCCGCCATAGGGGCCATTGCTGTGCCGGCAACATCCAATTCCGCAAGTTCCAAAAATGTCGGGGAAAAATCGGTAAAATTCACAAAATCATTAATGACTCTACCGGGATTTTGAATGCCTTTTCCCCACATAATTGCCAGCGGAAGGTGATTGGAATACTCGTATGCCTGTCCCTTGACCCGGGGAAAAGGCATGCCGTTATCGGCCGTCACCACCACCACCGTGTTTTCCAGCTCTCCCCTTTCTTCCAACTCCCGAAGCATTTGCATCAGGTGCTGATCAAAGTATTCTACCTCGAATGCGTAGTCCAGTAAATCGTTTCGTACAGAATCATTGTCTGGCCAAAAAGCCGGTACCTTATCAATGCTCTCCAACGACTTGCCACCTAAGGCTACCCCTGAACCGTAGGCATAGGCCCGGTGGGGTTCGGTGGAGCCATACCAAAAATAAAACGGGGTATCGGCTGGTTTTTCATCCAGAAACGCACTGAAATTTGCCGCATAGTCCACGGAACTAATCTGCCCTGTGGGCGGGTCCAATTTTAAGTCACTATACCGGGGCCCGGTAAGCAAGCGGGGCTTTCCATCCGCTTCACCCGGGTTACCCGGAGCCCATCCTTTGCCGGTAAAACCGGTAAAGTACCCATTCAATCCCAATACTTCGACGTGGGAAGCGAATTTTTCAGGGAAAAAAGGTACGTGGTTGGCAGCCTCCTCCAGCTGCCAGGAATTCCTGCCAGTAAGAATGATCGACCGGGAGGGCGAGCATTTAGCATTGGGCGTATAGGCCCGCGTAAACAACAAGCCCTCGCTGGCCACCCGGTCAAATGCGGGAGTGTTTACCCAGTCGGTTCCGTAGGTCCCTGCATGTGGATAGGACCAATCGTCCGCAATGGCAAATAGGATATTGGGCCTGCTGGGCTCGGATTGTTCTTCTTTTCCGCAGGAAGACAACAGCAACAGGCCAAAACAGCCACATAGGATCAGGTTTTTTGGGACAATCATGGGGGGAGCTTAGTTTGAGGAGACACAGCGGAAACCCGTGTGCTCCAGGCCGGTATCCGGAGATGATTTCATTTTAGCACTGACGCGGTACCCTTCACAATAGGACACATTGCATAGGAAGGACCCTCCCTTTACAATCTTTTTTGGAACAGTAGGCTCCTGCGGATCGTAACTGTCGGATGGACCTTGCGGGTTTACCTGCACTTCGTTTTTCAAACGGGAATAATAATCCTCCCGGTACCAGTCGTTTGTCCATTCCCACACATTGCCAGCCATGTCGTACAAGCCGTAGGGGTTGGCTTCAAAGGACTTGACCGGTGCCAGGCCCTGGAATCCGTCCTCACCCTTGTCGGTTACCGGAAACTCTCCCTGCCAAATATTTGCCATGAATCCACTTTTTTCAACGGGATCATCCCCCCAGGGAAAGGATTTCTCTTCCAGGCCTCCCCGTGCGGCAAATTCCCATTCGGCTTCGGTGGGAAGGCGTTTCCCAGCCCATTTGGCGTACGCCATGGCATCTTCCCAGGCCACATGGACGACGGGGTAATCCTCTTTGCCCTCAATGCTGCTTCCTGGACCTTGGGGCTGCCTCCAACTGGCTTCCGGCGTCCATTGCCACCATTGCCCGGCATTGTTTAAGGGAACCGCCTGCTCGGGTGAATGGAAGGTAAGCGAAGCTGCGACGAGTACCTCATCGGGCGGTTTCGGCGTACCTGGAGGCAATTGCTTTTTGATTTCTTCCCAATCGGGCTTTTTTTCCGCAACCGTCACGTAGCCAGTCGCCTCTACAAATTCCGCAAATTGCCGGTTGGTAACCTCGGTTTCATCGATCCAGAAACCGTCCACCTTTACCGTATGGGCGGGTAGTTCATCCTGCCGGCCCCGGTCGTCCGTTGCCCCCCGGGTAAACGTACCCCCCTCTATCCAAACCATTCCCTCGTGAGATACCGGCGCATCTCGCTCAGTAATGGCGGGTGCGGATGCAGCATTTCCCGCCGCAAACCGGTCGGGAATGGTACCATGACAGTCCGTGATTTCTTCTCCTGCCGCTTCGTTTTCGGAAGAATCGGAGGAAGAAGAGCAGGAAAACTGCCCGAAAACAAGTAGTATAACAAAAGGCCAAAGCCTGTAATGCATGTTCATAATCGTTCTTATTTTTTTATCGGGTTCAATTTAATGAAGTTCGCCAAAAAGCCCTATGGATCGTACCAATTTTTGATGAGCGTACCTTTCTTTCCGTCAAACGCCGGATTACCAGGTACCTTTGAGGTAGGCCAACCGGCGTTCCACTTCTGGATTCAAGGCACTTACTTCCAGCCCGGCAGGGTCCCTCTCCGGCTCGTAATTACTGTGATCGAGAAAATACACCAGCGTATTCAGACCTATTAACGCTTCGACCGGATCCCCAGCACGCTCAATCCAGGAAAAAAGCGCAGGAAACGGGTTTTTGACCTCTAAAATGCCTGCCAACTCAATGGCGCGTAGCTGCACCATGGCTTCGGACTCCTTCTCCCAATCGGGAAACTGGGCGTAGTCGCTGCCGATTCCTTTTCCGAAAGAAGCTGCTACGGTGTAGCCCCAATACCTTTCCAGAGGCGTACCGGTATGTAGGGTTTGAATAAGTTCCTCCCGAATGGCCGACCAGGGACGGGTGGCCCAGTCGGATACCGCTATTGCCCGTTCCAGGTCGGCATGGCGGCTTCGCCCATAGGCCACCGGGTTCGCCAGGGCTTCTTCCAAAAACCAGTTTTCCGGCAGAAAACCCAGGTCGTTGTGCGCGGCCAACCAGGCACTTAAGGCCTGCCGCATGCCCCGAAGCCGGCTAGCCATACCCGGCTCGGTTGCCAGATTATTAGTTTCGAAGGGATCATTCTCCATATTGTAAAGCCGCTCTACCGGCTTGGACTCAAAAAACGCTCCTTCGGTCGGATCCAACTTGCCTTGCCCGTGCAGGCTTCTCCATTCGGCAAATGCCCGCATCTTGTACCGGTAATTGTTGTGCAAGGCATCCGGATACCAGGGCTGGTAACTTCGGATGTATTTCCATTTACCTTTCCGCAGGGACCGGACCATTTCGTATTTTTCGTCAAAGCGGTCAGCGTAGCCGTATGCTTCATCCCGGGATTCAAGCGTCTCCCTGGACAGGTCTTTGCCTAAAAACGGCTGTCCATCCATGGGCTCCGGAACTTCGACACCTGCGAGTTGAAGGAGGGTGGGTGCAAAATCTATAAAACTAACGAAAGCCTCCGGAGATTCGCCGCGTTGGTATGGAACCAGCTCCTGGTAGTTTTCGGGAATACGCACCACGAGGGGCACGTTCAAACCCGTTTCGTACAAATAACCTTTACTGCCCGGCAGTACACCGCCGTGGTCGCCGAAGTAGAACACAAAGGTGTTCTCGAGCAGCCCTGCTTCCTCCAATTCCCGGATTTTCTCGGCTACCCAATCGTCGATTTCCCGGATCTTATCCCGGTGATAAGCCGTGGTATAGCGAAACAAAGGCGTATCTGGATACATGGGGAAAAGCCGGACCTGAGATGGATCGTCATTGGGCCGGTAGGCGTCCATCCGCGCCTGGTCGAAATGCAAACGACTTTCGTGCGAACCTGTAAAGGTTTCCTGATGAAAAAACGGCTGCCCCGGCTCCGGACGGTTATGCCAGGAAGCCTGATTTGACGATTCGTCCCACACCCCTTCTCCTTCGATTGCGTTGTAATCCTTTTTTGCATTATTGGTGGTGTAATACCCGGCCTTTCGCAAATAAGCCGGAAACATGTCCAATCCCTCCGGCATGGGTACCGGCTGAATTTTCCGGTGCAGGTGCATGCCGGTTCGCGTAGCCAGGGTACCGGTAATCAGGGTGCTTCGGGCCACCGAACATACCGGGGCGTTGGAAAAGGCATGGGTATACGTAAGGCCCTCGGTAGCCATTTTTTCAATGGCTGGTGTGGAGACCCCATTCGGATCAAACAACTTCATGAAATGCAGGGAATTGTCCTCCGAAATCAAAAACACCAGATTTGGGGGGGTGGCTTTCTTATCCGGATTGTTCGTTCGTGCTGCAGACAAACCGGGAATAAATAAGCCCAGGCATGCAATCCACTGCATCAAAAAGGAAAGTATCGAAAACTGTTTCATCGGCATTCAAAGAAATTTACGTAATGGAAAGAACGTGGTGAAAAGGCGTGTAGCCCGTTAAAAAAACCGTCGGCGCATCCTGCTTGGGCAGGGCGCCCCGAATCTGCACCCAGCGGTGTCTGTGCAGCCCCGGACCAAACCGAATGGACGAACCGGCATGGGAGTAAGTTCCCGTTCCGGATTTCAGGTAGTAGGTATCCTCCAGCGTTTCGTGCGGAACGGTTCCGACAAAAGTACCTCCAGGCCTGAAAATAAGTTCCAGGGCGACCGGGACCCGTTCGGTGCCTTCAATACTGATTTCTACCGAAAAGCCCTGTCCCTCCTCCCGGACGGTTACCTGGCTGTGCAGTTTCTGCACCTCGGATTGGGGGCGTTCCGATCGGGGCATTTTGGCCCAGTCACCATCCCCGGGGATTTTATCTGCTGGAAACGGTTGGTAATAAGGTCCTTGCAAATAACTGCTGAGCTGAAAGGCTCCCTCGTTTTCGGTCAGGGTTTCGGAGACAAATTGCCCTTTTCCAAAAAAGGCACTTGCAAAACGTATTCCCTGCAATGCCAGGCCGGCTTTATGGAAGGTGAAAAATACGGGACTTTTTGCCAGAATGGAGGCATCGTAGGCTCCTCGCCGCACGCGCGCCAGGTTGGAATTCGGAAACACCTTTGCATAGGACCTCGGTAAGGGTTTCGCTGCAGGCAGTTCTTCCCATAAGCGCTCGTCTTCGAGGAAATAGTACAGAAAACCGGCGGTCTTTTCGAAGGCTGTTTCCTCAATCAGGCGGCAAGCGGCTGCATATTGCCCGTTTCCGTCTTTCAACGCCATGTACCGGTACGGGTAGTAGTAATTTTCCAACGTGCCGATGATGGAATTGTCCTGCCGCCCGGAAGCTTCCGTGACAATCTCCCCGTTTGGGTGCAGGTAATAAAAATTCATGTCCAGATTTCGGCGCACATAGGCATACAGTTCCGGTTTATCGAATCCGCGTGCCGTGCTGATCAGCACCCGATTACTCAGGGAAGAATAGATATAGCTGCTTTTTTCTTCGTACTGACCGTCTTCATCCATGTCTATCCCCTCGGAAAGCCAGCGCTCGGCTCGGGCCAGGTAGGCCGGGTCCTGTTCGATTTTGTGTAGCTCAGCCAACGCCGAACAAACCACCCAACGGTGGTTGGGCGTATGAATGCCTCCGACTTTCAGCGCTTCTCCCCCTTGCAGTAGAAACTGTTTGAGCGGCAGGGTGATGCTATCTTTTCCCGGTACGTTGCTGCCTGCTAGCAGGCGCCAAACCGGCGCAAGCCATTTGACAATAAAACCGGTATCGGGGGTGGAATGAAAATTCGTCGAAAGCAGGTCGATGGTGCCATCGCTGTGCTGCAGACGCAGCAGGAAATTCGCTGCCCGCCCCAGCCTTTCCACCAGCCCGGCATCGGCATAATGTACCGATTCGGGGCAAATCAGCGCGCAGCACCCGGTTTTGAGAAATGCGGTGGCGGCATGGGGTGAGGGCATGCCGTTTCCATCCAATACCGCCCCAAAATCCGGATCATCCCGGTCTTCCTCCAGGCGGGGAAAGATGGTGGCCAGGTTGGCGTCGTTTTTCTTAATCATCCGGACCAGCCACTCGGGCTTTTCCGATCGATCGAAGGGAAGCACGGGAGAGCCTTCACTTCCCGGTATCAGTAAATTCGGTGCAAAGGGCACCAACAGTGCCAAGTGGCCGTTATGCTTGATAAATTTTCTTCGGTTCATTCGGGGTTTATTTCGCTTTTTCGGAACCAAGGTAGAAAAAATCAGGCTACTTCCAGGCAGGTACAGCAAGATAAAATCCGGTTTTTGACTGCCGATGCTTTCATTTACCGCCCTTTATGTTACGGATGAGATCGTGCACTCCTGCCAAAAATTTCCGATTTGGCTTAGCCCACGGTTTCCAAAAGCGATTCCCGAAGTCGTTTGGCGACGATCTTTTCCTGTCCTTTTTCCAGCATAAAGACCGCTACCCGTATGTAATCGTCACTTTCCCAGGAAATGGTTTCGATAGAGGGCGAGCCGTTTCTCATTTTTTCTCCCAGCTGCTTTCCTGTCAATTTTACCCGGTCCTTGTCCCAGGAAATTTTCAAGGTAGGGTTTTCATTGGCGATTTCCGGAATAAAGGTCTCCGTGCGTATCCCCGGGATATCGGCCAGGGCCTCAGCAATGTAGGCAACCCGATTTTCCCAGGTTTTCCAGATTTTGTCATGGTCCCGGTTGATAAAGGTTTCCAGGGCAACGTACATGCCGAGAATTTCTTCCTTATTGACTTTGTTTCCACGACCAATATTTCCGCCACGTGGGGGCGAATGCATCCGGGCAGCTTCTATCAAATCCTTCCTTCCCATCAAGATACCCGCACTCTGCGGTCCACATAGGGCCTTCCCTCCCGAGATGGCCACCAGGTCGTAGCCCATGTCGTTGTATTTCCAAAGGTTTTCCACCGGCGGTACATCGGCTGCGATGTCGTTCATGGTGGGGATGCCGTGCTTTTTGGCAACTTCGATCCAGGTACGGTGCTTGATTTGCCCCTGCGGTTCCTCCCGGTTTAAAAACCACATCATGGCCGTTTTTTCAGAGATCGCGGCTTCCAATTCTTCCAGCGTCTCCACCAGCACCAATCGGGCACCGGTGTTCGTCAGCGCATGGTGGTAGCCGTTTGCGTGAGTTTTTTGCAGGATGATTTCTGTTTTCATGCCGCTACCCTCCAGAAACGGCAACATGGCTACTTTCTTAGGATCTTTACCGGTGAGTACTCCCGCCGTACCCAATACCAGGGCCGACCAGCAGCCTGCCGTTACCATGGCTGCCTCGGAATGACAGAGGGCAGCGATTTTCTTGCCGACTGCATCCTGCACGTCGTCAAGCATCACGTAATGCCTGGATGATTCGTTTATGGTTTCCATGACTTCTTCGGGCATCAGAGAGGCAGTCATGGAGGTATAGTTACCAGCGGCATTGATGAAGGTCCGCAGGCCCAATTCCTGAATTACGTTCCGTTTTGCCGGTGCGGCAGCGGCGGTTGCGACAGCCGGCAACGCCATACCGCTGCCGAGCAACCCTCCCAAAAAAGGAATGGCGGTGATTCGTTTGAGTAGTTTTCTTCGTGTAAGCATAAGCCGTGTTTTAAAATCCGGGTACAATCGGTAATACAATATGACTGGGGCGGTTTCCCCCGTGGTGAATGGTTTGCTCGGCAATGCGCACCTCCGCATCCGCTCCCAGGGGCTTCCCCGTATTGGGATTTCGGTCAAACTGTGGGAAATTACTGGAGGTGATATCCACCCGTATGCGATGACCTGGCTGAAACACATTTGCCGTCCCCATCATCTCGATTTCGAACTCGTACACTTGATTCGGGGTGAGCAGATTGATCTGATCCAGGCCGTCTTTGAAACGGGCGCGCAGGATGCCTTCCGAGACCGGGTAGGCGCTTCCATCCGGATACACATCGACGAGCTTGATCATCCAATCCGTATCGGGACCGTCGGTGGCGGCATGCAATTTCATGGTAATCGGGCCGGCCACAGTCACTGGTGTTGTGAGGTACTCCGAGGTATAGACCAATACATCGTTTCTGCGCTCAATTACCCGCTGATCCTTGGGTCCGGCGATGGTCGGGGTGCCACAGCAATTGTTTCCCCCGTAGGTCATGACGGGAAGATTGGGATCATAACGATACGTATCGCTACCCGCGGCGGCCGGCTTGTCGAAGGTAAGTTTTCCGGACCCGCGCAGGGAGCTGGCCGGACCCTCCCCCGTCAGGTACAGCGCCTTGTACTGCGTTCCCGGAATGGGCCAATCCGCTTCCTCCCTCCAGGTGTTTTCACCCATGTAAAAGAGCTTTACCGGTTTTTCTTTGTCCAAGCCATTGGCAATTCCCTTTAGGTGAAAATCGTAATAGCGCAATTCCTCTTCAAAGAGATCCACAAAGGCATGGTCGCCAAATTCGAGGTCGCCAAACCCGGTACCCGGACCGTGGCCCCAGGGGCCAACGAGCAGCTTGGTGCCGGCGCGGGCAGCGGCTGTCCCGCCATATTTTTTCATACCCGTGTACCCATTCAGGGTACCCATCAGGAATATATCAAACCAGCCGCCGGTATTATAGGCGGGGACCATCACCTTGTCAAAACGTTCTTCGTCGCTGATGGATTTCCAATAGTCGTCGTAACTCTCGTGGGTCAGCCAATCCCGGTAGTGCGGTACTGCATAGCCTGCACTCTGCAGGTCCCCATCCTTCAAGGGAAGGTGCATCAGGATATTTTCGTATCTCAACTCCTCGGGCGTGTAACTCGCCGTGTGCCAGTTTTGGGGCAACATGATGCGGTTGGGCATCCGCACCACGCCCCAGCCGTAATTAAAACTCAACCGAAAAGCACCACCCATGGTAATCCAGTTGGCGTACAGGTTGGTCGAGGCCACCGAGGGAAAGATGGCATCCAGGCTGGGGGGACTTTGACTGGCCGCCGCCCATTGGTTGTGGCCCAGGTACGATCCGCCCTGCATGGCGATCTTTCCGTTTGAAAAATCCTGCTCAGCGATCCATTCGATGGTATCGTGGCCGTCGTTTGCCTCGTCCCGGAAAGGATCCCACTTTCCTTCGCTTTCATAGCGCCCTCTTACGTCCTGCACGATCCCGATGTATCCCCGCTGCGCGAATTTTATCATGCGCTCGTGGTGCACGCCTTCCCGTTGCAATCCATAGGGCGTACGGGTGACGATCACCGGATATTTTCCCGGTTTGACCGGGCGGTAGATATCGGCATACAGAATGGTTCCGTCCCGCATGGGTACGGGTACCTGCCGAACGATCCGGATTTCGTTTTGTACCGGATCGGGATCATTCGCCGCAACTGGGACGGTACCCGAGAGGCCCAGGGAAAAAACGAACAGGACGGCAAGAAACAGTAGGTTTTTCGAGAAGTACCCCTTGCCGAAAACGAAGAAATTTTTTAGTGCTTGCATGTGGTTATTGGTTAACGGGCAGATTTCATGTGTAACGAATTGAATTAGCGGGTAAATAAGCATTTGACAGATGGTCGGCAGGAGATAGTTCGATACCCAATGCATTGGCGATTAACTGCTTGGGCACCACCGCTTCCCTACCTGTAATTTCGCAATCCGGCGGCATCCATCGGATGGGTATGGTACCAACGGTTGTATTTTTCGGGTATTCGGTGTAAAATAACTTTAAACGGAAGCGGTTTCTGTCAGCGAGGCTTGATATATTACGTCCCATTACCCATACAAACCGATTCGTCAGCAACTATCCCCGGCCCAACAGCGTCCCTTGTCCTCTTTGTATTGGGTGATAATTCCCTGATAAATAGGACATTTTGTGTGGTTGGATTACTCCCCATACGCCCAGCGGACCTGCTCCCAGATGGGTTCCCCATCGTTTTTTTGCGCCGGACCGGGCGTACTTCTTCCTGCTTTGATCAATCCGATCAATTCCTCTTTCAATGCCGCCACTCGTTCCGGATACCGCTCCACCAGGTTGTCTAGCTCTCCGGGATCTTCGGCGAGGTTGTACAACTGAAAATCGGGTAGTCCCTCCAATCCCCCGTTGCTGAGTGGCGCGGTCCAGCCTCCGGAACCCGGCCAGCATATCAGTTTCCAATCTCCTCTTCGGATGGCAAAGCGCCCTTCGATCGAGTGGTGGACAATCGAGGTACGTCTTGACGGCGATTCCTTCCGCATCAGCGCGGAAAGAAAGCTGTAGCTATCCTCAGCTGCATCTTCGGGCAAGGGTTTTTGCAGGAGTTCGGCAACCGTGGCCATCAGGTCCGTGGTGCAGACCAATTGGTCGGAAACACTTCCGGCAGCAACCTTTACCGGCCAGTGCACCAGAAAAGGCACCCGGTGTCCGCCTTCGTAGATATCCGCTTTGTGTCCCCGCCAGCCGTTGCTGGGATCGTGTCCTACCTGGGCGAGTTCCGGATAATCGGCCCGGGGAGAGCAACCGTTATCCGAGGTGAAAATAATTACGGTATTGTCAAGCAGGCCGTTTTCTTCCAATGCCCGGGTAACCTGCCCCACCACATCGTCTACCTGCAGCATAAAATCGCCGTACATGTTGGCATTGCTTTTTCCCATAAATTCGGAGAGCGGGAGTATGGGCGTATGGGGAGCAGGCAGGGCAAAGTACAGGAAAAACGGGGAGCCCGCAGCAGCCTGCCTGTCGATGTATGCCAGTGCCTTTTTGGTGACATGCGGTAGGGTTTGAGTATGATCAAAATCCGCTCCGGTGGGGCCTTCGCGCCAAAAGCCCTTCTCGTCCACGTTTCGGGTGGTACGATCCGGCAGGGCGGTCACCCGGTCGTTTTCCACATAGACATAGGGGGGAATGTCCAGGGAACTGCTAAACCCGTACGAATAGCTAAATCCCCTCTCCCCGGGTCCATTCCGAATGGGTTGGGTGTAATCTACCTCTAGCACCTGATTCAACCCGTCGATTTGCGTGTATTCTTTAGATAAGGTCCAATCCCAGCCCAAGTGCCATTTCCCTACAAAGGCCGTATGGTACCCCGCTTCCTGCAGGAAGGCGCCGGCCGTGAGTCGGTCCTGGGAAATCAGCGGTGCTGAGAAGCCTCCCAGTACCCCGCTTTTTAATTCCGAACGCCAGTTGTACCGCCCGGTAAGGATGCTGTATCGAGTAGGCGTACACACGGCCGAACTGGTATGGGCATCGGTAAATCGCATGCCGTTGCGTGCGAGCCGGTCGATATGGGGAGTGGAAAAAGCAGCCTCGGGGTTGTAACAGGAGGCATCACCAATCCCCATGTCGTCGGCAAGAATGTAGACAATGTTGGGTCGGGTGGATTGCTGTGCAGAAACAGACAGCACCAAACCAATCCCTACGAAATAAAGGAGCAGGAGAAGCTTCGGCATCATGGGTAATTCGGTTGGGTTGAGACGGACGGTTCCGTCGATTTAGAGGAAATATACGGGATTCCTTTTGGCAAATCAACCGATTGCCCCGAATCTGGCAAAAATGCCTGCGCTGGGGACTACCTGTTTAAGGCCAAACCTGTCAGGTTTTGGAAACCTGACAGGTCTCATTCCGTTAGGCTATATATGGACGCTCACTGGTCCATCCCTGACAGACCGGAAACGGATCCCTGCAAGTGGGCTGTACTCGTGAAACACACCGGATTTACCCATGAGCAACAGGGAGCAACGATTCGTTTTTTGGCAAAAATGGCTGACCTACGCCAACCTGCTGATTATTGCCGTTGGCTTGTTGGTAGCCTTTGCAGGAAATTCCATCTTTTTTGCCCAACACAATGCCTTCAGCCGGCAGGTTTTTTTCGAAGGGGAGCCGTTTAGCCGGGAGGTTCTGGTCTTTAAAAACTGGCTCTTTGGCATTATCGGAGGCAGCATTGTCGGGTTCCATACACTGATGCTACTGATTTCAGAAAATGCGTTTAAAAAGAAGGAACCCTGGGCCTACCGGGCCATGTGGTACGGAATCACCTCCTGGTTTTTGATCGATAGCGGCGTTTCCGTCTATTACGGCGCCCTTTACAACGTGGTACTGATCAATCTGGTAGCCTTGTTCCTGATTGCCTTACCCCTGCTTATGACCCGGGCGGAATTTACCCAGACAATTCCCGGGGAATAAGTGCGCACCCTGCCTACCTGCTTTCCTTTCGTTCTAAAAATCCGTACATTTCACCCCTAAACAATCCTTCCAAAACCCAGTTTACGATGCTTCGATTCGGCTTTCTATTGTTTCTTCTAAGTTTTTTAGCTCACCAAGCACAATCCCAAACGGATTACCTGGACCAGGCCATCTCCCGACACCGCAAAGGTCAACTCCTCATTACCGCCCCTGCGGGTGCAAACGTGCAGGTTACCCAGCTCGCTCACGAATTCTGGTTCGGTGCCGCCATTGCCAACGGCCTGGGATCGGGCAGCATGGACCCGGACGACCGGCGCAGGTACAGCGCCCGTTTTCTGGAAAACTTCAACAGTGCTGTCACGGAAAATGCGCTAAAATGGGCCAATATGGAACCCGAAAAAGGAAAAGTCAACCACCAAACCGTGGAAGGCATTTTGGCATGGACCGAGGAGAATAACCTGCTCCTTCGGGGACACAACCTGTTCTGGGGCATTGAGAAATTTGTGCAGCCCTGGGTAAAAGAACTGAGCGATGACGAACTGGAACGCACCATCCGGGAACGAGCCATTTCCATTGCCCGCCGCTACAAAGGCCGTTTTGCAGAATACGACCTCAATAACGAAATGATTCATGGCAACTATTACGAGGAACGCCTGGGGCCGGGTATCACCGGCAAAATGGTCGGGTGGGTACTGGAAGGAGATCCCGATGCAAAACTCTACCTAAACGACTACGATATCCTAACGGGCAACCGACTGGAGGATTACCTGCGCCAAATCCGGGACCTGCTGGCGCAGGGCCTGCCGATCGCCGGTATCGGAGTTCAGGGACACCTGCACGGCAGCAGCTTTGATCGCATGGCGCTGCAAGCCAGCCTGGACTCCCTGGCCCAGTTTGGGCTACCCATCCGAATCACCGAATTCAACATGCCCGGACAGCGCTCCAAATTTTACAGAGATACCCAACTGCCGATGACCGCAGAAGAGGAGGCCCTCAATGCACAGGAACTTGTGGACTACTACCGCATTTGCTTTGCTCATCCGGCCGTGGAAGGCATCCTGATGTGGGGATTCTGGGAAGGTGTCAACTGGATTCCTGCCTCTTCCCTGTACACCCGGGACTGGCAAGCCCGGCCGGCTGCCAACGCTTACCAAAACCTGGTATTTGGCCAATGGTGGACAAAAGCAGAACGTCGTTTTAATGCCCAAGAAACCTGGGAACTACCGGCTTTCTTTGGCCAGTACCGGATTACGGTGAATGGAAAAAGCCAGGATGTAGAGCTTCGCAAGGAAGCCGGACTGCTGCGAATCGATTTGACTCAATAATCCGCGCCTGTTAGGCTTTCCAGCACGGACTGCTGCCAATTTCGCAACTCCTGCTCCATTGTTCCGACGCGCTCTGGCTGATCGGCATACAGGTTATGCTCCTCTGCCGGGTCGGTCGACAAATCGAAGAGTTCCCGTTTCGTATCCTCCCCGGTTTTTCCGTGGATCACCAATTTGTAGGGGTAATCCAGCCAGGCCCGGTCACCGGCAAAATCCTCCTCCTCTATATCTGGATGGCGGTAGTTTCTGAAGTTTCGGGTCGCGATGCCATTCATTAGCTTTACCAGAGGCGTGGTCCCGGTTTGCAACTCGGCTGCTATGTAAGGTTCCAGGTCCTCTCCTCCGCTGCGGGGCCGTCCGTTCCAGAAACCAATGGGCTCCGGTCGTTGGTCCATCTTTCCTTCAAAAACCGGGCTGATATCCAGTCCATCCAGCGGCCTTTCCGGAAGGGGAATGCCTACCAGGCTACACAGCGTAGACAATACATCGCTTGACACCAGAGAAGCGTCGGATACCAGGGCCTGGGACAGTTTGGCCGGCCACTCCAACACGGCCGGTACGCGGATTCCTCCCTCGTATACACTTCCCTTTTGCTCCCGGAATGGCACCGTGGCATTTCCCTCCTGAGGGGTGCCGTTGTCACCAAAATACCAAAGTAGCGTATTGTCCCGCTGTCCCTTTTCCGAGAGGTAGTTGCGCAATTGTCCAATGGACCGGTCCATAGCAGTAATTTCCGCAAAACGCTCTTGCAGCACCTCGCGCTGCAGGCGCTCTACCGGTGCACCGGTTTCGTTGGAGGTCAACCGCACCATCCGGTCGCCGAAATCCTCGGGCAGGTCCTCGTACAAGGCCAGGTCTTCGGGCAGCCCGCTGTAGGGCTCGTGCGGAGAACCGTACCAAATAACTACAAAGAAAGGCTTGCCTTGTTCCAGTGCCTGATCCATAAACTGCTGGGCTTCGCGGACCAGAATCTCGGAACTCTCTCCCTGGAAGATCACCGGCTCGGCACCGTTGTCCGAAAGCGGGGGATTCATTTCAAAAAAATTGTCGTGAGAAAGGTACTCCTGAAAGCCCATCGCTGCCGGATTGGTTGGGGAGGAGGCTTTCACCGGGCCCAGGTGCCATTTCCCGTAGTGCGCCGTGGCATAGCCTGCCTCTTGCATCAGGCTGGCGATACTGATTTCTTCCGGCCGTATGGAGTAGCCGGGGGTGAAGGTACCGTAGCGATTGGGATGCCTTCCGGTGATGATGCTCCCGCGGGTAGGCGAGCAAACCGGGGAGGCCGAGTAGAAGCGATCCATGCGCAGGCCGGTCGCTGCCATTTCGTCGAGCACGGGGGTATTCAGGTAGGGATGCCCGTTGTAACCGGTCTCGTCCCATCCGTGGTCGTCTCCCAATAGCAAGACCACATTGGGCAGTACCGGCGCTGTCTCGGCCGCTTGTTCTGTAGATTGCTTGCAGGAAAACGTTAGAAACAGCAGGAACGTTGACAGGGACAGGTAGTTCAGATACGTGATATTTTTCATGAGGTGCCAGATTGATTTGGGTGAATTAAGGTAGCGTATTTTTTTCCCTTTCCAAATAACTTTCTATCTCTGCTTCGGTCAGTCGGTAAGGTTCTTCGAGCTTTTTAACCAGTTCGGGCCGGGTTTCCGCCAAATCCAGGGATTCCGAAGGATCCTCGCGAAGGTGAAACAGTTTCCATGGCTCGGAGGGTTTTTCCCGCAAAATTTTATACTCTCCCCAAATCAGTGCCGCATATTGCTGGTAACGAAAGTAAAGGGCTGCATGCGGGGAATGCACCGTTTCACCGGTAAGTACCGGCAAGGGGTCCTTTCCATCAATAAAGCGATCCTCCGGCAAGGGAGCATCTGCCAGGGAAGCGGCTGCCACAAACAGGTCGGGTGACCACAAGCGGGTACCAATACGGGAATTGGCAGCGATCCTTCCTGGCCAGCGCACGATGGCCGGGACGCGGATACCCCCTTCCCAAAGGGTCACCCCGGCTCCGGAAAAGGGTGCATTGGACTGAATATCCAGGTAGGGATAAAAGGCCCCGTTGTCCGAATAAAAGAAGACGAAGGTATTGTCGGCAATTCCCAACGCATCGAGGCGCTTCATCAACCTACCGATGGCCAGGTCAATGGCCGTTACCACCGCGTTGAAGCGCTGTTTGGGGTCTGTTACCTCTGGCGACAGGCCATAAGGCGCAAAGGCGTGGTCCGGCGCTTTCCAGGTATTGGGCTCATCAGGCGCCACATTCCGGTCACCCGGATGGTGGGGTGCGTCAAAGGGCAGGTACACCATCCAGGGTTGCCCCTCGTCTGTTTTGTCCTCGATAAAGGAGATGGCCGCATTCGCAAACAAATCGGTACTGTACTCCCCTTCCCGGTTGATGGCTTTCGTATTGTGGTACAGGTCTTTCCTACCCGCGTACACATGGGTAAAATGATCGGCATTTCCCGAAGCGATGCCCAAAAATTCGTCAAACCCGCGTTCGGTGGGGCGGGACCCCGGAGCAAAGCCGATGTTCCACTTTCCAAAGGCAGCCGTGGCGTATCCGTGCGGACTGTTCTTGACCACCTGCGGGAGGATTACTTCCGAGTGGGGAAGTCCGACGCCGTAGTTACCTGCAAGGCCTACCAATTGTTCGGATAGCTTGTTGCGTTGGGGAATCCGGCCGGTGAGGAGGGCCGCTCGAGACGCTGTGCAGGTGGGGGACGCCGTGTAGAAATCCGTCAACAGGGCTCCCTGACGTGCAAGCAAATCCAGGTTAGGTGTGTGAATAGGAGAAGCCTCGTTAAACGGTCTCAGGTCCCCGTATCCCACATTGTCTACCGTGATGATCAGTATGTTTGGCGCTGACTCCTGCGGTCCACCGGATCCGGTAGTTTGGGCAGTAGCAATCCCGGCAATGGATAGCAGCAGCACTAGCGAAAAGGTAACGTGCACAGGGGTTTTCATCCGATTTGGGTTTGGTAGTTGGAATGCATCGATGCAGTAGTCAGGTAAAGGAAAGGGAACATTTTTGCCCGCGGGCTGCTCCTGCATGGGAGAATCAATGGGCAAAAAAACATTGAACCAAATAGGCATAACCATCTCATCATCATTTGATTAAGACAACTTACTTCTGGCATTACTTATCCTTTTTCGGGAAGGTCATTATCCCGGACCTCGCGGAGCTTCGTTTGGAGTATTTCCTGCATACGTTCCACCGTTTTTTTGTAAGCGGGTAATTGGGCCAGATTGGTGTATTGCTTGGGATCCTGCTCCATATCAAACAACTCCATCCCTTCCTCTCCTTCCTCTCCATATTGGATAAAGGCCCACTTTTCGTTTCGAATCAGAAAGGTATGGGTACCTCTCCAGGTATTGACCGAGAAGGCAAACTCCCGGGTTTGATAAGCGGGATCATCCAACGCCGGAGCAAAACTTTTGCCCTGAATCCGGTCCACTGCCTGCACTCCTGCCAGCTCCGTTACGGTGGGATACAAATCGATTAGCTCGACAAAGGAATGGCATACCTGTGGGGCTTTCCCTGGCACCTTGACGATCAGGGGTACGCGGGAAGACTCTTCCTTCAGGCTGACTTTCATCCAAAAATCGTGCTCTCCGAGGTGAAAGCCGTGATCGGAGGTAAAGATCACGATGGTGTTTTCCTCGAGTCCCTCCTCTTCTAAGGTTTGCAGGATTTTGCCCACTTGTGCATCCATGTAGGTGACGGAAGCATAATAGGCCGCGATGGCTTTCTTCTGTTGTTCTTCCGTCATTTTCGCATTCAGCGTGGTTACGTAGTTAATACCCCGTTCCGGGATATCGTCCCAATCACCGAGCACTTTTGGAGGCAATACGGTCTGCTCGTAGGGATACCGATCGAAGTACGTTTTCGGCGCAACGAAAGGGACGTGAGGCCGCACCAGGCCCACCGCCAAAAAGAAGGGCTGGTCCTTCAGCTTCCGAATCAACTCAGAGGCTTTCTGCGCGGTCTTGCCGTCCGAATGGACCAAATCGTCTCCGTCGGCTTTGACGATGGTCATGACATTGCCGCCCTTTCTGGGCAACAGGCCATAGGGGTTGTTCTGCACCAATTCTGCTTCTCCTTCAGCGGTCCACTCGGGTCCCTGGCTGTTGTACCGCTCGGTCCAGGAAGCCTCGTCGTCGGTACCATTGGATCCTTTTTCAATATCAATGGGCACGCCCATGTGAAAGATTTTGCTTACGCGTGCGGTATGCCAGCCATTATCTCTGAAAAGCTGGGGCCACATTTTTTTATCCGGTCCAATATTTTCCCGTCCACTCACGTAGCCAAAGGTGCCCGTGGCATGGGGATAGTAGCCGGACATCAGGGAGGCACGGGAAGGCCCACAAACCGGGTATTGGCAGTACGCACGGGTAAATCGGGTTCCTTCGCTGGCCAGGCGATCTATATTGGGTGTGTAGCCGGCACTGTTTTCGTAGGAAGAAACGGCGGTAGTGGTCAGGTCGTCGGAAATAATAAAAAGAACATTTGGTTTGTCGCTGGACTGCGCGTTTACCGAAATCCAGCTTAGAAGGAATAATCCCAGAAAGGCCTGCTTGATCATCATGCGTTTTTGTTTTAAAGATACGGATTTACGGTGAGAAAGAAATTCCCTCCGGGCTACACCGGAGGGAAGGGTTCATTAATAACCTGGATTCTGTGTCAAGTTGGTATTCAACTCCTGCTCCCGCAGGGGAATGGGCCATAGGTAATCCCGGCTTGGGTCAAAAGACCGGTCAAAGCCATCCAATCGGATTTGCACCCATTCACCATTGTCTTCGTAATACCTTCCCATCGGAACCCCTGGCATCACGTGTTCTGCTACTTCCCAACGACGGATATCAAAGAGGCGAAAGCCTTCAAATGCCAGTTCAATGGAACGCTCCGTTCGTACCCGCTCCCGTAATTCGTCTACGGTTCCAGCCTGTTCCGGCGTAATCGGAGGCAACCCGACGCTGGAACGCTGCCGGACCTGGTTGATCGCATCGTACACCGACTGATCGATTTGGCCCAACTCGATTTTTGCCTCCGCGTAGGTGAGTAAAACCTCTGCATAGCGCAGCAACATGACGTTTAGTCCGGAATTGGAGGGGTTGTTGTAATCTTCCTCATCTACGTACTTGCGGATATTGTATCCCGTCGCGGTGGAATAAACGGTGATCTGAACCGCATCCGATCCGTCCGTTCCAGGGGTCGAGCCATAGGTGCCTCCATCCGGTAGAGGGGTCCGTTCGGAAAGGAACACGGAATGGTACAGCCTGGGGTCTCTGTTTTCAAAGGGATTTCTTGGGTCGTAACCGCTGTTTGGATCTGAAATCGGCAATCCGTTGGCCATGGGGTACAGGTCGATTAGGGTCTGAGTCGGAACATACAGACTGCCCGTACTGCCCGGAATCTGACTCCAAGGCGCGGCGGTGGCGTAGATATTGTGCGCATTGACATCCGCAGCAAATTCCCTGGACAAAAGCGCTTCCTGGCTACTTTCCCCTTCGTACTGAAAGAGCTCAAAATAATCCGGATACAACGCGTACTCCTGACTATCGATAATGGTCTTAGCGGCAGCGGCCGCCTCGTCGTACCGGCCTGCGTAGAGCATGGCTCGGGCTTTTAATCCCAGCGCTGCGCCTTTTCCAACTCTTCCTCCATTCTGATAGGGAAGCCAATCTGCCGCCTGGCTCAAATCGGCAGATACAAAATCCCATACCTGACTCACCGGGTCTCTGGTGACCGTTCTCCCGGTCTCAATGTCTAATCCCGAAGTGATCAGCGGAACGTCCCCAAACAGCATGGCCAGCTTGATGTACTGGTAAGCGCGCAGGGTCATCACCTCTCCTTTCAGGCGGTTGATGGCTTCCTGATCGGATTCCTCAACCTGATCGATGTTGTCCATAAAATCATTGGCGCGCCGAATTGCACGGTAGGCATTCTGCCACTCGCTAAAGTACCTGCCAGAGGCAATGGTTCCGAATCCGCGTTGCAACTCCACGTTGGCATTGAAGGGATGATTGGTCAACACGTGGTCGCTAAGCCCATCGTAGGAAAACAGGCTGGTCCCATCCAGAGAAGGATAAACCGCGTTCGCGGCAAAGGTGGCGTCTTCAATCGTCTGCCAAAATATTTCCTTTGAAATCCGATCGTTCGGGATGGTTTCCAAAAGGTCGGGCTGGCAACCCATCCATCCCATCATGGAGATAGAAATTCCTAGCACTATATAACGTAAATTTTTCATGTCTATCCGTATTTTAGAATCGTACATTGGCACCTAAAGAATACATACTTACCTGCGGGTAATACTGTCCCCGGCCGGAGGGTATTTCCGGATCCAGGTCCCAGCGGTTCAGTTCGGAAAAGGTAAGCACATTGGTGGCTCCCAAAAATACCCTTATCCGCTCCACGGAGAGTTTGTCAATGATCTGTGCGGGTAAATTGTAACCCAGCACGATGTTTTTCAGCCGCAAATAGGATGCGTCGATTAGCTGGGTATCTGAGGTTTGAAAATTTCTCGGATCTCCTTTAATGGGGCGCGGAAATTCCGCATTGGGATTTTCTGGTGTCCAATAGTTGTCCGTATAGATGGCGTGCGTAAAGGTCTCATAGGTGGCAATTTGTTGAAACGCCCCGTCTAACCGGGTCTTATGCCCCGCTGCTCCCTGAAATTGAAGAAACAGGTCAAAGTTACCGTAGGTAAAGGTCCCATTCAGGCCAAAATCAAACCGCGGAAACGACATGCCCAGATATTGGTGGTCGCTTTCATTGATGATGCCATCCTCGTTCATATCCAGGTATTTGACATCTCCAGGTGCAGTATTGGGCCGTAGGTTGGGATAGTTATCGGCTTCTTCCTGTGTCTGGAAGACCCCATCTGTAAGGTATCCCCAGTGGGAATTGATGGGCAAGCCCTCTTCAATGATAAAGCGCGGAGCCGTGGTTCCTCCGGAAATATACGGACCTGAATTAACCAAGTCGATCACTTCGTTGGTATTGTCACTGAAATTGACACCCAAATCGTAGGTCAGCTTTTGCCCGCCTCGGTAATTCACACCGATCTCGTACCCTTCGTTTCTTACCTTTCCGGCGTTTTGTACCGGAGCTCCCAATCCGATCAAAGCCGGTATGGGTAATTGCAATAAAATCCCGTCGGTTAGTTTGTTGTAGTAATCAAAGGTAAGGGTCACCCGGTCTTCCCACATGCCCATATCAAATCCCAAATTGGTTTGGTAGGTGGTTTCCCAGGTCAGGTTCTGGTTGGCCAGATTCGACTGGGCAAAACCCTGAACAGGAGATTCGTTGAAGGAGTAGTTGATGGCACTCAGGGTCTCGAAGTACGTATACAATCCCACCGCCTGGTTTCCGGTAGCTCCCCGGGAGCCGCGCAATTTGAATTCATTGATCGTTTCCTTTATGCCCGTCCAAAAGCCTTCTTCGGAAAGCCTCCACCCAGCCGAAAAGGAGGGGAAAAAGCTATACCGATTATCTTCGCTGAATCGCGAGGATCCATCATAACGGCCGTTCAGTTCCAGAAAGTACTTATTGGCATAATTGTAATTAAACCGTGCAAAGTAAGAACGCAGTCCCCACTCGGCATCGAAGCCATCGGCATCCCTGTTTTCATTCGACCCTTGACTGAGTGATTGGACGTCGTTGTTGTAGAACTCCTGACGAAAGCCGCTCACCTGATTGGTTTGGTTGTCAATCGTCGAATACCCCAACAAACCGGTAAACCCATGAGAACCAATTTCTTTGTTGTACGTAAGGAGACTATTCAAGGTATATTCGGTCAGGTACCTCCTGAATTCGGTGAGTCGGTTGACCTGCCGCTGGGCCACCCTGCCATTAATGGGGTCCCGGTTAAAAAACCTGTCGGAAAAGGTTTTTATCTGGGTATGATCGTTACGCATTGCGTACTGTGTGGAAAAGGTAAGACCCGGTAAAATGTCGTAGTCAAACTTCACGCTTCCCGTGATGTAGTCGTTGATGGTGCGGCTTTCGCCAGTCAATTCGGCAAAAATCAGCGGATTATTGACCTGAGGTCCCAACCCATATTCTCCGGTTTCATACCGGGGCCAGGAAAATTTACTGGCATGCAGCATGTATTGGAACACCCGGGTTTCTCCATCCCCGGAAGCGGATAAGCCGGCGGGCTGCATGGATTCCTTGGTCCGGTAGTTTAAATCTCCAGAAAACCGGATTTTTTCGGAAGCTTTCAGATCCAGGTTCATGCGGAACTCGTTGAGTTGATCGCTGAAATTCGGCGCGACGCCATCGATGCTTTGGTGGCGCACGCTAAAACGACCGTTGAACGATTCTCCACCGCCGCTCACCGAAAGCGTGTGATTCTGCTGAGGCGCTACCTTCAACATACCCAAGTCATCCCTCCTCCAATAGGGATAGGGAAGCGGGAATTCCGGACTGGGACTATTGGCTACGTACTCCCGAATTGCCTCCTCGGTATACGGTAGGGACCGGCCTGCATTTGCATGGGCCACGTTTTCCAGGCGCAGGTAACTCTCCACGTCCATATGCTCGGGACGGTTGGTCACGTCCTGCAAGGCATAATACCCGTCATAGCCCACGGTGATTTTCCCTTCCGATCCCCGTCGGGTGGTGACGAGTATTACCCCGTTGGCTGCCCTGGATCCGTAGATCGCAGCAGAAGAAGCATCTTTTAGGACTGTAACGGACTCGATATCGTTGGGATTGATATCGTTGATCCGCTGTTCGATACCATCCACGATGATTAGGGGATTGTTGTTACCCAAGGTAGTGATTCCTCTGATTCGGATATTGATATTATTGTTTCCGGGCCGACCGCCCTGGTCCACTACAGTCACACCGGGTGCAAATCCCTGAAGGGATTGCTGAAAATCCGCTACAGGCCGTTTCTCCAATACTTCTCCGGAAACCTCCGCCAGGGAATTGGTGATGGATAATTTTTCTTGCACGCCATAGCCTACTACCACGACTTCCTCCAGGGATTTTTGGTCTTCCAGCAAAGTGATGCTCAATTGCGTTCGGTTTCCCGGCTCGATCCGTTGGGATTGGTAGCCAATAAAGGAAACCAAGAGTGCAGCTCCTTCTGGCACGTCCAATTGAAATGATCCGTCGATATCCGTTACGGTACCCGTAGACATCCCTTCAATGACGACCGTTGCCCCGGGTATGGGCTGCCCATTTTCGTCGGTTACTGTTCCCCTGACTGGACCGTAGCTGTTTTCCAGTGTCTCAGAGATTGCTCCCTCCTCCGAAAGAGCGCCAACGAAAATGGTCTTGTTCACCTGCTTGAATTTTAGGCGAGTGATTTTCGCTATTTCGGAGAGCACTGCGTATACCGACTGATTGCCGATGGCGAGTTGAACGGACTGTGAGGAGTCAACCAGATCATCCGCAAAAATCACGTGGTAGTCGGTTTTTGCTTCTACTTCGCGGAGCAGGGCCGCTATTGGCCACTGGGATTGGTTCAGACGAATGAATGTTTCATCGATGGGTTTGATTTGCGCTTCCGTGTCATTGGCCAGAAGGGTGGTCAAAAACAGCACCTGAAGCACCAATCCATACAGCAGTTGACGTGATACCATTGCGATTAGGTAAAGTATTTTTCTTTTCATAATTTCGAACGTTTTTATTGTTATTTCACATAAAAGCAGGCAGGGTGAACCAGGAAATTTGGCGATGAAATGGTTTGCCCTGCGTTTATTGTTTCATAGGCTATTGGGGATAAAGGGTGACCGTATCGTTGCGTAATTCAAAGGTAAAATCCAGGGTAAATCCCAGTCCGATCAGCAAATTCTCCAGGTTATCGTTACTAAAGGTACCCGACACCCGTCGATCCTTATTTTTAAAGCGCCCGGAATGGTGTATGGACACCCCGTACCAATTTTCAAGCATGGGGATAATGGTTGCAAACCGTTGGTTTTCAAAGTGAATGATCCGGTCCTTCCACAAAAATGCCTTCTCCCGGTCAAAGGAACGAATGCGAAGGAAATCTGACGTATCCGGGTAATAGGTAGCCTGTTGCCCGGGACTCAATACACGCTGACTTTCCCTGTTCTGGCCGATGTTGACCCGAACACTCCCATCTAGCAAGGCCAACTCGGTTTTCTCTTCCTGCACCTTGATATTAAAGCGCGTACCCAATACCTCGGTAGTTATACCACCCGCAAAGACCCGAAAAGGACGAGCGGATTCTTGTTGAACCTCGAAGAAAGCTTCCCCGTCCAGGTATACGTCTCGAAAATCCGAAGAAAAGGCTTTCGGAAAACGGATTTCGGAATTTGCATTTACCCAGACTTTGGTATGGTCCGGTAGCTCCAACTGCAATTTCTGACCCGGTAACACGGTTTTCTCTACCCATTGAACCGTGCCGATTTGGTCTTCCAAACCAGGGCGATTGTCCCGAATAACCCGTAGGCCAAGATAAGCCACCCCTAACAGCAGGATCCAGGTAGCGGCGGTGCGAAGAAAAGCCGACATCCCAGATGAGCGTCTGCTATTGGAATCCGGAACGGACCGCTGCAAGGCCTCATTGATCTGGTGATGCAGTCTTTGTCTGCGCAGCTCGTCCTGAAGACGCAAGCCCTCTTCCTCCCAGACATCGGTGAATAATTTCTCCAATTCCTGTCCTGCATGGGGTTGACCGAGCCAACGCATGACCTGCTCCACCTCTGCCACTGTAGCCGTGCCGTTTAAAAACCGAGCGATGATTGCTTTATCCAATGTACTTGTTCTTTCTTACAGTACACGGACCTTTGAAATTTTACTTAACGATCTTTGGAAAAAATAAGACTGCGACAAACAAAAGTTACGCGATAACCCGAAAAATCGAAATAATTGTACTAATAAACCCAACAATTATTACTTTATCAAAACTTTTGATCTTAAAAAATTTATTTCCCAAATAAAGATGATGTTCGATGGTTCGCTTGGAAAGCTTCAATTTTTCCGCGATTTCGTTGTTAGACAGCCCTTCTATTTTGCTAAGCAGGAAAACTTTTTGCTGCACTTCCGGCATTTTTTGTATTCTTTCCAATACCTGTTCGGTCAACTCCTGCAAACAAATGCGTTTTAGGATGTCCTCCTGACTGGCCTGTGTTTCCGGCGGTATGCTGGTCAAATCGCAGCGTTTTTTGGTATCCCGGATGCGGTTTAGAATTGCATTTTTGATAGAGGTGAACAGATAGGATTCGATTTTTTTGGATGCATTCAGCTGTTTCCGTTTCTCCCAAATGGCTACAAAAAGTACCTGAACCACCTCCTCGGACTCGTCAGCATCCCCCAAAAAAGCATCTGCAAAACCCAACAAGCGATCCACGTACCGATGATACAATTCATCAAAGGCCTGCTTATCGCCTTGACGGATAAGGCGAACGATCGTCGAATCGTTATGGTGTGTAAGTGGTCTCAAAAGGGAGCTGGCAACTAGGCCCTTGAACTGCGTCTAAGGTTAAATTAAGTCAATTTCTTTGGTAATTCTAGCAGAACTCCAGTAAAATTCCACAATAGCTAAGTTTCCTTATCAAGCCTCAAACCTTTCCTCGTGCACCACCTTGCCCAGGACATCCCGATGCTCGAATCGAATTTCGGGCTTTCCGGAATTGCGGTCTACCTGGACACTTAAAAAACCGCCTTTGAGCCGCAAAAACCGGTGCTCCGGACGCACATCTCCCTCTTTCCAGCCCTGGGAATGGCAATCGCTTACCGGACCCGATCCAAATTCCATCAGCCCGGTTTCGCTATCCTTCGAAACGTATTGCCAATGCCGGTCCCCATTGACCACGTACATGTTGCCTTGACCCGAAAGGAATCCCCGCAACCACTCTCCCTCGTGCCGGAAACTTTCATTCGCATGATTGTCTGTTTTTTTCTCTCGATCCGGCCCCACCACCGGGGTGGCCGTAATCAAAATCTTAAAGGTAGCGTCCGAGGCCCTTACCGTCTCCTGAAACCACTGCTTTTGTTCCTCAGCCCAGATGGTCTTCTCCGGACCGTCCTCCATGGTGTTTTCGGAACGGTATTCCCTTCCCTCTACCATCCATACCTGCAGGTCCTGGCCCCAGCGAAGGGTTCGGTACGGCTTTCCTTCGATGGGTACATTTTCGTACCAAAGTTTGAGTCCATCGTCAAAAGTCAAATCCCCATAAGGTCCCTTGCCTCGATACATATCGTCTTTGAGTAAATCGTGGTCGTCCTTGACCATGTACAGGGGTACTTGCCGGTAGAAATCCCTCAAGGATAGCCAACCGTCCATGGCATGCCATTTATGCCGGGCTTTTTCCAGGTTTTTGGCCAATGGCCCGGGCTTATCGTAGTAGATATAATCTCCGGTATGGACAAAAAAATCAGGCTCCAGCCTTCGCATGCTATCGTAGGTCTGAAATCCCCTGCGCTCGTCGTCAAAACTCCAGAAATACTGACAGGTAGAGGTGGTGAAACGTACGGGTACCGGATCCTGTTCCGACGGCGCCGTAGCGAAACTTCCCTCCTCTTTCCGGATCGATCCTCCGTCTAGCGGCTTTGCTTCCCAATGGACCCGGTATTTGGTGGCGGGCTGGAGTCCCTTCACGGACATCTTTACGGTATAGTCCTGTTCGGGCTGCGCCTGTTGCCAGTCCGAGGTCCATACGATTTGATCGCTGCTATCCAGGATACGGGCCCTTACCTGGCCGGAAGCTCCGGATACCGCACCGTCCATTTCGTTTACCGGCTGCTCCTCATCAAAATCGATGGGGTGCCGAAACACTTTTTCCTGCCGCTCATGGCGTACCGGCTGCGGAAATTCCTGCCCACAGAGCCGGGTCCAAAGCATGACGGAATCCTTTCCCACTTCGGCGATTTTAAATCCATTGGTGAAGTAAACGCCGGTTGCGGACCTTGAAACCAGATTCAGGAATTTATGGATGGGATGGGCAAAGATTTTTGGAATGGCCATCAGTGAAAGGAGACTTATCCCCGTTTTCTTGAAAAACCCCCTTCTGTTAGCTTTTTTCATGGATAATTTGGTTTTAATTGGGTGCATTGGACATCCTGGCAAACTGGATCAACGTGTGATATAAATCCATTTAAGGTGTTTTATCGGCTGAACCTTGAATTCAGGCCAAATCTGCTCTGAACCGGCTGTTTGCCTGGCTTGCTGATGCAGACGGTTAAATTTAACTAAAAATCCTGTGATCTGTATGTGCTTTATACCTTAATTGGCTATTAAAACCCATTGCCTTGCCAACGTGGAATCAACCGTGGTCAGAATACTCATTTTATTGGATACAATTATATTATGGTTTCCATCGTTCCGATAAAACCTCATCTTTCGGTTCTGATTTTATTCAATTCTTGTCAGACAATGAGTCGCTACGCTCATAGATACCTCTTTTCTATTCATATACTTTTCGGTGATTCCGGTAGTTTTATCGATCCGGACCTTGATGGAGATCCTTCAAACTATAGTGACTCATCCCGAAAAAAGTATACCGGTTTACATTTTATTCATTGTTAGTCCTACCACAAGTTTACATTTTCATCCCTAAATCCCCCTTTTCCCCATTGAGAGAACGGGGGATTTGTTCTTTCACGATTGTCTGGCCACGTAATTCCATAGCCAGTCTCCCTATCTCTTGGCGGAGAGCCATTGAAAATAGAATTTGGATAGCTGTTCAAGTGGCTCTTCTCTCAATCAAGAACTTATTAGCTCAAGAATAGGTGAAAGCAACAAATCATACTGCAGCATAATTTAACTCAGGTTAAATGATAGCTCTATACCTACATTGATTTTCTATCTGACACCAACCTCTTCAGCCCAGCTAACGTAATCATTAACCATTTCCGAAAGAATTTGTGGATTTTGCCTGCCGATTTCGTTGAGTTCAGTGGGATCTTTTTCCAGGTCAAATAATTCCCAGTCAAAATCAGGGGCTTTGGAGATAATCTTCCATTTCCCTTTTCGCATGGCCTGATGGCCAAAATGCTCCCAATACATTTCCCGGCTTTTCTCCATGGCTCCCCCATCAAAAACCGGCCGAAGGCTTTTGCCCCGAAGGGCGGTTAGCGGCTTTCCCTGGTAGGCATCCGGATAGCTCGCATCCGCCAAATCCAGGCAGGTAGCCATGATATCCACCACATGCCCCGTTTCCCGGGTAATCCCTTTTGTATGCAGGCCGGCAGGCCAGTGCACGATCATGGGTGTGACCATTCCTGCTTCCTCCAGCCAACGTTTGTACCTACGAAACGGGGTGGTTGCCGCAATGGCCCATGGCTTTTTGAAAGCTACATACGAACCCGGATAGCCTATTTCTGAATCAGGGTCGTGCATGTTTCTTCCGGAAATATCTTCGGGAGATGCCCCATTATCGGAAAGGAATAGAACAACGGTATTTTCAAACATTCCATTGGCTTTTAATTCGCTGATCAGCCGACCGATTCCCTGATCCATTCGGTCTACCATGGCCGCATGCACTTCCATTCGCCTTGCCCAGTCGGGCTTATCCGCTGCTTCTTCCCAGGTCGGCACACCTGCCTCCCGGGGAGAAAGGCGGAAAGCAGGGTCCAATAGACCCAGACTCAACTGCCGTTGGTACCGCTGTTGCCGCAAGGAATCCCAACCGATGGCATACCGCCCCCGGTATTTCTGAATATCTTCCGGTAAGGCGTGCAGGGGCCAATGGGGCGCGGTATAGGAAAGGTAAAGTAGAAAGGGTTTTTCCGGCGAGCGCTCGCTATGATCCCGGACAAATTCGATCGCGTGATCCGAAAAGGCATCCGTCATGTAAAAATTCTCCCCCGGAGGCTCCCAGGAATCGTCATCCAACGCCATTTGCCGCAGCCGTACCGAGTCCTTGTCCAACTCAAAATAACTGCTACCGCCACTGATCAATCCAAAATACCTGTCAAAACCTCGCTTTCTTGGCCAATGTTCCCGTTTTTCCCCCACATGCCATTTTCCTGACATGTAGGTGGCGTATCCTGCTTCCCGAAGCAGTTCGGCAATCGTGGCGGATTCCTTGTTCAAAAACCCCTGGTACGGGCCGGGTTCCGGATCACCGAAAACCGAACTGACCATCCCTCCCATTCCTGCTTCGTGGGGATACAGGCCTGTAAGCAGCGAAGCCCGGGTAGGACAACACCGGGCCGCATTGTAAAACCGTTGAAATACCAAGCCCTCTTTTGCCAACGCATCCAGGTTTGGCGTCGCTATTTCGGACCCGTAGCAGCCCAAATCCGAGTAACCCAAGTCATCCGCCAGGATGATCAGGATATGGGGACGCTCCGCTATGGATTTCTTTCCCCCGTGCTGACAGCCTACCAAAAATAGTAGGAAAAGGAGTAATGGCAGACTTCCAGCAGGAATTGGCCATCGCCCCGCTAAACGAACCCTCCACAAATAACCATCAACCACCCGGTAGTAACAAATGCGGTACTTGACCCCTGCTGGTTTGAATAAATGGCCCCCAACAACTTTGTCGGAGGCCATTGCCCGAACATACATGATTTAGTATCCGGGGTTTTGTTGGAATTCAGCAGGATTGCTCGCCCGATCGATTTGGGTTTGGGGGATGGGTCGCACCAGGTGCATTTCCTGGATATTGGGTGCCGCATCCAGGTTGTGTTGCCGCACGCGCTCCAGGAGGGTACCGGTACGCTTCAGGTCGTACCAGCGGTGCTTTTCGCCGATCAATTCCCTGGCCCGTTCTTCCAAAATAAAGTCCAGGTCAATATCGCCCGGTGCTACCTGCATATCGGCTTCCTTGCCGTCGATTGCTGCCCGTGTCCGTAGTACGTTGATGTAGTTGGCCGCTACGTCGTTTTTGTTTTGCCTCCAGGCGGCCTCTCCTGCTATCAGGTACATTTCAGCCAGGCGCATCACCGGAAAATCCCGTCTGCCTGCGGTTTCGTTGATACTGGGCCGAAGGGGATCCAGAAATTTCAGCAGGGAGGGGTAATTTCGTCGACGGTTGGTGCCGATTTCCTGGTAACTACTCACGTCTCCGATCCAGTTGCCTTTGTAGTCAATGATCCAGTAAGGCGCGGCTTGTTTTACTTCGTCAGGTACCGGCTCCATGACGATGTGAATGGCTGTATCCCCCGGGTTTACGGGGTGTCCGTTGATTTCCGCGGATATATTGGCATACCAAACGGTCTTAAAAGAGCCGTTCCAGCGGGCGTCCTTTTCCCGGTCGTATAGGCTGAATAGATAGTTGGTGGGAAGAAAGCGCTGAAAAGGTCGGCCATTTTCCGTATCGCGCACCATGGCCGGGTTGAAGGTATAATCGAAGATAAAGTACAAATGGCCGGAATTGCCCGGTCCGTTGAGCAGGGGATCGTCGGTAAACTGTACGGTCCAGATAAACTCGCTGTTGTCCTCGTTGTTTATGTCCCACAAATCCCCATAGGGCGTCACCAGTTCAAAATTGTAATTGTTGATCACGTTCGCTGCCAGCCGTTCGGCTTCGGCCCAGTTGCCGATGGTTAGTTGCACCCGGGCCAGCAGTCCTTCGGCAGCAGCCTTGTAGGCCCTACCCGGTTCGGAAGCAGCCACCGGCAGGTTGGCCACGGCAAACTCCAAGTCCGGTAAGATCCCATTTTCGTAAATGGTATTCACCGGAGTCCGATTGGCTTCCGTCTCCACACCCTGGGTCTCGTCCAGGGAAAAATGTACGTCCCCCCACTGTTGCACCAGATGGAAATAGTACAACCCTCGAAGGAAGCGTGCCTCGGCCTCAATTTCTGCTTTTCGCTGATTGGATAGCCCGTTGACGTCTTGTACCCGATTAACCACCGTGTTGCATTGGTTTACGCCCACATAGAGGGCGTTCCAGATGGCCGTGACGGTGCCGCTGGTACCCAGAAAATTTGGCGAATAATTGTTGATATGAGGGTTGTTCGCAACGCCGCCAAAGCCGTTGGTAAATATGTCCGTACCGGTCACGGTCAGAAAAAACCCGTTCTGCTGCCCGTAAAAACTTCGCAAGGTGGTATAGGATGCCTTTAGTCCATCTTCTATTCCGCCAGGGGTAACGTAGTAGCCTTCGGCCGTGGCCAGGCTCACCGGGTCTTCAACTAGTATTTCTTCACAAGCGCCCAACCCAAGGGTAAAGGCCAGCCCGATTAGTATGCATGTATTTTTCATGGTCGCTACAATTTAAAATTTTAGGTTTAATCCAAAAATGTACGTGGCCGTGGTAAGCGGGCTTCCCGCGCCAACGATTCCGTTGGAGGTCTCCGGATCCACAGTGGTATAGGGTGAAAAAATAAAGGCATTGTTTACGGTGGAGTAAACGCGCGCAGAACTCATCCCCAATTTGCTGATCCAACTCGGTTGGAAATTATATCCAAGCGCTATGTTTCGGATTTTAATAAAGGATCCGTCAAAGTAGCGCACCGCATCCGAATACAGGGGTGCCTCCCCTGCATTGGGTCGGGGAAAGGCATTGGTGGGGTTATCCGTTGTCCAGTAATCCAAATTGATGGAATTGTACCTACCCTGCCAGTTGTTACCGCCAAGGTTGTGGTAATCGCTTCGTAGCATTTGGCCCATGCGGGCGTGTACCAACACCGAGAGGTCAAAGCCTTTGAACGAAACCCGGTTGGTGAGTCCTCCGGACCAATTGGGCACGGTAGAGCCCAACACGCGCCGGTCATCGGCATTGATTTGTCCGTCCGGCTGATCGGTCAACTCGCCGTCGCTACCCCGGCCGTTTACGTCCCGAATCCGTATATCGCCTGGCGCCTGGCCCTGGTCTGCAGCCAGGTCTGCTTCGCTGGTCTGCCAGATACCCGCCTGGTCAAAGCTATAAAAAACATTGATGGGCTCCCCGATAAACCAACGGTTTCCCACGTCATCGCGCTGTCCTTCAAATAGCTCCGTAATTTGCTCCCGGTTGGAAAATACGTTCAGGTTTACGTCCCAGCGGAATCCAGAGGGGCGGTTAACTACATTGGCATTGGCCGTGAGTTCCCAGCCCGAATTTCGGGTGCTGCCGATGTTTTGCAGCACAGAATTGTAGCCGGAGGTAATGGGCAGTAAGCGATTGAGCAACAAATCGCTGGTATTGGTCACGTAGTATTCCAGGGAGCCGTTGATCCGGTCTTCAAAGAGGCCGTAGTCCAGTCCGATATTCACCGTCTTGGAAATCTCCCAGCGTAAATCCGGATTGGGAATCAGGTTATTCCGGTACCCAAAGCCCGCATTTGTACCAAAAATATAGGTAGAACGTGCCAAACCACCCAGCGTCTGAAAAGGGTCGATCGCCGTATTACCTACCTCTCCGTATCCGGCGCGTAACTTGAGAAATGAAACCTGTCCGCCCTGCAAGAATTCTTCCTCGGTCAAAATATAACCCGCAGAAAAAGCCGGGAAAAAAGCCCATTTGTTCCCTTCAGCCAATCGGGAGGAGCCATCAGCCCTACCGGTCAGGGTAAACAGAAATTTATCGTCGTAGCGGTAATTGACCCGCCCCATATAGGACATCAAGCCCCATTCGCCAAGCGAACTACCAATACCCGTGATGGTTGACGAGCTGCCCAAATCGTAAAAAAGCGATTTCTCGATGGGAATATCCTGCCCCGATAGTGAGGATTCCTCAAACCGCGCGGTCTGAATGGAAAACAATCCCACCAGGTTCAGCGCGTGTTTGCCAAAACTTCGGTCGTAGGAAAGAATGTTTTCCTGGGTATAGGAAAAGTCCATGTCGTTTCGAACTGAACCCCGATTGATGTTTCCTTCAAGCAATCCGGTGTACGTACCTCTTCGGGAAAGGTTGAAGTCCGGGCCATAGTTTACACGGAGTTTCAGGTACTCGTTGAATTGGTATTCGCCATAAATATTAGCAAATATCCGGTGTCTGCGGGTTTCATCTACGTATTGGTAGGGTTGGTAATTCAGCAGGGGATTGGCCAGAAGTCCTTCTCGTGGATTGGGAAAAGCGAGAAAATTTCCCTCCGCATCGGTAGGTCCCACCAATGGCGAATACCCCAGGGAATTGTTGTAGGGAGCGTTGGACATTTGGTTGCGTTCGCTGACACTGACCGTGGCGCTCACCCCCAGCTTCAATTTGTCGGTCAGTTGGGATTCCAGGTTTACCCGAACGGCCGTCCGCTCAAAATCGGTATCCGGAATGTACCCGTCTTCGCTAAAAAAGGAGCCGGAAACGTAGTAGTTGATTTTATCCGTTCCGCCACTTACCGATACCTGATGGTCTTGCTGACTTCCGGATTGAATGGCCAAATCCAACCAATCGGTAAACCGCCCGGCTTGCAAATTTTCGATTTCCAGCGGTGCGAAAAAATTGGCATCGAAGCTGGGATCATCTCCGGCATGTCCCCGGGAAATTCGGGAATAAGCGGCAAACTCCCGACCATCCATTAGGTTCAGGTCTTGCACGGGCTGCTTCACTCCGTAATACCCATCGTAACTGACCACCGCTTTTCCAGTTTTGCCTCGCTTGGTGGTGATCAAAACCACCCCGTTGGCACCCCGGGAGCCGTAAATGGCCACTGCGCTGGCATCTTTTAGTACTTCCATGGACTCAATATCGTTGGGATTAAAGTCGTTGATATTGGCACTGGTGGGAATTCCATCGATCACGTAAAGGGGTTCGTTGGAAGCGTTGATGGAGCGGTTTCCCCGTATCCGGATTTGTACCGGCGCACCGGGAGAGCCATTTGCCCGGACAATGTCCACACCTGCCAGTCTTCCCTGGGATTGTTCCAGAAAATTTCCGGCGGGGGTTTCCTGTAGGTCCTTGCTGCTGATGGACGATATGGCTCCTGTCAGGTCACTTTTTCGCTGTGTTCCGTAGCCGACGACCACGACTTCCTCCAGATCAGATTGATCTTCCTGGAGCACCACCGATAATTGGGTCTGGTTTTCCAGGGGTATTCGCTGCGTCTGGTAGCCGATAAACGAAATCTGGAGTACATCTCCCTGATCTGCTTCGATGGAAAACTGCCCCTGAATATCCGTGACGGTTCCGGTGGTCGTTCCTTCAATCACGACCGTCGCTCCCGGAATGGGGATTCCATCCTGATCGGTGACGGTACCGGTGACGGTAATGTACCTGACATCCCCGTTAGGATCGGCGGCAGTGGATGCGGCAAACGGACGAACGTATGTCCAGGGATCGGGCATTTCTTCTGCCGAAAGGCCGAAATGCAGCAGCGAACCCGACAAAAGAACGGCCATCGCCAGGTTGCTTTTGGTAGTTTTGCTTTTCATGGGTTTATTGATTTTGGTGAGTGAATGAAATGCTTGTTAATAGGAACTTTACATATCGGTTAGTTTTAGGCTGCTACTCAATCGAAAAATGGAAACGGTGGATTGATTGTGATCAACGGTCCAGGATATCGCTTTACCCCGGTTAGTTGGGAGGTCTTTACTTCGATAAAGTATGCATTTTTTTACCTTTATGCAATACATCTTTTTCGAAGGGAGTAAAATAAAAAATATCGTCCCGCATTATTGCCGGTTTTCCTGCATATATGGAAAAATCTAGTTTTACAGGAAGGCCCGCAGGTCTCTTCGAACCAGAAGGGTATACAGGCGCTTGCATCGGATTAGCCGGACCTCGTTGCTCTGCCCATCCAGGAAATGGATAGGATGGTTGGGTTTCGACCGCACCGCAAAGGGCCAAGGCATTAGCGGCCTGGCGCTCCGGTTCCTCCAAAGGCTCTCAGGTTGTAGGTAAGCGTGAGCATAAAAAACTGCTGCACGACCTGTGTGCGGGTGTCTTCGATGTACACGTCGGTGACGTTCCGGTCAATACTGGTGTTTTGATTGAGCAAGTCAAAAACCGTCATCTTCAATTCAAACTGCTCGGTGGGCGGGAATCGGTAACCCAGGTCGGCGTTCATAAGCCAGACGGATTGATCAAATTCCTCGCCCAACCCCTGGAACCATTGGTTATTCACATTGGTGCTGACAAAAAATCCACCCGCAAAATTCCAATACAGGTCCAGCCGGGTACTTTGCGTATAGTAATTATTATTGAGGCTTTCCTGCAAACTGCTGCGCACGATATTGACGTTTCCCCGGGTAGACAGGTTAAAATCCAGGTGTTCGCCCAGGTTACTGCTTATTCCAATTCCGGGCCCAACGTACACGTTCCGATTATAGTTGGTTTGATCGTTGATCAACCCCGGCCGATTGGTAATTCCTGCACGGGCGCTTAGGTTCAGGTTGCTCTCCATAAAGTTAAGCGGGAAACCAAAGGAAAAATAGCTGCGCAGGTCCCAGTATTGATCCAGGTTTTCCGGTCGGTTTAACTGCCCGCCCTGCCGGAGCAAAACGTCTCCTTGAATGAGGGTATCCTTGCTGGCGATGTAGGTAGCGTTTCCCAGGTAATTGCTGGTAACCCGCCCACCCAGGTACATAAAAAACGAACGGTTGGTCTCGGGGTTGATTTTTCGAATGCGCGTAAATAGCCGGTGCTCGTATTCCTGATCCAGATTTGGATTACCTGTAGAAATCTGAATGGGATTGCTGTTGTCGATCACATCCTGCAGCTGCCGAACCGAGGGAGCATCGGTGTCTCCTCGATAATAGATCCGGATATTGGTGTTTTCGTTGGGGTCGTAAATAAACACCATTCGCGGTACAAAATTTCTAAAGGTGCGGTTGGTGTTTTCGAAGCCAGGAAACAGCCGGTCGCTATCCAGCAGGGATACCTGGTAATCAAATGAGGAGTAAATGCGAATTTTGTTCTTATTGTAACGATAGCCCAAACCGACCTCGTGCTGCAAGTAGGTATTTTCAAACTCGTTGGATAGCGTGGAATCCAACACAAAACGGGTAGCTTCCATCTCCCGTTGGGAAACCTCTTGTAAGGTATTGCCCAAATCGTTCCCAACTTCGTACTCCAACCGGATCTGAGAATGATCGCCTATGGGCTCGGTGTATTCAATCTCCGCTTCGTACGAGAAGGAATTGGATTTGCCGAGCGTATTTTGGATCAGGCTATCTCGATTTCCGGTCTGAAAGTCCCGGCTAACTGACACCAATCGGGAATCACTGCTGCGGTTGTCCATCCGGGTATCAAACTTGGCGGAAAGGGTACGCCCCTCTTTATTAAATTTGTAACGGTAGGTAAAATCACTTAAAAATCGAAAGGATTCATTGGCCCCCGAGCTTGTATTTTCGGTCTCATTGATAGGGGTATTGGGATTGAATAGGTTTTGTGCAGAAAGCAAGCTATTGGATGTTCCGTTTTCGTACCGAACTCGTGGCCGCCAGATAATGGCGTGTTTATCGGACATGTCGTAATCCAAACGCAGGTCCAAACGGTGGTTTTGACTCCTGTCTTCGTTATTCCGGATCTCGTCGTACAGTTGCAGGCTATCGCTGGGCAGGATGTACTCCCGGGAAGAATTTCGGTTGAGAAAATTCCGGCTTTCGTTAAAAAAATAACTCCCGGTAAGTTTGGCTCTCCCTTCGTCAAACTTGTCCGTAAAGTTAAGGCCGATGGCATTGGTATGCGTAATTCCGGGCATTTCCCGGGTGGTGAGTGGATTTCCACGCCTGCCTCCCCCGCCTCGCCGATTGTCGTTTCCTCCAAAGGCACCGGAAAGGTCATCTGCCGAAAAGTTTTGCTGATTGATGTTATTACTTAATCCCAGGGCGGTAATACGTTGGGTTTCGTTGAAAAAATTCACACTCCCTCCTACCAGGTAGTTATCGTCCGTCCCGTAGCCGGCAAACAGACGGCCAAATTTCCCCCCTCGCTTTTCTTTCTTGGTGATGATGTTGATGGTTTTGACGGTTTCCCCATCATCAAAACCCGTTAATTGGGCCTGATCGCTCAATTGATCTAAAAATTCTATCCGGTCAATGATTTCTACGGGCAGGTTTTGCAGGGCCATGGCCGGGTCATCCCCGAAAAAGGGCTCTCCATCTACCAAAACGCGCCCCACGGTTTCCCCCTGTACTTCCACGGTACCACCTTGCATGACTACTCCGGGCATCTTTCGAATCAGTTCCCCGGCGCTTGCCTGTCCCCTGGTCTGGTAAGCGGCGGCATTCATGGATACCGTATCGCCTTTCATTTGACCGCTCATGGTCTGCGCCTCCAGCTCGTAGGTTTCCAGCAGGCTTCCTTCTTCCACCATCTCAAAGGCACCTAAATTTTTCCGATTGGTGACCTGCACGCGCTTTTCCAAGGTCTCGTAGCCCACAAAACTAATGCTGAGGTCCAGGGTACGTTGGGTAGGGCGCTCAAATGAAAAGCGGCCATTCTCATCGGTAAACGTCGTATGCAGGGTATCTCCCGCGACACTGGTAACAAATACGTAGGCCCCGGGAAGCGTTTCTTTAGAGGATTGGTCCCGCACTTTTCCATTAAGTGTGGATTGAGAAAAAGCGACACCATGGATAAATATAACTTTTAGTAGTAAATACGCAAATTTTAACATATTATTTTAGGTATTATTTTATTAAAAATCGATTTTTTCGATTAATAATATATTAAAAATACAAAAAATCGTATAAAATTAAATTTTTATTCTATTAATGGTGTACAGCGCCAATAAGTGGAGAAGAAAGCGTTTCTATTCCTTCAATTGTTAATAGGGCTCCTGCCGTTTGCAGCAGGATCTAAATCCGAGTGGGTTCTCCCCTTCCTTTGTACCGTATTGCCAGCAACGTACCGGTGATGGAAGTACTAGCGAGCGGGAGCAGTCCCAATTTTATCTTTAAAAAAGTAGGCCTCCCTTTAGTCTGCACATGGATGCCCCGACCGTTTTTTTTCGGTCAACGACTTTCAGGGATTTTGCTTTTTCCGGGGTCGGTAGAGCAATTTAACCGCCACCCCAATCACAACAAATGAGATAATCATGGCGATAACCACCCAAAAACGGGAAGGGTTTAACGGATATTCGTCTGCATACGCTTCGTCTGCCTGGCCCAAAGCGTAACGAAATTGAAGCAGGTATAAAAAGAAAGTAACCGAGAGGTAATTGCAAATTTTGCTAAGCCTTTTCATAATTTTAGTTGTTTTTTACCCGATACTCCTGCAAAAACCCATCCAAAAAAAAAAGCGGGGATCATTGCCCCGCTTACTATGGTAAAATCAGTTGTTTGTTGACTTGCGTATTTTCACCTACCGTCCCCGGGCCACCAACCATCCAGGCTGGCCAGCAGCTGTTTGACCACTTTTGGGTTTGCTTCGGCCAGATTCTGTTGTTCCATTGGATCCTGTAGAATATCATAGAGCTGTATTTCACCCGTATTGGGGTTTGCCGGGCCGGGAGCAATTAGCTTCCAGGTACCGCTGATAATCATGCGACTTTCCAGGGTTTTTTCCGGTTGATCCACCGCCACCATATCGTGCGAGAAGTCCATGCTGTAAATCCGCTTGCGACGGGCCAGTGCTTTTCGGTCAATAACGTTGATGCCTTGCATCTCCGGAAGGGGGTCCATGCCCACCGCTGCAAGCGTGGTCGGGACCATATCGATGCTGCTTGTCAGGTACTCGGTTTCCATACGTGGCGTTATTTTCCCCGGCCATTTATAAATGATAGGCGTGCGAATACCCATGTCCTGGGGATCTTGTTTGGAACCGGGTGCGTATCGGTTAGGCCGCTCCGGGTCCTGAATCCAACCATTATCGGTAACAAACACCACCAGGGTATTTTCCGTTAGACCTTCCTGTTCCACCTTATCGAGTAGCTGTCCTACGGTAATATCCAACCATTCGCACATGGCCCAATAAGCGGCAACTGCCTTGGTAGGCGCCTTCGATAGGTACTTGTTTAGCAGCGAATCTGGTGGGGTATGTGGGGAGTGGGGCAGAAAAGGTGCATACCAAACGAAGAACGGATCGTTGTCTGCAATGGCCTTATCCATAAAATCAAAAATGGGCTCCATCCCTTCCCTTCCAATTTTCAGTCCTTCGTCTCCATGCCTACCGCCCCGGGTAGGATCGCCGTGGGTCATGCCATCGGTAAATCCACCTTCTTTCCAGTGGCCACCCCACCATTTACCAGACTGAAACGACACGTAACCCAATTTTTGTAATAACTGCGGTACGGTTGGATGTTTTTGAAACTCGTCCAGGTAGTCCTTGTAAAGCCGCGAGCGGGCCTCCTGCCAGTCGGTCTGGTAGCGGGGTTTTTCGAAGGTGAATTCGGGATCATTTCCGGTAATACCGTGCTGGTAGGGATACAAGCCGGTAATAATGGATGCCAGCGAAGGGCTGCAAAGCGGCGCTGTCACATAGCCTCTGGTAAAGGTAAGGCCATCCGCAGCCAATTGGTCGATGTTTGGAGTCTCGATATGCGGGTGCCCCATAAACCCGTAATCCGTCCAGGACTGATCATCGGATAATATATAGATGATATTGGGCTTTTCCGATTGGGCGAAAACCGTAAAAGAAAGGAGAAAACTCAGCTGCAGGGTGAGCAGCAGTGCCGGTTGTATGTTTAACTGCATTTGCATTCAACGATCGTTATTTTGTTTTGGTTCTATGGAAATTGACGCATCAATTTAACCATTTTTTTAGGAAAGATATCAAACTAATCCGGAATTAAACCCTCAAAATTTAGCCAGGAACTCCCGGAAGCACCCAATCATTCACTACTTATTTCGGTCGATTCTTTCCAGAGGGAATTCTTCGTGGGGCGTCCGGGCAGTTTGCAGCAATTCATTTAAGCGTCTCAAAACTTCCGGTTTTTCTTGGACCAAATTTCGGGTTTCTCGGGGGTCGCTTTCCAAATGGTACAACTCTGGCGGTTTCTGAAACTGTTTCACCACTTTCCAGGCACCGCTTCGTACGGCCTGCATGGGACCTTTCGCCTCGTTGAATTCCCAGTAAAGGTATTCGTGTTCCGATTGGTTGTCCGTATCACCCAGCAGGCTGGGTAAATAGGATAGTCCGGTGGTAGGTGCCTCCGGTTCCAACCCTGCCAATTCGCATGCAGTGGGAAGAAAATCCCAAAATGCGGAAACGTGGTTGGATACGGAACCTGCCCGTATGGTGTCCTTCCATCGGGCAACGAAGGGAACCCGAATGCCACCTTCGTACAAATCCCTTTTCATACCGCGCAAGCCTCCATTGCTTTTAAAAAAACCATTGTCATAAACGGGCCCGTTATCACTGGTAAAAATCACCAGGGTGTTTTCCGCCAGCTCCAATTCATCCAGCAAATCCATTACCCGACCCACATCGCGGTCTAGTCTGGAAACCATTCCCGCGTAGGTCACATTCCCCGCTTCGTCGTGGTAATAATGGCCGGGTTTCATTTCCCTTTTTGGCCAATCCCTATTCAGATAGGGTTTTTTAGAATCTTCGGGCACGGTCAGTTCGTAATGAGGCAGGGTATAGGACAGCATCAGAAAGAAGGAGGTGTCCTGGTTGGCTTCGATGAATTTCAGGGATTCTTCGGTAATCAGGTCGTGGGAATACGCCCCTATTTTTTGATCCGGCACATTCCCTTCTAGCAATACTTTCTCCTTATTGCGCCACAAAAATTCCGGATAATAGTGGTGAGCCTCCACATGGGTTCTATACCCATAAAAATAGTCAAATCCCTGGTCCAGGGGATGTGCTGTGGTAAACGTTTCATCCATACCCCATTTTCCGACGATGCCATTGACATAACCGGCTCGTTTCAGTTCTTCGGCTACCGTCACGTCCTGAGGTAGCAAGTCTACGGGTTGCCCGCTCCGGGTCCAGGTAGGGTTGCCTCTTACCCGCGTTCTACCCGTATGCTGCCCGGTTAACAGGACGGACCGCGAGGGACCGCAAACCGTTGATCCCGCATAATGTTGGGTGAAAACCATTCCTTCGGATGCCAACTGATCGATGCGTGGCGTTTGTATGTGTTCTTGACCATTGAAGCCCACATCTCCGTATCCCAAATCATCTGCCATGATGTAGATGATGTTTGGCCTTGTCTTCAAAGGATCTGCCTTTTGCTGGCAGGAAAGGGCTAACGCCAGAAGGGTAAACCCAGAAAACAGCAGCGGATACGGTACCCATATAGTTAAAAGGTTGCGCATACTAGTGGCGGAGAGTAGGTTGATACAAGGGCAAAGGCTCGCCTTGAATACCCGGTCCAGACCATTTCAGCTCGAGGGTTAGGTTTTCAGCATCCTTGGGCTTTTTGGTCACCCATTTGATTGGGTGATACCCTTCTTCCAAAAGTAACTGGGAACTACCGGATTCTGTTGCCAGGTTTGGGTTGTCATTATCAATCACCAGGGCCTCGTGAACGTGCATGACCAGTCCGCCGTTGGTTTGGAAGCTAATGTCATAGGTGCCGGTTCGCTCAACTTTTAGCAGCCCCTGGAAAACCAGTACGTCAGCACCCTTTTTCGGTACATGGTCCTGCAAGCGCGACAAAAGGACAAGCTCCTTTGGCATTTCATTTTCTGTATTAATCAACGGCACCCAGGGGAAGTCCCCTACGTAGCTGGCAACCTGAACCCCTCTAGCTGGAATCGCATTTAGGTCCAATGCAGGAACCGGTTCCTTGTCGTAGGGGCGTTCGGCGGAGCTATTCGCCCTTCGCCAGCGCAACACGCTATTTTTCATTTCTTGTTGAAGTGCAACATACTCGTCGTTCGTTCCGGCGAGGTCGTTGCTTTCTCCAGGATCGGTTTGGGTATCAAAAATGCTGAAATCATCTTGATGTGATAAAATAGTGTATCGGATGCCTTTGTATCCGTTTAGGTAGAGTACCTGCATCTCTCCCCGCTTTTGCCCACGTCGGGATTCAAGAAACGACGCATAATCAGACGTAGCGTTATTGACCTGGTATTCGATGTACACCTTGCCCGGATGCACCGTTTCCTTTCCGGAGAGAATGGGCCAAAGCGAACGCCCATCTGTATTCGCCGGGGCGGGCAAACCACTTAACTCGGCAAAGGTGGGCAACCAATCATGGAAACCGGACGGGGAATCATTTCTGGAGCCGGCCTGTATGCTTCCCGGCCAGCGCACAAGTGCCGGAACCCGAATTCCTCCTTCCCAGGTATCCCGTTTGGTACCGTCCATTTCCCCATAACTTTCGAAAAAGGTAGGCGCATAGTCCCCGTATCCGTAGGATTCCAGGTGCGGACCGTTATCCGAGGTAAAGACGATCAGTGTTTCCTCGTCGATATTCAGGTCTTGCAATAAGTGAATCAGATCGCCTACTGCGTCGTCAATGCGCCGAACCATGCTGGCAAAGCGTCGCTGCACTTCCGGCCATTCTTCCTTGCGGTACTCGGGATGGATAAAGCTGTTTATTTCTCCGTTGGCTGTATTGATAAAATTGCCTTTTTCTCCCAGATACTGCACGCCTCCGCTCGTACCTCCCCCGGAAGGATAGGGCATGCTGGGTATTTCCAGACCTGCATGGGGCGTGTCGTAGGCCAGGTACATAAAAAACGGTTGTTCCGGATTGCCAGTTTTATGGTCTTGAATGTATTTCTTTGCCCGTGCGGTAAACAAATCGGTGGTATAACAGCCTGCCAGTGCAGCAGATATCTCCTGGTTGCCATCGTAGAGTTCCATGGGCCCGCGACTTGCCACATCGTGTGCCGGATAGTGATTGTGGCCGTCACGGTGACGAACATATCCGAAGAAATAGTCGAATCCACGCTTCGTCGGATACGCTTCCCAGCTCGAAGGACTGTCTCCCTCCTGCCCCTGAAGTCCGTACTTACCAATCAATGCGGTTGCGTAACCGGCCTCTTTTAGGACGGTGGCGAGATTGTGGTTGGCGGGGAGTGCTTTATCAAATTGGTTATTTCTAATAGCGGCATGCCCTTGATGCAAGCCGAGCAATAGCGTTGCCCGGGAAGGCGCACATACCGGCGCGGGCACGTAATGCCGGCTCAGTATCATTCCCTCTTGCGCCATCTTATCCAGGTTTGGAGTTTGGTGATACGGTTTCCCTTCGGCTTTTCGTTGATTCTGAAACAAGACGCCCAGGTCACCGTATCCCAAATCATCGGTAAGGATAAAAATAATGTTGGGCTTTTTATCTGCCGGACTAAACCCAAAAATGCGGTTTGGCTGAAACAGGGACAACAGTGTCAGCGCTGAACATACAATCCATTTAATCTTCATCCAATTTTGATTTTATTAGGTTGGTTTCAAATTCCTTATCGTAACGTGGATTTGCCTGATCCGGAACGGGTGCGTTGACCTGCTCCCGCCAATCATCGAGCAATTGAATCATTCGATCCCGGATTGCTGGTTGACTTTCCGCCAGGTTCGTTGTTTCCCCCGGATCTTTTTCCAGATCGTAGAGTTCGTAGTCATTTTGTTCAAAATAGTGGTGCAACTTCCATTTTCCCTTCCGAATGACAGACCCGGGTCGTGTTCGGAACAGGGGATCCTTTCCGCCGTCTTCTTTGGGATTGTACGCCTGAAGGTAGATGGGAAAGTGCCAAAACAGCGCTCGCTCCTCCAGCGGTTGGTTGCGAAAAAGGGGCGCAAGGTCCCTACCCTCCAACTGTCTATGGTCTGGTATTTTAGCTCCGATGATGTTTTTTAGGGTGGGATAAATGTCCATGTTCGTCACCGGAACATCCGTCTTGCTTCCCGCCTGCACCTTGCCAGGCCAGCGGATGACCAACGGAACACGGATACCGCCCTCGTAGTAGGAACCCTTTCCTGCGCGCAGGGGCGACTGGTAGGAAATATCCCGGATGCCTCCGTTATCGGATGTGAAAATCACCAGCGTATTGTCTGCCAGCTTGAGTTCGTCCAAAACCGCCAGCAATCTCCCCACATTCTGATCCACCGAGGCCACCATGGCTGCATAATCAGCCCGGTCCTGGCCATTCGTTCCGGGCTTATCGGCAAAGGCTGCGATCAGTTCCTGCTTTCCCATGATGGGCGTATGTACCGAATAAAACGGCAGGTACAGGAAAAAGGGGCTTTCTTTGTTTGCCTTAACAAAGCGTATGGCTTCGTCAGTCAGGCGGTCGGTCAGGTATTCTCCTTCCGGACCGTTTTCGATAAAATCGATCTTGTAGGGGCTAACATACCCGCCGCTCCCGGGATTGCCCCGATGGCTGCCGCCCACGTTTACGTGAAAACCCGCCTGCAGCGGATCTTCGTTGATGTGCCACTTCCCAAAAGTACCGTTTACATACCCATGATCCCGTAGCATCATCGCCAGGGTATAGATCGAATCGGGCAGAAAATGCCGGTTGGGGGTTGGGATAAGTTGGCGGGTTTTTGGATGGCCCCTTTCCGAATTGTCCACCGTATAGACCCCGTGGCTGGGTGTATTCCTACCGCTCATCATGCAGGCCCTACTGGGTGCACAATTGGCAGCGGCGGCATAGGCATGGTAAAAAACCATGCCTTGCCCTGCCAATGCATCCAGATTTGTGGTTTCGTAGTAGGCGCTTCCCATAAAGCCCAGGTCTTTCCATCCCAGATCGTCGACGTTGATTAGGATGATGTTGGGTTTCTCTGACCTCTTACGGTTTACCTCGAACGACGAATAAAGCAGCAAAATCAAGATAAACCCAGGCAGCATAATCCAAAACGGGTAAATGCTTTTCATGCAAAAAAGGCTTTTGGGTGTAGTGTTAAATTTCCATTTTTCCCTAATTTAGAACTTTTTTGAGTAGTAATAAAATGGAATTACTTCATGCTAGATTTGCTTTTTTGAAAAAAGGTGATGGGTAAAAAATTTTTATTTTAACATAACTTGATGTTGTTTTAAATAGAGTCGACATCGACCAAGAATTATTTTGATCATCATGGTGTCAATTCACCTTTATTTATGGTTTTTTCAAATAGGTAGTTACCATCTTCACTAACAAGTCGGAAGGTAACAGCTGGATCCTCGTTGGAAGGATGATAAGTAAATTCACCAAAGGCAAATTCCCCATCAATACCGTACAACTGGGTATCCCAGGAAGGATCCTGTGCCGGGGGTCCAACTCTTGCCCCCAGGCTTGCCGCTTCAAATTCATAGAATCCAAAGTTGGATTTCCAGGGAATCGTAAATCCACGGGCACCGTGTCGATCACCGGATATCAAAAGCACCCCACCGATTTTGTTTTCTTCAATAAACCTAAAAATCTCCTCCCTTCCCTCGGGATCGTTTACTCCCCAGGAATCCTTACCCCCGGATACATAATCACTCCACATCGTGCCGCAGGATAAAATAATAAAGGGTCCTTTACAGTCCAATAACTGTTCCTTTAACCAATCCATCTGGCTCTTTCCCAAAAATGACCCCTTTTCTCCGGTCCTGAAAAATCGGTTGTCCGTCATGATAATATCAAATGGTCCTATCCTATCCCGGGTGAAAATTCCTTGGTTTAAAGATTTATCACCGTAAGATGGATTCACCCAGGATTCCTGGAAAACTTTTCTAACGGCATCCCGATCTTTTTCGGAATATCCCTCCGGAATTCCGGCTTTATCATTATCAAAATAATCGTGATCATCCCAGGAAGCATAAACGGGGACGGTTGAAGCGAATTGTTTCCAGGCAGGCAAAAAATCCCTGAGCAGGTAATCGGCACGATGCAAACCCAGATGATCATTTCGATCCTGTACCGCAATATCTCCCAATAATAACATGGCATGATTACCCCTATTCCTGATCTGTTCCAATAAGTTGTGATTTCCCAAGCCCCAACGGTGAGGACAAGAACCAAAGGCAATTTTAACCTCTTGGTTTGTTCCCAATTCCGGCACGGTATTGATCACTTGATCGGTGCTGGGAGAAATATCCTTGTCGTTAACTATTAGTTGATAGGGGTAGCGAGAGGAAGATTGTAACCCATCAATCCTTATTTCAACAGATAAATCCGTTTCAAAATTGGAATATGCCGGACCAAAAACAACTATTCCATCTTCCTTTTCTATTTCCACTTCAATCTTTGCCGGTTCCAATGTTCTAACCCATACTGTAGCACCATCGGATTTGATTTGGCCAAGCATGGGGCCAGCCAAAATTTTTCTTCCCTGACTTTCAACCAGTTGATTAAATAAAGTTGATTCCATAAGGTCGGCATAGGAGCTATTTTTTCCCGATGATAAAACGGTATAAGCCGATTCATAAAATTTTTGATCAGCATCGGAAGTAGTGCCCCAATAGTTAAGGATCTCCCTGCTATCCGTGTTTTTATTCATTGGATGACCTTGTTCGCCGAAATCCTGGGCATGATTTTGAAAAGGCAGTCCAAAGCACAGCAGCAAAGTGCCGATAACAGCCATTTTCAAATAGGTAATTCTACTCAGATCCTGGTAAACTATAAAGTAGTTGGGATTCGTCATATAACGGGATAACGTTTTAAAATTAAAATTGAGATTGAGATTAAAATACCTAAAAACCATTTCATTATATTCTTCTTTTCTATTAAACCTGGATCTCAAATAGCTTCAGGTTTCCTAGTCTTTAGCGTTCAAAAACTATCTGATTCATCACATTTCCTTCTACATCATAATGCCTGAAATCAATTTTCGGGACGTTTTCCATTCTGAAAACTTTGATGCCCAGAAATCCTCCATTAACCCTTAAAAACTGGTGTTCAGGCCGTTTATCATCTTGAGACCAGCCTCCTGATTGAGCGTCGGATACGGGACCTGCACCAAATTCCCTCAAACCGGTGGCCTTATCAATGGAATAATATTGCCAATGCCGATCTCCATTGACCACAAAAACACCCTTTTTACCGGAAAGAAATTGCCTTAACCAATTGCCTTCTTCTTCAAATAACTTATTGGCATGGTTGTCCCTCTTATTTTCTCTGTCAGGCCCTACCACAGGCGTAGGGGAAAATAGTAATTTAAAAGTCGAATCTGAATCCTCCATAGTATCTACAAACCACTGCTTCTGCTCGTCTCCCCAGATGGTTATATCGCCACCTTCCTGAAAATCCCTTGGGCTCCGAAACTCTCGTCCTTCCACCAGCCAAATCTGTAAATCCTTTCCCCATCTGAAAGTTCTGTATGGTTTATCTTTTATTGGTACATTTTCACGCCATACTTTCAACCCTTGCTCCAAGGTAAACTCACCTAATGGGCTGCTATCCGGATACACATCATCCTTTAAAAGATCATGATCATCCTTCAGCATGTAGATGGGCACCTGCTGGTAAAATTCCTTCAACGAAGGCCAGCCATCCATGGCATGCCATTTGTGCCGGGCCTTTTCCAGGTTATCCACCATGGGACCTATGCGGTCGTAGTACACATAATCTCCTGTATGAATGAAAAAATCGGGTTTTAATTGACGCATGGCATCATAGGTTTTAAAGCCCCGGTTTTTATCGTCGTAATTCCAAAAATACTGGCAGGTCGAGGTGGTGAGCAATAGTTCAGAAGGCCTTTCTTCACTACCAGCTGTCCTAAAGGATCCGGATTGGTGGGCCGTGATTTTACCTTTTTCCGTTTTTCCCTCCAACTGCACCTTGTATTCGGTAGCGGATTTCAAACCTGTAAAGGGAAAACTGACAGTAAAATCCCCATCGGAACTTGCCTTCTGCCAGTCTGATACATGCTTATCCCTCTGGTTTTCCAAAATTGCCCTTACCCATCCCGTTGAGCCGGTCACTCCTCCATCCATTTCCTCAACTGGCATTTGTTCATTAAAATCAATGGGGTATTCGTTATTCTGACTTTTGTGTTTTTCTTTCAGGTGGATGAGGGGATTGGGTTTTTCATTGGCGCATAACCTGGTCCAGATGATCGCTTCATTCTGGGAAACTTCCATCACTTTAAATCCATTGGTGAAATAGACCCGGTCATTTGCCAATTTGAAAGGAACCCTGGCCCGAATCGTATTTACAGGCGTGATCAAACCCCCTGTCAACCAACCGATCTTAGTCAAAAATGAGCGTCTGTTTTCTGCCATATTTTCCAGGTATTTGAATTGTTGATATCTTCCTTAACTACGCAAGAATCCCTATAATTACCATCACAAGAAATAATTAATTTCTATCGCCGGTCTGAAGTTAATCGGTATAGTCAATCGATTAGTGTAAAGATAAAAAATTAAATTTTCTATATTTACCCCTTTTACAGAATTGTGGGTACAAGCGGTATTCCTCTGTCCAGACCTTTCAAAAAGGGATATTCTGACTTGCGGCCAATTCAATCCCTTCATATATTGGTCAAACCTGCCTAGATAAGAGTTGCTCAGCAAGGGAGATAATACCGAATTGTGGACAGCTTTTCTCTGGTGGGTCTAACTTTCCCCGACAGTCTTTCATAAAGGGTTTACTCTCGTAATGTTCAGGGAACATACTAAGCCTTTCTTCACATCTTGCCCTTGTCAGTAACGCATTTGGCTTCGTATTGCCTGGATTTCGGTCAGCCAGCGCAGCGATCTCTTCAGCTGCCGGATATTTTTGCTTACAGGAAATACAAAAAGAGGCTGTCCGAAAAGGGCAGCCTTTTTTATGCGGCTATTTTTCCCGAATATTCGGAAAAGTTTGAATCTCCACTATTTGGTGGCACTGATAAA
>NZ_WIOK01000001.1 GCF_009467825.1 Cyclobacterium xiamenense | reverse complement strand
ATTTCGGTGAAATAGCTCAGGTGGTTCAGTGTTCTTTGATCCTTTTTGAGAATTTTTGAGCGATAAAGCGCTCTGTTTATTGCGCTATCATCGCTTCACTTGAATAGTTTGGCTAACGTCCACTTGGATTTAACTGTACCAACCATTTTACCTCATTTTCCACAAAACAGCAATGCAGTTGTTACGAATTTAACCTAATTGGACTGTGAACGGGCAATCCTTATTGATTTTTCACCTCACTTTGAATAATTGGGGTAAAACTGTTTTTGTAGCAACTACAATGGCCTTATCTGCTCAATAGGGCACGTTTTTCGGAATTTGAGCTAGATCACCGGTATCGATCAATTCGGCCCTTTGCTGGCTATACCAGAGTTGCACCGGTCATCTTTTTAATCTATATTCAATGTTCGAGTCACAAGAAAAACACTGCCCCCAATGAGAGCCCTTTTCCCAAAAGATATTTTCCTGGTAGCAGCAGGAATCCTGCTAATCCAGGCCTGTGGTGTACCGGAGAAAAAACCGGACGAAACAAAGCCAAACATCCTATTTATCGCGGTAGACGATTTGAACGACTGGGCCGGGTTTTTATCCGGACATGCGGGCATGAAAATCCATACCCCTAACATTGATCGGCTGGCGGCTGCTTCCATGGTATTTACCAATGCCCACACCCCTGCACCGGCCTGCGCACCCACCCGTGCGGCCATCCTTACCGGGGTGCACCATGCGCGCTCAGGAGCAGCGAATGTGTATTGGGGTGACGGCCCGAAATGGCGGGAATTTGAAGCACTGAAGGAAGTGGTCACCCTGGAGCAATTTTTCCAGCAAAATGGCTACAAAACACTGGGCGCGGGTAAAATTTACCACAGCCAGGCACCTCCCTGGTCGCCAACCAGCCAGGTAGAGCCGGCCAATTGGGATTTTTATTACCCCAGCCCCTACATCTCCCATCCCTTCCAAATCCGCGCCCCCAAGGACGTCATTTATCCGGAAGACGTGGACAACGAAAACCGGCCCGGTGGCGGGGCAGATGGCTGGTGGACCTGGGGTGCCATCCCCGTTCCGGATGAAAAAATGGCCGACTACCACATCGTAGACTGGGCAAGTTACCAGCTCCAACAGCCACACGAAAAGCCTTTCTTCCTGGCTGCGGGTATGTGGAAACCCCACGATCCCTGGGAGGTTCCCCAAAAATACTTCGACATGTATCCATTGGAAGACATTGTCTTACCCGAGCGGCGAAAAAACGACCTGGAAGATGCCTTCGATCATGGCCGCCGGTATATCATGGAATGGGTACTGGAAAACGCGCAATGGGAAAAAATCATCCAGTCCTATGCCGCCTCCATCACGTTTTCCGATGCCATGGTGGGCCGCTTGCTGGATGCCCTGGAACAATCGGCCTACGCCGAGAACACCATCGTGGTATTATGGTCCGACCACGGCATGCACATGGGCGAAAAAGACAATATTGAAAAATTCACCCTATGGGAACGGTCCACCCGGGTGCCGCTACTCATTTCCGTTCCCGGTATGGAGCAGGCAGGCAGCCGTTGCGACCAACCCGTTAGCCTTATGGACCTGTACCCCACACTGGTAGAGCTAACGGGTTTTTCTCCTCCTCCCCATTTGGATGGAAGAAGCCTGGTGCCCCAACTAAACGACCCCGGTACCGAAACGGCTCCGGTCGTATCCAGCTACAAGTTTCCCAACCCCAAACCCAATGGGGTCACGGGGCATGCCGTAAGAAGCATGCGGTACCGGTACATTTACTATCCGGAGATCAACCTGGAAGAACTCTACGATCACGAAAACGATCCCAACGAATGGGATAATGTGGCCTATAAAAAAGAGAACACACAGGTCATCGAAGAACACCGAAACGTGTTGCTGGACATGGTGCCTGAATTGACATGGAAAGACGGTCCCCCGGAGGGCTATTCCATCGACAGCAACGGATTGGTAAAGAAGAATAACTTTGAATCGTTTTAAAAGCCAAAATGGATCAGATTCCCTGTTGGTAAATAATTGGCGGTGAATGCGCGGAACGGTTCGTACCAACCCACAAAAACAATGGTAAAGGCGGTGTCTTTTAGTCAAGGTTCCGTTACTGACATCCTGCATCAATATTCCATCAGCCTGACGGGTAAGCAGCTCAACGAACTGGGCGCCAAAGCCCCTGCCTTTAACTTTTTTCATCCGCGGGTTGGCCCACCCATTATCACTGATTTTAACTAATTAAAAATCTTCCTTCAGAAAATAATTCCGATCATTGGGAAAGTAGTTTACCCCTTTCGTCCTAAGCCTGAGCGGTGGAAACGTTGAATGAAGTAAATTATTCGGAGTTACAGTTTAATCGACTACCAAATTAATTCAAGCCAGGAAATAATGAAACTTTTGTTTTCACCTGTACTGATCATATTGGCCATTTCGAGTTGTACCACCAATCAGGAATAGAAAATCACGAATGCCGAATCATGGAGCTATTTTGATTATTCCAACAGCAACCGAAAAGAATAACCGAAGAACTGACAATAATAAAAACGGGTATGTCGACCACCGAATAGTGTAGGCGTAAATTTATCTTTTAACACATGAAAACAGTAGGCATCATCGGAGGTTCGGGCTTTATTGGAAGCTACAACACTCAAAAGTTCTTAAATGAAGGATACAAGGTAAAAGTATCAACTACAGACCTTTCCAAAAAAGAAAAGTATAAGCATTTACTCAGCCTCAAAAATGCCGAGAATCTGGAAATCGTTCAACTCGATGTCGAAAATAAGCAAGAGCTTATGGATTTTCTTAAAGACTGTGAAGTAGTAATTCATGGAGGAACCCCCTTCCAATTGGATGTGAAAGACCTTCAGAAAGATCTGTTTGACCCGACCATCAAGGGAACGGAAAATTTTCTGGAAGCAGTTCTTACGATTCCCGGAATTGAGAAAGTCGTTTTTATTGCATCTGTTGCGGCTTACAACACCAACTTTCCATTTTTACCTGCAGGAAAAACGGAGGGAGACCAAATCACTGAAAATGATCAACCTTTTATGAGCGAAGAAGGCATTCCTTATGCCCAGGCAAAGTTTATCGCCAATCAGACCGTCAATAAATTTATCACTGACCACCCGAAGCTGCATTTTGAAATTACCTCTGTTTCGCCTGTGGGTGTAATGGGAAAATCTTTATCAGACAGACAGGATTCCACCTCAACGGGTATACAATTTCTGTTTAAAAATAAAATTGCGCCCAACCCATTCATACAAATGATCTATGATATGGATGTTTTATGGGCATTGGTAGACGTAGAAGATGTTGCCGAGGCGATTTACAAAGCGGCTGTAATCAAAAACATCCATGGGAAAAACTATCTCTTGTCGGGGGAAAGCTACAGGGTTTCAGATGTTACATTGATGCTCAACAATCAACCTCCGGCAGGCAAACCTGAAATTGTTTATAGTTCAGAATTGGCAATAAAGGATTTGGGAATAAGCTTTAAACCAGTAAGCATTCCTTTGAATAATTATTCCTCATAAAAATGATGACAGAAGTAAAAGAAAACACCGTCAAAAAGTTTATGAAAAAGGACGATTACTCCATTTCTCCCGGTCCCAACCCTTTTCGGTAAGGCGCTTTCCCCGTATACGTTGAACAACCGGGCTTTTTGACGATCTACCGATCGTATCCGATTTCCAGACATGGGACTAAAAAAAAGATAGGTTCGGTGTCAATTGGGGCCAGGTGCCTATCTTGAAAAGCGACCGATCCGGAGAACACCGCTTATGCCCGCAACGATCAACCGAACACGCACGCGCAAGCAAGGGAACGATCGTTCTTGGACAGGCAGCGTAGAAAAACCCAAGCGAATAATGGCAATTTGGCGGGATTTATGTATTTTCAAACAGCTTAATCCGTACGGCCTGTTTTTAACAATAATCCCATAAAAATGATATCCTACCGAAAGGAAATACTGATTTTCGCGATCGCTGTTGGTCTGCTGCCGACTGTATTTCCGATTGCTGTGCATGCCCAGGCGCCCGTATCCGGGCGAAACGACTTAGTACAGCGGACGCATGCGGCCTTGAAAAAAGGACTGGCATTTTTTCACTCGCTGAATACCGAAGGAGGCTATGTCTACTACGTAACTCCTGACCTATCGATGCGGTGGGGAGAAAGTCCTGCCGATGCACATACCATTGAGGTTCAGCCTCCGGGTACTCCCGCCGTGGGCCAATCCTTTTTGCGTGCCTATCGGGTCACTTCTGACAGGCAGGCTTTGGCATTCGCCAAAGAGGCAGCACATGCATTGATTCGGGGGCAAAACAAACACGGCGGATGGGATCATACGATCGATTTTACTAATTTGAACAACGAAGTAGTGAGTTTCGATGATGATCAAAGCCAATCGGCCGTTAGCTTTTTGATGGCCTTGGATCAGCTAGTAGACGATCCTCTGTTGACTGCGGCCACCCAAAAAGCCATACACATGATGCTGAAAACCCAGCTGGACAACGGGGGTTGGCCTCACAAGTACCCCAAACAAGGAAATTACCACGATTATGCCACTTTCAATGACGGGGGGATTAACGATTGCATTCGCGTCATGCTGGAGGCCTACCGGTACTACCCGGGGGACGAGGCCATTGAACAAAGCCTGCGCAAGGCTGCCCGGTTTCTGATGATCTCCCAACTACCGCCGCCCCAACCCGGTTGGGCGCAACAATACAACGAGTTTCTTCAGCCGGCCTGGGCGCGCACCTTCGAGCCCCCAGCAGTATGTCCATCTGTTACCGTTAAGAACATCAATACCCTGATCGATTTGTACCTCATCCTCGGAAACGAAACCTTACTCGAACCCATCCCCGATGCCTTGCGATGGCTTCGAGAGGTCAGGATGGAAAACGGTATGTGGGCCCGCTTTGTAGAACTCGGAACAAACAAAGCACTTTACTACGATAGACCCCGAATTCGTGTAGAAAAGCTGGAAGATCTGCACCCCGAACGCCGAACCGGATATGCGTATCAGACGGATCTGCAGGTACCGCTTGAGAAAAGTACCCTCCGGTATGAAAAAGCCCTTGAAATGGGCCACGAGGCTCTGCGTAAAGCCGAACAGTACACGAACTCAAAAAAAGCATTGACGCGCCGTATTGCGGATATTTCCGGGGATGTGGTGCGCATACTGGACGAACAAGAGGAATCCGGAGCCTGGATCACAAAAAACGATCGATTTAAGAAGAACATGCCACGAGGGGAACGCTGGAACGGCCAATACCTTACCATGGATCGCATTAGCAGTAGCGTTTTTAATAAAAATGTAGCCACGCTGTGTGAATTCCTGGAATTGAACAATCAACTTGAAAAATTTTCGGAAAGGACCAATTAAATGCTAGTTGGAAGAATTCCTGCCTGCGAAAAACCCGCGTACTTTTTGACCTAGCAGTCCGATGGGGTGATCGATAGAATTCCTTGCCCGAATGCGGCAGGGGCCATGGGCTAGCTGTGGTGATTCCCAGCAGGAACAATACCGGAAATTCTGCAGGAAAGAAACAAGGCCCCTTTCGTGCCTGGAAAGAAGTCAACAAACCTCGCGCTGGGCTTTTGTTTCGCCACCGGTACGGGGTGGTAACCCGGATTTTGGCATAAAGCTGCGGTAGTCCAATACTTTTAAATCTATCAAAATTCTGCTAGCTTCGCATCAGTAGGTCGGTCGTGATCCAAAATCATGGGGCCGCCGAGTACACCACTAGAAAAAACTGCTAAAAAATCGCTGTACCAGATGAAAAAACCACTGGGAATAGGAATGGTCGGTGCCCGTTATGGGGCACGCATGCATTTGGCAAATTACCGAAACCTACCGCCCGGACTGGTGGAAGTCAGAGGTGTTTGTTCCCTGACCGAGGAAAGTGCCTCGTCTTTTGCCCGGGATGCCGGGGTTTCCTTTGCAACGACTGAGTTGGATCGTTTGCTCGCGCGGGAAGACATTGATATCATCGACATTTGTACGCCTCCGGCATCCCATCACGAAATCGCCATCAAAGCTGCCGAAGCAGGGAAGCACCTGATCATGGAAAAACCGCTAACGGGGTACTTTGGCGAGCCAGGAGACCCCGAACCCATCGGGTTGCATGTCTCACGTGCGAAAATGAGAGTTGGAGCGCGAAAGCATGCGAAAGCGGTACGCGATGCCGTACGGGCAAACAAAGTGATCTTCTGCTATGCGGAAAACTGGGTATATGCCCCACCCATTGTCAAAATGCGTCGATTGATCGCTGCCTCTAGTGGCTCCATTCTTGAGCTTCGGGCAGAAGAAAATCATTCTGGGTCGAATTCTGTGTTTTCCAAAGAATGGAAATACATGGGAGGAGGAGCGTTGCTCAGAATGGGCGCACACGCCGTTGGAGCCTGCCTCTACCTCAAACAATGGGAAGGCGAGCAGCGCAGGGGAAAACGAATACTGCCAGTTTCGGTAATGGCCGATACCGCAGACCTGATCCATACCGAGGCATCTGCGTTGGCAAAAAAAGCACAGGCGCATCGGTGGATAAGTTCCGACCCAACGGATGTGGAAAACTGGGCCAATGTGGTGATACGCTTCGATGACGGATCCCGGGCCACCGTACTGGTCAGTGACGTGGGGTTGGGAGGGCTCAACACCCGCGTCACAGCCTACATGACCGATGGGGTCATCAAAGCCAACATGACGGCAAACGATGTGATCGAAACCTATGCGGTAGACCCGACTACCTTTGCAAGCGAGAATTTTACGGAAAAACTGGAAACCAAAGCGGGATGGAACCGGCCGAGCTGTGACGAAGACTGGTTTCGCGGATTTTCTACCGAGATCGCAGATTTCATACAGGCCATTGGAGAGGGTCGAGAGCCACTTGCCGGCATTGATTTGGCGGTAGACTGCGTAAATGTCATCTACGCCGCCTACCAATCGGCAGAAGAAGGCCGCTCCATTCAGTTGTAGCAAACCTGCCTGTGCTGTTGATTTGCGTCATAAAACCGACGCCGGTATCGCGTTCCGGCATGCCCTGCCCAGAAATTTTTACTCGGGTGGGCAAGGCGACGAAGTCTGATCCTGACTTCTTTAGTAAGTACACGAATACCTGAAACACCATGCCCAATCCCACCACCATTCAAGATGTCCTGAAGGAGCTGGACCACATCATCGAGGAAAGTATCGCAAGCAATAGCCGAATCGGTTTGTTTGCCTACGTTTACCGGCGTACAACCGATGAGATCGCTACCGAAATTGCCCGGGGAAATTTTGAGGACAATGAACGGCTCGAAAAATTTGACGTGGTATTTGCACGACTATACCTGGATGCGTACGAGGCCTATAAAAACAATCGGAAAGTCAGCGGCGCCTGGGCCTATGCGTTTGACCAGGTGGACAAGCCCCTAACGATTGTTCAGCACATCTTGTTGGGGATGAATGCGCACATCAACCTGGACCTCGCTTTGGCAGCGGCCAAGGTGATGGAAGGACAGGATATCCAGGCCATTGAGCGTGATTTCCACAGAGTAAACGACATCCTCTATCAAATCACCAACGAATTGCAAGACCGCCTTAGCCGGGTATCGCCCTTGATGTTTGTGCTCGATCTGATTGGTAAAAACAAAGACGAAAAGATCATCAACTTTAGCATGCGCAAGGCACGGACCCAATCCTGGCATGCGGCCAACCGCCTTTGGTCGCTGAGCGAGGAAGAGCGGGAAGGGGCCGTACGAAGAATAGACCGCGTGGTGGTTCTACTCAGCAAACTGATCCGGTCACCCAAATCGCTGACAGTTACTTTGCTACTTTTATTGATCCGTGCATTTGAAACTACAGAAGTCAGCCTCGTCATCTCCAAACTCAAAGCAGATTGACCGAATGCGGCGGCAACATTCCCACGCCTCGCTTGGATTGGTTCCGGCACAAACCAATGGTGGATACCTTTTGTAGTAAAACCTGCATGGAAAACCGTACTTTGTAAACCAAAAAGAAGCGACCGAAAACGGTACGCCTCTTTCTTTAATTGGCTCACAACGGTTTCTCACGAAGGGCAACCTCCCACGGAAAAAACCAGATAGGAATGTCTTTCCGGCGCAAGGCTGCTGCTAAAATGCCGCTTTGAAGCCGTCCATTTTCTGGTCTACCTGCGTATCCACCATAAAGGCGAGCCGTACGGTATCCCATCCAATCGTCACTTTGGCCACCTTGTTGTCTTCGGCCGATATGCCGTAGGACAGGCGTTCCTGACTTTCCCCGCTCATCATCGGAGCTACGTTGATGGCTACGGCGTCGTCTTTTGCCAGGGCCGCCGCATCCACTGTGTCGCCCTGCATGTAGGCATAGATGGCATTCCCCTTGCTATTGATGTGAATGGTCCAGTCACCCGACTGCCGGGGAGTAATGAATACCGAATACTTCCCCGGGGCGATGTTTTTTCCCGAGATGTTTACCGCAGTGCTGAATTCGATGGTCGTCGGCGCGTTGGCACCTGCACGCCAGGGAACTCCATAGGGCACCAGCTCGCCAAATACGGTCCTACCCTTTACGGCTGGGGATGAATATTCGATGCTGATCTTCGTAAAGCCCACCTGCTGGGAAACAGCAGCCGCAGGGCTTGGCGCAGGCGCCATCAATTGGGCCTCTGCCTGAAAAAAGACGGAAAAAACCAGCAGCATACTTAGTACGGCTGGAAAATAAAGTGGTGTTGACGTTTTCATACAATTTGGTTTTTTGAGTAATTATGAATGAAAGATACAAAAGGCAAACGGAAAACTAGCCCTTTCAATTTGAGATTTTTCGCGCGTGCCGGCCTGGAAGTTTTCCCGCCTCACGACGCGGGAAAACTTTATGCAGTCCTATAGACCGGGATTCATCACTTCTACCTGCGCGAATGGGGAAAAGAGGACAAATGGAGCAGCACGGCAAAATTCGCCCATATCTGGGTTTTAAAACAAGGAGTTTGGATCCTGAGCGAAGTGATTAGCTACGATCACCGAGACCCGCCGCTGGAAAGTCAATCCCAAGGCAACCTACCAGAATCCACAGGATCACCGGATCAAATGGCGTTTTAATTTATTTTTTTTTTAGTACATTCGAATTCGAACGCGGAAGCGATCCGTAAATTCAGAAAAAACTCAAAATATATCCCATGAAACAGCTACTATCTCCCATCCTACCCCTCCTCCTTCTGGTGGGCAGTTTTACGCATACCACTGCTGAAACACGACTAGCCAATCCCTTTCTCGGGATGTGGGGCCTGGAAATCGAAGGTGGCGGTGTCGGCTGGCTGCACGTGAGTGAAGAAAAAGGGTACCTCGACGCCGAACTGCTGTGGATCGGAGGAAGCGTACTTCCCGTAGCCCATGTCTACCTGGCCGATGAAAATACACTGGTCGTCACCCGGACCAACACGGCTAAAAAAAGCGAAGATCGGAGCCATACCCTCACCCATACCCTCCGCATAGTGAAATCAGGAGATTCCCTGAAAGGGACCATGACAGGACCCAGTCGGGCCGGGGAGTACCAATCTCATTTTACCGGAAAACGAATGCCTCCCATGCCGGACAAACCCGATTTAGCCGACCTTCGGTACGGAAAACCAGTCTCCTTATTCAATGGCACCGACCTGAGCGGTTGGGTATTGATGAACCCCAATCAGGCCAATGGCTTTTCGGCGCAAAACGGCGTGCTGCTAAACGACCCCGTGCAGCCTAATAACGGAGCCCACGTCTCTTACGGCAACATCCGCACCGAGCGGGAATTCGAAGATTTCAATCTCAAACTAGAGGTGAATGTACCGGAGGGAAACAACAGTGGGGTGTACCTCCGAGGCATCTACGAAATCCAGGTAGTGGATTCCTACGGAAAACCGCTCGATTCCCACAATATGGGTGCCTTATACAGTCGGATCACCCCCAGCCAGGCTGCCGAAAAACCTGCCGGCGAATGGCAGTCCATGGACATTACTCTGGTAGATCGGCACGTTACCGTTATTCTCAACGGCAAAAAAATTATTGACAACGAGCCAGCCTGGGGCCCTACCGGTGGAGCCATGAGTGCCGACGTGCTGGCTTCCGGACCAATATACCTGCAGGGAGATCATGGCAAGGTGAGTTACCGGAACATTGTTTTGACGCCCATTGAGAAATAAGCAAGGATTCCAATCCTCCACCTCTTATCCGGCATGCTCAAAATAGCCGTGACCGGATAAGGGTTTTAGGCTGCCAGCGAATGTCGTATTTCCGCATGTCCATTCGAAAACTGCTTACCCGTTTACACCTGATCCTTGGACTGGGAACGGGGCTGTTGTTTTTCGTCATTGCGCTTTCCGGTGCGATTTATACCTGGGAACCGGAATTCAGTCGGCTTGCCTACCATCAAGCCGTGGAAGCGCAGGACAAACCGGTTGTCTCCATCGCTGACCTACGGAACAGCCTGGAAAAAACCTTTCCCGAGGGAGATTTTCGGACGGCCCTCTACCGCGACCCGGAAAGCAGCATCGAAGTACTGTTGTACGCCCCTGGTACCTATTATCTCGCACAACTAAACCCCTATTCGGCCGAACTGATTCATTTACAAGACATGAATAAGGGCTGGATTAATTATCTAAAAAAACTCCACCGAAACTTACTTTTGGGAGAATTGGGCCGGGAAATTGTACACTGGGTAACCCTGCTGGCCATTCCCCTGTTGGTATCCGGATTGGTGATTTGGTGGCCCGCTACGGGCCGGCCAACGAAAGATAAGTTTTTCCTGAAAACTACCGGGAGCGCAAAAAAACGGAACTACGACCTGCATTCCGTTTTGGGCTTCTATGCTTCCTGGGTCCTTATTTTCGCCCTACTTACGGGGATATATTGGGGCTTTACACCCGTAAAAGAAACGCTTAAACAGCTCAGTGGCGAAAATACCATCGCATGGGAGGCCCCTCAATCGAAGGCTACGGCGGCGCGACCGGATAACGACGCCATCCTCAACCGATTGATCGCCGACTACCGGAGCACATTTCCCCATGCAGCGGTTCGGATTAGTATTCCGCATGCAGCGGACGAGGCGATCCATCTTTCCGTCATCGATCCTGGCAAGGGCTTAAACGCCATCGATCATTACTACCATGATCGATACTCGGGAGAACGAATTCGGGGGAAATTTCGAGCCGGCCTTTCCGGAGAGATCAGTACCTTCAACGCCATCAACGGCCTGGTGTACGAAATCCATTTTGGGAGTATTCTGGGGCTTCCGGGAAGGATCCTCGTATGTATAGCGGCATTGATCGCCGCATCCCTACCAATCACCGGACTGCTTGTCTGGCTCGGTAAACGAAAAAGCAAAAGGGTCTAGCTCCCGCTCCAGGCGCTTTAAAATAGGTTGCCGGATGTCCGAAAAACAAGAGCAACTGCATCTTTTCGATCTTTTTTCTGTTTTTTACCAAGCAATTTCTGCACATTTAGTAAATTACCGCCGGGGCGGTGTATGCCACGGTCAATGCTTCTACTAAGCCAATAACAATGCTAACTCTTGATGCTATAGTCATCGGCTCGGGTATTTCCGGTGGCTGGTCCGCCAAGGAATTGTGCGAGAAAGGTTTAAAAACCCTGGTCTTAGAGCGGGGACGGAGAAAATATCAATGCCGGAACATTTGTGGCTGAGGTTTTCATCTGGACAGCTATTTAAGCTACGTCGCGTACGCTTGATACTTCACCGGAAAGACTTGTTTATAATCCCGATTAATTCGAGGAAAAAACTTAACTAGTTTCCCGAAACGAATTCCGACGAAAATGCCGCCGATTTTGTGTCTATCCGAAACACCCTAAAGCGGATGAAGTATTTTCGAATAACCCAAACACCGAAAATGCTCCTCCCTACAAAAATCTCAAAATTAAGTGGTTTGAAATTTCAAAACTAAAACAAAGTATACCTACTCATCAAACCGCAAAAAACACTAAATTCGCTTCAGGAGGTCTTTAGCAGTGTTCAGCTTCTATAGCAGATGAATCTGGATTGGCTACAAATTCAAAAAATCGTATTTTCGAAAACGAGGCTTTAAAAATTGAAAGCAGACAGCTTCGTTGCTGTTTGAGTAACCAACGACCAAACGATGATAGTAAAATTACTAAAGATTACTGGCGGTAAACTAAAAAGTGCGTTTTTTGATTTGGTACCAATTGTATTGGTTGTCTCCTTCTTTCAAATAGCGGTGCTAAAACAACCTTTTCCAAATCTTCCTGAGGTACTAATGGGTCTGTTGTTTGTGGTATTCGGCTTGATGTTGTTTATCGAAGGACTAGAGATCGGTTTGTTTCCAATAGGCGAAAACCTTTCTTATGCCCTATCTAAAAAGGGAAGTTTGGGCTGGCTTTTGTCCTTTTCCTTCTTGTTGGGTTTTTCTACTACCATTGCAGAACCTGCCTTGATTGCGGTAGCAAAAGAAGCCGCCTACATTGCGGTGGAAAGTAACCTACTGGAACTGAAAAATGAAGCAGGATATGCCTTGGGGCTACGTTTATCAGTAGCGCTATCCGTGGGTCTAGCTATTGTTCTTGGAGTTTTGCGTATTATCAAAGGTTGGCCAATCTACTATTTGATTATCGGTGGGTACATCTTGGTAATGACAATGACCTTTTTTGCTCCTGATGCAATTATAGGTATTGCCTATGATGCGGGTGGAGTGACAACCTCCACGATTACCGTACCCCTGGTTACTGCCCTCGGTGTAGGTTTGGCTACGGTCATTCAGGGCCGAAGTCCGCTTACTGACGGGTTTGGGTTAATTGCTTTCGCCTCATTATTGCCAATGATTTTTGTTATGGGTTACGGGATTTTAATTTTCTCCTAATAGATGAGACAGCATTTTATCGCTACCTTTCTATCGACTATTCAGGATGTTGCTCCCATCGTGTTATTAATTGGAGCATTTCAGGTTTTTGTCATTAAAAAGAATATTCCTAAGCTCAAAAAGGTCCTTTTTGGCGTTGTCCTTGTTATTGTTGGCCTAACCTTTTTTTTAATGGGCCTGGAACAAGCACTCTTTCCGATAGGGGAAATCATGGCTGAACAGTTATCGAATAGTTCCTTTATTTCCGAACAATATTCGGGTGGCATTGGCGATTGGCAAGCGTATTACTGGGTATACATCTTTGCTGCTTTTATCGGATTCGCCACCACGATAGCCGAACCCTCCTTGTATGCCGTAGCCCTAAAGGCAAATGAAGTCTCCGGAGGCACTATTCGAACGACCTCACTGCGGGTTGTGGTTGCAATTGGGGTAGCATTTGCTTTGGTTCTTGGCACGTATCGAATCGTCGTTGGTGATTCGTTGGTCTATTACATCTTAGCAGGTTACATCGTGGTCATCGTCCAAACCATTTTTGTAAAAAAAGATTTGGTAGCCCTTGCTTACGATTCGGGTGGTGTTACCACCTCTACGGTGACGGTCCCAATTGTAGCAGCCCTTGGATTAGGTTTAGCAGCGGCGGTACCCGGTAGGAATCCCGCAATCGACGGGTTTGGCCTGATCGCATTTGCCAGTGTATTCCCAATTATTGCGGTGCTTAGTTATGCGCTCCTAAATGATATGATCGTACTACTTAAAAAAAATAACCATGAAGTTTAAATTAATCGTGGCCTTTGTCAATCCGGATATCACGGAAAAGGTTATCAAAACAGCAAAAAAAGCTGGTGCCACCGGCGATGTCAGCATGCAAGCTAAAGGAAGCGGTTTGGAAGAAACCAGTTTTCTTGGCCTTTCAATTCAAGACAAAACGGATGTTGTTTTGTTCGTAGTGGAAGAACACCACGTAAAGCCAATTATCCAATCTGTATCTGAAGAGTGCAGCCTGGAAGAACCTGGAAATGGAATATTATTGGTCCTGGCAATTGACAAGGTAGTTGGTCTTTCCAAACAAATAAAAAAGATTCGAGACAACTTAAAATCCAAACAATTATAAAAAAGCAAATAATGGGAACGTATAAAAAAGCCAAGGATATAGCGACAAACAAGCTGTATTTCATCGACGGACTTTCGAGTGCGAGAGAAGCCGTTCAATTAATGAAAGAAAAAGAAGTGCAAGCGCTATTTATCAAGAAAAGAAATGAAGAAGACGCCAATGGAATCATCACCCTAACTGACATTATCAAAGGAGTCATAATTCCAGATAAAACTCTAGACGAAGTAAGTGTCTATGAAATAATGACAAAACCGGCCCTGTCAATTTCCGCAAATTTAAATGTTCGATATGTGCCCAGATTTTTAGCTAATTTTAACGTAAAAGTAGCACCGGTAGAAGAAAACGGGGAGTTAATCGGGTTTATTGATTATAAACAGTGCGTGTACACGTACCTGGAAAATGAATAATTCTGGTTTTGCAAGCATCTTGAAAAGTAGATACATTATTGAGTCTAGGTGTTGTCACTAGTAGGCTGATACCTTGAGAAGTGGGCTCTCATAAGATAGTTTTCCCTCCCAGGTATATCTTATTCGTAGCATCGGAACAATTACACCTCAATTATCATGAGCCCAAAGTAAAAGCAACCACAAAAAGAGCTGATAAACAGTGAGTAACTCAGCCTTCAAACCTACGTCAACGACAGTCATCTTAGTTAAACTACCAAATTCCTCGTCGCGAACACCTTAAAAGGTATCAGATTTGCTGATAGTCCCACTGCCTACAGGACAAAAAAGCCTTCAGGAGTTTATGGATACCCTGCCAATTGAGTAACTTGCACCCAACGCTGAATTGTACCACATCCGAAAACAAAAAAAACACCACCGAATGAAGCTTATTTTTGCACTACTCTTTTTGATGCCGGTTTCGCTGCTTGCCCAATCCACTGACGTAGGGAACTGGATGATCTATTTTGGCGATAAAAAAATTTCCGAGAAATGGAATTGGCACCACGAGGTACAGTACCGAAACTTTAACGCAATCGGCGACACCGAACAGTTGCTTCTCCGGACGGGAATTGGTTACAACCTGAGCGAGAACAACAACAACCTCCTGTTGGGATACGGATTCATTTACAGCGAACCCTACATAGGCGATACGGATGCCAAAACCCAGTTCAACGAGCACCGCATCTACCAGCAATTTATCACCCGGCAAACGAGCGGACGCGTTGCTTTTCAACACCGGTACCGGTTTGAGCAACGTTTTTTTGAGGACGATACCAGACTCCGTCTTCGGTATTTTTTAGGCATTACGGTAGCACTCAATCACAACCAACTTGTGGATAATACCGTTTATTTATCTGCATACAACGAGCTGTTTGTGAATACCGAACAGACCGTTTTTGATCGAAACCGATTGTATGGAGGAGTAGGGTATCGAATATCGAAAAATGTCCGGACAGAGATCGGGTACATGAACCAACGAACCAATACCGTATCCCGAAACCAACTGAATCTGATTGCCTTTGTAAATTTCTGAACGCGTTGCGTTCAGGCCCAGAACCCTTTTCACCAGTTTAACTGAACGCAATAGAATGACTACATTACAATCAATCGTAGGGCTGGTGACATTTACCCTGCTTGTCGCCTGTGCCCGTCCCAATCAAACGGATGAAGCCTTACCAAGTAGTAACGAACAAACGGCAAGCCCCCTGGTTCAGGAGGTCCTTACCCGGGAGCAGCGGGATGCGCTGTCGCCGGGCGATGTTTTGCAATCCTTTAAAGAGGGAAATGAGCGGTTCCAAACAAACGACCTAACAGCGAGAGACCACTCGGCGCAGGTACGAAAAAGTGCCTCCGGCCAATTTCCCAAAGCGGTAGTATTGTCTTGTTTGGATAGCCGGGTACCGGTAGAAGACGTTTTTGACAGGGGTATCGGTGATATTTTTGTGGGTAGAGTGGCCGGTAACTTTGTTAACGAGGATCTATTGGGAAGCATGGAGTTTGGCTGTAAAGTGGCCGGTTCCAAGTTAATTTTGGTTTTGGGACACGAACACTGCGGTGCTGTACAGGCAGCTATCGAAGACGTAAAAACGGATAACATCACCGCCATGCTGAGTAAAATCCGTCCGGCAGTGGACGCAGTTGTCTACGAAGGTGACCGGACGGCTGCCAATGCGTCCTTTGTGCAAAAGGTCTGCGAACAGAACGTCCGGCACACCATCGAGCAGATACGGGCGAATAGTGAGATTCTCAAAGAAATGGAAGCCGCTGAAGAAATAATGATTGTCGGCGGCGTATACGACATGGATACGGGAAAAGTAACGTTTTTGGAATAAAATAAAATACCGCCAACGATCATCTCCCTCGTTACTCACCGGCTCCCTGCCTGCAATAAATCCGGATATACTCCTACTTATCCCTGAAAATTTATAGAATCATTCAAAACAGGGCATGTGAAGAGAAAAAATATCGGCTATTTTTTAAAAAAAATGGAGGAAATTCCCTTTCTTGTAGTAGAAAAGTCCGGATGCAGCCCATCTGGGATAATTAATTTTGTAAAAGCTGATACAACCAAACCGTACAGGCATGTATTTTTCAACACAGGAGCTGCTGAAATCGGCGCTGATTGACGGCCAGCGAAATCCGAAAATCGCCTCCTACCTGCTTTTTGTTGCCGCGGAAAATCACCCCGACAAGGCATCCTTCGAGGAGATCCTCGCATTGAACGAAAAACCGCTCCTGGGAGGTATTTTTCCCGAAATTATCGGAGAGGGAATCCGGTACAAAACCGGTTTTGCGCTAGTGCCGCTGGAAGAGCGGCTACAGGTAGCCTGTTTTGAATCGCAGCAGGGAATTGTTTCACCGGAAGCGTTCAGGCATTGGCTGGAAGAACAGCCGGTAGAAGCCGCAAGTGTTTTTTGCTTTGTGAACGCGTTCTGGTCAGAAAAAACGACCTTCTTACACGCACTTTACGACGTATTCGGCCCTTTTGTCAATTACCTGGGGGGTGGCGCAGGTTCGCTGAGTTTCAAATCCTTTCCCTGTATCCTTTCCAACCAACGCGTGATCGAACGGGGGGCCGTGATCGGACTCATGGACGAAACCGTCCAATTAGGCGTGGCCCATGGATGGCAACCGATTAGCGACCCCATCAAAGTGACGCAAACCAAGGGAAATACCATCGTCAGCCTTAACTGGAAACCTGCTTTTGAGGTCTACCGGGAGCTGATCGAAGCCCACTCCCAACAACGTATCTCCCCGGAAAACTTTTTCGATATTGCCCGTTCCTATCCGCTGGGGCTGGTTCGGCTGGACGACGAAATGATCATTCGAGATCCCTATGCGACCGAAGCGGGTATGCTCCATATCGTGGACGAGGTCCCCGAAGGCGAATACATCCGCATCATGCATGGGGATTTACATTCGCTGCTAAAAGGGGCTCGGGAGGCAGTTAGCAGCGCGTTTAATGGGCAAACCGCTGAAGGAAATCAGGTGTGTTTTGATTGTATCTCGCGGGTACTGTTTATGCAAAGTGACTTTCAACAGGAACTGACTTTTCTCAACCAAAACCATCCAATGGATGGGGCGCTGAGTGTTGGCGAAATCGCCAATATTGGCAGTGCCTCCCTGGAATTGTTTAATAAAACGGTAGTCGTGGCACGATGGAAAAAGACAAATTAAACATTCAGGTTCTTCTCGAAATCGCTTTGAACCAGCGGATTCAGGGAGAAATTGAGGATAGCCTGGGAAGGGTACTGACTTTGTATCTGCGCAAACTAAACTGTTTTGCAGCCGCGATTTTTCAAAATGACGCGCTGGTGCAGGTACTACCCAAGGCCATGCTGAAGCGTGAAAATTGGTTGGTACAAGCAAAACAATTGCTGGCAGGGGTGGATTCACACTCCCAACAACCCCATTACCAACTGCTGGATCAGATACACTGGTACGCATTCCCCCTGGATCGGTACGGGTGTATGGTATTGATGCGACAGCGGGCACTCGGTACCGAAATGCAATGGGAACTTGGGCGCGTGGCCTACCAGTTGGGACGCGACCTCTGTCAGGCAAAAGAGGAGCAACGGCTGCGGCTATTGCAGGAACTTTTTGACAATTCTTCCGATGCCATACAGATAGCCGAGGAAAGCGGTAAACTCTACTATATCAACAAGGTAGCTGCAGAGCGATTGGGCATCGAAAAGCAACAGGCGCAACGGTACCGGGTGGGCGATTTTGAGATGATTTTTGAAAACGAGCAAAATTGGAAACGTCACGTGCAGGATTTGGAGTCCAATGGACAGATGATCATGGAAGGCACCAATATCCACCAAAAAACCGGAGAAACCACCCCGGTAGAAGTTACCGCCACCACTACCCGGATTAAAGACAAAAAATTTATCGTCGCGATCTCACGCGACATCAGTGAACGAAAAAAACAAGAGCGGGCATTGAACGCTTCGAATCAGAAGTTGACAAGCATCTTTAACGAGATGAGCGACGTGGTCTGGTCGGTAAAACTACCGGAAAATCGGGTCATCTTTATCTCTCCATCCGTTGAAAACCTGTACGAGATCGCCCCAGCCGAATGGCTCGCAGATATCAGCTGCTGGGAAAAATACATCTACCCGGAGGACCGGGCAGTAATCACACAAATCCGCAGGTCGCTTGCGGCCAAGGGCTCCTATGCTGTACGGTACCGGATTCTGACACCCTCCGGTAAAACCAAATGGATTCGAAATAACGGGAAACTAATTTTCGACAACGAAAGGAAACCCATACGCCTGGACGGGGTGATGATGGACCGAACCCAACAGTACCAGGCACAGGAAACGCTGCAGCAAGAACTTCAATTGCAGGAGGTACTCATCGATATCGCCACCACCTACATCAATCTTGACCTTTCAAATTTAGGCACCACCGTCCAGCAATCGCTAGAAAAAATGGGCCATTTTGTTGCGGCAGACAGGGCCTATATTTTTGACTACGACTTCAAAGAAGGGACGACCTCGAATACCTACGAATGGTGCGCCGAAGGAATAAATCCCGAGATCAATAATTTGCAACAGGTACCCATCTCCTTGTTACCAAATTGGGTGGAAGCCCACCGGAGAAACGAGGCATTTTACGTGCCTCGGGTACAGGACCTCGACGACGAAACCGACGGCGGGCTGAAATCCCTGCTTGAACCGCAAAACATCAAAAGCCTGATCGCCATCCCCATGTTGGATGGAACGGAACTAGTAGGCTTTGTCGGATTTGAGTCAGTAAAAAAACACCACCAATACAGTCAAAAGGAACAAAAACTGCTCTCCCTTTTTGGGCAGATGCTCATCAACATACGCAACCGGAAAAAATGGGGCGTCCAACTACAGGTACAGGAAGAAAAATTCAGAAACCTAATCGCCAATATGAATCTGGGCCTGTTGGAAGTCGACCTATCGGATCAGGTCATCTATGCCAATCATAGCTTTTGCCAGATGTCCGGATATACCCTGAACGAGCTAAAAGGACAGCTGGCCACCAACCTTCTTTACCCGGCAGGACAACAAAATCGGGTCAACCAGAAAAATCAGGAAGGCGAGCAAGGAATTACCACGAGTTTCGAGGTGGAAATAAAAAACAAAAAGGGAGAGCCCAAATGGTGGTTCGTTAGCTGGGCACCCAATTACAACGATCAGGAGCAACTCATCGGTAGCATTGCCGTGCACCTGGACATCACCGAACAAAAACAACTCGAACAGGAATTGGCCAAAGCCAAATCCTTTGCCGAGGCCGCCGCCAAAGCCAAAGAACTTTTTCTGGCCAATATGAGCCACGAAATACGAACCCCGCTCAACGTAATCATTGGCATGATACGGCAGTTGAAAGCAGAAAATCTGGGACCAAAACAGCATGGATACGTGCTCCAGGCTCAAACCTCCGCCAAGCACCTGCTGACCATCTTAAATAATATCCTGGATGTCGCAAAAATTGAATCGGGCGATTTGGAAATTATCCAATCGGAATTCAGTCCCGCTGCCATGGCGCAGAACGTGCATTCCATTCTCTTTTCCCAGGCCAAGGACAAATGCCTGGACTTTTCCCTGCAGGTAAGTCCCCAGGTTCGCCCCGTGCTGATCGGAGACGAAGTCCGCCTACGGCAGGTACTCATCAACCTCCTGGGCAATGCCATTAAATTTACCGAAAAAGGAAATATTCAACTGCGCGTACACGTACTGCAAGAAACCGATTCCAGCCAAACCCTGCAATTCGAAACCGCCGATACCGGCATTGGCATGTCCGAAGACTTTATTCAAAAGATATTCGATAAGTTTTCTCAGGAGCAAAACACCTCCAATCGCAGGTTTGAGGGAACCGGATTGGGCATGGCCATTTCACACGACCTGGTGCGGCTCATGGGCAGCGAACTACAGGTGGAAAGCCGAAAAAACGAAGGTACCAAATTCTCTTTCGTCCTCACACTGCCGATCGGCGACCCCAGTAAACTGGTATCCCAAAGCAAGGAGACAAAACCCGGTGCCTTTCTTGGCTGCAAGGCGCTGCTCGTCGAAGACAACGAAATGAACCGCTTTATTGCCATGCAAAGCCTGGATTTTATGGGGTTCCAAACGACCGAAGCAGAAAATGGAAAAAAAGCCATCGAACATATTAAAAACAAAACCTTCGACCTCATTCTAATGGATATACAAATGCCCGTGATGGATGGAGTAGAAGCGACTGCCTACATTCGCCAGCAACTCAACGTGACTACGCCCATCCTGGCACTTACCGCCAATGCCTTTCGGCACGACATTGATTTGTACCTCCACACCGGTATGAATGACTTTATCACCAAGCCCTACGATGAACAGGATTTTTTCAGGAAAATCGAGCAGGTACTCCGGAAGCCAACAACCCCGGAAACGGAATCAGAACCCGATCAGACCGACAGCGGGAACGACGATGCATCCGTGAAAAAATCAACCCAACCCCTGTTCGATCTGTCCCAATTGGAAGAAATAAGCAGAGGCAGTGAGCAGTTTATTCAAAAAATGTGCGAACTGTTTGTTTCCCTCGCCGATGAAATCACCGGTGAAATGCAACAAGCCCTGGATCAGAGAGATTGGCCGCGCATCCAAAAAGCAGCCCATAAAATAAAACCAAGCTTGGACCAATTTGGGGTGGATTCCATCAAAAACACCGTACGCGACGTCGAAGATTACGTCATGCGCCGCGACAACGAAGAGGAATTCAAGGACATGGTGCGCCAAATCATCGATACCCTGCATCAGGTTGCTGCAGGTCTACCGAAAGCATCGGCAGCAAATGGGAACGAATTGGGGTAGCGCCAGGGCTTTTTTACCCGCGTGGATTTCAACAGATCTTCCCCAAAATCTGGCCGAATCAGTTCCCCTGACCCTTTATCTGTTCCATCCAACCGCTGGCAAAAAGAATCAATTGTCCCTACCTCCTCCACGGAAAAAGCCTGAGCAGGGCTAGGCGGTACAGTCAATCTGCCACGGTAGAAATAAAATTTTATTATTCCCAAATATTTCAGCATATTCGTAGGTAAACCGACGAGCAAAAACCTCATTGGCTTGCTGGTAGCACTGTGTAACGTATACCCATGGCTGTTTGTACGACCCCTTCGAATCCCTGGCTTCCTGTGCCGCTGCTGGCACTTTGCGTGCTGGGAAACTTTTGCTGTACACCCGATCTAAAGAATCAGGACTGGCCCGAATACCTGGGTGGGCCCGACCGAAACCATTACTCACCCCTGGCCCAAATCAGCCCGGAAAATGTCGGAGACCTCCAGATCGCCTGGAGCTATTCTACCGGAGACAGCGGGCACATGCAGACCAATCCCCTGATCGTAGACGGGGTGCTGTACGGTGTGAGTGCCTCCTTGCGTCCCTTTGCCCTGGATGCCGCTACCGGTAAAGAAATCTGGCGGCACGAAACTGCAGAAAAAGGGGCTTTCAGTGCTTGCAGAGGCCTGAGCTACTGGAAAGCAGGCATCGATGAGCGGATACTTTATACCCAGGGTGAATGGCTTCATGCAGTGGATGCACGGACGGGCAAGCCGATTCCGGGTTTTGGTGCAGCTGGAAAGGTAAGCCTGAAAACCGGTCTTGGTCCCACTGCCCGGAACAAAATGGTGCTATCCAATACACCCGGCACCGTCTTCGAAAATTTGATCGTCATGCCACTACGGGTGGCGGAGGACCACCAGGCTGCGGCCGGGCACATTCAGGCCTTTGACGTCCGAACAGGTGCCCTGGTGTGGGTGTTTCATACCATTCCCCATCCTGGGGAATACGGGTACGAGACCTGGCCACCCGATGTGTACAAAAACGAGGGGATCGGCGGCGCCAACAACTGGGCAGGCATGGCGGTGGACCGGGAACGCGGGATTTTGTACGTGCCCACCGGATCTGCAGCACCGGATTTTTATGGCGGTGACCGGCCCGGTACCAATTTGTTCGCCAATACCCTGCTGGCATTGGATGCGCGTACTGGTAAACGAATCTGGCATTACCAATTGGTTCACCACGACATCCTGGACATGGATTTGCCGGCTCCTCCCAACCTGATTACCGTCCGCCATGCCGGAAAAACAATCGATGCCGTGGCACAGGTCACCAAACACGGCTACGTTTTTTTGTTTGACCGGGAGACAGGACTGCCCCTTTTTGATATAGAAGAAGTACCCGTGCCTGCCTCCACCATCCCAGGCGAACAGGCATGGCCTACCCAGCCCATCCCCAGCCGGCCACCCCCCTTCGCACGGCAGCTACTATCCGACTCCCTCATCAACCCCAAGGCCAACAACCGGGATGAACTTCTGGAAATCCTCCGTAATTCCGGGTATCAGGGACCCTTTACCCCGCTCAACGAGCGGGGTATGCTGGTTTTTCCCGGCCTGAGTGGTGGCGCCATCTGGGGAGGTGCAGCAGCAGACCCGGAAGGCATCCTGTATATCAACAGTAACGAAATGGCCCGCTACATGGGTATCGGACCGAGTACGGCTCCCGAAATCCTGGACGCCATGGGGAGCGGGGAGCGGGTGTATACCCTAAACTGCGCGCCCTGCCACGGCACCGACCGCAATGGCCATCCCCAAAGCGGCTACCCTTCACTTCGCCAAGTGAGCGAGCGCAAAACAGCGGATGAAATTGCGGATCTCCTCCATGCCGGTAAAGGGATGATGCCGGCCTTTCCGGGATTGGCTGAGGAGGAAAAGGAAGCACTTATAAAGTACCTGTTAACCGAAGCGCGCATGAGCGGAGCTTCCGAGGAACCCGGACTGATAGCCGAAGGAACGGGCTTACAACCTCCTGCCTGGGTGGTAAACCGATACATGAAATTTTTGGACGATCAGGGCTACCCGGCAGTGCGCCCGCCCTGGGGTACACTGACGGCCATCGACATGAATTCCGGTGATTTCCGCTGGCAGGTGCCTTTCGGAGAAAACAATGCCGGGACCCATGGCGGGGATTCCGCGGCCGGAACCGAAAGTTTTGGCGGCCCATTGGTTACGGGCAGTGGTTTATTGTTTATCGCAGCTACCCGAGACGGGAAGTTGCGCGCCTACGCTACAAACACCGGAAAATTGCTTTGGGAAACCCTGCTGCCCGCAGCAGCTTTTGCCACGCCAAGCAGCTATTCGGTCAATGGGAAACAGTACATCGTCCTCGCTTGCGGTGGCGGCCGGTTCAATACCCCCACAGGTGACCAATACGTCGCGCTTGCCTTACCGTAGCGACACTCGAAACAGCTTGCTTACCCGACGGGGTAGGGATCCAAGTGGCACTATATGTATCCCACTACCTGCATACAAAAATACGTTTTTACCATCCATTTACCGTCCGACAACCCAGCCCCGGAAAAAAAATCCGCTCGTTGATACAGTATTTCCGGCTATTCGTCCTATACGGCTTTTTATAAAATTATTTACTTGTAAATTGGTTCTACTAAAGTATTTAAAAGAATTATTTACACAATTAAACAAATTATATTCTATTTATTGTAAACTGGGCGTCGAGCGTTTAGCAGTAGGCGTTGATGACCGCACAACAGCTGGTCCGATTGGTTAATGGCCTGAGGCTGCATCCACCCAAAGCTTAGACGTTCACTTTTCAGTGAATAGGGGTTTTGTTGCAGGAGGCAAAAATTCTATCTGGGTGTGTAAAACCGGAAATATGTTCTGTAGATCGATTGGGTCGCGTCGCCGTCCGGAAGGAACCCACCCGACGGCAATGCCAATCCTGATGCAAGCGGGACCGGGGACTCGCCTCCCTATACAAGGGATAGTGGCGAAAAACCAGCGGGACAATCCATTCAGTCGTCGGTTTCGATCCTTTAAACGGGCATTTTACCCTGCCTCCTTTTACCTGCGATGTACTTCGTAAAAAAGCAGCAGATTGACCGAACCAAAAATGAATCGCGAGTTAGCATTATTTAGATAACCGCGAAGCTTTTTTAAGAGAGCACAAAACAAAAAATTTTAAACACGTTACTATGGAAAACAAACAAACATTCGATCGCACCACAGGTGTGAGACTGGCTAAAGAAGCGGGTGCAGTGAAAACAGCTGCTATTATTGAAGACGAAAAGTCCTGTTTTCAGGAAATATTTGAAACAGCCATAACCGAGATTGGGCAAGACCGGTTTGTAAGCACGTTGAATAAAGGTCCAAAAATCTGGTCGAAAATTGCCGCAAACGTGTTGCCAAATTTTGCAGGAAAGAGCAATATTGCATTGGCCTCTTTGGATACAACGGTAGCGAAAGCGGGAGATTCTATCTCCAAATTCAGGCTGTTACAAGGAGCGCCGGTAAGTGGGATTGTAAAGATTAACAATCTTCCTCCGGACAAACGTTTTTTGAATAAAAATGACACCTACGAATTCAATCCTGTTGAATGGAATATCGCAGAAGGGGGTTCGGTTACACTTTGGTTTGGGATAGAGGATGATGCGTTGATAGGCTTAGCAGCAGCTCCGGAATCATTCAAGTTCGATAGTACGAGTTCAAAGGTAGCATACTACCACTCGTGGGGACCTGCGGGCACACAGCAATTTGCTTTATTAGATCATGCTGTGTAACCACCTCCAGCAGTAACGGCTAAATCGTGGGTAAAGAAGGCAAGCTGACAACTCATCCTTGTGCTCGCCGGTAACTCATTCGTTAAGGAAAGCGGAAGGATGAAGCCGGCCTGCACGGGACCCAGTGTCCCTATTTCCCATAAAGTCTGAGAAATGTCCAGTACGGTAGATCCATTCCTCAAATCTAGCTCCGTAAGGAATTCCATTGACTTCGGACGACCAAACCATCCTTTCGTCCTGCACGCCTTTCTGACCACTACTAATCCATTTATATTTAGATGATTGCATAACCTTTTCCCATTTCTTTCCAATAAAACCCGTCTGCCATGAAAATTTTCAAAATAATCGTAGTATCTGTCTTTCTGCTGGTTTTTACAACCCCACTTTCAATGGCACAGGAAGCGACGCTGGAATTTCAGAATGCAGCAAAAGCGATGGAAACAGCCCAAACCTATGCGACAGCACTTCAAGCGGGTGATGTGGCCACAATGAACGCTCAATTCGCAACAGGAGCCATGATTTATGGTTTGGGCGGAGGCCTGGACTCACTTACAGTGGCACAGCACAACGACTATTACACCACTAGTACCAACCAATTCACGCACAGCCTTTCGCAAGAGCTTTACCTTCCTGTCAAAGTTACCAATAACTGGAATGAAGGCGAATGGATCCTGTCATGGGGAATAAACACGCTTACAAACAAGGCAAGTGGGGAAACAATTAAGGTCCCCTACCACTCTGCTTCCCGTATGGAAAACGGTAAAATTACGTTTATGAGATACTGGTACGACATGCTCACTATTCTAGAAACGCAGGGGTTTAAGGTGACTCCTCCTGCTAATTGAGCAAATCTCCGACTTCGTCATGTCATATTTCCTTTGGTGACCTTGAGATCGCCAAAGCGATTTATTTGCCCGCTCGACTAGAATTTTTCTGTCTTCTCTTGAAGGAGTTGATACTGAAAAAAAAAATAATCCCACGCTAATGAAGGTCCCATTAATTGCCATCCTGCTTTGTTTATTGGCTTCCAGCGTTTTTTCTCAAGGAACGATACAGGGAAACGTTCACGATTCCCAAAAAAAAGGGATATCCTATGCCAGTATATTGCTCAGGAACGAGCCGGATTCCTCGCTGATCAAAGGGGCCATTTCCGATGACTCCGGAAACTATGTTTTTACGGATATCCCAAAAGGACAATTCTATGTGGAAGTAACGATCCTGGGATATGCCAAAAGCTATTCACCGGTATTCCCTTTTTTGGGGACAGAAAAAAGTGAGTTGGCGGCAATCTTATTGAAGGAAGAAGATCAGAACCTGGATGAAGTAACGGTAACCGCCACCCGGCCACTATTTGAGTTGGAACAGGGGAAAATGGTGGTCAATGTAGCGAACAGCGTGTCTGCTGCGGGTTTGTCCGTCATCGATGTGCTGGACAGGTCTCCCGGGGTAATGGTGAACAGGCAAAGCAATACACTTTCCGTCTTAGGGAAAAACGGCGTGGTTATCCTGATGAACGGCCAACGGTTCCGAATGCCCCTGGAGGCGGCGTATCAAATGCTGGCCGGTCTCAATTCAAGTGATGTCGAAAAGATCGAAATCATTACTGTTCCCCCGGCCAACTACGATGCGGACGGAGATGCGGGGTTTATCAATATTGTGATGAAAAAAGACAATGACATGATCGGTACCAATGGTTCGCTAACACTCGGCCAAGGCTATGGATCCGGCTATAACGGCAATATGAGCTTCAACCTCAACCATCAGGGCCCTAAATTCAGTTGGTTTGGTCTTTTGTCAACAACTTATGTAGATCAGGTTCAGGAATGGGAAAGCTTCAGAGGCAACAACAACGGATTTGAAGACATTGGAATTGATACCTACAGCGATCGGTTTTCCACCAGAAAGTCCATCAATTATCAGGCAGGGTTTGACTACAAATTAAGTACAAATACCATCTTTAGTGGCCTGGTCAGTGGTTATACTAACCAGTGGAATTTGTCTGCACCGACGATTACAGAAGCCAATTTTTCCATCTCCCCGGACACCCTTACGCGGATGACAACGGTAGAGAACAATACATGGAATCATATCATGGGCAATATCAATCTTCAGCATACATTCCAAAACGGGCAGGTCATCAGTACCAATGTAGATTACCTGACCTACAAAAATTCCAACCCATCCGGGTACACCATCATGAATTTTGATGAATCCAATGATTTGATCGGATCAGAGGAATTCAGAATAACCAAGGATACCCCAATTGAGCTTTGGGTGACAGATTTTAACCACTCCATGAAAATCGGGGAATCAGTAGCCGTAGAATCAGGTCTCAGAGCTACTTTTTCAGAATTTACCAATACGGTGCTCTTCGAAGAGAAACTTGGATCAGATTGGCTGATTGATTCAAACTTCACCAACGATGGCTTTCTCGAAGAAGATATATTGGCAGCTTTTTCTACAGCAAAAATTGAATTTGATGAAAAAACTACCTTAAATGCAGGGCTACGATACGAAAACACCAAAACCAACCTGACGACCGTTTCAGGAGAAAAACTCGTTGACAGGCATTACGGGGATTTCTTTCCAACGGCATTTTTTATCCAGAAAAATCAATGCTGACAACCTGGTACAGCTGTCTTATGGACGCAGGATTACCCGTCCCACCTTCAATGAAATGGCACCTTTTGTGTTTTATTCGGACCCTTTTACCTTCTTCGCCGGCAATGAAAACATCCTGCCTACCTACACCAACAACATCAAAACAGATTATTCTTACAAACGTATGATTTTCTCAGTGCAGCATAGCATGGATAACGATGTAATTGCACAATTTCAGCCTACTCTGCATGAAGAAACCAATACAACATTCTTAAGAACAGAAAATATCGACCATAGGCAGACGGTATCCATAATTGTCGCTTTCCCCTTGCAATTGACTTCCTGGTGGGAAACCCAAAACAACTTCACGGCAAATTATCAGAAAGTCAATTCAGAACTGAATGGAGAGGCTTATGCTGTTGATCAGACAGGTATTCAGGTAGTACTCACAAATAGCTTTACGCTTCCCAAAAAATACACCATTGAGTTGATGGGGTATTATATGTCTCCCAGTATCATGGGATATTACCAGGTACTTTCGCGGGGCTTTCTCAATCTGGGAATCCAAAAGGACTTCCAAAAAGCAGGGATGTTGAGGTTATCCTTCAACGATATACTTGAAACCAGTCAACTCAGGTGGAGATCTTTCGATGGTGCTGATTTGGAAATTACAGGTAGGCTCAAATTTGAAAAAAGGGTGTTTATGGCTACCTACACCTACAAGTTTGGAAACAGTAAGATCAAAGGAACCAGAGACCGAAAAGTAGGCTCCCAGGAAGAACAGAGAAGGGTGACCAATTGATCATTTTTCTTTGGGAAAATAAATCGAGGCATTCGGACAAAAAAGGGCACAGCTTCGTCCTTGATGGGTTTCCTTTCAACATTTAAAAGGTTAATTTTTAAGCTGATGTATTACTAAACGTCAGATTTAAGTCCGTCATGGTTTTTGCCAAGATCAAAAATAGACGATTCGCCAAAACGATTTCTATGATATAAGAAAAACCAGCACACTTCTGCTTAAGACCTATAGCCGCCGAATATTCCCATGCCAAATACCGGAACTCCATCTATACCCAGCAGTTTCCAACCGTATCCTGGCAGGAAGTCAAAGGGCTGACTTTGCCTGAATATTTGATAGAAATCAAATTGGAAGTACAATGACGAATAAATCAATAAACCCTAAAATAATGAATTATGAAAACTCTTGAAGAAAAGCTCAAAAGAGCAAGTGAAAACCGGGCCATTATAGATGGGCTTTACAAAGCTTTTGCCGAAGGCGATATCCCAACAGTTTTGGGAATGATGGATTCAACGATCGTTTGGAATGAAGCCGAAGGTAACCCGTATGCGGATGGTAATCCCTACATAGGACCTGATGCCGTTTTGAATGGCGTTTTTGGCCGCATTGGCGCAGAACATGCGTATTTCAACTTAAAGGATATCGTGCTTCATGAAATGTTTAATGACAAAGTACTAGCCACCCTACGCTATGATGGCAAACACAATAATGGCAATAGTTACGACGCCCAAGTGGCGCATTTCTGGACACTTAAGGATGGGAAAGTGATTGCTTTTCAGCAATATGTGGACACAAAAAAATTACATGATGCTTTTAGTAAGTAAAAAGATCCTCAAAGGGATTAACTACCAAAAATTTAATTTACACCCATTCGACAATACCCACACGTTAAACTAAATCAAAATAATGAACGTATCCGCTTATGCCGCCAATGGCCCCCATGAAAAACTAACGCCTTTTTCCTACGAATTAGGAGCAGTAGGCGCTGAACAGGTTGATGTCAACGTTATCAACTGTGGTATTTGCCATTCAGATCTGAGCATGATAAACAATGACTGGGGAATGACGGCCTACCCCATTGTACCTGGCCATGAGATCATAGGCGAAGTAGTCGCGGCAGGCAATGCTGTCAAAAATGTAAAGGTAGGGGATAAAGTCGGTGTGGGTTGGTTTTCGGGATCCTGCATGTCCTGCCATGAATGTATGGATGGCGCGCATCATCTCTGCAGCTCTGCCGAACTCACTATAGGTGGTAGACATGGGGGCTTTGCAGACCATGTGCGTTGCCATTGGTCATGGGCAATTCCCCTGCCCGAGGGCATCAATCTGGATAAAGCCGGACCCTTGCTTTGTGGTGGGATTACCGTGTTCAATCCGATCATTATAGCCGGAGTCAAAGCAACGGACAAGGTTGGCGTCATCGGTATCGGGGGCCTGGGCCATTTGGCCCTTAAATTCCTAAATAAATGGGGTTGTGAAGTCATCGCTTTTAGCTCCAACCCGGATAAAAAGAAATCCATTATGGAAATGGGAGCTACCCAGGTGGTGGATTCCAGGAATCCCGAGGAACTGGCAAAAATCGCCGGAAGTTTGAGTTTCATTCTCAATACAACCAATGTGACCTTGGATTGGAATTCCTATTTGGCGGCCTTAGCTCCAAGAGGAAAGTTTCACAATGTGGGAGCGGTATTAGAACCGATGGCTATTCCTGCATTTTCTCTGATTACGGGCGAAAAGTCTGTGGCAGGAAGTCCGCTCGGGAGCCCGGCCCTGACACGAACCATGTTGGAATTCTGTTTGCGACACGACATTTATCCGATTACAGAAGAATTCCCGATGTCCCAAGTAAATGAAGCCCTGCAACATCTGGAATCCGGGAAGGCCCGTTTCCGAATTGTACTGAAAAATTAACGGGTAGCAACATCCCCAAATTAAGCAGTTGCCGTCAAAAAGAGCTTCGCCAAAAACCGATTTAGCGTAGGTAGTTAGTAACCAAAAAGAATATTTATGGAATTAAAAGTTATTGGATTAGGTCTGGGAAGAACCGGCACCTATTCGTTGAAAACAGCACTGGAACAACTACAACTGGGTCCTTGCCACCACATGGAGCGGGTGGCGCAAAACATGCCCGTTCAATTGCCCCTTTGGAATGAACTATTGAATCATCCGGCCAATTTTGACGCTGTTTATGAAGGCATGCAGAGCGCCGTTGATTGGCCAACCGCTGCCTTTTACAAAGAGCTGTATGCAACGTATCCGAATGCTCAGTTTATTTTAACACACCGAAGTAAAGAATCGTGGGCGGAAAGCTTTGGTTCTACGATCTACAAATTGCTTAGCGGGCGTGAAAACGCACCAGCACCCGTTCAGGACTGGCTCAATATGGTGGTGAAGGTAATTGAAAAATCAGGTTTTCCAATGGGTCTTGATTTTGAGGGCCTGGCAGAAAAATACGAAGCACATAATAAAGCGGTACAGGATCTAATCCCACCCGAACAGCTACTGGTATATCAGGTAAAGGAAGGATGGGAACCTTTGTGCCAGTTTTTAAACGTTGAGTCTCCCGCAACAGCATTTCCCCGCACCAATAACCGGGAAGAATTCTGGGATTTGGTGAATGCTGCCACAAAGCCAACATCTTGAGGCTGCGCAAACAAGAACATTCAGCGCTAAGTGAATTAGTCTGGAAAAACGGCACGTGTTTCGGGTAGTACCGACCAGGAAATCATTCAAAAAAATAGCGCATTAGCTGTTTCAATTACCAAGGCGTATGTATAGCCGTTTAGGCCTATAAAACAGACAGGTGGAATTAATTTTCTGGCAGCAAACCGAATACCTAATCGTTACAATTACCAATCGCTAACCGATGAAAATTAACGGAAAATTAGCCGTAGTGACAGGTGCTTCACGAGGCATTGGTGCCGCCACGGCCATTTTATTGGCTGAAAAAGGGGCACAAGTGATTCTGGTTGCACGTTCGAAAAGTGACCTGCTACACGTGGCTACACGCATTCGTCAGGCGGGCGGAATCGCTTACATCGTTGCTTCAGACCTGGCGGATGCCGCCTCCACCCGCAACGCTGCACAAGCGATCCTTCAGAATCATGGGGTTCCCGATCTTTTGGTTAATAATGCCGGAGCTGGACGTTGGCTGTTTGCCGAGGAGACGCCGGAAGGAGAAGAGGATGTTATGATCGCCCTCCCCTACCTGGCTGCCTTTCGCCTGTGCAGGGCCTTTCTGCCCGGGATGCTTTCGCGCCGCAGCGGCATGATCCTCAATGTCAATTCACCGGCATCGCTCATTCCCTGGAGTGGCGCAACGGGATATGCTGCCTCCCGGTGGGCCTTGCGCGGATTTACCGAGGCGCTACGGGCTGATTTGCATGGTACGGGGATGCGCGTCTGCGAAGTGATGCTGGGTGAAACCAGCTCCAACTACTTTGAGGCCAACCCCGGATCCTACCTGCGCCTACCAAAACTGGCAAAATTTCTTCCCCTGCTTACTCCCGAGGAGGCGGCTTGGTACATTGTCAAGGCCGTACGGCAAAACCGGAGCACCTATACGGCCCCCTTTCTGCTGGCCGTAAATCGCTTCTTCCTGGGGCTGATGCCCGGTTTGTTCAAGAGGATATCCTGGAAAAGCGACTTTCCTCACCCGTAAGGTTGGGATTTCACCAAAGAAAAACGACTCGTAATTGTGACCTCCCATTCACCAAGCAGGTGCTTTTCAAACAACGGGGAAAATACCTGTCCACGATCCGGCCCAGTCTTTGAATTGCCAGGTATGCAGCGTTGCGGAAAGGATCTCCGCCGATACTAGAGAGCTGCTGTTTAGAAAGTAATTTGTGCACAAGCAAGGAAGCGGACCGTTCCGTCCCAAAAAACCGCTGAACCTGTTGCTGTCCGGGGAAAACGCACTGAAAGATGCCCCGGCAGCCCCTCCATTAAGGTGATCAGAAAGGCATTGCATCGGCTGCCTGACCCCGGATTGCCAGCACCCCCCCCAGCTACTAACGCTTGGCCAAGCCGGTCGTTACAGCCCCGGTTATACGAGTTGGATCTCCACCGCCGATACGGAAGCAGCCGGAAAGGTCCATGTTCCGTCGATAGGTGCCTCCTTTGTTTGTATTTCAAGTGGGTCAGGCTCCCGGGCGATTACTTCAAATTCCGGATCGGCCGCCATCTCGTGCACCTTGATCGAGGCAATCGTGGCCCCCTTTATAGATAAGGTAGTTTTTACGGGGGAAGTTCGATGCGTATTCACTACGTGCGCAAATAACGTATTTCCTTTTCTACTTGCCGTAACGTCCAGGTAGGCGGGCGTTTGTGTGGTTGCGCAATAGCTGGTACCGCTGTACTTTCTGTAGAGTTTCATCACTTTTGCAACGGGCATCAGGAATGTTTCCCCGTAGGATCTTGGGATAGGAATCATCAGGGCATTGACCTGCCAGCGCGTGCCGCAAAAATCGGCCATGGTCGCGATTTTGAGCAAGTCCCCGTGGCGTTCGTGTAAATTTGCCATGCGCGCATAGGAAACACCGGTGGCCCAGGTGGACATCACCTCGTTTCGGTTTCTGCCCGGAAAACTGTAGTGGCACTCGGTCAGGGCCATGGGCATTTGATAGGGCTCCACCTGTTCCCGCATGGCTACGACTTTTTTCTCGTGAAAGGCACAGGCATTCATCAGGTATTCCCAGGTTCGGCCAGGATCTTTCCGGTAATCTACTCCTTTCAAGGGGTTGTCCGGGTCCCTCCCGTAGGGGTTAAACATGTGGTGAAACGCCACGTAATCCAGGTGCTCTCCGGCACGCTCGATCATTTCCCTGGCCCAGAAGGTTTCTTTTCCTTCACCCCACCGTTGCAAACCACCCCAGCCGATCAGTTTGATAGACGGATCGGCCCGAAGCATCTCTTTGCTAAACGCCAGCGTCTTCTGAACGGCGGTATCCAGGTGGAAACGATCGTTGGCATAGGAGGTTTCGTTGCCGATTTGCCAGAAGGGGATGCGTAAGGGGCCGTCAAAACCGTGGTCCTTTCGCAGGGCGTTGTCCGGATTATTGCAATAGTCCACCCATTCGGCTGCTTCCTGGGCGGTACCCCGCCGATCGCTGCCCATACCGTCAATCGACCATCCGGGGCTTCCTTCCGACTCAAAATTCACACACATGAGCGGATCGGCACCCACCTGCCTGCAAAAGTCGACGAATTCCGCCGTGCCTACCTGGTTTGATTCATACCCGCCCCACAGTAGATTTTGCATGGGTACCCGACTGCTTCGCTTACCGACGCCCTCTCGCCAGCGGTAATACGAACTGAAAATACCGCCAAACCGCACCATGCTGGGCGCCAGCTCCCGGGTGGCTTCCAGCACGTCCTCACGCCAGGCGTGTTTACTAAAATCCCATGCGGCCTCCACCGACCCGTCGGTGCGGCCCAGGGGTTCCATAAACTGCATGTACAAATAGGGAGACAAGGCAAAGGTAGGCTCGGGATCAATTTCGATGCCCTCTTTTGCCTTAACGACAACAGACCTGGCTCCGGCTGACAGCTCCGGGCTAGCTGCTAATCCTGCTCCGGCAAAAGCAGCGGATTTAATAAAGGTTCTTCGGTTGATACTCATTTTTGAACTAGGGTCGTGTACGCAAAAAACGGACGGATAGGTTACAAATTCGGCAATAAAGCAGCAGCTGTGATCATTGGACTCGCCAATAGGCATCGACCCTGCATACCTGCCATCGGTTTAAATTAATAAAAATTCAATGATCCACAAAAAATAAGGAGGAGCAACAGCCCAAACGAAAAAATACCAGGATGCACCTAAGAGCGAAATAAGTCGTGATTATGTTGGAAGCGCTGCACGCCTACCCCATGCACCTGCGCGTTGTCCAATTGATTCCATCGATGTCGCTTGGGGAGCGGTCAACCATTTACGGGACTAAATCCGCGGGCGGACGTAAGGTTTTTAGTAAATGATTCACATTGGTTTGATCATGCGACAAATGTTGGGTACTTTTCTATCGGAAACGAATTCATCCCAAACAATAGTCAACATGAAAACAACGCTTATTCAAAAACTAATGAGAATCCTCCTGGGTGGCCTAATGGTACTGGCGGGATTGGGACATTTGACTTTTCAACGGGAGGAATTCCAGGCCCAGGTTCCGCGATGGTTACCTGAGGATCCGGCGTTTATGGATTTTGTCGTCATATCCTCTGGCATTGTAGAAATTTCGCTGGGACTTGCGATGATCTTTTTAACCGGGTACACTTATTACGTGGGGATTGCGTTGGCGGTCTTTTACGTACTTATCTTCCCTGGAAACCTATCTCAGTACAGCAATGGGATCGATGCGTTTGGCTTGGATACCGATCAAAAACGATTGACACGGCTATTTTTCCAACCTGTATTGGTTGTATGGGCCCTTTGGTCCACCGGCGCTTTCAATAAATGGACCCAGAAAAATAAAAATAAAACCTAAAACATGTGTTATTGTTTTGCAGCAACGCATTTTGCAAGCTCACCCATAGAGTGTGTTTTGTTTTGACGGATAAAGTTAAGGTGATTAATAAAGAATGCGTATCCCCGCTTCCCGTTTCTACAATCGGGACCTGGCGGCTTGGTTGGGGATCGCATCAACTGGAATAACAGCGATGAAATCAGATGTATCCTGAATCGGCATCGAAAGCCAAGCACAACCAATTGCTACTCTTATGAAAGCGGTCCAATTTACGATATACGGCAATCCTGAACGAGTGCTTGCTGTAAGGGAGGTGGCGAAACCCCTTCCCAAAAATCAGGAGGTATTGGTGAAAATACGTGCTACCGCCATAAACGATTACGATTGGAGCCTGGTAAGGGGCAAACCTTACCTGTACCGACTATTATTTGGCCTGTTTAAGCCCAAGGTGAAAATCCCCGGGATGGAATTGGCCGGAATGGTGGATGCAGTCGGATCGGATGTAACAAAATTTACCGTTGGAGAGGCAGTATTTGGAGATATTTCGGAATATGGTTTCGGAACCTTTGCCGAATACATCTGCATTGATGCAAATGCATTGGAAAAAAAACCAGTTGCCTTGGGTTTCGATGAGGCCTCCGCCGTTCCTCATGCATTCTGCCTTGCCATCCAAGCGCTGCGGGACCTGGGAAATATCAAAAAAGGGCAGAAAATCCTTATCAACGGTGCCGGTGGTGGCGTAGGAACCTTTGCTGTGCAGTTGGCCAAACTGGAAGGTTGCGTGGTAACCGGAGTAGATTCAGGAGAGAAGCTGGAGCAAATGAAAGCCATCGGATATGATTTTGTCGTTGACTACAAGAAAACCAATTTCACCAAGAGGGGCGAGACCTACGATTTGATCCTGGATTGCAAAACCAACCAGTACCCCTGGTCCTACTTACGGGCCCTATCCCCGAACGGAAAATACGTGACCATCGGTGGTAAACCGGGCGGATTGATTCAATTGCTCTTTTTTGGCAAAATACTATCCCTATTTTCCAACAAAAAGCTTCAAATAGTAAGTTTGAAACCCAATAAAGATCTAGACTATTTCCTGGAACTCTTTAGCCAAAAGAGGGTTCAGATCTTTATTGACGGACCCTATTTTCTCGGGGATACCCCCAGACTGATTCAGTATTTTGGTGAGGGAAAGCATCAGGGGAAGGTGGTAATCGGGCTGGGTAAGGCTGAATAAAAATAGACCATGGAAAAGCTAGTAAGAAAAACAAATCCCAACGTAACGGAGGTATTTGACCGGTATACCGACCCCGTTCGGGGAAAAATGCTTTTTTTACGGGAATTGATTATCGAAACGGCCGAAGAAACGGAGGGTATTGACGAACTTGAAGAGACGTTAAAATGGGGAGAGCCAAGTTACCGGACAAAAAATGGCAGCACTATTCGAATGGATTGGAAATCGGAAGCGCCAGATCAATCCGCCCTGTATTTTCAATGCACGAGTCGCCTGGTGGATACCTTTCGAATGGTCTTTGACCGTACCTTTCACTACGAGGGAAATCGGGCCATTATATTTGCAATAAACCAGCAAATCCCGGTCCCGGAACTAAAAGAATGCATCAAAGCGGCTTTACGGTACCACAAAGTCAAAGACCAACTGACCTTGGGAATTTGATAGGGCAAACGTTTTTATTGTTAGTTTGCCCCTCTACATGGCCTATTTTAATTAAAAACCAATGGACGAAGGGTAGCGTGGTAGCAATTCCCTTCCCTGTAAGCAATTTTATTGGTTCCCGCGCTAAAGTAGCCGCTTGTTTGGTGCTATTAATCCGTGTTAGAAAATTGGTCTGCTTTTTATAATCCTGGGCGTCAAAAAATCTTACATTGTACTAGGATTAATTTCAACAAGATGTTTAAACTACTATTCTTAATTCCAATAACTTTTGGCCTGGTTAACCCGATTTTTGCCCAGACCGAACCCAACGAGCGCCCAGTAAAAATAAGTGGGTATTTGGAAACCTATTACGTGTACGATTTTGGCGAGCCCGTGGACCACAACCGGCCCGATTTCCTTTACTCCTTCAACCGGCACAACGAAGTAAATCTAAATTTCGGGTACATTCAGGCCGCCTATGACAACGATCAGGTAAGGGGAACGTTGGCATTGATGACAGGTACCTATGCCAATGCCAATCTTTCGGCCGAACCCGGCGTATTGAAAAATATATTTGAGGCCAATGCGGGGGTAAAAATCTCCAAAACCAAAAACCTGTGGGTCGATGCCGGCATCTTTGGCTCTCATATTGGCTTTGAAAGCGCCAAAGGGGCCACTTGTTGGAACATGACGCGGAGTATTTTGGCAGAAAATTCCCCTTACTTTCTCTCCGGGGCGAAAATTTCCTATACCAGTGATAATGAAGCATGGTTTCTAAGTGGGTTACTCCTTAATGGCTGGCAGCGCATACAACGCGTTCCCGGCAACCAAACCCCGGCCTTTGGCCATCAACTTACCTGGACACCCAATGAAAAAGTAACGCTCAACAGCAGTTCCTTTATTGGCAGCGACACGCCGGACAGTACCCGACAGATGCGGTATTTTCACAATTTCTATGGTCAATTTCAAATCAGTGAAAAATTTGGTTTGATCGCTGGTTTTGATATGGGCACCCAGCAAGTGGCAAAAGGTAGCAATGATTACCATCATTGGTATTCGCCTGTGCTCATAGGGCGATTTACACCTACCGAGAAATTGGCTGTTTCCGCCAGGGCCGAGTACTATTCGGATATAGATGAAGTGATCATTTCCACCGGCAGTGGCTTTCAAACGTTTGGGTATTCTGTAAATGTGGATGTGCAGGTAATGGAAAATGTGCTTTGGCGGGTAGAAGGTAGGACCTTTAGAAGTAGGAGCGATGAAATTTTCCTGGACAGCCAACAGGTTCCCACGCAAAGCAATTTCTTTATTGGAACCGCTTTGAGCATCGCGTTTGATTGATTAGAGATGATGATGGGCAATGGCGACTACCTGAGGCTTTTCAGGTATAAATCAGCGTATTGGCTATACCTACTAAAAGAAACCAAGTAGTTGGCTGGTTTTGAAAAAAATCGCCAATCAACGGATTTCTTCCGGTATTGGGTGTGGTCAGGTGCTTAAAAATCGCACCCTTCCGGCAGAAAAATTGAGCGAAAGAGAACGCGCATTGGCCGAACAACGGATAGCCCCAGAAAGGGTTTGATAGCTCCGCGAAGCAGTATTTTCATGCTATACAAACGGTTTGCCACCAATCCCCGGTGTTACTTTTTTGTATTCCTGGTAGACGAGAACCAAAACGAGGATGATTTCACCGACAAAATAAGCAATCCCCAACCAGGTTATTTTTTCGCGATAAACGAACAATAATGTAGCAGTTGCCACACAATACGCAAGATTCGCAAAAAGGATCATACCCAGATAGCGGGAAAAACCCCTTTTTGCCAGCAAGTAGCTGCCCAGTGAAAAAGCCGCAAAGCCCAATGCAACGACCGAAAGTACGTAGACGGTCGCCTTTGGCATCCCAAATAGTGGTTCATACCGAGCCACTACCTGAGTTAGCAGGGTGGCCGTCATCAAGGCCCCCACGCCATCTAGCAATAACAAGTTTTTTGCAGAAATTGTCATGAGATCTCTTCTCGTCGGTGAACACACAAAAGTAAAGACCCCGCTTATCTTTACTTTTGACGAATGTCAAAAAATCAGGTCGAATTCCGAATTCTACTCAAGGTCTCCTGCGTTATGCCCAGGTAGGAGGCGATATGTCCGAGGCCCACGTATTGGGTGATCTGGGGGTAGCGGTTTAACAAATGATCGTACCGCTCCTTTGCCGATAAAAATAACATACCCTCTAACCGCTCCACCAGGTCCAGGTAAAGCTCCTGCGAAACCTTTCGCGCCAACCGCTCCAGGGAGGGGTTTTTTGCCAAAAAGGACTCCATTTCGCCGTAGTCCATACGCAGCACTTCGCTGTTTTCCAGCGCTTGAATGCTATACCTACTTTTGGTCTGCCGGAGTAAGCTATCCACTGCACCGACCATTCCGTAGCGCATGGCAAAATGAGCCGTGATGTCCTTTCCGTCTTTAAAATAGTACGACCGTAAAATTCCAGACTTCACAATAAATAGGCTATTGCAGGTGGTATTTGACGCGTGAATGATCGCTCCTCGGCGGTAACTAACCGAAGTGAGTATCCCGGCAAAAGTGTCCATTACTTGTTTTACTAGCTCTTCCACTTGTTCTATTGTCCTTGATACATCGGTTTTATCAGCGTTTGCCTGGCTCCCTAGTTCAGGCAATCCTGCCTGCAGTGGGCCTCCCTAAGGCAGCCTCTCCGGTATTTTCTACTCCTGCGGTAACCATGCGGGCGAAAATCCTACCCAATCGCCAACACAGCCCCGGAAACTCTCCGGACCACCATCGGGAAACGGGGATTTGTCGGGCTGGGGATTGGCGTTATGTATTGAACTCAACCACTCCGCGCGCCAATTTGCTCCCCTAAACGCAGGCGGCACCCCCCAACTAGCGCCCCTTGACCGAGAGCAGGGTTCGGCTGGTCCTGGGTACCATCGGGCTTAGTACCGGTCGTAATAACTTTCGATTTCGAACAAAAGCGCTCTTTGACGTTCGGGCTTTACTTTAACCGTGCCAAAGCTGCCTTTGACTTCGGCCTGCGACTCCCAGCTACCTCTGGTGAACTTGAATTGCGCAAGGCTTTTCAATGTCAACGTAATCTCTCTTTCGAAATCTGTAATTTTCTCCATTTTCAATGCAGCCGGATTCCAGTTTCCCAGGTTTTCCTGATTGCCCGTTAGGTAAATGGTGTCGTTCTTATCCGGTACCTTCACCCGAATGCTTACTTCATAGCCCTCTTCAGACAATACACCTTCCTGCGCCTCGTAGTAGTTCTCAAAATATTCGCTTAGCGCGCTTTCGGCACTGGTTGGAAAAGTGCTCAGGTGATTCTTGTCTGGGTAGGAGGCAATCGTTACGGAGAGGCGATCTCGGGATTCCGCTTCTCTGAAAAAATCATACACCTTCTCTCTGGCGGGCTTCCATTCCTTCCAATAGTCTATGCCTTCGTCCGCATGACTGAGATACAGGTAGGTTTCCTGTTGGATTTTCGAGTAGTCATAGGTAATCAGCTCGTTTGCCAGCCACTGCTCATCGTAGGAAAAATTGGGCGATACGGCGACGTAACTCTGGAAAAGATTGGGGGATTGTAACAGGGAATACAGGATGAAAGATGCACTCAAGGAATGGCCCACTGCCATGTTTCCACCCCTGGTTCGGTAATTGGCTTCGATATGTGGCATCAGCTCCATCGAAACGTAACGTAGAAAATTGGGGGCATTGCCAAAATACGGCGCGTACCGGGCAAGGGAAGTTTCGGTCTGCAAAACGGGCAACAAATCGTTGTTGCGGGAATAGTCCAGCGCCTCGTTATAGGGGGAAGTAATGCCTACCACCAGGTAGGCCCGGTCAGGATCGGCATCCGTCAAAAAGGGAATAATGGAACTGACAAAATCAAAAAACTCCCGGTTTTGGCTATCAAATACATACACGACGTTGAAGTATTCGTGAACTCTTTCATCGTATCCCACGGGTGTGTACACCAGGAATTCTCTTTCCTGATTTAGCGCCTCAGAATAAATCTGTAGGCTTTCAACACGGGCAACGGATTGGGCAAACGTATGGGAAAGGACCGTTGCAAAAAAGAAAATGGAGTAACCATATCGTTTCATCAGCGTCATTTTTTTTGTTTTCAGGGAAGCCCCCTCGATGCAATTCCCCGGCACACGAGGATCCTCATGGGCAGGTACCGGAAAAGCAGCCCTTCCGTTACGATGGCGCAGGAAGCAATCGTGAAAACACCAGGCCGTTCCTCCTTCGTGTGCATGGAGCCCGCGATTGTCCGGCACTGTCCCAACTAGGGGTTTGAAGCGCTCCTATCCTCCGGTTTCTGAAACGGACGAAGCCACCTGAATCACCACGTTTCCTTTTTTTCTCCCGGTATCGACGTAGCGATGGGCTTCCACTATCTCTTCTAGGGAGTACGTTCGGTCAATAACAGCCCGCATCTTCGCCGATTCGTAGAGGGCTTTGATGGCTGCCAGTTGCGCTTTTGTCTCGGTTGCGTAAGATAAGCTGCCCACCGAAATAAATCGACCTTTCTCCCGCAAAAGGTGCCTGATATCCGATTTTTTCACCACCCCGACTGCGTCGAATACGACATCGTAGGACCCGCCGCATTTGGTGTAATCCACGGTATCGTAAAAGAGGGTATTCGAAACCCCCAGGCCTTCCATCAAATCCTTGCCGGCACTGCTGCAAACGGCGGTGATGTCTGCCCCGTACGCATGCGCCAACTGAACAGCGGCCGTGCCAACCGCGCCGGTCGAACCAATAAGTAAGAGCTTGGGCTTTTTAGCAGTTGGCAGGCCAGCCTGTTGAAGAAACCAATGGGCTGTTTGCCCGCCAAAAACAAGCGCAGCCGCTTCCGCAAAGCTTGCCTTTTCGGGCATCCGCGAGACCGGACTGTTCTCCGTTGCGGTAAGATAAGTAGCATAGGCCCCAAAATCGAAACCTGTGCTGCCAAAAACCCGGTCCCCTTGCTTGAATTGCCGGACCTGTGTCCCAACCGCTTCCACTACCCCCGCATAGACGGTCCCTAAAATGGGTCTTCGGGGTCGAAAAATTCCAAGCACGATCCGCATGAGCGGCGTTAAATAGCCCGGTATGGCCAGGGCACGCACTTTTACATCGGCACTGTTGACGGCCGTGGCCATCACTTGTATCAATAGCTCGTTTTTCCCGCAGGTGGGTTTGGCTACCTCCAAAAGCCGAAGTACTTCCGGACCCCCGTAGTTGCTGCATACAATGGCTTTCATTCCCTAGAAATTACATCCAACAGGCAAACCGGGTTCGCCAAATAGAAACCTGGGCCATTGATCGTCCTGCTGCCGGAACCCATCCGGCATTTTCGTAGGATAGAGGCGATGGGTAATCGCAAGGGAGGGTTCGATGAAAAAGCGGTTGTGAAACAACTTTATCTGATAACCCAGGCGGTAGGTGGTAAACAGTTGGAAGCCGTTTCCTATTTTCTGTCCGTTTTCGTCAACAAACCGTTGCCAGGCGTTCATGATATGGACCCCGGCATACAGGCCTTTCCACCAAAACCGCTGGTACACCAGGGCAAAGCCGTGTTCTCGGATGTATTCGGGAAAGGCGGTGTTGGGGTCGCCGTAGGCGCTGTTTGTTGGATGTATACCCAGCGGCCAGGCACATTTCCAGGTTTTTAGTTCCAGGGATAGCACGTCCTGCGCCGTTAGCCGGAAACCAAGGTTAAGTTGGGCAAAATCCGGCGCATTCGTCTGGACAAAATTGCCCAGCAGGGCGAAGGTGCTACCCACGAAGTAGCGCCCATCTTTTTCGGTATATTGCGCATTCACGGTACACCTAATCGTCAACAGGACGACTAGACCCAGCCATCGTTTGTTTGTTTGCATGTCCGCTCCATTTTGGTAAATCGATGGGACAAAAATAGGTGGAAGGCTGGCCCAAATTCCTTCACTTAAGTTAAGAAGGGTGGCTCAATGCTTGCTTTTTTCGACAACTCTCGCCCGTAGGCGGCTCAACGATTGCGGTTGAATCCCCAAAAAACTGGCCAATTGGTACTGGGGAACCCGTTGGATTAAATCGGGTCGTTTTTCCAGGAGATCGAGGTAGCGTTGCTCGGGTGAAGAGGTCTTGAAGGCATCGAAATCCATTTGTTGTTTCACCAACAATTCTTCGGACAAGACCCGGCACATGGTTTCAAACTTGGGGAATTTTTGAAAAATTTCGGCTTCCATGCTCGGGTCGGAAATCGTAAGAATCGTGTCTTCCACGCAGGAAACGGCGTAAGTAGAGGGCTTGCCGTCCAGCACACAGGGAGGGGTCAGGCCTTCCATTTCGGTAAAAAATGCAGTCGTCTTTTCCACTCCCTCTATGGTATAATGCGTCCGAATACAGCCCTTCAGGACAAAATATCCCTGTTTGGAACGTTGCCCCTCTTCGAGTAAGACCGCTCCCTTTTTTGCCGAGTGAAACAAGTCCAAATCAATCAGGGCCTTTTTCTCTTCCTCCGTCAGGGAAATGTATCTGGCGATAAAGTCAAACAGTACGTCTTCCATTTCTTGGTAAACTAACGTGTAAATGCGCGATAAGGGTCGCTACCAGGGACAGCGATCCTACGTTGCGTCTTCAATGATGGCGTAATTTTCTGACTATTTGTCTTCCGTAGTATTTGGCCATTTAGCCTACCTGGCACCGGCATGTTTTCGTTCAGGTTCGTTTTTTTCTGATGTTTCATCCGGATTCTCCTATTGTCTTGGTTACTTCCCTGGCCATGCACAACAAACCCCAAGGTGGTCAATGGTTACAACCGGAGATCAGTAGAACAGCAACTAACCAAATCAACCTCCACAAATTTCCCCCACTCACCGTCACCTAATACTACTAATTTTTTTATGACCAATTACTAAAAATCGGCTTTTTTTATCCCCTACACCCTGCTATAGAAAGTAGAACTTCTACTGCGTGACTACCGAAAGCGAATCCAACAACCCTAAATGCAGCCTGAATTTGCTAACGCCTTCCTTTTCGCAAAAAATGCAATAGCGGTTCGGATGAAAATTGGTTGCTGTAATAGGGTTTGTAGGCCGCAGGTTCCCGGTACGCCGGGTAGGGTTTGTACTGCTTCGCGGATTTGTAAGGCGGGTACCGGGTATACACCTGCGCCCGGCCTTCTCTAAATCCAACCAGGGATCCGTCCCGATCTCTGACCATCCCGTCTTCCTACCAACCCAGGTGTTTCCCGTTAAACCCATACATAGCAAAAGCGTCTCCCTCGGAATCAAGATAGGCCACCGGCGTACCGTCCCACAGGTAAACGGTCCAATCTGCATCGGCTGCGTCAATGTAGGCGATTGCTTCTCCCTCGGAATCGAATAGCGTAATTTCTTGTGCCGCCACCGAATGAACGCCAAGCAGTACGGATAAAACGGTCGCACCTATTTTTACTGTTTTCATACGTTTTTATCAGAAAGGGTACTAAAATCCTTGCCATTACCCAGCATCGCTTTCCTGTCTGAATGCAGCGGTGTATTCGCTTTCTAGCGGATGAGTAGCTTTTTTACCAGCGAACGGTGGTCCGCGTACCCTACCCGGATCAAATACATACCTGGGGTCATACCGCTCGTGGTTACCCGAATTTCATCCACATTTCCCAGGCTCGCCCGTCTGATTACCTGACCCCGTTCGTTGCTAATGGTTAGGGACTCGGGACTCGCCTCGCTGTTTGCAAACCTGATCCACAAGTAATCGCTTGCCGGATTGGGATACATTAGAAACCCAATCGCTTCCGCTACCGGCGGTGCCTCACAATTGGGCTGCCTGCCGGTTTTTTGGTATACCCGCCCCTGGTCTACGTACCAATATTCCCATACGCCGCCCCTACCCGTCTCCCAATCGGTCAAATCAAAGCTGTTGGCGCCTTCGCTTGTTCCTTTTACCGCATACACCCGAAGGGCTTTGCCCCCCCGATTCCAATCCAGCGGTTGTCCGGGAGAACAGTTTTCAGGCAGCACATCCGGCAACTCGCAATTCGTTTGGATAAAATAGGCATTGTCATCGTACGCCGGATGACCACCAAAGACCCGAGCGATACCGCTGGCATCGATGCAAACGGCCGTATATTCATCACAGGCAATTCCCTTTGCCTCGATTCCGTAGTCCATCAGAATGCGGGCTAGGAAAACCAGATGCCTGCCCTTCCGCGTTGGGTTATCGTAATGCGTATCCGTGATGACATCCGATAGGTACGGATTGGAAATAAAAGATAGGGAATCGACGGTTACCTTTGTGTCAAAGGGATTGGATAGCGCTGCTCCGGAAGAAACCGTTCCATTTTCCGCAGAAAAATAAAAGCCTCCCAGGATCGCCATCCCCGCGCTGCTGCCCCCGATCACTACGTTTCGATTGGCGATCGCTTCGTTGATCAGGCGGGCGATGGGGCTATTCCGCCAATAGGAAATGTATTCCCATTGGTCTCCTCCGGCAAACCAGATCGCCTCTGCTTGCCGAATTTTTTGATGAATGTATGCCTCCTCCGATGCGGCAGGCTGGTGAAAGACAAGGGTCTCAACCGAATTTACGGGCACGCCCAATTCGGAATACAGGTACTGATTGTAGCCATCACTTCCGGAAGTTCTTAGGACCAGCACGTCTCCCCCGTTTGCTCGCTGTAGAAACCAGGTCATCGCCCGATCGTCTTCGGTTGCCCCGCCCATCAAACAGACGCCACCAGCCGGCGCCCTTGTTTCGTCACGGGTATTTCCTGTGAAATAGGAGGTATAGTATTGACCGAACGCGAGCGAACTAACGCCGAGAAAAACAGATACTAAAAAACCAAGTTGCTTCATGTTGCATGCTTCCTGTGACACACCACTTTCCCAAAGCCCTCGAATACGCAGCGCCAGTCAAGCGGAGCGAATGGACAGGCCTTCTACCACTAATACTACCATTTATTTTTTTAACGGGTACCAAAAAGCTACGTTTTCTGTGGTAAAACTTCGTTAACGAACGGATCCCTCGGTGTCGACTTGCTCCTTCCACAACAGTTTGCATCGCAGATACGCCAAATTTACTAAAATAGGGTGCTGCCTCCCCGCCTGCCGCTATGTAGGCGGGACAATTCCGTTCTGCTGCCGGTTTGGTAATACGTCACTGCATTCGCGTTCCAACGCAATCGACTTCCCCGAATGGCTATCTCCTTTTATTCCCATCTCTCCCCAAGTTGAACTCCTTCCCGGCTACCTTCCGCCTGTCTCCAACGGTCCGGAAATCGAACCGGGATTTTTGCTCGAATCTTTAGATTTTTCGCCTATCTTGTAGGAACTCCGATTGTTTTGCAGCAAACTGCCTTGTATTCGCCACAGCTAAGCTACCGCAGCAACGGTACGGTTCACACCTTGCCCTTACCCGTCCCGGGTAGAAAGGGCGTTCCGTTCGAAGAAATCGACGGTAACGTACAGGCGATTGCGGATATGTATATTTACCTGTGATGTTGACAGCCCCTGAGAGAACCAACACGATGAAAGCAGCCAGGTTTGTTAACTATAGTGCTCCAAAAAAATTCCTGAAGCCACAACCGTCGATACACCCGTACCCTCAATTCCAGACTGACTGGGTTAATCGCCGAAGCGGGCTACGATCTATTCATGAAGGCGGTTGTGGAAGGTGCGGTGGAAAACTGTGTGCCTGAATCCATCATTTCCTGATTTTTTGGTTTGCTGAACAGCGAGCGAGCCTCCGATACCCAAATATTCAGGCATGGGAATTCTGTCAGTTCGAGGCGGGTTGGAAAAAGGAAACATCCAGTGTAAAGTAGTTTTTTTTGAGGGATGTGCAGTCCAAAAGCTGCCTTTGCTGCATGATGCGACCCCTGCTTTCTGCGTTGAAAAAGGTACCAGAAAAAAGAATCGATCGCTTTTTTGTTTGAATATTTTTACCTATTTTTCGATGAAAAGCAAAAAAAATACTATTAAAAACAAATTAATCGATGTGAAAATGCGGAAAGTATTCCTTCTCCACTTGCACATATTGTTGGTTGTTTTAGTGGGAACTAGTCAGGGCAAGTCAACTGATCCATTTAAATGTGATACCAATAATCCGGGTCAGATAGGGATGCGAATACCAAGTACCGATGATTTTGGTAGCTCGTTCATACGTAGCAGCGTAAAGGCGCATTTTTCACATTCCCCGGAAACAAATCCCGATGCGCATTGGCCCGGGCATTTCAGACCTAAAAAAGAACCCTTTGAACCCTTGATTCGGGAAAAATCCACTTCCGTTGATCCGTATGCCGAAATTCAGGCCGAGGATTTTTCCAGCCAAAACGGAATTCAGCCCAGCAATGCCGGGGCAGCAGTGGGCTATATCAACGACGGCGACTACATCCGGTTTGATCACGTGGCTTTTGGGCGCGGACCCTTAGCCGGGCAGATCATCGCATCCAGCAATACCGCAGGAGGTACGGTCGAATTCAGAACCGGTAGCCCGGAGGGTACCCTCATCGCTACGGCTGAGGTTACGCCTACCGGTGGCTGGAGAACATTTGCACCTTTTGCGATCAAGGTGGTGGACCCGGAAAGCTACGCCGACGGGTCCGTGTTTCTGGGTGATCAAACCCTGTTCCTGGTTTTTAAGGGAGCTTCGGGGTACCTCCTCGATGTCGATAGTTTCACGTTCGAGCCTTCGGAGGTGATAGTGGAGGAGCTCAGCTTAATCAATTGCCCTTCGGAACCCTTGCAGGTCGGTGACACCATCGATCTCGATGTCCTTATTTCTCCCGCAAACACCAGCAATCAGTTTGTGGCCTTTGCTTCAAATGATGGCATAAGTGTCGATTACATCACCGGAGAATTCACGGCGACCGCGCCGGGTGAAGTCACGGTGACGGCCACAAGTTTCAGCGACGGTTCGGTTTTCGCGGTTTGTACGATCATCGTTCAGGAAAAATCTACTTCTGTTGATCCGTATGCCGGTATTCAGGCCTTAGATTTTTCCGGTCAAAACGGAATACAGCCCAGCAACCTGGGTAAAGCCGTCGGGTATATCAACGACGGCGACTACATCCGGTTTGATCACGTGGCTTTTGGGCGCGGACCCTTGGCCGGGCAGATCATCGCATCCAGCAATACCGCAGGAGGTACGATCGAATTCAGAACCGGTAGCCCGGAGGGTACCCTCATCGCTACGGCTGAGGTTACGCCTACCGGTGGCTGGAGAACATTTGCACCTTTTGCAATCAGGGTGGTGGACCCGGAAAGCTATTCCGACGGATCCGCGTATCTGGCAGATCAGACCCTATTTCTGGTTTTTAAGGGAGCTTCGGGATACCTCCTCGACGTAGATAGCTTCACGTTCGAGCCTTCGGAGGTGGTAGTGGAGGAGCTCCGCTTCATCAATTGCCCTTCGGAACCCTTGCAGGTCGGTGACACCATCGATCTCGATGTACTTATTTCTCCCACAAACACCAGCAATCAGTTTGTGGCCTTTGCTTCAAATGATGGCATAAGTGTCGATTACATCACCGGAGAATTCACGGCGACCGCGCCGGGTGAAGTCACGGTGACGGCCACAAGTTTTAGCGACGGTTCGGTTTTCGCGGTTTGTACGATCATCGTTCAGGAAAAATCCACTTCTGTTGATCCGTATGCCGGGATTCAGGCCAAGGATTTTTCCAGCCAAAACGGAATTCAGCCCAGCAATGCCGGGGCAGCAGTGGGATATATCAACGACGGCGACTACATCCGGTTTGATCACGTGGCTTTTGGGCGCGGACCCTTGGCCGGGCAGATCATCGCATCCAGCAATACCGCAGGAGGTACGATCGAATTCAGAACCGGTAGCCCGGAGGGTACCCTCATCGCTAGGGCTGAGGTTACGCCTACCGGTGGCTGGAGAACATTTGCACCTTTTGCGATCAGGGTGGTGGACCCGGAAAGCTACGCCGACGGATCCGTGTTTCTGGGCGATCAAACCCTGTTCCTGGTTTTTAAGGGAGCTTCGGGATACCTCCTCGACGTAGATAGTTTCACGTTCGAAATATCAACCCAGGTAAGCCAATCAAAAAGCTCCGAGAATGAGTTTCTAATTTTCCCGAATCCTGCCGACGCCGGCACGATAAATGTATCCATCGGGAGTTTACAGCCAGAAGAGGTGGTTCATGTACACATCTACACGGTCGATGGCGAGAAAATCATGTCGCAGGAGATCAGGAATTCGGTGACTCAATTGGATATAAACGCTTTACTCCCCGGATACTACGTAATGTTTATTGAGGGACCTCTCGTTGGTACACAACGCCTTTTTCAAGTGAAATAAAGTAAACGGTTGGAGTGTTTATCGAATGGCAACAAAAAGCCATACAATTTTTTCACCCGGGTCGGTTTGCACCGGTTGTTTTCCGGGAATCGGGCGTTTATTATGCGAGAAGGTGACGCATTTCAAATTCGACACGATCGACACCTTTTCCCGTATTCGCCTGTGAAGGCAACCCGTGTAAGGCGGTGGGAATGCAAGCGAATCGCTGACCTGGTTCCGGACATTTTGACGTGGGTAAATGCTACGGACAGACGTTCAAAATAGGCCAATCGTCCGATGCAAACCCAGTTCCTTTAAAAAAAAAACAGCCTGTAAATGCAAGGCCCGCATCTAGCCTCCCTATGTCAGAACCACTGATCAGCCAGTCATGATGAAAAGATGTCGGAGCGGGTTGCCGTTTTCGGCGCGTCCCATTTGAAAAAATCGGCTTTGGTTAAACGCGTTTGAAAACTAAAAGAAGGTATCCTATATCTCTACACCTTGCGATTTCAGGCTTTTCTGGCTATTTTCGACTCGTATTTGTGACAAAACGACCCATGAATAAAACCGGATTTCTTATTGGAACGGCCAGTATTCTGCTCGCAGGGGTACTTTTCTATTCCCTGACACAAGAAAAGGAAATTGACTTTAGCGCGCAGGTAAAACCCATCCTGAACCAACACTGCATTTCCTGCCACGGAGGGGTCAAGAAAAACGGGCGCTTCAGCCTGCTTTTTGAAGAGGAAGCCTTGGCCGTCACCGAGTCCGGCCATCCGGCCATCATTCCCGGCGATGCCAGCGCCAGCGAATTTATCAAGCGCCTCACCGCGGCCGATCCGGAAATCCGCATGCCTTACCAGAAAGCCCCCCTTTCCGAGGAGGAAATCGAAATCCTTACCGCCTGGGTGGAACAGGGAGCACCCTGGGGCAAACACTGGGCCTACGAAACCCCAACGAAACCCACTCCTCCCGAAACGCCGGTTCAGGCGGGTTTTTTTACCGAGTCCGCACCCGCCTTTCTGCAAAACGACATCGACCGGTTTATCGCCCGGGGCTTGACCCAACAGGAATTGGCGCCATCGCCCGAAGCGGATAAACTGGTACTTCTTCGCCGATTGAGCCTGGACCTTACCGGACTTCCACCCTCCGAGGAACTCGTAAACCGGTGGAAATCCAACGAAATGAGCTACGAGGAATTGGTGGATGCCTTGTTGGAAAGCCCGGCCTATGGCGAAAAATGGGCTTCCTGGTGGCTGGACCTGGCACGCTATGCCGATACCAAGGGCTACGAACGGGATGTCAGCCGGGAAATCTGGGCCTACCGCGACTGGGTCATCAAAGCCCTAAACGCCGACATGCCCTTCGATCAATTTACGGTGGAACAGCTCGCCGGTGATTTACTACCCGATCCGGACATGGACCAGCTTACGGCCACAGCCTTTCACCGCAATACCATGAACAACGACGAGGGAGGCACGCAGGACGAAGAGTTTCGGGTCGCCGCTGTACTCGACCGGGTCAACACCACCTTTGACGTCTGGCAGAGTACCACCATCGCCTGCGTGCAATGCCATAGCCATCCCTACGATCCCTTTACCCACGAAAACTATTTCCAACTCATGGCTTTCTTCAATAACAGCCGCGATGAAGACACCCATGGCGAGGAGCCCAAATTAAAATTCTACACTGGAGAGGACAGCGTTCGGGTAGAAGAAATAAAAATCTGGGCCGCCCGCCATGGGAGCAAGGATCTGGAAAAAGAAGTAGGAGCCATCCTACGCTACCAGGAGCCCAAGTACCATGCACACCTGGCGGAGGATTTTGAAAACGGAGAATTGATCGACACCAAATGGCTCGGACTTTGGGACCAGGGCTCCTGCTATTTTCGGGGAATCTACACCGGTGGATCCCCCTATATTTACCTAAACTATTGGACGGCCAACGAAGGAAGCCTGCTGACCATTCGTAAGGACGGGCCTGAGGGAGAGATCTTGGCCCGGTTTACCCTGGATAAAACGGAGGGACGGGTCATCCGGCGGTTTCCTATCAAAAAAGTTAACGAAAAAGTAGACCTGTATTTTCGCATGGAAAACCGGCGGCTTGGCCCCCAGCAAACCACCTCGGCCATCAACTGGCTGGCCTTTTTTCCGGAGTTGCCCGGAAAAAACCAACCCGGGCACGCAGAGACCGATCGGGATTTCCTGGCGCTTCTCAACACAACTACCCCTTCCGTTCCGATTATGATCGAAAATCCGGATTACATGAAGCGAACGAGCCATGTGTTTGAACGGGGCAATTGGATGCTCAAAGGCGAGGAAGTGGCACCAAATGTACCGACCGTGCTCAACAGCTGGGATGCCGCCTGGCCGAAAAACCGCCTGGGTCTGGCCTATTGGCTAACCAGCGAGGAAAACCCCCTTACGGCACGCACCCTTGCCAACCGAATATGGGCGCAATTATTTGGACGGGGACTGGTAAGCACCTTGGAAGACATGGGCACCCAATCCGATCCTCCAAGCCACCGGGAACTGCTGGACTGGATGGCGGTTCGGCTCATGGAAGACCACGACTGGCGATTGAAACCGTTGATTAAAGACCTGGTGCTATCCGGTACCTATCGTCAGTCTTCCGTCTCTTCGGCCTTGCTGCACGAAAAAGACCCAAACAACCAATGGTACGCCCGGGGACCGAGGTTCCGACTCAGTGCGGAACAAATCCGGGACCAGGCACTCGCAGCAACGGGCCTACTAAGCGACAAGATGTACGGCAAACCGGTCATGCCGCCCCAGCCGGACAATGTTTGGCAAACCGTCTATAACGGAGAATCCTGGAAAACCAGCGAGGGGGAAGACCGGTACCGACGCGCGGTATACACCCTTCTAAAGCGCACCAGCCCCTACCCGTCCTTTATCAGCTTTGATGCGGGAAGCCGGGAGGTATGTACCATCGACCGCACGGTGACCAATACGCCCTTGCAGGCCCTGGTAACCTTAAACGACCCGGTATACCAGGAGGCTGCCTACCAGCTGGCGCTGCGCATGCAGCAGTCCGGCGCCGAAGACCCGATCTCCTGGGCCTACGAAAAGCTGCTGCTACAGCCCATCACCGCGGAGAAACACCGCTACCTGAAAGACCTCCGGGATTTTGCGCACGAAGATTTTGCGCAGGATCCGCAGGCCCTGAAGGACTGGCTTCAGTTCGCCGCGGAAGCCGACAAAGACCCCGAACTGGCGGCCCTGGCGGTGGTCGCCAATGCACTATTGAATCTGGATGAATTCCTAACCAAATCCTGACATGGACACCCTCAAAAAATTACTGGCTGAGAAACTGGAACGGGAACTGCAGACCCAAACCCGCAGGCATTTTATTCAGCGCTGTGTAAGTGGCATGGGCGGCCTGGCTTTGGGATCACTCATCGGCGGCTGCCAGGCCCCGGAACCCCGGCGCATGCAACTTTCCGAGCGAGACCTCAACCCCCTGTCTGCTATGGCACCTCCCTTTACACCAAAGGTGCAATCGGTGATCTACCTGCACATGGCGGGTGCCCCCTCCCAGCTGGAAATGTTTGATTACAAACCCGAATTGGCGCGGCTTCACAACAAGGAGTGTCCGGAATCCCTGCTGCAGGGAAGAAAATTTGCCTTTATCCGTGGCCGTCCCAACCTGCTCGGCCCCCAAGCCAACTTTGAGCAGTGCGGCGAGTCGGGCAACTGGGTGTCGGATTACCTGCCTCATTTCAAGCAGGTCGTGGACGAAGTGGCTTTCCTGAAAGCCGTTCATACGGATCAATTTAATCATGGTCCTGCCCAGCTGTTTATGCAAACGGGTAGCCCCCGACTGGGCCGGCCCAGCATCGGTTCCTGGGTGACCTACGGCCTGGGCTCCGAAAACCAAAACCTGCCCGGATTTGTGGTACTCACCTCCGGAGGAAAAACACCTGACGCTGGAAAAAGCGTCTGGGGAAGCGGTTTTTTACCCTCCGTCTACCAGGGGGTGCAATGCCGTTCACAAGGGGATCCGGTATTGTACATCGAGGACCCGAAAGGCATGTCACGAAGCCTGAAACGAAAAATGCTCGACGCCATCAACGGGATCAACGAGGCAGATTTCCAGGCCTATGCGGATCCGGAAATTCTCGCCCGAATCAACCAGTACGAAATGGCATTCCGCATGCAAATTGAGGTGCCGGAGGTAATGAATATCAACGAAGAACCGGAATACATCCACCAGCTCTACGGCACCCAGCCGGGAGAGGAATCCTTCGCCAATAACTGCCTGCTTGCACGCAAAATGGTAGAAAAAGGCGTCCGGTTCGTACAGCTCTACGATTGGGGATGGGATGCACACGGTACCGGCGAAAGCACCGCCATTGACCTGGGCATGAAAGACAAATGCCGCGAAATCGACCGCCCCATTACCGCCCTATTGACCGACCTCAAGCAACGAGGCCTACTGGACCAAACGCTGGTGGTATGGGGAGGAGAATTTGGCCGCACCCCCATGCAGGAAAACAGGGAAGGAAAAACCCAGAGTTACAAGGGCCGGGATCACCACGTCGATGCCTTTACCATGTGGATGGCCGGGGGCGGTATCAAGAAAGGAGCGGCGCACGGGCTCACAGACGAATTCGGATTTTCCGGTGTGGAAGATACCGTTTCCGTACACGATATTCATGCCACCATCCTCCAACTTTTGGGATTTGACCACGAGCAATTTACCTTTGATTTTCAGGGCAGGCCTTTCCGCTTAACGGACGTGGAAGGGCATGTCATTCGGGAAATTCTATCCTAATCAGTCACGAATATTAGCAAACATCCAATGAACCGAAGAACATTTATTCAGCGAGGCGGTGCCCTCAGCCTGGGATTGGCTACCGCTCCCTACCTGGCCCAGGCCGCTCCCGATTTCCTCCAACGAAAATTCCGGATAAGCCTGAACCCCTACGCCATAGGCGTAAAAATCAGTCAGGAAGAAATGATTGACAAAGCCGTGGCCCATAAGTTTGAAGCCATCCTGCCTGTTCCTGCGCAGCTGATGGAAATGTCCCCGGGCAAATTGGATGAATTTTTGGCCCGAAAGGCCGCACAGCAGCTCAGTTGGGATTCGGCCGGTCTGCCGGTGGATTTCCGCAAAGACAAGGCTACCTACGAAGCAGGGATTAAAGAATTGCCCAAAATTGCCGTTCGCCTGCGGGAGGCGGGGGTAAGCCGGGTGAATACCTGGATCATGCCCAGCCACAACGAACTGCCCTACCTGGAAAACCTAAAGCAACACAGTCAGCGCCTCGGCCTGGCTGCCCAAATACTGGGAGAAGAAGGGCTGAAACTAGGGTTTGAGTACGTGGGTACAAAAAACCTGAAAATCATCAACCGGTACCCTTTTGTGGGGACACTGAAAGAAGTGCAAGACCTCATTGCTGACATCGGGCGCCCAAACGTAGGGGTACAGCTGGATAGTTTTCACTGGTACACCTCTAGCGAAAGTGTCGCCGATCTGGAAAAGCTAAGCAACGATCAAATCGTGACCTGCGACCTCAATGACGCCACGGCTGGAAGAAGCATTATCGAACAAATAGACGGCGAGCGCCAACTCCCGGGAGAAAGTGGCTTAATCGATCTGAAGGGCTTCATGCAGGCCCTTGTCAACATCGGCTACGACGGTCCGGTACGTGCGGAACCATTCAATGCCAAACTAAACGCCATGGACAATGAGCCGGCGCTGGCCGCAACTTCAAGGGCCATGTGGCGAACCGCCAACCTGGTCTAGAAGAGCGAAAACTTTAGCTTATCTGTCAGGAGTTCAAGGGCCTTGATCGCCTTGACAGAATTTCCCTTTTCGTTCAATTCGGGCGACCAGACGGCGATGCTGAATTTTCCGGGAAGTACCGCAGCCACCCCGCCGCCGACACCGCTTTTTCCGGGCAAGCCCACGCGAAATGCAAATTCTCCGGATTCGTCGTAAAAGCCGCAGGTGAGCATGAGTGCATTGACACGGCGGGATTGACTTTCGTTTAGGATTTCCCTTTTTGCAAAGAGGGAATAGCCGTCGTTTGCAAGGTAAGAAAACGCTTTGGCCAGTTCCTCGCAACTCATTTCAATGGAACACTGCGACACGTAGGTGCGGATGACTTCCTGTATGTCATTGTCAAAGTTTTGGTAGGCCTTCAAAAAATAAGCCATGGCCGTATTCCGCTCCGCATGCAGCAGTTCGGAGTGCATCACCTCTTCATTGATCCGAACGCAATGCTGTCCTGCCAGCTCGTCAATAAACTCCCGTATACTACGGACGGGATTTTCAAATTTGCTCGTAAGGGCATCGGTAATCACCAGGGCCCCTGCGTTCAAAAAGGGGTTTCGGGGGATGCCTTTTTCGTACTCCAGTTGGGCAATGGAGTTGAAGGGGTTGCCGCTAGGTTCTACGTTAACGCGTGACCAGAGTTTGCTCCGAAAAACATGAAAAACCATTGTCAGGGTGAATACTTTGGAAATACTCTGAATGGAAAAAGGCTCCTGGTAATCGCCAACCCCGTAAACCTCCCCGTTCAAGTCGATCAGGGCCATGCCAAACCGGTCAGCGGATACCTTTGCCAATTCGGGAATGTAGTCCGCTACCATGCCCCGTAGATTCAGGTCGTTGACTTCCTGATATACTTCTTCGATCAGTTGCTGGTAGTCCATGCATACAAGGTACAACCCAAGCGGCGTTTTGACTTCACAAGGAGTGAATTATTTCGGAACGGCTTCATAATCCGTGGGCAAACAAAAAGCAGCTGACCAAATCTTTGGCCAGCTGCTTGCTGTTTCTATCCCGGCCACATGGGCCGCATATTACTCTACACCTACTTCATCCACATTTTTGAAATACACCTGCCTGTCTGCATCCAGGTCCACCAATACGGCGCTATCGTTTTTGATGTAACCACTTAGAATCTGCTTGGAAAGCTCGTTTAAAACCAGGCGTTGCATGGTTCGCTTTAGTGGCCGCGCCCCGTATTGGGGATCAAAACCTACCTCGCCCAGGTAGTCCAGCACTTCCCGTGTGGCTTCCAATTCGATTCCAGCTTCCGCCAGTCGTTTTTGTACTTCTTTCCATTGGATATCCACAATTTTTCGCAGGATTTCCCGGTTAAGGGGTTCAAACATGATGGTTTCATCGATTCGGTTCAGAAACTCCGGGCGAACCGATTTTTTCAGCAAGCCAAACACTTCTTCTTTGGTTTCTTCCATCACCTGTTCCTTGTTCCAGGCATCCATGTTTTCAAAGCGCTCTTGTATCAAGGTGGACCCAATATTGGTAGTCATGATGATAATCGTGTTTTTGAAATTGGCCACCCTGCCTTTGTTGTCCGTCAGCCTGCCATCATCCAGTACCTGCAGCAGGATATTGAATACATCCGGATGGGCCTTCTCGATCTCGTCTAGTAATACCACGGAGTAAGGCTTTCGGCGTACCGCTTCGGTCAGCTGTCCTCCCTCGTCGTAACCGACGTAACCGGGAGGCGCTCCCACCAGGCGACTCACGGCGTGTCGTTCCTGGTATTCCGACATATCGATGCGGACCATGGCATTTTCATCGCTAAACAGGTATTCGGCCAGCGCTTTCGCTAATTCGGTTTTCCCTACACCGGTGGTGCCCAGGAAAATAAAGGAACCGATCGGACGCTTGGGATCCTGCAAGCCTGCACGGCTACGTCGAACGGCATCCGAAAGGGCCACGATTGCTTCCCGCTGTCCGGCCACGCGCTTGCCCAACTCCTCTTCCAGGTGAAGCAGCTTTTCGCGCTCGCTTTGGATCATTTTTGATAGCGGAATCCCGGTCCATTTGCTGACCACCGCCGCAATGTCTTCGTGGTCTACCTCCTCCTTCAGCAGGGGCGATCCTTCCTGCATTTCCTTTAGCTGCTGCTGAAAGGACTGCAGCTTCTTCTCGCTTTCTCCGATTTTTCCGTAGCGAATTTCCGCCACCTTTCCAAAATCACCGGCTCGCTCCGCTTGTTCGGCTTCCAGTTTGAATTTATCGATATTTTCCTTCTCCCGCTGTATGCCCTGAATGACCGCTTTTTCGCTTTCCCACTTGGCCTTGATACCTTGTCTCTTTTCCGAAAGTTCTGCCAGTTCCTTGCTTAGCACGGCCTCCTTGTCCTTGTTTTTTTCACGTCGGATGGCTTCCCGCTCGATTTCCAACTGCATGATGCGGCGATTAAGCTCGTCCAACTCCTGAGGCAGCGAATCAATTTCCATACGCAATTTGGCGGCGGCTTCGTCCATCAGGTCAATGGCCTTGTCCGGAAGGTACCGATCGGAAATGTACCGCTGCGAAAGTTCTACTGCCGCAATCACGGCATCGTCTTTTACCCGCACTCCGTGATGCAGTTCGTACTTGTCTTTGATTCCCCGTAAAATGGAGATGGCATCCATAGCATCCGGTTCATCGACGATGACTTGCTGAAACCGACGCTCCAGGGCTTTGTCCTTTTCGATGTATTTTTGATACTCTTTAAGGGTGGTCGCCCCGATGGCGTGCAATTCACCCCTGGCCAATGCCGGTTTCAGCAGGTTTGCTGCATCCATGGCCCCTTCTCCGCCCCCACCTGCTCCGATTAGCGTGTGAATCTCATCAATAAACAAGATGATTTCCCCTTCCGAATCGGTCACTTCCTTGATAACAGCCTTTAGGCGTTCTTCAAACTCTCCCTTGTACTTGGCGCCCGCTACGAGCAATCCCATGTCCAGGGAAATAAGGATTTTACTCTTGAGGTTTTCCGGCACATCCCCGCTCACAATCCGTTGAGCCAGCCCTTCCACAATGGCGGTTTTCCCTACACCCGGTTCTCCCAGAAGGATGGGGTTGTTTTTGGTCCGGCGGGCCAGTATTTGCAGCACCCGTCTAATCTCCTCATCCCGGCCGATCACCGGGTCAATTTTGCCTTTTTTGGCAAGTTCGTTCAGGTTTTTGGAGTACCTCTCCAGCGACCTGTACTTTGATTCTGCGTTCTGATCTGTCACTTTATTTCCTTTTCGTAGTTCCTTGATGGCTTCAATGAGATTTTTCTCATTCAGTCCCTGATCCTTTAAGAGTTGGGCCGTTTTATCCGTACCGGCCAACACCCCCAATACCAGATGCTCCACCGCTACGTATTCGTCTCCAAAGGTTTTTAGGTATCCTTTTGCTTTTTCCAGCACCTGATTGGTGGCATTGGACAGGTAAGGTTGCTGTCCGCTGACCTTTGGCAGCTGCCCGATCAGTTCGTCCAACTTCTGCACAACCAATCCACTGTTGACTCCCAATTTTTTAAATAGAAAATCGGTGACGTTGCTATCTTCTTGAATGATTCCCTTGAGCAAATGGGCAGGTTCTATCAATTGTTGCTGCCCGGCTGTGCACAGCTCCAGTGCCTGCTGTATGGCTTCCTGAGACTTGATGGTGAATTGTTTGAAATCCATGGTGTTCCGGGTTATGGTTGCTTTCTTTTCTTCTTTTACAGCTAGAATCAAATATGCAACCAATCCGATTTCTCGGAAAAAATGTCCGATTTCGAACAGGATCGATTCCTTTTTCGGACTTTTTGGCAGGCGCTCGCTACTTCCTGTATGGAAATCCGAGGGCACCGATCGGATGTATTCGTGCATTTGCCTATCTTTGCCGGGTACAATCAGCCTGTCTTGGTCCCATGAAACTCCCGCTTACTTTATTTTGCCTAGGTTGTTTTTTTTCCTGTGTGGAAAAAGAGGCGCCTAAACCAAACGTCATCGTGATTTTGGTAGACGATTTGGGTTGGGCCGATATCGGGGCCAACCATCCGGAGACCTTTTACGAGACCCCCAACATCGACGGTATGGCTGCAAATGGCCTGCGGTTTTCCCAGGCCTATTCCGCCCATCCGGTATGCAGCCCAACGCGGGCAGCCCTGATGACGGGAAAGCATCCCAACCGGGTGCAGATTACAGATTGGATTCCGGGCTTTAATCGGGATAAAGAAAATTGGCCGCTAGCCACTCCGGAAATTAGCCATGAACTGCCGCTGGAAGAAACCACGCTCGCAGAGAAATTTAAGGAAAACGGCTACCAAACCTTCTTTGTTGGGAAATGGCACCTGGGAGAAGAACCCCGCTACTGGCCCGAATACCAGGGATTTGACCGAAACATCGGTGGCTGGAGTGTGGGAGCGCCGCAATTAAAACAAGGACAGGCAAACGGGTACTATTCCCCCTATGGAAATCCCCGACTGGAAGACGGGCCGGAAGGGGAATACCTCACGGAACGACTTACGTCGGAGAGCATTCGATTTATTCAGCAACGAGGCGAAGAGCCATTTTTCCTGTACCTGGCCTTTTACACGGTGCATACCCCCATACAGGCTGCGCCAACCAAACACGATTACTTCCTTCGCAAAAAAGAAAATCTGGAAACCAAACCCGGGCAGCAGGCGTATCGGCCGGAAGGAACGGGCCAAACCAAACTCATTCAGGACAATGCGGCCTATGCATCGATGGTTTCCGCCATGGACGAAAATGTAGGCAGGCTGCTTCAGGCCTTGGAAGATGCAGGGCTTTCGGATAACACATGGGTCGTGTTCACCAGCGATAATGGAGGCCTGTCTACCTTGTTTACGGAAGGTGCTCCCACGGCAAACGGCCCGCTTCGGGCGGGCAAAGGTTGGTGCTACGAAGGGGGCATCCGGGTGCCCTTCATTGTTCAGGGGCCGGGTATTTCCCGGCAGGGCAGTGTATCGGAGACTCCGGTGGTTAGCATGGACGTATTTCCCACCCTCCTTAGCCTGGCCCAAATCCCGCACGATGCCGGCGATGGGAAGGACTTGAGTCCATTGATCCTCGAAAACGGGCAAATTGAGCGGGAGGAACTGTTTTGGCATTACCCCCATTACCATGGCAGTGCCTGGAAACCCGGTTCCGCCATTCGGAAGGACCACTGGAAATTGATCCATTTTTACGAGACAGGGCTCAGTGAACTGTATAACCTGGACAACGACCCGGGAGAAACCGAAAACCTGGCAGCAAGCCATCCCGAAAAGGCGGCCTCGCTCGAAAACATACTCATGCAAAAACTGAAGGAAACGGGAGCCCTCCTTCCGCAACGCCGGTAATTGCCCCTGGCAAAATAGTTGGGCAGAACGGCAGTTGGGCAGGAACCAAGGTACCGAGAAGCTTTGTTTACTACGGGCCCGAAACAAGCAGAAAAATGCAGGAACACGACAAACAAGACATTCGAAAATTAAGCCTTCCGGATTTGGAAACGTATTTTGAGACGGTGGGCGAAAAAAAATTCCGAGCCAAGCAGGTCTACGAATGGCTGTGGAACAAATCGCTCAAAAACTTCGATGACATGACCAATTTATCGAAGGCCACCCGGGAACACTTGAAGGAAAATTTCACGATTAACCACATTCGGGTCGATCAGCTTCAACGCAGCACCGACGGGACCATCAAAAATGCCGTGAAGTTGTTTGACAATCAAATCGTGGAATCGGTGTTGATCCCTACTTCCAAACGAATTACGGCCTGTGTCTCTTCCCAGGTCGGCTGCAGTCTGGACTGCAACTTCTGTGCGACAGCCCGGCTGAAACGAATGCGCAACCTAAACCCGGATGAGATTTACGATCAGGTGGTAGCCATTCAGGAAGAGGCCCGGATGTATTTTGACCGGCCCCTGACCAACATCGTGTTTATGGGAATGGGAGAGCCCCTGCTAAATTACCAAAATGTGCTAGCCGCCATTGAGCGAATCTGTTCTCCCGAGGGCCTGGGAATTTCCCCCCGGCGGATTACCCTTTCGACAGTGGGGATTGCGAAGATGATCCGAAAACTGGCGGATGACGGGGTTCGTTTTAATCTGGCACTTTCCCTGCATTCGGCCATCAACGAAACCCGAACGCGTCTGATGCCCATCAACGAGAGCAATACCGTCGAAGAACTGGCCGATGCGTTGGCCTATTGGTATTCCAAAACCAAACGAAAAGTGACCTTTGAATACGTGATTTGGGAAGGGATCAATGACGACGAAACACATGCCAGGGCATTGGCCAGGTTTTGCAAAAAAATCCCTTCAAAAGTCAATATTATTCAATACAACCCCATTGATGACGGGGAATTTCGACAGGCCGCACCCGATAAGGTAGCCCTGTATTTGCGGATATTGGAGGAATCCGGAATCATCGCCAAGGTCCGAAAATCACGGGGACAGGACATCGATGCTGCCTGTGGGCAGTTGGCGAATAAAATAGAGTGGTAATTAGACAACGGGAAAATTAGGATATGAATTACTTTTTTTTAACTTTGAAATACGAAATAGAGTAAATTAAATGGACCTTCCTGCCATCATAGAAAAATCACTACCCGTTTTGAACGAAAAGGGCTACCAAGGGACAGATATGGACCGTTTGATAGACCAATTGCAAATCCGTCCTTCAGATTTATACCGGGATGTACGAGATTTTGACGATTTGATCGTCCGGATCTTTTACCGCCTGTGCAACGAATCGGATGCAGCCGCGGCAGAAATTGACCAAAATGGCAGTTCGCTGGAAAAGTTGTATACGAGTACCCTGGCTTCTTACCGGATTCAGGAAAAGTACCGCTTCTTTTTTTTGGATCTGGGAACCATCATCAACCGGCACGAGGCGGTAAAAGATCGGTATTTTGAACTCATTTCCCTGCGTAAGACCCAACTGATTCACCTTTTTCACAAGATGAGTCAGGAAAATGTGTTTGAAAAAGAAAACTTTACGGGTAGCTTTGAAAACCTGGCCAATCAGATGACCATGCTATCCGATTACTGGCCCATTCACAATCTGGTGATTTTTGGGCAAGACTCATTTCACCACCAGTATTACAGCAAGCTCGTTTTTTCCATGGTCTTGCCTTTTTTGACCGACGAAGGTCTTAGACAATACAAAAAAATATTGGGCTACGAACGGTGAGCTAACCCGGATCAAACATCCTTGTTACTAAAATCAAAAAGTTTGCGTTTTTCTTCCTTGCTCAGGTTATCGTAGCCTTTTTCGGCAATCTTATCGAGAATTCGATCGATTTCTTCCTGTGTGCTTTTGCTGCCGCTGCTGCCCGAATTGACGGGTGCCGTTCCACCTTTGGTTTTCACGTTATCGCTACCCCGTCGGTAGGTTACCTTCACTTTTGGTTTTTGCGAGAACAATTTCTCAAAAAACAAGCCAACTGCCTGAACGGGCTTGCCCATATCCACGCCCTTTTGGAGCTGTAAGATGTACAGGTACCCGAGAGCGGCTCCGCCCAGGTGTGCCAATTCCCCACCGGCATTTGATCCCGCAGAATTGGCAAACGCGATCAAGACGTAGAAAATGGCAATGTATTTAATTTTTACCGGTCCGAGCAATAGCAGGTGAAACTGGGTATCGGGTCGAAGCGTTGCGGCGGCTACCACGATGGCATATACACCGGCACTGGCTCCCAGCATCAGTGCTCCATCCACCCGATCGCTAAAATACGGGGCAATGTTATAAAGTACCATGTATAGCAATCCGCCTGCGATTCCTCCCAGAATGTACAGGTTTACCAGCTTTCTGCTACCCAGGTATTCCTGAACCAAAAGCCCAAACCAATACAAAAACAACAAGTTAAATATGATATGAAAGAAGCCTTCATGAAAAAACATGTAGGTAAGTAGGGTCCAGGGTTGTGTCACAAACCTGGGCAGAGAGGCCGGCATCATAAAAACGGAGACAATGGAGCGGTAAAGCTCTTCGGCACCACCAATGGTAAGAAATACCCGCAGCACCATCAAGACCAAAAATGCGATCAAATTGATGGCAATAATTTTATAGAGACCATTGTCTTTGTGGTCAAAGGCGTGCCTGATATGATACCAAAATCCTCCGTACATGATGTTTTAATAGAAATTTCTTCTGTCCTTCTTCCAATAGGTAATCAATACCGCACCGATGGCCAACCCGGCAAGGTGCGCAAAATGAGCTACATTATCTGTGGGATTCGATACAAATATATTATAAACCGTGTATAGTCCATAAAACAAGACAAGGTATTTTGCTTTTACCGGCATGGGAGGGAACAGCAAAAACAACTGGGTATTGGGAAAGAGCATACCAAAGGCAATGAGAATCCCAAACAACGCTCCGGAAGCTCCCACCATCGGAACATTCGCCTGCCGATCCCGTACATCCAACATGGTGCGTTTGGCGCGGGACTCCAGCTCCTGACTTTCGGGATTTCGGCTGTATTCGTCCACAAATTCATAGATAACCGGATTGAACAAATGCCGGTTGTCCGACACAAACCGGTTGAAGGATTCCGGATCGGGGTTATCGGTAAAAGCTTCGATCCGGTCGTTGAGGCTGCCCATTTTGTAGGCATTGTATCCCGAGTAGAGTACCCCGGACCCAATCCCGCAAACCATCCAGAGGATTAGGATCTTTTTCGGCCCCATGAACTGCTCCAGCAGCGGCCCGAAGATAAACAGGCCAAACATGTTGCTGAACAAATGCCAGAAGTCAGCATGCATAAACATGTAGGTGACAAACTGAAACGGCATAAAAAACCGGCTTTCCACGTAATAGAGTGCAAAGAGATTTTTCAGCTGCGGCATAAAAAAAGATACGACTACGTGCATCCCCACAGTGATCAATAGCAAGTTTTTCACGATGGGGGTAAGGGCTCTAAACATAGGATACGATTTTAATTCATCAATGGAAAAATTGCTCTATTTTACTCAAATCTAATTTAACAAAGGTTTTGATGCCCTCCGGACTGTAATTGGGGTTTTGACAGGCAAATAGTTGACCGGCCAGGTTTTCCATTTCCTGGTATTTCAACGGATCTCCCCGTTTGATAGACGTTTTTTTCGCCAAAGATCTTGCCAGATTTTCCTTTCTGCCCAGGGAAAGCTCCTGCTTGAAATGTTTGAATTGCTCCAGCAGTTCCTCCACCAGAACTTTTTCACTGGCGATGGACACGTCCGCAGGGACCCCATTGATCAATACCGAATGCTGACCAAAGGCGGTCAGTTGAAAGCCCAAATCATTTAACTCCTCTTTCAAATCCATCACCAATGCGAAGTCCGCCGGGCTCAAGTGGATGGTTTGGGGAAACAAGCATTGCTGCGAAGCCCCACCGGACTGTTCCAACTGCCGCAAGTACTGCTCGTACAGGATGCGCTGGTGCGCCGCCTGCTGATCAAAAATCAACAAGCCCGAGGAGGTCTGTGCTACAATATAGGCCTGTTCTACCTGAAAGGTTTTACCCGATCCCAGCGGCCCTTGCCCGGGTAGGGGCTGAACAGCTTCCCGTTGGTTTGCTTTGCTAGGGAAAGTAAGCAACTGCTCTTCTTCCGGTGGTGCCTTGTCGGGATCAAACTGCAAGGCCAGGTCTTCCGGGTTTTGTTGGAACAATTGCTCCCAACCTTTGACCCCCTTGTTTAGCAGGCTGGGACCCCGATAGGTACGGTAGTCGTTTTCGCTGCGAAGCTCCTGGCGTTTGGCTTCGTCCTTTTCCCAGGTATCTGCAATGTTGACATCCTGGCTAAAATCGATCATGGGCACCACATGGTGGGCCCCCAGGGCCTGTTTCACGGCCGAACGAACCACCCCGTAGATGGTTCGCTCGTCGTCAAATTTGATCTCCGTTTTGGTGGGGTGTACGTTGATATCGATGTGTTTGGGGTCAATCGTTAAAAACAACACGTAGAACGGGTGTTGATCGCTACCGATCAGCGCCTCGAAGGCATTCATGACCGCATGGTGCAGGTAATTGCTTTTTATAAATCGGTTATTGACAAAAAAATATTGTTCTCCCCGGGTCCGTTTCGCCTGCTCGGGTTTCCCAATGTATCCTTTGATGGAAATATGGGGCGATTCTTCCTGACACACGATGAGTTGATTTCGGTACTGTTTGCCAAATATGCCGAGTATTCGTTTGCTGAGTTTGCCGGAATCCAGGTTGAACAGCTCCATGTCGTTTTGGTGAAACGTAAATGCCACCTCCGGATAGGCTAGCGCCACCCGCTGAAACTCCTCCACCAGGTGACGCGTTTCTACGGCATTGGATTTAAGAAAATTTCTGCGGGCCGGCACGTTGAAAAACAGGTTCTTTACCGAAATCGAGGTCCCTTCCCGGAAAACGACCGGCTCCTGCTTTTTCACGGAGGATCCCTCAATCACAATGACTGTTCCCAGTTCGTCCTCGCTACGCTTGGTCTTCATCTCTACCTGAGCGACAGCCGCGATAGAGGCCATGGCTTCGCCCCTAAACCCATGTGTCCGGATCGCAAATAAGTCATCCGATTTTCGGATTTTCGAGGTGGCATGGCGCTCGAAGCACATGCGTGCGTCCGTGATGGACATGCCCATCCCATCATCCACTACCTGAATCAGCGATTTGCCCCCCTCCTTCACCACCACCGAAATGTTTCTGGCTTTGGCATCGATGGCGTTTTCCAATAGTTCCTTCAGCGCAGAAGCCGGACGCTGCACCACTTCGCCAGCAGCTATCTGATTGGCGATGGCATCCGGCAACAACTGAATCAGGTCATTCATGTAGCTTTCTTTTTCGAGGGTTTTAATTTAAATAAGGACACAAGCAATGCCACGGCAGCTCCCAGGTACAGCAGGTAATAAAAGAAATCCGGACCGATATACAGGTACCCGCCAAAACCAGCCACCAGTAAGACAAAAATTATCATGCGCATCATCCCGGCACTTTGCATGACCGTAGAAGGCTGCTTTTTGATGGGGCTTCCACTGGTGAATGCCCCACGAATACTCGAGCCGTGGGAGTAGCGGCGATCCAACTCCTCCCGGTCTTCGTACTCCAGTACACCCCGGGCTTCGAGTTCCCGCTTGATGTTCTCCGTACGCTGATGAATCTCTTCTTTTACCGGATCGTAATGTCTTGGATTGATTTGAAACCTTCTTGGTTGATTGACCCTGAATATGGATGGAAACTTCATGTTCGTAGAAATTTGACTGCAAGAATCTTTGGAAAGAAAAGCCACCAACTGGCGTCTTTTCCTTTCGGCAAGTGAAAAAACCGCGCCGGGCGAGAAACCTAATTTATTCAACTATTGTTTTTTGAATAAGATATTTTCTGCTCATCACTTTTAACTAGGTAGACGAACGGAAAATACGTATGTTTGATCAATTCAGCACGGTGTTGATTGCAAAGTTATTCTTAAATTAGTACCAATAAAATTTTAACACACCCATGTGTCAAAAAGTTTACGCATTACTTTTTAGTATACTCTTCCTTTTCGGACCGGTTTCCGCATCCCCTCCCGTTGGCAACTCCGACCCCCTGCTTGGTGAAAACATAGTAAAGCAGCAAGCCTGGGTAGACAGTGTTTTTAATTCCCTGACCTTCGACGAAAGACTAGGGCAATTGTTTATGGTAGCGGCTTATTCCAATCAAGGGCCTGCCCACAAAGAGGAAATCTCCCGATTGATCGAAGAGCAAAACCTGGGGGGACTCATCTTTTTTCAGGGAGGCCCCGTACGGCAGGCAGCACTCACCAACCACTACCAGTCCCTGGCAAAAACGCCTCTATTTATCGCCATGGATGCAGAATGGGGGCTCGGCATGCGGCTGGATAGCGTCCTGCAATTTCCGAAACAGATGACCCTGGGTGCAGCCGCAAACGACGAGCTGGTTTATCAGATGGGGAAAGAAATTGCACGGCAGTTTAAAGAAATGGGCATGCACATCAATTTTGCACCGGTGGTAGACGTGAATTCCAACCCGGAAAACCCCGTCATTGGGTACCGCTCCTTCGGTGAACGCAAGCAACTGGTAAGCAGAAAATCCCTGGCCTACATGAAGGGAATGCAGGATCATGGCGTTATGGCCAATGCCAAGCATTTTCCGGGCCACGGGGACACAAATGCCGATTCCCACTATACCACCCCCGTGATTCACAACAGTCGGGAGCGGATAATGGACATCGACCTGTATCCGTACCGGGAACTCATCAACCAGGGCCTGATGAGCATCATGGTGGCCCACCTGCACGTCCCCAGTCTGGGGAGTGAAGAAAAATTACCCACCACCCTGTCTCCAAAGGTAGTCACCGACCTGCTGAAAAACGACATGAATTTTCAGGGACTCATCTTTACCGACGCACTCAATATGAAAGGTGTCAGTAACTTGTACAAACCCGGAGAAGTGGATGTATTGGCGTTACTCGCCGGAAACGACGTACTGCTCTACGCAGAGGATGTACCCCAATCCAAAGCCTTGATTAAGCAAGCCGTAGCCGATGGAAAAATAAGTGAAGCGGAAATTGATTCCCGGGTACGCAAAATATTGCGCGCAAAATACTGGGCAGGATTGCACCAAAAGCAGCAGGTCAACACCCATCGCCTGGTGGAGCGATTGAGCAATTTCGGCACAAAGGCCCTTATCGAACAACTCTATGCCTCCTCGCTTACGGTAGTAACCAACGAAGAAGATGCCATTCCCGTACGGCACCTGGACATGGAGCGAATGGCATCCATCACCGTGGGAAACGGGGGAAAAACCTTTAAGAACTTCCTGGACAAGTATTCCGAATTCACGCATTACACCCTTCGGGGAAACAGCAACCGGGATAATTTTGCCGCACTTGAGGAAAATTTGAAAGAATACAGCACCATCGTGGTAGGGGTGATGGGAATGAGCAATAATCCACGCAGAAACTTTGGATTAAAATCAGAAGAAATCGAATTCATCACGCGCTTGCAGGATTCCCACAGGGTCATCACGGTGGTTTTTGGCAACGCCTACGCTGCCCGAAATTTTACCGCACAAAAAAACCTGATTTTAGCCTTTGAGGAAAATGACTTTACAGAAAGCCTGGCACCTCAGGTAATTTTTGGCGGCCGGCCGGGTACGGGTACACTACCTGTGAGTATTGCTCAAGCGTGGAGTCAAGGGCATGGCATCGAAACACCCCCGCTGCATCGGCTGGCCTACAGTACCCCCGAAGCGCAACAAATGGACAGCAGGGAATTACTGAAAATTGACGAGCTGATGGAGAAAGCCATCGCTTCTCGGGCTACTCCCGGCGGGACAGTACTGATTGCTAAAAACGGAGCGGTCGTTTACGAGAAGTCCTTCGGACACCTGGACTACAACGAGGCCGTGGAGGTCACCGACAAAACCATGTACGATCTGGCCTCCCTGACCAAGGTACTGGCAACCACTCAGGCCATCATGTTTTTGGAGAGCAGGGGATTTCTCGATTTGAATAAATCCCTGCAGGACTACCTCCCTGAATTGGCGGGCAGCAACAAGGGTCCTTTGCAAATACGGAACATTCTGACACACGAAGCCGGCCTCGTTCCCTACATTCCCCACTTTACCAACACACTGGACGGCACGGAGTGGAAAGAGGGATATTACAGCAACGAAAAGCAGGACCCTTTTACGCTTCCTGTGGCAGCCGGAGTGTATGCGCACCGGGCTCTTCCGGACAGCGTCTGGAAGTGGACAATCGCATCCAACCTTCGATACCGGGGTACCAAAGGCACCCGGTACAGTTACCGCTATTCCGACGTGGGCATGTACCTCTTGCACCGGCTCATTGAGACCCGGGTAAACCAACCCATGAACGAATTTCTGGAGCAACATTTCTACCATCCCCTTGGGATGTACCGGTTTGGCTACCTGCCCCTGGAAAAATTTAAACCGGGTGAGATTGCTCCTACGGAAGACGACCGGATTTTTCGAAAAACCCTGGTTCATGGATACGTGCACGACCCGGGAGCTGCCCTATTTGGTGGTGTGGCAGGACATGCCGGACTTTTTGGCACGGCCAACGACCTGGCAAAACTTTTGCAAATGATGCTTCAGGGAGGAAAATACGGGGCGGTGGAATTGCTGGACCAGGAGACAATCGATCGATTTACCAGCAAACAATCGTTTCACAGCCGTAGGGCGCTGGGATGGGACAAACCCGATCCCGAAAAAGACAAAGGTCCTACCGGTAATCTGGTTTCCCTGAGCACCTACGGACATACCGGCTTTACCGGTACCGCTGCCTGGGCCGACCCGGAGCACCAATTGATTTATGTATTTCTATCCAATCGGGTACATCCTGATGCCGGCAATAACCGCCTTCTTCGGGAGAACGTTCGTTCAGATATTCAAGATATTATCTACCAATCCATAAAAAATGAGTTCCTTTTAGCGGGAAAATGAACAAAATGACACATCGGGCGTGTTTACTTTGGCATGCAAGCAGCCTTCAACAAAACCAATTAAAATGAAAATCGGGATCGTCTGTTACCCCACCTTTGGTGGAAGTGGCGTGGTGGCAACTGAACTGGGGAAAGCGTTATCCGCTAAAGGCCATCAAATTCATTTTATCACCTACAGCCAACCAACCCGGCTGGATTTTTTTAGCGAAAATCTTTTTTACCACGAGGTCGATATCAAAAGCTATCCGCTTTTTGAGCATGCACCGTACGAATTGGCGCTTGCTAGCAAGATGGTCAATGTGGTCAAATACGAGCAGTTGGATTTATTGCACGTACATTATGCGATTCCACATGCATCCGCTGCATACATGGCCAAACAAATCCTCAAAAGGCAGGGAATTTCCATTCCCGTTGTCACCACTCTGCACGGGACCGATATTACACTGGTGGGTAAAGATCCAAGCTACGAACCGGTTGTAACGTTTAGCATCAACGAGTCGGACGGTGTCACCGCCGTGTCTGCGGACCTGAAAAAAGATACCCTGCTACATTTCGATGTGGACAATCACATAGAGGTCATTCCCAATTTCATTGACCTGAACCGCTTCAAAAAACAAAAGAAAGAGCATTTCAAACGGGCCATTTGCCCAAATGACGAAAAACTCCTGGTACATACGTCGAATTTCCGCAAAGTGAAGCGAGTGGACGATGTCATTCGTGTTTTCTTTGAACTGCGAAAGGCAATACCTGCCAAGCTATTGCTTGTAGGGGATGGTCCGGAACGGGATAAAATGGAGCGGCTTTGCCGGCAATTGGGAACCTGCGAAGACATTCGGTTTCTGGGCAAATTGGAAGCGGTAGAAGAAGTGCTTTCGGTAGCCGATTTATTCCTCATGCCCTCCGAAAAAGAAAGTTTTGGCCTGGCCGCTCTAGAGGCCATGGCTTGTGAAGTCCCTTTGCTGACCAGCAACGTGGGCGGCATACCGGAGTTAAATATCAATGGAGAAACCGGTTTTTTATGCGAAGTAGGCAATATTGAAGAAATGACAGGAAAAGCGTTGTTTATCCTCGACGACAAAAACCTGCCTGGGTTCAAAAAGAATGCCCTGGCCCGAGCCAAAATGTTTGACGTAACAGCCGTATTACCCCTGTACGAAGCTTTTTATTTAAAAACGATAGAAAAATGTTTGCATCCACAAAATGGATAAGAAAAATCAAGTTTCTTTTTTGTTGGAATCAAAACAGGACCGAATTACTTGACGTTTAATAAACGGTTTAATAAACAAAAAATTTACTAACTGTAGCCAATATTTCCTACCTTAGGCATTAAAATTGAGGAAATTGTATTGATACAAAAGTTATACGACGAATGAAAAAAATTGGAAGATTGGATCGGCCGGATAATAGCGGTTCTGCCAAAATGTTTGCCAACCCAGTTTTGGAAAAACTCAGTAGGACCCACATCAGCATACCTATCGCCATGTTTCTGGGCGTGGGCACGTATTCTCTATATTTTGGAATTTCGTCGACACCGATATCCCTTTGGAAAGGTGTCGCCTTGTTTCTCGGAGGATTTTTGGTTTTTACCTTTGTGGAGTACCTCATGCACCGGTACCTCTACCACATGGAACCGGATACACACATGAAGGATAAATTACAGTATTCCGTACATGGAGTCCACCACGACTATCCCAAAGACAAAGACCGACTGGCCATGCCTCCTTTTATTTCCGGGCTCTATGCCGTAATCCTCTATTTTTTATTCGACTTTATCATGGGAGAATCGGCGCTGTTTTTCCTACCTGGATTCCTGTTGGGCTATGCCTTGTACCTGGGAGTGCATTACACCGTACATGCCTACCAGCCACCCAAAAATTTTCTAAAAATCCTTTGGGTGAATCATGCTATCCATCATTACAAGGATCCGGATGTGGCATTTGGTGTGAGCACGCCACTTTGGGATTATATTTTCGGTACCGCTCCCAAGAAAAATTAATCGGGTCTACTTCCGTAAGCCCGGAAAACGCTGGAAGTAAATCATTCCCCTGCCTATCCGGATCCTAATTCCGGATAGGTATCTGGTAGGAATACCAGAAAAAATAATCATTTTATCGGTACGAATGATGCACATTAGCATAATTGGATTAGGATGGCTGGGCCTTCCGCTAGCTTCTTTTCTACAGCAAAAAGGCCATTCGGTCAACGGAAGCACGTCTAGCCTGGAAAAAAAGGAAACCCTGGAAAGGCAGGGTATCCGGGCAGAGCGCTTGCTGTTAGATCCCCTGCCCGTTCACGCCGTACCGGCACAACTGTTTGAAACGGATATCTTATACATTAACATTCCCCCGGGTCGTCGCAGACACCCCGACGAGTATCACCCCCAACAGATCCAATTTCTTCGGGAGGCCATTGAGCAGCACCAGATAGGAAAAGTGATTTATGTCAGCGCCACTTCGGTCTACCCTAGTAAAAACCAACTTGCCCGGGAAACCGACTTCTTATCCGCGGATACTACAGGAAATCCCGCCCTATGGAATGCCGAGCAGCTTTTATGGGGAAACAAGGCCTATGACCTCACCGTCGTTCGGTTTGGCGGGCTGCTGGGAGACGACCGGATTCCGGGAAGGTATTTTTCCGGAAAGGAAAACGTACCCGGACACCCCCCGGTAAATTACATTCACCGAACGGATGCCGTTCGTGCCATCCACTGGATCATTGCGCAAAACCTTTGGAACGAAACGTTTAACATCATTAGTCCGGAGCATCCGGACAAAAAAACCGTTTTTGAAAAGAATGCGCAGGACATGGGTTTCCCGCCGCCAGCGAGTTACGAACAGCCCCCTCAGCAGATGTGGAAGGAGATATCCTGCGAAAAATGGTTAAAAACTGGTTTTTCCTTTCATTTTCCAGACCCCTTGGCGTTTACCTATTCTACCTAACCAATCCCTGGTTTGGCAGCAACCATGCAGCGTTTTTACCGGCTCACCAAGCTAGTTTGGGCGGGCACCAAAAGATCTGCAAAAAATTTCTAAAAAAGACAATCCGAATCAGGGCGCTTTTCAGAATCTAGTTTCATCAAACTGGAATGATAGAAATAATCCGTCTTGTTTTTGTAAAAAACAGTATTTTATACGGTGATTAAAAAATAAAAAGGTTGATAATCAATGATATTTGTAAACCCGCATAAGCGGTTTTTATTAAATAACTTAATACCTTAATTTTGGTGTCTGAACATCACAACCTTATGGATAAATATTCTTACATCTCCAATGCCCACGTCGCCTACATAGACGAGTTGTACGAGGACTACCGGAAGGATCCCGAATCCATTGATGGCAGTTGGAAAGCCTTCTTCGACGGCTTTGAATTCGCCATCAACAAATACGGTGAAGACGAAAACGGCGGCGCCGAAACTGCTAGCAGCACGCCCGTAAACGGCAACCTGGCAACCAAGGGCACCATCATGGACATGGAGCAGTTGCCCAAAGAAATTAAAGTCCGGGCACTGATTCACGCCTATCGGTCCCGCGCCCACTTGCGCTCGAAGACCAACCCTGTACGGGAACGGCGAGACCGAAAGGCCCTTTTGGACCTGGAAGACTTCGGGCTGGACAAAAACGACCTGGACACCACCTTTCAGGCAGGAAACGAAATTGGGATCGGAGATGCCCGGTTATCCAAAATCATCGAATCCCTGAAAACCATTTACGAGGGTGCCATGGGCTTTGAATACCTCTATATCCGCGATCCCGAAATGTTGGATTGGTTCCGGATCAAAGTGGAAAAAGAAGCCCTGGAGTTCAATCCTCCATTGGAGGACAAGAAGCGCATTTTATCCAAGCTCAACGAAGCCGTTGTTTTCGAAAACTTCCTGCATACCAAATACCTGGGACAAAAGCGATTTTCGCTTGAAGGGGGCGAAAGCACCATTCCCTTTTTGGATGCCTTGATCAACAAAGCTTCGGACCTGGGCGTGGAAGAAGTAATGATCGGCATGGCGCACCGGGGACGTCTCAACGTCCTTGCCAACATCATGGGCAAAACCTACGAACAGATTTTTTCCGAGTTTGAGGGCACGGCAAAACCCGATCTGACCATGGGAGACGGAGACGTCAAATACCACATGGGCTTTTCTTCCGAAGTTCCTGCCAAAAACGGCAAGTTAATGATCCTCAAATTGGCTCCCAACCCCTCCCACCTGGAAGCGGTAAATCCGGTGGTCGAAGGATTTGTGCGGGCAAAAATAGACGACCATTACCAGGGCGATGAAGACAAGATGATCCCGATCCTAATCCACGGGGATGCGGCGGTAGCCGGGCAGGGAATCGTCTACGAAGTCACCCAGATGGCCAACCTTAAGGGCTATTATACCGGAGGGACCATTCATTTTGTCATCAACAATCAGGTGGGTTTTACCACCGATTTTGACGATGCACGAAGTTCCATCTATTGTACCGATGTGGCGAAAATCATCGATGCGCCTGTAATACATGTAAACGGAGACGATCCGGAAGCGGTCGTGTATGCCGCCAGACTTGCGGTTGAATTCCGGCAAAAATTCAATAAGGATATCTTTGTAGACATGGTCTGTTACCGCAGGCATGGCCACAACGAGTCGGACGAACCGAAATTTACGCAGCCAGAATTATATAACCTCATTTCCAAGCACCCCAACCCTCGGGAAATTTACAACAAAATCTTGCTGGAGCGGGGACAGGTGGATGCGAAGCTGGCCAAACAGATGGACAAAGAGTTTCGCCAGCTGCTTCAGGACCGGCTGAACATGGTGAAGGAAAAACCACTTCCCTACACCTTTTCTCCTTTCGAAAAAGCATGGAAGGCACTAGAGCGGGCCAAACCGGAGGACTTTGACAAATCGCCGGACACGTCCGTCTCTTCCGAATCCATCGAAAAGGTAGCGGAAGCGCTTACCGTTTTACCCAAAGGATTCAAGCCGATCAAGCAAATTGAGGCTCAGCTAAAGCAGCGGAAGGAGATGTTTTTCCAATCCAGGACATTAAACTGGGCGGCAGCAGAGCTATTGGCCTACGGGTCGCTGCTGTTGGATGGAAAAACGGTACGGATTACGGGGCAAGACTGCCAGCGCGGCACCTTTTCGCACCGGCATGCAGTCGTACACGATGCCTCTACCAATAAGCCGTACAATTCCCTGAAGGAATTGAAGGACAGCAAGGGAAAATTTTATATTTACAACTCCCTCTTGTCGGAATACGCGGTGCTTGGATTTGAATATGGTTACGCCATGGCCAACCCCAATGCCCTCACCGTTTGGGAAGCGCAGTTTGGAGACTTTGCAAACGGAGCACAAACCATGATCGACCAATTCATCACTTCCGGAGAATCCAAGTGGCAAAAGATGAACGGACTGGTTATGCTTTTGCCCCATGGCTACGAAGGACAGGGACCCGAGCATTCCAATGCCCGGCCGGAGCGGTTTCTACAACTGGCGGCGGAATACAATGTAATTGTAGCAAATATCACCGAGCCCGCCAACTTCTTCCATTTGCTCCGCCGGCAGATGACATGGAATTTCCGGAAACCATGCATTGTCATGTCGCCAAAATCTCTGCTGCGGCATCCAAAAGTGATGTCCCCGATTGAGGAGTTTACCAGCGGTAATTTCCGTGAAATCCTGCTGGACAAGGAGGTGGATTCGAAAAAAGTAAAGCGGGTGGTTCTTTGTTCAGGAAAGGTCTATTACGATCTGATCGAGATGCGGGAAAAAGAAAAGGTCACGGACGTAGCCATCATACGCCTGGAGCAACTTCACCCCCTGCCCAAAAAGCAGCTACTCGAGGCCATTCAGTCTTACGGTAAAAACACCGAGACGGTCTGGGTTCAGGAGGAACCCGAAAACATGGGGTATTGGGCGTTTATCGTTAGAAACTTGTTCAAAGAATTGCCCATGGACGTCATCGCCCGAAAGGCGAGTGCTTCCCCAGCTACCGGATACCACAAGGTGCACCTGGAAGAACAAAAGCAAATTTTGGAAAAAGCTTTAAAAATTAATTCTTAATTTCCCTTTTTCATTTTCAGTATACAACATAAATTGAGATAGAGGCTAACCGGAACCCCTGCGATATCCGGTAAAAATCAACTAACCGATGAGTATAACAATCAAAGTGCCTGCCGTGGGCGAATCCATCACCGAAGTTACCGTAGGTCAATGGTTTAAAAATGATGGCGATTTTGTTGAAATGGATGAGGTCCTATGTGAACTGGAATCCGACAAGGCCACCTTCGAACTAACGGCAGAAGCAGCCGGAATCCTGCACACAAAAGCCGAAGAAGGCGATAGCCTGGAGATTGGCGCAGTCATTTGTGAAATTGACCCGGACGCAAAGGAAGAAGCCGCATCCGGCAAACCGGAAGCAGAAAAATCGACCCCTTCCGAAACCAAGTCCGCAAGCCCAAAGCAAACCGGTGAGGTGAAAGAAATGCGCGTTCCTACCGTTGGCGAATCGATCACCGAGGTGACCCTGGCCACCTGGCTTAAGGAGGACGGAGACTACGTAGCGCTAGACGATATCATCGCCGAAGTGGACTCCGACAAGGCAACCTTCGAATTGCCCGCAGAGGCTTCCGGTATCCTGAGACAGGTAGCACAGGAGGGGGATACCTTGGAAATTGGGGGATTGATTTGTAAGATTGAAGAAACGGATGGTGCCCCATCCGGGGAAGCGGAGACATCCTCAGCAGCCGAAGCCCCGGAAAATACGGCGAAGGGAAATAGTGGTAAGGAAACCTATGCTTCCGGACACGCCTCTCCGGCTGCAGCTAAAATCCTTGCCGAAAAAGGCATCGCATCCAGTGCAGTAGCAGGCACCGGCAAGGATGGCCGTATCACCAAGGAGGATGCGCTGAAAGCCGAACAATCCAAGCCGGCAGCCGCCGCGAGCAAACCGGCCGTCGCAGACAAAAGCAAACCGGCGGAACAGCCGGAAGCGCCGCAAAAAACCGGTACGCGTGGTAGCCGAAGAGAAAAAATGACCTCCCTGCGAAAAACCATTTCCAGGCGATTGGTCTCCGTAAAAAATGAGACGGCCATGTTGACCACCTTCAACGAGGTAAACATGAAGCCCATCATGGATTTGCGAAAGCAATACAAGGATAAATTTAAGGAGCGGTACGAGGTAAATCTGGGCTTTATGTCCTTTTTCACGAAAGCGGCCTGCATTGCCCTGCAGGAATGGCCGGCAGTCAATGCGCAAATAGACGGAAACGAGATTGTTTACCACGACTTTTGTGACGTATCGATCGCCGTATCTTCACCCAAGGGGCTCGTGGTACCTGTCATTCGAAACGCCGAACAACTCTCCTTTGCAGAAATCGAAAAAGAAGTGGTGCGGCTGGCTATCAAAGCCCGGGAGGGTAAATTGACCATCGATGAAATGACGGGTGGAACCTTTACCCTCACGAACGGTGGTATTTTTGGCTCCATGATGTCTACGCCTATCATCAATGCACCTCAGGCCGCTATCCTGGGAATGCACAACATTGTGGAACGGCCAATGGCTGTCAATGGGGAAGTGAAAATTCTGCCCATGATGTACCTGGCACTTTCCTACGACCATAGAATCATCGATGGCAGAGAGTCGGTGAGCTTTCTGGTGCGCGTCAAAGAGCTGCTGGAAGATCCTTCCCGCTTATTGCTGGGTATTTAACGTTTTTTTCACATTCTATCCGGGCATTGCACGGGTAGGGACATTAAACCACGATCACGTATGTATGATTTAATCGTAATCGGTTCGGGACCCGGAGGCTACGTAGCCGCCATCCGGGCCGCTCAATTAGGCTTAAAAACTGCCATCATCGAAAAATACGACACCCTGGGGGGTACCTGCCTGAATGTAGGCTGCATCCCTTCCAAAGCCTTGCTGGATTCCTCCGAGCATTACCACAATGCTGCCCACAGTTTTAAAGCCCATGGCATTGACCTCAAAGATTTGAAGATCAATTTCAAGCAAATGATCCAACGAAAACGGGACGTAGTCAAGCAAAATGTAGATGGGATTCAATACCTGATGAAAAAAAACAAAATCGACGTGATTCAGGGCCTGGGTTCTTTCAAGGATAAAAACACCGTACTCGTCACGAAGAAGGATAAAAAAACCGAGGAGCTTTCCGGCAAGCACATCCTAATTGCTACCGGATCCAAGCCCGGAATCCTTCCCTTTATCAAATTGGATAAGGAACGAATCATCACCTCCACCGAGGCGTTGGAGCTGAAGGAAGTCCCCAAGCATTTGATCATCATTGGTGGCGGGGTCATCGGTCTGGAACTCGGATCGGTGTACGCCAGACTGGGCGCTAAGGTATCTGTGGTGGAATACCTGGACAGCATCATCCCCACCATGGATCGAACCATGGGCAAAGAACTCCAGAAATCGCTGAAAAAATTGGGTATGGAGTTTTTCCTCAAACACAAAGTAACCGGCGTAGAACGGAAGGGAAAAGAGGTGACCATAACCGCTTTGAATCCAAAAGAGGAAACGGTATCCCTTACGGGTGACTATGCCCTGGTTTCCATCGGGAGAAAGCCTTATACCGAAGGCCTCAATGCCGATGCCGCCGGTGTGATTATCAACGACAAAGGTCAGGTCGAAGTAGACGAGCACTTGAAAACATCCACACCGTCCATCTTTGCCATTGGCGATGTGGTCAAAGGCGCCATGCTTGCCCATAAAGCAGAAGAGGAAGGTGTGTTTGTAGCCGAACAAATCGCCGGCCAGAAGCCACACATCAACTACCTACTGATCCCCGGTGTGGTCTATACCTGGCCGGAAGTGGCCTCGGTAGGGTATACCGAAGAACAACTGAAAGAAAACGGCAGGAAATACAAGACGGGCAAATTTCCATTTATGGCTTCCGGGAGAGCACGGGCCAGTGGAGACGTGGACGGCCTCGTGAAAGTACTCGCAGATGCCGAAACGGATGAAATCCTGGGGGTACACATGATCGGCCCTCGTACCGCCGATATGATTGCAGAGGCTGTTGTGGCCATGGAATACCGCGCATCCGCAGAGGATATCGCCCGCATGTCTCATGCACATCCCACCTACACGGAAGTGTTTCGGGAAGCATGCCTTGCTGCCACAGACGACCGCGCCCTGCATGTCTGATGGTTGTTCGCTGACAATGGTATCCAAAGCCCCTGCAGTTTACTCAGGGGCTTTTTTATGCCCACCCACCATCGCCTGCGTCACACCAACAAGTTAGCAGCCTGCTTTTTCGAAGGAAATCGCCATTTGTCCGGATCTATAGGAGGTATTACGTGCAAAATAAAGACTCCCCGGATAGGGTTTCAGGAGGTAGACACCCGATAATTCCAGAAATACCTATTCGACGGATTCTGGAGATTACCTCCCGCTCATATAAAATCCAGTAATGTTTCAAGCCGCATACCGCGGCTTCCCTTTATCAGAATCTGATGATCTTCCAGGGAAGAATCGCTCAGCCAATTCCGTAAGGAAAAGGGATCCGGAAAGTAGAGCGCTTTGGGTACCTTCGGCAGGGCATGGCGAACCAGGTCGCCGGTCAGACAGACTTTTTCGAGGGACATTTTCTGTAACCGTTCCCCCAATTTTTGGTGTTCTTCTACCGCATGGGCACCCAATTCGAGCATGTCTCCAATGATTACCATCTTGTGTGGCCGCTTGTCCAGCTTCCCAAATGTATTCAACGCTTCCTCCATGCTGGACGGGTTGGCATTGTATGCATCCAGTAAAATCCAGTTACTCCCTTTTTCCAAAATCTGGGAACGCATGTTGGAAGGGGTGTAGGCAGCGGCCGCTGCGGCAGCTTCGCGCGCTGGTACGCCAAAAAAAATGCCCATACAAATGGCCGCAGCCAGGTTATCGAAATTATAGTGTCCGATTAATCCTGAGGTATAGCGATGGGGATCGGTCCCCAGACTAAAGACCACAAAAGGATCGGCACCGTGGAAGGAGATGGAACAAAAATCGGCTTCGCCCGGGAACAAGACCGGATCTTCAAACCGGCGAATCATTTGGGAAAAAACCGGCTGCCGGGTATTGATAAAGACCTTGCCCTTCGCTTCCAACAAAAACTGAAAAAGCTCCGTTTTGGTCTTCAACACCCCTTCCGGTCCCCCCATACCTTCCAGGTGTGCTTTTCCAATATTGGTAATAAAGCCATGCGTGGGTAAAGCGATGGCGCACAATTCTGCGATGTCCCCTTGCCTATTGGCGCCCATTTCAACAATAACCATTTCCGTGTCGGCGGATATACCCAATAGCGTCATCGGAACCCCGATATGATTGTTGAGGTTGCCTTCGGTGGCATGCACCCGGTACTTTCTGGACAGCACCTGTTGCATCAACTCCTTCGTAGTTGTCTTCCCATTCGAACCGGTAAGTCCGATGACCGGCCCGGCAAACTGTTTCCGGTGATATCTGGCCAAATCCTGCAAGGTCTTCAGCACATCCTCCACCAAAAAATACGCATCCCCTTTCACTACCTCCGGATTATCTACGACGACCAACGAGGCTCCTAGATCCAAGGCCTTTGCGGCATAGCTGTTTCCATCAAAATTGGGGCCCTTCAGGGCAAAAAATAAGGCTCCCTTTTTGAGTTTACGGGTGTCTGTCCCTACACCCTTAGCTGACCGAAAGTGCTCGTATAGTTTTCTGATTGTATTCATCCTCAGGTCGGTTTTTTTGAATTACTAAAAATTACGCCTGCCCTGTCGCATTTCCAGCAAAAGTAACATATCCGATTTCAACTTTTATCGTTAAAGAACAAAAATAACTATTATAATGCGTAGCAATCCATTAATTTCACCCGAAGTATTCCAGGCCACCGCCTGTAAATCCTAATTCCCTGATGAGGCAATTCTACCTGATCCTTTTTCTTTCCCTTTTTCTGATCCTACGGAGCACTGCCCAGGATCTGTTTCGCTTGGCAGGTGACACGCCCCAGGTTACGATCTCCGGGGTGGAACTTCCCATGCCCTTTGCCGGCGGCATCAATGCAGCGCAGGTACAGGAATTTGACCTAAACGGAGACGGGCGGGAAGAACTGGTTATCTGGGACATAAACGCAGGACGTATCCATGCCTACGCGTTCACCGAAAGCGGCTACCGCTACTTCCCGGGGGCCGCATACTATTTTCCGGACGATGTCAATGGATTCCTGCTACTGGCAGATTTTAATGGGGACGGAAAAAAAGACCTGTTTACGGGCTCTCCTTTTGGAATCAAGGCTTACCGGAACGGAGGTACAACCGCAGATCAGTTTCCTGACTGGGTAGTGGAACACGATTTCCTCCGCTTGGAAAGTGGATCCAATCTGACGGCCAATATTCTGGATGTCCCCCTGATTGAAGATCTTGATGGCGATGGAGACCTGGACATCCTTACGTTTAATTTTGCCACCGGGGACTACCTGGAGTTTTTTAAAAATACAAGCGTAGAACGAACCGGTCAGCCGTCGGTAGACGGTTTTGCATCCGCAGTTACCCGCTGGGGAAAATTTGAATTTTGTGGATGCGGCGCCATAAGTTTTGGCCTTACGTGTGCAGGCCAGCCCATGGCCGATCGGGAACCGGACGCAGATTTGCTCCGTACCCTGCATTCGGGTGGACACACGCTCTTGTACCGTGATTTTGATAACGATGGGGTAAAGGACTTGCTCATTGGGCAAGACCAGTGCGAGGTGCTGTATTACCTGCCAAACGAGGGATCGGACACCGAGCCTGTTTTTCAAACATTCACAAACGACCTGCCTGGTTTCGGCCCTTTGCCTGAATTCCCGATATTTCACAGCGCATTTGTTTTGGAAGAAAACCTGCTGGTATCCAGTCATTCTTCTGAGCCGATCATCAACACCGGCTCGGATTTTTCCCGAAGCATGTATTTGCTGCAGCCGGGCCTTTCCGGCACTATTGAAACCAGCGGCTTCTTGCAGGATAGGATGGTGGACCTCGGCGAAAACTCCCGCCCCTATTTTCTGGGTAACCGCCTGCAGGGCAGTCTATTCGTAGCTGCCAATATTCTGGACCCCAAAGGAGTTCAGGGGCGGATTTTTGAAATGGAATGGGCAGACAACCAAATCCGGCTGGTCAATGAAGATTACCTTGATTTGTCCGCGCTAGAAGTCCTTGAGCCTTCCTATCAACGCTTTACTTCTGCCGCCAATCAAACCTATCACCTGATTACCGGTGATGTGTATAACGGACAGATTCCCGAGAAGCAAATTTGGCTCTCGCCATTTGATGCCCCCGAGGAAAGGGTTTCGCTACGGATTCCCGATTTCACGCTGCGGGGCATGGACCAGGTATATTTTTTCCACGATTCCAGAGAGGATTACCTGCTCTTAGCCCGACAGACAGGAGAATTGCTGTTGTTTTCGTTGGCCCTGGATGGGAGCCCGGAGGTCAGACTGCTGGAGCGGGAGTTTTTGGGTTTTGTGGATAATCCCGTGAGCCGAAACGTTACCGTGGCCGTGAGTTCCGGCCCCGAACCTTACCTGGTGGCCGTCGACCAGCGAGGTGTGTTGTTTTCTTCGGAAGACATCCTAGGATCTCCGGAAACGACACCCGTATCCATTCAGCTGGAAGGCCGGACCTTTGAGAGGACCCGATACGGGAGAAATACCTGGATCAGCCTGGTTCCAGGTCTATTGGGAGAAAAACCGGATTTAATTATTGGCAACCGTGCGGGAGGCCTCGAGTACCTGAGTCGGATACCGAATCCGGACGAAGGTGATGCGGAGGTCCTAAAGGCTCTGGTATTTCCAAACCCGAGCGAGGATAAAAAAGTCCAACTCGTCGTAAACCAAGCTGGGGTAACTGTTTCGGTCTACGACAGTACCGGTAAACTATTGAAAAGCGGATTGCCCCTTACCGAAAACGAACGAAATGAACTTAACCTTTGGGGATATCCACCGGCTTTGTACCTGTTGGAATTCCAGGCTCCCAAGCAACGGCCGATCCATAAAAAGCTATGGATAGGGCCTTAGGGAAAAGAAAACCTGTCTGCGTCTTTCCAGGCAGGGAATTTCTTTCGGTATTCGCTGAGGGCAGAACCATCGAGTTCTACGTAAACAACCCCTTCCTGCTCTCCGGCACTTGCGAGGCAATTCCCTTTGAAATCGTAGGCTGCCGAATGGCCACAATACAGCACACCATTCCCATCGGTACCGATTCGGTTGACACCTACGGAGTAAGCGAGGTTTTCTACCGCTCTTGCCTGAAGCAAGATGTCCCAGGCCTTCACCCTTGGCGCCGGCCAGGAAGCGACGTAGAAGATCAGGTCGTAATCCATTATCCCATCCGCTGTGGCCCGATTACGTGACCAAACGGGAAACCGGAGGTCGTAACAAATTTGCGGACGAATTTTCCAACCCTTTATTGAAAAAATGGTGTTCGTTTTGCCCATGGAATAATGGTGATCTTCATCAGCCATGCGAAAAAGGTGTCGTTTGTCGTAAGACGCAACCGCTCCTCCCGGTTCTACCCAAAGCATGCGGTTGTAATAGTTGGTATCCGCTTTGATGATGAGGCTTCCCGTAATCACGGTATTCATTTGGGCAGCCATTTGCTTCATCCATTTGGTACTGTGAAGGTTCATCGGCTCGCCCTGACTGACCGCGTTCATGGTAAACCCGGTGGTAAACATTTCGGGCAATACCAAAATATCTACCTTACGCTCCATTTTCCACAACTTTTCCTCGAGCATGGCGAGGTTGGCAGCTGCGTCTTCCCAATAGAGATCTGATTGAACCAATGCTAAGCGGATGTTTTCCATGGGGTTCGTTGGCTCGTTATCCGGGATAGACCATTCGATAATCCGTCGGGACCTTGCCCTTGCTAATATCGAGCAATTTCCCTTTGACCATTCGCTTTTTCAATCCTTTTAGGTAATCGATAAAGAGGATGCCCTCCAAATGGTCGTACTCGTGTTGGATCACACGGGCTGTCAACCCCGAAAACTCTTCTTCCTTAAGGTTCCAGTTTTCGTCAAAATACTCAAGGGTCAGTTTCTCGGGCCGGGTGATTTCCGCACGCACGTCAGGAATACTCAGGCAGCCTTCTTCAAACTCGAATTTTTCGCCGTATTCGTCGAGAAGGATGGGGTTGATAAACGCCTTTCTGACACCTTTTTCCTCGTCTCCGTCCTCCAGCATTAGGCTGCTATCGATGACAAATAGCCGGATGCCTTTGTTGATTTGTGGGGCGGCTAAGCCAACTCCATTTGCCAGACCCATGGTTTCAAACATATCTTTGATTAGCCCTTTTACATCCTCTCCTTCCCGAATTTCTTCGGATTCCTTTTTCAGAATTGGGTTTCCATACGCTACGATGGGGTATATCATTTTTTCTCCAGGTAAGTTTGCAATATAATCGCGGCACTGATTTTATCCAGATTGCCCGCCTTTTCTCTTCTGTCTTTTTTACTGCTTCCCATTTCAATCATGGTTTGCATGGCCATTTTGGACGTGAACCGCTCGTCTACCAGCACGATGGTCTGATTTGGGTACAAGCGCTTCAGCTTTTTCTCCAGAGCCAGAACGGGCTGGGTCATTTGCGTGGCGCTTCCGTTCAGGGATTTTGGAAAACCAATCACAATTGCCGAAACCTCTTCTTTTTCGAAATATAATTTCAGGTAATCTAACAAATTATGCGTGGGGATAGTTTCCAGCGGATTGGCCAACATGGCCAGTGGGTCGGTTACAGCCAGTCCGGTCCGCTTGGATCCCAGGTCTATGGCCAGTATCCTGCCCATTAATTATACTTAATTTGAAGGGTGAGTTTGCGCTTAACTTCTTTTTCCAATTCAATTGCTTTAGGGAAAAGCAAATCGTTTTCAATTTTCGCGTGAATCACCAACTCCCTTTCCAACTGTTGAAATTCATGAAAAAGGACCTTCAGGGATACCGTTGCCGTAGCAGGAATCCGGTAATCGTTGGTCAGTTTGCGGATTCCTTCCATTTCGTCATCATGGGCTTCGTGATCGGAAGCCATTCCGGAGATGGAAGGAAGATCAAAAATCTGAATCGCTTCGGAAAGTGGCAACACTGCGGCATCGATGTCCTGCAAGAGGCGAATCCGTTCGAAAAGCGTGTCTTCTTCCTCGTGAATATGGTGAATAAAATCGTCCACAAAAAGAGGGAACATTAGCCGCATATCGGTCATTAGGCTTTTGTGCATGGCACCGAGTTCGATACCTTCTACCATACTGGATAAAAAAGGCAGTGCTTGTCGGACAAAATACCGGTGTTTTTTCTTCAAATAACCCACCACTAACTCAATGGGGTGAAGAAACAACTCCTCCCGTGTGGGTTCTTTGCGCGCAGCCCAATCCTCCAGTGCGGCGATCACCTGGGCAGGATTCACGTTGTGGGCTATGCAGGCCTCTTCCAGGGAATGGTTTTCGTGTTGAAAAAAACTTATGCCAAAATAATGCAACACTCCCGCGAGGACATGGTTCTCGTTGACCAAATCGGCAATGGATTTATTTCGGTTGTTTTCGAGGGAATGCATGGCTACAAAATTAAAATAAATTAACGTAAAAAACGGGAAGTTCCGGCATCGATTTGAATTTTATTGCGTTTATTTAAACGAATCGCTTCCGATACATGTTTAATTGTATATTTGATTAAAATAGGTTACCTTGAAAGATGCAGGGCTTTGCCTGAAAAAATAGTAAACCGAAACGACGTGAGTATAGAGAAAAACACCAAAGCACAGATTAGATTACCCATTTTCCTGGCACTGGGGATCTCTGCTGGAATCTGGATAGGTGCTACCTTTGCAGAACCCAAGACAGATAGAAACGATTTAAAATCGGCTATTTACAAGTTGCAGGAAATCATTACCTACATCAACAGAGACTATGTGGATAGTGTAGATACCAATGAATTGGTAGAGTATGGCATCGAAAAGATGCTTGGCAAACTGGATCCTCATTCCAGCTACATACCGGCAGAAGATGCCGCGCTGGCCAAGTCGCAGTTGGAAGGGGAGTTTGACGGTATTGGTATCGAATTTGGGATTTTACGCGACACGATCTACGTGGTTTCACCGCTCACTGGCGGACCCTCCGAAAAAATAGGTCTCCTACCGGGTGATCAGATCATTAAAGTGGATGGTGAGACCGTAGCCGGAACAGGGATAACCAACCGGGACGTATTTGATCTCCTGAGAGGGCCAAAGGGGAGCCAGGTGGCTGTTGACATTAAACGAAAAAACGAGTCAGACCTGCTTGAATACAAGATTATCCGGGATAAAATACCCCAATACAGTGTCAATGCCTCCTATATGATTGATGGGGAAACCGGTTACATCAAGATTACGCGGTTTGCCGCCAACACGCACGAAGAGTTCCGGTTAGCTCTTCAAAAACTCAAAGCAGAGGGCATGAATCGGTTAATTCTTGATTTGCAAGGAAACCCAGGTGGGTACATGGGTGCCGCAATCAACATCGCTGACGAGATTTTAAAAGACAACGCCGTCATTGTATCCCAGGAAGGAAAACTTCAACGGTATAACCAAAAGGCCAGGGCTGTTCGACCCGGATCATTTGAAGAGGGTTCGGTGGTCGTATTGGTAAACGAAGGCAGCGCATCGGCCTCTGAAATTGTGGCAGGAGCACTGCAGGACAACGACAGGGGATTGATCGTCGGCAGACGTTCCTTTGGCAAGGGGTTGGTACAGATGCCCATTGACTTATCGGACGGTGCCGAGCTAAGGCTTACCATCGCCCGATACTATACGCCATCCGGACGTTCCATTCAAAAACCCTACGGTGAAGATGATGAAGATTATGCCATGGACTACTATAACCGACTGGAGCACGGAGAATTCTTTAGTGCAGACAGCATCGATTTTAACGACAGCCTGAAATACGAGACGGTTAAAGGCAGAACAGTGTATGGTGGCGGTGGAATCATGCCGGACTATTTTGTCCCGCTAGACACCAGCATGACCAGTTCTTATGTGAATCGGCTTTTCAGCTCTGAGTCTTGGAGAGAGTTTATTCTGGATTACCTGGACACCAACAAGCGGAAATTTGAAAACATGGCCTTTGATGAGTTTTACCACAACTTTGAAATATCCGATGCCATGCTGAATTCCTTGGTAAAGACGGGAGAAAAATACGATGTTGAATTCAACGAAAAAGATTTCAACAAATCCAAGGTGTATCTGAAAACACTCCTAAAGGCGCATATGGCGAGAAATATTTATGACGACAATGCGTTTTATAAAGTCATCAACGATATCAACGAAATTTACCAGCAGGCGGTAAAATTGCTCGATAATGCCGACAATCTGGCATTTTTTGACGAATAGTTGCCGACTGCCCCTAAAAAAGCCAGAAACATTCTTTCTGGCTTTTTTTATTTCTTAGATTTGGCTAGGAACAAAATTCACAACGACCCATGCATCAAACCTTCAGCCGTGCTTGTTTTACCATTCTAGCCTTTATTTTACTTTCCATGAACGCCTTTAGCCAAACCAAGATCAATCATTTTGCCGTCTATGCCAAAGACCTTAAAGAAAGTGCCCATTTTTATGAAGAGGTCGTTGGCTTAACCCCCATTGACGAACCCTTTAAAGACGGTCTTCACGCCTGGTACGCCATCGGGTATGGACTGTCCATGCATCTGATCGAACGAGAAAAACCCTGGAAGGAACCCCTCATCGATAAAACCAATCATTTGTGTTTTAGTGTGGAAGATTTGGAGGCATTTATTGAAAAGCTAGCCCACCACGATATCCCGTTTGAAGATGCGGTAGATAATAAAGGAAAAATCAATATCCGCCCCGATGGCATTCGCCAAATTTACATTCAAGACCCCAACGGATATTGGATTGAAATCAATGACGAGTACTAAAAAAAAGGCTGGCCGGTTCCTGGAGCCAGCCGTTTTTCTTCTAACGTTATTCGTATATAGCAGTCGGCCAAGAGTCATTGGCAATGTTGATATCCGGAAGCAATTTATCTGGATCAATTTCTACTTTCGTCAACTTTTTTGCGCCTTGATGGCGGTAATTCCACCGGTCTCCCCGCTGCCATATTTCTACAGGCAGCATCAGCGACTCCTGGGATCCATCTTCGTAGGTGAGCCCGAGTTTCACCGGCATGGGCACCTCCCCTTTGTTTGCCAGAATAATTACTTGATCATTTCCATAGGAGACCACGCGTTCGACTGCCAGGTCAATATTTCCTGTTCCGTAAAACCAGGATTTCCAAAACCAAGACAGATTCTCTCCTGCCACATTTTCCATGATATTGAAAAAATCACTTGGTTGAGGATGTTTGTATGCCCAGGCTTCGATGTAAGCAGTAAAAGCATTGTCAAATCGTTCTTCACCCAGGATGTACTCCCGAAGCATTAGCAGGCCCATGGCAGGTTTCATGTAGGCGATCATGCCAAGATTTGCCGTATTGGCCACATCCGGATAGGTATCAATTCCCTCGCGTTCCTCGCTTGTCAGCCAGCCGAGGTACCTGCGGGTTTGATCCAGATTGGAGCCGTATTCTCCATTATTAAATGCTTCTGAGCTGTAGTGGTTGATAAATGTGTTGAACCCCTCATCCATCCAGGCATACCTTCGCTCGTTTGTTCCTACGATCATCGGAAACCAATTGTGCCCAAACTCATGGTCGGTGACACCCCAAAGGGATCCTTCCCGACTCTTATAGCTACAAAAGTTAAGGCCTGGATACTCCATGCCGTTGATGTCAGCTGCCACATTCACTGCTACCGGATAGGGATACTCGTACCATTTTTGGGAGTAGTGTTCGATGGAGGCTTTGCTGTATTCAGTAGACCTGCCCCATGCTTCTTCTCCGTCACTCTCCTGCGGATAGACGCTTTGTGCCATGGCCATGCTTCCGCTGGGAAGCCGGATAGCAGCCGCATCCCAAATAAACGCCCTGGACGAAGCAAAGGCAACGTCCCTGGCATTCTCAATCCGGAAGTGCCAGGTAAGGGTTCCTTCCTGCTTTGGTCGGGTCAGTGCTGGCTTCAACACCTCTTCTGGCCGAACCAAATATACGGTGGTATCGCTGCTAGCTGCCAGGTCCATGCGCTCCTGCAATTCCTTGTTGAGTACTTCTTTGGGATTTTGCAGGGCCCCCGAACCGACCACTATGTGATCGTAGGGTACCGTCACTTTGTAGTCGAAATCACCGTACCCGAGATAAAACTCGCCAGCTCCTAGGTAGGGCTCGATATTCCATCCTACGACGTCGTCAAATACGGCGACCCGTGGATACCATTGGGCCAGCGCATAAATGGTTCCGTCCTCTACGGCCAATCGGCCCATCCGGTCCATCCCCTTTTGTGGGATTTTAAATTCAAAGTCCATGGAAACGGTGGCTTTACCTCCCTTGGCAGGAATGGGCTCGCTAAAAAAGACCTGCATGCGCGTATCGTTGATCAGGTATATCGAATTGGGCTCACTTCCCCGCTTGTCTAACTGGGAACGTAGATTGCGAATGGTATAGCCTCCATCGGTATCTCCCGAATAGCGGTTTCCCGAGATGGGAGTGGTAAGTGTTCCCCTCGAATCCGCAGTAAACCGGTTTTGTTCGAGATGAATCCAGATAAACGGCAACGGCTCCGGGCTATTGTTGGTGTACGAAATCTGCACCTTTCCTGCCAATAGGTGTTCGTCTTCATCGAGACTGACCTCCAGCGAATAATCCGCCCGGTTTTGCCAATAATCGGGGCCTGGTATGCCAGAAGCAGATCGGTAGGCCGAGCCCCGTTTGTACATAAAATCATCAAAATCATCCTGGTTGTTTTCGGTCACCTGCGCAGAGGCCCAACTTACCGAAAATAGCAGTAGCACTGCCATCCATTTACGGAAACTAGTAGAAGTCATATTTTTTTCTTTTTTGCTAATTTAACAGAAATAACCAAATAAAAAGAACGGAACCGATCAAGAAGCATACGGCGGTTGAATACGAATAAAACCCACCTTTCTTCTAATATAGAAAAAATATAGCTTGGAAATTTTTTGTTTATTTCCGATTTTATTACAGATGATCCTGTCGCGCAAAAAAATACCTTTCTTTTTCGGACTTGGATTTTTGATTTTTTGGGAGGTACTTTGACCTACCTAACCTACTACCCGTCATGAATTACTTCATTTTTACGTTTGTTTTTATTGGACTTGCCATGCCCGTTCTCGGGCAGGAGGACAGTCTATCCTTCACGTTAGAGGAGGTCCTAATCAAAGAAAACCGCATGGAGATCCCCTTTTCCAAAAGTTCGCGGAATATTCACGTCATACATAGAAAAGCCCTCGAGACCACGCCAGCAAGAAGTCTTCAGGAGATGCTCTCGTTTACGCCGGGCGTAGATGTTCGGCAGCGAGGCGTGGGTGGGGTCCAGGCGGATATCGGCATTCGCGGCGGGTCTTTTGAACAAACGCTCATGTTGATCAATGGGATTAAGCTATCCGACCCGCAAACGGGCCACCACATGGTAAATATCCCCGTCCCCTTGGCAGGAATCCGACGTATAGACGTACTAAAAGGACCCGCATCCCGGATTTTTGGACAAAATGCCTACGCCGGAGCGATCAACGTAATCACCGAATTGCCAGAGACCTATAATCTCCATGCCAACCTGTATGGAGGTGATTTTGGTATGCGTGGTGGAACGTTTCAACTGGGTCTGCCTATGGGAAAAGTAAAGCAAAACCTGGCCGTATCCCACGACGCAAGCGATGGACACTGGTACAATTCCGATTACGCAGTCACTAACCTTTTTTACGAAGGAGGCCTGGCACTGACGCCCTTTCAGGAAGTGAAAGCGATGGTGGCCTATGCCAATCGGGATTTTGGGGCAAATGGATTTTATTCCAGCTCCTTTCCCGATCAATGGGAAAGCATACAGACAACCCTGGCAGCGATAAGCCATACGTTTGACCATGATCAATCGTACGTTCAAACCCGTATCTACTGGAGAAGAAATCAGGACGAGTTTAGATTACGAAGAAACGAACCCGATTTCTTTCAAAACCAGCACAGCACCGACGTGATGGCCCTGGAAATCAATGGACGCCGGGAACTGGCTATTGGTACCCTCGGTATGGGCTTGGAGGGTAGAAAAGAGCAGATCGATAGCAATAACCTCGGAAAACGCGACCGGACGCTTTTGGGAGCGTTTCTGGAACATCGCCTGGAATTTGCAGAAAAGGGCGATATACGGGCTGGAGTGTATTCAAATTACTATTCCGAATACGGATGGAAACATTTTCCAGGAGCCGAAATTGGCTACCAACTGCGTCCCTGGATGCGTACCTATGCAAACTTTGGCAGCAGCTTCCGGATTCCTACCTACACCGACCTCTATTATTCCGGTCCCACCAATATTGGGAACGAAAACCTGGAGCCCGAAAAAGCCCTAAGCTATGAGGGAGGTATAAAGATTTTCAAAAAAGGTCTTCAAGCGGAGATGGTTTACTTTAGCAGACGTACCACTAATCTGATTGAATGGGCCAGACCGGACACCGACAGCCCATGGCAGCCCCAAAACTTCAACGAAGTAGTTTTCCAGGGACTGGAACTCGGTCTGTTATATGCATTTACTTCGTCCACTTCCTCCGTGAAAATGCAAGAGATCTCCCTAAGCTATAATTTCATCGATGCCAATCTGGTGGAACAGGAAGGACAGGAAACCCGCTATTCCCTAAATGCGCTCCGCCATCAACTTATCGGCGGATTACAAGTCTCTTACGAGGAACACCTCGAGCTAACCGCAAAGAGCCGCTACATTGAACGAATGAAACTTGATCCCTACTTTCTGCTGGACATACGCCTTGATATTAACCGATTAAAAAAAGTCGGTTTCTTTGCAGAAATATCCAACCTTAGCAACACGGACTATATTGAAGCAGGCACCGTACAGATGCCAGGAAGATGGGCTCGGGGCGGTTTGACGGTGAATCTAAGCGAAAAATAGTACGCCGAAAAAAAAATAAGCCTTAGAGTTTGCTCCGAAAAAAATTAATCCTACATTTGCATTCCCATCTGGTTAAGAGCGGTAGAGATTTCCCACAATGAATTGGAAATTATCCTAAACTGGAGGGTAACGTCAGGACTTTAATGCCCCAAATACAACTGGCGAATTGATTTATTGGGAGTTTAGCTCAGTTGGTTCAGAGCATCTGCCTTACAAGCAGAGGGTCGGGGGTTCGAATCCCTCAACTCCCACAACTAGCCTCCCTCCGAGGCTTTTTTTCGTATGGCCTGCTTCTTCTACTTCCTTTTCTCCGAATCAAGCGACAGGTTTTACATAGGGCACTCCTGTGATCAACTCGCTGAACGTATTCGTAAACACCAAGTGAAATAAAGATGCTCTAGGAAGACTACAGGTCCTTTCATTTCTCCTCTTTCCGCCGATAATTAATCGCATAGAAGCCGATAAATCCAACTATCGCTTAAAATACGGGTAATTCGCGGGCCCCTGCCTTCCAACAGTGGTCATGGTAGAAGTGATATTGTAGTCAGACCGCTCCCAGTAATAAAATTGCCCGGTTTCTGTCCCTACCAGCAAATCAGGAACGCCATCTTTGTTGAAATCCGACACTACCGGACCATCGGTGTGCCCCATCAGCGTTTGCGATAGTACCCGACCCATGTACTCCAATACGATTTTCCCATCCTTCTTTCCTTTGTTCTTCATCCAGTCCACTGCCGGTTTGGAGGAGACGATCAAGTCTTCCAGGCCGTCTCCATCCCAATCATGAAAAGTGATTTTCAACCGACCACTACTGGATCCCTGACGCTGGTTGAGAAGTATGGGACTACCGTCGGGGTAGACAAAGTTCCGTTGTGGATGCGATAACATCCATTGGTCTTCCACCTTTATACGAGGGTAAACGGCCAGGAACCCCTCGTGATCCAGCATCACCAAATCATTCAAGCCGTCTTCGTTAACATCCATCATTAGCGGAGATGTTCTCCAGGGTGCAAGAAGCTCGTTGCCATCGGCGACTCCTGGCACCCATGCCGGACGCAGGGGCTCACCTTCCCATATGACCTGCAAGGGCTGCGGATAGTCCAGTACCGGAGAAGTCCTGGTACCAATATTTTTGAAGAAAACAATATTCCCGTTATGCTCATTTGCCAGAATATCTGGCAGGTTATCTTCGTCCCAAAAACCCACATCAATGGTAGAATACCCCCATATAGGCGGCTCTGTATCAGGGAGCGCCTCGTTTTGTATCAGCCGAATCGGCTTCCCATCCACTTCCAACAATTTGGGGGCATCCCAGGATGGTGTTTTTCCTCCCAGGTTTCTGATAAACCCGATGTGCCCAACACCATTTCCACTAATGATATCATCCAGTCCATCGCCATCCCAATCAAAAACCCTTGGTGCCACCAGCGCACCGAAATCTACATACTTGGCTTCCTGCTGAATAAATACCGGTGCTTCAAATTGAGGTAAACCATCTTTGAAATTTCCAGTATGCCTGAGATAGGATATTTTTCCGTCCTCATCACCCGCAAGGATATCTGTAAAACCATCCTTGTTCCAATCCACAGCGGCAAGATGCATGGTAGCTCTGGACTCGAATTGAATAGGAATATCATCAATCGTCAGCACCTTACCGGTCGAAAATTCATGAGCTGCCGCCGAACCGGTATTTTCAAAATAAATAATGAAATCATTGTTCCATTCAATTTCAAAATCCTCTTCAGTTTTACCTATGCTCAAAAAATCGTAGTCCCCGTCGTTATCAAAATCTACAAACATGGGTTTGAGCGAAAGGCCTTCTGCGAGGGAGGAACCATCCGATTTCACTAGTCGCTTGGGGTTATCATAATCCGGGATGTCATTTGTTCCGTTGTTTTTAAAAAATAAGACGTGGTTTTTTCCATTGGTCACGTATTCGATTTTCTCCGCCAATTTTCCTACCTTTCCACGGTAAGATCTGGGCCTATCCCTGGTAGCCACTGCCATCAAATCATGAACTCCGTCTGCGTCAAAATCGATAAGCTTCCATTCTGTCTTGCAATTGTGCAAGTAATCGTATCCTTCTTCGGGGAGTATCAATTCATTTTCATCCCAAAACACATTTTCAGGAACATCTTTATAAACTAACAATTTTTCCCTTACCCTATCTGGTGTTAGCACATGAATACGGCCTTGAACGTCGGATACCTGAAACCTCGCCCCATCATCTCCCAACCTTCGCCGCTCAAATGAGACCTTCATTCTCCTTCTGAACAAGGGCATGGGTACATTTCCTGAGATGTTTTCAAAGTAGAATATCCCGGATTCCGTGTAGCTAGCTGATTCTGAAATAAGCAAATCAAGGTCCCCATCACCATCAAAGTCCATGGGCATCGGAACGGCTTTGAACCCCGCATCCAAATCCACTAACAGGTCTGGGTTATTGTAGGCAAGTTTATGGAGTAAATTGTCTCCATACATGCTTTCAGCTTCCTTGGTACCTTTGAATTCACAGGAATACAAGAAAAACGAAAAGGCAACGAAAACGAAATATATTCTCCAATAAACCATGATAGAAAATTTAAAGGTTTTTCAACGATCTTTAAATATATCCCTTTTTTTCGGCTACCCCAGTGCATGTTAAAGCCACTGAGCTTTTTTGGCTGGTAAGTGAGGTTCTTTTGTTACAAGTTTATCCAGTTTCTGTAAACCAAAAAAAAAAGGCTACTCTACCTAGAGAGTAACCTTTCTTGCGTTTTTCGATACAAAAATTACAAGTCCAAATCGTAATAGGATCGTTGTCCATTGGGATAAACACCCAAAACGGTCACTTCTTCGCCTTTGTAGTTTTTGAGCGCATTGATCACATCTTCTCCTTTCAGGATTTTTACCCGGCCAATTTTGGTGATGATAAACCCTTCCTTCACGCCAGCTTCTCTCCAGGTTTCGTTATCAATGACAGAGATAGAGGCGCCACCTTCGAGTTCAAGTCGCTCTTTAATACCGGCACTCAGGTCTTCAAAGACCACTCCTTCAAACTCGGTTGTTTTCGGTAGCTCTTTAATCACTACTTTGGTATCACCGGATATATTTTTCAACGTGGCCTTGGTGGTCATTTCCTTGCCATCTCGTAAAAACTTCACTTCTACCTGATCTCCCGGTCGTTTTCTTGCGACCCTTTCCTGGAGAGCGGAGGTGGTGAACGTATCGTACCCATCCACTCCGATAATGATATCACCTTTTTGCAGGCCTGCTTCTTCTCCCCCACTGCCTTCATTTACCTCTCGTATGTACACGCCGCGGTTCACACCTACGTCTTCTCCGATGAATTCCTCCAGATCGGCATTCACATCCATGATGATGACCCCTAACAAGCCTCTTTGGACAGCACCAAACTCCAGCAGATCATCCATCACTTTTTTGGCTATCGAACTGGGGACTGCAAAGGAATACCCGCTGAATCCACCTGTTCTGGATGCGATGGCCGTATTGATACCAATTATTTCCCCATTCAGGTTTACCAAGGGTCCACCGGAATTACCGGGATTCACCGCAGCGTCGGTTTGAATAAAAGACTCTACCTGAAGACCACTTTCATCCCGGAGGATCCCGATGTTTCTGGACTTGGCGCTTATTATTCCGGCAGTTACGGTAGAGTTGAGCTCGTAGGGATTTCCTACCGCCAGTACCCACTGCCCAATTTTTGCCTGGTCCGAATCTCCAAATGGAATGAACGGGAGGTTGTTTGCCTCAATCTTCAATAAAGCCAAATCGGTGGTTGGGTCCGTTCCTATCACCTTTGCCGTAAATCGCCGGTTATCTTCTAAGGTTACGTCCACTTTGGATGCATTTTCGATAACGTGATTATTGGTGACAATGTACCCGTCTCTGGAAATAATGGCTCCCGAGCCGGAACTCCTGCCCTCTCTCGGCGGCGCTTCCCCTCTTGGTGAACGGAAACCGAAGAATTCTTCCAGGGGATCCACTCCGCTTTCACGACTCCCCATGGTAACCGTACTCCTTACGTGAACCACAGCCGGGGTCACTTGCTCTGCCGAGGCTACAAAATTAATCCCCTCTGGAACGACAAACCGATCGTCTGCCAGCCAGTTCACAAGACTCGTATTTTGCTTCTCTGTGAAATTGGTGGATGAATCTTGATTGTTTTGCAACAAACTCACACCCAGTATGGCTACCATACCCCCGATTAGCGAGGCCAGGACCATTCCCAGGAAAAACTGTTTTCTATTCATTGTATACCTTTCTTTTAGATTACTCAATTATACACGACAATATGCAGAATAAGTTGCTTCCAAAACAGTGCCACATCACAAGAAACAACTGTTTTTAACAGCAATTAACATCGAATCGCCCCGATTTTGTACCTCACTGGCAAAAAAGCAGTTACCAATGGGGTATGTATCGGTGTGCTTCTTTTAGTAAACAAAAAACTTCTCAAATTAAATCGACTGATCTGACAAATTTCTAGTAAATTTATTTGACGATTATCTGAATCCGTTTGGTTTTCCATGTAATTCTTAAAATGAGACCCAACTTCCCCTCAAGCACCACAGGTGCAAAAAAAGGCATACCCTATCTCTTCATCGGAACCGTCTGGCTACTTTTTATGGCGTTTATGCCTACGACAAATGCGCAGAACAGCAGCCAACTCTTCTATCTCCTGCCGAAAGCAGCTTCCGATACTGTCACTTTGGCGGACTCCTCGGTTCGTAAGCCTATAAGCATCGAGCAACGGATCCAACAAAACCAACAATTTCTCAACACGGTACAAGAAATTAAGGCCGGTTTGATGAAAGCCCCGGATACAGCATTCATGCAAAACCAAATTCCTGTGATTGAATTGGTACTGCAACGTATTCGGGAGCAATCCTTGGCGGAGCAAAGCACCGTCAATTTACGTTTTCTCAACGAACTGGAAAACCTGATCATCGGCTACAACCAGCAGGTCAACAAATGGCAGCAACAAATCGATGCAAAGGCAATTGACTTCATCGAGCTGGGAAAAAAATTGAATCGTATTCAGGAATTTTTGGATCAAGAAAAATCCCTGGTTGTTACCGATGGCCTGCAGGCATACTTCGAGCAAAAAGAAATCCTGCAACAAAGATTTAGCTCCGTAGACAGTATGTATGCCACCAAACGCATGGCTGGACTCCGTATTCAAACGCAACTTTCCGGCATAAAAATCCAACTCAATGAATTGCTGGAATCGGTTCGGTCACGGCAAACAAGTTTTAGGCGAGACCTCTTGAAAAGAGATAGCCCCTACCTTTGGCAAAGCCACGCGATCACATCAGAAAAACCTTTTTCGCAGGTAATCGAGGAAACCCTGATACTCAACCGGGTTATCCTCCGGCACTACCTGGAAACAAAATACGGTTGGCTAATGCTTGTTGTGGTCATTTTCATTATGGTTTATTTTGGCATCCGAAACATGATCGGCAAGATTTACCGAACCAAAGATTTTTCCAACCTTATTTTGGACAGAAGCAAATACCTGAGGTATTCTCCCTTTCTGGGAGCGGCCCTGATTCTGCTTGCAATTGGCCCTTACCTGTTTTCCTTTCCTCCCTACTTGTTGATTCTTAGCTTTCTATTTGGGAGTATACTGGTGACGACTTTCCTGATTCGAATCGTCTTAGACCGGCAATCCATGCTTCTTTGGTACCTGATGGTGGTGTCTTTCTTTGTATTTGGGGCCAGTAATTTAATCACCCAACTAGCCCAGCAGGAAAAATGGTACCTCATGGGTTTTTCCATTTTGGGAATCGGTATTGGGTACCGATTATTAAAGCTAATCAAAGAAAAACAAGAGCTATTTCCTGTGAATTTACCCTACCTGGTTTATTTTTTCATAGGCATGCAACTTCTGGCTGTTGGGTGTCAGATTATCGGGAGGTTTAGCCTGGGAAAACTGCTAGGTATTGCCTCTACCCTGAGCACCATGCAGGGCATTTCCCTGTATGTGTTTGTTCTGGTGCTCATGGAGGCCATTTACCTGCAATCCGAACTGAGCAAGGAGAATCAAAAGGACTATGCGAATTACCTGAACTACCAGGCTATTTACAGCCGGTTGAAAAAGATTTTCTCTTTCCTGGCCCTGCTGATGTGGTTGTATTTGCTGCTGGTCAATTTTTCCGTAAACCAGGCGCTGGCGGATCTGGTGCTTGCATTCCTTCAGGAGACCCGTACAATCGGAAACACGAGCTTCACCTATGGAAGCATCCTCGTTTTTTTTCTATTGATATGGATTTCGTCCGTGTTAGCGAAAAACATTGCCTATTTTGCCTCTATACGCGATAGCCAAAACCTGCAGCAGCGAAACAAACGGCTGGGGTCTTCCATCCTGCTAATTCGGCTTGCCATCCTTACACTGGGCTTCTTCCTGGCTGTCACTGCGTCGGGATTGTCCCTGGACAAGTTAGCCATCGTCTTGGGTGCGCTCAGTGTCGGCATTGGTTTTGGCTTGCAAACGATCGTCAATAACCTGGTTTCGGGAATCATTCTTGCGTTCGAACGCCCCATACAAATCGGCGATGTGATCGAAGTAGGAGGCCGCTCGGGAATTGTGAAGGACGTCGGTATCCGCTCGAGTACCTTGCAAGCTTACGATGGATCGGAAGTGATCATTCCAAACGGCGATCTTTTGTCTCAACACCTCGTAAACTGGACCTTATCTGACAAAAGCCGTAGGGTGGAATTACTGGTGGGTGTGGCCTATGGCTCCGACCTGGAAAAGGTGCATGCAATCATCGAAAAAATTATCGCTCAGGATGGTATCCTTTCCTTTCCAGTGCCCAATATTCTGGTTCACAATTTTGGGGACAGCGCCGTTGAATTCCGGATTTTATTCTGGGTAGCCAATTTTGATCAATGGCTGCAGGTAAAAAACAAGGTACTGCGGGAAATATACCTGGCCTTCGCCCGGGAAAACATTGAAATCCCCTTCCCCCAACGAGACGTACACCTTAAACATAAAGAAGTAACGAAGCATCCGCCTGCGAGCGAACTAGAATAGGCCTTATTTTTTTACTAGCGACCGGTAGGTATAGCCCTGCGGCTGGCTCCTTCCTTTCGGAAAAAAAAGGCTGGCAACATAGCCGATCGCGAAACAACTGATAACTCCGATCGCTCCATAAAGGTAGCCGTTGATATCGCTAAATCGGCTAATCATAAATGTGATTCCCGCCCCGCAAAGTGTGCCGATGATAGCCCCGGTAGCATTGGCACGTTGGGTAAAGATGGCCAACATAAAGACCCCGGCGAGGCTTCCCCCGATCATTCCAAGCAGCTTTTGGAATAAATCAAAAATAAATCCAACGTCTGATGAGGCGATCCACATAGCCGCGAGGGTCCCGAATAGACCCATAAGAACGGTTATAATTTTTGCCAAACGTAGGGATTTACGATCATCCGTTTGGGGATTAAAATAGGAATGGATATCGGTGATGTATGCGGTGGCAATGCTATTCATACTGCTATCAAGAGAAGACATACTCGCTGCAAATATCCCGGCGATCACCAGTCCCGCTATACCCACCGGAAGCTCTGCAACGATGAAATAGGGCAGCAATTCTTCGGGATTCGTACTCCCGATTTTCTGTGGATTACTGAGGTAGTAGACATACAGTACCGTACCCAACCCAAAAAACAGCAAAATTCCCGGCAATGTTAGGATACCGTTGGTCCAGAGGCTTTTGGCCGCCTCCGCTTCGCTTTTCACGGTAAGGTACCGCTGTATGACCACCTGGTCTGAGGTATAGGAAATCAGGTTTAAGAAGAAAAAGCCGATCACCGCAACCCAAAAAACCAATTGAGTATAGTCCCAGGACCACTCAACCAGGGTAAATTTCTCGTGCGCTACGCCCACCTGTATCACCTGTGCCAGCCCCCCGTCGATTTGCCCAATGGCCAAAAACAGGGAAAACAAGGCTCCTCCCAAAAGCACGACCACCTGCACCACATCCGTCCAGATGACCGCCTCCATTCCTCCCAGCACCGTATAGGCAGTGCTAAACACGCCCATGATGGCAATGCACAAGTAAATATTCATCCCGGTCACTGAGGAAATGGCAATGGCAGGAAGAAATACCACTACCCCCATTCTGGCCAGTTGCAACAAAATAAAGGTCAAACTACCCAGCAAACGAACCTTTACGTTGAAGCGCAATTCGAGGTATTGATAGGCGGTCGTGATACGCAGTCTACGGAAAAAGGGCAGGTAAAACCGTATGATGATCGGTACAATGGCAAAAATCATAAAGGAACCCAAAGCCAACCGCCAATCGGTGGCGTACACGATCACGGGAATGGCCATAAAGGTGATCGCGCTTAACTGGGTGCCGTAAATACTTAATCCGGCTGCCCACCAGGGAATCCGACCTCCGGCAAGAAAAAACTGGGCCGTGGACTTATCTCTTTTGGAAAAGTAAAATCCGATTCCCAACATGCAACAAAGATAAACGCCTAGAGAAGTCCAATTGGCCCATCCGAATTGGTTTTGGGTTTGTAACCCCAGGACTGCCGGTGATCGGACACCCGGACCTTTTTCTCCGTTAGGTACGATCCAGTATCCCTTCCAATACGCCGTGGGTGCCGTCACTCGGGACGTCCCTCCCGGCATGGCACCCATTTGTACCCATTCTTCTGCCCGGCTATTGTAAGCCAGCATTTCGTCCAAAAACCCAGGATGTGTGGCTGGATCCGAGTGCGTGAGCGTTTTTTCGTCCAGCCCTCCGGAAATCAGAATATGGGAATTACCCAGGCTAAAAGCCGGAGAAGGTGCTGCCGCGACGCCTCGCGGTAGGTCTTTCAGCCGCTCCCATTTCCCATCAACCAACCGGGCTCCAGGAAGGTATCGATACGCATCACGCAGCAATTCCCTGCTATTACCACCGGCTTCATTCGTTGTCAGGTGAAAGCCACTGAACAAGTAAAACTTTCCTTCCTGAGCGGCGGCCACAGCCTGAATACGGCTAACTCCGGGAAATGATGGGCCTGCCAGCCACTCCATCTCGGAGCGTCCATCCCGAAGGTCCAGCATATAAAACACCTCTCTGGCCAGGCCTTCGGGGCTTTCCTGACCACCTTGAATGTACAGCACCCCGTCTACTACCGCTCCAGCCATATTGGCAAGGGGCACCGGCAGGCGTGGGTAATCGGTATCGATCCGAATTTCCCCAGCCTGATACGACAAGGTTAGTACCTGACTTACATGTCCGCTTGCGTCATTGCCGCCAATGATCCAAACTTTATCCGCATAGGTTACCGAAACACCATAAGCGAGGGGCTGTGGCAGTTTTTGCCCGGACTTTTGCCAGACGCCATCCACCGCGTCTAAAAAATAAATGTGGTCGTACCAAACCTTTTGCCCGCCTTCCCAGGGCCTTTTGCCAGGAAAGTTCGCTCCTCCAGCCACAATGAGGCGGTCATCGCTTACTCCGGCAAACATTCCGGCAAAACCTTCCTTGTCTGGAACGGGGGGAAAATTCCGCCAATTGATTTCACCCGCCAGCAAGGAGCTTACCGAAAAAATCAACACTAACAGGCTAAAGATCCAAGGTGATGGTTTCGTATTCATGATGCGTGATTTGTTGTGATAGTTTCAACTGAGGGTACGATAATTTCCTTCCCACTCGCCGCAGAAGCCTTGGCCGCAAACAGAACTTGCATCAAATACAAACCATGCTCGCCCGATACCTGCGGAACCTCGTTCTTCACTACGGCATTGGCAAAGGCGTTCCACTCGGCTTCCAACGCCTCCTCCATCCAATTCACTGTATAAGACCCCGGTAATAATTTCCATTTTTGATCTTTTCCGTAAAAAGCACCCTCGGAGAAACCAATCTTCAATGTGCCATTATCGCCGTAAAGTAGGACCTCAACCTGGTTCACTCCATTCCTGAATCCGGAAAAATGGAGCGAGGCTTGAAGGCCGTTGTTGCATTTCATCGAAAGAATACCGCTATCATCCACTTCATCCAGATGGAAGCCATTCCCTAGCAAGGCATGTACACGCCGAATTTCCGAGGGGAGCAACGCACAGAGCACATCCAACTGGTGAACCGCCACGGTAAAAAGGTAGCCCCCGCCGGACTCCTTTCGCAGGTGCCATTCCTTCCGGTCGGCGTGCTTCCAAAGAGAGGCCGATACGGCATGGGCGGCACGAATGGTTCCCAGCTCACCCGAGTGCAAAAAACGCTTTGCCGCCAAAAATGCCGGCGTAAACTGCCCTACCTGGGCGAGCATCAATGTTACCCTATTTTTTTTGCAAGCATCGTAGATGGCGAGACAGTCCGTCCAACGGGTTGCCATCGGTTTCTCGAGGAGAATATGTTTGCCCGCATGGGCTGCAGCAACAGCTATTTCGGCATGGAGGTGATGGGGGGTAGCAATCAACAGGGCATCTATTCCGGGATTTTCCAGAAGTTGGCGGTAGTCGGTAGTTCCTTCCACTTGGTACATTTTCATCAGTTGAACCAGCGACGGGGCATCCCGCCTACAGATAGCTGCCAGCCGGAGCTGTGGAACCCGCCGAATGGCTTCGATGTGCCGCGTACTGAAATTTCCAGCCCCAATGATTCCGACGGATATCCTACTTTCCTGCTTTTTCATTCAACTAATCGGGTATCCTTCAATGCCTACATTTAATTTTGTCAGGCTTCCCGGTCCAGGTTCGGAAAACCCACCTGTGATCCAAACCTCGTCATCCACAAAACAAAGATTACTGGTCAAAGGGATACCTGAATCGTAGGTTGCCAGCAATTTCCCTTCTCGTGAAAGGACCTGAACGGCCTGCATGCCATAATGCGCAACCCAGAGGCGCTCCTTGGCATCCATAGCCAATCCATCCGGGAGATTTCCGGTCAGCCGATTGGTAGGATGGTAGGGTAGGGATGCAAAAACCTGCCGATAATCTGGATGATCCGCAGGGAGTTTCAGGTCAAATTTCAAAATGCGATTTTTATAGCTTTCTGCAACCCACAATACCTGCGATTCTCGCAGAAAAAAGAGCCCATTTGGATAATCCAGATTTTTTGCAACACAGTGAGCCGAACCGTCCCATCCGACGAAATACACCCTGCCCACTTCGCGTACCGAATCCGAAAAATAAAAACCTTTGCCGGAATCCAGCGAAATGTCGTTCGGACAATGTACCCTTTCCCCATCGATCCTTTCCGGGGAAACCGCACCGATACGTTTTCCGTCTGCCGCGTAGCGCACCACGTGCCCGGAACCGCTATCACAGACCAAATGGTCCCCTCCGGGAAGGATGGCCTGACCATTGGGACGGTTCCCGTCGGCCCAATGTGAAACCGAACCCTTTTCGTACTTTAAAATATGCTTTCCGAGCAGATCGGTAAAATACACGCTTCCTTCGCTACCGACCACCGGCCCCTCTGTATAATATTCCCAATTGTGGAGCAATTCAGGTTTCACCTGGGCCGGCTCTGGCAAACCTGCTCCGCGTCCCTTGGGAAACGAAAGCACATCCAGGGGAAACAGGGGATGTCTCCGGTTTCGATACACAAATTGACGCATGTCTGCGCAGGTGACCCCAGGCGTATTGACACGAATGACGCTTTTACAAACTGCCTGGTATGCGGCCAGGGGAGCCTGTACCCCCTTTGCTACTAAAATCTCAAACTGTGCCGGGTCTATTCCAAAATGCACCAACTGTTGTAAACTAAACGGAACTGTTCGCAAGGATGTCAGCATCAGGGTATTTCCCCCCCGAGTTTTGACAATAGCCGTTTCCCCCATCGTGAAATGCACCTGTCCGCCATGCCTGGGTTCTTTTTCGCTGAACTTCCCATCCACCATGCCCAATAATTTGACGGCCATTTTCTGCGGTTTCCCGTGAAGTCGGTCCGTCTTGCCGCCGATGGTGAGCGAAATGAACCCGGAACCCGGGCTATCCCGAATCGTCGCGACCGCTTCCGGGTCGCATATACACATAAATCCGTTCGTATCCGGGGATTCCTCCAATAATTCCAGCAAGAATGTACTGTCTCCGGGGCCGCCTCCACCCACATTATCACCCATATCCAAAAGCAGCAGGGGTTTTTGTGCCTGCCGCATGGCCGCTGGCAGGTCATCCAGGTCCATTTTGGTTCCCGAAAACTTCTGGTGGTTTTCCAGGGCATACTCGTTCAGCTTATGCAAGCCGGCTCTCGCAGCATGGTCTACCCTATCAGCGATGACGATAAAACTGGTGCCCATTTCCGGCACATCTGCATAAGGAAAGCCCAAGACAATACTGGTAGAAAGGATGGCTGACTGTTTGGCTATCTCTTTGGCCACCTGGTACAGTTCCTTACAGGGACTGGATGCCGTATGCTGCATTTCTATGCTTATGGCAAACCGGCACTGAATGGCGTGCATTGTTGGAGATATTTGGCCTTTTAATGCCCCTACCAGTAAACTCGCCGCTTCCCTTCCCACCGCTCGCTGATCCACGTGCGGGTTGGTTTTATAGGCCACGAGGGCGTTTACTGCTGCCACCATCTCGTAGCTAAGGTTGCAGTGCGGATCAATGGTCCCTATTATGGGTAGCTTGGGGCCAAGGATTTCCCGCGCCATGCCTAGCCAATATCCGTCAAAATCGGTGTATACCGCACTCACAGCCGCCCCATGCGGCACCACCAATAAACCATCCAGCGGGAGCGATCCGGTCAGTAGATTTCTTACTTCCGCCAGTAGAAAATCGGTGACATCTTCTGACAAACTACCTCCAGGGGTAGCCTCCGCATAAAAAAGTGGCACGATTTCAAAATCCGGCTCGCTATCCATTACCTCCACCATACCCCCGATTTCGTGGTAGGCATCCCGGTACTCTTCTAAGAGCGCAGCCCCATAGAGCAGGTGTCCGTTTTCGAAATCCTCCCTGGTCGTCTGCTTTTCCAGAAAGGTATTGGACTCGTGGTAAATACCCAAAAGACCGACCCGCATTGGACGCTTATTCTGCATAGGCAATCAAATCTACTTCAAACTTCAACAAGTTGCCCAGACAGCCGATCAAGGTTGTTCGAGCGGGGTAGGGCGGTTGAAAATAGTCGGTGTAAAGTTGGTTGAAAGTTGCCAGATCTTCCTGTCTGGCCACATAGTTCCTCACCTGCACCACGTGGCTAAAGTCAAGACCCGCCGCTGCAAGAATTTTTCGGGCATTTTCAAACGATCGTCGTACTTCTCCCTCAAAATCGTCTGAAACGATTTTTCCCTGTTCGTCCACAGAGGCCTGGCCTGAAACAAATACCAGCTGATTGACTTTTAGTGCCGGTGAGAACGGCAATGTGCTTTGGGGTACTCCTTCCCCTGAAATAACTTCTTTTTTCATAACCTATCCAAAATAATCCTTTTTTTCGTGCAAATGGGTACGCCCGTCAAAGAATGCCATATTTTTTATAGACCTCCGTGGCCTTCATCCCATTTTTTATCGCTTTTCTACTGGTATTTTCGGCATGCACCTTTTGCATGGCATTGGTCAGCACCAGCCCCTCCACTTTCTGAGGCACCACCACCACCCCGTCTTCGTCACATACTACCAAATCTCCCGAGCAAAAACGTACACCGCCGATTTCGACAGGAACATCGATGGCCACTACACGTTGCCGGTTTTGGCTGTCATACACCCGTTTCCCTTTTGCAAAAACGGTGAAACCCATGTCTCGGATTTTTGCTATGTCCCGAATGCAACCGTCCACCAGAGCTCCAACACATCCCCGGTTTTTTGCCGCCGTGGAAAGCAGTTCTCCCCAGATGCCCGATCGGCTGGAACCTGCTGCTGCTGCAATGAAAACGTCACCTGGCATGCAATCGTCTACGGCCTTTAACTCCAATTCGTAGGGGTTTGGGTCCGTGTGGTACATGTCCGACCATAGCGTGGTTTTACACCTACCTGCCAACCGGGTTTTTCCAACCTGAATGGAAAATTCCCCCTCGGGCGACTGATTGGGGTACCCCAATGCGTCCAGTGCATCCGAAATAACTGCGACGTAGAGGTTTTCTTCGATTTCTTTCAGGGAATAGCTTACTTCTTTCATTTTGATTCGTTGGGTTCGTTGACTTTTGCTGCATTGATGATCCGCTCCAGCAGGGCGACCACTTTTTCTTCTTTCCAGGGACGGTTGGTATTGCCAACCGGCGGGATCGCCGGGCCGATGTCCACCTCATACCGGAGCCGGATGGCCTGACGAAAAAACGTCCAGACATTCGGCAAGACCTCCGCGATCATTTCCTGAAAAATCAACATAAAATCGGTTGCCAGGGCCACATTTCCTTCCATAAAGGAGTTACGAACAAACTGGCACTCGGGTCCAAATACATTGTAAAAAGAACCAATCGCCCCGGATGTCCCGCAAAGGGCCGCATGGCACATGAGCTCATCCGCTCCACTGAAAAGCGTCAGCTTTCCCCGGGAACTGTAAGAAATGGTACTTATTTCCAGCAGATTGTTGGTTGTTAGCTTCATGCCTGCCATGTTGGGGAGTTGAAGCAATTTATTGACAAATCCAACCAATCCATCAGAAAAACCGCTTGTTCCCAATTGGTACGGAAAAAATGGCAGATCGGTAGCACTTGCAATCGATTCGTAGTGCTTCAAAGCCATGGCGGAACTCCCATCGGAGGATCCGTAATATACCGGTGCGACGGACGAAATCCCATCTACGTTGCAGCCAGCCGCATGCTGCGCCAGGCGAACCGATTCGCCGGTAGTCATGGAACCAACCTGTATGATCAGGGGCACCTGGCCTCCGTTCACCGAAGCAGCCACCTCCGTAACCTTCTTTCTTTCCGCCTCCCCTAATAGGAATCCTTGTCCGGTGGATCCCAGCAAATAGAGTCCATCCATGCCTTGCGAGATGAGTACATCCAGCCATTTTTCTAGCTCAGCGATATCCGGTCTACCTGCTTCATTCATGGGGGTCAATAACGCCGGCCACACCCCTTTTAGTCGTTCATCCATGGTGATTTGTTACTGATTCGATTCGTTACTTTTAAAATAGTTTTCTAATTCGCCTACATTATCCAGAAAATGGAGAGGATTCGCTGCGGTCATTGCTGCTACAGAAGGCGGATCTTTAAAGCCGTTCCCAGTAATAATACAAACGGACTTTTCATCTGCAGACATTTCTCCGAGTTTTAAGGATTTTCTCCATCCTGCCAGCGCAACAGCACCGGCTGGTTCCGCAAAAACGCCCTCACACTGTGCCAGTATTCGCTGCGCGTCAAAGACATCCTCGTCAGACACCAGGTATCCATTTCCTCCGGAGAGCCGGCAGGCCTGCAAGGTTTCGTTTCCGTCGATGACGCTGGCCACTTGCAGTCCACTTACCCGGGTAAAGGCATTTTCCACGGCCTGGGCATGTTCCAAACCTGCCCGTAAATTTCCGGCAATGGTATTGTTGCCCTCCGGCTGTACACAATGGATTTTTGGGAGCTTAAATTCAGGTTGCCTATGCTTCCATAGTTGATATCCCCTGCAAATAGCCAGGGCAAGACCTCCTCCACCTGCAGGTACAAACACATGATCCGCCTCCGGCAAGTCTTCTGCCAGTTCAAATCCAATGGTTTGCACCCCCTGCATGCCTACCGGACTGTAGGTATAGGCACTTACCTGAATCTGCGTCTGGTAATCGGAGGCCAGCATTGCTAGTTTACCAAATATGCTTTCGCTAATCTCCTTGTTGATCCCAAAACCCTTAACGGTTACCAAACGGGCTCCATGGGCTTGCATCTGCGCCAACTTACCTTCCGGAGCTCCTTCTACCAGGACGATGTGACAAGGGAGCCCCGCAGCAGCGGCATAGGCGGCAAGCGCTGCCCCGGTATTTCCACTGGAGGTAGCCAGGCAACGTTCGCTTTTTGTTCGCAGCATGTCAGCGACGGCAAAGGCAGCAAACCGGTCTTTGTACGAGCCGGAAGGATTGGCTGTCTCCAGTTTAAAATACAAGTGCCCCTGTCCCTGATCCGGGCCGATGGTTTTTGACCGAATCAGCGGGGTGGACCCTTCTCCCAGGGTAAATGGAAGCAGCTCCTGGGGCAAATCCATCCATTTTTGGTATTTCCAGATTCCTCTCAAAACTCGTTGGGAAATTGTGATTTTTTATTGGTGTAACTACTGAAATTGTGACTAAATCCTCCATCCATCTGAATGGAAGTACCGGTGACAAACGAGGCCTCGGACGAGCAAAGCCAAAACACGCCGTTTGCGATTTCTTGCGGCGTTGCGCTTCGTTTCAAGGGCGTCTGGTTTTCCATATCCTGAACAAGTCGTTGACTGATATTATTGCCCGCTCGATCCATGAAATCCGTACTCAAGGCTGTATGAACGTTCCCCGGACAAACGGCAACCACCCGAATTCCCGAGGGTCCGTACAAAGCGGCCATTTCATAGGTCATGCTCAGCAAGGCCCCCTTGGAAGCCACGTAGGCGGGACTGGTGCCACCGGCCCTTTCCGCCATGATGCTGCTGATGTTCACGATTACGCCTGTGGATTCCCTGCTTTCCATGTTAGCGGACACCAGTTTGCTCAAAAAAACAGGAGCAGTCAGGCAAATTCGAATGGTTTTTTCCCAGGTATCCAGGGAAATGGTCCGCAAGGTTTCCAGCGTGCGCCAAGCCGCATTGTTTATTAAAATGTCTACCCTTCCCCATTTGGATAGGGTTTCAGTCACAAGCTCCTGTAGAAAGACCTGGTCAGCCAAATCTCCAGGCAATACCAGGACGTTTGCTCGCCAACGGATTCCGTCCACACTGCTGCGTAGCTCCTCCACATCATCCGCTACCATCGCCACACGATCGCCATTTTCAATAAATTGCCTGGCGATCGCTTTTCCGATTCCTCTGGATGCACCGGTGACGATGACCACCCGACCCTCATGTTTGTCAATCCCTTCCATTGCTAGTCAATTTTGAATTGGGTAATATCCCGGCCAGCGCTTCCCCTTTTTCGACTCGGGGAATCGCGCGCAACAAAAATACCGTGCCGTCCTTTTCTGCCAACACTTGATTGGTAACCTTTCCACTGTAATCCCAGATTTCTCCGATCGGATCGTATCTTCGAACCTCTGCGCCCAATCCAACCTGAGGTACAAATACACCTGCTCCAGGAGCCGGATACATCCGTTGCAGCTGCCCGCTTCCAGGCTCTTTGTCTTCGATTTCAAGGGAAATCTTGGCTGACCTTTCTCCTTCGCTCAGCATTTCAAAGTACGACAGCACATGTTCGCAGCCGGCTACCAGGCGTCCGATTCCTTCCGGACGAAATCCTCCGCCTCTGAATTCTGTATATATGGCAGGAATCTCCGCGTCTCGGGCTATAGACAAGGTTCTACCTTGCAAATCCGGACTGGTCCCCCAAATAACGGGCAAGTTAAATGCCGCTGCCATCGAACGCTGCGTTTCCAACACCTTCGAATTGGAATGGATCATGTAACCGGATAAGGGGAGAATATCGAAAAGGTTGCCCCCGGTATGCATATCAATCATAAAATCCGACGCTTGAATCCGTTTGCTGATTTGGTAGGCTACTTGTTCGGTGATGCTACCGGCTTTGTCTCCGGGGCAGGTCCGCGCCAGGTCCAGGCCATCTTCACCGACACGGGCGCCTGCCAGATAGGCGCTTTTGTTTGCAATGGGCACCAATGTAAGGCTTCCACAAAGCAAGCGTGCCCCCAGCGTTCGGATGAGTTGCATCACCGCCAGTATGGGCTCGTATTCGTCTCCGTGGACTCCGGCGATAATCAGCCCCTTGGGACCATCCTTTGGACCACGTAACGTGTAGATAGGAAATAACTCCGACATATTTTCAGTTTAAATTAATATCAGTAGGCGTTGCACCTCCTCCACCATTTTTTCGGCCATCAATTGATGTCCCAGGTCATTGGGATGAATACCATCCAATAGCAACGCTTCCAAAGGATAACCCGTGTCTTTATGGTATTTCATAAATAATTCGACGTTATCAACCAATCCGGTTTGGTACTCTCTGGATAATCTTCGAACGGTCGCCACATACTGCATCAACCGCTCATTTTGATAGCCAGGAAATTTTCCTCCCAACATGTTGGGTGCTATCAAAACAACTTTCACCCGACATTCCTGAAGCGTCTTAATCATGAATGTAAGGTTTTTTTCATAATCCGATAATGGAATTCGGGAGGGGCCATTCGGATCGGATCCATCAATATAGGCATCGTTGGTTCCAAACCCAATGGTTACCAAATCGGGATGATGGGCCAGCACATCGGACTCAAATCTGTCCTTCGCATGCCTAATTTTGAACAGGGAGTGATCCCTGATGCTACCCGTATGGCTACCCGGTATACCGGCATTGATGACTTCTGCCGTTATTCCCCGCACCGCCAATAGTTCTGGCAACCGCTGTGCAAACACCCGTTGAACGGTGCTTCTGGTAGCCGTAATGGAATTGCCGAAAGCCACCACGGTATATGTTTTTTCCCGCTTTGACCCATTTTCGGTCTGTACAGGCATTCGGGAATGGGCAGCAAAACAACCCCCGGTTGCGAAAAGCAGTGTGAATTTTAAAAAAAACAGGACTCCGATACGATACATTAGTACATAATTATTTGGATGCCGGACCGACTTCGGGACCAATCAGTCGAGCAAAAAACCTATTTATCTCCATAAATCCAGGCCAGGTCCAACAAGGTAATTTTTGTGACGGCTAAACCCGTTCCCTGGCTTCGATTGCCAGCACAGTATCCAAGCAATACGTTGTTGTCATGGACAAAATGAATAGCGGTATAACAATACCATCCATCGGCATCGTCCTCCAGAACCCGCTCGTTTTGCCAGGTTTTGCCTTCATCTTTGGAGATAGCGATATTTAGCGGAGTCCTTTTACCAGCATAAACCCCATTTTTAACCCCATTATTGTTCCAAACCAGTATTAGATCCCCAGTAGAGGGAATCCTCGAAATAGTAGCCGGGGATAGTGGAGAGGGTATGTCAGTGGCTTTAGCACCAGTCCACTTTTCTCCATCATTTTTAGAATAGGCTGCAAACTGTACACCTTCATCGGTACGAATGATCATCATAATTTTCCCACTATTCAGTACCACAAGCCCAGGTTCCTGTAACGTAGCATTTTTCGGGTTCCCAACCTCCTTTCCTGACTGCCAGGTTTTCCCGTTGTCGTCGGAATAATAGGTAAATAGCCGACCTTTTTCATTAAATGCTTCTCCTTCCAATGTCTCGTGCAAGGCCACCGGCATCAGTATCCTCCCATTTTCAAGTTGTATGACCCGGTTATTATTCAGTACAAAATATCCTTTCCTATCGGTGATACAAGCTACGGGATCGGACCAGGTATCTCCTTCATCGGTGAAAATCCGCATGAGTGGAATACAGTCCATCAGGCTGTTTTTCCGGGCGTAAAACAGCGCAATATTTCCGTCCTTTAGCCTGAGTAAAGAAACAGACATGACATTCATTCCCCCATCGTTGGAAACGACAGCCTTGCTTTCCTTTGTCCAGGTATGGCCATTATCTTCTGAATACCTGGCTGCCAAAAAGGCGGAGCCAAAATCACTGGCCGATCGGCCGGTGAAATGGGTATAAACAAACATGATCCGGCCATCTTTCAATCTGATAAAGTCACCTTCGCTATTTCTGGGATTGTTTTCCCCTGGGTTAAGTTTTAATACCATACGGACATCGCTATATTTAGTGTTTTGAGCATACATATTCTCAATGCCAGCCAGAAATTGGGTGGCAAACACCATTAAATAAAATAAGCTGATTTTTTTCATGGTTTGATTGTTCCTTCATCTGGAAATCTTGCCTTCGTTTCATCAAGCCATTGGCTTAATAAGGCTTTCATTTTCTTCGTTTTTCTTTCATGTGTTTTACTTAAATCGACTTTTTCACCAATGTCTTTCCTCAGGTTATATAACGAAGCGTTACCTGTCTTGTACGTGTATATCATTTTGTAATCGCCTGATCTAACTGCTGCTTGAAATACCCCGTGCGGATAGTGCCAATACAAAGGGCCTTTGTTAATAGATTTTGATTTTCCTAATAAAATATCTTTGAAACTACGGCCATCCTGATGTTGCTCCGGAATCAGAGATAGGTCAAGAAGATCCAGAATGGTTGGATACAGATCATCTGTTATTAGTGGCGTTGAATTTATGGTTTCAGCCTTGATTTTGTCCGGCCACCGTAAAATAAGAGGCACGCGTATCCCGCCTTCATACAGGTTGTGCTTACCACCTCTTAATGGGGCATTTGAAGTCACATTCATTTTACCCCCATTATCAGAAGTAAAAATTACAATCGTATTTTCGCGTAGGTTGAGCTCATCCAATTTTTTCAACAAACGCCCAACATTTTCATCCAAATGCTCTACCATGGCTGCATATTCCGGGATATTTTGATAAACCCGTGAACCATTGGCCTTTTCCTCAATTCCAAGTACTCCTTCTTCGTCAAACTTTTTCTCATATTTCCTGATAGTTTCTGCTTTAGCCTCCAATGGTGTATGTACGGTATGGAATGATAAGAAGGCAAAAAATGATTCCTCTTTACCACATTTATCCTCTATAAAATCAATCACCTCATTGGTTAATCTATCCGTCATATATTCACCCGTCGGTCCATCATCAATATGAGTGGCATGGTATGGTGAAAAATACTTGATTTGCGTCAGATAATCCAAAGGTGGTTTCTGGTCAGGAAACAATACTTTCCAGGCATTTACAGAAGATACGCCACCCATGGCAATGTCAAATCCCTGATTGGATGCCCAATGCTTTTGCTCATATCCCAAATGCCATTTACCGAAAAAACCGGTTGCATACCCCTGGCCTTTTAGCGATTCAGCAATCGTATATTCAGCTAATTCCAGCTGGTGCGTGACAAAATAGTCATCCTGTTCAGGAGTAATAAGATAGGTGGTAATTCCAGTTCTTGCAGTTGATTTTCCTGTCATAATTGAAGCTCTTGTTGGAGAACAGACTGGTCCTCCCGAATAGAAATCTGTAAATACCATACCTTCTGAGGCTAGTCTATCAATATTTGGAGTTTCATATCCTCGGCTGCCCATAAAGGACAGATCACTCCACCCCAGGTCATCAACCAATACAAATAAGACATTAGGCTGTTGTTGATTGTCAGCGGCAAAGGTAGATACTGAGCATACATACAAGATCAATAAAGCCCCTACAGGTAAGCCGATAAACAAATAATTAGCTCTCAATTTGAATAGTGATGCCATTCGATAATAAAGCTTTAATTTTTACCACCAATTACCCAAATCTGAATTGGAGATAATTTTTACCCAAACCCAACTGCAAAACAGTTCTCCTTTGCCGTGCCTTTGCTTCTGCACAACTAGAAACCTTACTTACCGAGCATAATGACTTCAATCCCCACCCTATCCTCATAGTCTGCTTTACTCCATGTTTACCCATTACCGAAGCTATTAACTTCCTACTTTCTGTTCAAAACATAATCCCCAAAATATTCGGGATACCTCCACCGAAAGGCGGTGTCTTTTTGATAGCTATGGTCCGGGTAATACTTGTTTATTGAATCAACTTCCGCTCTAATCGTATTAAAATTAAGCGAATCCATAAACGGATCTCTGGTGTTCGCCCGCCAATCATTAAGCACACTCTTTAATCGCTTCAACTCCTCTTGATGATTGGGATCATCCGCTAAATTAGTAAACTCCCATGGATCATGTTCCAGATCATATAGCTCAAAAGCCGGCGGATTCTCCCATCTATCATAAACATCTTTAAGTTCAACCGGTAATGATGCTATTTCTTCCCTTGAGGTACCTGACAAAACCGTGGGGTATATGTGATCTGTATACACCGTAAAGTAGGGATCAGGTTCACCACTGAACAACGTATGGATCAGCTTGTACTTTTTACCCCGGACACTTCTTTTAGGATAAAAATATTTTGCTGTTCCAATCATCCCTCCTGCATAAATATACTCGTGTCCAGCCTGTTGTCCTTTGGCTATTTTTATAAGTGATCTTCCCGGCAGCTCTACTTCTGATAGCGCTGAAACTGCATCAACGATAGTCGGAAATACATCGATAACAGATACCATCTGATCGCTCATCACCTCTCCTCCTGTTAAACCTTTCGGCCAGGTCATTATTAATGGTATTTTTAGCCCTGCTTCATAATTTGTTGTTTTGCCTCGTGAAAACTGCGCACCGTGATCACTGAGATAAATGATCAATGCATTTTCAGCTTTTGCTGTAGCTTTTAATGAATCTAACAGCATCCCGATGGATTCATCCAATCTATTGATCTGACTGTAGTAGTCTGCAGTAAGCTCCCTTAGCCTTTCTGTATCTGCACCCACAAAAGGAAGTGTGCTTAAAACATTATCTGCGGAAACTTCAATCGTTGGCAGACAATCAACTTTCCTTAACAAAGGGAAGTGGGCATCGGGAAAGTTGACCATCAGAAAAAATGGTTGTTCTCCTCCTGCTTTGATAAACTCAGCAGCTTTTATGGCGTAATCTCCCATTCTTTCTTTGGCAAAATTTGAACTTTCAATTTCATGAAAGTCAAAGGGAAAGGCTGATTCCGGATTGACATGTAATTTACCCAAACATCCCGTTCTATAACCTCTCGCTTTAAGAAAAGATGGGATGTTTTCGAATGCTTTATACATTTCAAAATTATGAGTTGCCAGTCCTATCTGACCATTTTGATGAGGGTAAAGCCCGGTCAAAATTGAGCTTCTGGAGGGGCTGCACACAGAATAGGTTGTATAGGCATTGATGAATTTTACACCCGATTTTGCCAGGGAATCAATGTGGGGCGTGTGTACGTTTTGGTTTCCATAACATCCCAAATCCTGACCATGGTCTTCCGATACAATCAAAATAATGTTGGGTAGGGTGTTTTGATCATCGGGAGTACAGGCCCCATGTACCACTGGTATCAACGACAAAAACGCAAACCGCAGCCATTTTTGAATAGACCAATAGGAGGGTGCAACCCACCACCTGCATTTTCCCTGGCTACCCACCATCATTCGTAAAGCCAATCCATGCTCACTTTACTTAGGTTGGTCACCGACAGGCCTGTTCCAGCGGGCCGGTTTCCGGCACAATACCCTAGCATCACTTCCTCTCCCACAAACTCCATGGCGATGTAACAATACCATCCGTCCGGGTCGTCTTCCAGGGTTTTTACGTTTTCCCAGGTTTTACCTTCGTCACGGGAAATGGCCGCATTTAACGGCGTTCGGAGCTTTGCCCGATCGGGATCCTCCGATAGGTTGTTGTTCCAGACGGCCAAAAGGTCTCCGGTACCGGGAATTCGTTCAATCGTGGCTGGTGATACGGGAGACACCAGAGTGCTCTTTTCTACCTCGGACCAGGTTTTCCCCCGATCTCGGGAATAGGAATAGCATTGTACGCCCGCGTTGGAGCGGATAACCATCAAAATGGAGCCATCTTTCAATTCTACCACACCGGGCTCCTGGAGTACAATGCCCTCCGGATTGGGAACTTCCTCACTGCTTTGCCAGGTTTGTCCGTTATCGTCCGAGTAATAGGAGAAGATGTCCCCCTTGCCGCTCCATTCCATACCGGGTCCGGCGTGCCTGGCCACAGCGAGCAATAACCTGCCATCCGCCAGCTGAATCACCCGGTCGTTGTTTAGGACAAAATACCCTTCTTTGTCTGTAATACAAGGAATGGGTTCCGACCAGGTTTTGGTTTCGTCTTTTGAAATCCGCATCATGGGGATACAATCATCGGTGTCGTTCTTGCGTAGGTAAAAAAGCGCTATATCTCCATTTTGCAGGCGAAGCAGGGATACCGACATGACGTTCATCCCTCCTTCGTTAGGAAGAATTTCCTCGTCCTCGGTGGTCCAGGTCTCCCCCTGATCGGAGGAATACCTGCCCGCAAGAAAGGCGGTGGCATGGTCACTAGAAGATTCTCCATAGTAATGGGAATACACAAAAAGGAGTCGACCGTCTTTCAATGCAATGAAGTCGCCCTCACTATTTCGGGGATTATCTTCACCCGGATTCAGCACTAATTTCCGCTCAATTTCCCATTCCGAGGTGGATCCATGGTTTTCCTGTGTGGAAGCTCCGTCTCCGCAGGCCTGGATCAATGAGGCTATCAGCAAAAGAATCCCTCCGTTAAATACAGATTTTTTCATTTTCATAGGTTAATTTGCATGGTATAAAACTCTTGTAACGGCACTTTACGCAGCACCAACGGGATCCTTTTGGCCAATTCTGTTCTTTCAGCGGCCATATAACCCAGGAGTACCTGGTCACCGACAAACGCGATAGCCGTATAGCAGAAAAATCCTTCTGGATCATTTTCGATTACTTTTACAGGCGTCCAGCTGGTACCCTCGTCGGTAGAAATGGCTGCCGTTAGGGGAGTCCTGAATGCGGCACGCGCTGCATCTGAACCATCGTTATCATTCCATACTAGCAAAAGATCTCCGGTTGCTGGAATACGTTTTATTGAGGCCGGTGCTCTTGGCGAAGGTATATCCGAAGGCACCACAGGTTGCCATGTTATTCCTTGATCTTGTGACCGGCTCAGGTATTGAACACCTGTATCCGTCCGTAGCCACATGGCTATGTCTCCGTCTTCGAGCTGCACCACTCCAGGTTCCTGAAGGACAACATCTTGTGGATTTGGAACCTCCGCACTACTCGTCCAGGTTTTCCCCATATCGTCCGAAAAATAACAAAAAATAGTACCTCTCATGGAAAAATCAACCCCTTTTGTTTTGTGTCGGGATACCGGAACGAGCAGTCGGCCACTTGCCAATTGAACGACCCTGTCATTGTTCACTACAAAATACCCTTCCCTATCCGGTATAATCCGTACCGGATCCGACCATGTCTTTGCCTCATCGGTAGAAATCCGTATGTAGGGGATGCAGTCGTCCAAAGAGTTCTTCCGGGCATAAACCAAGGCAATAGACCCATCTTTTAACCTGAGAAAGGACACGGACATCACGTTCATATCGCCTTCGTTTTGAAGAATTACGTCGTCATGCTCCGTCCAGGTTGACCCACCATCCTCCGAAAAACGCCCGGCTATGTGCGCCCGGGCATGGTCTCCCGATTCGTTTTCAAACTTGGAATACGCAAATAAAATGGTTCCACCGGCTAACGATATAAAGCTACCCTCGCTGTTTCTCGGGGTTTTTCCATCCTTTCCAACATGCAGCACAATCTCTGATGGATTTCGCAGCTGTTGCGCATGGGATTGGCCTATCGCATAAAGAGCAGCTCCTACCAGTAGCAGAGAAAACAACAAGCGGTTTGATAAAAGAACACCTATTTTTGTACCCATTATTTTGTTGATTTACTAAAGTCCTTTTCCATAAGCTTGACCCGTAAGCCCCCCTGCATAGTGGTAATCCATATTTCTCCGGGCGCGTACTCAAAAACATACGGGTAGGAAATTCTTTTTAGTGGTGGATCCATTTTTTGACTGCTGTCTATTTTTGCAATCACTTTTGGATCAGACCATGTCAAGCCCTCATCTTCAGAAAAGGCTATGGACAATTCATCCCTGTGATTACTTGCGGCCACCTCTGACCATTGATTGTCGCCTCCGCTAAGTGGGTATGATTGAGTACCTTCTGGAAATCTTCGGTTCCATACCAATACCAATCTACCGCTTTGAAGTCTTTTAAGCATACCCGGCGCGGAACTAGCTTCTATGTCTGTTGACCGAATATTTTCCCAGGTTTTACCATCATCCATTGAAAATGCTTCCCAGAATGTCCCCCAGTTAGTGCGCATTAAAAGCCATAATTTCCCTTTTTGAAGTACTTCAATAGTTGCTTCCGTCACCCCACTGTGATGGCCAATGCCTCCAAGGTCAATGATATTTGATCGTTCCCAGGTGTCTCCTTCATTTCCGGACTTATAGGTCATGACCGTGTGATGACCAGGGTGGTGCCTCATCATCATGGAGGTAAATACGACATTCCCATTTTCCGTTTCAATCATATCACGGATAGCACCCGTCCATTCATTGTGGAGTTTTTGCACATCTTGCCAGGTTTTTCCTCCATCAAGACTTCTCACGGTGTAGGTAGGTAGCCTGGCTCCCGGTGAGTCAGAAATGTCTCTCTGCCAATCCCAGTTGGCTCTTTCCTTCAAATTCATAAAGGCCAGGATTATTACCCCATTACTCGTCTTTAATAGCGCCCGCTCATTTGAAATCAGAAATTTTTCAGGATGCTCAAAAACAGGCCACCTTTGCCAGGTTTTTCCATTGTCGTCGCTTATGATACAATCGGTTCCGTCAACCGATAAGATATTGCCATTGTCAAGTTTGACAAATGGCCCCATCATTAAATCTTTTATTTCCTCCACATCCTGATGAACCAAAGCACCTATAGAGATGGATTTTCCATTTTCAGCGGTCAAGAAATTATCTTGTGCTCGAACAGGTAGGCAAAGAACTGCCACAATCACTGTTAGGGAAAGGAATAGTTGGGCTTTTACCATTGCTGATTAGTAATAGGACTGTACCGGTAGTTTTTTATTGTTCGTATCCCGGGTTTTGGGTTATCTTAGAATTGAGACTTATGGTTTCCAGTGTGATGGGCCAGAGAAGCAAATGCGCTTGGCCTTCTCTGCCCTGAAGGGAGGGAACTTTCTCGAAGGCTTTTCCAAAACGGACCAAATCCCACCACCTTTTACCCTCAAAGGCCAATTCAAACAACCTTTCCTGCAAAATGGATTCATCATTTTCAGCTTGAGAACCGTTGGAAAACTCATACATGGAAAAATCATCACCGTATGCCCTGTTTCTGACCATATTGATTTCGCCGGAAGGGTCCTGCCCGAGCGCATTTTTGGCTTCAGCTATAAGAAGCAACAATTCTGCATATCTGTAAATTACAATATCATCCAGGAACCTTCGTGTACCTCCTTCGGAATAGCCGTTGCCTTTTAACACAATAGACGTGATAAAGGTATTGTCATCATCATTCGAATAAATTTCTAGAAAACTTCCGGACTTTCTGCTATCTTCCTCGGTAAATTGATTTCTCAAAGTAGCTGAAGGAGCCCACCAATTGAATCCTCCTGGAGTTCCTATTGTTTCCAATGTTTGTTGCGAATAGGTATCTCTGATATCCAAGGCATTGATATACATATCGGAATACATATTGTTTGAGGACTCAAAGTCGTTAAAATGCACAGCAAAAATGACTTCCTGATTGCCTTTATTGTCAAAATCAAATATTCTTGAAAAATCGTCGAGAAGGGCTAAATCTGCCGACCTTGCCTCATTCAAAGCGGTCAATGCGGTAGCTATATCTCCTTCTCCTCCACCCATCGTCTTTCCTGTCCACAAATAAACATCGCCCTTGAGAACGTTGGCAGCGGGCCTTGACCACACGGCCCTTCCTGGAGGAAAATCATTGGTCGGAAACAATGAAATTGCTTCCTCCAAATCACTTTTTATCTGGTCAAAAACGATAGCCACGGCGGCTCTTTCCTGAAAAGTAGTCTCTGCGTCATAGCCTTCGACAGGCACGGTCACCAACGGAACATCACCCCAGGTTTTGGCCAAAACGAAATAGACAAATGCCCTCATGGTGTAGGCTTGGGCAAGTAACTCGTTTTTCTTGTTCTCATCGGGAAACGAAATATCCGGTACGTTTTCTACCACCAAATTGGCGTAATTGATAATTCGATAGGCTTGCAACCATTCCAGGTCAGCGTTACCCTCATTCATATCATTTTCAAAGTATTTCTGCCGGAAATCTGCATTTTGAAGACCGAATCCCATCACTTCACTTCTGGCCTCTCCCATGTAGTATAATGACCTGGAGGCCATGTTTCTAAACTGGTTGTACATCCCAATTACGCCTCCCGAGGCATCTTGTTCGGACTGCCAGAAGGAATTAGCTCCAATCGAACTGATCGGCGCTAATTCCAGTGGTTCCGTGCACGAATAAGTAAGCATGAAAGCGACCATGCCAAGTAGATAACCCTTACTATTAACTAAATTTTTCATGACATTTTTTGTTTGATCAGCGCTTGAATTAAAGAGAGAGGTTGATACCTAACATGATGTTTCGCGGAACCGGAAAACGTCCTCTGTTCATCCCGCCATCTTCCGGTGAAAGCCCGCTGAAATCGGTAAAGTAGTACAGGTTATTTCCTGTAAGGTTAACTCTGATGCCCTCAATTCCAATCTTTTTATACCAATCTGCCATGTAATTATAGCTTAAAGTTAGCTCTCTCAGGGCCAGAAAATCTCCTCTTTCATAATTTACAGAACTTCCACTTCCATTATTGATATTCCTGGGGTCTCCCCGCCAATAGTTACTCTGTGCGACCTGGTCTGCCCAATAAAACCTGGGCACGTCCGTTACATCCCCTTGATTCTCCCAGGATCTCAGAATATTTGAACTCATGTTGGTGTTGCCGACAAACTGACCATCCAGATTTGCACGAACGTAATTATAAATGGTATGCCCTGTTGTATAGTCCATTCGGAGGTACAGGTTGATCCCCTTATAGTTCACATTATTGGAAAATCCCCCGGTCCATCTAGGGAAAATATTTCCCATGTATACGCGATCCCGGGTATCGATTACCCCATTATCGTCTACATCCAGCCAGTCAACGTCACCACCAAACCGGCTGCGATCCGGACCGGGCATGATCATATCAGCTGGCGCTTCCGCCGCTGCTTGATCGGTGGGAAATATCCCCTGGTACTGGTATCCGTACAATTCTCCAATCCTACCCCCTTCTTGTAGTCCACCGCGCCAGACATAATCTCCTACAGCCCGATCGTATATGAATATACCTCCAATCCTGTTATTTTCGTTGTCATTTTCCGGCAATTCCAATATCTCGTTTTGCACGAAAGAAGTATTGAATCCAATAGACCACATCCAGTCCTTCGTTTCGAGCAGGTTCAAATTCACTTCAAGCTCAACTCCACTATTCTCCAAACTACCCAGATTCGTCAAAATACTGGTAAACCCGGTTAACTTGGGCATCGCCAACGTGGTAATGAGATTGGAGGTCACTCGTTGATAATAGTCGAATAGTAATGTGACTTTGCCATCAAAAAGACTTGCATCAAAGCCGATATCAAACGTTCTCGATTCTTCCCATCTAAGGTTTGGGTTGGCGATAGTCGTGTACTCTACCGCCGCATTTCCCTGATAAATGGAGCCAACACTGTACGCTCCTTGGGATTGGAAATCACCTAAATTCCCCAGATTACCATTTAGCCCATAACTTGCCCGTATCTTAAATTTATCAATAGCCGCGGGTTGGTTCCAGAACGACTCGTTGTGGAGATTCCACCCGGCCGATATACCTGGAAAGAAGCCCCATTTGTAGGCGGAGCCCAAATTAGAAGCACCATCGTATCGCGCACTCACCGAAACAAGGTATTTGTTATCAAAATCATAGTTGGCTCTTCCAAAATAGCCCAGAATTAGCTGCTTCCCTTTGGTACTCGAAACTGCTACGGGTTCTCCTGAGGCATTTAGCGTTGGAATTAGGTCCGTTGCTGCCCCCCTACCCTGAGCAAAAAGCGTATAATTATCTCGCTGATACAAGGAATAGCCAAGGGTAGCATTCACATTATGTAGCCCTCCGATGCTTTTTTCGTAATTAAAAACCGCATCCACCTGAATCTGCTCCCAATTCTCCTGTCTACCTGTGGCATTTCGGTCTTCCACTAATTGAATCGGTGAATTAAGGTAGGACATTAAAAACGTATTGGCAGTATTTGTCCTTGAAAAGAGAGAGGCTGAAGGCTCAAAACTTAGTCCAGGTGCAAGCTCCCAATTCGCACCACCGCTTAGTGTCATAAGTGTTAATGTATTGTCATTTCTACTTCTGCTCAGGTGGTAAGCCGGGTTTCCTAACGATCGGTTTACCCCAGGAGACAGTGTTCCATCTTCGAAGGTGTATTTGGCCGTTGGGGGAGTAGCAATAGATCTTTCAAACAAATTGTTTTCGCTGTACACGAGGTTATCCGACGACCTGGTGAAATTCAGGCCCGCAAATACAAATAATCTATCGTTCACCTTTAACCTCCCATTCATATTCGCTGTAAATCGTTTGTAATTTGTGGTAATCGCCGTTCCATCCATATCGGCATAACCAACGCCAATATTAAACGTCGCGTCTTCAGATCCGCCTGAAAGATTTAGGTAATGATCATGAGTTACTGCGGTTCTGAACAATACATCTTGCCAATCCACATCGTCAAAAATAATCGTTTTTGTAGGGTCAACCGGATCAGGCATGCTTTCCCATCCTTCATTCAGCTTGTACTCATTTTCAGGAGTCAGATACTGCGTTGTATATGCGGTATTATTGGTAAGGTCATTTCCTATGCCATATCCAAATGCACCGTTTAGCTGCGCAAGCCGTGTTGGAGACTTTATGCCTGTAGCCGCTAATCCTGATCTTGCATAATAAATATAATCCCTGGCAGAAAGGAGATCGTATTTTTGTCTCAATTGAGAGGTGCCGACGGTATACCGGTAGGTTACTTTCGTCGCACCGGATTTGCCTGTTTTTGTCGTTAAAATCACCACCCCATTTGAGGCCCTTGCCCCGTAGATCGCAGTGGACGCAGCGTCCTTTAATACCTGCATGGATTCAATATCCATCGGGTTAATCCCTTCGATATCGTCTCGAATGACACCATCAACCACGTACAATGGCTGGGCACCATTGGGGTTATTTATGGATGTTCCGCCCCTCACAATTATTCTAGGTGCAGCTCCAGGCTGACCACTCAACGTTTGAACCCTCACCCCAGAGACAGTACCCTGCAATGCTGAGGCAGCATTCCCCAACGGTACATTTTCAAGGACTTTGGTATCCAGCGTACTTACTGACGTTGTTAGCTTTTCCCTGGATTGTTCGCCATAGCCCACGACAATTATCTCTTCCAGGGCTCCGACATCGGTTGAAAGCCGAACTTCGAGGATTGCCTGATTACCTACGGCAATTTCTTCCGGGCTGAAACCAATCGCAGAAAACCGCAAAACAGGGTTCTCACCGGTGAGCGTCAGGGAAAAATTTCCCTCCAAATCCGTAACGGCACCCGTTGCCGTACCCACCACAATAATATTCACCCCCGGAATCGTGGTACCATCATCTTCGGATAGCACCGTTCCAGTTACTGTTCTTGCCTGTCCAAAGCTCGTCCCAAGTCCAATAAATACGACCAGAACGGTGGTGCCAAGCAATCGTCTCAGAAAACCCGCGTAGTAATGCTGCATTTCTTATAGTATTTATTATTTAAATAAACGGATCTAAAATCATATACTATTATTAAATAGGTGTTTACAAAACAAATAATATGTATGATTTATTCAAATATACACATTAATCAACACCATCAAAATGTACGGGGTATTTTTTTTCATTCTGGTGTCAGGACCCCGCTGACAAAACCCTGATTGTAGCCTATGGGGAAATATTCCTATCACTAGAAGATGAAAAAGATTGGTATGGCTTCTAGCATAGGATGTATTTATACAACCTGATCATTCGTTGGAAATAAACTGCAAAGACTCCAGCAGTATTGGCATATGCGGGCTGGACGAAGTACCGAGCCGAATGTAGTTCAAACCAAGCACGGTCTTTCTTTCTGGAGGATACCGTCCAATCGGTGTCCCATTTACCGATACCTCAAGTACCTCCTCAGCGTTCGACAGATTCCAATCCAGCTGAATCAGGGCGGCGGCATCGTTTCCCGGCAGCTTCCCAATGACCTCGGCTTCAATTTCTACCAAATAGACTGCATTTTGGGAAGCCTGCTGGTCTGAAGGAATCGAAAAATGGTCCGTCAGTGCCAGGGATAGCGTTTTCCCATTTTGGGATATCGGAATCGAAAGCTTCAAGCTGCCTTTTTTTGCCATGGGGAAATTCACTACGTATTCTCCACAGGAGTCGATTTCGGGAATATGAACCCCAGTCACTCGGTTATCCGCTCCGTGCGTGGAAATGCCATTGATCGTTTTGACACCGCCCGACCTAGTGAAGATAATATCAAGAGCCGTTTCCGAGATCCATCTGGGGTGTAGTGCGTAGATCCCCTTTCCTTCCCCTTGTCCCGTAGCCAGCAGTATGTCTCCTGACTCCGTTTCGACCACCGAAGGGTAGGCCGTTCCGCGGTCTCCAACCGCAGAGGGAGATTGTACCGAATGTGCAACCTCTCGAAAGCCCTGCCAACTGGCTCCCTCATCCCAACTCACAGCTGCGTGCAGTACTTCCCGTCCCCCCAACGCGTAGGAACGCACCGTATCCCAGCGTTGACAACTGTTCCAAAACAGCAGGATCGAACCGTTTTTCAGCCGGTACAGGCAAGCCGGAGAATCGCTGGAAATAAATTGCGAGGCCACCGGGTTTGTCCAGGATTCTCCCTTATCCAGGGACATCGCTTGGTACAGGCGGCCGTGCGAAGTCCGAATCAGCATCCAAAGAGACCCGTCCTTCTTTTCGATTAAATCCGGTTCGATTGCCCCATATCGGGTCACTTTTCGGTTATCTATTTTGACTTCCAACTCCTTACCGGAGGAATGCCAGCTTTTTCCTTCATCGTCTGAATACATAATCCGGACTACATTCCATCCATAATCCGGAGCCTCGTCTGCCGGCGGCTCCTCCCGGTCGGGAACTGCTTTTCCAAATGCAAGCAGCAGTCTTCCTGACTCCAGCTTCTTGAACCCGCGGAGTGCCCCCACGTACCCCTCAAGAATTTTAACGGGAGCACTCCAGATACCGCCCACCCGCCGGCTTACCCAAAGGTCTAGGTGTCGACCCCTGTACCCCCCGTTCCCTTCACCAAATTGATGAAAGACACAAACCAAGCCACCGTTTTTAACAGGCTGGACCTGTAATGCATGGTAGGCCTTACCGGACAAGGAAAAAGCCATTTTCGGTTCACTCCAGCTCTCACCAGTGTATTGGCGATACATCACCCGATCAGCATCTCCCGGTCGATTGATGAAAAAAATCGTACAAACCCCCTGGTCATCTACCAAAATGGCCTCATTTCCGGGCGATTCCCTAACTTTTTTTGGGAATGATTCAAGCTGTTTTTCCCATAAGAAAATCGGCAATGACCCGGTAGGTGGCTCTGCCAACGTTCGCACGTAACCAACTGAGGTGGTCGCTTCCGGGATGAACAGTGCCAACACCAGTAAAGAAACGCCGAAAACCATTTTTCGAAACAGACACATGGATTAGGAGAATATGTAGTACTTATTCTAATTTCGAAATAAATTCGCAAATTACAAAACATCAAAATCGACCTGCCCTGGATAATCGTCCCCTCAATTTGTCAATGAAAAGGTATTTTTGACGGCTTATCACCGTCTAGAGAGCGGATAATATCCGCTAGCAAAAAAAAATATTTATTATTACTTATTATATTTGCCCCGAATTTAAGCTAAATCTATCCTTTGTGAAAGCATTCAATGTCAAACCCAAACCAATAGTCGATCAATCACTCTCATTGGTAGATAAGGTGGAACTTAATCTTCGGGAATATTTTACAGAAGCCAACCTTCAGCCGGGTGATTCCATCCCAAAGGAGGCGGAATTAGCCGCTTCCATGGGGGTGAGCAGAACCGCCTTACGGGAAGCGTTGTCCAGACTTCGGACCCTGGGTTTGATTGAATCCAAACGAAATCGGGGGATAATCCTGACCCAGCCAGACATTCTGGGGAGTTTTGAGCGAGTACTGAATCCCATGCTTTTGGACAGCACAACCCTCCAGGATATTTTTGAACTGCGCCTGGTCCTGGAAATGGGAATCGCCGATTTGCTCTACATTCGAAAAACGAAGGAAAGCATCCAAAAACTGGAAATACTCGTAGAAAAAGAGGAGAACACCAAAGATCGGTTTCTAAAAAATCGATTTGATGCCGAATTTCATTCCATGTTGTACGAAATATCCGGTAACCAAACCCTACTACGCTTTCAGAAAATGTTGTACCCCATTTTTAATCTGGTTCACAGCGGGCAAATCATTGGCAAAACGGCCGTTAGGAATGCCGTTTCGCACCGGGATTTACTGCAGGACCTAAAAGTAGGCACGCCCTCCAGCTTTCGGGAAAAAATGAGTGTGCATTTAAAAGTCTATTTTGATAACGTAGACGAATAATGAGAAGGCAAACATGGTGTTGCCTTCTCGTTCCTGTATTTCTTCGGGCGATCACGCGTTTGCCTACGGTGCCTCTACACGCTGCCTGGAAACCCCCAGACCATCTATGCCCAATTCTACTTCGTCGCCTGCCTTCAAATACCTCGGTGGCTTGAGCCCCATTCCTACCCCGGCGGGTGTTCCGGTGCTGATGATGTCTCCCGGTAACAGGCTCATGTATTGGCTAATGTAACTTACCAGCTGCGGTACGTTGAACACCAAATCAGAGGTCGTACTGTCCTGCATGGTCTCGCCATTTACCTTCAACCACAGGCGTAATTGGTGGGGATCCGCTATTTCATCCCTACTCACCAGGTACGGACCCAAGGGGGCGAAGGTGTCGCAGCTCTTTCCTTTTACCCATTGCCCGCCATGGTGCAATTGAAAATCCCGCTCGCTGACGTCGTTGTGCAGCACGTAGCCAAATACATGATCCATGGCGTCTTCCTCTGAAACATAACTCGCCTTCTTACCGATAACAATTGCCAACTCTACTTCCCAATCCGTGGCTTTGGAATTTCTGGGAAGCCTGATGGGATCAAAGGGACCGGTCAGCGCGGAGGTAGCTTTCATAAACAATACTGGCTGCTTGGGAACCTCCATCCCGCTTTCTTTGGCGTGCAGGGAATAATTCAATCCCACGCACATAATTTTCGAGGGGTAGGGCACCGGAGATCCCAGCCGCTCGGACGGAGCGATCTCCGGGCAGGAAGAAGCGTTGGCTGCAAGCCACTGCTTAAGTGCCTCCAGGCGATTCGGATCGCCCAAAAATTCAGCCGTCCAATCGGCACCGAAAGCCGAACAATCCAGCAATTTTCCCGAGTCAGTAACAATTCCGGGTTTTTCATTCCCCGCTTTTCCAAAACGAATCAGTTTCATGGGTTATTTTAGTTTTATAGTTTTAATATTTACATTTTTAGTTTACAAAAGCCGCCGTCTACCAGGTAATCTGCTCCCGTCAGAAATGCGGCTTCGTCGGATGCCAGGAAAAAGGCCATATTGGCCACTTCCTCCGGGCTACCCATTCTTCCTACCGGTTGTGTGGCCGCCAGTTGATCGAAAACCTCCTTTTCCTTTCCGGGATAGGTTTTGGCCAGGTAGTCGTCCACAAAGGGCGTATGAATCCGTGCGGGAGAAATGGCGTTGCACCGGATATTGTCGGTTACATAATCCCGGGCAATGGTCAAGGTCATATTCAATACGGCTCCCTTGGACATGGAATAGGCAAACCGGTCGGGTATACCCATGGTTGCAGATACCGAAGCCATGTTGATAATGACACCCCCTCCCTGGGATTTCATCCGTCCAATAACCGCTTTGGAGCAATGAAACACCCCCTTGATATTTACGGCATACAAGCGATCCAGGTCTGCCTCCCCCGTGCTTTCCAGGTTTCCAATATGGGAAATGCCGGCATTGTTTACCAGAACATCGATGTTCCCTGGAATGCTATCCATTACCGCCTGCACCTGTGCCCCCACGGATACATCTGCCTGCCGGAATTCTACCTCCAACCCCGCTTCTTGTAATTCCCTACTGACTTTTTGCCCGCTGGCCTCATTGAAATCCAGCAGGTACACCCTTGCACCTGCGCCAGCAAATTTTTTAACGATAGCAAGTCCAATGCCACTGGCCCCGCCGGTGACGACGATCGTTTTTTCGTTCATAAAGTATTTTCAATTATCTAGTTACGGATGAGTTAAAATCCTATTTCCCAAGCATGGGAAATAGCCGCTTTAGGTCCTCCTCGGTTGGCTGTGACCCGTATTCACACACTTCAAATGCTTCCGCGTACCCAACCTGCTCCGCCCGGGCAGACCCGTACCACTTTTCCAGGTTGCTTCTGACCGCAGGTGTAATGCTTCCAAATCGTTTTCCCTTGAGCCATTCTTTTCGCTCCTCTTTCCCTTCGGGAACTTCGTCTGCATAGCCACCAATCCAGGGCAGCCATTCATAAAACTGGGACACGTGTGCGTCCATGCCGTCAATCTTTTTATCGATCACCTGGGTAATATCAATCGCTACGTGTGGTTCAAAGGGGTTGGGCTTTTGGAAATGATCCTGGAAGTACAAAAAGACCGGGTTTTTTCGCAAGGGAGGCGTATCGGGAGCCACGTTGGGTACGCCGACCATGTAGGCGGCATCCTGCACCAACACACCCGTATAGCGGTGGTCAGGGTGGTAGTCATTTGGGCGTGGCGCGATGACTACATCCGCATCCCATTCGCGAATCTTACGGATGATCTGAAGACGGATTTCAAGCGTGGGAAGCAATTCACCGTCGTGGTTATCCAGTACGTCGTAATCCACGCCCAGCCGCCGGGCTACTTCCTGGGTTTCCGCAATACGCCTTTTCGCCAGCATGCCTCCTCCCTCTTCCATGTGTCCGGCATCGCCATTGGTCACCGAAACAAATTTGACCTTGTGCCCCATGGCTACAAACAAAGCGGCAGTACCGCCACCTTTAATGTCACAATCGTCCGGGTGGGCGCCGATCATGATGATCCGAAGGGGATCTTCCTGGGCCTGAACCCCAGCAAACGATACGAGGAATACGGCTAATGCAAAAACAGTAAATTTCATACGCTGATTAATGGGTTAAATAAAAGATAAAGTTTGAAGATAGTCAATTCGCACAATTTTGCCAATCCGCAATTCCAAAATATCCGGAATATACCCCTTGCCCGGAACTTATTCCTTATCTTTGCAGCCTAAAATTTTCAACGAAAAAAGCCCCATACACATGCTTCAGGTAAATGAAATCAGAGATAATTTCGATCGTGCCTGCGAAGGATTGAAAAAAAGAAACCTTCCTGAACCCGAATCTTTACTTCAGGAAGTGCTAAAACTGGACGATAAACGGAAGCAGACCCAGGTAGAGCGGGACGGCCTGCAAGCCGAATCCAACGCCATGGCCAGACAAATCGGGCAATTGATGAAAGAAGGTAAAAAAGAGGAAGCCGAGGCCGCCAAACGCCAAACAGCAGCAATTAAATCAAAGGTAAAAGCGCTGGAGGAGGACTACGCGACCTGCGAGGAATCACTAATCCGTCTGCTTTATACAATCCCCAATGTTCCACACCCATCCGTCCCGGCGGGAAAATCTGCTGAGGATAACGAAGTAGTTTTGCAAAAGGGAACCATTCCCGCGTTAACAGGTACGCAAAAAATGCCCCATTGGGAGTTGATCAAAAAATACGATATCGTGGATTTCGAATTGGGTGTTAAAATAACCGGCGCTGGGTTTCCCGTGTACAAAGGCAAAGGAGCCAAATTGCAACGAGCGTTGATAAACTTTTTTCTGGATGAGGCCGAAAAGGCAGGCTACAAGGAGGTACAACCCCCAATCTTAATCAACGAAGAAAGCGGCTATGCCACAGGTCAATTACCGGACAAGGAAGGGCAGATGTACCTGGCTGGCGCGGATGGGCTTTACCTGATCCCCACGGCCGAGGTACCCATCACCAACATGTACCGTAATGAGGTGCTTAGTGAAAGTGATCTTCCCAAAAAGAATGCCGGGTACACACCTTGTTTCAGAAGAGAGGCCGGAAACTGGGGAGCACACGTGCGGGGGCTAAACCGGCTGCATCAATTTGACAAAGTCGAAATTGTTCAAATCACCCACCCCGACCAATCCTATCCGAGTCTGGAGGAGATGAGCCTACATGTGCAGGGGCTGCTGCAAAAATTGGAGCTGCCCTACCGCGTGCTGCGCCTTTGCGGAGGAGACATGGGGTTCACGGCTGCCCTTACCTATGACATGGAGGTCTTCTCTGCAGCGCAGGAACGCTGGTTGGAGGTGAGTTCGGTGAGCAATTTTGAAACCTACCAATCCAATCGCCTAAAGCTCCGCTTCAAAAATCAGGACAAAAAGACCGTATTGGCGCACACGCTTAACGGCAGTGCTTTGGCATTGCCTCGAATTGTGGCAGCTCTACTCGAAAACAACCAAAGCGATCAGGGCATACGCATGCCGCAGGTGTTGGTGCCCTACCTGGGCTTCGAATGGATTAGCTGATTCCCAGCCTTTCTTTCCACTCCTGTACTTCCGCATAAGCCCGGTCGACGACAAGCCGTTGATCGGGGGTAAGCGGTTGGTTGGCACCCCGGCTTGTCAACTCCATTTGCAAACCCGATTTGTTTAGGTAATACCGGGAAGATAGCTGGTAATTTGCGGTGATCCGGGTCTCCATCTCCCGAACCTTCTCCTGAAGCCAATCCACGTCTTCCCTTCGTTCTGGGTCAGTGGCATGTTGACACATCCAGGCGATCACTTCGGGGTAATAATTCCCCGCTATTGGAGACAAACCGGCCGCTCCTTCGCGAAGCGACCCCACGGCACTTCCCATATGGGCGTTGTACAGGTCTAATCCACTACCCCGGGATGCAGCCAATTTTTCACGAATGGCATCGATATCTTCCGTGGTATCTTTATGGTATACCAGACGATCCGTTTCCAAAAGAAACGCCAATACCTTCCGGGACAAGATCCGTTTGTAGGGCCTTGGACATTCGTAGGTTCCCAAGGCCAGGGATTCGGTTTGGCCGAGATAATCCTCCAAACGGCGAATCATTGCCTCGTCCGTCTCGGCGGCCTCTGCAAAATGAGCGGTAATGCAAATGACCGCATCCACGCCAGTGTCCGCAAGCCGCTTGGTAAAATCAGCTTTTTCCCCGGCATTGCTGCCAAAGGATCCTGTGGAAACTACGGGAAACCGACCATTGACCCGTTTTACAACGGTTTTTGTGACCCTCAGGCGTTCTTCTGGTGTTAATTCATACATTTCGCTACTCAGGCAGTTAGCAAACATGCCCTTTGCTCCCGCTTCCAGGTAATGGTCGGTCAAAGCTTCCAATCCCTTGTAGTCGATGGATTTGTCCATTTTATACGGCGTCAGCATGACCGGTACAAAGGACTTTTGATCGGCTGGAAGGGTGGTTGCATTCTTCGCCTGCAGCCCGGGTAGTGGGGCTGTACCTGCGGCCATTCCTACGATGAGGTGCTTTAGAAATCTTCTCCGTTGGGCAAGTCCTGTGCTCTGCTTTTCGTTCATCTCAATTAGCTAAGGTTTGAAATTTGTTCCGTTCAGCGTCAGCCGGAAAAAAACGCGGAAACTTCTGCTGTACACGTAGGATACTTCTTTTTTGCAATTTGGGCTAATCCTCACTTGCCATGACGTAAATTAATCCCCTATCTGCCCGAAAGTATATCGGGCTATCCCTATATTTGCCCGGTATGTGGAAGGAAATTATCCTATTGGTAAAGAAAGAGGCGGTACTGGAGTGGCGCCAGAAATACGCCATCAATGGCATCCTCCTGTATGTGGTCAGCACCATATTCGTCGCCTACCTTAGTATGGGAGCGGGTAAGGGAAACCTGGGGGTTCCCGTATGGAATGCGCTGTACTGGATCATTATCCTGTTCTCTTCGGTGAATGCCGTGGCAAAAAGCTTTGTACAGGAACACCAGGGAAGGCAATTGTACTACTACATGATTGCTTCCCCGGAAGCGATCATCCTGTCCAAAACCATTTACAACACCCTTCTGACGCTGGTGCTGGCCTTACTCGGTTACCTGGTATTTGGCCTGGTATTTGGCAACCCGGTTGCCGATCAACCGCTGTTTTTGCTCAACCTACTCCTGGGAGCCATTGGCTTCTCGGCTTCGCTTACCATGGTATCTGCCATTGCTTCGAAAGCCAGCAATAACGGCACCCTGATGGCAATTTTAAGTTTTCCCGTCTTGATTCCCATTTTGCTAATGGCCATTCAGGTTTCAAAAAACGCGATCGATGGTTTGGACAGGGAAATAAATCTGGATAAAATCCTTACCCTCCTTGCCATCAACGCCATCGTAGCCGTTTCTTCGTACATTCTTTTCCCTTACTTGTGGCGCAGTTAGTACGCCTTTTAGCAGCAAAAGGAGCCACCTTCTCGGATGCTTTGACCGATAAGCAAATAAACCAGACAAATGTGAATAAATCACGTATAAACCTTTAATTTTGCCTGCGGTTATACCAAGTAATACCTTCCTTTTTTCAAGCAGCGCGGCCCTCCGAAAACTCTTCCTTACCCGAAGATCGTTTACCGGAAGTAAGCGTTCCAGAAAAGGCAATATTGCTCAAAATTTGATCGTCTATGAAAACTTACTGGTGGAAAATTCTGGCTATTCTCTTACTGGCTTACACCATCGTAGCGGGACTGCTGATAGAGGTGCCTCGACTTCCGATTCTAAACGAGACCATTCGCGCGCTTTTTTTTCACGTCACCATGTGGTTTGGGATGCTGCTAATGCTGATGGTTTCGGTGTATTACGGCGTCAAGCATCTTCGCACCGGAGAATTAAGGTACGACGACCTGGCAGTGGAGTTTACAAACACGGCCATTCTCTTTGGGGTGGTAGGGATTAGCACAGGAATGATCTGGGCAAAGTTTACCTGGGGCGACTATTGGACCAATGACCCAAAATTAAACGCTTCCGCCATTGGCTTGCTCATGTATTTTGCCTATTTGGTCTTACGTAACTCGTTGACCGACGTGTACCAACGGGCCAAAATAAGCGCTGTATACAGTATTTTTGCATTTGCCGCATTCATCCCCTTGATTTTCATTTTACCCCGCCTGACCGATAGTCTCCATCCGGGAAACGGTGGAAATCCAGGGTTTAACGCCTATGACATGGATAGCAAGCTGCGAACGGTATTTTACCCCGCCATTATCGGGTGGACCCTATTGGGAGCCTGGATCAGCACCCTTCGCGTCCGTTACAGACGTCTGGAAAGAAAATTAGAAGACCATTTGATCAATCAATAACATGAAAAAATACATCGTTGCAATGCTTTTACTGGCAAGCATCAGTCTGAAAGCGCAGGACAAAATAGGCATCACTGAGGAAGATTATCAGAACTCCTCCGTTCAAATGGCAGATGGAATGCGCTCGGATGGAAAAATATACGTTTTAGTTACCATAATTGGAATTGTTTTGGGGGGAATTCTGGTTTATGTCATACAGACAGACCGGAAGATCAGCGGACTAGAGAAAAGATTTAACAAATAAACCATGAAAAGAGGACATATTATCGGCCTGGGAATCATTGGGCTGGCCATTATCATCATCATTACCTCCATCGGAGATGCCAGCACCTACGAAAGTTTTTCCACGGCTAAAACGATGGCAGTCAACGGCAAAACCGAGGCTATCCACGTGGTGGGCGAGTTAAAAAAAGACCGGAATGGAGAGGTAGTGGGCATCGAAGTTGGTCAGGACAAAACCTCCTTTACCTTCATTATGGTTGACAATGACGGGACGGAACAGCAAGTGTACTACAACGAACCGGTTCCGGCGGATTTTATCCGATCCGAACAAGTGGTAGTCATCGGCACCTACAAGAGCGAGGAAATGTTTGTCGCGGACAAAATCCTCATGAAATGTCCTTCCAAATACCAGGAAACGGATGTCAAAACCGCCTCTTCATAAGACTGCCGAAATTTCGCACACCTTTAAAATTACGTAACACATGATGAATACCTTTATGGGTAACCTGGGCCATTTCATGGTAATTCTGGCTTTTGTCAGTGCCTTGGTATCGGCTGTTTCTTACTATTATTATACCCGTGCAGGCGAATTGGAAAAGGCATCCTGGCGAAATTTCAGCAGGATCACGTTCTACATCCACGGAATTGCATCGGTAGCCATCGCGTTTTCCTTGTTCGAAATCATATACAATCACCGGTTTGAATATTTTTATGCCTATTCGCATTCCTCCATGGGATTGCCGGTTCATTACATGATCTCGAGTTTCTGGGAAGGGCAGGAAGGAGCATTTATCCTCTGGATTTTCTGGAACGTGGTATTGGGCCTGGTCGTTATTCACACCAATAAATTTTGGGAAGGCCCTGTCATGCTGGTATTTATGCTGGTACAGGCATTTCTCGTTTCCATGATTCTGGGTGTGGTCATCGGCGACCTAAAAATCGGAAGTTCCCCGTTTATGTTGCTACGGGACGTATCCGAAGCCCCGATCTTTCAGATCAATCCGGAATTTGTCCCCGAGGACGGCACGGGATTAAATCCGCTTTTGCAAAATATTTGGATGGTCATACACCCTCCCACGCTTTTCTTAGGCTACGCTTCCACCCTGATCCCCTTTGCCTTCCTGATGGCCGGTCTTGGGCTAAAAAAATACGCCGAGTGGATCCGTCCAGCGTTGCCATGGGCCATTTTTTCCGCGATGATTCTGGGGATGGGCATCATCATGGGGGCTTACTGGGCCTATGTTACGCTCAATTTCGGCGGATACTGGAATTGGGACCCTGTTGAGAATGCCGTGTATGTTCCCTGGCTAATCATGGTAGCAGCTATTCACACCATGATCACGTTTAAAAAGAGTTCCACTGCTTTGAAAACCTCCATGGTACTGGTGATCAGCTCCTTTATTCTGGTATTGTACGCCACGTTTTTGGTCCGAAGTGGGGTATTGGGTGACTCTTCGGTGCATTCCTTTACCGATTTGGGCCTCTCCGGGCAGTTATTGATTTACATGCTCTTCTTTTTAGCCGTGGCAATCTTCCTGGCGGTCAGGGAATGGAAACACATCCCGACTTCGGAAAAAGAAGCTTCTGTGTATTCCCGGGAATTTTGGATTTTTATCGGTGCAACTACCTTGGGTTTAATGGCTTTTCAGGTCATCGTACCTACCTCCATCCCGGTTTACAACGCCCTGGTGGAGAGCTTTGGTGGGCTCTCTAATTTGGCGCCTCCAGCCGATCAGATTGGTTTTTACACCAAGTTCCAACTCTGGTTTGCCGTGGCTTTGGCCTTGCTTACCGGTATCGGGCAGTTTTTCTGGTGGAATAAAATGGATAAACAGGATTTGAAAAATGCCCTGGTTACGCCCTATATCGTATCCATGGTACTGGCCGCCCTGATCATTACCATTGGAAAAGTTTACGATATCACCTATATCGTGATCGTTTTGGCAGGGGCTTTTACCATCGTAGCCAATAGCACCATACTCATCAAGCTTCTTAAAAAGAAAACATTCAAACTCTCCGGAGGCTCCCTCGCACACATTGGACTGGGCATGGTGCTAATTGGGGTGATGTTTTCTTCCGGGTATTCGGACACCATTTCCATCAACATGTCCGGCTTGACCTATAAAAAAGACTGGGAGGACGAGTTGAACAAAGAAAATGTACTTCTCTGGATCAACAAGCCCCTGCAGATGAAAGAATATGAGGTCATCTACCGAGGCAGGTACAAGAAGGTAGTAGGCGTCCCTGGATATGTCAAAGCGGATGCGCTGGAAGCCACCGGCGAAATTAACCAATCCATAGCCGTACGAGACATCGCTGTAAATGACCAACTGTACCACCAGAAAGGAGATACGGTGAAGTTGGTACTGGAAGAAAACTCCTATTTCAAGGTGGAGTATTACCAGGAAGACGATCTGAAATTCACCCTGTTTCCCATGTCTCAGCCAAACCCCACCATGGGGTTGATCTCTTCGCCGGATTCCAAACGATACCTCACCCGGGACCTCTACACGCACGTTTCCGCAATCAACGACTACGAAGAACCGGAATGGAAAGAAGGCGATCGGGTAAATGCAGCTCCCGGGGAACAGTTTTTCATCAACGATTTTGTTACCCGCTTTGAGGGAGCCGAGGTGGTCAATGAGTTGGATGGCCTGCCGCTGGAAGAAGGAGACGTGGCGGTGAAGGCCAACCTTACCATCCTAGACTACGACGTGGAGAAAAAGCTGGCGCCCATTTTCCTGATTCGAGGAAATCAGGTAGGCAAAATTCCGGACATCGACAATGACCTGGGAATTCGGGTAGAGGTGGAAAACATTGTCCCCGAGGAAAACAAGTTTGTCTTCAAGGTAGACACCTACCAAAAGGACTACGTGGTCATGAAAGCGGCGGTGAAGCCCATGATCAATGTGCTCTGGTTGGGCACCATCGTGATGCTCATTGGGTTTTCGGTTGCGATTTTCCGTAGGTTTGACGAATTTCAGAAAATGAAAAAGAAGGGACTGGAATAAATGTCGGCGCTTTACTTGAACGATTATCCCAACCCCCAATTAATTTTGGGGGTTATTTTTTTTAATTTGCCGGCATGAAATCAAGCCGGCCGACCGCATGGCATACCCTTAAGGGAATTTATGCCGCATGCGAGATGCAACCGAAGGTAGGGACAGGCATAGTACCGCTTAACGACAATAATAAACCCCATGAAATACAAGCTAGCAATTATCGGGACCGGAAACGTGGCCTACCACCTTTCAGCAGCCCTGGAAAGCGCAGGGCACGTCGTGACCGAAGTCTACGGAAGAAACCTCGCTGCTGCCGGGCAACTTGCCTCCCGGCTTTACGGGACCGAGGCATGTGACAGCCTGGATTTCACCGAAAGTGCCGCACGCATCTACATCCTTGCTGTCAGCGATGCCGCCATCCCGGACATCGCCGAAGCCATTCTGCTCCCGGAGAGGAGTACCCTGCTGCACACCAGCGGAACACTTCCCCTGGATATTCTGGCCTACAGTTCGGCCGACTATACGGGGATCCTCTACCCCCTGCAAAGTCTAAGCAAAGGAAGAGAAATTGGTTTTGAAGAAGTCCCCTTTTTATTGGAATCCGAAGAGCCAGAAACCCTGAAAATGCTCAAAAACATCTGTAAAAGCCTTTCTTCCCCCAGTTATCTGGTCTCTTCCGCCAAGCGCCGGTCCATTCATATCGCCGCTGTTTTTGCCGCAAATTTCACAAACCATATGTTGCTACTGGCAGAATCTCTGATGAGGAAGCAAGGTCTCGATTTCAACATGCTGAAACCACTGGTGGTGGAACAAATCAACAAAAGCCTGCAGATGGGGGCGCGCGCTGCCCAGACAGGTCCGGCGGTACGAGGCGACTTCGACACCCTGGAAAACCACCTCCACTACCTTTCCTCTGACGAAAAACTGGCAGAAATTTACCAAGTGATCTCTCAAAACATCATTGACAGTTATTGATATTCCGTCAGCGGTAGCCATTTTATTTAATCACAAATGATGGGGATTTTTTCCGGGAAATAGTATCCTCATTGGTCCTTTTGTCGTTATTTTGTACCATGAGAAAATTGCAGGCATCCCCGGTCTTTACGTTTAGTGCCTTTGTGAAGATTATTCGCCCGGGAAACCTGCTCTTGGTGGCATTTGCCCAGATCATGACCGCTTTTTTCCTGATCGAAACCAGCCGCTCGGGGCAGCCGGTTTTGCTGGATTATCACCTATACCTCCTGGTCACTTCCACGGTGATTCTGACTGCCTCGGGATACATGATCAACGATTACTACGATGTGAAGATCGACTACGTAAACCGACCCAAAGCCGTGGTCATTGGGAGAGGAATGAAGCGGAGAATGGTCATGATTCTACACACCGTAATGAATCTGGTGGGTATTTTACTAGGGGTGCTGGTGCACCCAAAGATCGGTGCCATTACCTTTATTGCTGCTTTCCTGCTTTGGCTGTACAGCAATTCACTCAAGCGCCTCCCCTTTATTGGCAACCTTACCGTCGCGTCACTTACCGGCCTGGCCATTTGGATTGTAGGACTCTATTACCAAAAATCAGAGCTACTGATCCTTACCTACGCCTTGTTTGCCTTCTTTATTAATCTAATCCGGGAAATTCTGAAAGACATCGAAGACCGAAATGGGGACCGAAAACACGGCTGCCGGACCCTCCCCATTGTATTGGGCTTCAGAAAGACGAAACAAGTTATTTTCATCATCGCTTTCTTTTTCGTCGCAGCCATTCTCATCGTGACCTTCCGGCTTAACGAACCGCTTTTATTCTTTTATTTTGGCATTCTAAGCATATTTTTCTGCTTGTTCATGTTTAAAATTTACAAAGCCGACCGCAGGTCTCATTTTACAGAATTGAGTAAACTGTCTAAACTACTCATGCTAACTGGTATTCTAAGCATGAGCTTTCTTTAATCTTTTCGCACATTACTGTATATTGGAGGATGAAACACGTTTTGATACAATTCGCCTTCTTTGGTCTTGGTTTCCTTTTCTTTGCTTGCCGATCCGAATCCGGCGACACAGAAAATGGTGACCCTGCAGCCACCAATCCATTCCCCAAAGAAATCATCTCCTTTTCTCCTCTGCCTGACAACCCCATATTTAGCGGTACAGGTGAAGATACCTGGGACCGAAAGATCCGGGAAAGGGGGTTTATCCTAAAAGAGGAAGACGGGTATCACCTGTGGTATACGGGTTTTGAAGGATACGATCCGGGCACCATCCTCAAACTGGGCTATGCCTTTTCGGAAGACGGCTTTCATTGGGAGCGTTCCGACGCCAATCCCATTTTCGAAGAAAGCTGGGTAGAAGACATGATGGTTTGGAAAGAGGGAGAAACGTACTACATGTTTGCTGAAGGAAAAGACGACATTGCGAAAATGCTGACCTCTACCGATAAAATCCATTGGGAAAACCAGGGTAGCCTGGATATCCGAAAAACCGACGGGTCACCCTTGGACGAAGGTCCCTATGGTACGCCCAGTGTTTGGGTGGAAGACGGAACCTGGCACCTGTTTTACGAACGAAACGACCAGGGCATCTGGTTGGCCACCTCCACCGATCGTAAGGTATGGACCAACGTACAGGACGATCCGGTGATCCGTATGGGGCCGGAAACCTACGATCAGTACGGGTTGGCAGTAAATCAGGTAATTCGCTACCAAGGCTACTATTACGCCTACTACCACGGTACCTCACTGGAAGACTGGAGTGACTGGACGATGAATGTTGCCGTGTCCAGCGATTTGATTCACTGGACAAAATATCCTCAAAATCCCATCACTGGGGACAACAAATCAAGTGGCATATTGGTCCACGACGGCGCCCGGTTTCGGTTTTACACCATGCACCCTGAGGTAGTGGTTCATTTCCCTTCGGAGTAGCCGCTGGTTTTTTCCACACGTGACCTAAACGCCATTCATTTTCCTTTGTAATTTTGTAGCTGAACCAAAACCACCGCTTATCTTGAAAAACATTGCCATTCTAGCCTCCGGAAGTGGGACCAACGCCCAAAAAATCATGGAATACTTCCGCCAATCTCCCAAGGGAAAAATTGTCTTGCTCGCCTCCAATAAAAAAGAGGCCTACGCACTGGAACGAGCAAAAATGTTTGACGTTCCTACCGTTGTTTTTTCTAAAGCCGACCTGAAAAACGGAGGCTTGGCAGAAACACTTCGACACCACCAGGTGGATTTGCTCGTTCTTGCCGGGTTTTTGCTGCAAATCCCACCTGCGCTGATACAGCAATTCCCGGACAAAATCGTCAACATCCATCCTGCCCTACTCCCCAATTATGGTGGGAAAGGCATGTACGGGATGAACGTTCATCAGGCTGTGAAGCAAGCAGGAGACAGGGAAACCGGTATCACGATTCATTTAGTCAACGAGAATTACGATGAAGGAAAAATCGTTTTTCAGGCAGCCGTTCCGATTGCCGAGGCGGACAGTCCCGAGCAAATCGCCGAAAAAGTACACGAACTCGAACACAAATACTACCCAAATGTGATCGAAAGCCTGATTTAATGCCCTGATTTTTCTAACTTTGCCCTCTTAAACGAATCAAACTAGTTTACTTACCGATGAATTTTCCGAACTATTGGCGGTAAAGAGTTGGATCTATTGCCTGCTTCGGAAAAAGAAAAAAATAACGAACCTAATGGCTGAAAAGAAAATACAATCTGCACTAATTTCTGTCTTTTATAAAGACAACCTTGAGCCCATTATTGCCCTTCTCAAACAACAGGGCGTGAAAATATATTCTACCGGAGGCACCCAGAAGTTTATCGAAGAGCAAGGTGCCGACGTCACTCCTGTAGAGGATCTTACCGGCTATCCCTCCATTTTTGGAGGAAGGGTAAAAACCCTCCACCCGAAGGTATTTGGAGGAATCCTCCACCGAAGGGCAAACGACGCGGATGTGAACCAGGCAACAGAATATGCCATTCCAGCGATCGATTTGGTCATCGTGGACCTGTATCCGTTTGAAGAGACCGTGGCATCGGGTGCACCGGAAGAGGCCATCATTGAAAAAATCGATATCGGCGGAATTGCCCTTATTCGTGCTGCTGCAAAAAATTTTCAGGATGTGACGATCGTAGCCTCCCGGGAACAATACGGAGAATTGGAAGAAAAGCTCCGTTCCCAAAATGGAAGCCTTTCCTTAGGAGACCGAAGGTACTTTGCTGCCCGGGCTTTTCAGGTTTCTTCGCATTACGATAGCCAGATCTTTACCTATTTCAACCGGGAAGAAAAGATTCCGGCATTGAAGGTCAGCGAAAACAAGGCCAAACAGCTTCGATACGGAGAAAACCCCCATCAGAGCGCTCACTTTTTCGGTGATTTGAGCGAGTTGTTCGACCAATTAAATGGAAAAGAGCTCTCTTACAACAACCTGGTTGATGTAGATGCTGCTGTGGCACTAATCGATGAATTTCCAGACGAAACCGCATTTGCCATTCTCAAACATACCAACGCCTGTGGGGTAGCATTGGGGCAAACGGTGAAGGAAGCCTACGAAAAGGCCTTTGCTGCGGATACGATTTCTGCTTTTGGAGGGGTATTGATTACCAACAAGCCCGTAGACCTACCGGCAGCAGAGGCCATGCATGGCCTGTTCTTTGAGGTGTTGATAGCACCGGACTATGAGGAAGCTGCATTGGATCTCTTGAAAGGGAAGAAAAACCGAATTCTGCTGAAGCAAAAAATCAAACTCACTGGGACACATCAGGTAAAAACACTTCTGAACGGCTTTGTTCAGCAAGACAAAGACCTGAAAACGGAAAGCAAGGCTGATTTTGAGGTGGCAACCAAGAAAGCGCCTACGGCCGACGAGATGGACGCCCTGGTATTTTCGCTGAAAATTTGCAAACATACCAAGTCCAATACGATCGTACTGAGTAATAAAGATCAGTTGTTTTCCAGCGGGGTGGGTCAAACCAGCCGAGTGGATGCCCTGAAACAAGCCATTGAAAAAGCACGGGAATTTGGCTTTGATCTGCAAGGTGCAGTGATGGCCTCCGACGCCTTTTTCCCTTTTCCAGATTGTGTAGAAATAGCCGATCAGGCGGGAATTCGGGCAGTCGTTCAGCCAGGGGGCTCTATAAAAGACAAAGAAAGTATCGACTACTGCGATGCACACGGTATGAGTATGGTAATGACAGGAGTCCGTCATTTCAAGCATTGATACGCCGTATCCTTTTGCCAGCTGCAACCTGTGGCACAGGCTGAAAAAAAATTCAGCGAAGGTTTTCCCCTTCGCCGAATTTTTCCTGGTTTCCAAATAATTACGAATAAATAGGGGAATGCTTAACGGAATAAATCCGAAATAAGGTACTATTTTTGTGAGCACCCGTTCTTTTAAAGGGCCGAAATGTGCTAACTTTAAAGAACCAATAATCATTTAATTTAGAAAGGACCAAGATGGGATTATTTGACTTTTTTTCCAGTGACATTGCCATTGATTTGGGTACAGCCAATACACTTATAATTCATAAAGAGAAAATAGTGGTGGACGAGCCATCGATCATTGCGATCGATAAGACCAATAATAAAGTGCTCGCCGTGGGCAGGGAAGCCATGAACATGCACGAGAAAACGCATGAAAACATCAAAACCATCCGTCCCTTAAAAGACGGTGTTATCGCCGATTTTTACGCGGCGGAACAAATGATCCGGGGCCTCATTAAGATGATTCCTGGACACAACAAGGGCATGTTTCCCCAATCCCACCGGATGGTGATCTGTATTCCGTCTGGCATTACGGAAGTAGAAAAAAGAGCCGTACGGGATTCGGCCGAACATGCGGGTGGAAAAGAAGTCTACATGATCTACGAACCAATTGCCGCTGCTATAGGTATCGGGATTGACATCGAAAAACCGATGGGTTCCATGATCGTTGATATTGGAGGAGGTACCACAGAGATCGCCTTGATCGCCTTATCTGGGATTGTGGCGGATCAATCCATCCGGGTGGCCGGCGACACGTTTACCAAAGACATTTTGGACTACATGCGCCGGCAGCATAACCTGCTGATCGGCGAACGCTCTGCAGAAAAGGTCAAAATTGCGATTGGTTCTGCCCTGACCGAATTGGACGATGCGCCGGAGGATTACGAAATCCGGGGTAGGGACTTGATGACAGGTATTCCGAAAGTCATCAAAGTCTCGTATTCCGAGATTGCCTTTGCATTGGACAAATCGGTTTCGAAAATCGAAGAAGCCGTTTTAAAGGCATTGGAGATTGCACCGCCGGAGCTCTCTGCGGATATCTACGATAATGGCATTCACCTGACGGGAGGCGGCGCATTACTCAAAGGCCTGGACCGGCGGTTGCACCAAAAAACCAAATTACCGATCCATATTGCAGAAGACCCGCTACGCGCAGTGGTCAGAGGCACCGGAAATGCATTGAAAAATATCAATAATTTTAGAACCGTACTCATGACGTAAAAGCAGAATGCAACAAATAGTTTTATTTTTATACCGTCTGAGGGCACTTATTCTTTTTCTAGTCCTGGAGATGTTGGCCGTAGGGATCGTTTTCACACATAATTCACCACAGGGTGCCGTTTTTTTCAATAGTAGCAACAAACTGACCGGAAACCTGCTTGCAGTGAAAACCAATTTCATGTCTTATTTTTCGCTCTACACCGTCAACCAATCGCTGGCAGAAAAAAATGCCTCTCTGCTCAACCGGCTAGACCAACTCACCCCCGTTCGGGATTCGGTGGAGTTTACGCTGGATAGCGTCCTGGCCAATTCCTTCGAATTCTGGTCGGCCAGAGTGATCAATAACTCCATTCACCTCAGCCAAAATTACCTGACACTCAATAAGGGAATCATTCACGGAATAAAAGAGGGAATGGGGGTTTTTAATGAACAAGGGGTAATCGGCCGGGTGAAGGGGACAAGCACTCATTTTTCTTCGGTCATTTCCGTATTACATACCGACCTATTGATCTCCTCCAAAATCAAGGATACGGAAGTCATCGGGTCCACCAAATGGGACGGACTCAAATCGGATGAGGCCAAATTGCTGTATGTACCCCGCCATGTAGAGGTAGTCCCTGGGCAGGAAATCGTCACCTCGGGATACAACGCCGTCTTTCCGGAAGGAATATCCATAGGAAAAGTAAAAGAGGTCAGACCGGGGGTTGATGGGAATTACCTGGACATCACCCTGACTTTAAGTGCCGATTACAGCCGGTTGAATTACGTCTATTTGGTAGAAAACTACCTTCGGGAGGAATTGGATAGTTTGGAGATAGAAAACAGCGCCCCAGGACTATGAGCTCAGGTAAAATTTTAAAATACAGTGGTAGTTTTTTGGTCTATTTCCTGATTCAGGTATTTATTCTCAAGGATTTGGTCTTGTTTGGCTATGCCTTTTGTTTTCTCTATGTGTTTTTTATTTTAAGCCTTCCGCACGAAATGCCGACCATTCCGCTCATGCTTATTGGTTTTTTCATGGGGCTGCTCATCGATTTGTTTTACGACAGCCTGGGCATGCATGCGGCCAGTGGCGTGTTGGTGGGGTTTATCAGAAACTCCTGGATCAAGGTAAATACGCCCACTGGGGGCTATGACGACAATGTACCACCTACGTTACTAAACATGGGCATTGGTTGGTTTTCGTTTTATAGCCTGCCATTGTTACTGCTTCACCACTTGCTGTTTTTTTATATCGACAGTTTAGGAACAGAAGTATACCTGCCACTCGTTATACGTGTAGTAAGTAGCACCGCTTTCACGTTTATTCTTGGAAGTATCGTGCAAGCAATATTTTATCGAAAAGAAAGGGTACTATAAATGTATACAGGTAGGTCGTTGGTTGTTGCAGTCAGCATTGGGTTGATAGCATTTGTGCTGTTGGGAAAATTATTTTTAATTCAGGTTACGGATGACAGCTATTTGAGGAAGGCGGAAAAAAACGCCATCCAACGTGTCGTGGATCATCCCTACCGTGGACTGGTATACGACCGAAACAATTCGCTTCTTGTTTTTAACGACCCGGTTTTTGACCTGATGGTGATCCCACGGGAATTTCACCTGGAAGATACGGCCAGGTTTTGTGAGCTTTTCGGTGTGGAAAAGGAGCTTCTGGTTACCAATTTCAACGCGGCAAAAAAGTATTCCTGGGTAAAGCCCTCGCCACTGATCAAACAGATTTCCAAAGAGGAATTTGCGGGAATTCAGGATTTCCTCATCGATTACAAAGGACTGTTTGTCATGACCCGCTCCGTTCGGTCCTATCCCCAATCGGCAGCTTCCAGCGCACTTGGGTATATCGGAGAAATCAATGCTTCTCAACTTAACCGCGACAGTTCGCAGTATTATTCCCAGGGGGATTACGTAGGTTTGAGTGGAATCGAATCCTATTACGAGCCCGACTTGCGGGGAAAAAAAGGAGCCAAATACAAGCTGGTAAATGTGCGGGGGATAGAAAAAGGTGCATTTAAAAATGGCGACCTGGATACACTGTCCCTCCCCGGAGAAAACCTGCAGTCCACCCTGGACCTGGATTTACAAGTTTATGGGGAAAAGCTAATGGAAGGAAAGCGGGGTTCCGTAGTCGCTATTGAGCCAAAATCGGGAGAAATCCTGACCATGATTTCTGCCCCTGTATACGATCCCAACATTCTTACCGGAGCTAAATTTGGCCAAAATTACCAATCCCTCAACCTCGATCCGGAGAAACCCCTTTTCAACCGGCCCATTATGGCCATGTATCCCCCGGGGTCCATATTTAAAATTGTTCAATCGCTAATCGGGCTGCAGGAGGGTATATTAACCCCTAATACGACCTTTGCCTGCAACAAAGCCCTGGTAAACTGCCACGAACACGCCAGCCCCACCAACCTGTTTGGAGCCATTCGAAACTCCTGCAATCCCTATTACCATCAGGCATTTCGACAGATAATCAACCGGGAAATTTCCCCGAACACCTACAAAGACACCCAAATCGGCCTGGATCAATGGGGAGAATCGGTTAGGAAATTCGGATTGGGTGAGCGCCTGGGTATCGATATCCATGGTGAAAAAGGAGGGTCCATCCCTTCCAGCCAGCTGTATGACCGCATTTACGGGGAGGGACGCTGGAAGTATTCGACCATTTATTCCCTTTCCATTGGGCAGGGTGAAATGCTGGTGACCCCCCTTCAAATGGCCAACCTGGCGGCAATATTTGCCAATAAAGGATACTACTACACCCCGCATTTGATCAAGGCCATCGGTGGGGATCCGTCCCGAATTCCCGAAAAGTTCAAAACCAAGCGGTACACAGGGATTGATTCGGTTCATTTTGATTTGATTCAAGATGCCATGGAAGCGGCCTTATCCGGTACTGCTTCCCGGGCAATCATGAAGGACATAGCCATCGCTGGAAAAACCGGTACGGCACAAAATCCGGCAGGTGAAGACCATTCGGTTTTTATCGCATTTGCCCCGAAAGAAGATCCCAAAATCGCCATTGCGGTATACGTAGAGAATGCGGGATGGGGAGGCCGGGCCGCTGCAAGTACGGCGAGCCTTTTGATCGAAAAATACCTGACCGGAGAAATTAGTAGGCCCCTGTTGGAAGAGTATGTATTGGCCGGTGATTTTATTTATTAATTGAGACAGAAAGAAACATATTTCGATCGGATCGACTGGGTAACCATCGCGTTGTATTTTGCACTGGTTTTAGTGGGATGGCTCAACATTTATGCGGCCGTCTACGACGAGCAAAATGCCACGTCGATTTTTGACTTTTCCATCAATTCCGGGAAACAGCTGGTGTGGATTGGAACCGCCATCCTGTTAATTGTATTGATCATGGTTGCCGATTACAGGCTCTTTCAGAATCTGAGTTTGGTACTGTACCTCTTTTTTGTCGTCATTTTGTTCTTAACCCCATTTATCGGAAAGGAAATCAATGGACAGCGAGCCTGGTTTGAACTGGGTGTTTTCCGGCTCCAGCCCGCAGAGTTTGCAAAATTTGCCACCGCTTTGGCCCTGGCAAAACTCATGGAAAACCCCACCTTTGACTTGAGCAAACTGAGCTATCAGCTGAAGGCAATAGGCATCGTCTTGCTTCCTGTTTCCTTGATCATGCTCCAGCCGGACACGGGTACGGCCATGGTATACAGCTCCTTTTTTATCATGCTTTACCGGGAAGGAATGCCACAAAAGTACTACGTGTTTTCCCTTGGCTTGATCGGCCTGTCGGTAGTCACCCTTGCTGTGGAGAATTCCTGGTACGTATTCGGAGGATTGGGCTTTTTGGTGCTATTATTGGTACTGGCGAGCAAAAAATCCTGGAAAAATATGCTGGGAATAGTTCTTCTGGGGCTGCTGATGGCAGGCTACTCCTACAGCCTGGACAAGGTGGTAGAAAAACTCCCCCCACACCAGCAAAACAGAATCATGGTTCTTTTTGATCCCGACGTGGACCCATTGGGTGTCGGCTGGAACGTAACCCAGTCCAAGATCGCCATCGGCTCCGGAGGACTTCTGGGAAAAGGCTATTTGGAGGGAACCCAGACCAAATTCGATTTTGTGCCGGAACAGCACACCGATTTTATCTTCTGTACACTGGGAGAGGAATTTGGATGGACTGGAAGCCTCGTGATGATTTCGCTTTTTGTCGCCTTGTTACTGCGGCTTATTTTCCTCGCGGAGCGACAAAAGACACGCTTTTCCCGAATCTACGGCTACTGCGTGGTGAGTTTGCTCTTTTTTCATTTTGCCATCAACATCGCGATGACCATCGGCTTGTTTCCGGTGGTCGGCATTCCCTTGCCCTTTTTTAGTTACGGCGGTTCGTCCTTGTGGTCGTTTACCTTGCTTTTATTCATCTTCGTTAAACTGGACTCCCATCGCATTCAAATTCTCGGCAGAAGCTATTAATACAGGATTTATACCATGCCCCCGACACCCAAGAGCAAGTAAATTCCAGCCGCTACCGCCGCACCCAATATTGGACCAAGGATTGGCACCCAACTATACCCCCAATCGGAACTGCCCTTGCCTTTTATGGGCAACAGTTGGTGCATAATTCTGGGACCTAGATCTCTGGCCGGATTGATGGCGTACCCCGTAGTGCCTCCCAGGGAAAGACCAATCACCCAAACCAAAAACGCTACAGGGAGTGCGCCAAGCGAACCCAGGCCGATGGGTGTATTCCGGCCGTCTTCCAAAACCGGTCCGGTAGAATACAAAATCACAATGATCAACACCGAGGTACCTACCATTTCCGAAAGCAAATTGGAAGGTAGGTTTCGTATCGCAGGTACCGTCCCAAACGGGGCAAATTTTAATCCTGGGTCATCCGTTGCATCAAAATGGTCTTTGTACACCAGCCAGGCAATCCCAGAGCCAAACATGGCGCCGAGTACCTGGGCCAGCACGTACTTGGGCACCAGCATCCACTCAAAATCTCCGGCAAGCGCCAAACCAATACTTACCGCAGGATTTAAGTGTGCCCCACTGTAAGGACCAGCCACTACCACGCCAATAAAAACACCCAATGCCCAGGCAGTCGTGATAACAATCCAACCAGAATTGAAACCCTTTGTCTTGTTCAGGACCACGTTGGCCACAACACCCGAGCCCATGGCCAGCAGCAAGGATGTCCCGACGAATTCGGCTACAAATACGTTCATACAATCAGTCGGTTAACCAGTTAAGGGTTCTTTTTACAGCTCTGTGCCAATATTTCAGGTTCTTTTCCATGGCAACGTTGTCTTTTTTAGGAGTGAAGGATTCGTCTGCTTTCCAAAGGGTCCTGATTTCATCCAGATCTTTCCAATACCCTACCGCTAACCCTGCCAGGTAGGCAGCACCAAGAGCTGTCGTTTCGATGATTTCCGGTCTTTTGATTGCGCATTGGGTAAGGTCTGCCTGAAATTGCATCAAAAAATCGTTGGCCGTAGCGCCCCCATCCACACGCATTTCCTTCGTGACTTCCCCAGCATCCTTTTCCATGGCCTTGAGCACATCGTAGACTTGATAGGCAATGGCCTCCAACCCAGCCCGCACCAAATGTGCCCGGCTGGTTCCCCGGGTAATCCCAAAAAAAGAACCCCTGGCATCCTGATCCCAATAGGGTGCACCGAGCCCGGTAAGCGCCGGAACAAAATACACACCGCCATTGTCCGGAAGACTATTGGCCATTTTTTCACTATCCCTTGCATCGTTTACTACGGAGATTCCATCACGAAGCCATTGAATGGCGGCACCGCCAATAAAAACGCTCCCCTCCAGGGCGTACTGTACCTGATCCCCTATTTGCCAGGCAATGGTAGTAAGCAGTTGGTTGTTGGATTTTACCGGTTTTTCCCCCGTGTTCATTACCAAAAAACACCCGGTCCCATAGGTGGTTTTGGCCATACCGGGTTCGGTGCATAACTGCCCAAACAACGCCGCCTGCTGATCGCCAGCTATACCCGCAATGGGAATCCTGGCCGACAACAAGTCACCGGAGGTGGTGCCATATACTTCACTGCTCGATTTTACGACCGGCAAAATGGCCCGGGGGATGTCCAACAATTCCAGTAATTCCTCGTCCCAGGCCTTTTCGTGAATATTAAAAATCATGGTTCTGCTGGCATTGGTAATGTCCGTGATGTGCGCTTTACCACCAGTCATTTTCCAAACCAGCCAACTATCCACTGTACCAAAACAAATCTCTCCTTTTTCGGCCCGTGCTCTGGCCCCCTCCACATGGTCCAGTATCCATTTGATCTTGGTTCCCGAAAAATAGGCATCAATGATCAAACCGGTTTTGTCACGCACCATCTCCGAATACCCCTTCTCCTTGAGGGAATTGCAGAAGGCTGCGGTACGGCGATCCTGCCAAACGATGGCATTGAAAATTGGCTCTCCGGAATTTCGATCCCATAATATCGTGGTTTCGCGTTGGTTGGTAATGCCGATACCGGCGAGTTGGTGTGCACTGATATTCGCACGGGTGATGGCCTCTGTCGCTACCGAAGCCTGGGACGTCCAGATCTCCCTGGGATCGTGCTCCACCCAGCCCGATTGAGGAAACAGCTGTTCAAAATCCTTTTGAGCGGTAGCTACCGGCTGCCCCTTTTTGTCAAAAATTATAGCTCTGGAACTGGTCGTGCCCTGATCCAATGCCATCAGGTACTGGTTATTCTGGTCCATGGGTTTATATCTGAATTAAATATTTCTTGGCTAATTTATAAAATTCTTCGAGTTCTGACATGATCCAGTCCGCATCTTTTCCAAGTTCGGCCGCCATAAGCTCCGCTACCTTTGGCGCCATGTGCAAGGCAGCTTTCGCATCCAATAGCAAAATCCGGCACCTTCTGGAGAGGAAATCCTCCACGGTTTGGGCCATCTCCTCCCGTACCGCCCACACTACCTCTGCTCCTGTATAGGGATAATCCGGATGGATCGGTTGTGCCCATTCGGGATGGGATTCCTGTAACTTCCGAATGGTTGCCGCATCCGAACCATACAACTGCAGGGGACCCGCTTCCGGAAACTCCTGGTAACCATGTAGACGCCGGCCGGCCGACTTACTTTCCACGGGATTGATCCCATGCATTTTGTAATGCGCATCCACCGTGTCTTCCCCCATTTTTCGGAAGGTGGTCCACTTCCCCCCCGTAATGGTAATCAACTGGCTATCGGAAACGATCACCTTGTGGCTTCTGGAAATTTCCTTGGTCTTGGTACTGCCCTCCTTTGGTGCAGCCAGAGGCCTTAAGCCCGCAAAGACGGAAAGCACATCTTCTCTACGGGGTGCTTTTTCCAGGTACTCACCGGCAGTCTCCAAAATAAAAGTAATCTCTGATGAGAGTGGCTGGGGCTCCATTTTCGGCTTTTTCCGCAAGGTATCCGTGGTACCTACCACGAGTTTTCCCTGCCAGGGGACCGCAAAAAGAACCCGTCCATCGGACGTCTCCGGAATCATCAATGCATCGTTCCCTCCAAGGAACGACCCCTCCAATACCAAATGCACACCTTGACTAGGTTGAATCATCTTGGGTGCATCGGGTTCATCCATTCGGAGAATTTTATCGGCAAACACGCCGGTGGCATTCACTACTGTTTTTGCCTTCACCCGATAGCTTTTCTTGCCTATCCGGTCCCGAAATCGAAGCCCATTGATCCTTCCCGACGCATCCTTACTGAGTTCGGTGACTTTGGCATAGTTGAGCATGCAGCCACCCATATCGTCGCAGGTGCGGGCCAACATTAAAGCTAGTCGCGCATCATCAAACTGCCCATCGTGGTAGACGATGCCCCCACGAAGCTTTTCCATTCGGATTTTGGGCAGGCGACGTTGCGTCTCTTCCGGAGAAATAAAACGGGATTTTCCCAAACGTAGCCCCCCCGCCATCCAATCGTAAATCTTTAAGCCGATACCATATTTTAACCGATCGAACAAGGTATACAAGGGAATGACGAAGGGCTGATTTTCCGTGAGGTGTGGTGCATTTTTCAATAACCTCCCCCGTTCTTTCAACGCCTCGAACACCAATCCCACCTCTCCCTGAGCCAGGTAGCGCACGCCCCCATGCACGAGCTTGGTACTCCTGCTAGAGGTGCCCTTTGCAAAATCAGATTTTTCTAAAAGCAATACGCGAAGGCCGCGGGACAGCGCATCCAGGGCCACACCCAGCCCTGAAGAACCTCCTCCGATCACCACCAAATCCCAATTATCTCCTGATTCTTCTACCTTTTCTACCCGGGATAAATTCTCTTTTCTATTCATTTCATCATTTTTACCTCGCTAAAGTAGTATAAAAGGAAACAAAAAGAAATAAAAAGAAATTTTTTCTTACCTTTATTGGAAAAGTAGTGCGCCTATGGTAATTGCAGAAAGACATAAGTTTATACTGGACAAGCTGGAACAGGCCGGTTATGTTAGTGTAGCGGCACTGAGCAGGGAGATGAACGTAACCATGGTAACGGTCCGAAAGGACCTTAAAATACTCGAAGACAAGGGGTTACTTTTTCGCTCCCACGGAAGTGCCACCCCAGTAGCCCCTTACGTCAACGATAAACCTGTAAATGAAAAGCAGCTGGTGCAGGTAGAAGAAAAACGGGCGATTGCGCGGAAAGCAAGTAGTCTGGTAAACGCAAAGGACGCCATCATCATCGGTTCCGGCACCACCGTATTGGCCTTTGCCCGGGCCCTTCCGCGGGACCTGCCCCTCACGGTACTCACCGGAGCCATGAATGTCAGCATGGCACTTCTGGATTTTCCGGAGGTGGAAATTGTGCAACTGGGAGGTGTGGTACGAAAAAGCAGCAGCTCGGTGGTTGGTCATTATGCTGCCTCCATGATCGAGGATTTTGCCTGTAGCAAACTTTTTATCAGTGTGGATGGCATCGACCCGGAGTTTGGTCTCACTACCTCAAACATGATGGAAGCGCACCTGAATCATGTGATGATCCAAGCGGTACAAAAAACCATCGTACTTGCCGATAGCAGCAAGTTTGGAAAAAAGAGTTTCGGTAAGATCGCCGCACTTGAAGACATCGATACCATCATTGTCGACCAGGCACTTCCCAGGCATTACGTGCAGGTATTGGAAGACAAAGGGGTAGAGGTCTTATTGGTTTAACTGGTTGTTTTGTCAGGAGGGCTGCTCCCCGCCCCCGTTTCGGATTTGATAAACTGCTCCAGTTTCTGCTGGTACCCTGCCCTGCCGTCTTCGTAAATGGGGGTAAACCCCTGTTTTTCAGGGAATGTCTCCATGTGTAAGGTTTGGGTAGGAAACGCAAAGCGAACCTCCAGCTTGTTGGCCAGCCGAATCGCCGCCAAAATCAGGTCTTCTCGTGCCTTTAACTCCTCGGGCCAGGAGGGTACTTCAAAAAACACGTAAAACATGATATCCAGGCTGTATGCCGAAAGGTTATTCAGGTAAATATTGTAATAATCCTTTCGCGTTTTGGGGTGGTTTTGTACGATCCGGCGCAGGCCTTCCACAAACACTTCGATCAGTTCCGGCGGCGTATCGTAAGTGATGGTAATGGTGCTGTAAAAGCGTCTGTATTTCCGAAGACCATGGTTATCGACGGTAGCATCGGCGATTTTTCCATTTGGAATGTACATGAGTGAATTTCTGAACGTGCGGACCCGGGTAGACCGGAACCCTACCTCTTCCACGGTGCCGTCTACGTCCCCACTCGTGATCCAGTCTCCCACCTGAAACGGTTTATCGATAAAGATCATTACCGACCCGAAAAAGTTTTTGATGGTGTCCTGTGCCGCCAGGGCAAAGGCCAGACCGCCAATCGAAAGACCGGTCAAAAACGGAACGATATCAATTCGCAACCCATATTTCAAGACAAAAAGCGAGCCTACAATGATCACAAAGGCCTTAAGTGTCTTTCGCACCAGGGGCACCAGTTGATCATCCAGCGTAGAGGCAGTTTTTTCCGCCATCCGCTCCATGTAGCCAGAAAAGACATTCACCAATTTGTAAAAGATGATGGTGACGATAAACGGCTTTACGGCATTTAGAAATATTGTTACCCAGGAAACAATGGAAATGGGCAATTGAAGTACCCGGACAAAAATAGCCAGTAGCAATACGATCAGGTAGATGCTTACAATCCGAGCTACGGGCAGCAGGTATTTTTTTGCAATGGTACCGTAACCCGAACGGACCAGCACGTAGTACAGCCCCCTATCTACCAAAAAGGTAAACAACCGATGGCTGGCAAAAACCAGCAGCAGGAGAAAAAAGAGACCAAAAAGCTGCCATAGGTGAAGCCCGAAATACACCTGACTGCCCAGTTTGGGAAGAAGTGTCAACAACTTATCCGTTCCATACGGATAGGTTTCCTTGTGCAAGGCTTTGATGTTTTGTACCGTAGTCGATGAAAATTTCCATTGATTCCCCACCTTTTCTAAATACACAGAAGGAAGGATAATTTCATCAAACACATAAATCTGCTGACTATTCCGCACCGAATCCCGGTAATTCGGAGCATTCGGAATTTCGTTCATGCGCACGTACACGCCATTTCCATCAAAAATCTGCTTGAGCATCACGGCCAATGCGGCGGCATTCTGTCCTTCGCTACCGACCATGTTCAGCGCTCCCGCTGAAATGTCCGGATCATAGTTGCCTTCGTTCAGGTGGTAAAAAAAAGTATAGGTGCTGTGATAAGGCGTGCTGAAATTAGTATGATCGGTGGTATCTGGGAGGTAATTCACCCCGGTTTGGAAAGCGTGGGTGGCCGTAGAACCTACCCAAACCAAAAGTGCCAGAAAAAAACTGCACCTGGATACTGATCGATTTTTTTTCATTGGAGTCGTCGTCATAAAAATCGCGTTATAAGGGTATTTTGTATTCGTTTAGCCGATTCATGTAAACGGTGACCAGGCTGTATTCATTGGTACTTCCCGAAAATTCCACCCATAGGTCTCCGCTGACATTTACGGGCTTTTGGTTAATCAACGTCCCATCGCGGTTGTACAAGTAGGCAAAATCCTGCACCCGATCCAACACAGCAAAGATCTTATTTTCCGGACCGAAGGAGAAATACCGGTAATCCAGCTCTTCGGATAGAATATCCAGGCCAAACAAGAGTCTTTCGTCTGGAGAAAGCACTTTCAATTGATTGTATTCCTTGATCACCCACACAAAATCAGAATCGTTTTGGTCGTTTACAAGGGAAAATCGGGTATCCCGATCCGGCCGCAGCAATTGATTTCTGTAAGTAAGTTCGCCTTTAAAGTTCACTTTTACTACTTCTCCGGCATCGTTTATTGTTACCAACCTTGCCTGGCCTTCCACGATACCTTCTTCGATACCGTATGCAGTGGAGATACCCTCTCCCAGGACTATAGGCCCACCGGTCTTCGATTCGCCCCTACGACTGTACAAGCCGAGACTTCCGTTTGCGTGGAGCGCCACCATGAAGTCGCCAAGCCCGGGTACCCGGTGATGCGCAGGTGGGCTCGCCAGCACTCCCCGATTGGTCTGCTTGGGGGCCCAGTCATCCAACAGCTCTCCGGTTCTGGAATACAGGTAGAGATTGCCCTGCTGATCGGCCACAAAAAACCGGTAATCCCGGCTATTGTCGTAATCCAGTACGTTCAGGTGCGCGATATTCACGCCTGCTTCGAAATGAATGGGAAAGCCCGGAAGCAGGTTACCGTACCGATCCAATGCATACACGAGGTTTTGGGTGGCGAAAACCAATTGCAACTTCCCATTTTCATAGAAATCGATCTGAAATACGTCCGAGATAATTTCACCCGGAATCCGCTGAGTAAAAACCAACTCCCCTTCGTTCGTGAGTAAATGAACAAAATAATCTTCATCCTGAACCAAAAAATCCGTACTCCTATCATTGTAGTTTTGTAAGCCCGCCGGCCCGTAAATCAGCGGTTTGTCAAATGCTGAACTCCTGCTTTCTGTGAGAATGAGTGAGCGACTTGCTGCCTTTTCTTCCAAATTTATGGCTAGATCTATCGCTAGTTTACCACTTTCCAAAAAGGAAACAGACAACCAATCAAACGATCCAAAGACCTCGGCATATTTTTGAAACAAAGCCGCCCAGGACGGATCGCTGTTGCCAGTCAATGCCGGAAAAAACCGGTCATTGTTTAAAAAAAAGCGAATGGGAGCCCTGGCGTGCTGCTTTAAGTGTTCCTGTTGCCAGATGGATTTGCCCCAGGTATTATCCTGATACACATCATCTAGCAGATTTCTGAGGGTACGCAAGCTATTGGCGAAGACCAGCTGTCCGTTTACAGCGGCGAAGTAAGTCTTTGAAAATCCGGTGAAATTTCCGCTAAATAGGTGTGCTGGAAATTCTTCGAGATCCAGCAAAACCACCTCAGTACCCCGGTAGTAATCTCTAAAGACCGTTGTTGAATCGTTTTGGTTTACCGCCAGGGAAAAGGAATTTAGGTGCTCAAGGGATCCAAATGGATCATTTGTGCCAAGGATCAACAATTGTCTCGGCGATTCCTCCAGCAATCCCTCTTCGATGACAAGTACGGTCTGTCCGGTGATCGTCCTTCGAAAATTTTGGATTTCCAGACTGTTTTCCAACTCCGCCTGTACCACGGGTTTTGCTGAGAAGGATGGATTCGTAATCCTTTCGAAATCTGTCAAATCTGACATCCAATAGCTACTGACGAGCATTGATCGGTTGCTAATCAGGGAATTCATTTCCTGAGACACCTCCGAAATCGCCGCTTCCGAACCCAATTCTTGTAACGTTCCTGCTACAAAAACGTCTCCCCTGAATTCTATAGCGGCATCGGAAAATCCTGGGATGAGGTTTGCAGAAAAATCGCCTGCGCGCAGGTCTTCTACAAGTTTATTGGAACTGCCAAGGGTTAATTCCTGAATAAAATTAGCAAAATTTTTCCCGGAAAAGTGCACCAGCCCCTGAGGTGGCAGTTCGGAATCCTTCGAAAATAAGTGGGGGAAGGTTTCTTTGAAGTTTTTCAGACCCTCCGACTGTGCATAACGAATCGCATCTTCTACCAGAAAAGAATGGTAGCTACCTAGCAATACGTTGTCAACTATCGCATAAGTAAACCGCTTCTCTCCATTTTCTAGGGAGATTTCAAAGAGGGAGATGCCACTGTAACTCCGTCTTTTGACCTCCCCCCCCTGGTTTTTGAATTTCTGTTCCAGGTTTTTTATGAAAGGAAGGAATTCCCGGTTTGTAAAGGCTGTGGCAGCGAGGAAGCCGAATGATTGCTTTCCCAACGGATGGAGGGAAAGTCGAAACCGCTGCCCCTTCAAAAACTGGTGTAGGTTACCTTGATTTCCGGTGATATTATCCAGAAATACCAATTGGGATTCGAGTTGTTGCAAACCGGCGAATTGATGCAATTTTTCCCATACCGGCTGTTGCACGAGGGAATTCCAAAACCCCACGGGATCATCTGTTTCAAAGACAAATACCGCATTGGGGGGTATCATCTCGGTACCTTCCCATTGATCGTCAAAATAGCCTGTTTTCAGCATTAGAAACGCTGCAACTCCCAAAACCAGGATCAATAAAATTACCAGTAAGTTTTTTAATTGGCTCACGTTATCTACGGTTAAACCTCACCCAAAACAACAAAAAAATCCCAACGTGTGAAAGTTGGGATTTCATAAGTATACTAAGAGAAAGGATTAGTTGGCAGATAATTTATCAAGTACGGCCATTACTTCCTTCACGTGTGTACGGGATACTTCCAAAAGTGCTTTCTCCTCGTTATTCAAATCCAACTCAATAACCTTTTCAATGCCGTTTTTACCCAAAATCACAGGCACTCCAAGGTAGCAGTCATCGATCCCATATTCCCCATCCAACTTGATACAAACCGGAAAAACGCGTTTTTGATTTTTTACGATCGATTCCACCATTTGTGCGGCGGCAGAACCTGGCGCATACCATGCAGAGGTGCCCATCAGCTTGACTAACTCGCCCCCGCCAAACTTGGTACGCTCGATGATGGCGTCCAATTTGTCCTTGGCGATCAGTTCTGTCACCGGGATCCCAGCAACGGTCGTGTATCGGGGAAGGGGAACCATGGTATCCCCGTGTCCACCCATGAGAATTGCTTGAATCTCTTTCGGAGAAATATTGAGTTCTTCAGCCAAAAAAGCCCGGTATCGCGCCGTATCCAGGATACCCGCCATGCCCATGACCTGTGTTTTTGGCTTTTTGGAGGTAATATGTGCCTGATAAGTCATCACGTCCAAGGGGTTGGAAACGATGATGATAATGGCATCTGGAGAGTGTTTAATCACGTTTTCGGTAACCATTTTCACGATTCCCGCATTGGTTTCGATCAGGTCATCCCGGGTCATGCCAGGCTTTCGCGGCAAACCGGAAGTGATGACCACTACGTCAGAACCCGCGGTTTTTGAGTAATCATTGGTGCTACCAATGGTCCGGCTATCGTACACATTAATGGGTGCTTTTTGCCAAATATCCAGGGCTTTCCCTTCGGCCACCCCTTCTTTGATGTCCACCAAAACGATTTCCTCGGCTATTTCTCGGTAAGCCAAAACATCTGCACATGTTGCGCCTACATTCCCGGCTCCGACTACGGTTACTTTTGTCATTTTTTATAATCGGTTTAGATTGTTATTTTTTCAAAATTTGCGCTAAGATATTAAAGAATGCGCTTTATACGAAGGAATATCCCGAATTATTCGAACATCTGCCCCAGGTTAAAAAACCCATAGGAGTTTCTGTAGGAGGAGAATAATTGCTGGTTCGTTTGGTTGTAAAAGGCCGCAAGCGCCGTCATCATTTTCGCGCGTATTTTTTGATTGTTTTGAAAAATATCCAGTATCGCATAGTTGGGAATCACCCATAAAATCGCCTCCTCGGTACTGACGATCGCGGTGTAAATTCGTTTGGAATCGGCCAGCATCGAGTTCTCTCCAAAAGGATTGCCTTCCTTTAGTTTAATGATGGTTTCAAAGGTTCCGCGAATGTCGATGTTCAGCGTGACTTCTCCTTTTTCTAAAATATACAGCGCCTGACTGGGATCGTTTCGAAAAAAAACCACCTCGTCTCGCGCGTATTTTCGTTGGTGAATGGCTGGTAAGAATCGGGACAGCTCTTCGTAGCTCAGGTCCCGAAAAAATCTGGCCTTTTCCAAAAACGCAAACTGCTTCAACTCCGTTGCGCTGTATTTCTTTTTAAACGGATTCACCATTTTGTTTCTTTTTAAAATATACTACCTCACGTGTCGCACCGGTCAATTTAAACCGATCGTCTATCCGATATCCTACTACCCACGCTATTTCTCCTCCGGAACATAGCACTTTTACCTGATTTTTCGTAATCAGGGGAACTTTCAAATCGATCAGAAAGTCGCTCACCTTTTTAAACTGCCGCATGCCCAAAGGCCTGAAGCGATCTCCTTGCTGCCAATTTCTCAGAAGGAGGGGGAATTCAAGCAACTGCTTGTCCAACTGGGCATTTTCCGGAGACCGGTCCAGCTGCCAATCTCCTTTCAACTGGATGATTTCGTAGGTACGCCGTTCATCCGCCCTGAACGAGATGGCATGCTGTTCGAGTTCGATAGATTCCGCCCTACTGCTTTCCTTCCCCAAAATTAAGTTTTCCCGGTCGACGTTAAGCATCCATTCGCCTGAAAAAAAACACTTCCCGGAAGCATTTCCCTCCATGGCTTGCACTATTTCCAGCACCTGCCCATAGACAAACCCCTTATTTCTCAACCAATAGAAAAGAAGCGAGGCCTTCCCCGGGACGCCCTGCAGGCTGGAAAAAGGGAGGTATTCAATGGGGAATTCCTGCACCACGTTTTTTTTCCGCCATTGATCAAAAAAATAAAAAAAAGCTTTTCCTGTATCTTTTATTCGCTCGAAACTAGCGCGCATGGACTCCGGTCCACCGGGATCCCTTTTTTCCACTACCGGAATCAATTCATGGCGCAGGTAATTCCTTTTGTAAATGGTCTGACTATTGCTACTGTCTTCCCGCCAATCCAGTGCATTTTCCTCCAAAAAGGCTACGATTTCAGCTCGCTTAAATGGTAACAGTGGCCGGAAAATATAGTCCCGGCGCTCTGACATCCCGTACAGTCCTTCGATGCCTGTTCCCCGCATGAGGTTAAGCAGAATGGTTTCGAGCTGATCGTCTGCATGGTGGGCCAGGAGCACCCCATGCGTGTTTCGCGCCGCGTGCATCTGAGCGAACCACTGATACCGCAACTCCCTGGCAGCCATTTGAAGGGACAGTCCCTGCTCCTGCATGTAGGATTCCGGCGCAAAATCACGGACATGGAGCACAAGCCCCAAACGATCCGCCAGCTTCTGCACAAATGCTGCATCGCCGTCGCTTTCCTTTCCACGCAAATGGAAGTTGCAATGCAGTAACTCAAAATCAAAGCCAGCCCGATGCATCAGGTGCGCAAGAGCCACACTGTCTGCTCCTCCGCTGATTGCCAAAAGATACCTGTTGTGGACATCTAAAATGTTATTTTCCCGTACATGTTGGATAAATCGGCTGAGCATAACTCAAAAATACCATTTTATATTAATTTTGATCCGGAAATACATGCGAATGACACAAAACAACTTATTTTTACTGGGCATTTGCTTCCTGCTGGGCTGGCAATCGGCCCAAAGTCAAACCGAACAAAGCCGGTTAGAAATCCTTCATGCCGACGCGCTTCGGAAAGGAAAAGGTTATGACCGGCTGCTGGACAGCGTGGTGATGAAGCACAAAAACTCCCTTATCTATTGTGACTCGGCGCATTTTTACGGACAAGATCAACTGGCCAAACTGTTTGGAAACGTAAAAATCGAAAACCAGGAAGACTCGGTCACTGTCACCAGCCGCTATGCCGAATACGACGGGGAAACACAACTTGCCAAACTGCGAACCAATGTGGTATTGGTCAACGAAGGAACCACTCTTTATACGGACTTTTTGGATTACAACCGGGAAACAGGTGTGGCCAACTACTACAACACCGGCATGGTAAAGGACAGTATCAATACCCTTACAAGCCAACGGGGCGTATACGAAACCCGGGACGAAAAAATCACCTTCAGGGATAAAGTAGTTTTGGAGAACCCCGACTACACCATGAAGTCAAAAATACTCTACTACTACACCCTGACCAAAATCGCCGAAACAGAAAAATTGACAAACATCCTTTCCAAGGAAGGCGACAAACTCAACGCGCAACGGGGGAGCGTTTACGATACCGAAAACAAAATTTTTCGGTTTTACGATGGAAATGTGGAATCGGAAAACAGTGTTGTTTCGGGAGAAATCCTCTATTACGATGAAAATGCCCAGTATTTTGAGGCCAGAGAAAACGTGAGCATCTTCAACAAGGAGCAGAACGTGGAAGTGTTTGGTGAGGAAGGGAAGTACTGGGAAGACCTGCAATACTCCAGGGTGTACGGCAGGGCGCTGGTCCGCAAGTACTTTGAAGCCGATACCCTGTTTATGATCGCCGACACCCTCGTTACCCAGGACAGCGATGTTCCCGAGGAGCGCTACATGCTGGCTTATCCGGATATGCGGATGATCAAGTCAACGCTCGCGGGTAGGGCAGATTCCATGGCCTACACCTATGCAGATTCTACCGTGTACCTATTTTCCGATCCGGTATTATGGAACAATAAGAGTCAAATCACGGCAGACAGCATCCGCTTTTTACTGGCTAACGAGGAAATTGACCGGGCTTTATTGGTGGACAATGCCTTTGCCATTACCCGGGATACTGTAGCTAACTTCAATCAAATCAAGGGTAGAAAAATGACCAGCTATTTTGCTGAGGGAGACATCGAGTTACTGGACGTGGAAGGAAACGGCGAATCGTTGTACTTTGCCCTGGAAAATGACACCACATTTAAGGGTCTTAATAAACTGCTTTGCGGCAGAATAATCATGGAGTTTCAGGAAGGAACCGTTTCCCGAATTAGTCATTCGATCAAACCCGAAGCCTCGTTTACACCTCCTCACCTGATCGAGGTCGACCAGAAACAACTGAAAGGATTTACCTGGCGATCCGAGGAAAGACCCGACCGGCAACGCATTGATGATTGGAGGACACCCAAAAGAAGGGAAAAAAAACCTTATAGTTACTTTGACGAACCCGACGTCACCCTGCCCCTTCCGGATGAGGATGAACTGCAAAAACGTATAGATAATTTCTATTAATTATCTGTTAAATGACATTTTTTTGAAAAAGGGGCAGCCTAAAAACCATTTTTTAACGGTTGTCCAGAAAAAAAATTTTATAAGGGTTAACATTTTTTAACCCCTTTGTGCGTAAAATGTGGAACCAATTAAGTATTTTTATACGTATATACTAACAGAGAATAGAAAAAACCGAATCCTATTGATTTAAACTTTACATGAAATTTTTGCTCGCACTTGTCTTCACCCTAACCCTGTTTATTCAGCAACATGCTGAAGCGAGGCAGGTGCGTGTGCTTAGCGAGAGGGTAGAGTTCAACGGGAAGGTAAATACTACGCAACGAAAATCCCTTATTCTCCAAAACGAATCCGAAGAATTGTCGGTATATTACCTGCGTTATTTACGTGGAAATATTGGCTCTTCCCAGAATATCCAGGTTTGCCTGGGGGACAATTGCTATGACCCCAGAAAGGACCTTTCCCAGATCAAACTTACGTTGAAACCGGGAGAAATTTACACGGACTTGTACATCGAATTTGAATTGGGAATCATTCCGACCAAGGGTACATTTGATCTGCATTTTTTTAACAGCGCTACCACCCGGGATTCGTTCATTATCGAAAGTGTGTATAGCGTCTCCGGTGAAAATCCCTTGGAAGAAGTGAGTCATAAAGATGTGGATATGGGAAGCATCTACCCAAACCCCAGTGTCCGGTCCGCACAACTTGATTACAAAATTAAAAACCCTGCTGCCAACGTACGGGTGGTCATCAATAGCTTCATCGGCAACCCCATTTATGACTTCAGTTTGGATCCGGTTCAAGAGACACTGGTCATTCCGGTCACGGATTTAAATCCAGGCACCTATTTTTACACACTCATTGTCGACAATAAAAATATTGTCACCAAAAAACTCTACGTTAAAAGGTAAGCGAAACTGCTGCAGTAGGCGTTCCCTTGAAAACCAATTATTAATCCCTTATATTTGCAGGCTACATGATAAAATCAACACCATACGTTCTTGTATTACTACTGGCACTTCTACTTTCCGGCTGTGGAGAGTTTTACAAGTTAGAGAAGAGTACCAATTGGGATGAGCTGTACGAAGCGGCAAACCGGTACTACGACCAGGGCGATTACAACAAGTCCATCATTCTATACGATCGGGTGCTGCCCGTAATCAAAGGCAGTGGAAAGGCGGAATTGGCAGAATTTAATTATGCCTATGCGCATTTCCGTACAAAACGGTACATCGAATCTGCCGGTTATTTCAAAACCTTTTTTGATACGTACAACCGATCTCCCATGGCCGAAGAGGCGCTTTTTATGCATGCGTACTCGCTCTACCTGGATTCTCCCGATTACAACCTCGACCAGCGTAGTTCACGGGAAGCGGTAAATTCCATACAGTTATTTATGAATCGGTACCCGGAATCCGACTCCTACGAGCGGGCCATTTCCATGATCGATGACCTACAGAAAAGGTTTGAAGAAAAAGCCTTTGAAGAATCCAAAATGTACTACCGCCTTACGGAAGGGCTATTCCCGGGAGAATTTTACAGAGCATGCATCATTAACTTTCAAAACTTTGCCAAATCCTATCCCGATAGCGATTACAACGAAGAGCTGGCGTTTAAGCTAGTGGAAGTCAGTGCTGCTTATGCGGAACGAAGCATTTTTGATAAGAAAGAAGAGCGTTTGAAACAATCCATCGAATTTGCACAGGACTTTTCCCAAAAATATCCTGAGAGTAACTTTGTTAAAAAAGTAGAAAACATCAAAAGTAAAACCACTACCGAGCTGGAGTCTCACTACCGGTTGAAAGAACAATACGAAGCCCGTTCTGCGGAAGCGCGAAAGCTTCGTGAGGAGGAAGAGAGAAATCAGGCAGCTACGGAAGCATTGCGAAACACAGAAAACTAAAAATAAACAATCATGGCGGTTAATCCATCAATAGTAACCAGAGACCTGGATAAAGTGGCCGAAAAATCAGGCAACCTATACGAATCCATCTTTGTGATTTCACAACGGGCAAAGCAGATTTCTTCTTCCATGAAGGAGGAATTGAACAACAAGCTATCCGAATTTGCTTCCACTGTGGACAACTTGGAGGAAGTATTCGAGAACAAAGAGCAGATTGAGATTTCAAAGTTCTACGAACGGATGCCCAAACCCAGCACCCTGGCGATGGAAGAGTTCATGGAAGACAAAGTAATGTTCAGGTACCCGGAAGAGGAAACCGAATCCTAGCATGTCGTCACTTTCCGGCAAACGCATCTTACTCGGGGTTACCGGAGGAATTGCTGCCTACAAGGCGGCACACTTGATTCGATTGCTTGTCAAAGAGGGGGCAGAAGTGCAGGTCATTGTCACTGCTTCTGCCCTCGACTTTATCACGCCACTAACCTTGGCTACCTTGTCGAAAAATCCGGTGTACCGGGATTTTTTTGATAAAAACACAGGAGCATGGAACAACCACGTGGAGTTGGGAAATTGGGCCGATCTACTGGTGATTGCACCGCTGTCTGCGAATACGCTGAGCAAGCTGGTGAGTGGTCAGAGTGATAACTTGCTCTTGTGCACCTACTTGTCCTGTACCTGCCCCATACTGGCAGCACCTGCCATGGACCTGGATATGTATCGGCATCCCGCTGTTCGTCAAAACCTCCGTACCTTAGCGGCATACGGTGCCCACGTGATGGAAGCAGCTAGTGGGGAGCTGGCCAGTGGGCTGAATGGACAAGGCCGAATGCCTGAACCGGAAGAAATCGTATCCCGCATATACCAGCTGCTTTCCCCCTCCTCCTTGCTCAACGAAAAATCGGTATTGATTACAGCCGGACCAACCCGTGAAGCCATTGATCCGGTCCGCTACATCAGCAACCATTCCAGTGGTAAAATGGGAATTGCGCTTGCCGATATAGCCGCTGCGAGAGGTGCCCGCGTTACCTTGGTATTAGGTCCGACCAACCTGCGGCCCAGCGATCCAGCTGTGCAAGTAATGCCTGTCACAACGGCGCTGGAGATGTACGAAGCAGCCGAAACCGCGCACGCACAATCGGATGTAGCGATCTTTACCGCAGCGGTCGCTGACTACCGACCGGAGAACCCATCGCTAGCAAAGATTAAAAAAAAGGAGGCACACTTACACCTTTCCTTAATCAAAAACCCGGATATCGCGGGTGCCTTGGGAAAGCAAAAAACAACCCGGCAAATACACGTCGGTTTTGCACTGGAAACGGACGAAGGGTACCGCAGTGCCGAAGGCAAACTGGCCTCCAAAAACTTTGACTTCATCGTATTGAATTCCTTGCTTGATCCGGAAGCTGGATTTCAGAAAGACACCAACCAGGTCACTTTTTTCAGTGGCAACGAAAAAAGTGAAAAGACACCGGTGCTAAAAAAAGATGAATTGGCATCCCTCATCCTGGATAAAGTTGAAGCTCGCATTCGGGAAACCGAAGCCGATACAAAACGTTTAAACGCTTAGACAAACAAACAAGCCCAAACCGATGACGCGCTACCTGGTACTTTTCGGATTCCTTGCGATGGGATTTTTGCCCGGTGCGAGCCAGTGCCAGCAACTTAATTTTACTGTCACCATCAACAGCGAACGAGCAAGGACCCAGGACCGGGACATTTTTGAACAGATGAAGTCCTCGTTCGAACAATTTTTAAACGGGCGAACCTGGACCGACGATGAGTACAAACCCGAAGAACGCATCAAGGGAAATTTACTGATTACCATCAATGACATGCCGCAGGTGGGCCTTTTTTCTGCCACCGTCCAGATCCAGACGGTACGACCCATTTACGGATCCAACTACGAGAGCCTGATGTTGAATTTTGCCGATCGCAACTGGACCTTCGAATACGTAGAGTCCCAGCCGCTGGAATTCAATCAGTTTTCCTTCCTGAACAACATTACTTCACTGCTGGCCTACTATGCCTACATCGCCATAGGGTTGGACTACGATTCCTTTGCTCCAAGGGGAGGGGATCCGTATTTTGAAACTGCCAATAACATCGTCGCCAATGCCCAGCAGTCCTCCAGACCGGGCTGGAACCAAAACCCGTCCGATAAACGAAACCGCTACTGGCTAGCCAATGAGTTGTACAATTCGCAGGTAATGGTACCAGTAAGGGATGCGTACTACCTTTATCACCGAAAAGGGCTCGACTTGCTGACCTCCAAACCAGAGGAAGGTTTCGAAAACATCCTCCAAGCGATAAAAATGGTGGAAGAAGCCAATCAGGTTCAGCCCAATAGCATCCTCACGATCAGCTTCATGGATGCAAAATCAGATGAAATTAGTAAACTCCTAAAGTCCGCTCCGGATAAGATCAAAGAGGAAGCCGTTGAGGTGTTGTTGAAAGTAGATCCCAACAACGCTCGAAAATACAATGATATTTTAAAAGGATAATCCTCAATTTTGGTTAATTTTGACTCCTTAAACGAAACCAAAACAGCATGTTAACCAACCTTAGCATAACGAATTATGCTTTGATAGAAAAATTGGAGATGAACCCCTGCCCGGGACTGAACATGATTACCGGAGAAACGGGCGCGGGTAAGTCTATCATGTTAGGGGCCGTTGGCTTATTGCTGGGCAACAGGGCCGATACTAAAGCCCTGTTTGACGAAAGCAAAAAATGCATCATCGAAGGCGTAGTCGCCATACAAAGTTACGGGTTGAAGTCCTTTTTTGATCGGGAAGAATTGGATTACGAGACCACTTGCATCATTCGCAGAGAAATTGCCCCTTCGGGCAAATCCCGGGCCTTTATAAACGATACGCCGGTAAAGCTGGATGTCTTGAAAGAGCTGGGAAAAACCCTTATGGACATTCATTCCCAGCACGAAAACCTACTCCTGGGAGCTTCCGTGTACCAATTGTCCCTGGTAGACGCCTTTGCTACCACCAAGGTCGAAAAGGCGCTTTACAGCGAACAGTACAGGCATTTCCAGACCCTGAAAAAAAAGGTGCGGGCATTGGAACAGGAGAGGCTGGGCTTGCAACAGGAAGCCGACTACAACCAATTTCAGTTGGAAGAACTATCCGCCCTCAATCTGGAAAAAGGGGAACAAGCCCGGCTTGAATCGGAGGAAGAACTCCTAAACCACGCCGAAGAAATAAAATCCCAGGCCATGGAAGCCCTGGGATACCTGGATCACGATGAAATGGGCGCCCTCCAAATGCTGGGTTCTGCCAAACCCCATTTTCACTTTCTGAGCAGATTTGGAAAGGAGTTTGAGGATTTAAACCAACGCTTTACCAGCCTGCTGATTGAGTTGAAGGACATCGCGGAAAGCCTATCAACGGAAGAACAACGGATGGAGGTGGATACGGAACGATCCGAATGGATCCGTGAGCGCCTAAGTAAAATTTACCAACTACAAAAAAAGCACGGGCTACAGACGGATGCCGAACTAGTCGACCTGGCTGCCACACTTGCAGACAAGGTGTTTCGGGCCGATCACCTGGAAGAAGCCCTCGATCGAGAAAAAGCGGCACTGGAAGAGGCCCGAAACGCACTCATGGCCGCGGGACAGCGCCTTTCTGAAAAGCGCCTGGGTGTTTTCAGCAGCTTCAGCGAGGAACTACAAGCATTGTTGGCTCAACTAGGAATGGAAAATGCCAGAATCGAAATCCAACGCAAGGAAATCCCTGCCAATGAGTCTGGAATCGACGAAATCGAGGTTCTGTTTTCGGCAAACAAGGGCATATCTCCACAACCCATTGGGCAGGTCGCGTCCGGGGGTGAGTTTTCACGTTTAATGTTTGCCATCAAATACGTGATGGCCGATAAGATGGCCTTGCCCACATTGATCTTTGACGAAATCGATTCGGGTATCTCCGGAGAGGTAGCCCTTCAGATGGTACGCATGATGCAAAAGATAGCAGAAAAACACCAGGTTATCTGCATCAGCCATTTGCCTCAGGTAGCGGCAAAAGGCGAAAAGCACTACTTCGTCTACAAGGACAACAGTGCCAAAAAAACCGTCAGCAAGATAAAATTGCTGAACGAGGAGGAACGGCTCCTTGAAATTGCCACGATGATTTCCGGGTCCAATCCATCCACTACCGCTTACGAAAATGCCAGGGAATTGCTTGGCAAATAAAGCCCCCCTTGATCGTAATTTTCAAAAACTAGAAAGTTTACACTAGAATTAGTTAAATTTGTAAAATATTATTTAATCCAAGAAAGAAAATCAAAACTAAAATATGCCTGAGAACTTATTAAAAGGAAAGAAAGGAATTATTACCGGAGCCCTGGATGAGAATTCAATCGCCTGGCAAGCGGCGCTGAAAGCCAAAGAGCAAGGAGCGAAATTTGTACTTACAAATGCGCCCATCGCCATGAGAATGGGTGCCATCAAAGAACTGGCCGAGCATTGCGATACCATAATCATCCCAGCAGATGCCACTTCCGTGGAGGATATCGAAAAACTTTACGACGAAGCGAAAGAATATCTGGGAGGGAATTTTGATTTCCTTTTGCATTCCATCGGCATGTCGCCCAACGTGAGAAAAGGCAAGCCTTATGGCGACCTGAACTACGAATGGGTTCAGAAATCCTACGACGTGTCCGCTATATCCTTTCATAAAATGCTACAAGTAGCCGAGAAAAAAGATATATTAAACGAGTGGGCTTCTGTGGTGGGGTTGAGCTACATTGCTGCTCAGCGGGCGTTCCCCTTTTATTCCGATATGTCGGAAGCCAAAGCGATTCTGGAAAGCATCGCTAGAAATTATGGATTAAGGTACGGAAAGCTCAAGAAAGTCCGCGTCAATACCATTTCCCAATCGCCGACCAAAACAACGGCTGGATCCGGAATCGGAGGATTCAACGATTTTTACGATTTTGCGGACATTGCTTCCCCTCTGGGAAATGCCTCGGCCGCATCCTGCGCTGAATACATCGTGACCCTGTTTTCTGACTTCACACGGATGGTCACCATGCAAAACCTCTTCCACGACGGAGGCTATTCCTCCAGTGGCATTACCCAGGAGTTAATCGATGTTTTCATGGAAAAAAAATAGTCCAAAGTAAAAAGCCGCCCTACGACCAATCGAAGGGTGGCTTTTTTATTTAACGAGATTTGGGTCTTATGATTTTTCGATTTGTTCGGCCAGCCAGTCCCCTACCTCCGAGGTCTTGTAAGCAACCTCACCCTCGGCCAGGTCTTCCGTAACTATTCCCTTTTCCAGAGAAAGGTTCACCGCATCGGATATGGCTTTTGCTTCATCCATTAGTTCAAACGCATACTCAAACATCATGGCCGCCGAAAGTACGGTTGCCAGGGGATTGGCGATGTCTTTGCCTGCTGCCTGGGGATAGGAGCCGTGGATCGGCTCAAATAACTTCGTATTGACTCCCAGGGAGGCCGACGGCATCAGCCCCATGGACCCACTAATTACCGAAGCTTCATCTGTCAGAATATCTCCAAAAAGATTTTCCGTAATCAGCACATCATAGGCCTTGGGCCATTGAATCAGCCGCATGGCCACGGCATCTACAAATTCGTATTCCACGGTCACATCCGGATATTCGGGAGCCAATCGCTGGACCGTTTCCCTCCACAACCTGGAAGTAGCCAACACATTGGCCTTATCCACACAGGTGAGATGTTTTCTACGCTTTTGGGCAAATTCAAATCCCATTCGGGCAAGTCGCTCGATCTCTTCTACCGAATACACGCAAGTATCAAATGCCTTGGTCCCCTGCTCGTTTCGACCTCTTGGCTCTCCAAAATAGATACCTCCGGTAAGCTCCCGAAGAAAAACCAAATCCGTTCCCTCAATGCGGTCACGCTTGAGGGGCGATTTATGAACCAGGGACGGAAAAGTAAACGTGGGGCGTACGTTCGAAAACAATCCCAGTCGTTTTCTCATCTCCAACAAGCCCTGCTCCGGACGAACCTTCGCACTGGGGTCATTGTCAAACCGAGGATCACCTATGGCTCCAAAGAGTACTGCATCTGCCTGCAGACAGACCTGATGCGTCTCTTCCGGATACGGATGGCCGACGGCATCAATGGCCGCAGCTCCAGTAATTGCCTCTTTAAAAGTGATGGTATGTCCAAATTTTTTCCCGATTGCCTGTACTACTTTTACCGCCTGTGCGATTACTTCCGGTCCAATACCGTCACCAGGCAATAGGGCTATATTCATTTCCATAGGGATTCTTTTTTTCTGTTTTGTTACTGTTTTTTATTTGTTCGATGATGTTTAGCATTTTCTCGGTGGCTTTCATCGCGGCGATCGTTTGGTCGCTATCCAGACCTTTCGTCTTAAAGATTCGTCCATCAAGGTCCCAGGTAATCACGCATTCGACAAAGGCATCCGTCTTTCCTCCGGGAGGAATACTGATTTGGAAATCCGTCAGCTTGGGGAGTTCTTTGTTTAAAGATTTGTAAATCTTCTTCAGGGCCTTCATAAAGGAATCGTATTGCCCGTCCCCGGAAGCATTCTGCTCGTAAAACTCGTGGAATATTTTTACCCGCAACTGAACCGAAGGTTTCAGGCCCTTGGAATGAACCATGTGGTACCCGTCGATGACAATGTCCCGGTGTATGGAGTTGTTTTGCAACACATCTGATATGATGTACGGCAAATCCTCCGTAGTCACCCGCTCTTTTTTGTCACCCAGTTCGATGATCTTTTGGGTCACCTTGGCCAATTCATCCGGCTCCAGCGAGATTCCCAACTCCACCAGGTTTTTTAAGATATTGGCCTTGCCCGAGGTCTTTCCTAGTGCATACTTCCTCGTTCTGCCAAACCGCTCGGGTAGCAAATCACTGAAATACAGGTTCTTTTTGTGGTCTCCATCCGCATGAACGCCTGCCGTTTGGGTAAACACATTCTCACCTACCACCGGCTTATTTGCTGGAATTCGTAAGCCGGAAAATTGTTCGATCAATTTACTAATACGGTATATTTTGGTTTCCTGTATGTTTAAACCGAAATTGGTAAAATCCTGAATAACGGCTACGATCGACTCCAGAGGTGCATTTCCGGCGCGTTCCCCCAGTCCGTTCACAGTAGTATGAATGCCTTTGGCCCCTGAATTCACTGCAGTTAGCACATTGGCCACGGACAAATCGTAGTCGTTGTGCGCATGAAAGTCAAAGTGCATGTCTGGAAACTCGGTACAAATCAATCCCAAAAACTCCTTTACCTCTTCGGGACACAACAGCCCCAGGGTGTCCGGCAGCATGATGCGCCTTACTGGTAATTCGGAAAGAAACCGGATCATGGACATCGCGTATTCCCGGGAGTTCCGCATACCATTGCTCCAATCTTCCAGGTACACGTTTACTTCGATCCCCTTTTCTTCCGCGTACTGAATACAATCGGCAATCTCCTCGAAATGAACTTCCGGGGTCTTCTTCAATTGATGGGTGAGGTGGTTGAGTGAGCCTTTTGTGAGCAGATTCAACACCTTGGCTCCGGCATCCACCATCCAATCCACGGACTTGGGTGTGTCCACAAAGCCCAACACCTCTACTTTGTCCAAATACCCTTTTTCGGAAGCCCAATGTGTAATCTTTTTTACTCCCTCCAACTCCCCTTCCGAAACCCGGGCAGAGGCCACTTCGATGCGGTCCACCCGCAACTCTTCCAGTAAAAGTTTGGCAATCTGCAACTTTTCTGAAGGGAGGAAGGACACACCAGAAGTTTGCTCACCATCCCGAAGGGTGGTGTCCATGATTTCAATATTCATTTCTCTACTCATACCCAGTCCGTTAATCATTCCTTCGTTGGTTTCCCAAAAGCTTTTGGCTCGTTACCTTTCGGCCTCAAATACCTGTATCTCCTCCTGCAGGTTCAACAAATAATCGATGTCATCAAATCCGTTTTTCATATTTTGCTTTTTGTACGAATTGATGTCAAAATTTTCCGACTTCCCGGTTGCCAAAAGCGTAATTGTCTGCGTGTTGATATCCACCTCCACTTCGGTGCTGGGGTCTGCCTCAACCGCTGCAAACAGCTCGTCGGCAAACTCCGATGATATGGTCACGGGCAACACCCCGATATTCAGGCAGTTGTTTTTAAAGATGTCGGCAAAAAAACTGGAAACCACACAGCGGAATCCGTAATCGTAAATGGCCCACACCGCGTGTTCCCGGCTAGACCCCGAACCAAAATTTCTACCCGCAAGCAGAATTTTACCTTCATAGGTGGGGTCATTCAGCACGAAATCGGGTTTCGGATTTCCTTCGCTATCGTAACGCCAATCGCGAAACAGGTTGTCCCCGAACCCTTTCCGTTCGGTTGCTTTCAAAAACCTGGCCGGGATGATCTGATCCGTATCCACATTTTCGGACGAAAGGGGAACCACCCTGCTCGTCAGTATATCAAATTTATCGTATGCCATGTCTTATTTTTCTAATGCTAATTCCTCAATCAAATCCCGTGGGTCGGTAATTTCTCCAGTAATCGCTACTGCAGCCACTGTCAGTGGGGAAGCCAATAGCGTCCGGCTACCCGGTCCCTGCCTGCCTTCAAAATTACGGTTGGAGGTAGACACCGCGTACTTGCCGGAAGGGATCTTGTCGTCGTTCATCGCCAAACAGGCGGAACAGCCCGGCTGCCGGAGCTTAAAGCCTGCTTCCTCCAATATTTGCACCAGTCCCTCTTCGATGGCCTTCTTCTCGACCTCCCTGGAACCAGGTACAATCCAGGCCGTGATTCCATCTGCCTTCTTTTTACCTTTAACAAAGTTGGCAACGGTACGAAGGTCTTCAATCCGGCCATTCGTACAACTACCCACAAAAACGTAGTCAATTTTTTTCCCCTTCATCGGCTCGCCAGGCTTAAATCCCATGTACTCAAGCGACTTGAGGTAAGACTTCTTCACGCTTTCCTTCATGCCGTCGGTGGTAGGAATGCTGTCCCTCACCTTTACGCCCATACCGGGGTTGGTCCCGTAGGTAATCATCGGTTCGATATCCACCGCATTGTATTGGTACTCCAGATCAAATTCTGCTCCATCATCGGTTTGGAGGGTTTTCCAATGTGCTACTGCCTGGTCCCAGGCCTCCCCTTTGGGTGCAAAGTCTTTCCCTTTGAGGTACGCAAAGGTGGTCTCGTCGGGAGCAATCAATCCCCCCCGGGCTCCCATTTCGATGCTCATGTTGCAAATCGTCATGCGGGCTTCCATACTTAGGGAGCGAATCGCACTTCCCGCATATTCGATAAAATATCCGGTACCGCCACTGGCGGAAATCTGGGCAATGATGTACAAAATAATGTCCTTGGAGGAAACACCCGGGCCTAGTTCTCCATCCACGGTGATGCGCATCTTCTTCGGCTTTGCCTGCATGATACACTGGGTAGCCAGGACCATTTCCACCTCGGATGTACCGATACCAAAAGCAATCGTGCCGAAGGCACCATGGGTTGACGTATGACTATCGCCACAAACGATGGTCATTCCTGGCTGGGTGATGCCCAGTTCGGGCCCAATTACGTGGACAATACCGTGATGATCGGAGCCCAGGTCATGCAGTTCTATTCCATGCTTCTTGCAATTTTGCCGGAGCTTTTCCACCTGCATCCGGGAAAGCTGATCCTTGATGGTCTTGTCCTGATCGATGGTGGGCACGTTGTGGTCCGGCGTTGCCACCGTTCGTTCCGGAAACATGACCTTAACCCCTCGTTTCTCGAGGTTTAGAAATGCGACCGGACTGGTGACTTCATGGATAAAATGCTTATCGATGAAAAATACGTCCGGACCATCTGGGATAGATTTGATCACATGTGCGTCCCAAATCTTATCAAATAATGTTTTCTTCTCCATTATGGTTACATTTTTGTCAGTATCACTTGACAGGTAATTTGTTTAATGCATCTAGAAAGGCCTTTGCAGACGCCAATACGATGTCCGTTTCAGAGCCAAAACCGTGGTAGGGCTTGCCTTCGTGCATCAGACGCATGTGTACTTTGCAAATATCATCGCTACCCTTGGTAATCGCCTGAATCAGGAATTCATCCAAAATCACTTCCTGCGGGATCAATTGCTTGATGGACTTGATGACCGCGTCCACCGGGCCGTTGCCTTTTGATGCGCCTTTCTTAAGCTCATCGCCGATATTCAGAATGACCTCGGCTTGTGCCTCTTCTCCCTCCTTTCCCTGGTAGGAAATCTCTTCCAGCGCGATAAAAGGGGAATGCTCCAGGTGCTCACCCAACAAAGAAAGCAGGTCTTTTCTGCCGATGTCTCGTTTGGAATCGGCAAGGACCAGAAAATCTTCGTAGATCTCATCCAACTTCTCCTTATCGAATTCGTAACCGAGCAATTTCAGGTGATGTTTCAGCGCGGCTCTACCGCTCCGGGCCGTCAGCACAATCGACGACTCTTCCACGCCCACATCTTTGGGGTCGATGATTTCGTAATTCTCCCGGTTTTTGAGTACCCCATCCTGGTGTATCCCGCTGGAATGCGCAAAGGCATTTCTACCGACAATGGCCTTGTTTGGCTGTATCGGCATGTTCATCAGCTTGGAAATAATCCGGCTGGTTTCGTAGATTTTTTTCGTGTTGATATCCGTGTAGACGGGTATTTCCTGGTGACTTTTGATCGCCATCACCACCTCTTCCAGGGAGGTATTTCCGGCGCGCTCTCCGATCCCGTTCATGGTTACCTCCACCTGCCGGGCACCATTCAAGACACCGGAAAGACTATTGGCGGTAGCCAGACCCAGGTCGTTGTGGCAGTGAGTCGCAATGATGGCCTGATCGATGTTGGAAACATTTTCTTTCAGGTGGCGAATGATGTTGCCGTACTGCTCGGGAAGGCAGTACCCCGTCGTATCCGGGATGTTTACTACCCGCGCTCCGGCTTTGATCACTGCTTCCAGCACACGTACCAGAAATTCCGGCGATGCCCTACCCGCATCTTCTGCGTAAAACTCCACTTCCTCCACCAGGTTCCGGGCAAATTTTACTGCCTTAACGGCTTTCTCCAACACGGCTTCCGGAGTACTGCGGAGCTTGTGTTGGATATGGTACCCGGACACACCGATACCCGTGTGAATACGGCTTTTTTTTGCATACCGAAGTGCCTCAGCGGCTACCTCGATGTCTTTTTCAACCGCCCTGGAAAGGGCGCAAATGGTGGGTTCCGATACCGCCTTGGATATTTCTACAACGGAATTGAAATCCCCGGGGCTGGATATTGGAAATCCAGCCTCAAGAATATCAACACCCAATGCCTCCAAAGCCTTGGCTACTACAATTTTTTCCCTGGTATCGAGCTGACATCCCGGCACCTGTTCCCCATCTCGTAGAGTGGTATCAAATATCCAAAGCTTTTCTGACATAGGTCAATTTAATTATTTTCCGGGCGCAATTTACGTACCGTAGCACCCGCCTGCCACATTTCTGATTCTCTAAGTTCTTTTAACTCCTCTTCCAGCTTAACGCGGTAATCGGACTTGCTATTGGATTCGATCGATTTGGCGGCCTCTTTACCTGTTTTTACACTGTTGTAAAGTTCCTCAAAAACAGGCTTGGTGGCATCCCGAAAGGGTTTCCACCAATCCAGGGCACCTCGCTGGGCTGTGGTCGAACAATTGGCATACATCCAATCCATGCCGTTTTCTGCTACCAGAGGCATCAGACTTTGGGTGAGCTCTTCTACGGTTTCGTTAAATGCCTCGGAGGGAGAATGCCCGTTGGCACGCAACACCTCGTATTGAGCAGCGAAGATTCCCTGAATGGCCCCCATTAGCGTACCCCGCTCTCCGGTAAGGTCGGAAGTAACTTCTTTGTAAAAATCCGTCTCAAACAAATAGCCGGACCCTACGCCAATACCCAATGCCACTACACGATCCCGGGCATTGCCGGTTGCGTCCTGGTAAATGGCAAAGGAAGAGTTCAACCCCCTGCCTTCAACAAACATTCTTCGCAATGAAGTTCCGGAGCCCTTAGGCGCCACCAATATTACGTCCACATCTTTTGGAGGGATAATTCCCGTTTGGTCCTTATAGGTGATCCCAAAACCGTGGGAGAAATACAGCGCTTTGCCCGGAGTCAGGTGTTTCTTTACGGTTGGCCACAAGGCAATTTGACCTGCATCCGAAAGCAAAAACTGAAGAATGGTACCCTTTTCGCAGGCTTCCTCCAGCTCAAACAAGGTTTCTCCCGGCACCCAGCCATCCGCTATGGCTTTGTCCCAGGTTTTGGAACCTTTTCGCTGGCCAACAATCACATTGAAACCATTGTCCTTGAGGTTTAAGGCTTGGCCTGGTCCCTGCACACCGTATCCAAGCACGGCTATTACTTCGTCTTTTAGTACTTCTTTGGCTTTTTCAAGAGGAAATTCTTCTCTTGTTACGACATTTTCTTCAACGGTACCGAACTTCAGTTTCATAATTATCGAGTAAAATTTATTTTAAATTAGTTACAAATACTTGTCAATTGTTTCCATGGGTTTCGCGACGGCTACTCTCCCGGAACGTACAAATTCCAATACATTAAAATCTTTCAAAACCTCCAGCAATTCCTGGGTCTCCTCTTTGTGTCCCGTCATTTCGATGACCACAAAATCCTTCTCGGCGGAAATTATTCGGGCATTGTGCTGCCGGATCACTTTTTCCAGGCCGGCATCGATGCTATCGATGGGGATTTTGTACAAGGCGATTTCCTGAAAAACCATTTCCTCATCCAGGTAGTAAAATGCCTTGATCACGTCAATGATCTTTTCGATCTGTTTGGTGAGCTGGATGATTTGTGCTTCACTTGTAGTCACCACGATGGTAATTCGATAGATCCCTTCTTCCCGGCTCTCTGAAGCCGTAAACCCATCAATATTGATCCCCCTACGGGTAAATATCAAGGTGATCCGGCTAAGAATCCCAATAAAATTTTCTGTAAAAACAGAAATCGTATATTTTTTATTCATCTGAATCAACTAAGTCTAACTTCCTCTACTGAGCTTCCCGAAGCAATCATCGGGAAAACGTTGTCTTCTTTTTCTACGACTACCTCCAGGAAATAGGGGCCGTCGTGTACAAACATTTCTGCCACGGCCTGCCTCAAATCGGCACGCTCGTCCACTTTTTGTACTTTGAAGTTGTACGCCTCCGCGATTTTAATAAAGTCCGGGTTGTCCAACTCGGTAAAGGAATAGCGTTTGTCAAAAAACAATTGCTGCCATTGCCGTACCATTCCCAGAAAATTGTTGTTCAGCAATACCACTTTTACCGGTGCTTTGGTTTGCATGATCGTACCCAGTTCCTGAAAGGTCATCTGAATACCTCCATCGCCCACCACGCAAATAACCTGCCGGTTGTAATCGTGGAGTTGGGCTCCGAGAGCAGCAGGAAGTGCAAATCCCATCGTACCAAGTCCACCGGATGTGACCTGGGTACGGCTGGTCTTGTATTCAAAATACCTCCAGGCCACCATTTGGTGCTGTCCTACATCGGTTACCAGAATGGCATCATCCGCCTTGAATTCATTGATATGCCGAATTACCTCTCCCATGGTCAACCCTACCTTGGTCGGCGAAAGATCGTTCCCTACGACCACACGCTTTTCCTCGGCTTCCAACTCCCTAAACTCCTTGATCCAGTCGGGGTGGGTTTTCTTCTCCACCTTTTCGGTAAGCTTCTCCAGGCTAATCCTGCAGTCGCCTACAACCGCTACCTCGCTCTTCACCGTCTTGTCGACTTCCGCCGGATCCAATTCCAGGTGAATTACCTTTGCCTGCTTGGCATAGCGCTTTACATCTCCGGTAACCCGGTCGTCAAAACGCATCCCTACTGCGATCAATACATCACATTGATTCGTAAGTAGGTTGGGTCCGTAATTCCCGTGCATGCCTAATTTACCCACAAAATTTGGGTGCTCCTCCGAAATGGCTCCAGTACCCAGAAGGGTACATGCCGCTGGTATGCCGGATTTATCGAGGAATGCCTGCAAGGCTTTTTCAGCCTTACCCAAAATGACTCCCTGCCCAAACAAAACATAGGGCTTCCGGGCCTGATTGATCAGACTCGCCGCCTTTTCAATGATATGATCCTCTACTTTGGGATAGGGTCGGTACGAGCGGATGTTTAAACAAGGCACGTAATTGAAATCCCCAAGGCTAGTCTGGGCGTCTTTGGTAATGTCTATCAACACCGGTCCCGGCCTTCCCGACCGGGCGATGTGAAAACCTTTGGCAATCGCCGGAGCGATATCTTCCACCCGTCTAACCTGAATGTTCCACTTGGTACCCGGCATGGAAATCCCCACCACGTCGGTTTCCTGAAAGGCATCTGTACCCAACAGATGCGAAGCCACCTGTCCGGTGATGCACACCAGGGGTGTACTGTCGATCAGCGCATCGGCCAGGCCGGTGATCAAATTGGTCGCACCCGGTCCGGAGGTAGCCATGCAGACACCAACCTGACCAGAAACCCGGGCATAGCCCTGGGCCGCATGAATTGCGCCCTGTTCGTGTCGGGTCAGAATGTGCAGTATGCGATCCATGTAATCGTAGAGGGCATCGTATACAGGCATGATGGCGCCTCCGGGGTAGCCAAAAATATATCTGGCATTCTCTGCCACCAAGGACTTGATGACAATTTCAGCTCCTCTTATCTGTGAATCATTCATAGTGGTTAACTTTTATCTGTCACGCATCCTTCAGATGCAGTGGAAACTAACTGTGAATATTTTTTCAAGGTACCATTTAGATGGCTCAAGTCTTTGTTTACCCAGGTTTTCTTTCGCTCTGCAAAGGTCTCTTCCGAGACGTTGCAGCTGATTTCCAGCGTTTCGGCATTGATAGTGACCACGTCCCCATTTTGCAACAGACCGATGGGGCCACCCAAATAGGCCTCAGGCGTGACGTGGCCGACGACAAAACCGTGCGTACCTCCGGAAAAGCGGCCATCCGTAATCAAAGCCACATCCGCTCCCATACCCGAACCGATAATAATGGAGGTGGGTTTTAACATCTCCGGCATACCCGGTCCTCCTTTGGGACCTACGTACCGGATTACTACCACGTCCCCCTTCTGAATCTCCTGATTTTTCATAGCGTCGTTGGCCTCCTGCTCGGAATTAAATACCTTCGCAGGGCCGGTAAACGAAATCCCTTCCTTTCCAGAGATTTTAGCAACGGATCCTTCCGGTGCCAGGTTCCCTTTCAATACACACAAATGCCCCGTCGCTTTGATTGGATCCTCCAGCGGGTGTATGACGTTTCCGCGTTCCGCTTTCACTGGGGTAACATTGGCAAGGTTTTCGGCAACGGTCTTTCCCGTAACCGTCATGCAATCGCCATGGAGCATACCGTTGTCTAGCATGTATTTCATAAATGCCGGAAGCCCTCCCTGTTCGTGCAGGTCTTCCATCAGGTACTTGCCACTAGGTTTGAAATCCCCCAGCACCGGCGTGGTTGCATTGATTTGTTTTAAATCCTCCAGTCCAAAATCGATGCCAGCCGTACGGGCGATGGCCAATAAATGAAGTACCGCATTGGTACTCCCAGCCAAAGCAACGACCACCCTTACCGCATTTTCCATACTTTTTCTTGTAAGGATATCCTTCGGCTTGAGGTCCATGGCCAGTAGGTTTGCAATAAAGGTTCCGGCAGCTTCACATTCTGCCGCCTTTTCCGGAGAGGTAGCCGGGTTGGAAGCGCTGTAAGGAAGAGACAAACCCATTGCCTCGATTGCCGAAGACATGGTATTTGCGGTATACATCCCTCCGCAGGCACCGGCACCCGGACAGGCGTTTTTGATCACGCCCATGTAATCCTCGTCATTAATTTCGTTTTTGATACGCTTTCCATAGGCCTCAAAGGCCGATACAATGTTCAGCTTCTCCCCCTTGTATTTGCCGGAACGGATCGTCCCGCCATATACCATGATGCTGGGGCGGTTGACCCGCAACATCCCCATAACCGCTCCGGGCATGTTTTTGTCGCAACCGGCAACGGCAATCACTCCGTCGAATGCATGCCCCAAAATGAAAGATTCGATGGAGTCCGCGATGATTTCCCGCGAGGGTAAGCTATAGCGCATGCCCGCAGTACCCATCGAAATCCCGTCACTAATCCCGATGGTATTGAAAACCATTCCCGTAAGATTCGCTTCCACAGTAGAGGCCTTGATGGCTCTGGCAAAGTCGTTGAGGTGCATGTTGCAGGGATTGCTTTCGTACCCACAGCTAGCCACTCCCACAAACGGTTGCTTCATTTTCTCGTCTGAAAGACCTGTGGCATACAACATGGCCATGGAAGCAGGATTTTCCTGATTATCACTTACCTCCCAACTGTGTTTCTTCGAATTACTCATTAGTTTCTATCGGTTTTTTTTAAGGACTGGCTTATAAAAAAAAGTGCTTCACTCAAATGAAGCACTTTATTGAATTTTTCTATCGTGTAAATAGATCAGCGCTTCATCCTGTACTAGATGATAATGACGATAAGGACGACCACGCTGACTAGTAGAAACATATTTTTATCACCCGAAATGGGTTTGTTTTCTTTTTGACATGTATTTATAATGCAATATTAAAACCCTTATTCCATACTTACAATATTTTATTTCTTTTTTTAATTTGAACAAAACAAGAAAATTATGCAATTGAAATAAAACTAGAAATTATAGTTTATTATTATATTAAATGAGAAATTTTATTTTTTAAATTTTAACATTGGAAAAAATTTCAAAATATTATTCTGATGCAAATTATTGTTAATTTTTTTGTCGAAAACCCCCTTCCTTATCGCCCCGGTCTGGCATTCTGCCTTCGATTACGGATTTTCAGTTTCGTTAATTCGCCGACGCATGGGTGCTATTCCCGCGCTTTCTTTTACTTTTGAAAACAAAAGCCATCCTAACATGATCACTTTTCCAAATGCAAAAATCAATCTGGGCCTTCACATCCTCGGAAAACGGAGCGACGGGTTTCACGAGATCGAGAGTTGTCTCTACCCCATACCTCTCACCGATGCCCTGGAAATTATCCCATCCCCTGCGCTTACCTATTCCAGCAGCGGCAATGCAATCCCCGGAGCGGAGGCAGACAACCTGATTTTACGGGCATACCAACTGCTTGCCAACGATTTTCCCGAAGTTTCTCCCGTCGCCGTTCATTTGCACAAACACATTCCTATAGGTGCCGGACTCGGTGGTGGCTCATCCGATGCTGCCTTTGCATTGCAGACACTCAACCATATGTTCGATTTGGCATTGAGCGATCAAAAACTAGCGGAATATGCCGGGAAATTGGGCAGCGATTGCCCTTTTTTTATTCGGAACAACCCCCAACTGGCGCGTGGAAGAGGAGAAATGCTCGAAGAAGTGGCAGTAAGCCTGGCAGGTAATTGGTTGTTTTTGGTCCATCCGGGCATTCATGTCAGTACGGCAGAAGCCTATGCGGGTGTCCGTCCAGGGCCGGCCACAAAAAAACTAGCGGACGTTTTGGCCAACCCGGCTTCCTGGAAACAGGAGCTGGTCAATGATTTTGAAAAAAGTATTTTCGCCAATCATCCGGAAATTGCCCGCATCAAAGAGCGGCTGTACCTGGCTGGTGCCTGGTACGCAGCCATGTCCGGCTCGGGCTCGGCAGTAGTCGGCCTTTTTGCCGGGGAACCCAAAAACCTGAACTTTCCTTCGGACTATTTCTGCTTTTCCCAGCAGCTGTCCTAAGCTACTGTATGCGCCGCAATTGCCGCACACGTTTTTTCTTCAGGGCGTAGTGAATAAGGGGATACATGCCCACTGAGGCCAGTATGATGCATGTCCCGAGGTAAAATTCCGGGGTCATTTTTTCCTGTTCCCCAAACACCAAAACGGCGAGCAGGATGCCATACACTGGCTCCATATTGATGGTCAGATTGATCGAAAAAGCCGAAAGACGTTTCATCAGCGCAACCGATAGGGTAAATGCCGCCACGGTACACACCTGAGAAAGCACCAGTAACCAAAACCAGTCCCATGCAGTAGGCAGCCAGGCGATCCCCGTATCCGAAATAAACCGGGCATATACCGGCAAAAAGCAAACGGAAGCCAAAAAGGCCCCGCACATTTCGTAAAACGTGATGATAAACGAACTGCGGGTACGGGTAAGTTTTGCGTTAATCACCGTAAATACGGCGCCAACCACCGCAGAAATCACCGCCAGGCTCAAGCCCAGCCAATAGCCTCCTTCGAATTTAAATATGATGAGCAAACCGACAACGACCAGTAATCCCAGGGCCACTTCGTACCATTTTACCGGTTGCTTGTTTGCCAGCGGCTCAATCAAGGCGGTCCAAAGGGAGCAGGTAGCCATGCCGGCCAAACAAACCGAGATGGTAGACACCTGTGCCGCCCAAAAGAAAAGTATCCAATGAATAGCAATCAACGCGCCGGTTCCGAGAAACCGAACAAAATCCTGCAAAGACACCCGCAATCCCCTTCCTTTTAATCGAATCACTATCGCCAGCCCCAGCCCGGCCAACAGCGTCCGATAGGCAACCATTTCTACCGGAGGAAGGCTGATAAGCACACCCAGAACCGCCGTGAAGCCCCACAGGAAAACGACGAGGTGAAGCCAGAGATAATCTTTTACCAGCTGCTGATCCATCTTAACGGGGAACAGTTTTATACAGCACCAGTCCCGTGAGCCCAAAAACAATGTTTGGTATCCAAACCGCTAAGACCGGATAGGCCGTTCCTGCCTCGGCAAAGGTTCGGGAAAGTAGGAAAAGAATGATGTAGACAAAGGCCAAAAGAAAACCCAGGGCGATTTTAAACCCGGATCCTCCCCGGGTCTTTTTCGCCGAAACGATCACCCCGATGAACGTGAGCAGGATCGCCGCAAAAGGGGACATGAAGCGTACATATTTTTCGATCCGGTAGAAACTGATGTTGTCCGCGCCGCGTTCTTCCAGGATTTGTATCTGTTCGGTAAGTTCGGGAAGCGTAAGTGTCTCGTGATGGTTGAGCGGTAGGTCAAAATCCTTTGGCGTGACGGACAGGGTAGTGTCCATTTCCTCGCCTGTCGACCACTCTTCCTTCATCTCACGCAACTCGCGCAGCTTCCAGTTTTTTGCGCTCCAGGCGTTCTTCGTCGTATCCCACACAATACGGTCCGCCGAAAACTTGGATACCAGCTTTCCCGAATCGATCTGCTCCAGCGTAAAATCGTGGCCGGTATTGACCGAAGTATAGTACCGGGAAATGTACGCGTACACGTCGGGTGCCACTTTGATATGAATGTTTTGTTGGTTGGATTGGTATTGCTTGTCCAGGTATTCCACCTTGAATTCGGAAACCCCAGCCGTGGCTACCGGAAGAACCCAGCCATTAAGAAAAAAACTAACCACCGCGATGAGGCAGGCAGATAACAAAAACGGAACCAACATCCGAATAAAACTAACCCCACTACTCAAAATCGCAATAATCTCGGTTCTTCCGGCCATTTTCGAAGTGATAAAAATGACCGAGATAAAGACCGTAATGGGTGTGAGCAGGTTATTGAGGTACAAACCGTAATTCAACATGTACTGAAGTACCTCTTTGGTAGGAACGTTATTCCGGATGTAGGTGTCGTTTTTTTCTGTAAAGTCCAGCACTAAAACGATCAGAATCAACATCAAAACCACAAATAGGTAGGTTTTGAGAAAATCCCGGATGATCAGCTTGTCCAGTAATTTCATACCAAAGGGTCTTTCATGTCTTTCCGATACAGACGGATAATTTCCGTCATGGTTTACAAGCGCCGGCTTACTTTTTCCACCATTTCTGTTTTCCAGGACGAAAAGTCTCCGGCAAGGATCCGTTCTCTCGCCTGACCGGTCAGCCAAAGGTAAAAGGATAAATTGTGAATGCTTGCAATCTGAGCCGCCAGCATTTCTTTGCTGAGGGTCAGGTGGCGCAGGTAGCTTTTGGTGTAGAAATTACTCACGTAGGACTGAAACCCCGAATCCAGCGGGGAAAAATCCATTTTCCATTTTTCGTTCCGAATATTGACAATGCCTTCCGAGGTAAACAACATGCCGTTTCTCGCATTCCGGGTGGGCATCACGCAATCGAACATATCAATCCCCAGTGCAATCGCCTCCAAAATATTGGCCGGCGTACCGACACCCATCAGGTACCTCGGTTTGTCTGCCGGCAATAGGTCCGTGACCAGGTCGGTCATTTCGTACATCAATTCGGCCGGCTCGCCAACCGACAAACCACCGATGGCATTTCCCTCCCTATCCTGATCGGCTACGAACCGGGCTGCATCCTGGCGCAAGTCTTTATAGGTACTTCCCTGCACAATGGGAAACAGCGCCTGCTGGTACCCGTACTTTCCTTCGGTGGCATCGAAGCGCTGCATGCAGCGTCCCAGCCATCGATGCGTGAGATCCATGGAAGTTTTGGCGTAGCTCCGCTCACAGGGATAGGGCGTACACTCATCAAATGCCATGACGATATCTGCACCGATACTACGCTGTATGTCCATCACCGATTCGGGAGTGAAATGGTGCCTGGAACCATCGATATGGGATTGAAACACCACTCCCTCTTCAGATATTTTCCGGCTTTCGGCCAGGGAAAATACCTGGTAGCCGCCACTATCGGTCAGAATGGGGGCCGACCAGCCCATAAATTTATGCAATCCTCCCGCGGCCTCCAGCACCTCGAGGCCAGGCCGCAGGTACAAGTGGTACGTATTGCCAAGTATAATCTGCGCTTTCACGTCGTAGGTAAGCTCCCGCTGATGCACGGCTTTTACCGTCCCGGCGGTACCCACCGGCATAAAGATCGGGGTTTCGATCTCCCCATGGTCTGTATGTAGAACGCCTGCCCTGGCTTTGCTGTCCTGATCCTTCTCTAGAAGTTTAAATTTCATTCCTGGCATTCGTTGAAAAATCCCCCATTTACTCCGTATATTTAGGCACAAAAATAGGTGCATTTCTACAAAAGAAACGAAATTTTTGATTTAATCTTACGCTGCCTTCAAAGCGGAACACTATGGAAATGATTTTATGGGGACTGTTTTTTTTAGCTGCAGGACTTCAATTTACCTATTTGCTAATCGTCTTTGGGAGGTTTGCTTTTTTCTACACCGATGGCAACAAGCAAAACCTGGACCTGAACAGCAGTGGCGTATCCATCGTCATTGCCGCCCGAAACGAAGCCGCCCATCTCAAAGACCTGATCCCGCTGCTCATGCAGCAAAATTACCCGGAATTTGAAATCGTGGTGGTGAATGACTGTTCCACGGACGGGTCCGAAGAATTATTAAACGCTTATTCTGCCCAATTTGCCCGGCTTCGAGCTGTACACATTCGCTACACCCCCGCCCACCTGACTTCCAAAAAATACGCACTCACCCTGGGCATAAAGGTATCCCGATACGATACCGTTTTACTCACCGATGCGGATTGCCGGCCTGTATCGACCAACTGGATCAAACGCATGTCGGCACCGATACGTAACCAGGGCAAAACGTTTGCCTTAGGCCACGGCTCCTACCTGGCCTTGCCTGGCTTGCTGAACAAAGTTATTCAGTTTGAAACCCTGATGACCGCTATCTATTATTTTTCGTTTGGGCAGTGGAAGTCTCCGTTCATGGGGGTAGGGAGGAACCTTTGCTACCGGAAAGATTTTTTTATGCAACAGAAAGCATTTAAATCCCTCTGGCATATCGAAGGAGGAGACGACGACCTATTTGTAAACCGCCACGCCACCTCGGCCAACACCGCCGTGGTGGCCCACCCGGAGAGCATTACCGTGTCCGAACCAAAGACCAGTTTCCGGGAATACTTCATCCAAAAAAAGCGGCATTTCCACGCAGGGAAATATTACCAGACCAGGGACAAACTAAAACTGGGGCTGTATACGTTAAGTCATTTGGTATTTTGGACCGCAGGGGCAGGCCTGGTTATTGTTGCTAGTAACTGGGAACCAATTGCCTTGGTATTGGGGTTTGTTTTGGCAAGAGCCATGGTACAATACGTGATCATCGGTGAAGCCAGAAAAAAATTGGAAGGTAGGGGAAAAGTGGTTTGGACCCTGTTTTTCGATGTCATGTATATGGCTTATTTTTGGGTATTGGGTATGCAAGGATACCTGTCAAAAACGGTTAAATGGAAATAAACGAACGAGGATTTTCAGACAAAGCGCTAGAGGATTTTGAACTGATCGACAAGGCCGTCAGGGAGAAGGACCAGCAGGCCTATGCCACGCTGATGAAACGCTACAAAAAAGCCGTTTATTTCATGATTCTGAAAATGATTCGGGATGCGGATGATGCAGAAGACCTCACCATGGAAGCTTTTGCCAAGGCATTCCGAAACCTGCATAAATTCAAAAAAGACTACACCTTCAGTACCTGGCTATTTCGAATCGCTACCAACAATACCATTGATTTTATCCGGAAAAAGAAGCTCAAAACCATGAGCCTGAACAATACCATGACCGACGATGGCGGCAACTCGGTCACCATTGATATCGAAGACGACGAAAACAATCCCCAAGACGAATACATCAAAAGTCAACGAAAAGAAATGGTGCGGATTTTTGTTTCCAAACTGCCCGCCAAATACCGCAAATTGGTAAAACTACGTTATTTCGATGAACTTTCGTACGATGAGATTGCGGCGGAATTGGGGAAACCTTTGGGCACTGTAAAAGCCCAGCTGCACCGGTCCCGGGAGTTGCTTTTTGAAATCGCTCAAGGCAAAAACGAGCATATCTAAGCCATGAACCCCGACCATACCCTGATTCAATCCTATTTCCCAAACCTTAGTCCCCTTCAGATCGAGCAGTTTGCACGCCTGGGGGACCTTTACCAGGACTGGAACAGCAAGATCAATGTGATCAGCAGAAAGGACATGGAGCATTTTTACGTTCACCACGTGTTGCATTCCCTGGGAATTGCCCGGGTAATTGATTTTCCTGGCGGCAGCAAGGTACTGGATATTGGCACGGGAGGAGGATTTCCCGGGATTCCCCTGGCCATCTTGTTTCCCGAAGTGCACTTCCACCTGGTGGATTCCATCGGAAAAAAAATAGCCGTGGTCAAGGACGTGGTCCGGCAATTGGGATTAAAAAACGTGGAAGCGCAGCAAGCACGGGCGGAAAACTTAAACCGTACCTATCACTTTATCGTCAGCAGGGCAGTTACCCAAATGGAAAAATTTTACCCCTGGGTTCAGCGTAAATTCCGAAAGGAAGACCTGCACAAGGATTTCCAAAACGGCGTTTTTTACCTTAAAGGAGGCGAGGTAGACGAAGAATTGGAAGCCTTGCAGCTGAGTTATGTGTCCTTCTTTCTGGAAGATTATTTCACCGAACCCTATTTTTCTACAAAGAAGGTTGTTTACATTCCCTACGAAGGAAAACGGTAAGGGCAATCCATGCGCAACCCGCCGCTAACAACAGCCGATGTGTTTTCCAAATAAAAACGACCGTTTCCAATGCAGTGCGATCGGGTTTTCTAGCGGATCAACAGAAATTCTGCACGAGCTTCACCTACCGTCACCCCTTCGAAATCGAACTCCTCAAAATCGGAAGCATCCGGCACAGTGGCTACGCGAAGCCGGTTTGGCGTGAATTCAAGCACATCCATGACAAACGAGTCGTCCAAATCTTCCATCAGTAGCTGTCCATCCTTTAGCTCCCAATTTCCGGTAAAACGCTCGTTTCCTTGTATGGGAAACCGCTCGCTACGTACGGGAATGCCTGCAGCGCTTGCTTCTACCAAAAAAACGAAGCCCCCTTCTGCTACTACCGATTTGGGGTCTTCACCGAATGTCACGCTCATCTGGTACTGTTCGCCGGTACCGGTAAGGGATACGGGGATCGCTACCGGGGAGCCCGGCAGCATGGCACTGCCCGAAGCCTGTACGCTGGCCGCTTCCAGGTTCCAAACGCCGCCCGACAGTTTGGGCTGCTCCGGCGTTTCTTCCGCTGGATCACAACCAAACAACACCATCAAACTGAAAATCGATAACGGAAGCAGTCTTTTCATACGCTATTTCTTTTTGTAAGTAATTTTGACCGGAACGCCTTCAAAATCAAAATTTTCCCGCAGCCTGTTTTCCAAAAACCGCGTATAGGGAGATTTAATGTATTGGGGCAAATTGCAGAAAAAGGCAAACACCGGATTCTTGGTCGGCAACTGGGTAATGTACTTGATTTTGATGTATTTTCCCTTGTTCGCAGGGGGCGGGTATTTTTCGATTTCAGGCAGCAGCAGTTCGTTTAACTTGGAGGTCGGTACTTTCCGGTGCTTGTTTTCGTACACCTTCATGGCCAGTTCCATGGCCTGAAAGATCCGTTGCTTGGTCAATGCCGAGATAAAGATGATCGGAATCCACTTATTTTCCCCCAGTTTTTGGGTCATGTCGTCTTTAAATGTTTGCATGGTCTTGTGATCTTTTTCGATCAAATCCCATTTGTTTACCATGATCATGATTCCCTTGTTGTTTTTGATCGCCAGGGAGATCAGGTTGACATCCTGGGATTCTAGTCCCCGGGTGGCATCCACCATGACAATGACCACGTCCGAGTCTTCCAGCGTACGCAAGGACCGCATGACGGAATAAAACTCAATGTCTTCCTTTACCTTCGCTTTCTTACGTATACCGGCCGTATCGGTCAGGATGTAATCCTTTCCATAGAGTTGATACCGGGTGTGGATGGCATCCCGGGTAGTACCCGCTTCGTCCGTAACAATGGACCGTTCTTTTCCAATCAGGGCGTTAAGAAAGGAAGATTTTCCCACGTTGGGCCTGCCCAGAATGGACAGTTTGGGAACGCCTTCATCGGGGTCTTCTTCCCCTTCGTCCGGAAACTTTTGGATTACGTCGTCCAACAAGTCGCCGATTCCGCTTCCACTGGCCGAAGAGATGGGGAAGATCTTTTCTTCCCCCAGGCCCAGGGAGTAAAATTCATTGGCCATCAGCATTTTATCCAGGTTATCCGCCTTGTTGGCCACCATAAACAAGGGCTTGTCCGTGCCCCGGAGTTCTTTGGCAAATTCGGTGTCCAGGTCGGTCAATCCATCCAAACAGTCTACCACAAACAAAATCACCGAGGCTTCTTCAATGGCCAATCGTACTTGTTTTCTGATTTCCTTTTCAAAAATATCGTCCGATCCGGTCACGTACCCCCCAGTATCGATCACGGAAAAGAACTTGCCTCCCCACTGTGCATGGCCGTAATGCCGGTCACGGGTCACTCCACTAAGGTTATCTTCGATGGCTTTTCGCTCTTCAATGAGCCGGTTAAAAAGCGTGGACTTCCCCACGTTAGGTCTCCCTACAATTGCTACTATATTAGCCATAATGTGCTGTTTTATTGGTCGTAACCAAATTTTCTAAGTTTGTTTTTATTTTTCCGCCAGTTTTCCTCCACCTTTACATAGGTTTCCAGGAAAACTTTTTTGCCGAAAAATTGCTCCATTTCGTGCCGGGCTTTTGTTCCCACCTTTTTCAGTGCATTTCCCTTGTCCCCGATGATGATGCCTTTTTGGCTCTGTCGCTCCACGTAAATAATGGCCCGCATGCGGATGAGTTGGTCCGTTTCCTCAAATTCCTCCACCCGCACCTCGGTGCTGTAGGGTATTTCTTTTTTGTATTGGGTGAAGATTTTTTCCCGGATGATTTCGGAAGCAAAAAAACGTTCCGGACGATCGCTTAGTTCATCCTTGTCGTAAAAGGGTGGATGTACCGGCATTCGGTCCAGGATTTCCTGCAGCACCTTCTGCAGGTTAAAGTTTTCCAGAGCAGAAACCGGGATGGTTTCCACCGCCTGAATGCGTTCCTGCCAGTATTGGGTCACTTCCTGTAGCTTCTCGTCCTTATTCAGGTCTATTTTATTGATAAGCAACAGCACCGGCACACCGGCGGCATTGATTTTCTGAATGATTTCCTCAATATCCGCATCGTCTTCAAACAAATCCGTCACAAACACAATCACATCCGCATCCTCCAGGGAGAGGTTCACAAAGCTCATCATGCTTTTGTGCAGCTCGTACTTGGGTTTGAGCATGCCGGGTGTATCCGAAAAGACGATTTGGTACTCGGGTTCGTTCATGATTCCCAAAATCCGATGGCGAGTGGTCTGCGCTTTTGAGGAAATGATGGAGAGCTTTTCACCCAAGAGGGCATTCATCAGGGTGGACTTTCCCACGTTGGGTTTTCCTATGATATTGACAAAGCCTGCTTTGTGGTTGCTTTCGGACATGTGCTCAATTTTTTTACAAAGGTACTTGATTTTTGAGAATATGTCCTTACCTTTGTATCACAATAACGGACAGGGCAACAAAAAACGTTTGTTGCCGTATAAAATACCAAAAAGCGATTATAAGTATTTAAAAGATATATCGCGGGATGGAGCAGTTGGTAGCTCGTTGGGCTCATAACCCAAAGGTCACAGGTTCGAGTCCTGTTCCCGCTACTTTCGAAGGCACTGGAAACAGTGCCTTTTTTTTGTTATTTTTAGTACCATTTTTACCTTATATGCCCTTTACAGCGAAAAATTCGATAAAATCTATATCGGCTTTACTCGGGATTGGCGATCCTGGCGATCCCGGGCTGATAGCCGTAAGTCTTTTTGTAGGTTTTTTCGGCATCGTATTTTTCAGTGGGCTGGACCTGGTTGTCATAACCCAGATCATGGCGTTTGCTTTTTTTGAGCTGCCCGGTCTTTTTTAAAGCTTTCACCATCAGATCACTGCGTTTTGGGTTTATAAATTTGAAATTGCCTCACATTACTGGTATATTTGCATCAATAGTATGAATATTGCAACACTTAAAGGATCTGGATGATGGCAACGATCAGGAAAACAATTACACTTACAGACAAGCAAGATGATTGGATTAAAACTCAAATTAAAAATGGCGGTTTTACCAATGAAAGCGAATATATCCGCGATCTTGTGAGGCGGGATCAAAGCCAGAACGCAGAATTTTTGGCGACCAAAGCCGCTATCGAATACGGATTTAAAAGTGGGATCAGTGATATGAACGTTCCTGATATCATGAAAGAGGTGGAAGATAGGATGCGCAAGGATGGCCGTTTATAAATTATCAAAGGCCGCAAAAAATGATCTTGCCAGCATTTATGCATTTGGCATTGAGACTTTCGGCTATAATCAAGACCAGCTTTATTTAACGCAACTTCATAAGCATTTTTTAACTATGGCGGAAAATCCCAGCATAGGCCGTGACGCTTCGGAGTTCTCGGAGGGCTTAAGACGTTTTGTTTTTGAATCCCATACGATTTTTTACCAGCCAATGGATACAGGGGTGTTTATTGTACGCGTATTAGGGCAGCCCATGGATTACCAAAAGCACCTATAACTCACACATTATCGGTCGCTTAATTTCATTATTTTCTTGAATTAATCTCTTTCTTGGATTGGACAAGAATTTCTTCCCTCTTCATCTTAGTAAAGTCGCTTTTTTCAGACCTTATACGTTTTGTACGTATTGCTTCTATCTGGGATTTGGTAGCTTTTGTTGGGGAATGGTCTAGCCTTATTGATGGTGCATTTTTCATCTCCTGGTTGTTTTTGGCGATCTTAACCGGGAATTGGACCGGAGAAAAGAAACAATTTGGGAAAAAAGGAAGCACTTTGATAGTTGGATTGTTTGTCTTTTTTGCCTTTTCAGGTCTGGAGAGCTTAGGTTTTGGATTGTTAAAAAGCCTACTCGATTTTCTTATGCCCTGGCTAAAATGGAGCATTCAAAACGAAAGTAATGGCTCAGATCCTTTTGATTTTCCAAAATGTCATTTCTTCTAATTATTATAGGTCAGGGCATTGATCAAGTAAGGATTGATATAATAATTGGGTTTGCTCACTTTTTTAATGATCACGCCATCTTTGGCCAGTTGGTTGAGGTAACCGGCAGCGGTGGGGCGGCTGATGCGAAGGGCTTCCTGTACATATTCTATTTTGGTATAAGGCTGCCGGAAGAGGTGGTTGAGCAGGTCTTGACTGTAAAATTTATAGCGGTCACGGAGTACATTTTTTAGTGCTAGCATGGCTACTTTTATTTGTTCCACTTTGGTCATGGTACTAAGGGCGGTCTGCTCTACTCCACGCACCATGTACAGCAGCCAGGCTTCCCACTCATCTGTTGTCCTCACTGTTTGCAAGTGTTGGTAGTATTCGCTTTTGTTCTCAATAATGAAGCGGCTGAGGTACAGAATGGGCAGGTCAAGAAGTCCTTGAAGCACCAGGTAAAGGATATTAATGATACGACCGGTGCGGCCATTGCCATCGTAAAAGGGATGGATGCTCTCAAATTGAAAGTGGATAACAGCCATCTTGACGATGGGATCGAGTTCACTCATCTCCGGATCGTTGATAAACTGCTCCAGGTTCTGCATCAGCTTTAGAATATCATCGTACGCTTGTGGTGGGGTGTACACCACCTCCCCAGTTTGCTGGTGCTTGAGTGCTGTGCCGGGCAGTCTGCGGAAACCAGCATCATTTGCTTCCAACACGGCCTGTATCTCTAGTATGTGATTGGAAGTGAGTAGGTGATGCCGTGTGACAATGTCGTATCCGCGCTTGAGGGCCGCCACATAATTTTTTACTTCTTTGGCCTGCGGGGAAACATCAAAATCGAGGCCAAGAGTGGAGCGGTAGAGTTCATCATGCGTGGTGACAATATTTTCCACTTCCGAACTATCTTTTGCCTCCTGAATGGCCAGTGAATTAATTAGGATATCCTGACGTGGAATGCTGCGTGCAACACCTTTGAGCTCAGCCAGTGCACGGTGTGCCTGATTGAGGGCTCTGAGTACAGGCTTCGTCTCAAGCTCTGCATGGTAAGGAAGCGGTGTGGGTGTCCAGGACATTTTCAGTGTAAAGATTTTTTGATTTTCTTTATATTGCAAACCACTAATGTAAAAAAAAATGCGATTCTTTTACATTGTAAGTACGCATTGTTAAGATTTTTTCATTTCTTTAACATTAACCCAAGTGCTTTCGGTTTTCCTCCACCAGTTCCTTCAAGCCTTTTGCGCCTTCTTTCCCATGGATGATTCCTTTGGAGTATCGTATTCCCCCGCATGACAACCGAAGAAATGATAGAACAACCACTATCCCAACTTATTTTTTTGCGATAAAAAATATGTCCTACCTAAGACTGACCACACGTGCCCGCTTTCAAAAGAATGTTTGCGAGTGATCTTCTACAGTAAAAATTTACTCGGAAAATCATTTCTAAAACTACATGACCACCCCAGGCCTTTATTTCATATCCTATGCTTCCCATCAATACAGATACGGGTGGTAATCTGTTGCCGGTGCAGTCACCTTGTACTCCGATTGAAGAAAGGCGACCAAATCAATGAGTTCCTGAACCGTCATGACCTCGTTGTAATTCTTCATCTTGGAAAGACCTTCTGTGGTACGGGCGTTTTCTTTGTATATCCACGCAATTTTATGGGAAGGGTTGATGACCGAAGTGACCAATTCTCCATAGGTTTTCTGACGGCTTACTTCACCACCGAGCGGTATTCTGAGACCATCATCTGCTCCCTCCCAGGCAATCCCTGAAATACTATGGCATGCATTACAGGCCAATCGCGTATAGGTCGCTTTTCCTAATTCACTATCGCCCTCAGGTAATGCAAAACCACGCTCCTGCGTGTTACAACTACTCGCCAATAGTCCCCCGCATATTGCGATAAACAACAATAAACTACTTGGTACGAAGCTTTTCTTTTTCTTTATACAAAACATACACGATTGTTTTAATGAAAGATCTAATACAACCTACTGTCCAATGAAAATGAAGGTAGCACCTTAAGCTGCAGAACAACAATGATTTACATCAGGCCTATGATTGATTTTACTCAGTAAGTTACTTCACAGATGGCAAACCAGTACCAGCGGTGGCGATCTTCACCAGATTCTGGAAATAGGAAATGGGCATTTTTACAACCGCCTCCCTAAAATTGAACCAAAGACCTCTTCCCATTTCCTAACTTGCCATTGGTGAAAAAGCGCTGTTGTACGGGAAACAGCGTTGGATATAGTAAATCAAAAGCATCCAGCTTTCCATCTCTGGACAAATCCCGTTACACTTACCAGCTCCGTTTCTGGATATCCGGCCATTTTTTAGTGCTGCCAGGATTCAATTACCCGATGCCTTTCCCAATCAAACGCGGCAAGATTGTACCCAGAAAAGGCGATGCGCTCGAATAGAATGCGACCTATCTGAAGCCGTTCCGCTGGTACGCTAGCCGGTGATGCCTAATGAAAACGTAACAAAATAGTGATCTTATGCTTCAAGAGTTACAGCGAAAAAATGGCAAATTGCTAGCTAAAACAATCCAATGAAACACGCATATTCTATCTTCCTGACCACTTTATCCCTTCTCGTTCCCCTACTCCTTCCCGCACAGGGTCTCAAACTAAATGAGATACAGGTCATCGGCAGTCACAATAGCTACAAAAGCGCCATGGCGCCGGAAATTTTGGAATACCTGGCGGGCATCAACCCTGCTTCCTCCAAAAGCCTGGAGTATTCCCATATTCCCTTAGAGGCCCAGTTGGACCTGGGGTTGAGAAATCTCGAGCTGGACGTATTTCACGATCCCCTGGGCGGACGGTATGCCAATCCCCGGGGCTTGGAAATTAGTAAGGCCAAAGGAGGGAGCCTTTCGGACTTTGATTCCGCAAAATCCTTGCTTAAACCCGGATTAAAACTTTTTCACGTGCAGGATTTGGATATTCAGTCCCATTACCTGCTATTTGCGGATGCCCTGAAGGCGTTGAAAACCTGGAGCGAAGCGCATCCCGAGCATTCGCCCGTCTTCGTTTTAATCAATGCAAAAGACGGCACTATTCCCGGCACGCAGCCAACGTTGCCGTTTACTGCCGCTGCGCTGGATAGCATCGATTTAGAAATCCGTACCCATTTGGGTATGGACCACCTCATCACTCCGGATTTGGTCCGCGGGGAGTTTGCCCATCTGGAAGCGGCAGTCTTGGCGGGCAACTGGCCCTTGCTGGAAGATGTCAGGGGGCGGTTTCTTTTTGTTTTGGATGAAAATGAAGAGAAAATTGATCGCTACCTGAGTGTCAAGCCTGAATTGAAAGGAGCCGTATTCTTTGTGAATAAAAAAGAAGGAAATCCCACCGCCGGTTTTCGAATCATCAACGACCCCATCAAAAACGAAGCGTATATTCAGGAATTGGTCCGAAAGGGCTACATGATCCGAACCCGTGCGGATTCGGATACCCGCGAAGCGCGCACGGAAGATTACACCAAATTTGACCATGCCAAGGCTTCGGGGGCACAGGTGCTGTCCACGGATTACTACCGACCATCCACCTACTTCCCCTCCAGCTATCGCGTCCGTTTCGAAGGAGAGCTCTTCGAAAGGCCAAACCCCCTTCTTATTCCAACTCCTTAATTCTCACCTAAATTGACAACAAAATACTTTCTCCTGCTCGTGTTGACTGCCGCATCGCTGCGGATGCTCGCCCCTTCGAGCTCGCTTGCACAATCACAGGAGATCGAGGTTGCATTTCTTTCCGACATCCATTTACAGGATATCTATGCTACATTACATTCAGCGGATTTCAAGGGGGTATTCCATCCCAAAACGGGTAAGTATGCGACCATTCGCAGCATGAAAAGCCAATTGAATTCCACGCGGCTCTTCAATGAAAACTATTTTGCCTTTATCCAGGCCTTAGAGGACCTGAAGCACAAAGGCATACGACTGGTGGTCCTACCCGGAGACTTTACCGATGACGGACAGCCAATGAATGTACTGGCTTTACAAGGGATTTTGGATCAATACGCGGAAGCCTGCGGGATGCGGTTTTTTTTGACTACCGGAAACCACGATCCGGTGAAGCCTTTTGGAGGAATCGGGGGAAAGAAAGATTTCCTGGCAGCGGATGGCTCCGAACAAGCCATTGCCGGAGATGCTGATTTCTTTCCATCCGAAAAAGTGGCCGTTTCAAGTCAGATCAATTATTGGGGGTACGAAGAGATTACCCATGCACTTTCCGATTTTGGCTTTTTTCCCGCCGCCCAAGACCTATTTTGGGCGCATCCCTTTCAGGAATTGGATGTGGACGGATATGACTATCGCCGGGCAATGGAAAATTCCCGCCTGGATCAGCGCCTGTACAAGACCGAAAATTCGGAAAAGCTAGTGCCGGATGCCAGCTATGTGGTCGAACCGGTTGCCGGGGTTTGGCTTTTGGCGCTGGATGGTAACGTGTATACTCTTTCTGGAGCGAATTGGAGCGGTTCTTCCGTGGGGTTTAATCAGGCGGTAACGGCGAAGCGTCACCAGTTGGACTGGATCAAAAAAGTGGCCATGGAAGCCGAGAAACGGGGAAAAACCCTGATTTCCTTTAGTCACTACCCCTTGGTGGATTTCCACGATACCGCTTCGGATGCCATGAAATCACTATTTGGCGAACAAAAATTCCAGCTGGCAAGAGTGCCCTCCCGGGAGACCAGCAGGGAATATACCAACGCGGGCATTCGCATTCATTTTGCCGGACACATGCACATCAACGATACGGGAGTTTTTACCGATGCCGCTAGCGGAAAAACACTCGTCAATGTACAGGTCCCTTCCCTGGCCGCCTTTCCCCCGGCGTATAAAACACTGACGTTTCCAGAACCCGGTATTGCAGAAATTGCTACCATACAGCTTGAAGCAGTGGATCGTATGGATGAGTTCTTTGACCTGTATCGCAGGGAACAGCAATGGCTGCTACAGACCAACGATCCCAAACGCTGGGATCCGCGTATTTTGCATGCCAACGACTACCTGGATTATACCCGCAACCACCTGCTCCAACTGACCAAATCCCGATTTATCCCCTCGGATTGGCCGGAAAATCTTGCGGTATTGTTGCGAGGCCTTCGCCTTGAGGAATTGGATCGCTGGACCAGCATGCGCCCGGAAACAGGAGAGGTGTTCTTGAGGGAAAAACTACAGAAACTTAACGGTCCGAAGCGAAGGGATGGTTTTTCTCCCGAGCTTATCGATGATTTTTACCTGGTAAAGAACGGAGATGAGCTCGGAAAAAACCTGATTCCCCCGGTAAGGCTGCGTTTTTATGAGGGCCTTTTTTCAGAATTGGCAGAAAGACCTTTATCGGAAGAGCAGGCATTGGATGCCCAGTTGGTCCGGTTTTTTTACATTTTCGAAAAGCTTTTTCACAGCTTGCCCTCCGACCACTTTTTTATCGACCTTCAGAAAGGGAAGGTCAAACGGGTCGGTGCGGTAGCAGATTCGTAAGGAATGCCCGTGCTTATCGAGCGTCGGGCGCAGGAGCGGGAAGGCGTCCGTTTTCCAGGGCCGAAAATTTGACCAACCTCCAAAAACTAAATCGAATTTAGGCCCTGGTAGTGCATCGGTCAGACGGTTTGGAACTGTCAGACCGATTTAAAACAACCGCATAACCTTATCCGGTAAATTAACCTGATTAGATTCTTCATAGAAGTTTTCAAAGTAGAGGTTTTCCCTTGAGAAGAAAAAAGTTTCCCGATTGGTGCCTTGATTGTAAAAATGATACAGTTTGTCAGGTTGTAGGCTCATGGATTTTCGTGTTTAATCGGTCTGTGGAAACCGGTCTGACGGTTTAGAATCGTCTGACCGGTTCACTACAGTTTTTGGCTTTAAACCATTTGTCACTTGTAGGTCATGAGCCATTAAAATTCACTGATCAGCTCAAATGAGTAGATGCCAACTTATACATCGGAGAAAAAAATCCTGGAACCTACGTTCGACATAACCTAAAATTCATGTTTTATTCTACCCTTATTGATGTCACGGCTAAACTTACAGGCATCGTATAGGTAAAGTAAAAACATACTGACTTTGAGCAAAATAGAAAAAAGCCGGTAAGGAATCCCCACCGGCTTTTGCTAGCTATCAAACCGAAATGCGATCAATACCCCGGGTTCTGTACCAGAAAACCTTCTTCATTGGAGGCTCCGTCGATGGCTCGTTGCGGGATGGGAAACAGTCGTTTGTTTGGGTCGCTGTCGGTTTTTTCCGTCCAGCTGTCCTCGTATTTTCCGTACCGGATCTGATACACCCTTCGTAGACCTTCCCAATAGAGTTCGAAACCCGTCTCCCGGAAAAGAATATCCAAATCAATGGCATTCAGCGGGGGAGGTGTCTGGGCAGGGCGGGCATTTCTAGAGGTTCGCAGGGTATTCACATCGGCGAGTGCGCCGGCGTTGTCTCCCTTGCGCAATTTGGCCTCGGCTCGCATCAGGTAGATTTCTCCCAATCGGATCAACACAATGTCCACGCTACTGTTGGTACAGCAATTGGGTGCGGTTCGGCTGAATTGGTATTTGGAGAAGCGGTGACCAGTATTGTGAAGGCTGCCTTCGTTGGTAAAATCTACCTGGAAGGTATGGTCCACATACCGGATGTTTGCTCCGCTGCTTCTTCGGTTGATTACCGGGTAAACCCGTATCTTTCCGTCTTCACAGGTCAGGATGTTTCCACTTTCATCTTTTCTGGGGCCCCAAATGACCCCTCTAAGAAACCCGCGATTAATTTCAAATTCTTCTGCGTCCACACAATAGTAGTGGTCAGCATCATTCGTTGGGTTTACGCCGGTCAAATCCCTTAGGTTTTCTGGGATAAGCGTGTTTTCCTGGAAAAACCGAGCATCCGCTTCTGCGGGGTCTACGTCCCCATAAGCATCCACCCACGTTTGAATAAAATCGGGAGTGGCTGCGACGGCGTCGGTACCCCGGGTATTTGGGAATTCCGGTCGGGGAGTAAGGTCTCCTGAGATCGACCAATACTGCCATCTGCTATGTTCTGTTTGAAGTACTCCCCGCTGGTCCAGAGAAAATATAATCTCCGGATTGGTATTGTTATCGTCGTTAAACAAGGCAAAATACTCCGGTGAGAGGGAGTAAGGCCCGTTGATGATATTGGTGGTGTACTGGATAACTTTGTCCATATCCTCCGATCTAAAATCCGGCGTACCGTACGGATCGCGGTACACCGCCGCATTCAGGTACAAGCGAGCCAACAAGGCCTCCACGGCAAAGGTATTCATCCGACCGGGCCCACTGCTGTTACCGATCACATTGACTACGGAGAGGAGTTCGGACTCCAGGTAGTCAAATGCCTCTTGTCTTCTAAGAATTATCGACTGTTGATCAGAGGCATCCTTTCGGAACACAAGACCCCAATTGTCCATCGCCAGCATGTTCAGATAGGCTTTCATGGCGATCATTTCGTACAAGGGATTTTGAGCGTTGTTGTTGCCATTTTCCACTTCCAGGCGCAATTGCTCTTCTGCGGCTACTGCCCTGGACAAGGTAAGGGTAATAAACCTCCAGGCATCCCCCACCAGGCTATTGCTCGGTGTCATCAGGTGCTGGTGGACGGCAATGAATTTGCCACCGTCGAACCAGTCTGTCCCGCCCCGGTAGGGAAGAATCCCCTCGTCGGAAGCGACCTCCTGAAGTCCAAAATTGACTGTATGCAGCCAAACCTGACGCAGCATGCCGTATACCGGAGCGATGGAACCGCTGACAATCTCCGCCTGTCCGGTGCCGGTCAGGGATTCATCGAGGATTTGTTCATCCAGGTTGGTGCAGCTTAGGAATGCTAGCAAAAAAGCTGCGGTTGGTACTAAAATTCTTAAACGTATCGTCTTCATCTGATGCTTAATTTTTGAGATTTAACTACCTGTTTCCAGGTGTTTTAAAAGGTTAGGTTGAGGTTAACCATAAACGTTCGCGCCCTGGGATAGGTAAATCGGTCGATCCCGAAGGTTTGAATTCCGGCGGTGGTCGCACCTGTATTGACCTCCGGGTCAAATCCAGTGTAATCCGTAATAACAAAGAGGTTTTGGCCAGTCAGGGAAAGCCGGATGGCCTGGAAAGCATTGCCTATTCCCAGTCGGGTTGGGTTCACCGTGTACCCTAACGAGGCGTTGTTTAGCCTGAAAAAGGCACCGTTTTCCAGAAAACGGGTCGATACCGTATTCGAGTTATTGAAGGACTCTTCCGGAAACTGTACCGCAAAATCGGTTGTGTTATTGGAGCGGGAAAGCTGGGCCTTGGTGAAAAGGGACATGGTCGTGTGATTGTAGATCTTGTTTCCAGCTGCTCCGTTGAAGTTCAAACCAAGATCAAAGTTTCGGTATCGGAGATTGGTGTTGAATCCATAGATGATCCTTGGAATCGCACTTCCTACTACCACTCGGTCGTTGTCCAGGATTTCTCCGTCTCCGTTGGCATCCACAAACCGGTTTAGCCCGTCTTCCCCGATCCCGTCAAACTGCAGCATGTAAAATGCACCAATAGGCTGATTGTTGATGTAGCCGTTGATGGTCGCGCCTGTTTGTCCGGCGCCTTGAGCGGCTCCTGTGGTCAAGACCGAATACGGAGAGTCCCGGACTTCGTTTTGGATAAAGGTAACGTTGCCTCCGATGTCGTAAGAAAAGCCCTGTCCCGCCCCGCTGCTGTAATTTAAGGCCAATTCTACGCCGCTGTTGGCGATTTTCATGTTGTCGATATTGTCCCAAAACGTGGACGTAGGCTGTACGGGGTCAGCAGGAACGACTTCCAGCAGAATGTTGGAGGACACCTTGTTGAAATAATCCACCGTACCGCTCAGGCGATTGTCGAGAAGTGCAAAATCAAATCCGATATCAAACTGGGTGGATACTTCCCACTGTAGGTTTGGGTTGGCCAATCGGGTGAAGACAATCCCATACGGATAGCTATCCAGGGTAGTACCATCGGTATCGATGGGGTAGGTATTGAGACTACCTGCGCCAGTAGCCAGTCGGTCTTCGGAAAAACTAGCTTTGGTGATCTTGGAAGGAATCTCCTGGTTACCTGTTTGACCCCAGCTCGTGCGGAGTTTCAAGTTGTCAAAACCCGAGTTGGCCATAAAATCCTCCCGACTCAAATTCCATCCCAGGGCGAACGAAGGGAAGTAGCCGTATTTGTTGTTATCCCCGAATTTGGACGAGCCATCCGCACGGAAGGTAGCTGTAAAGAGGTACTTTTCAGCGAAGGTATAATTCACCCGGCCAAAAAAGGATTGCAATTCATTTTCTGTAGCCGAAGCGTTGATTGTCGTCGGAAATTCGCTGGTACTGTTGTGGTCCTGATAGCGCGGGTCAATGTTGTTGGCAGCAAAGCCCCTGGAGGAAGTTCTCCTGAATTCATCTAAAAAAATCTGGTAGGAATGTCCGGCCAGTACCGTGAAATTGTGCTGGTAATCGTTCCAGTTGTAGGTCAGCGTATTCTCTATAAGGCTGTTGGTGTTGGCGGTAATCAGTTCGTCCAGAGTACCATCCGAGACATTGGATTCGTTTACCACCTCTGTGAAGGGCCGGTATTGGATGTACCGGGCCGTATTGGAATAATCCACCCCCAGATTCATCTTGTAGGTAAGTCCGTCAAAGATTTCGAAAGAGGGAGCTATTGTACCCAAAATTCGGTTGTTTGCCGCGTCATCACTATAGAGCTCGTTTCGCTTCAGGGGGTTGAGGGCATTGGTATTCAGCAGTGTGGGTTCCCCATTCGTGTAGGCAGGGATGGTGGGATTCAAATACAGCATATCGCTGGAAATGGAGCCAATAGCCGGCCGTAGGTTTTCGGTAAAGGAGGCCGTCAGGTTGTAGTCTACGATCAACCGTCCCTCAAAAGCCTTTTGATTCATGTTCAGCTTCCCCGAATAACGCGTAAGCTCACTGTTCTTTAATATACCTTCCTGTTTCTGGTAGCCTAATGAGGCAAAATAAGAGAATCGCTCGGTATTGGCCCCACTCATGGACAGGTTATAGTCCTGCGAAAGGCCCACCTGAGTCAGTTCATCCTGCCAGTTGGTATTTCCTCCAAAATCCTCCAAGGCGCCCCCAACGGCCTGCACTTGTCGACGAAATTCATCCGCACCGAAAACATCGATTTGCCTGGCCATAGACGACCAGGCGGTTGAGGCAGACAGGTTTACCTGAGACGATCCGGACTTGCCTTTTTTGGTGGTGATGACCACTACCCCATTTGAAGCCCGAGAGCCGTACATTGCCGTGGCACTTGCATCCTTCAAGACATCGATGCTTTCAATATCGTTTGGATTTAGGAAATTAAGCGGATTGGAAGCGATGCCGGTATCGGAATTATCGAGAAGAAATCCATCCAACACATACAGCGGTTGCGTGCCGGACCGCAAACTCCCGATCCCCCGGATGATCACGTTTTGGTTGGCACCCGGCTCCCCACTGGTTGAGGTGATGTTTACCCCTGCGATCTTCCCTTGTAGCAAATCCACCGGATTGGTGATCACGCCCCGGTTAAAGTCCTCACTTTTCACGGAACCAATGGCACCGGTCACATCCGAACGCTTTTGCGTACCATAGCCTACAACGACCAGTTCTTCCAGCTGAGTAGCGTCCGGTTCCAATTGAATTTCCAGGATGGATTGCCCATCGATGGCAACTTCCTTTTGCAGGTAGCCCACGTAGGAAACCTGAAGGATGGCATTTTCGGGTACATCCAGGGAAAATTTACCATCCAGATCCGTGACGGTTCCGGTGTTGGCGCCTTTTACCAAAATGGTGGCTCCCGGTAGTGGCATACCGGTTTCGTCGGTGACTGTTCCGCTAATTAACTGGAGCAGGATTTCCTGGTCAACTTTGGAACTCTTTGCTTCTATTTCAGTCCCTAAAGCTGCTGCTCTGAGTGGGACAGGGCTGGTAGCTAGACCCGCCCAGAGGATAGAACATGCGGCGGCAAAGCGGAGTTTTGATACGTGTAATCGTCGATCCATAAAACGTTGGTGTTGGTTGATTAATAGACTGTTACCTGGCTGATTTAAAAGGTAATGGGCACAAGTACTTTTGAAACCCAGCGACAAAAGTAGGCCAAACAATGATGCGGTGTGGCATGGGTTAGCTTCCAGAATTACGAATTAAAAAAAACTTAATAGTCGGCTAAAAAGCATAATCGAAACGTAAAAAATCGATCAATTTACCTTTATACTAAGATCGTATTATAAAAGGCTTTCTACTTACGGATAGCCGTAGTTGAAGGAAGTTGGCAACGCTAAGGGATCTGTGCTGCGGTCGGATAGTTGACCCGTTGGGCTATGCGGTAAACCCTCGATCCATCTAACTGTGTAGGCTTTCCGAACCGGAATATCGTCTAAATCAATTTTATACAGAGCACTAGCCGGTTGGTTCACCAGCGAAAAATCTTCGGTTCCCGGAAAAGCCGAAAAGGTCGCAGGCTCAGGAAATCTTGAAATAGCTGGCTGCTGGCATTTCGAGACAACCCCTTGTTTGGCCAAAACCAGCTTTCCCAGGTACTTTCCTGAGCCGTTGCATTTGGACAAATGAGCAAAATGAACGCTAAATAGAAGCGTTTTTTATCGGCTTTATTGTTTACCACATCCTGGCTAACTCAGGTTCCCTGAAGGTAACGAAAAAATGAAGGAATTGTAAAATTTATAGGATTCAGTAGATACCAAAAGGCGACTACCGAAACGAAAAAGGGCTGCCCAGGTTAAGTGGACAGCCCTTTTTGGTTGCTAAGGTTCGTTTTCTCAATCAAATAGATCGAACTTCAGACCGAAATTAAACCGGGCGTTGTAGTATTCCATTTGCATCGTGCGTGATCGGATTCCCTGGTAGTAGCGTAAAGGCTGGTTGGTGAGGTTGTTCCCCTCGGCAAAGAGTCGCCATTTTGGTGTGATGGCATAGGAAGCGTTCGCATCCAGAAAAACCTGTCGATCGTAATACCGGTCTTCAAAGCCTTCCCCTCCCAATTCATCCAGGTAATCGGAGGCGTAGTTAAGCGCCAGTCGCAGTACCAATTTGTCCGTTTCGTAGGATAGCGAAGCGTTGAACATGTTCTCAGCCGTACCTGGCAACACCAGCTCATCGTTGTCTCTTCCCTCTATTCCTGTGGTGGACGACCGGGTATACGTATAGTTCAGGTAAATCCCCAGGCCTCTCCATATTTGGCGCTGAAAGGATGCTTCAAGTCCGTATACACTGGCCGTACCGCCGTTTTCTGGTCTGGAGTATTCTAGATTTGAGCCAAAAACAGGATCATTGTATCCTTGGGTAGTAATCGTGTAAACAAAATCATCAATGTCCTTATAAAAGGCACCCGCAGATAGGATACCGACACTGGAATAATACCGCTCCGCCATAAAATCAAAATTCATAGACGTGGTTGCCCGTAGGTTTGGGTTTCCCCGGGCCAATTCCTCGTCATCCGGGCTAAACTCTGCGTAGGGCACCAGGTCAAAATAATTAGGCCGGGCAATTGTATTGGTCCAGGCAAACCGGAGAACGGTATTGGCATCGGCATCGTATTTCAAATGAAGGCCTGGCAACACGTTGGTGTAGTTCTGTTCGCCAGCGGTGGGGCTGATGGTTTCTTCATCGATATTAAAGCTATTTCCCCGGTAGTCAATGGCCGTATTTTCTACCCGAAGACCTGCAATAGCCGAAAACCTTTCCGAAAACTGATGGTCAGCCATCGCATAGGCCGCCGTGATGTTTTCATTAGCGGTGTAGTTTCCGGGTGCATACTCCTCTGGCAAGTCGGTGCCATCAAAAAGGCTGGAATTCCCCAGATTTAATCCACCAAGAAATTCAGGTGTCGCAAAGTATCCTGCCTGATATTGGGATCCAGCCAGGTAGTTGGGATCCGTGTAGTCTCTGTTTGGGACGGATCCGATGCTTGCTCGAAAGCTGTCTTCATCCACTGGCTCAAATTCAAAGAAGTCATTCTGACGCTCCTTTCGTTTGCCCCTATAGCGCAAGCCGAATTGTAAGATTCCTTTGTCGGTGTAGGGCAATTTAAAGTCCAATCTGGCATTCAAATCCCGGTCAAAGGTAAACTGGTTTTCCTCCGAAATCTCTTGAAATCCTATACCTAAATTATCCTGAGGATTGGATAAATTAACGTTCGGGAATTCGGGATTGGTTAAATCTACGAATACGTCCTGGTTGGAGGACCTGTAGGAGATGTAACGCTCATTCGGACGCTCTTCGGATGCGCGGGCATAGGTGGCGCTCCAGTCCATTTTAAGTCTGTTAAATAAATGATTTCCTCCCAGGCTCATGTTATAAACCCGCTGATCTTCAAGTCTTCGGTTACCGACTCTCCCACCGTCTATGCCTCCTTTGGTCTGGTATTGCACCCTCCCTTTGGTCTGGAATACATTGGGAGTACTCTCGGTAAAATCCCCGTCATCAAAGGAATCATCCAGGTTGCCTACTCGCATTCTGAATCGGTTTTCCCAATCATCCCGGTGGTTATACATCCCGGATAGAAACAGTTGGTTGTTGTCATTGATTCTAAAATCGGTTGCGAGGTTTATGGATCTTCGGACACGCTGCACCAGGTATTTTCGGATGTCAAATTCTTCCAGTGCCACGCCGTTATCTGAATTGTACCAAACAGCCTCGACATTGTCTGAGCCAAAGTTGTGGTTGTTGTAGGAACCAGAAAGGATCAGGCCCAATTTGTCATCCAGGAAGCGGTCTCCCAAAACCAATCCCCCGGTCCAAATGGGCTTATTGGAAAGCAAGTTAATTCCGCTTGCAGCGGTACCAGATATTCTCAAATTATTTGGTGCTTGACGGGTTACCAAATTGACCGAACCTCCGATGGCATCGGCATCCATGCTCGGCAATACCGCCTTATTGACTTCGATCGTTTGGATCATATCCGAAGGAATCAGGTCCATTTGAATATTTCGGTTGTCACCTTCCGCGGACGGGATTCGCTCCCCGTTTAGCGTCACGGAGTTTAACTGCGGAGCCATTCCACGAATGATGATATCGCGCGCCTCTCCCTGATCATTTTGCATGGTAATCCCCGGAATACGCTTCAGTGCATCGCCGACGTTGGCATCGGGAAAGCGCCCGATCTGGTCAGAAGAGACGATATTGGTGATATTGGCATTGTTTTTTTGCTGATTCAGTGCCTTGGCCTGCCCCTTCAGCCGGTCACCAAATACAATAAATTCTGCTGCATCCAGCGCCGTCTGATCCATTCTGAAATTCAGCGTGGTTGTACGCCCTGTTTGAATTTCCACAGGTTGGGAAAGCTGTCCGTACCCCAGGTAGGATACACTGACTTCATACGACCCTTCCGGCAGGTTGGAGATGGAAAAGTCCCCTTTCTGATCCGAAATGGTCCCGTAATTGGTGCCGGTCAATACCACATTGGCTCCTGGCAGCGAAAGATTCTCCGCATCGATCACTCGTCCTTTCAAGACTCCTTGTGCCCATGCATTTCCTGCCAGCAGGAAAAAGAGCAACAGGGAAGAAAATAAACGTAGGTGTTTTTTCATGATTGCTTATTGTTGTTGGTTGATAAACTTTTCGAGCTGTTCCCAAGAATAAATCTGGAAGGTCTTGTCATCCGACATGGCGACAAACAGTCCTTTTGAAAAATCTCCTCCCAGGTTTACCGCCGTGACTTCGTTGCCATCACTGGAAAGGGTACTCAACGGGATTTTAACCAGGAGGGGATGATCGTGCGGCCCCTTATCGCTTCCTTCTCGTGGGAATGCGTGAAAGAGATTGGCTCCCTGGTCGGATACCAACAGGTAGCCTTCCGTAGCGGAGGATTTGTAAATGGAGATTCCCTCGTGATCATCCGTAAATCCTTCGGTAGCAAAAAGGGCCAACTCCTCGTTTCCCATCTGTGGCTCCGCATGGTACTTTCTTACTCCTGCACCCTCATCGGAATAATAGATGTAGCCCAGCTCCTGATCCACGGCAATGGCTTCGATTTCTTTCTTTCCGGAAAAATTCCCGAATTTTCGCACCAGCTCAAGCGATACCTCGCCCTCAGCTCCCTGCACTTCGTATTGCCAGAGGTACGTCCCATCTGTCGGTCCGTTTTTTCGGCCTGCGATGATATAGGTTTTGCCGGATTTGGGGCTTTGGTACACAGCAATCCCCATCAGGTCACGGTATTCTTCGCCAGTTTCTCCCGCATAGACCTCCAATCCTCCGGGGTTGATTTCCTGCATGTCGGGAAGCGAGTAAAAGCGAATACGTGAGGTCAAGCGTTCGCCCGTGATGGCAAAATCCACAGTATCCCTACCCAGGGGCAACCCGTAACCCACATCCACATTGTTGGGGCGTTGAATACCCCGCCTGACCAGACTGTCGATGACTTTTCCCCTTAGATCAAACACGTATAAGGCACCGATGGAATCTTTGTCGGTCCCGATGATGAGACTTTGATCCGGATTTGATGAATTGATCCATATAGCGGGATCGTCGGTATCGTGGATGACCGGGTCACTCACGTAAAGCGGTTGGATGATTTCGGTAGTAGTTTCCGCTGATTCATCGCCTTTTTGGGTAGTCCCTTCGCAAGCAACGAGTCCCGACAGAATAAAAAATGAGAAATAGTACGTACGTTTTTTAAGCATGATTCACCTTTTTTTTGACCCTACAAGATTCGGAAAAGCGGCGAATAAAAAAGGAAATTAACGGTTAAGAATGCAGCGCCGCTACCCAATGAAAACCGTTAACAAAACCGAAACAGTTTTAAAAAAAAGTAGTGCAATGTATTGATTTTTAGACTGTTAAAAAGTATTACCCTAAGATTAAGAAATCTTGAATCATAAACAGCGAAGGTAATGCTGCAGGTCCCTGCCCTCCGAAAGCTGCAAACGCTTTCGGAGTCTGTACCTGGAAATCCGCAGGCTTTCCATGGAGATCCCCAGTGTTGCGGCGATTTCCCTGCTGCTCAAGTTCATCTTCATCAGGCAGGCAAGTTTGACATCTCCCGTGGTGAGCGCTGGGTTCCGGCTGTTGAGGTTTTTCAAGAAATCCTGATGCACGTTTTCGAAGGTATGTTTGAAGCTTTCCCAGTCCCTGTCCTGTCCCAGGTTCGCGTCGATTTGTTTCATGAGGTTTCGAAGTTTCTTTCGTTGGTCCTTGGGATCTTGCTCCAGGGCAACCTTCAATTTCGATTGGATTTCTTTGAGTATTTCATTTTTCTCGATCACGTGAAGGGTTTGAGCAGACAGCGCCTTCTGCTGGGCTCCCACTTCGGCAGCCATTCTTGCTTCCAGGAGATTGATATTTTCCTTCTCGGTCTGAATCAAGCGTTCGTTGACTTCCAGGAGTTCCTCTTGCTTTCGCAGGGTACTCTTTGTGGCGCGTATTTTCAGCCGCTGCCGGGAGATCAGGCCCCATCCAAGTCCCAATAGCGTCAAGATTAGCATCAACAAAAGCCAACGGATTCGGGTTTCGAAAACATGAATACCTTCCAAATGGGCAATTTTCTGCTGTTTTTCTTTGATTTCATAGTGAAACTCCTGTGTGGCCAGCTGCCGTGCAGCTTCTTCAGAAAAAATCGTTTCACTCAATTTGCGGGCTTTGGCCAACTGTTCATAAGCCTTCTCAAAATCCCCCAATGCCGCATACGCCTTACCCAGGTCCACCGTAGCACTTCGTTCCAAATAGTTGTTTCCAAACTCCTGACTTATCCGGATAGCCTCCTCGTAATACGAAAGTGATTCCCCGGCCCGATTGGTTTTTCTCCGCGTATCCCCCAGGTTATTGATATTCCCCGGCATGTTCAACTTGTTTCCCATGCCGATGTTTAGCGCATAGGCCAACTGGAAATAACGCTCTGCTGAATCGAATTTTTCCAGATCCTCGTAGATGCTCCCAACGTTTTCGAACAGAATGCTCAAGTCAGTCGAATCACCGCTACCTCGAATCAGCTTGATGGCATCGTTTTGATAAATCAGTGCCTGCGTGTAGTCGCCCGACTTCTCATACATCGATCCGATCAGCCCTTTGGACCGGGCCATTCCCTGTATATCCTGCTCCTCCTCGTACAAGTGAAGCGCGGCTTTGTGCCGCTGTAGCGCTGCTGGAAGGCTTTTCGTTTTGTAATACAGCTTCCCAATTTGGTTGTAGACGTTCGCCAGACAAGCGGTGCAAGCCATCATTTTAAAAAGCCTTTCCGCTTCGTAAAACTTCGTCGTTGCTTCGTTGTACAAGCCAAATTCCATCAAGAGTTGCCCCTCCAAAAAAGTGGCTTCGGCTTGTTCGGCTAAGCTAAGGGGCGGATTTTGCCCCAGGAAATCCGAAAGCTCCTGATAGGCTTTCCTGGGATTGGTCTCGAAAAGCCGTTGTAACCGATCCAAACCATCGGCCGGATTTTGTCCAAACACGCTTCCCAGTGGGATGAAGCAAGCAATGAGACAGCATACTTTCACAAAACGAACCATCTTACAAGATACTTCGCTCATGTAACGTTATTGTGACCGGGGTTTTGTCTTTTTGTAAAGTAACGTTCTCCCACTGGAAAGTAAACCGAAGACCGGGCTTTGCGCGCCAGTTCAACGCCGGGAAGTTTAAATTTTCCGATAAAAACAGTAAATGTTGTATATTGATCCCTGGTTACCGTTGACCTAAAATTGCATCATCCATACCATGTCTTCTTTTCAACGCATTGCCTGCATCGTCTTTTTTCTTTATTGCCACCAACCAATGGCCCAAACCACCTGGCAAAACCCTATCCAAAAGCAAGAACGGCTGGGATCTCCACTGGTGGAAACCTCGCCCTTCGTATTTAAGGAAAAGCTGTACCTGCTGGAAAACTACCAACGCTTTTGGGACATCCCCGGGGCCAAACCGGGAGACCACTTTCAGGAAGACGAGGTACGCATCCGGGATCTTGCCACCAACGAAATCGTTTCCGTGCCTCTGAAAAACCATGCCTTCGGGACCGTGCTGACCTGGGAGGACCGGGTGTACGTGTTTGCCGGCTACTATGGAGAAGGCAAACCCTGGCGGAAAATCACGGAAATCGTCGTCACCAGTTCAGCCGACCTGAACGAATGGACCAAACCCGAAACCATCCTTCGGGCAAATCCGGAGGAATATTTTTTCAATACGGCCGTCTGCCGGGGCAAGAACGACTTCATCCTCCTCTACGAAACCAATGACCCCCGATGGACCCCCTTCACCTTTCGTTACCTGCGGTCCAATGACCTGAAAAACTGGCGGGATATCCCGAATGCAGTCTATGGTAAAGGCAAGTACGTCGGTGGGCCCGCCCTGTACTACGAAAAGGGCTGGTACTATACGCTATACCTGAAATCCCTGAAACCTGGCTACGAAACGCACATTTCCCGCTCCCAGGACCTGATTCATTGGGAAGATGCACCGGAAGACCGGCCCTTTGTTACCTTTGATCCTGGCCATAAAAACATTCCCTTAATCGATCCCTCAATAGCAGAAAGCAATGCCTCTGATGTGGAATTGTGCTATTTCAAGGGGCAGACTGTTCTGTATTTCACGGGTAGCGACCAGACCACCGCGGGCGATTTGCAGTGGGCCACCTTTCCCGGCACACCCGAAGAACTATTTGTTCATTTTTTTGATGAGGCCGGCACAATCGACGCAGAGCCCCCGAAACCGCAGGGCAACTGGCTGCCTGTCTTACTGGCACCGAAAAAACCAGCGAAAGGCATCGATTCCTCTTCCGAGAACCTTCAAGTCCTACCCACTCCCCAGCAATTGGGCTATCAGGAAAGGCAATTGGGCGCCTTTATTCATTTCGGTCTCGCCACCTATGCGGAAGCAGACATGATGATCGTACCGGAGGCCGTGCGCTTCAATCCGGCACAACTGAACGCCGAACAATGGGTAAAAACAGCCCAATCCTTTGGTGCCAAACATATCGTACTTACCGCCAAACACCACAATGGCTTTTGCCTTTGGCCAACTAAAACCACGGACTATTCGGTGAAAAACAGCCCCTGGAAAGGGGGTAGCGGCGATGTGGTCGCAGAATTCGTGAATGCTTGCAGAAAATACGGTATGAAAGTCGGACTGTACCTCTCAGGAGGGGACACCCATTTCGGTTGCACCAGTAGCCCGGATCCCCAGGGTGAACGAGTGATCCGGGGGGATGTTCACCGCTATTTCCCGGTTTTCCTGGAGCAATTGCGCGAACTGTTGACTGGGTACGGGGAAATTTCTTACCTCTGGTTTGATGGTGCCTACGATCCGTTCGGGTGGGATGTAACGAACCCGGTTACCGGGATTCCACTGGGCACTTCCTATGGCGATGCCATTCAGGCAATGGTCCGGCATCTGCAACCCAAGGCCGTCATCATGGGAGGTACCAAACCGGATGTGCGCTGGTCCGGAAGCGAACAAGGCTGGGCACCCTACCCCTTGGATAATGTTGTAAAACCGGGAGAAGGGCTGGCAAAATGGGTAGGGCCGCAAAATGCCGGCTACATTCCAGCAGAAGCCAACCTGCACACCCGCTCTACCTGGTTTTGGAGAGCCAATTCGGACCATACCCTAAAAGATTCCTCCTACCTGATGAAGGCCTATCTGGAGTCAATCGGCAGAGGGGCCAATCTGCTCGTAAACATGACCCCGGACGACAGCGGCCGCATCCCTGAGGCAGAGGTAAAACTTCTGGAAAAATTTGGTACGTCCATCCTAAGCACGTTCGCCAATCCGCTTGCGGTGACTTCTTCCAAAATGCACCCCACCTCCGAGATAACCTTATCCTTGACCCAACGCACAGCGGTTGACCTGCTGGAACTGGAAGAAGTGTTGGAAAAAGGACAGCATATCCGGCAATATACACTGGAAGCCTGGCTCGATGGGCATTGGCAGCCTGTTGCCAGCGGAGAGACCATTGGACGAAAGCGTATCCAGTATTTCGCTCCGGTCACCACCGACCGGCTGCGGCTCCGTGTATCGGGTGACAGCCCTAATTTAGCGTTGGAACGTTTTGCGGTGTATGGCCCGGATTTTTAAGCAGGCTGGGCAGGGCACCGCTTAGCCACCTTCCGGCGGATGCCGGTTTACCATATGTTGTGCGGCCCGAAAGAAATAAGTAGTAATGGCTTCTCGTGCTTCCGCTTCCATTGGGATCTGATCCAAAGCCTTCCCCATGCAGCCTAGCCATCGATCACGCATTTCCGGGTCAATGGCCCATTGAAAATGCCTTCTACGCAACATGGGGTGCCCCCTTTTTTCCAAATAGGTAGCCGGCCCTCCAAAGACATGAAGCAAAAACCAATACAAGCGCTGCCGGGCAGGTTCCAGGTCTTTTGGATACAATTTTCTCAGGTCGGGTGTACGCTCCACCTCCTCGTAAAAATGGTCCACGAGTTGGTGAATTTTTTCTTCACCCAGTAGGGTATAGACGGAAAGCGGGGCTGACATGGGGCAAAGATAGAGAAAACGGCGCTACTACCGAAGAAAAGTACTTCGAGCAGGGATTGAACTGGTCTGCACCCAGGTAAACAAAAAGCCACCCGCGTATACGAGTGGCCTTGGTAATCGGTGGAATGCAAGACGTCTAATCTCGAACAAATGGATAGTCGTCTTCGACGTACACGTCTTTGAAGGCGTCCTCTCCTTTCGGCCAGGGGGATTCTTCGGCAAATTTCACCGCATCGGCTACCTGCTTCTTCACCTTGGCTTCTATTTCTTTGATCTCGTCTTCCGATAGAATTTTGTTGTCGAGGATGGTGGCTTTCACCTGCTCCACCGGGTCGCGCTGCTTGTACTCCTCCACCTCTTCTTTGGTCCGGTATTTTTGCGGATCGGACATGGAGTGTCCTTTGTAGCGGTAGGTACGGAATTCCAACAAGGTTGGGCCATCTCCTTTTCTGGCGCGATCGGCTGCTTCTTTCACCGCTTCGTGCACTTCCTCCACATTCATGGCGTCTACCGGAAAGGAGGGGATATCATACGATTCACCCAGGGTGTATAACTCGTCCACATTGGAGGAGCGTTTTACCGAGGTACCCATGGCATACCCGTTGTTTTCGATTGCGAATATCACCGGAGATTTAAACAGCATGGCCAGATTCAATGCCTCGTGAAAGGCTCCCTGACGCACCGCACCGTCCCCCATATAGCAAATGCAAACATTTTTTGTACCCTTGTACTTTTCGGCAAATGCGATACCCAATCCCATGGGAATCTGCGCACCAACGATGGCGTGCCCTCCGGCAAAATTCTTCGATTTATCGAATATGTGCATGGATCCACCTTTGCCTTTGGTGGTGCCGGTTTCCTTTCCAAAAAGCTCAGCCATTACCGCACCGGGATCCGTTCCCAGCCCCAACGGCTGCGCGTGACAGCGGTAGGCCGTGATCCATTTATCGTCTTTCTCAAGAGCCGTGATGGCTCCTGCGGCGCAGGCTTCCTGGCCTATGTAAAGGTGACAAAATCCGCGGATTTTCTGCTGTCCATACAATTGCCCGGCTTTCTCTTCAAAACGCCTCATGAGCAACATGCTTTCGAACCAATAAGTGTAGGTTTCCTTGGAATATTTTGCTTTAGATTTACTCGTAGTTGAACTCTTCTTTGCCATACCGTATTCTATAAAATATGCTAACTTTGGCCTCAAATATAATGAAATCAACGCAATTTTGCGCCCGTTTGCGAAAATAGTAAAAAACATCCGTTGAATCCCTCATGCACCTGAAAAACTTAGAACTGATCCAATTTAAGAATTACGAACGGGAACAATTGGAATTCAATGCGGAAGTCAATTGCTTTTTTGGGGAAAACGGCGCTGGAAAAACCAATCTGCTTGATGCCATCCACTACCTTTGCCTAACCAAAAGTGCCTTTTTACCCCTGGATAGCCACCATATCCGGCACCAAGGGAGTTTCTTTACGCTAAAAGCAGTCTTCGAGCGGGAAAATAAAACCCTGTCGGTGACCTGTGCTTTTGAAAGCAATAAAAAAAAACGACTAGAGGTAAACGGAAAACCCCACGATCGCCTGAGCGAACACATCGGCTTGCTCCCATTGGTCATGATCGCGCCGGACGATACACAGATCATCACCGGAGGCAGCGAAGAACGAAGAAAATTTTTTGACGGCATGATTTGCCAAACCGACAGCCATTACCTGCAGCTGCTAATCCGGTACCAACACTACTTAAAACAACGAAACGCTTTGTTGAAGCGATTGGCCGAAGAAAAACAGCCCGACCGGTTGCAGCTGAGCCCCTATAATCACCGGTTGATTCAACTATCCTCCGAAATCCACGCCCTACGCCAACGCTTTCTCGAAGCGTTCAATCCCTACTTTCTGGATCACTACGCGGCGATATCCGGAGCCCGGGAAACGGTGGGAATTGGCTACAAAAGTCAGGTCGGTGAACCGGATTTTGACACAAGGTTCGAGGCCTCCATTAATCAGGACCTGACCCTTAAGCGAACAAGCATGGGCATTCATAAGGATGACTTTGTCTTTCAGCTGAACAACTATCCCATCAAAAAATACGGCTCACAAGGGCAAAAAAAGTCGTTTTTGATCAGTCTCAAACTGGCGCAATTCTTTATCTTTAAGGACCTTAAAGGGACCAAGCCTATTTTGCTACTGGATGATATCTTCGATAAACTCGACGATCAGCGGATTTTCCATCTTATGGCAAGGGTTGCAAAAAAAGAATTCGGACAGCTTTTTATTACCGACGCACGGCCGGAACGATCCAAAGAAATCCTTCAGACGATTCAGGCAGCCGCCACATTTTTTACCATCAAGTCGGGGACCATAGCGAATCGGGAAATGGGCTAATACCGGCGTCGCTTCAAAATCTGCCCGTCCAGGGAAAACTTACCTGGGCCGGTTAGCATCAGCACCAAAAATACCAGCAAATACATCAAGGCCTTTTCCTGCTGACCAAACGGGTCGCTTCCGTGTACCACGAAAGCGATAACGGCCATGTTAATAATCATGGGGACAAGAAAAATCCGGCTCATAAATCCCAGTACCAGAAAGATGGCACAAAAAAATTCGGCAAAGATGACCAGTTGCAAGGATACCGCCGAACCCAACCCAATCGGATCGGCAAAACTGTTTAGCCGATCGCTGAAGTTGGTTATCTTGGACCATCCGTGGGTCAGTAGCATCACGGAAGTACCTACCCGCAATAACAATAATGCAAGGTCTGCGCCTATTGGTGTATGAAAAAAAACAATTCGCTTCATCTGTCTTTAAGTTGTTTTTTATGGCCACTTAGCCCGCCCCAATCAGAATTGCGAGATTCCTGCCTACCGGAAGGCGGGTCGCATGGTTGAATGGCATTCCTCTGTATGCCGCTTGCATCCTGTCGCCTACAGGCAGCATCGATTTCATTGGGAGATAGGTTATTTATAACGCTTTACCGAAATAAAGTTACGCAAAATTCTTTCCCCTCAACAAAATTTTCTCAATTGTTTTCTCCTGCTGCAAAAGGGGCTTTGTCTACGAAAAACGCGACAATGCCGCCCCTGCCCGGGAAGATCCTACCAGAGCTTTTCGGGATAAACTCCCGCTGCGTGGAGCTTCTGAAGCGCATTCACCACATACTCCCGGTCCTGCCCGTAGGTCACGCCGAACCATGTTTTGCCCCCCTCCAGTATTTTTATTCGGGCAATTCCTTCTTGAATCAGGGAATTGACCACTTTTGGGATATAGAATTCGGACTTGAGGTTTCCCTGATTTTCTGCCAGAAAAGAAGTCCACAATTTTTCCGTTTGTGCAAAAACTGCCGGATGAAATCCCCAGCAATTCATGGAAACCGGGTTGTCCGGAGCAATTTCGAGTTTTTCTGCCCCGTCCTTATGAAAAATTCCATCGGCAGTACGTGCAATTGCCGTGCGTTCGACCATGCCAGTCAAAAACCCTTCGGGCGTAGACTCGCAAACGCCCCGACTTACCGTTCCGTAGTCCGACAGCACATTTTTGATCGCATAGCCTACCATGCAGTGTAACTGAGGACCGACTTCGTTGCGCAAAAACGCGGAAAGCATTTGAAACGCCTCTTCTCCGTAAAAATCATCCGCGTTGATAACCGCAAAGGGTTCGTTGATGACGTCCTTCGCACATAATAGCGCATGCGCCGTCCCATAGGGCTTTTTCCGCTCGGGATCAACGTAACGATCCGGCACCATGCTATCCAACGATTGAATGACAAACTCTACCGCGACTTTACTGCCAAATTTCGGCACAAAAATCGCCTTCGCCTCATCCAATATTTCCTTTCTGACAATAAATACGACTTTACCGAAACCGGACCGGATGGCGTCGTAAACGGAGTACTCCAGAATCGTCTCCTGATTCGGACCAAACCCATCGATCTGTTTGTCCCCCCCGTACCGGCTACCCATACCGGCTGCTAATATTAAAAGTGTTGGTGCATGCATACGTGACTCTAAATAGCTGATGAATTCCTGAAACAGGAAAAATTTAATTTTCCAAAGGTACTTTTTTTGGGCTTTTCCCCAGATTTATCCCTTGTTTTTTTTATCCCCATAGACCCAATAAAATGAAGGAAGAGGGGATATTTTTATAAACTAATAATCTATCGATTAACATTTTTTTCACCCACATAGGGTCTTTTAAAAGGTGCTGTTATTTATAATCTTGCTTTTTTTTCTAGTTTACGTGTTATTTGGTCCCATTTTCTACTTTTTTTACATTTTTTAGCTAGATTTAATTGCGAAATCGGTTTTGATTTTTAATTTTGTAAAAAACAAAATTTTTAATCATAGATTTAGCAACGAAACATTAACCCTGTTGAAAAAATGAAAAAAATTGAAGCATTAATTAGGACTTCGAAATTTGATGAAATTCACCAATGCCTGTCTGGACTTGGTGTGAAATTTCTGACCTTCTACGAGGTCAAAGGAATGGGCCTGCAACATGCCCGCACCCAAACGTACCGGGGGGTGGCCTATGAACCTACCTTTATTCCCAGAACGAAACTGGAAATCGTTGTTCCCGATGAGTTGGAAGAAGATGTTATCAGCTGTATTCTTAGAGAAGGAAGAACGGGCGAAGTAGGAGATGGAAAAATCTTCGTCTATGATGTGGGGAAAGCATTTCGAATCCGAAATGACGACGCCGGAGAAGCTGCGCTGTAAGCAGCAGCTGCCCCTATTGCTAACCATATTTTATTCCAACTTATAAAAAAATCGAAAAATGAATCAGGAATTATTTACCGTTAACAACCTTTGGATCATGGTGGCCACCATATTGGTGTTTATCATGCACCTGGGATTTGCTGCCCTGGAAGCCGGACTTACGCGGGCAAAAAATACCGTCAATATTCTTTTTAAAAATACGATCATCCCTGCCCTGGGATTGATCACCTACGCGTTTATTGGGTTCAACCTGATGTATCCCGGGGAGGCCTTTTCGGGTGGGTTCTTTGGGATTTCCGGCCTGGGATTGAGCCTTCCCGAGGGTTGGGATAGCGCTGCTTACAACGAAGGATACACCTTTTTTACGGATTTTATTTTCCAGGCCATGTTTGCCGCTACGGCAGCGACCATCGTCTCAGGAGCAGTCGCCGAGCGAATCAAGTTGGGCCCGTTTATTTTCTTTTCGTTGCTTTACGTAGGCATTTGTTACCCCATCGTCGGTATGTGGAAATGGGGAGGCGGATTTTTGGATGCCATGGCTACTCCGTTTTACGATTTTGCCGGGTCCACCATCGTCCACTCCGTCGGCGGCTGGGGTGCGGTGATCGGCGCCTATTTGCTCGGACCACGAATCGGCAAGTATAAGGATGGAAAAATGAATGCGATCCCAGGCCACAACATTCCCCTCGCAACATTTGGTGTGTTTTTGCTTTGGTTTGGCTGGTTTGGATTCAATGGAGGCTCGGTACTCTCCGCCGATCCAGGTGCCGTCTCCCTGGTATTTGTCACCACTGCACTGGCGGCCGCAGCTGGAGCATTTGGAGCATTGCTCGCTTCCTACCTAAAATTCAAAGCGTACGATATCACCATGGTTCTCAATGGCATTTTGGCTGGATTGGTTAGTATCACTGCAGGTGCAGACCTTATGTCTCCCACAGAAGCGGTTATTATTGGATTTATCGGCGGGACACTGGTCGTATTCGGCGTGGTATTCTTCGACAAAATCAAAATTGATGATCCTGTTGGTGCCATCTCCGTGCACTTGGTTTGCGGTATATGGGGTACATTGGCCGTTGGTATTTTTGGGGACCTTGCCAGCGGAGCACAGATTTTATCGCAGCTGATCGGTATTGGCGCCATCGGTGCATTCTGTGTACTTTTCAGTTTCCTTGTATTTTTTATCCTGAAAAAGACTACCGGCATCCGCGTGGACGAGCAGGAAGAAGTGGAAGGACTCGATATCAACGAACACGGCATGCATGCCTATCCGGATTTCGCTACAAAAGAATAGGTTTTTGACTACAGCTATATTTTTGGTTTAAAAGAGGCAGGGAATCCTGCCTCTTTTTTTGACCGCGCGATGATGGGTATTCCTCCCAACTCAATGGACACTTCACCATTTTGTAATATTGTTGAAACGCGCAGGTCAAGTACCGTGCTGCTCCACCGTAGACACAAATTCCTTGCTGAATACCGGGCAGCGCCATACCCACCCCATCTCCCTACACATGAATTTACTGAAGGGGGCTACAAATATACGGTATGCGTGGGGTCAGGATACATAAAGAACGGGGAACCGCAGCGTTAGCACAGCAGGCAGTCTTCGGAAGTAGGGGATTGGAAGATTCAGTGAATGTGCAAAAAAAAGGTACGTTCCCTACCTGGCGGAGAGAACGTACCGTATGGATCAAAGCCGAAGTCAATTCTCGGCTATTTTTTCTTTTTCATGGGATTGGGGCCTGTGGAAGTTCCCCGGGCTGGCTGCTGTTGTTTGAATAATTCAAACTTTGACGGCAAAAATTGCCTTGGCCAGTAGTTATTGGATTCGTCAATATCGGCCGTTTCCCGATAGGGGTCAAGTACAATTTGTTTCACCACTTTCTCTTTTGCAAACACCTTGCTTACCTGGTATTCATCCATTCGCCAGATCTGTGCGGGGACATGCTCTATTTCAGAAGTACCGTCCTCGTATTGAAACTCCAGAATGATCGGCATCACCAATCCACCGATATTTTCGAATTTGATTTCATAAAAGTTTAGCCCACTCTCCAACATGGCACGCTCTTCCGAACTAAGGCTGGCAAGAAAATCTCGATACGCTTTTTCATCATCCGGCCCCACACTGAAGCGGTTGTAACTGTTGTAAAAGTCGGCTGCTTTCGGGTCCCTTTCTACCACCGTTTCCGGAATATCCTTCGCATTCCGTAACCGGGAGATGTACGTTTCTTCCCGCTCGTATACTTCCCGCTCGTCGGCTTTCACCTCCGCAGGTTTTTTGCTATCAATTTTATACCAAGTGACGTCCTGTATGGCAATATCGACCGGATCGGTGCCAAAAAACCAGCCCCTCCAAAACCAATCCAAATCCACGGCGGAAGCATCTTCCAGGGTTCGAAACAAATCGTCCGGAGTCGGGTGTTTGAACATCCAGCGCTGCGCATAGGTTTTAAACGCAAAATCGAACAATTCTCTTCCCATAACGGTCTCCCGCAGGATGTTTAGGGCAGTTGCAGGTTTGGCATAGGCATTTGGTCCAAACTGAATAATGTTCTCGGAATTGGTCATGATTGGTTCGAGCAGGTGCTTTTCGCTGCGCATGTAGGGAGCTATTTTATGAGCGGGTCCCCTTCGAGAAGGGTATTCGCGCTCCCACTCCTGCTCCGCCAAAAATTGCAGAAAGGTATTTAGTCCTTCGTCCATCCAAGTCCACTGTCGCTCATCGGAATTGACGATCATCGGGAAAAAATTATGACCAACTTCGTGGATGATTACCGAAATCATGCCGTACTTAATGGCCTCCGAATAGGTGCCATCGGTATCGGGCCTGCCGTAATTAAAGCAAATCATGGGGTATTCCATACCATTGGTCGCTTCTACGGAAATGGCCACTGGATAGGGATAGTCAAAGGTGCGGGCAGAGTAGGACTTCAGCGTATGCGCGACGACCCGGGTAGAGTACTGTTCCCAGAGTGGATTCGCTTCTTTGGCGTAATACGACATGGCCATGACCTCTTTGCCTCCCAAGGATACGGCCATGGCATCCCAAATAAATTTTCGGGAGGAAGTCCAGGCAAAGTCCCTCACATTCTCGGCCTGATAAATCCATGTTTTGGTTCCTTCGGCTTTCCCTTTCTCCAACTTTTCTGCTTCGGCCTGGGTTCGGATAATGACCGGGGCATCAAAGGTCTTTTTGGCTAGTTCCCAGCGCTCCATTTCTGTTGCGCTCAGCACTTCCTCCGGATTTTGCAATACCCCGGTAGCGCCTACCATGTGGTCAGCCGGTACGGTAATGGCTACCTTATAATCCCCAAAGACCAGCGCAAATTCACCTCTTCCGGCAAATTGCTTGTTTTGCCACCCTTCAAAGTCGGAATACACCGCCATGCGTGGAAACCATTCTGCCATGGTATACAGGTAATTACCATCGCCTTCAAAATACTCATAACCTGGTCTGCCGCCAATAAAACTCATCCGATCATGAATGGAAAAACTCCAGTCGATGTGAAAGGAAACGCTTTCTCCGGGCAATAAGGGCGAAGACAGGTCCAAACGCATCATGGTATGGTTGACCGTGGCAGGGATTTCATTTCCCGCTGCATCGGTAACCGAATAAATCTTCAACCCCAGGTCCTGATCGTGCCAAAGGATACCTTGTAGCTGCCGCAGACCCATTTTGGGTTGGATGCTGCTGCTGCTCATTTTAGGGGTTTCCGAATCGCTGGCCCGTTGGTTCTGATCTAACTGCACCCATAGGTAATCGAGTGGATCGGGAGATTGGTTGTAATAGGTCACCTTTTCCTTGCCTCGAATGGATTGATTCGCATCATTCAATTCGACCTCGATTTCGTAATCGGCTTTTTGTTGCCAATACGCGTGGCCGGGAGCACCAGAGGCTGTCCGGTAAACATTGGGAGAACGAAGCATTGTACCCAATTGCTCGAAGCGGTTGCCGTGTCGCTGTTCATCCACCTGAGCAAAGGCGGCCACTTGAATGGCCATTCCTACCAGAAATGAGGAGAAGATACGTTTCATAAATACGATTAATTTTTAGATGGGGATAAATGGAACCCAAAAGTTAAACTATGGTCGGAATTTACGCAATTAACCCCATTTATTTTTCTTATGGTAAGCAAAAGTGCATCTTTTTTACCAATACTTGCTTTCCAACAACATCATGATCGCCATTCCAAGGACAACGGAGGAAACCACCAAAACCCATTCCTTACGGTTTACACCAAATATTCCTACTGCCAGGGAAGAAACAACCAAAAAGACGATCACGATGACTAACTGTCCCACTTCCAGTCCGAGATTAAATGCAAGCAGGGGCTGAAAGATGGATTGTTCCCTTCCGAGTAAAGAGCGCAGGTAGTTGGAAAAACCCAGGCCATGAATCAATCCAAAAAACAGGGCAAATATATAGTTGATTTGTACCCCCCTTCCACTGGAAGGACGGGGTTTGAGCAGGTTGGCAAAGGCAGTGATCGCGATGGTCACCGGAATCAAAAACTCCACCAGATCGGTATCGATGCGGACGACTTGCAAGGTGGCCAATGCCAGGGTAAGGGAATGCCCGATCGTAAATGCAGTCACCAAAATCACAATTCTCCCCCAATCCCGCATGAGGTAAACGACCGCCAGTGCAATGACAAAAAGAATGTGATCAAAACCCTTCAGATCAAGAATGTGCTGGATTCCCAGATTAAAATATAACTGAAATTGGCTCATACAACGGGTGATTTATTACTTTTGATACGAAAATTTTGTCGTAATATTAATGCATATTTCACAGATAAAACAAAAATCCTTTCTATAAATGCCTGGAATCAACCCCCTACCTGCCTTCCTCATTTTTTGGTCCCTGCTACATCCGTTTTACATAAGCCTGACAGACATGGTGTACAACGAAGGGAATCAGACGATTGAAATCGCCCAAAAAATATTTTGGGACGATTTGGAAGTAGCCCTTTCCCACGCAAACCAGGCGCCGGTAGACTTTCTTGCTCCAGCCGACCCGGCAGCACTGGACAGTATGGTTGCCAGCTACCTGCTCGCACACAACCGCATACTGATCGATGGAGATACCATTCGGCTTCATTACCTGGGACATGAAGTGGAGGCCGACGCCGCCTGGTTTTACCTGGAATCGGAACGAATTTCACCACCAACGCAGGTAACCATTTACAATTCCCTGCTGATCGATGATTTTCCGGAACAACAAAACATTGTCAATTTTTACAAAAACCGAAAGCCAAAAAGCCTGCTTACCCGAAAAGACAAGTTAGAAGGCCTGTTGATCCTGGAAGACTAATCCACCCCATGGGTTGTATCGAAAAAGCCACCCCGGTTTTTTCCAGGGTGGCTTTGCATGTTTAGCGAGACGTTGTTTTAATTGTACCCGTCATTCTGAACCAATTCCGGGTTTATGTCCAACTCGCGTTGTGGAATGGGCAAAATGGTTTTATTCTGGCCTGCCTGAGAGGCTTCAAATTGCTCGTCACCGACTGGACGCAACGCCCTGCCATAGCGTAGCAAATCCATTCTCCGGTGCCCCTCAAACGCAAGCTCTTTGCGTCGTTCTTCGAGGATGAAATCAACGAAATCCGTTTTTCCGGAAAAATCAGCCGCGGCTACCGCAGACAGTCCGGCCCTTTCCCTGAGTAAATTGATCAAATCCAGTGATTCCTGATTCACCCCGTCAAGTTGAGCCAATGCTTCTGCTCGGTTCAGCACGACTTCGGTGGTTCGGATGATGGGCGAATTATCCGAATGGTTTACCGGATCTGGAAATTTTGTCGTATACATTCGTTCATTTTCCCCTTCTTTGGAGAGTTCGGTCAAGCGTCGATCGGTGGGATCGTATGACTCCAGCAAGTATTCCGAAAAGGGCGCATCCCCTCTCGCGCCATCTTCTGCTGGGTTGTAATACGAAGCCCATCCGCCGGAACCGGTCCGTCCATTGTCAATCTCCGAATTCTGGATGGAGAACACGTATTCTGCATTGTTTTCACCCCAGAAATCGTAATTGGAAGCCAACCCATAGAGCGCTTCGTTTTCCAAAACATCTTCCGCACGATCGGCGGCCAATTGCCAGTCCTCGCGGTACAGGTGAACGCGGGAAAGCAGCGCATTGGCGGCTCCCTGCGTGGCCCTTCCCCGTGTGAAGCTCGACGACTCGTAGGATACTGGCAAATCATCCAGGGAATTCGTTAAATCACTTAGAATGAATGCGTGTACTTCCCCTACAGTACTTCGGGGATATCCGATGATTTCGCCAGTGAATGCCTCTGAAACGATGGGAATGCCTGCGGCACCTTCACCGCCAACCTGCACAGGTTGCGCGAAAAGATTGACCATTTGGAACATCAACAAGGCCCGCATAAACCTCGCTTCGGCCACAAACTGCGCCCTTTCTTCCGCTGTCAGGGATTCATCCGGAGATTCCGGGGTGAATTGAATGACGGCATTCGCTGCCAGGATAGCGCGGTAGTGCCTTCTCCAAAGATCCCGGATCGTGGCATTATCCGATTGCGTGGCGTACAGGCGAATGTCCTGTAAGGTCGGAAAGGACCCGATAAAATCCACGTTATCGGATTGGAAATCAGCAATCACGTGGGGCAGGGATCCGAAAACTTCAAATTCCTGACTAAGCGAGTACACACCCAATAGCGAGCCTTCGACGGCTTGTTTGTCGGCAAAGGCCAATTCAGTTGAAAGAGATTGCTGCGGATCGATGTCTAAGTCTTCACAGGAAAACAAACTTCCTCCGAGCAAGCCTGTATAAACGATTGTTTTTAAATTTTTCATGGCGATACTTGTTTTAAAATTCCAAAGACACACCCAGGGTAATGGATTTCGCCTGGGCGGGAGTAAAGAAGGACTCTCCCTGCCGTTGATTGTTTCCTCCACCATCGTTCACTTCAGGTTCCAAACCCGCTTCGAGGTTAGACAAGGTGAAGAAATTTTGGAGCATCCCATATACCCGGGCGCTTCGGATGATCTTGGTACGTTCTATAATCCCGGTTGGAATGGTGTACGTTAGCGATAAATTCCGCAATCGGATATGATCCCCCTTTCTCATTTGCTGGGTGGATCGCTGCGCAAAGGAAGACTGGGTATCCCCGTTAAGTTTGGGAGCAAAACTGTTCCTGTTATCGTCTGTCCAATAATTCAGCAATTGCGGATCCAGGTTAAACGAATTCAGGTTGTTTGGATTGTTTAGGAATCTCAAATCATCGTACATGATATGATTTCCCTCGACGAAGGTGATCAGTGCTGACAATACCAGGCCTTTGTAGGTAAAGGTATTTGTCAAACCGCCGGAAAGCCTGGGGATCGCCGAACCCACAATCACCCGATCGTTGGCGCTGTATGTATTCGTGGTTTCTCCGTCCTTGGTCAACCATTCCGCTTCACCCGTTTCCGGATTAATCCCTTGGTATCGCACCAGGTAAAACGTATTCACCGGGTGTCCCTCGATGGCACGCTGACTGGAAGACCCTTCCACAAAACGGCGGTCTTCGTTGTCTTTGGAAGCGCCTGGCAGGTCCAAAACTTCGTTTTGCAGGAACCCTGCGTTTAGGATCGTTCTCCATTCAAACGAGGGCGTTTGGATATTGGTGGACTGGATCATCAGATCGACCCCCCTGTTTCGCATGGATCCTGCATTTTGCGTCAGGCTGGCATAACCCGTGGTGTAGGGAATGGGCACATCCAGCAAAAGGCCCTCTGTGTCTTTGTTCCAAACCGATGCTTCAATGTCCAATCGGTTGGATAACAGGCTGGCGTTGACGGTTAGGTCAAACTGTGCCGACTCCTCCCAACCCAATAGTGGGTTTGCTGGCTGGCTGGGATAAATACCCGGGCTGCCGGCATAATCTCCCAGCGTACCTGCCTGGTAGAGTCCCAGCGATTCAAAGTTGCTGATCCGGTCGTTACCGGAGGTACCATAACTAACGTTTAATTTAAGGAAATCCAGCCAGCTGCTGTTTTGCAAAAAACCCTCTTCAGAAAGGATCCATCCGCCCGACAATGCCCAAAAGGTACCGTACCGATTATTTGCGCCAAACCGGGAAGATCCATCTCTTCTAGCACTTCCTTCGAATAAAAATTTGTCGTCGTACCGGTAATTCAAACGGGTAAAATAGGAAGCCAACCGCCAATTGGTACCCGTGGCACTGGTAATGGTAGGCGTGGCTGCAGAGGCAACGTTGGGCAGTCTATCGCTGACAAAACCAGAGCCCTCTACCGTGATGCTGGAAAAATCGGACTGTTCGTACGAATAACCCAAGAGTCCTCCCACATAATGGTCTCCAAAATATTTCTGGTAATTCAGGGTATTGGTAGACAACCACTTATAGTCCTGTATGATGCGTTTGTAGCCACTTCCGGTGGGTTCTACGATATCCGGATAGCGAAACGTCTCCTCGGTCTGAATCTGATCAATCCCCCAGTCGGTCCGAAATGTCAGATCGGGGAGTACGTCTACCTCAAAAAACGTATTGGCAGTGGTCCGCCGCGTGATGTAATCCGTGATAGCCAGATCTTCAATGGCCAACAAGTTGGGGACAAATCCAAGACGGGTATAATTTCCATTCTCGTCGTAGGGACGATTGTAGGGCAAGTGCAGAAACGCTGAGGTAAGTGGCGCGTACGTACTGTTATCCGAATTGATCCTGTCGTTATAGGTTTTGGCCAACCCGATGTTGGCACCAAAACGGGCCTTGTCGGAAAACTCGTGGGTCATGTTCAGACGACCGTTAAATCGGTCGAGCTCGTTTCCGAGCGCATACGTATCCTGTTTGAAATAGGTTCCGGAAATGAAATACGTAGTCCGATCGCTACCGCCCGACGCACTCAGGTTCAGGTTTGAGATGGCTCCCTGCTGTATTACCGCATCTGGCCAATCGAATCCCTGCTGCGGCAGGTCCGTGATCGGCGTGCCCGTACGAAGAGAGCGGTATTCGTTGTATTGTTGCAAGGACATATAGGGACGTACGGTCGTGGGATTTTGGATCCCCTGGTAGTAATCCACGTTGATTTTGGACTGCCCGCTTTTTCCCTTCTTTGTTTCAATCAAGATGACACCGTTTGCACCCCGGGAACCGTAAATGGCAACTGCCGATGCATCCTTCAACACCGAGATGGACTCGATTTCGTTTGGATTCAATTCCATCAGTGGATTCAAAGCCACCGCTCCGGACGTATTGGAATAGTCGTCGCTACTTCCGTCATTCAGGGGCACGCCGTCTACCACGAACAACGGCGAACCACCCGCTGTGAGCGAGGCCACGCCACGAATTCGGATGTTTTGCTGCGAACCGCCCACTCCGGAAGTACCGGTAAGCTGCACGCCGGCTGCCTGGCCTTGCAAGGCTTCCTGTGCAGTAAACACGGGCATACGCTCGATCTGCGAATTGTCGAGGGTAGAAATGCTTTGCAGGGATAATTTGCTCGACTGCGTACCATAGCCCACAACGACCACTTCTCCCAAGGTCTTCACATCTGGCTCCAGAAACACATCCAGCTGATTTTGATTCCCAATGGTTTTCTCCTGGGTTAAAAAACCCACAAAACTGTATACCAACACATCGGACCCTTCGGGTACCGTCAATGAATAGGAACCATCAATATCTGTGATTGTCCCTACCATGGTACCTTTTACGCTCACATTCACACCGGGTATCCCCTGTGGCTCTTCTTCGGAAGTGACCGTACCGGTCACCGTCCTACTTTGAGCCTTCAGGGAGATTACCGCCACTAGCACGAATGCCAGGCTAAGTAAAACTCGCTTCATTTGAATAAATAGATTAAGGTTTTTTAACAATAATTAAAGTGCAATATTCCATTAATTTATTTATAAACACAAAATGATTGCTAAATCATAGTGCAAACCTCAATCAAAAATATTTTGTATTCTAGAAGAAAAATAAAATGGGGATGTTGAAGAATTTTCGTTTGACTTGAATAATTATAGATAAATTGATTATTATTTCTATTTTTTAAAAAATATTATTTTATTTGATGATTTTATGTGTCTTTTAAATGATTTTTTCGAACCATAGACGATACTCCCTGATTGATTTTATTTGATTGGTCACCATTTTACCAGCGAAAATTTGTTAAATATGCCTACAACGCGAATTTACTTAGCAGTATGTTACCAGTATCTTCCCGATAAAACCATGAAAAACCAAACTTAATATAGGTAGTGGTCCTTTTTACAGAATAATCATAATTTTTAAAAAAAGTATAATTTCTATAAATCCAATCCGGTAGCTGCCGGTTTCGGCCCGGTGTGCCTCCTAATAAACCAAACCCTAGCCCTTTAATTCAAACCAGTCCAGCACTTCCCACACGGATCCTGCTTTTTTTAATAAAGCTACTCGCTGCACGTCCATTTGCCGCGTTTCAAATCGCTGCCGAAGAAAATTCATCAAGGCGTCAAACCGCTCCTTTTTTATATCCCGAAACGCAACGGTAAGATGGGGTTGGTAATTCAAATCGCTCAACTCAATCTGTTGGCCCAGTTGCCGCTTTCCGAACCGGACCAGGCGCGCTTGCAGGTCTGGTAAATCCGGTGGCCCATCTACACGCAGGTAGGCTACTCGCATGCCGAAATGCCCGACGCCTGACAACCCCAACGAGAAAGGCTTTTCCGCTTCAAAAAACCGCCTCAACCGGTTGGCGAGGTGCTGCTCTTTGTTCTCGTTGTGAGAAAACGGCATTTTAAGGGTAATATGCGGAGGTGACTTCAGAGCAAATTTGAAACCAAACCGATCGTTAATCGCTTGTTTCAAGGCCGAAATTTCCTCCCGCAGCGGATCTTCGGGAACGATGGCAATAAAATATTTCCGAATTGGTTTTGGCATTGGCTGACTATTCTGCACAAAGAAACGGCCCTGTCTGCGACCGGTGCTCTCTTATTTTTCGAAATTTGAATAAAAAAAACGTGAAAAGAAGTACTCAAAAGGTTAAATTCCTAATTTTAAGACCTATTCACACGTCATAAAAACGACCTATAAAGGGAAATACCAATGAGTCAATTCAAAAAAGCAATGGTAGGCTTGGACCTGTCACCGATGGATGAGACCCTGATCAATCAGATCAAATCGCTAGCACCGATTTTTCGCATGGAAAAAGTGTATTTTGTTCATGTCGCAAAAAATCTGATTTTGCCCGAGGAAGTAAGCCAGTCCTATCCAGATCTGATCGCTCCGGTGGACGAGACCATTGCTTCGGAAATCGAACACGAATTGGAAAAGGTGCAACCTGCCCTTGAGATTCCGTATGAAATCATTGTCAAAGAAGGAAATGCCCAGGAAACCATGTTGCGATGGGGAAAAATCAAGGACATTGACTTGCTGGTGATGGGAAGAAAAAAAGGGAAATCCCCTTCCGATTCGCTGGTAAACAATCTATCCCAAAAGTATCCGCACCCGGTACTGTTGCTTCCTGCCGCATACAGCCGAGGCAGTTTTCAAAAGATCCTCTTGCCTATCGACTTTTCACGGCACTCCGTGGTTAGTATTTCCCTGGCTACCGGTATTGCGGGGAAAACAGGAGCCGAAATCCAATGTTGCCATTTATACGAGGTGCCCCGTGGTTACAGCAAGACCGGGAAATCGTTTGAGGAATTTTCTGCGATCATGTTGGAAAACGCTAAAAAAGACTACAAAAAGTTTCTAGCGGAAAACAACTTGCCTGATTTTCCTTGTGAATTTATCCTGCGTCATGCCAAAGACGAAGCCGATAACATCATGCAGCATGCCCGGGAGGTCGGCGTGGATCTTTTGATCATTGGTAGCCGGGGAAGAACCAAATCAGCCGCGGTATTGCTGGGTAGTGTAGCCGAAAAACTGGTCAACACCAACCACGAAATACCCATGCTGGTCATGAAAGAACCGGGTGAAAACATGAGCTTTTTCGAAGCATTGTTTCGCTTGTGACGGAAGCGGTTGCTAGATGGGTTTCCGAAAATAAAAAGCAGCCTGATCTCCCTTTTGCGTTTGGTTCAAAAGTTTCGCTCTTTGTTCGTAGTCCCGCATCTGTTCGGCAGAAGGAATTTTCGAAGGATTCCTGTCGGATAGCGAAGCGCCGTCCCGGTACCGCTGACTTCCCCAAAATTGAAAGGAGGTGCTGTCGAATTCGGTACGAAAAAGTTCCAAACCGTATCGCCGGGCGAGCCGTTCCATGCCGGTGACGCTGGGTATGAAATAATGCCTCGGGGCATCTAGCTGCACCCAGTGTTCACGAAAGGTAGACCAGGCTTCTCCGTCCGAAACGGGTACACGAATCAGCAGCCTTCCTCCAGGTTGTAGCAAGCTGGCAAGTTTGGCAAAGGAGGCATTGGGGTCCCGCATGTGTTCAAACGCATGATGCAACATGATCACCTGAAAGGTTCCCAGAATCTGGTGCAGCTCTAGTTTAAACAATTCCAAGCCGCTGGCAACGCGCAGGGGCTCCGCCAAAAAGGGGTCAAACCCCGACAAGTGCTTGTATCCACTGGCATGCATCTCGTACAACAGCTGACCATTTCCACAGCCTATGTCTGCAATTTGATCGCTTTCCCGGGCAGCCAGGTGGTGCAGCCAGTTTCCGTAAACCGGTCGGAACAAGGAAAGTCCAGAAGCACGGTACAAGAGAAGCCTGATCTTCTTCATCCAGCGCACGGGTACAGTGGAACGGGACAACCCGGTAAAGGAATAATATGCCGCCGGATAGTAGCTCCCCATATTCGTAGGGGGAGAAAGCTGTTGGATGGTTCCGCACTCGGGGCATTGGGTGTACGCAAAGCGTTCACCCGAACCAAACATCATCTCGCTTACCTGGTAAACCGGACCTTGCGTAGCACTAAAGCAGATCAGGCATTTGTATGCATCCATCAATAGATTTCGTCTCTTCGGGCAATTAATTCGCCCATGGTTTTGTAAACAATGCGCACATCCAGAAAAAAGGACCAATTGCGTATATAAAAATGATCGAGCCGAACCCTTGAACGTATCTGCCAAAGGTTCGCTATTTCACCCCGGTACCCCAGCACCTGCGCCAATCCGGTGATTCCCGGCTTTATCCGGTGCCGGTTGTCGTAATAGTCCAGTCGCTTTTTAAATTCTTGGTTCATTGGCACCGTATGGGGTCTGGGGCCTACCACCGACATATCGCCTTTTACTACATTGAAAAACTGCGGGAGCTCATCCAGGGAAAAGCGCCGCAAAAATCTTCCAACCCGGGTTACACGGGGATCGTTTCTGGTCGCCTGAAGGGTATCTGCCCATGGATTGTCCAACATGGTCCGGAATTTTATGCAATAAAACTCCCGGTTGTTGAGCCCGGTTCGTTTTTGAAGAAAAAATACCGGCCCTTTGGATTCCCACCTGATCAACACTGCCACCAGTGGAATGAGCCAGCTCAACACCGAAACCAATACAATCAGGGAAAAAACAAGGTCAAAAACACGTTTAAAAACCCGATTCATCAAGCGATCCAGTGGTATTTCATTGACATTGACTACCAAAAATGACCCGTACCTGCTGAAGGACATCTCTTTGTTCCATTGCAAATGAGGACCAGGGATGATTTTAACTTTTATATGGTTTTCATCTGCATGTGCCACGATTTTTCGCACCAACTCCGGGGAAATTTCCTGGCTTAAGTACACCAGATCGAGCGCTTCTGTTGCTGCCGGTAAAAAAAAACGCGCTACATCCCCCAGACTTTCCTCTCCCCCCCACTTGGTATCGTAAAACCCCAGGAATTTGATACCCAAGGCTTTGTTGGTCTGCAAGGTATGGGCCAGCCGGATACTCAATTGATCCCTTCCCAAAATAACCGCTTTCAGGTAATTTCTTCCGCTCCGTCGGTACCGCCGAAGTGCTGCGTGTACCGATACCCGGAAAAATGCCAAAAAAGAAAGGCTCAGTGGATACACATAAAACCCGAATGCCTTTCCATAACCAGCCGCTAGCTGCTCGCGTAGCAAAAAGAAAACAAGCAGCCCCCAGGCGAAGGATCGAAAAAACTGATTGAGGGTGTCCCAGTAGTGGGACGTGCGACCGATTTTGTAGTCCTTTCTAAAAAGCAAAACCAGCACCCAGACCAAGCCAAACAAACCGAACTCCCAGAGGGCCGAGGGCAGTGTGGATTCCGTACGTTCAGCAAGCAAAAACGTGATCAGGCCCAACGTTATCCAGAGAACGATCAACTCCGCCGCTACAAATAGAAAAGGGAAATACCTATAAAAACGTTTTGCCATGAATCAATTTCAACTACGATGGTTGGGCACAGCAGGCAAAAAACCTGATCAATCTCTGGCTACAATTCCCCGTTTCTTTTAACGCACTACCTGCAATATCGAATTATCTGCAACCAATTTTTTGATATTCACTTCAAAGTACACAACTTTGTTGTAAAATTAGGAATTAATTACCATTCAGCCATGGATAGCGGGGAAAATGCCATTGACCTGATCGCCCCCATTGCCTGAACCGACTCCAGGTACACTGGTTGGAAATTTAATCAATGAAACAACAAATAAAACGACTTTTTGCTCCCTCAGACGAGCCAAAATCAATCGGTGGAAGATTCAGGCAGCGCAGATTTCGCTTTTTTGAAACCTGCTTTCGGGAAACGTTCGGGAATCAGGAAAAAATCAAAATTCTGGATGTCGGAGGAACGGAGAGCTTTTGGGCAAACCATACGTTTATTCAACCCGAGCGGATCAGCATCACATTACTGAATCTGGAAAAAGAAACTACCCGACTTCCCCATGTACAAAGTTTGGCAGGAAATGCTACGGATCTCTCGCAGTTCGGGGACCAATCGTTTGACCTGGTCTTTTCAAACTCGGTCATTGAGCACCTGTATACCTTCACCAATCAGAAAAAAATGGCCCGGGAAATTCGTCGGGTAGGCAAAAATTATTTTGTACAAACCCCGAACAAATATTTTTTCCTGGAACCGCACTACGCGCTTCCCTTTTTTCAATTTTTCCCGAACTCCCTTGCCTTTTTTATTTTAACACGTACCAAATTCAGCCGCATGCAGAAATGGGACCCTGCATTTGCCAAGGGCTACCTGGAGGAAATCCGCCTGCTGTCCCTGGAAGAAATGAAGAAGCTTTTCCCGGAATCCAGCATCTATTTTGAAAAGGTACTGGGACTAAATAAGTCCTTCGTGTTCCACACATTGGGCAAAAAAAAGCCCGGCATAGCCAGGCGTTTTATCAGTAGTTAATTTCTACCAGGTTTTCTTTAAGCTTTCGTTTACATAGCACCTTAAATACCGTTTCGTATTCATCGGTGACCGCATCCCAATTGTATTTCTGCGTCAGCCCTTCCCGGGAGTGGTTGCGCAAAGACTCCATTTTTTCCGGAGAAGCCTCGGCCCTATCAATAATCTGAACCACCGATTGGGTATTTTTGTCAAAATACCATCCGTATTTTCCTTTTTGCAGCATCTCCTGGTTAAACCGGGTGTCCATCGCCAGGATTGCGCAGCCGTATCCCAGCGCTTTGAGCATGGCCGGGTTGGTGCCCCCATACTCGTGCCCGTGGAAATAGGCGTAGCAGTTGTGGTACAAGGCAGCCAGTTGTTCCTGATCCCGTACGTAACCGGTAAATACCAGCCGCTTGTCCGGAATGCTTTTCATTTTCTGCGCAAATCGATCGTGGTACGGCACATCGCCGACGATGACCAGCTTGCGCTTGGAGTTGGACCGCACAAAACCGTCCACGATCAGGTCTGCATTGTTGTCGGGTATCAGCCGGCCCACAATCAAATAATAGGACTCCTTCTGCAGACCCCAGGTCTCGATTGTCGTGCTATCGGAAGATGCCCGGGGATTGGCGCCGTAGGCAATCATTTTGGAGGGTGCGTTGAATTTTTCCAGGTAGATTTTCTCCATCTCGTCGGAGTCGGTAATCAGCTGATCGTAGAGTTTAGTGGCGAGACGGGAAGCAAACAGGTAGTACCGGGCGCCGAGACCTTTCCACTTCGGGCGGAGCCATTCCAGCCCATCCACGTTGATGGCCGAGGGTTTCCCGAAAATCTTCGTAAGAATACCGAATGGGCCATTGGCACTATTGACAACAAAGACCACGTCTACCTTCGAAAAGCAGACGTGAATCATGGACAACAGGGAATTGGTAAGCTGACTCAGGGATTTGGTTTCCACACAGGGCATGTAAACCAAATTAATTCCATTGACTTTTTTGGGCTTTTCTTCAAACAACGGGGCATGGCAATAGACCGTCACCGCAATCCCCCGTTGGACCAGTCGTTCTCCCATTTCTTTTACAAACGTCTCGTATCCTCCGTATACGTACGGATATCCCCTTGTTCCTACAATCGCCACATGCAACGGCTTGCTGTTTTTCGACATACTGCTTTTATTTACTAAAATCAAGAAAAAATTTCCACTATCTTCTTGCTATAAGCTGGCAATGAAAAATTTTCCAAAACACACTTCCTCGCATTTAAACCTATTTTTTCAATTAGGTTTTTGTTTTCTATAAGCTTTTCGATGGTATCCGCAGCCCGTACAGGATCGTCCCAGGGAATATGAAAGCCGGTTTTCCCATTAGCAATCATCTCCAACGCACCCCCATGCCCCGTCGCCACTACCGGCTTTGCAGCCGCCATCGCCTCTAAAATCACGGTAGGAAAGGGATCCGGTAAAATGGAGGGAAGAATAAAAATATCCATGGTAGCCAGGGCCTGCGAAATATCCCTTCTAAACCCTAGATTGTGTATTCTATGTCTGTACTCCTTTTCCAATATTTTTCGCTCTAACCCTTCGAACAGGTATTCTTCACCTGGAAACGCATCTCCCACCAAAACAAAATGTAAATTTAAAAACTTTTTAGCTAATTCTTCCGAAATAGCCAAAAAGTATGATTGTCCTTTCCAGCTGTTGACCCTTCCCACCATACCAATCACGTAAGCCTCCTCCGGAATAGCCAACTGTTCCCTCAAATCAGTCGTGGGGTAAAGATACGGATTATAATCTATCCCATTATACACCAAATGGAGTTTATTCCTCGCTATGTACTTTTCCCAATGCGCTTTTACTGCTCCGGAAACCACGATCACTTTATCCGCGGACCGTTGGACCAGTTTTCCCATCAGCCTGGCAAACCATCCAGGTCTGCCAATGATCTCGTGCAGGTGCCAAATGTGGCAATACCCCTTTTGCCTCGCCAGGATCGCCCCCACCCATACGGCCGCCGTATTGGAATAAATGTGGGTAACACCCATTTCTTCTGCCATGGCGGCAAGTCGGTGATAGGCTGCGAATAAAACCTTCACCCGATTTATCAGGCCCCTTGCATTGAAATATTTCCTCCGGATAATGCCCAGCTTAACGAACACAACCCGGACCCCCTCCCGCCTGAGTTCGCTGGCCAGGGGACCGTCTTCGGACAATACCACCACTACCGCGGCTCCGTTTTTCTTCAACAAGCTTGCTGTCAGTAAAAATATCTTACTGGCACCGTACAAATCCGAAGATCCATGAAGCATCAATACCTTCGTGTTTTCTAGTGACATGGACAGGGCATTACGGAGATTGTTTTTTTTTGAGTGTATAAAAGGCCCCAAGGTGGCCGCCATGGTTGGTAAACTCCACGTGCACCTCGTCCGAATACCCGGCAAACAAGGCAAACAATTTCTCGGGTGAATAGTGGTTCATTTGCATGACTGGCTCCCGACAAAACCTGCGGTGCTTTAGGGAAGAATACAAATAATTATACAGGGGAAATCGGGTTCTGAGATAAAAATGAGCATATACCCGTCGAGGCAAACAATGCCCATAGGTTACCTGCACCTGAAAAACCCCTCCATGCCGGGTGTGCTCCAGCAAATCCCGCATCAACTTCATGCCTTGCTTCGGTTCAATGTGTTGGAAGACGATGTACGCGTTCACAAAATCAACTACCGGAATGTTGGCGATACGCGCACCATCGTAGGCGGAAAAGTGAAGATGCTCCAGACCCTGGGCCGCTGCGTGCGCCTTTGCCCTGACAATGATGTCCTCCGAAATATCCAAGCCCCACACCTCCTTTTGCGTGATGCGGGCAAAGGGAATGGCCAGCCTTCCCACACCGCATCCAAAGTCCAGAATGCTTCCCTTCGCAATATCCAGCCCAAATCGGTCCTGAATTCTTTTTCTGCTTTGTGCGACAAACGCTTCTCCCGTTTCAAAAAACTCCGTCAATGCCTGTTCGGAAAGGTGCTGCATGCGAAATTTTTCCTCCGACAATACACCGTAGTAGGGGTCTTTTTTTCCCCACTCCTTCCAATTTTTGAGCGATTCGGATTTCATTCCTCTTTCCTGCTTTTAAGAATCCTTGCCGGATTTCCCCCAACTACACTGTATGGGGGAACATCCTTGGTGACGATGCTGCCTGCAGCTACTACGGACCCCTTTCCTACCGTCACTCCCGCCAATATCACCGCATGCGAGGCGATCCAACAATCGTCCTCAATCGTGACAAACGAACGCCGCACCCCCTGATCGATCATGGGTAGGCTCGTGGATTCGAAGACATGGTTTTCGGAATAGATACTAACCCGTGGGGATATCATGACGTTGGCGCCGATTTCGATGTACCCGGAACAACCAATGTAGGCATAGGGACCAATGCTGGAATTGTCCCCCACACGCAGCCCCTCGCCCGGCTCGCCCCCGTACAAATTGGTCGGCCGGATGAGGGCAAAACTACCCACGGTCACCTTATCACCAAAGACGATGCCCCTACGCGAAAGACAATTGATCTCGCATTGATCCTGTGCCACAAAATTCTTCCCAACACGAAAATAACTCGCCTGCCGGATGGTAACACCTTTGCCGATGAGTAACATTCCCTGAGCCGATTTCATCCGCCATCGGAGCCCCAAACCGCGGAGCCACCAAATACCCATTCTGGCCAAAACCGAAAAAGCAGACAAGTGGTCCCACCCGGGCCCAAACCGGTCCGAAAAATCCATTCCGGAAATGGTCGAAATCAACTTTCCTAACCTAGTCGCCATGCAAGAGTTTAGTAAAATACGTCTGTAAAGATAGAAAAAACTTTTCCCCGGTAAACGCCTGAAGTCGTTCTCTCCCAAGCGAGGCCAGCTTCGACCTCAATGCCGGGTCGTTTGCCAACCGTCCCATGGCCGCTGCGAAGTCCTCCGGGGCATAGCTGTCACTGACCAGGACTCCGGAGCCACCCACTTCCTTAAGCGCTCCCTGAGGACCGATGATTACGGGCAAGTCAACGGAAAATGCCTCCAATACAGGTAACCCAAATCCTTCATTTTTTGATGGAAATACGTAGGCCAACGCAAACCGAAAATACCTGTTCAGATCGCTTTTGCTCAGGTAGCCCGGTAACAGCACCTTCCCCGCCAGGTCCAGGCGGTCGATTTCCTGAAGTACCCCGTCGTAGGCATCCAACGTAGGCCTTGGCCCGCGTGCTCCCACCAGCACCAATCTAAAATGTTGCCCGTAATCCCGGACGAAAACCGCAAACGCCTGTACCAGTGTCACGAGGTTTTTTCGGTGCTCCATCACACCTACATGTAAAAAATACGGGGAATCAACCGGAGAAATCTCAGTTCCGGATTCCTGCCGGGGACCGGCATCCAGACCGGTGGGGATGGCCGTTATGGGTTCGGGTGTTTTTAGAAACAATTCAATGCGGTTTCTTGCGTATTCACTGACAGTAAGTACCCGAGCTCCACGCTGAATTCCCGCTTCTAAAAAACAAAGGTAAATTTTCCGCCATAGGGGATGATAGTGCTCCGGGCTTTCCCAGAAAAATGCATCGTGTATCACCACCACGCGCCGCCCCTTCGACCAAAGCGGAGGAAGTATATCGGGACAAAAAACCAGATCGGCGCGAAAGCGAATGCTTTGCCAGGGCAGTACTACTAGTTTGTGAAGGAAATACCTTCCTTGAAACAACCAATTTTTCCAACGAGGCGTCTTACCTTTAAAAAAAGTACCCTTTCTGATTTTCTCCGGAGAGGGGTACACGATAAAGTGAAAATCGGATCCCAGATACGAAGCAATTTGCCCAAGAAGGCTGTCGGTATAGGTCTTTATTCCGGTCTGTGCCAGGTGAAGGTAAAACACATCCACGAGAACTATTTTTGGCCTGCTTTTCATGAAGGAGCAGAAAGGTAGGAGGAACGTTTAACGGAGGGCAAGAGCCTGTTGTATACCGAGAGACTGTACCCAATCGCCCACCAGGAAACAAGAGAAACGTAGGCATACAGTTCTGCATTCGCCGTAAACAAGGGGAGCAACAATCCGAATTTGGTACTGGCCGCCACAAATGCCACCCGCGCATCGGAGACATTTTCGGTGTGCCTAAACACCTGTAGGGATTTTACGATCCCCAGGGCCAATGCCCCGATGTACAGGAGCATTCCGAGAACACCCAATTGCACCCCGTAAATCAGAAACTGGTTTTCGCCACCCACCCGGACATCGTCCTCCACACTTCCGGTGTTGCCACTCATGGCAAGACCGATTCCTTCCGGATTTGCCACCATGGCATCCAATGCCAAAAACCACTCTACCGCGTGTCCAAGACTCGAGGCGTTCTGAAACGTCAGCGTATCGTACACAAAATAATAAAAGTCCTCGGAGGCAAAATACACTACGTACACAACAAAGCCAAACAGCAGGAACACCCCCATAAGTAACAGGCGGTATAGTCTGAAAACCAGCGCAATAAAAAACAGCATGGCAAAAAAGGCCCCAAAAGCAGCGCGGGAGGCAGAAAAAAACAAACTCCCTACCGCAGCAAGCATTACAAACAGGTAAAAGCCACTTTCTTCTCGTTTTTTAGTGAGGAACCAAATCAAGCCCGTTGCAAAGGCCAGCAAGCTCGAACTGGCCATTTCCAGCGGATCGGAAAAAAACGAGGCCAGGCGCATTCCGGTGGTTTGGGTTTCAAAGGTCCAGGAAAGCCCATAATTTCCGGAAGGTTCGATGCCGTTTACCGCAAAATTAAACAGCGCATAGCCTGTCCATTGTTGAAAATGGACCCCCATTACTTTTTCCAGGCAATTCAAAGCAAAGGCGCCGACCGCAATGAGCATTACCCATCCAAAAACCCGATCCAGTTGTTCTCCCGCCAACCGGGTATTTCGGCCAAGAAAATAGAATGCACCGATCAGTAAGGTGTTTTTTAAGTAAAGCAACTTATTTAGAAACAGGGCCTCCCCCAGGGGCAAAAACAAATACAAAGTAGCCAATCCAAAAAAAGCCAGAAGTACCACATCCACGGTATTCAAGCGAAAAGGATAGTGCCAAAAATCTCTTTGGTAGAGGAAAAAACCAAGAAACGCCAGCAGCAAAAGCAGCTCTTTCAGGTATTGAAAAAGCCCCACGATGATCTCCGATCCCGTCGCCTGGTAGACAATGCTCAGGATCGAGATGTAAAACGGCAAATAAAGGATCATGAAAACGATGATAAATTCCCATTTTCCCTGAAACACGATCTTTCTGACGGTGATTACGACCAGCAGCAGCACGTAGAGGAGTACCAGAAGAAATAATATCGTACCGATCATTTCGCTTCGTTTAGTGAAAATTTCAATCCATCGATTATGCCGGAAAGTACTGCCTTCCGCTTTGCTGTTCTGCCTCTCAAGGTGAAATACCCCATGAACAGGCCAAATTTAATCAGATGGAACGGCCAGGACAACCAGTTTACCGGATGCCTCCCATATTTTCTTAGGTGAAAGAGCTGGTTGCGTACATTCAAGTAATGAATCGTTGGATTCAAAAAGCCCTCCTTTCCCGGTTGTTTGGTTTTGGAGGCGGCACCAGCCTCGTGAAAAATAACCGATTCCGGAACCACCTTCAATCTGTACCCCCGCTTTCTAATCCGAAGCGACCAGTCTACGTCCTCAAAATACGCAAAATACCGCTCGTCCAATAGCCCAACTTCTTCCAATACCGCGGACCGGACCAGGAAGGCGCAGCCGGTAATCCAGTCAGTGGAATAGGGGGCCTTACCCGGCAGACTATAGCTGGTTTGGGAAATACCCAGCCAGGATAGGTACCTACCGCCTGCATTCCAGATTTTGGTTTTGTCGTGAAGAAAATAGATCAGGGGCTGCACTGCTCCGGTATCCGGATACCTGTCCATTTCCTCGAGCAGTGGTTTCCAAAAACCCGCGCTGACTTCCGTGTCGTTGTTGAGTAGCAGCACAAACGCATAGCCTTGCGCAGAAGCGGCCTGTATGCCTGCATTATTGCCTCCGGTAAATCCCGTATTTATTGGATTCCGAATTAGCTGAACGGTTGGAAAGCTGCGTTGAATTTCGTCCGCTGACCCGTCTTCTGAGCCATTATCGACCACAATAATATGCTCCATTGCAAATCCGGAAAGACGTAACGATTCCAGGCAAGGACGGGTAAATGCCCAACCATTCCAATTAAGAAGAACGATGGCGATTGAAGAGTGCACGGTAATGATTGGTTAAAATCTGCGGCTGGTTTTTCCACAACAAAAACGTGGTCAGCAGGTACACCACCAGTTCGGTAGACAGCAAGGCTACGGCCAAGCCCGGGCTGCCAAAAAAGGTAGTCAGCAAAACCGAAGTACCCAGCATGTACAGCCCAAATCCCCAGGTTGCGTGGAAGAGTATTTTCTTTTGGTCGGTCACCAGTATGATGAGCATATTGCCAATATTAAGCCCCGCAAAAAAAGGCAAAAAAGCGAGTATTTTTAAAATGGCAACGGCTTCGCTGTGGCTTCTCCCTGCGACCAACTGAATAATCATCGGGGCGAAAACATGGACCAATACGCTTATTCCCCCGCCCAAAAGCAAGGAGGCCCACTGGACCTTCCGTATAAACGCATAAAAACCAGCTGTATCGGAATAGAAAAGAACACTTGCTCTCGGATAGGCTGCCTGGGTAATCAAAGTGGGCGCTATTCGCAGAACCATAGCCACCCGTTCTGCCATTCCATACAGGCCCAATACCTGTGCAGTAGCGAAAAAACTCAGTACGATCACCCCTCCGTTAACGGCAAGATGGGCCGTCATCCCTGAGAAAAAAAGCAGCAGGTTATCTCTCCAGGATTGCCATATAACACCCACTCTAGGCCAGCGAAAGCGAATTTTCAATCCAAAATGGATGTAGAGCAGTAAGCCAATGTTTGTTAAAAAGGCCGTTCCACCCAGAAAAAAATTGGCCAGGTAACTTTGCGAGGGATCCTCTACCAAGCTAAGTATCAGACCAAGGTACATCAACTTTGCAAAAACATTTGCCAGGGAAGCCCAGTGGAGGCTCTCCTTTCCCTGAAAAAACCAAACGGTCGTGGTAGCCTCACTGAGCAATAACAGCGTAGACCAGGCCAAAATAACCCAATAGTCGCTAAAAAAACCGAACCCCAGCCCCAAAACAAAAATACCTGCAAGCGCAATCAGTGCCAGCAGGCATTTACTTCCGATTACTTCGGAAAAAGCTTTGCTTACTTGCTCCGGATCTGCCTCGCCCAGGGCTATATTTCGTGGACCGCTCAAGTTGTACCCATAACTTACCAGCACATTAAAAGCCAGAATTACGGAAAAGGAGAGGTTTACCAGACCAAACTCTGCCACACCGATGGCCCGGATAAGCACGGGCATGGCCAGGAGGGAAACAAGGATGTTGGAGGATTGGATCAGGAAGAGAAAGCCAAAATTCCTGATGGACTTGTGTCGTAAAAGATCGAAAAATGGCAGCCGATGAATGATTCCACGCATAAAAGACCGGGAAGGCTACTGCTTGAAATGCCGGTAAAACAAAGTCTGAAGGTATACGAATGCCATTCCCAGGAGAAAGAAAATAATTGCCCCGAGCAGTATACCGGTTATCAATTTTATCTCAGAACGCTCGAGCGGGTATCGCGGCTGATCAATGATCTGGATTAGCGGTGTATTGTTCCGATGGTTGATTTTGGCAATTTCCAGATTGGTGACAATTTCCTCGTACACGGCGGCTGACGCCTGTATATCTATTTGCAGGCTTCTGGATGCCACCATGCCTTCCTGCAGCAGCGGGTTGGGATTTGGGTTCTTGTCCTGAAAACGCGCCAGTTGCTGGATCTTTTCATCCAGAACGGTACGCACACTATCTGCCTGCTGCTGCAATACGGAAAGATTTTCAGCCGTTTTTTTGGTTTTGGTTTTGAGGTAAAAGTCATTTACCGTCTCGACCAGCGTCTCATTGAAACGTTTCGCAAAGTCTTCGTCTTTTGACGCGACGGTGACCTTGATAATGTTAAGCTTTCGATCGGGCTTATCCACCAACAGGCTCACTTTTCGAATCTCCTTTACCACTTCCCGAAGCACACTGTCCTGTTGTACCGAAAAACGCTGCCTCGGAAGGCTAAAATTGAGGGATTCGAAATCGACCTTTCGTTTCCATTTTTCATCCAGTTCATGAAAACGGATGTACCGTTCCACCAAAAGCTGGCTTTCGCCTGCAGTGTCAAATGGAGTCAGTAGCGCCAGGGAGAGCATGGCATCCGATCGATACAATTCCAAAATATTGTCTCCCTTAAACAAGCCGCTTTCGGAACCGACGGATCCCAGGTTTAGTCCCAACATGGAGGCAATTCCGGAGATGTTCCCCAAACCTCCCATCTCGGACTGTTCCAGCACAAAAGTAGTATCCGCATGGTAAACCGGCTTTTTTAGCAGCGCTACGGCTACTCCCAACAGCGCCCCTAGTAGCACCATTGCTGCCAGAAATCTCCATTTTCGAAGAAACACAAAAAGCCATTGATACAACCTTTCCACGAGTTCTCCGAAGGTTAGTTTGTCATCGAGAATATGTTGGTTTTGCTGTTGCATCAATTGAGTAGTTGGGTGATTACCAGGGCAAGGGTAGCCAGCCCAGTGGTGATACCGACCAAATCGCCGGGCCGAATGGGGAGTCTGGGACCCTTGGTAGGTACAATGATCTCCGATCCCGGTTCCACCTTGGGATACACATTAAATAAGACAAAATTTCTCGTGCGCGCTACCTGCCCATTGGCATAAACCACGTAGGTGCGCCCCTTTTTTGCACGCGTCGCAAAGCCTCCAGCGCGGTTGATGTAATAGGACATGGATCGGAAATCTTCGTGCCGGACAGTGGTGGGATAGATCACGTCGCCCCGCAACCGTACCGTTTGCAATTGACGCGGGACGCTTAAAATATCGCCTTCCTCCACAATCAAATCGTACTTGGAACCTGGATTAGCCAGGATCGCTTCCAGGTCAATTGCGATCGCTTCCGTTTCCCTGATTTTAATCGGCGCCACGTTTTCGCGGGATTCTGAGATTTCATTCAGCAGGTTTTCCCTGGCCTGAATTACCCGCTCCTCCAAGTCGGTACGCGCAGAATCGGGGTTTTCAAACAGATAGTTGCTTATCCGCTCAATCAATTCCTGCTGCGATTCCGTCGGGTCCAGTTCCTCCCGATTGATCCGTTCCAAAAGGTTGAGGAGGCTTCGCTCGTTGCGCATGTCCTCTGATTCGGTTTTGTAGAATTCGGTACGCCGAATCAATCGGGCCCCTTTGGCATAGGCAAAGGCCGTCAGTCCGCCGGCGCGATTAATCAAGTCGGATATTCTTTCCTCGGCATGCTGAATGGCAAAGGTTCCCGGTGAATTCACCTGTCCTTCGATACTGGCCATTCGCTCCAGGCCAAAATTGGTTTTTCTTCGGACAGTTAGCTGATCAAAGGGACGCAGTTCAATGGGCGTTTCGGGCAAACTCAGGTCCCGGCTGATGGGGATTGGGATGATTTGTGAAAACTCCCTCCCTTCAACATCCGAGGCCCGTCTGGCGAGTTCCACACTGGCTTCGGACGCCGCTTCTTTCAACCCGCCTGCCATCAATATCAGGTCCTCCGGAGTCATCTCCTCGGAATAAGGATAGGTGCCCGGCTGAACTACTTCTCCGGCTATTTTTACATATTGTTCTTCCCGTAGCTCATAAATGGACGGTATCCGGATCAGGTCTTCCCGCTTCAGCGGAATATCCGATTCGTTGCCATTCCGGATTTCTTCGAGGTTTACCTGCAACATGCGGGTACTTAGGTCTTCGTTGGTTCGCAAAATTTGTATGCGCTTGCTGTACGCTTCTCCCCGAAGGCCCTCTGCCTTTTCCAAGAGTTGGGTCAGGGTCAACCCCTCCTGATAGGCGTAATTTCCCGGCCTGAAAACAGCTCCTTTTATTTGAATACGGTTGGTGTACCGGTCCAGCACTTCCCCCACCTCGTAGCGGTCACCCCCCTTTACCAAAAACATGTGAAACTGGTCGTTGTAAATATCCGATACCGATCGCTGTTTATCGGTAATCCGCTCCACGTTTACCTTATCCCTGAATGCCTGATCGGTAAAGCCTCCGGCAAAGGACAACACATCGGCGAAAGTCTCGTCTTCTTTCACTTCAAATATTTTGGGCCGCTTGACGGCTCCTTCTACGGTAACCCTACCCAAATAGGGAGGAACCAAAATGATGTCCTGATCCTGCAGCATGTCGTTCATACTGGGGTCTCCATCTGTCAGAAAATCATAAATATCAATTTCCGCAATCTCTTTACCACTTCTTATCAACCGAACACGCCTCATACTCCCGTTTTGATTGGGCCCCCCGGCTGCATACAGGGCATTAAAGACCGTACTAAACGCACTGAGGGTAAACGTGCCGGGTAGCCGGACTTCGCCGACCAAATTTACTTTAATGGTGCGTATATTGCCCAAGTTCAGTTGCAAGAAGGAGGTCGGCCTGCTTCCGCCAAGACCTGCGTAAAAGGTAGAAAGCCGGTTCTTGACAACCTGCGTAGCTTCTTCCAGGGTAAGCCCGGAGACAGAAATGGGTCCAATGTTTTCCAGAATTAGTTGGCCCTCCGGTGTGACCGATGCTTCGTAATACCGCTCTGATTGCCCGTAAATATCGATGTATACCTCGTCCCCAGGACCCAAAATATACGTTCGGGGTGTCGCCATGTTGACGCTCGGTTCAAAGGTCAATCGCCGGTTTTTACTATAAAAAAGATCCATCCCAAAAATCGGATGCTCTTCTGCCAGGTCTGTCCCGACATCTTCCGGAGAGGGAATAATTCCCCGGGTTATTTCATTGAAGTCCAGTTGCCTCCGGGGTTCCCGTTTTCCCTGACGTGCTCCGGAACTTTTCCCATTCGTAAGGCCGAAAACCATCCCTTCTAACCGTTCTTTTAATTTTTCTATTTCCGCAGCCGGTACTCCTCTTACCTGGGCCATTTGTAACAACTCGGCCTCCGAAAGCCCCGCTTCCATGGCCCTGTTCATTAGTACCTGCAATTGTTGATCCGATAACTCATCAACGTCGAGGGACGAGATATCCTGAAGCGATTGTGCCTGCAGCAGGAAAGGCAGCAGAAGCATCATTCCAATAAAAAATAATCGGTACGGGTTTACATGCCTAAAACAAATCATGCGGCTGATTTTAACGTTGATACACAGCTTCGCCAGGTTACCCACAGGCAGTATTCCATGGGGTTATCCAGCATGGATTTAGAAAAATCCGAAAAGCACCCGTAAAGATACGTATTCCTTTCTTTTTGGAACGGATGTTTGGAGATTAAAGCGGAAGAGAAAAAGTATGCAGGTATTTTTTTACATGAAAAATAAGGGAAGCGCAAATGCCAATGATTCGGCATGAAATCCGGGAATAAAAAAAACAGGCACCGACATGGCACCTGTTTTCCACAAAAAAACCCAATATCCAATTTATGGTACCAAGACTTCGTCGATGACGTGAATGACCCCATTGGTAGCGTGTACGTTCAACAAGTCCGGAACGAGCCCGGAAGTGTTGATTTCCAGATTTGCCAGATTAACCGACAACTCTTCTCCCTCGAGCAGGGTAGGCAAATTGGCTCCTTCCCGTAAGTCCTGAGAGAAAGCCCTTGCAGGAACCACGTGGTAAGTAAGAACTGCCGTTAACGTTTCCAGCGGAATGTCTTCGTATCCATCTACCTCCAAGGCCTCGTAGAGTGCTTCGAACGCGGCATCCGTCGGCGCAAATACAGTGAGGTTATCGTCCACTCCACCGCTGACCGCATCTACCAAATTTGCCCTGGTCAGCGCACCGACCAATTGCGTAAATTCAGGTGTTTCTGCCTGTGAAAATCCTACCGCAATCTCAGCGATGGATTGTGTAGGAGGTGTAATGACATAGTCGATCACATGGATTATGCCATTGTCCGCCTCAATATCTGTGTTAACGACCTGGGTGTTGCCGTTTATCCAAACGTTATCATCGGGATCAATGCTCACATAAAACGGAACTCCCGAGAGACTGGGTACACTTCCAGCAACTACTGCAGATGCAGGCACTTCTCCATCTACCACATGGTAGGTCAATATGGAGGCCAAATCAGGCGACTGCAAAAGCTGCTCTGCTGTCAACCCATTGTCTGTAAGGTAAGCTTCCAAGGCCGCATTCGTAGGAGCAAATACGGTAAAAGGCCCCTGCTCCAATAGCGTTTCGTCCAGGTCGGCAGCCAAAACCGCTGCGAGCAGCGTGGAGAAATCCTCATCCCCCATCACAATATCAGCGATGGTGTTGCTTTCCTCTTCCGGCATAAGAATCCCATCAATCGCGTGTATGACACCATTGGATGCAGAGAGATCTTGTGTGATAACGGTAATATCATCGTTGATGGTGATGGTGCCTCCATCGACAACAACGTTGAGGTTAAATCCTTCAAGCAGGGTAGGTACCTCTCCTGTGCTCACCTGACTGCCCATCACCCTTCCATTTACTACATGGTACAATAGAATATCTCGGAGTTGTTCTACAGGAACAGCGTTAACATCGGTAATACCTGCGTCTGTGAATGCTTGATTGGTTGGAGCAAACACCGTAAATGGTCCGGCAGCATTCAGCGCATCTACCAGATCAGCCCGCTGAATGGCGGCTACCAATGTTGAAAAGTTCGTGTTACCGGAAGCTATGTCAATGATGCTTTCCTCCTCGGGTGGCATCGGCGCCGGATCGTCATCCGAACAACCGAATGAAAATAAAAGCGCTGCTGCGAGGAACAGACTCATTAATTTCTGCATTCTCTTTAGGTTTAGTTCCATAATAAATATTGGTTTAGTTAAAACGTAATACAGGGAACAAACAACTAAGCAGGCAGATAGTTTGGATTCAAAAAATAAAAATCACAAATAAGTAAATGAAATAATCATTTATATAAATGAAAATCAATGTATAGACAGCTACCTGAACTTTTTTTGGATTCCATCAACCTTTTCCTAACCATATTCCTACAAAAACCAGGTCCTGTCCCTGTCAACTAGCCATTCCTTTGCAGCAATGTCTTATCTTTGCAGCTATGAAAAGAAGTGCGTATGGAATATCCCTGGGATTCGTTTTCCTGATTTTTTCTAGTTGCGGGAATTCGAACGAACGCTGCACCCTTCCAGATTCCTATTTGGAGATCCCGGTTGAGGTGCGCCTACACCGGATGGAACAACTGTTTTTTGAGGATTTAACGGAAGAAAAACTGACCGAACACCTCGAAAACTATCCCGAGTTTTCCTCGGCTATGTTTGGAAACATGGGCTTTGAAAACGAGGCACAACTGAAAACAGAGCTATTACTCATCCACAGCGATAGCGGCATGCAGGAATTGTACGAGGAAGTAGCCATTCATTTTGACACCGTTGCCGAGATTGAGGAGTCTTTGGAGGACGCCTTTCGAGGTATTTTGTTTCATTTCCCAGAATTCAAGGTTCCTGAGGTATATACGTTTGTGACCGGCTTTGGTACCGACTTGATTGTCGAGGAAGACATTATCATCATAGGACTCGACTATTTTCTACCGGAGGACCATCGCTTTCAGCCGCTAGAACTGCCTCAATACATTGTAAAGCGGTATACCGAGGAACACCTGATTCCTACGATTGTGACGGCAATTTCCTCCCAATTTAATCAGACCGATTTGGGGGATCGCACACTTCTGGCAGAAATGATTTTTTACGGAAAAGCCTACCATTTCACCAAAAGTATCCTTCCCTGCACGCCAGACGAGTACATCATCGGCTACGAGAAAAAGGAAGTCCTCGGAAGCTATGCCAATGAAGAAATGATTTGGGGGCATTTTATCGAAAACGAATTGTTGTATGAAACCAATGCCTTTGAAATCAGACGGTATGTTGGCGAGGCACCCTTCACGGATGTCATAAGTCCGGATGCACCCGGGAGAATCGGCCGGTGGCTGGGATGGAATATCGTGGACGACTACCGGATCAATAATAACCTGAGCCTCTCCGAGTTGATGAAGCAGCAAGACGCCCGGGAAATCTTTAAATTATCGGGATACAAACCGCGCTAAGCCGGTTCGGTCCTTGTTTTGGCAAAATTCGACTACATCTAATAGCGAAGCGACGGCCCTGTCCTTCGCAAAAGAGCGCTCTGCCAGGGATCGGGCATTTTTCCCCTTCCGCGCCAATGCCTCCGGGCAATGTTCCAGCGCCTCCAAGGCCTCCAGCAGGGGTTCGTACGGCTGCTCGTCCTGGTACCAGCCCAGGTCATGAGCGCTGACCAAATCGTTAATCCAACCCTTGAAATTGATCAGAACCGGCATACCCATGGCCAGGGCATCAAAAAATTTATTGGGACTGCTAACTTCCAAAACCCGGAGCCGAAGAAAGGAAATATAAGCTATGTCGGCAGCTTGCATCCGCTCTCGTACTTCCACTTTATTTCCGAAAGGAATGAATTCCACGCGGCTCAATCCTCTTTTAGCTGCCTCCTCTTTTAGTGCAGGCAGCCATTTCCCTTTGCCCATGAGCTGAAACAACCAATTCTTTCCTTTCCTCTTTGCAGCTTCTGCCAAATCCAGGTACTGCAGCAGTCCATTTACTTCTCCTATTGCCCCGGCATACAAAAACGTCAGGGGCTGTTGGTCAAATTGCCTGTTCGGGTAGCGATCCTTCCGGACCTGAAAAAAATCCAGGTCTGCAAAATTTGGAATAAGGACTACCGGTTGTTGCGAAACTTTCTGTTGAATGTACTGCTGCATCCCAGGAGAGAGGGCGACGATTTTCCAGGCCTTCCGGTAAATGGTTTCCTCCATCTTGTACAAGACCTTTTTCAACAGGGAATTGCGGATACTTTTGATCGCAATGGGAGCTTTGGGCCATAGATCCCGGACTTCAAAAACAAAAGGAATACCCCATTTTCGCCGGGCCCAGGTACCTATGAGCCCGGTTGAGAGCGGGGTGGATGTAATGTACAACAAGTCAGGCAAAGGCATGCGACCAAGCAACTTTTTTGCAGCGCGTACAAAGGCAGCAAACGCCCACAGCCGCCGAAAGGCAGAAAAGTTGTTGTCGTAAGGCACTGGTAAAAGGTGTACCTGAACTTTTCCGTCCCACCGGACTTCGTAATCCGGTCGGTTGTGCGCGGTGACCACAGTTACTTCTACCCCTGCAGCGGCCATGCCCTGGGCCAGGTGGTAAGAGCGGATGGCTCCACCCTCCTCGGGCTTAAGGTAATACTGATGGATGTAACAGAGCTTCATAGCTGATTTTCTTCGATCCAATCGTTCAAAAGAAATAGGTTGTACAAGAGCAAATAGTGGTTGCCCAGGTGTTTTTCCGGGTGGCGCGTTAGTGGTTTCCATTCGCTCGGAAGAACCTCCTCAAATCGACGACCAAAATGGATGACGGAAGGCACAACGCGATTCCGAAATCCAGCATGACCCTGCAGCCATTCTTTCAGTGGCAGGCCAAACCCAAATTTCGTTCGCCTGGCATGCGCCGCCAGCCCTTCCTGTCTTAACAACGATTTGATCCAGTGTTTGGGGGCGGCATTCCGTCTATCCGCTTCGCTTCTCCGAAGGCTCCAGTCCACCACTTGCCAATCCAGAAAAGGGACCCTGCCTTCAATCCCATGTGCCATACAAGCGTTGTCATGAATTTTCAGCAAATCATGCACCAAATAAACCTTTTTGTCCCATGCCAGGGCATTGGTAAACGGTCCCTCCTCTTTCGGATACAAACCGCTAAGCTCAGTGGCCAGGCCATCCGGCAAGGGGTAAAGCCCCGCAAAATTCATAAAGGTTCTAATTGGATCGGGGTGAATTCCCCCCAAAAACTGCCGAAGCCTCCTTCCACCCACCGGGAACCTTTTGCCTACCGATGCGGCCCGGTTCCAGAAAACGGGGTTTGCCAGGTACCTCTTGTACGCTGCATGGCGATTGTATCCGGCAAATAACTCATCCGCTCCAGCCCCGCTTAGTAGGATCTTCACCGTATTTCGGGCTTTTTTGGCCACCGCCCAGGTAAGGTAGCTCGCCGCATCGCCAACCGGCACATCCAACTCCCGGATGTAGTCGGGCCAGGTTTCCAGAAACCAATCCGGAGAAATGGTAATTTCCTGGTGAAACGCCCGCTTGCCTGCCACCAACCTCGCGGCAAAATCCGCGTCAGCAAAAGCCCGGCGGTAAGGCCGTTGAAATCCAACGGTAAATGTCGGCACCGCTCCTCCACCGTGTTTGTTCCAAAGGTGGTAAATCAGGGAGCTGTCTGCTCCTCCACTTAAAATCAATCCTGCTGGGACATCGGCGTGAACTTGCTTCAATACAGCATCCGTTAACAACTCTTCGGCGTTTTCACCGGTCTTTGCAGGCTTTGGACCTGCTGCTTCGAAGGGGATTTGTCTCGAACCCAGAGGCTTGCCCTGAAGGTCCCAGGTCCTCAGTTCTCCGGGGAGCAATTCCTGCACCCCCCTGAGGAAGGAATGGGAAGGCAAGGCATGGCGCAGATACATATAAGGTACTATCTGGGCTTCATTCAAGTGGCCAGGTACCAAGCCGGATCGTCGCAGGCATCGAAGTTCAGAAGAGCAAAGCAACACGCCCTTCTCCTGCGCGTAGTACAGCGATTTTACGCCCAGCGGGTCCCGGGCCACCAGGACCCGTTCGTTCTTCCCATCGACGAAGGCAAAGGCATACATTCCCTGTAGCCTACCGACTCCGGCTGCCCCTTTGCGAATCAGCCAGTGAAGCAATACTTCACCGTCCGAAGCAGTTTCAAAATGCACCCCTTCCTGGAGCAATTCATTTCGAAGATCCTGGTAATTGTAGAGGAAGCCATTCCAGGCCAAGTGGGCCTGGGCCGCCCTGTAAACCAGCGGCTGATTGGCCCGATCGTGTAGATCCAGTATTTTTAGCCGGTTAGCCCCGAGGTAGACTCCCGGCGCCACCTGCGACCAGGCCGTATGGTCCGGGCCCCGGTGCCGACAAGTTTGGGTCATGGCTTGTATGGCTTCCTTGTTCCGTTGAGGAAAGGTCAGCAGCAGGTGTACCCCACACATGCTATTTTTTTACGGATTTGGAAACGGAAGGCTTTCCCATTGCCAACGACCCCCCGCTTTTCTCGTAGTAGCGGCAAATAGCCGTGATGCTACAGGCCTCACATTTGGGACTCCGGGCAACGCAGGTATACCGTCCGTGAAGGATCAGCCAATGATGTGCTTTATGAACCACTTCGCTGGGAAGGTGACGAATCAGGTGTTTTTCTACTTCAAGTGGAGTTTTGGCACTTTGGGGCACCAGGCCCAGTCGTTTGGAAACCCTAAAAACATGTGTATCCACCGCCATATTGGGTTGGTTCCAAATGACACTGGTGATGACATTGGCCGTTTTTCTACCTACTCCGGGTAGCTTCACCAACGCTTCGACCGTTTCAGGCACCTCTCCGTCGAATTCTTCCACAAGCATCTTTCCCAATCCAAGCAAATGGCGGGTTTTGTTATTGGGATAGGAAACCGACCGCAGGTAGGGAAATAATTGGTCAAAATCACTGGCTGCCAGGTGAGCCGGGGTGGGAAAATCCCGGAAAAGAGCCGGAGTAACCATGTTGATGCGCTTATCGGTACATTGGGCACTCAAAACGACTGCCAGCAGCAACTGATAGGGTGTCTCGTAGTGAAGTTCTGTTTCTGCCACGGGCATATTTTCCGTGAAATGTGCAACGAAGGCCCGATACCTTTCTTTTTTTAACATATCCGCTGTCGTTCAAGGTGATTTCTATATGCCCGAAACTACTACATCTTTTCGATTGAAACCACAGAAATAAAAAATCCTACCCACGGAAAGCCGTGGATAGGAAATAATCTTTTTTGTTGGTGTTACACTTTTTCCAGTCCTTGAGACCGGGCCTTTTTCTTAATGGCGTTTACGATGCTTTCGGAGGGTTCTACTACTAGGTGATTCAAGTTTTCCAGGGTGTCCAACAAGTCCATGTACTCTTGCATCAAAAATGGTTGGTGTCGCAGGGCTTGTACCACTTGTTCACTTTCCTCCTCCGTCATTTCCTGATAAAGATACCTTATCAGATCACTTTGGGTAAAAGATTTGGTCATAGGCGATATTTATTTGTTTTAGTTTTTTCCTTAAATTGATCAGCGCATACCGCATGCGCCCAAGGGCGGTATTGATACTAACTCCCGTCTGCTCGGCAATTTCCTGAAAACTCAAATCCATGTAATGCCGCATGATCAATACCTGCTTTTGACTCTCGGGAAGCTCTTCGATCAACTGCCTAACCAATGCATAGGTTTCATCCTTTACCTTGATCTCCTCCACATTTTCTTCCGCAAAATGCAGGGTATTAAACACATTTGATCCGTCTTCCATCACCACCATGGGGTGCCGCTTCACTTTCCGGAAATGGTCGATCGCCAGGTTGTGGGCTATACGCATGATCCAGGGATGGAATTTTCCCTCTTCGTTATACCGATCAGAGTTGAGTGTCTGTACTACTTTTACGAATACGTCCTGCAATAAATCTTCTGCCACTCCCTGCTCCTTCACTATCATCAAAATGGTCGTGTACACCTTGTTTTTGTACTTGTCAACCAGCCTTTCAAAAGCAAGCTCACTTCCATTTCTGTATTGTGAGATTAACTCACTGTCTTTAGGTCCTACCCTTTTACTCATAAAACTGATGTTTAAATAACGTAGAGTTTTATCCCATATTGTGGTATTTAAGGTCAATAAAAACGTATCGCATTTTCAAATGTATCGAATCGAATAAAATAACGCAATCATTTTTGTATTTTTTTGCAACAAATGGTACCGTACACCAAACAGTTCAGAATAATATCCTTTTTGTTAAATTTCCTGCCAAATACACTACGGTGAGGATGCCCTGTGGACCGTACCTTAACAAGAACAATACCAAAATAAGAAGCAATCTACGGTTGATCCAGTTCCGGAGCCTTGGAAAACCCTTTGGCAAGTAAACTGTACACGGTCCCTACCAATCCCAGTACTCCACTGATGTAGGCCGATGTTTCGTTCAGAATGGTGGGGTCGTAAAAACTGATCAAGGCGATGGAAATCAATACAAAGCTAAATACGGCCGCTTGTATCATTTTGGCGTTGCCTGATTTCCGTTCGTCTTGTTTGAATCGTTCCACGTCAGCGTCACTCACAAAAAGGCAGACGAAATTCCGAAAGCTATTGCTAAACAATACCAGTCGGTCCCGTTCCGCATTCATTTTGATAATGCCCTTTTGGATCAGCGCTGTCATGGTTTCCTTATTAAAAAAATTGATGAACCCTTCTTTGGCATAATTGTACACCATCTTGCGTTCCTTCAGGCTCAATTCGGCCCATATATTCATAAAATAGGCTTTGTTGTACCGTTGGATGGACAAAATGCACTTTTCATAACGCTCCTGAGAAAGCGGTTCATCCAGCGGATCTCTGGAAAGCTCCTCCGTAATGAGGGTAGCGATCACGGCTGCATGAGGACTGCAGGAAATTTCAGCGGCTAACTCCTGCGTTTTCTCGTCGTTGAATAGCCTGCTGCCGACCTGCATCTTTAACACCTCCCGCTCCGTTTTGTCCATGGATTCCCACGCCTGACCGGGAAACGGGAGCGAGATGGAACTGCTTTCAAAATCCAATGGGACGTATTGGAAGAGAAAGTCAGAGAAAATCTCCGTGATCAGCAGGCGCTTTGATCGGGCGGTATTGGGCTGGATGATCTCCTGTAGTGGCTTTCCAGAGGTAACGAAAAGCCACCGGTTTTTGTCATTGTAAACGTGTTGAAACGTCCTTACTGCCTCCAGCAGGCCGTCGGCTCCTTCCAGGCAATGAATATTTTCAAAAACTACCGCCTGATGCAGGGGTTCCGGATCGGGCATTTCTGTCGGGACCGAAACCGCATTTACCCGCAACACCTGGTGCTCGGACAGGCCAAACTGCCTGAGGATCCAGTTCCTGCTCTGGGCAGCATCCACCCCGATAATAAAGCTTTTCTGCTGCTTGCGGGAACGTTCGGGGAGCAAGGCTATACCATGAGTAAAATGGTAGTCGATAAGGTAGATTTTATTTCCGAGGCGCATGATCATCTGAAAAAACCAGATAAGTACCACGGCCAAGCCAACCAAAACCAGGAGATTCCCTTTCAGCATTTGCAGAAAACCTCTCGTGGATAGGAATTCTTTGAAGCTAAAGTTTGGCGGCATATGAAAAGCTTGCACCATGACCTCGTGTGGGGGTGCCACAAAATTGCGAATCAATTCATCTTCGTGGTTGGAAAACCTGCCAAAGTTGGTTCGCCTAAATTCTTCATGCACCTTGATCAAACCAAAATAAACCTTGTTATTGGATTCCTTGGGCACATCCAATTGGTACGGCTCGTCTTGTTCCACCAAGTTCCAGATGAAACGCTCCTGGCTGAAAATCTGTCTGTGGATAAAATATCCCGGCAAAAACCCGATTATCAGTAGCCATAACAGAAAATTCAGGGCATAGACCCGTTTATCAACGGGCACTCCGGTGAGACGGTTCCAAAAGTCACTAAGCCGTTGGTGTATCCGTTGTAATCCGGCATGTCCTTTCCAGCTACCCGGAGCAAGCGAAGGCAGTTCACGTACACGTGCAAGGCGAAAACACAGGACTTGTAATAGCCCAAGTAAGAGCAAGAAAAACAAGGTCAAAAACAGGTGAAAATCTATCGATTGCAACCAGGACAGCTGAAGCAACAGGTAAGCGGCAAGCAGCCAAAGCAGCACCGAAGCGATGGAAAAGGCAGTGCTATTTTTCAAGTGCCGGACCTTCGGGGAACTGGAAAGCAGTAGAAAATTGCAGGTACCCGATTGGATGGCAAACAGGGCCGACCAAAGGAAAATTTTGAAAATACTCAGTGGCAAAAACAAGTAGACAGCGACAAAGAGCAAAAGATCCAGAAACAATACCAAATTAAGCCAAAGAAATTTGTTTCGCTTGGTTGGAGAAGGACTGTACCACTCAAAGGAAAAGGGAGTATATGCGAGGTAAATACTTGATTTGCTGGTGACCAGGGTTAAAAGTGCCAGTAGTACCAACACCAATACGTAAGGGATAAAAACGGTCAACGCCTCCAGGGAGGAAAGAGAGTGAAGGGAGTGCTGCAGGTTTTTATTTTCCAGGTAGAGTAGCCAGTTTTCAGCGACGAATTGCCCGGAAGGTATTCGGCTAAGCAGCGCCTCGTATTCGTAACCGTTGACATAGATAGGCGTTTTCCATACCTGACTTTCTCCGGCATGGCGGTTGTTTTCGATGAGCGTCTTGATCTCATCCCACTTTTCAGCACCTATTCCTTCCTGCAGGTAATTGATGGGAATATTTACCTTCTGGCTTTTCAAAAGCACTTTTCCATCCGGCTTGAAAACGAAAAAGCGCTGATTCCTACTGATTTTTGGCGCCAACGAATCCAAACGAAAAGTCAACGCATAGCCAATTTCTCCCTGGCTTTTACTGATTACCCCCTCCAGGTTGCCAGTGGATTTGGAGAAGTGTGCGCTAATAAAGTGTTTTTCCGGCTCCTTGGGTCGTTCCTGTACGTAATCCCTGTTTGCAATGGATACAAAGGGAAAATCGCCAAAATCAATGGTTCCATCTACCGCATCGGCATCAGGAATGAGCATGTTAAGGATTTTTCCTGAACCATCAAATTCCAGAAATTCATTGGCATTTTTATCGGGATTCAAAGAATCTGCCCAATTTGCAGCTCCATTGTGGGTGCGGAGTTCCCTGCTAAACCGCCCCAGGTTTTCTATTAGACCATCAATTTCGTCAGAAAAAGCCTGCTTTAAATCCCGCACGTAGTCATCCGCCGGTGAGATGCTGCGGTAATTTTGCACCAGGGAAAAGGAAAAAAAACCTAGGATCAACATCACCAGGATCAACGAAAGTCCCAATCCCATCACTCGTTTTTTCGTTAGCACATCGCCGTCACCCAGGTTGAAAACGCTGATAATCGGAATGGAAACGAAAACCAGCAGCAATAAGGTGAGAAAGGTACTCAAGAGTCTGAAATCGATGCGGAGTGCTACCCGCTCAAATTGGGCTTTTTCTTTGATTCCCAAAAGATAAAACACGTTATTACCAATGATTGCCGGCGACAAAAAACCCTGGTATTCATTGCCAGAGAGTTGTAGGCTGAGTTTTTGCTCGCCCACCGACCGACGCCCACCGAGGGAATCCAGCGGAACCACAGTCAATCCGGCGACATCCCGTGGGTAAATGGCCGTACCGGAACTATCCAACACAAACATCCGGTCAAAAAAGAAACTCTGCAGGTTATTTTCCATCAAGGCATGCACCGGAAGCTCGTGGTCCACTTCGAAGGCCCTGCCGAACAGGGAATCTTGCTCCAGCCTGACTCCCAGCTTTTCTTTGAGGCTACGCGCCAGAAGTTCAGCGCTCAACTCCGGAAGCGTCCCCTGCCGCGTTCGCTCGTCCAGAAAAAAGCGAAAGCCCTTAACACCGATTACATACAAAGAATCTTTCTTTGCCAGTGAAATCCCCCGATGGTGGAGAACCGACCGGTCGTGAGTGGGATCCATTTCAAACGACTTGATCCCCTTGATTCCAAACCTTGATTTGCTATCAATTAGTTGAACCATACGGGAAGCCGCATGGTGCTTCTCAGGTCCAGCCCAGTTGTAGAAATTTCGCTTGAAAAACCCTTCTAATTGAACGTGGTAATTATAAAAAGCTTCGACAAAATTTTGCCTGGCAAGGTGGACTGCCTTGATTCCCTGAGTTTCCAGTTGCTTCTGGTTCGTTTTGGAATGCTGGTACAGGTAGGCACCGATCAGCAGCATGCCGCCAAAAATAAAAATCCAAATGCGTAAGTCCTTGAATTTCATGGTTGGGAGACCCTATTTCTCGGTGGAGGATCAATTTAATGAAATCGACTTACAATAAAAATTTTACAATCGGAATCTCTCCAAATAAACGAACCCAAATTAAATTCCGAACGGTTAAAAATTTCGAAGGGCCTGGGTACGACACGTTCATTTACCCTTCTTCAGAGGCAGCGTCCTTTTCATTCATCCACAGGGGCGCTGTCACAAACCAAAGTACGGTACCCAAAAACATCAATTGTTTGCAGGTATCCGTGTCCATTTCTGCGGAAAAGACCAATATGGCTGGAATGATCGTTAATCCCAGGCCGATAAAAGAAAGGAGTTTTAGGATAATTTTTTTCATTTTTTCTGATTGATTTTACTGGCTACGACATACACCAAAACGGCTACGAACCACCCGGGCAAGCCGAGAAAGAATATTTCCACCCCTGCGACCAAATTGAGCAGCAAACAAAAAACCAAGGTAACCAACCAGGTGACGGCTACGGAACCATTGAGGCTGCTACCACTCACAGCGGCATAATTGGATTGGAGCCCCATCTTCTCCAAGAGGTACACATCCATAAAGATGACGGCGCCCACGGGCATCAGGATCAGCCCGTATAGCGCAACGAATTCCAGGAGCATCATAACCAGGGCGGGGAAACACGCCGCAATTGTCGTAAACAAGCCTACAAATAAGGTTACCTTCCAGGTTTTCCATTGGGGATTGATGGATTGGATGGCCAGGCCTGCCCGATACAGCGTAGGGTTTGCGGTGGTCCATCCGGCAACGACCACACAAATGGCTCCCGCCACCCCTACCGCGCTGTAAGCGATGGGGCCCGGGGCAAACGTGAGGCTTCCCTCGGACTCAATTAAAAACAGGGAATACAAAATACCCGAGGCTATCCAGGCAATAAAATGCCCCAGAAACACTCCTGTGGCAGAAGAAAACCCATACTCCCATTTTTTGGCGTAGCGCAACAAGGAGAGGTCCGCCATGCCTATGTGCATGGCCATGTTGCAAAACCAGGCAAAAAACAAAATGTGCCAGAATCCAAATTTACTCTGCCCTTCCAGAGGCACTCCGGTCCAAATGGTGCTTTCGGCAACAGACCAAAACGACCCCAAATCCGTCACTCCGAGCCGTGGCAAGACGGCCAACGCTGCAGCAATGAATACCATGATCATCCAGGGAGCCGCGACCATAGCAAATTTCGACACCTGTTCGAAACCAAACATGGCGATGATGGTCGTGATGGTACCGACGGCAAACACGGTAACTACCCATCCCAGGTTGTTGGGGTAAATATCCGTGAGTTGCGGCATCGCCATATCAAACGGAATGCCCACCGCCGTGGCGGCTACAGCGATCATGGACCCAGCCAAAAAGCAGAACAACCCGGCATTTACCAGGTTGTAAATCAGCGTAAACCGCTTACCCGCAATTTGCTCCAGTAAATAATACAGCGTAACCCGGGTCTTTACGGCTATTTTTGCCGTCAAAAAAGCCCAACTCAACACCGCCAGTATGTTTCCAAAAATCAAGCCGGTAACCAAATCGATGGCACTCGCACCATGGGCCACAAATAGCGGTCCAATGACGAATTCCGTTCCGGCGGTGTGTTCACCGGCATAGGTTCCCAAAAAACTCCTCCAGCCCTTTAGCTTATTGGTAGGAATGGGCTGTTGCTCGTATTCATTGACCGAGTTTAAGCGGGCTACCAGACTAGTATTTTTTTTCATAGTGAGTCGATTCCTCAGGTAGTTGGGAGCGAAAAGCTCGTTGATATTTTTGATTACAGTTTGAATTTCTTGAAAAAAGCAACAAACCCATGCTTTGGCCCCCGCAGTGCGCAGCGGCGACTAGACGAGCCGGTCACTTGAGGTAGGGAATCCCTCCAGAGTCATCCTAGACCGAGCCCCGATTGATAAACTTAAACACGTTTTTTACGGATTCCTTCTTGTTCTTTTTTATCATGTAGGCAGCGGTTTCACCCATAAGCTTGAAATCCGTGGAAACGACGGTAATACCCAAAAGTTCTTTTAAGGGAGTGTCATTATAGGAAATGATCCCAATCTCTTTACCCAATTCGTAATTTTGTTCCCGGACCTGTTTTACCAAATTCACCAGGTCATTTTCTTCGATTACGATGTACGCATCCTTGGCCCGCAATTCCATGTCTGAATAGACGGTTTCCAGAATTTCAAAATCAAAATCAAAATCCTGACAGAACTTTTTAAATCCTTTGAGTATTTCCTTTGGATAGGGATACACCGTATCGCGGGGATAGACAAGCATGAGCTTTTCGTAATGCTGCAACTGAAAAATGCCCTCGCACAGTGCGTTGTAAATGTCATTTTTAAAATCCTGGTAAATCGCTGCCACCTTTTCTCCCAATTGGGGCACCTGATTGTCCATGATTACTACTTTATCCGCAGGTAGTTTTTTCAGACAGTTCATCACCTCAGCATCCAGGTTGTAATGCGCGTGCTTCTCGTCTTTAAAATGGGGCATGAGCACGTAATAATCATAGGCCCCGAGGTTTTCATTCAGGATATTGATCAACAGTTTGGGATCGCAATGGTAAATGGTTAGATCTACTTGCGCATCTGCACCCATGCTATCAATGAAGGAATTGTACGTCTTAAGCTTATAATTACTGAGTTTGTTCAATAAAAACAGCACACGTACCTTCGACGTAGAAATATTCTTGGCGACGTAGTATCCCTTCCCCTTGACCGAGAGAATGATCTTTTTTTCCTTTAGCTGATTGTAGGCCTTCTCTACGGTGTCCCGTGAGAGGTAATGCTCTTCGCTGATTTCATTGATGGAAGGGATTTTATCTCCTACCAGCAACTGGCAACTTTCGATGTCCTCAATTATCGAATTGACAATTTGCTGGTATTTGGGAATTCGCGAATTTTCATCCAGGCGGATGAGGGTCTTTACTTCAATCATGGGATTCAGGTTATTTTAAGCAGCTACAATCCATCGCACTTTTCCATCCAAGTGCTCTCTAAATTTAATTAAATATTCCACAAAACGTGCAATTCGTTTCAATTAATTGAATTTGGGATTGCCTTCAACCAATAATTTTATTAATGGTGGATCTCGAGGGTAACCGGCCCTACAAGCCCGGAAGGCATTACTTCCCAGGAAGAAGCGTCAAACGGCTGGTAATCGATGTTTACAAAATTGATTTCGTGGTAATTTCGCCAGGTCACCCCTTGCTGATCCAGGTAGCGAATGCGGTTGGCCATCAGGTTCGCCACCTCTACGGTAATTTCATTGATCCCGTCTTTCAGGTAATCTCCTACATCCAGTCGAAAGGGTATACCGAAAGCAAAGCCAACTTCCTGCCCGTTGATCCAAACACGGGCACTTTCCCGTACCTTGCCAAGAGAGAGCTCGTAACGGGCCCCTTGCTCCAGGTTTAGGTCCAGGCTGGTTTCGTACCGGGCCTGCCCGGAAAAATGCAGGCTAAGCGTATCCGCCGACTCGGTCCAGGGCCCAATTTTTTGCAATTGCCGGGATTTGGGTAACGCAGGTCCTCCTTGGTGAAACGTTAGCTTCCAGGGGCTTTCCAGCGTACGTATTTCCGGATCTGAAACCCGGTAATGCCAGTTCGGAATGCCTTGACCCTCGTTGCGCAACACATGCACGATCAGCGATTCGCCCGGTTCCAGGTGTACCCGAACAGACAGTTTTCCATTTTCCCGCCTGGTTTCCGCCAACCCCACTTTCCCTTGCTCCGGAGCCATCAACACAGCGGCTTCTCCCTCCTGGTTTAGCGGAATAGGGGTAGCGATGGTCTCTGCGGTATGGTTGACCAAATAGTAATACCGTTCACCGGCCAAATTCCTACGGATAAACCGAATCCCCTGATCCACAAGGGTTTCCCGTTCCAATCCGGCCAGCTTCATGCCCTGAAGCAAGTCTTCCGACAGAATAACCTTGCCTTTCCCAAAAGTCGCCACCTGGGTAGATGCACTCGTTTCGAAGGAAAGGGTCTTCCAGATGCGCTCTAATGCTTCCCTTCTTTCTGCGTAGTCCTTAAAGCCCGGTACATCCGCAGGCTGCTCCTGAAAAACGACCGTGGCCCCTGACTCGGCCAGCGATAGGAGTCGCTCCAGGGTGGCAAGGGGCAGGTAGCGAAGCCCAGGCACCACCAGTACCTGCGCGGTATACGCGCCATCCGCTGCGGACAGCTGTCCCTCCGTAACCTGCAACTCCTCAATCAGGGCATCCGAGACGAAATCCAAACTGTATCCCTTTTCCATTAGCAGCTTGGAACCTTTATAAAATGGCGTCGGATGCAGCCACTCATCGATGCCGTGCACGGTCAGCATTTTGGATACCCCCTCCGGGTCGGCCCAAACGTCGTACACCGGCCAGTACATAAGCAGTTCGTTATCCGGGGTTCCGGATTGCAGCACCGACTGAACACGCTGTATGTACTCATTAAAGCCTCTAAAATGGGGCCATAGGCTGTTATGTGTATTCAGATTTAAAGAAGCATAAAATAACCATCCCGGAAAATCCACCTCTTCGGGAGAGTAGGTTACTCCATGGTAAAACATGTGGTTGATTCCCGCCAGAAAGGCCTGTTCCAGTTCGGGTTTTGCCTGGGAGAAAGCGGATTTAAAATGCTCTCCCAGCCAGATAAAGGTTTCGGTGGACACCAGGTTTTTACCCCTCAGGTGGGCTGCCGAAGAGGCAAATTTCAGCATGATGGGGTCGGGATCCACGTTTCGGATATCGGCACTATCCCTTCGGATACCAGGAATGGGGAAATAGCTGGAACCAAAGGTTTCGCCTTCGGGAATGTCTACCCGCGCATAAAGATCCAGCAGGTTTCCCGGCGAGCCATGTGCTTGATTCTTGGTCATTTTTCCCCGCTGATTGGCCCAGTCGGTCCATTGCCCGGTAAAGTTTTCTAACAGCATGTCATGGATGGTCTCCCGGTAATCGGACTTGACTCGGCTGCTGCGCTCGGCCGGTTCTTCTGCCAGCAACTCGGGCAGGTAATCCCGTAAGTCATACCCGCGCTTTTCCAGAAAATACCGAAAAAAATCCTGTGTAAAATCCGCCCCGTACACTTCAAAGCTATCGTTATAGAATGCCCGGATTCCGGGAAAATTCTCTCCAAAGGCCGAATCAAAATGGGAAAGGTAATTGCCGACAGATTCGTAGGAATAATGATCCAGCGTAAAACCCTGACCGCCCGGTGCCGCACGTTTCACCCGTTGCCCCGTCTGTACCCGAAATACAGCGATCAATTTCCAGGTTCCAGTAGCGCTCCAGGACAGTTTCCCGGAATCGTCAATTTGATCGGTAAGGTTTACCGGAGATTCGTTTTCTTTATAGGCCATTACCGTATGCAGGACATAGTCAAAGCGAGCGGCTCGGGTATCTTCCAGCAAAATGGGTCGATCCAATCCTTCCGCTTCGGAATAGGTATGCTGTTGCATCACCATGCGCTGGGCGGCCATTTCCGGCTCCACCATGGGACCGCCAAAAGGCCATCCCGTGCCTTGTGTAAGATCGATACCCAGTTCCAGACTGTCTGCGGTAGCCACCGTATGGTGCAACATTTCCATCCATTCCGGGGAAAGGTAGGGCAAAAAACGGTCTTCAAATCCTTTGGCCCCGTAAATGGGTGCAATCTCCAATCCGCCTAGCCCTGCTTCCTCATAGGCTTTCAGCAAGCGACTCAAATTTTCCTTGTCTACAGCACTCCCCATCCACCACCAGCGTGTCCAGGGCTTGGAGGTGCGGGTTTTTTCGGGCCAGTCGCCAGCGCTTACCGCAGTGCGAACCGCACGGTCCTCCTGTTTGCAAGCAAGCGTGCCCAGCAAAAGTGCAGATAGGAGAAGTAAGGATTGCAATAAATCGTATCGGTTTGTCATAGGCGGGCAGGCGTTACAAGGAAAAAACATGGCGTAGCGGCAGTATTTTGGGAGATTGGTCTGCATGGGTCTCCATGAGGTCTGCCATGTAGGCCCACCATTTTTTCATGATTGGTTTCTCCGGAAGGTGGTCCGTTCCGGCACTGTCCTCGTTCAGGTTTTGAAAGGCGAAAAGCGTCCCGCTGGATTCATCCAAGAAGATGTGGTATTCGGCAATGCCGGCCTCCCGAAGAAGTGCGGCTAATTCCGGCCAGATTTCCCGGTGCCGCTTTTCGTATTCCGCTTCGTTTCCGGGTATCAACTTCATCGTGAACGCTACCTGTTTCATACAGAAATTTTTTAGGGCTACATGGACTAAAATAGATGAATGGGTGAAAATAAGGAAAACTTTTGGAAAAACTTTCCTGTGCTTTCCGGTTGATCCTGAATGCCAATTTTAATTCTGCAGGTTATCCACTACCTTTGTGAGACTAAACAAAACCTATGAAAATCAACGAAAACACCGTCGTAGGGCTTACCTACGAACTAAAAGTGACCAATGAAACTTCTGAGGAACTGCCCTTTAGTGTGGAAGTACGGGACGAGGCGGATCCCTTTTACTTTCTCTATGGCAACAGCGGACTGCCGGAGGCCTTTGAAAAAAAACTAAAGGAAAAAGCCAAAGGCGATCGCTTTCAATTTGTGCTGGAAGTAGCCGAAGCGTACGGAGAAGCCGATGACGAACTCATTGTCTCCGTACCCAAGGCGCAGTTTAACACGGAGCGGGGATTTCAGGAAGAAATGCTGCAGGAAGGCAACTTCCTTCCCCTGGTAGACGAAGACGGCTATCCCATGCAGGCAAAAATCGTTAAGGATCTTGGCGAGGAATTGCTCTTGGACTTCAACCACCCACTCACGGGCATGAACCTGCATTTTGAAGGCGAGGTTTTTGAAGTCCGGGAAGCGACGGAAAAAGAAAAAGAAGAGGGGTTTATGGCCTGAGGCGTGCTCAGGCGGGCAAATGCAGGACACGCGACTCATCCCAGGTCAACTGAATGGTTTGCCCCTGGGAAAAACCACGCTGAGGATCGGCTACCTGCCAGGGTTGCGCGGCTCCCGCTACTGCCACGGTGAGCAGATCGTGTTCCGGAAAATACCGATTGATTAGCACCGTGCCGGTTGCCTTACCCTTCCCTTCCGGTACCGTAACGTCCGCGGGCCGGAGATAATATCCTTCCCTACCGGGTACGGCATTTAGTGGACCAAAAAAGCCCGCTACGTAGGCCGACTGGGGATGCTGATGAATTTCCCGAATCGTTCCCTGCCTCACCAGCTTGCCTCCCGGGGATACCACGCAAAGGCGATCTGTAAGCAGCAAGGCGTCCTGAATATCGTGGGTTACCATCAGTAACGTGAGCTCCAACTCACGGAAAATCAGGTTGAGCTCGTCCAGCAAATCCCGTTTCTGCAAACTATCCAGCGAATTAAACGGCTCATCGAGCAAGAGCACTTCCGGTTCCAGACTTAGCGCCCGGGCGATGGCCACCTTTTGTTGCTCTCCGCCCGATAATTGCCGGGGGTAGGCGTCCCGTTTGTGCAGAAGCCCAAAAAGCGCAAGCAAACTTTCCAACCGTTCAGCCGCATACGTTTTGTCGTACTGCAGAAGTGGACGACGGATATTTTCAGCCACGGTGGAATGGGGATAGAGCCCATTGTCCTGCCGGACCAGCTGAATGGCATCGTATCCGGCCACGAGTTTTTCGTTGGAATTTTTGATTTTTTCTCCGTCCAGCAGCACCTCTCCGGCATCCTGGGCTTCCAGTCCTGCGATGAGCCGAAGCAAGGTGCTTTTGCCGCTACCACTGGACCCAATGACCGCCCAACGTTCTCCCTTTTGGATTTCCAGGGATAAATCGTGCAGGGCAACAATATCTCCGGGGTAGGTTTTATCCAATCCCCTGATGCTCAAAAATACCATTAACAAAATTGTTCTTTAATTTTCTTGGGAAGACCCGCAAAGACCAGGTCATAGGAGTGGTCCACCAATTCCAGAATCAACGGGTCGCTAACAGAACCGTCGAAAGACACGGTGTTCCAATGCTTTTTATTCATGTGGTAGCCCGCCTGAATCCCCGGGTATTGCTCACGCAGTAGCAGGGCTCTTTCCGGATCACATTTTAGGTTCACGCTTTCAAAGCGCTCGATATCGATGATTGCAAAAATTTTACCTCCTACTTGAAAACAAAGCGTGTCTTCGCCAAAAGGCGTGGACTCCGTTGCTCCGTTTTTTTTCAAGCAATAGTCTCTGAAAAAATCGATCTTCATTGCTACACGATGCGTTTGATGATCCAGAAGATAAGTGCAGCGAGGAACACAAGTATGGATATCTTATTGATGCCGTGCATCATACGCAGGTTGAAATTACTCTTTTTTGTGGGGTCCGGCTTTTGGAAAACCCGGATAAAATAATTCCCAACTTCTCCTACCTGAAAGAACTCCTTTAATTTATTGGACATGGTTCGTGTTGATTTAGTCGTTAATGATGGTGTTCACTGGCCTCGGGCTCGATCCACTGCCCGTCCTGCCGGATGATTTCGATCAATTCATCCACGGCCCTTTCGGAGGGTACGGCGCGTTTGACCACTTCTTTCCCCTTGTACAAGGTGATCTTACCTTTACCCGAACCCACGTAGCCGTAATCGGCGTCCGCCATCTCACCGGGACCATTGACAATGCAGCCCATGATTCCGATTTTTACCCCCTTCAGGTGATCGGTCCGCTTTCGGATCATGGCGGTGGTTTCCTGTAGGTCAAACAAGGTGCGACCACAAGACGGACAGGAAATGTATTCGGTTTTTGACATGCGCGTCCGGGCTGCCTGAAGCACACCGAAACTGACCGAATTGTGCAATTTAACCTGGTCCAACAACTCCTGCCGCTGATCCAGTTTCAGCCGATCCAGGCCGATCAGGATGCCGTCTCCGAGGCCATCAATCAATAAGCCCCCCACATCGGTGGCAGCATAGAGCGTGGTCTTTTCGGTATCCTTCTCTGCATACGTGACCTTGGATACAACCGGAAGCTCAATTCCCGCTTGAATCAACGTCACAAATGCCCGTCTCAATGCCTGCATCTGGTGATCCTTATCCGTAGCCAGCACAATCACCAGTGGATGGCTATTGGTGAGCAGCGGTACCGCATCCTCCACTTGCTCGCAAGCAAGAAAAAGGAAATTCACCTCCGGATGCAGCTCCCTTTTTTCGCTCAAGACTTCCGGCGAAATCGCCGGGTAGCTATTTTTCTTATCTGAATGGCCAATCCACACCTCGTAATCCACAATCTCCTTCACCCCATTGGGAAGCATAAAGGGGACGGGCTTACTTCCCGAATACAGGTAGTCGCATCCTTGATCGTTCATTTTCCATTTGTCCAGTTCGGGCAAATAAAAGTGGCCCGTGCCTTTCAGCTCTTTTGGCTCCAATTGTTCAAGTCGGGAAATGTCGGTTAGCACACGGGGCACGTTTCCTCCGCCAAAATTACCTACTTCCACCGTTTTTCTTTTGGTGTAGCTGAAGGGATCCAGTGGGTAGGAATCCAGCGGAAGGATGCCCGATTTTTCCGGACGGTGCAGGTAGCGATCGATGAGTGTTTTGACCACAGGGGATTCAAACTCCGGATCTTCGGTCAGGGACACACGCACCGTATCTCCCAGTCCGTCTTCCAACAGGGCCCCGATGCCTACGGCAGACTTCACCCTACCGTCTTCTCCGTCACCGGCCTCGGTAACACCCAAATGCAAGGGATACGGCTTAAACCCACCTTCGTCCAATTTTTGAACCAGGAGACGGTAGGCCTGAACCATTACCTGGGTATTGGACGATTTCATGGAAATCACAATATCGTGGAAGCGTTCGTCTTCGCATATACGTAAAAATTCAAGGGCGGACTCCACCATTCCAAGCGGTGTGTCCCCATACCGGCTCATGATCCGGTCCGAAAGGGAACCGTGATTGGTTCCAATCCGCATGGCGGTACCGTTTGCTTTACAGATTTTTACCAGGGGCAAAAACCGTTCGCGGATGCGTTCCAACTCCGCCTGATAGGACGCATCGGTATATTCCAGAACTTCAAATTTCTTTTTATCGGCGTAGTTCCCGGGATTTACCCGTACTTTTTCCACGATCTGGGCTGCCACTTCGGCTGCATTCGGCGTGAAGTGAATGTCTGCAACCAACGGCGTGCGGTATCCCCGTTCCCGCAATCCTTCCTTGATCTTGCGTAGATTCTCCGCTTCTTTGATACTGGGTGCTGTGATTCGGACGAGTTCGCAGCCACTCTCAATCATTCGGATCGCTTGATCAATGGACCCTTGGGTATCCATGGTATCCACGGTGGTCATTGATTGTACCACGATGGGATTATCCCCTCCGATGATCAAATCACCTACCTTTACGGGAATGGTCTCCCTTCGGGAATAATCGGTAAGGCTATTGCAATAGCGGATCTTTTCTTCGATGGTTTTCAGTTCCATAGTTATATATCACCTAATTGTGGCCGGATTACTATCTCTTCAACAACAGAACGGGGTGAAAGGTTATACGCAGCCCATACTGATTCTGCTACATCGGTGGCTTTCATAAAGCGGTCTTCGGGTAAATCCACCCCTTCCCAACTCGCCGTGTAAGTCGCGCCGGGCAATACGGAGGTTACCCGTATGCCATGCGGCATTAATTCCTGACGAAGGCATTTGGTAAATCCCAGCATGGCCCACTTGGAAACGGCGTAGCTACCGCCATTGGCATACGCAGTGAGCCCGGCAATGCTTCCAATGGAAAAAATATGTCCGCTTTTACGATCGATGAATGCGTCGGTAAATGCGCGGGTGAGGTAGTAGGCACTGAAAAGGTTGGTATGCATCGTTTTTTCAAAATTACCTTCTGGCTCCTCGTGCAGGCTTCCGGGAATAAAAATACCGGTATTATTTATCAAAACATCGGGGATGGTGTTTTTTTTTACAAAGGCCGCAAACGCCTTGACCTCCTGTTTTTGTGACAAGTCGGCCTGCATCACCTGTACCTGGACCTCCGGGTACAGGTCCGCCATTTCCTGCTGAAGCGAATTCAATTCGCTTCCGTTTCTACTGCAGCTGAAAACATCAAACCCCTCTCGGGCAAATCGGTGAATGATCGCCTTCCCAATCCCTTTGGTACCACCTGTGACCAGAATACTCTTTGCCATTCGTTTGTATTTTAACTATTCGTACAACAACCAAATAATCCGCACAAAGTTACATTTTTTCCCGGGCTATGCCTAATCAGAACAAGGCAGAAACCTGCATGCGACCTGTATGTACCAACCGATCCAGGCCTTGGGAATTTCTGCCCTCATAAATCAGGTTTAACTGGAGGCCTTCGCCAATTTTTTGGAGCCAGTTTACCGTCCAGGAGGTATTGTTTCCGGGAGTAAGGGCTTGCAGCATTTCGTACCCTACCGGACTGTTTACCTTTCCGTTATACTCAATATAGGTGTAGGCAACCTGTGCATTTAGCGTCGTTTGGGTGGCTTTCGCCAGGCGTAGATTAAGCGCCGCTTCCTGAAGCTGTGCCCGCTCCTCAAATTCCAGATTGGCCAGATTCTGTTTTCCTGTCATCCGGTATTTTAATGAGGCACGGAAAGCTGGCGATGGCTGCAAATTGAATTCCGGTCCAAAGGTGTGCTCCCGGATGGTAAAATCGCGGTTTTCCAGAAAATCGGAGGCCGAATTTCTCCATCCCCTGTTCCAGTAAAACAGCATGTTCCACTGAGTGTTTAACGAGTACCGGGCATTTACCCGCCAATCATCCCGGGAAAAATCTTCAAACCCGCCGGTGAGCAGCTGTTTTTGGTGGGTATTAAAAAAGGAGACATCCAGCCCGTAGACCGACGAGGCACGGTTAAAAAACAAGGACGAGCGAAAAGATTGCCGAATGGAAAGCAGGGAAGTATCGTTGGCGTTGGCTAGCAAGGGACTGATGCGCTGAAAGAAATCAGAAGAGGTGATTTTTTTTTCCACATTCCAATTGGTCTGATTGGAAAACCGGGAAAGCCATTTCTTTAACCCCGATGCTTCTTTCCAATCCGTAGGAAATTTTGCCTGCAACCGATAGTTGAAAAGCGTGGTGTAAGCTTGCACGTATTCATCGGTAGGTACGAATACTTTGATGTAATTCTTTTCCTCCGGGTTGATTGCCAGGTAAAACTCGTTTAATTGCTGCACGCCGTCTTCGTTATCGTCCCGCCAGGTGTGGGTGCCCTCTCCGGTGGGCACCGGCAGAAAGACGAACTCCCGCCGCAATTCCCGTCCGTTGCCCAGGGCATAGGTCAACTCATTGGTCAGGTTGTTTTCAAAAACAGAGCTGCGGTAGTCCATTTTACCCATGACCGTGATTTCCTCCAGCTCCTCCTGGCGCAGAAACAGCAGCTCCCGGTAGGTAAACGAGGCCTTGACCGAATGGGGGCCAAAGGTTCCCCGCAACCCGTAGCTGCTTACAAAGGCCCGGGTATCCGGCACCAATGTGCCATTTGCTACAGCCTGGTCCTCGCGAATACTGGCAGTGGCAAAGGCCTGATAGGCCAGGCTATCGTTGGTTTGCAGGGATACCTGATGTTCCTTAAAGTTCATCGCCGTTCGGATCACTTGTTCATTTTGCGGGTTTGCAACCACATTTCGGTCTACACTGAACCGGTACGCCGGCACCAGGTACCGGGAAAGGTATTTTAGTTCTCCTTGATACCGCAACCAGTCGGAGCGAAACGACTGAACCTGACTGGCCAGGTGAAAAAGTTCGTTGGATAGCAACCAACGTTTTCCGAAACGCTGATTAACCAGTGCGTTTTGTTGTACCCCCGAAAGCTGCCCGGAGCGTTCCCTCAGGTCCAGGGTATAACTCAGCTGATTTTGTGGGTCCTTGGTCAGGGCAACTTTCGCCTGAAAGAGCTTTTCAGAGGCATTGGGAAGCGTTTCACCGGCGGGGAGTCCCCAATCCCTGTCGAATTCAATGTACCGGAGCCGGTCAATAAACGAAAAATTAGTGGAGTTGTATTCCACGGTCGTGTGCGCATCAAATCGGTAGCCCTCCAAGGAAGGTACGGTGCGGCCCTCCGACACGATCCCGGCTTTCAGGGCAACCCCCGTATTATCTTCGTTGTCCAGGGGCGAATAGCGATTTTCATCCCGGTTTGAAAGAGCAATTTCCGAAAACACCTTTTCGTGCGCGCCAATACGGATCGAGGTACCCCCGGTAATCATTTGCCGCTTAGTGGGAGCGGGCAGCGGGGTACGAATGGAATAATTGCCTTGGGGCACACCATCGATAGGAGGAACGAATGCATACACCACACCACTGGCCAGTTGTTGTTGCCTTCGGTAATGCCCCCTTCCCTGTCCGGTTTCGGTAAAACTGACCGCATAAAAAGCCTCCTCCGGATCGGTACTGTAGGCATAATACGTCAACGTTTCTCCCACTTCCGTGATCTCGGTAACCTTTTTGTACAAAATCCGGTTTGAGTCAAACGCGATGCTATCAATGCGGGGAACAGCAGCTGCGTTGATATCGTCTCCCACAGCCGCCAATAAGTTCTTATCGGCATCCGAGAGTTCCATAAAAAGCGGGCGGTTGGGATCATCTTGTTCGCGGTAAAAATTAAAATAAACCGAGACGTTTTCGTTTTCCTGCTGGTGACTGGCGGTTAGAATGGATCTGGAGAAATTTCGCTCGGCGTATTCAAAATCCACGCGCACCCGGGAATACTGGGTGATCAGGACACTGGGAGTAAAGGTAATCTCCCCTTGGTTGTAGTCAATGGTATAGTCATTGTTAAACCCCCGCCGGAGTTGTTTGCCATCCAGAAACACTTTTTCGGAGTTGGCCATGATGATCACAAAGCGTTCTTCTCCGGGTCCCCGAATACGGTAGGGGCCGCTGACTCCCTCCAAGACCTCCAGTACCTGCGATGCAAATTTGCCTTTGGCAATGGCGGCACCGGCACGGGTAGATGCTTTCCAGTCGGCACCCATTTCGTATTCCCTGGTAAATTGCAGCCCCTGCACGTTTTTGTAGTAGCGCAAAAATTCAGATTTTCGCTGCTGTAGCACCACATCGCCCCCGGAGAGGTTGAATTGATCGTTGTAGAGGGCTATCAAAACATTGTCAAAATCCTGAATCTGTTGGGTATTTCCTTCTGGCTGAAACGGTACGTTCTGGTCGGTGATACTGGCCCGTATTTGTAGATTGTCCGCCAGTTCCCCATCCAGCTGCAGGTTCAACGCGGAGTTAACGAAGACGTTTTGGGAATTCCCAAACGAGATCCCCCGGGTCAGGTTACCGGATTGATTAAGTTTGTTGGAGGTAAATACCTCCTCCCGAAAATCCATGACGGGTTTCTTTTTCGGGGGCGTATCCCTGAAGAAGGCCAGGGAATCGTAATCCTCCGACAGGGAGCGTTTTTGATAGGTATGGTGAAAGGAAAAAGGCAAGCGCTCGTAGCAAAGCCGCACTGAGTCGGGTAAATCAGCCTCTGCTACGCCAAAAGAAATCTTGCCGGTACTCAAGGTGTAGGAATGGGGAATTTGGTCACCGGAAGGTCCAAAAACCCGGAGGGTAGACGGTCGTATGCTTAGGGAATCCAGCAACAATTCATTGGCATTACTGCCAATTTTTTTCCAACGGCAGATCGCCGGCATCGACTGAGCCAAAGCCGCCAGCCCCGAAAACGCTGTCAAAACGGTTAAAAAATACTTCACCAACCACATAACGCAGACAATTACCGGGCACTAAAGTAACAAATTCCCCGGTATAAATTGTGTAGCTACCCAATTAGGGGAAAACGCAGGTAAAAGACAGTACCTGAGTCCTTTGTCGTACGAAACCAAATTTTCCCGCCTGCTGTCTCCACGCCACGCTTCGCAATTGCCAGCCCCAGACCGGAGCCATCTGTTTTCGTGCTGAAGTTGGGCAAAAACACTTTGGCTTTTAATTCCTCGTCGATCCCTCGACCATTATCCCGGATAGCCAATTGTATCGTTCCTTCCTTTTCGTAGCTGAGCCGAATCACAATCAGCGGTCTTTTCCCCTCGGGAACTGCCTGTATGCCGTTGATAATCAGGTTTGAAATTACTCTTCCGTATAGTTTTTCATCCCCCATTATTCTGGCGGAACTGCCTTCTGGTGTGCAATCTTCGAATTCCAGCTGTACGTCCTCCCGGGTGCAAAAAAGCGAAACGCATTCGTTCACCACCGCACGGAAATCAAGTTCCTGGTTTTTGGGAAGCGGCATTTTGGCAAAGGTAGAAAAGGAGCTGGCAATGTCACTCAGGGTATCCACTTGGTGAATGATGGACAAAATGGGCCTTTCCAGCGCGTCGCCCTGTTCCAGTTTATTCTCTGCTTTCAACCGCAGCAGGTGCTGAAGGGTCAGCTTCATTGGCGTGAGTGGGTTCTTGATTTCATGGGCCACCTGCTTGGCCATTTCCCTCCAGGCAGACTCTTTCTCGTTGGAGGCCAACACCTTCTTACTGGCTTCCAGTTTAAATAGCATGTTGTTGTACTCATTGACCAACAAGCCTATTTCATCCCGGGACGGCCAGACCATGTATTCGTTGTTTTCCAGGTTGGTATCTTTTAGTTTTTGGGTAAGTAACTTAAAGGGGTGGGTGAGATGCCTCGAAACAAAGTAGGAAATGACCAAAAAGATCAGGAACATGACCACAAAAATCACCAGGATATTACTAAAAACCTCCGTTATCATCGCATTCAATTCCTCCTCTGCTTCAAAAAAAGGAATGGCGATGATGGCCTGCAACTGTTGGTTTTCACCATTTTTTAAGGCCAGGTATACGGTTTTAAATTGCATATTGCCTACACGCTCGGTCTGCAAAAGACGATTCTCAAGCAATTCAATAAACATAGCATAGGCCCGGGGATGCAGGTAATTTGTCAGGATTTTTTTATCGAAAATAGCGGGCTGGTTGGTTGCCAGGAGCAGCCCATCGGGTAGATACAAGTTGATATCCGCATCTGTGGCACTGGACAGTGCATACAATTCGCTATTGATGTCGTCCTTATTCATCCCGCTAAACTGATCCCCTCCCAGGTTACGGTTGAGATTGTCCCGAATGATACCGGCTTTCTGGAAGTACTGCCGGTGCAGGTCCTCCGTATACGAATGACTCAAAAATCCTACGGCGATGATGCTGATGATCAGCATGGGAAAGAAAAAAGCGAAATTCAGGTACAGCTGCAGTTTGGTGGCATAATTGAACCGTAATCTGTTCACCCCGGCCAGAACCAAATAGACACATATTGATAGTAGCGTGACGATCAGGTAACTGACAAAGAAAAAGGCGATGTCTCCCAATATGTAATTATCCGGGTATTGGGGGGAGGTTACGACAATTATTTTTTCACCGTATGGCACGCCAAAATGATGGTAGCCACCCTGGATAACTCCCCGTGTCATCAATGCCGGATCGCTTAAAATCTCTTCTATTTCTGGATTGCGGTAGCTGTATACACCCGAGCTGTATTCCAGATTTCCCGACTCAAAAATCGCAAAATCAAAATCTACCTGTATGTAATTCGATGCGTACTGATTGTCCATCAGCAGTTTTGGAAAGGCCTTGCCGGATTCCAACCGCTGCTGGTTCAATTCAATCACGATGGTTGCTAAAAAATTCCCCTCTTTTTGGAGTTTGATGAATGCAACCAACCGGTTTCCTGTGTTGGTTTCTGTAGTTTTCACGTGATACAGATTGTACACCTGCGTTGCGTAATCGCTATTCATGTACTTCCGCTTGTATTCGTCCAGGCTTTGCTCCTCTCTGCCCCCAACAAGCAGCTGACCCGATGAATTGTAAATAGAAATGTGTTGGCTGTACTGATCAAAATAGCCCGAGAGGTAGATTTTTCGTAATTTCCGCTCAATGGGATCCTTTGAAAGAAGCGGGTCGGACAACCGGTTTATGATAAACAAGTCTTCCTGAATGCGGTCAATGATTTCCTCCAACAAAAACTCACCCATAACATCCCTGTCCAACATGATTGTATTGGCAAATTTTTCCTTGGAGCGGATTTCGTCGTTTCGGTTGTGCTGGTAAGAAGCCGCACCCGTGATAATCGCCCCGACCAGGCACGCAAAAAAGAAGGTCAGAAACGTATTGAATTCAAGTTTAAAAAGCTTGTTGTACAACTTAAAACTAACGATACCGATTACCAATATCAAATGGGCCAGAAAAGCCAACAACAGGATAAAATCCGCAAAAAACAGCAACAGGATCACTGGAAACGAGATGGCCAGCACTACCTTTAGCGGATAGAAAACCTGATCCGTACGCTTGTAGAGCACCATGTTCAAGCCAATTATGGAAAACAGCAAGTAGGCCGCACCACCAAGGAAAACCACCAGCAGACTGATTCCTTTCAGGTAATTGAAGGTGGGAATAGACGCAATACTAAGATTCCACTGGGCATTTTCGACAATGTTTAGGTAAAGAAAGAAAAACAAAAACATCAAAACCGTGGACAACAGGAAAGCGGCTGCCAACTGAACCCCATACCCGTACTTTTTTCGGAATTGAATAAAATTTATCAACACCCGCTTTTTCCCGAGTATCGCAATGACCATGCTTAACACCACCAGGTAACATACGACATTAAGCAGCAAATCACCCAGGCTGGGGTTGATCCGGGAAGAGGCATACAAACCGGGATCAAAAATGCCGGTCTGAAAAAAATCTTTGGGAAAACTAAAGGCAAGCATCAATAGTCGGATGCAGGCCAATATCAGAAAGGTATACAAGGTAGCCATAGATCGCCTGCCTTTGTTCCACAGGGTGTAAACGAAATCACCTCCTAAAATCAGGACCAAGCCCAGCAGGGAAAAAAAGAAGACCAATAAGGTGTGATTAAATGACTGCCCAACCGGATCGTACCCGACCCTATAAAAAATGGAGTACAGGTACTCGCCTTCTACGGCAACATCCTGGTAGCCCGCTTTGGGTTGATTGGATAAAATGAAGCGATCATTCCCAAAAACCTCCTCATTGAAGCCACTTATCAGGTATTCATTATCAATGTCCACCTTACTCACGAGGGGATACACCTGAAGTAACCAGAAAGCGGAATCGTTTCGGTCCATCCTCCTGAGTTTTGCAAAATAAAGACCCCGCTCATTTTCCAATAATTGATACTTTCTCGAAAGTGAAAGGCTTTCAAACCGAGGTACCATTTCTACATCGGACCAATAATACAACTCGCCTCCTTCGGAAAAAAGGTAAAACGCATAGTGGCTGGAAAAAGTGAGGGAGTGAAAGGTTGGATTTTGGTTGGGACGGTTACGCATTAGAATTTCGATATAATCCTCATCGAAACCCGCAATTACTTCGGCCATTTTGCCTTCCAGTAATGAACGATGTACTTCCGGTGCCTGTCCCCGATCGTTCCCCATAAAAAAATTCACCGACAAAACGATCCCAAGCATGAGAATGGATGCGATAAGTATGAGTCTTCTTTTCTTTAGCATTGTCGTTCGGCCAGTCTATAAAGCTAGAAGCAACCAAGCAAAATCCGTTCTACTTTTGATAAAAAAAGTAAGCCTTGGATAAGAAAACAAAACACAGCGGTAACCGCCAAAAAAATAACGCCTATGAACGTAACGAAAAGCGCTTCTTCTGTTTCGCTTTTTTGTACCAAAAATAGCCGATAATGGACAATAGAAGGTAAGGAGCCAGAAACAGATACAGGATACCTACATTCAATCCAGCGCCCACGGTGGTGTCGCCATTACTTACATTGTTTTCAATGGTCGCTCGGCACATGGCGCACTGCGCAGCCACTTGCTGTAAACTTAGCATTGCGGTCACCAGTCCGGCAATAAGGTATTTCGCACGATTTCTCATCTGTATCCTAAACGGTTTTCATGTCAACAAAGTTCTCGCATGCGGAACAAAAAACCTCAATGCGTGTAGTAGGGGCTGATCATTAAGTAAACGATTACACCAGTGACCGTCACATAAAGCCAAATCGGAAACGCGTATTTCACCACCTTCCGGTGCCGGGCATACTGCCCGGTATAGCCATAATAGTAAGCCCAAAGGATGGGAAACAAGGCTACAGCGGCCAAAATGATGTGCGTAATCAAAAGAAAATAATACAGGCCTCTAATCCAGCCCTCACCGCCAAAACTGGTACTTTCTGCCGAAGCGTGGTACAACACGTAACTGACCAAAAACAATGCGCCTAATGCAAAGGCAATGGTCATGGAAGCCTTGTGCCAGGCGACCTTACCCTGCTTGATAAAGACGACTCCGAGCACCAGCGCCAAAGTAGCCGCGGAATTGATAACCGCATTCAAATGGGGCAAAAAATAAACCCATTCCTGTCCCGTATCAATTTTTGAAGGCATAAAAAGCAATACGGCCACCACAATGGGCACCAATACGGATATTAGGGTAATCCAACGCAACATGGATTTATCCTGGTTCTCTAATTCGATTTTATTTTCCATTGTATAATAAAATTTTTGTTTCTACTATCAATTCATCCACACTTTCTCTTTCGGTACCGCTGTAATACCCCCTAATTCTACCCAACTCATCCACCAATACGAATTTATCACTATGGATAAAATCCTCCGGTACCGAGTCCCCATCGATGGTAGGTAGCACAAATCCGCACCTGGCCAGCTCGTAAATGGAACCCTTGTCTCCCGTAAGGAAAAACCATTTGTCACGTTCTGCCCGATGCCTGTCGGCATATTCGGATAGTACTTCAGGCGTGTCGTAGGTAGGATCAATACTGATGGAAAACAACTGCACCCGATCGTCGTTTCGGAAAGCATCCTGCACCCGCTCCATCTCCGAGGACATCACCGGACAAATGCTGGGGCAGCTAGTAAAGAAAAAATCGACTACCGTAATCTTTCCCCCCATATCTTCCCTTCCGATACTCCTGTCGAATTGATCTACCAGGGAAAAATCCGGTATGAAATGCTGTCCGGTATTTCCCCCGTAATCGCACTGCTGGTAAGGATCTTCCACCCCTTGCTCGTACAAGATGGGAATGGAATATTCGTTAGACGTAAACCCCCGTAAAAATAGAATAATCAATACAGGGATCATCAACACACAGATCAACACCAGGATTTGAAGAAAGCGTAACATTTTCATACTATCTCATAACAAAAAAAATGGTTGAAGATTCCACTCCAACCATTCATTGATATACATTTTTACCGCCTACTTACCAACGCATCAAAAAGATATCCGAACCTTCCTTGAAAAGGGCGATGATCAACCAGATCAAAAAGATAAGCGGAACAATAATCGAATAAAACAGCGGTTTTGCTTCTTCCCCGAGGTGCATGAACTCCATCATGATGTATTTGGCTTTCACAATCGTCAACACGATGAAAATGATGTACAGCAACATTCCCCGCTCCATGGTAAAAGCAAGTAGAAATTCCACGGCAGTCACCACAAGAAGGATCAATGCCGTCATCCATATTTTCTTAATCTTTGCCGAGTCTCTTGGAATGACTTCCAACCCGTTTTTACTTTCTTGTGCCATAATTCAACTATGCGGTTAATGTTCTAAATCAAATAGAAAAAGGTAAATACAAACACCCAGACCAAGTCCACAAAGTGCCAGTACAAGCCAATTTTTTCAATCATTTCGTAATGTCCTCGTTCTTCGTAGACGCCAACTGCTGCCTGGTAAAATGCGAGAAACAGTAGAAATACACCAATCGTTACGTGGAACCCATGAAATCCGGTAATAAAGAAAAACAACTGTGCGAAAGGTGCCGGTCCGTATTCGTTAACCAACAGGTTAGCTCCATAAACCGTCTCGCTAACCACGTTGTTGAATGAATTGACATAGGTAAGCATTGCTCCCTCATCCGTGCCATGAATAAAGTGCGTCCACTCCCAGGCCTGACAGCTAAGGAAAGTTATCCCTCCAAGCAAGGTCCACAGCATCCACTTTACCACGTCTTTCTTATCGTTCCGGTGCCCGGCCTCTACCGCCAAAACCATCGTAACCGAGCTCAAAATCAAAATGAACGTCATTAAGCCCACAAACACCAATGGAAAATGCCCCCCATGTACGAATGGGATCGCATCGAAAATCATCTCGGGTATGGGCCAGTATTCGTTGGAACTTACAAAATCGGCGACTTCTCCCCCATAGGCGGGATAACTGACCCGGATTGCCCCATAGGTAATCAGAAAGGCAGTGAAAGTAAAAATATCAGATAGCAGAAAAAACCACATCATGAGCTTGCCGTAGCTTGCTTTCAGCGGCTCGTTTCCACCACCCCATACGCCTCTTTTGGATTGGATTTCAATAGCAGTCGAAGACATAATTATTAAGTTAACTTAAATTTTAATGATTTAGAAGCAAAAACATAAACAGATACAACCACAAGCCTCCCAGAAAGTGCCAGTACGTCACACACATCTCCAACTGGGGCATGTTTTGGGAATGGATTTTGTTTCCTAGAGACGAAATTAATACAATAATTAGAAAAATCACACCACTAACCAGATGTAATCCATGCAAACCCGTAAAAACATACATAAACGAACCTGCTGGATTACCTACAAAATACACATCCTGCTCCACCAGCGCGATCCAGCTATACCATTGACCGACCAGAAATGCAAGCCCTAGTAAAGTCGTGGCAATCAATCCAAGTTTAAGTGAATTAAACTCATCCTTTTTCGCCGATAGATACGACCAGTGAATGCTCAAGCTACTCAGCACAATGATCCCCGAATTGTACCAAAACACATCCGGCAGATCAAACTCCAGCCAATTACCCTCCGACTGCCGAACAATGTACGCACTAGTCATTCCCGCAAAGACCATCACCACACTTACGATAAACAACCACAAAGCAAACTTCTTCGGGTGCATGGATAGGGGCTGCTCGGCACCTTCTACAAACGCTAATTTCTCTTCCATTCCTACTAAATTTTATCCAATAAATAAGCGATTTGTACAATCGGTAGGTACAAAAAGGAACCGAACATGATCTTTAATGCAGATTTTCTGGAACAATCCCGCATTAGTGAGAAGGTTTGCGCCAAAAATAACACCCCGCAAATAGTAGCCACAATTCCGGAATTCAACCCGGTAAACCCAAAATAGGTCGGCAATAAACCTAAAGGCAGCAGAAACAAGGTGTAAATCATGATCTGTATTGCGGTGTTCAAATCCTTTTGGCCACCGGATGGCAACAATTTAAATCCTGCTTTCTTATAATCCTCGTCACTCACCCAGGCGATAGCCCAGAAGTGCGGAAATTGCCAAATAAACTGAATACCAAAAATAATCAATGCTTCGTAGGAGATTCCCCCTGTAGCCGCTGTCCACCCCAACAAAGGCGGCATCGCCCCGGGCACCGCGCCTACCAACACCGCTATGGGCCCTACGCGTTTTAAGGGTGTGTAAACAAATACGTACAACACCATGCTTAATACGCCCAACCCAGTCGTCAGCCAATTGGTAAAATACGCCAGCAAAAGAACACCGGCTACCGCAGCGATACTAGTAAACCAATACGCTTCCCTGACGGAAATTAACTGCAACGGAAGGGGCCTATTTTGCGTCCGCTTCATGAGTTTGTCGTATTCCCGCTCCATGATTTCATTGGCCGCACCCGAAGCTCCACTAACCAAAAAGCCACCTGCAATCAACCCAAAAAACGTTGTCCAGGAAAACACCTGACCGGAATGGCCGAGAATAAACCCAAACACCGCAGAGAACGTCACCAGCGCTGAAAGCCGCACCTTGAGCAAGTCCATGTATGCCCGATACCGCACTTTCCAGGCATCAAAAACCAATTTATCCGATATATCTAGCGTACTCATACCAAAACATTCTTTTTAGGTTGGTGGGCCACAACACCCATTTCCAGCCATAGGTAATATTGAAATCCAATTATCAACGACCCCAGCAGTAAATGCAGGGGTTGAACAAACGCCGGGATACCTAAATAAGCCATCACAACGCCTGAAAGCACCACGGTAAGCATCAATCCTACCAGCCACTTAAATCGGTTTATCAGCCCGCTCTCCCAGCCTCCGGATCGAATGATGCGAAACAACAAATAGGCGTGCATGCCAATCAATACCAACGAAAACGAGCGATGAATGTAAAAACTGCTACCCAATCGAGAAATCCACAATGAGCGATCTTGGTAACCCAACTCCACTGCTATCAGGTCAATTTGCTCGCGCACCTGCGTTCCCAAAACTACCTGCACAAACATCAAAAGAATCCCTACGCCAAGCCAAAACCGGACCCGACTCCGCTCGTCCGGACCCACATCTTGCCTATCCAACACCTCACCAAAATGAACCAATCTTCCAGAACGGAAGTAAATGTACAACAATAGGCAAACTAAAACCAATGCCACAATCATGTGTACGCTTATCATCCACTGCAGCAAGTTGGTCGACACGACAATGGAACCTAGCCAACCCTGAAAGACAACCAGAACCAACGCCAGGAAAGACAAAAGCGTTGCAGTTAAATCAATTTTTCTAAGCCGTATGGATTGCAGGAAAGTCGAGACGATCAGGAAGCCGATAACGACACCGATTAGTCGGTTAATGTATTCGATCCAGGTTTTCGTCGCATTGAATGGCTCGGACTGCAAGATCGAATCGTCTTCTTCAATCTGCTGCGCAAGGGACGAAAAGCCCAATCCGCCAAGCAACGCAACAAATCGCTCATTTTTAGCCACCCGCTGGGCCACATAGACCGACGCATAATCGTCCGGAAGCTGTTCCTCTGAAGTCGGAGGTATCCAGCTACCAAAACAGGTTGGCCAATCGGGACATCCCATACCGGCTCCGGTACTACGAACAATCCCGCCTACCAAAATAAGAAAGAAAACAGCAACCGTCGTAACCAAACTGATCCGACGGAAGCTACTTATTCGTTTACGATCCTTTTGATTCATCGGCTACCAACACGTCACCTTCCTCCGCCATAATCTCTTTTTCTAATTGCACCAGCTTATTTTCATGAGGCAGGTTTGATTCAGGAGTAGCGGAAAGAGGCACCGTTTGAGGGATAAAATCTTCCTTAGCTCCCGGCTTGCTGTAATCATACGGCCATCGGTACACAGCAGGAATCTCACCCGGCCAGTTTCCATGCCCTGGGCTGATCGGCGTCGTCCATTCCAGTGTGTTTGACTGCCAGGGGTTAGCGCTCGCCTTTCTTCCTTTATACATGCTATAGAAGAAATTGAAGACAAAAATCATTTGTGCACCAAATGTCACAATCGCCGCTACCGATACGAACATATTCAGATCGGTATACATATCTGAGAACGAGTAATTTGTCCAGCTATAGTACCTTCTAGGAAAACCCGCGATACCAATATAGTGCATGGGGAAAAATACCATGTACACACCAACGAAGGTCAGCCAAAAATGAACATGCCCTAATTTTTCATCCATCATGCGGCCAAACATCTTGGGGAACCAATGGTAGATACCAGCCATCATCCCAAAGAAAGAGGCAGAACCCATCACCAGGTGGAAGTGCGCTACCACAAAGTAGGTATCGTGTAACTGAATATCAATCGCAGAGTTTCCCAGGAATATTCCCGTAAGACCACCCGAAATGAAAAACGAAACCAAACCAATGGAAAACAACATCCCGGGTGTGAAGCGCAGGTTTCCTCGCCAAAGAGTGGTCAGGTAATTAAACACTTTCACAGCTGAGGGAACCGCAATAATCAGGGTCAGAAACATAAAGATGGAACCCAGGAATGGATTTAAGCCTGACACAAACATGTGGTGTGCCCACACCACGAAAGACAAAATCGTAATGCCCAACATGGAAATGATCATCGCCTTGTAACCAAATATTGGCTTCCTGGAATTCGTAGCAATGATCTCGGAAGTGATTCCAAGAGCGGGCAAAAGGACAATATATACTTCCGGGTGGCCCAGGAACCAGAACAGGTGCTGATACAACACAGCACTACCTCCCGTATTTGGCAAGGCCTCTCCTCCGATATAAATATCGGACAGGTAGAAACTTGTCCCGAAACTCCTATCAAACACTAACAGTAATGCTGCCGAAAAAAGAACTGGGAAGGACAATAATCCAATCACAGCCGTAAGGAAAAACGCCCAAATCGTAAGCGGCAACCGAGAAAACGACATGCCCTTGGTTCGGAGATTAATTACTGTTGTGATGTAATTGATACCTCCCAACAACGAAGAGGCAATAAAGAAAGTCATTGCAATCAACCACAATGTCATCCCCAATCCGGACCCCGGGATGGCTTGCTCAAGCGCCGACAAGGGAGGATACACTACCCACCCTCCAGCGGCGGGCCCTTTTTCCAGAAAAAGTGACGCAAACATGATGACTCCGGAGATAAAAAAGAACCAATAAGAGAGCATGTTCATGAATCCGGAAGCCATGTCCCGGGCGCCAATTTGAAGCGGGATGAGAAAATTTGAGAACGTTCCGCTCAATCCGGCGGTCAACACAAAGAACACCATGATCGTGCCGTGCATCGTTACCAATGCAAGGTAGAAGTTCGGATCCAACTTCCCGCTAGAATCAATCCATCCGCCCAGAAGTGGACGCAAAAAGGAAAGATCCATCTCGGGGAAACCTAGCTGTAACCTAAATAGCACCGACAAAAACCCGCCAATAAATGCCCAAAACATTCCTGAAATCAGGTACTGCTTGGCGATCATTTTATGGTCTGTGGAAAATATATACTTCGTAATGAAGTTTTCTCTGTGCTCATGGTCGTGATGGTCGTGATGCGACACATCATGCGCTGAAACGTTTGCTACTGCCATGTTATACGTAGTTTATCAATGAGTATTATTCTTCGTTAATGTAAATATCCGCCAATTCCTTCAAGTCAGCTGGCAAATCGACTACCAAATCCGGGTTGCTTTTGATAAAAGGCGTTTGTTCCGCCATCCATTTGCGGTATTCATCCGGCTCAACAACGGTAATCGTCTTTCGCATGGAGAAGTGGCCACTTCCGCAAACTTCTGTACACGCGATCTCGTATTCAAACTCCTCGTCGCCCAATTCCGCCCGCATTTCGGCGGTCGTTTTATTTGGAACGAACCAGAACCGGGTTGGCATGCCTGGTACTGCATCCATTTTCAGTCGCATGTGAGGAGCAAACACCGAATGCAACACGTCACGTGCACGTATCTTGAACAATACCGGCTCGCCTTTAGGAATCACCACATTTTGGGCCGGGAAGTCGTCAAAGGAGTTCTTGTCCGTAAAATCAATACCCCTGGAATTCATGGCCGTTGTCAAGCGGTAATCGTAATCGCCCAACTGATTGTCTGCACCAGGATAACGAATGTCCCATGCAAACTGATACCCCATGATTTCCACCACGTGGGCGTCTTCAGGAGCAGGCCCTGTGATATCCGACCAGGCTTTCCATCCGGAGATAACCAAAACAGCCAGGACAACTGCCGGAACGAGCGTCCAAATGATTTCCAATTTGTTGTTATCCGGATAGTACGCAGCACGCTTATTTTCCTTGTATTGGTAGTGATAGCTAAACCAAAACAGCAAAATGTGGGTAAGGATAAAGATAAAACCAGTAACGGCCATGGTAATCCAAAACAGACGATCCGTGACAATGCCGTGTTCAGAGCCGATAGGTAGTTGGTAATTATCAAATTCTTTGATAGAATACCAAACCATCAACCCACCTGCTCCAATGAGAAACACCATGAACAAGGCCGCATTTACTTTATTACTGGTGGTCGCTATTTTCTTATCGGAACCCTTGGCAACCGAAATCAGGGTCTGAATTCTGTACACCATCCAGATTACCAGAATCAGAAGTAATACACCTATTGAAATAAGAAGTCCGTACATAATTTATAACTGTTTCGGAATGTAATTAAATGTGATGATGATAACTTTCTTCCAACATGGGATGGTTTTTGGCGATCAGGTTGTGCTTGGAGAGATTACTGAGCGCCACAAAAGCGAAAGCAGAACCATAAACCAGTAACATTCCCAACTCCATCAATCCAACGCCACCGTTATGCCCGAGTGTTCCCGGTTGAACCATCAGAAAGAAATCAATCCAATGCCCAAGAATTATCAGCGTACATACCAGTTTCAAGAAGATATTATGCCTTTTTGCATCTCTTGTCATAAGAACAAGAAAGGGTAAAACAAAGTTTAACACAATGTTTACAAATATATACGGTCCATACACGTCACTGGAAAGCCTTTCTATAAAATACACTGACTCTTCTGGAATGTTCGCATAATAGATCAACAGGAACTGAGAAAACCAGATATAGGTCCAAAAAATAGAAAAAGCAAAAACGAATTTTCCAAGATCGTGGATGTGATTTTGATTGACCATTTCCAGGTATCCCTGGTCCTTCAAGAATATAGTGACCAAGGTTATGGCAGACAAGCCGGCAACAAACCAGGATGCAAAAACATACCATCCAAACAATGTCGAAAACCAGTGGGTATCAATGGACATCACCCAGTCCCAGGCGCTTATGGAGGAAGAAACAGCAAAGAAAACCAGAAAAATGGCTGACCATTTTCGGATGGTATACCAATACGAGGTACCACCCTGTAGGTCTTCTTCGTAAGATAAGGACTTCAATTTATTAAAGAAAAACACCCAAAAGCCAAAAAACACCACCATCCGAACGATGTAAAAGATCGGGAAGGTCCCTTTTTCCATCGGCCAATAGAAAAAATTTCCCTTTCCATCGATGATGCGGTCGTAGGCCGGGTCGGCTTTGTCAAATACATAACTATGCGTCCAGTGAAACAGGTCGTGGTTGGCTACGAAAAAGGTGGCAAGCATCAAGACAGCTGCGATCGGTAGCCAATACCCGAAAGAAATCATTATTCGTAGCAATGCCGTGGACCAGCCCGCCTGCGCCGCATACTGGATCGCAAAGAAAAAGACGCCAATTATTGCTATTCCGGTGAAATACACATTATTAATCCAGATATTGGCAAAAAGACGCTTGGTCCAATGAAAGGCATGTCCGCCCTCTTCTCCCGCTCCATGACCACCACTTAAAGCAGCGGAAAGAATCCCGATCACCAACAGCAAGGCACCAATGCCACCCAGAATGAAAATAACCTTCTTTACCGAAGCGGTAAAATCAAATCTCTGATCCAAATTGTAGTTGTTTGCCTGTGCCATTATTGCGTCTGAATTTCTTGTTTAACATAGTGTACGATTTTCCACCTTCTGTCAGCAGTAATCTGCGAACCATGTGCACCCATTCTACCTTTGCCGTGTGTGATCACGTGAAAAATGTGACCTTCCGGTAGGTTGATATAGGCGCCTCCTTTCAAATTGGCCACACCTCCGATCACTTCTCCGACCTTTCCGTCACCTTCTCCTCCGGTACCATGGCAGGAAGAACAATACTGTACGTACAATTCCCTTCCTTCAGCAAGTACCTGATCGTCCACCTCAATGGGATTCTCTACCAATGCAGCGCCTTCCAAGTCTGCTACCCGCAACCGGTAGGGCAATACACCTCGTGGATCTCTCGGTACCGTATTGGGAACAGGCATACGCATGTTCATCTTGTGTTGATTGTTGGGGTTGCTATTGTAAAACTCTCCCTTACCATCTTCCCGGTTAGAAAGCCACATGCCTTCTTCTTCGTTCGGAATCTGGCTCAACGGCTCGTAAGGGACGGAATGATACATTTGAGGCGCGTATTCTGTTCCCGGATAGTCTCCTTCGGCACTGCAGGAAACCATTCCAAGTGCGATACCGACCACTGCCAAGCTATATATGGATGTTACTCGTTTCATTTGATAGCGATTACTTAGTCAAAACTTTTACTATTCACCTCCGTGGCGCCGGAACTCTTCAAGGCATCCTTGATTTTTTCCATATCCACGGAAGCATTGGTGGCGACATCGATGGCCATAATGTGCTTATCATCGGTACTTCTCAGGTCAAAAATCCGGGGTTGTCCCCAGGGCTTTAGGTTACTGCTGATCATAAACACCCCGACCATCCCAAAAGCTGCCAACAATACGGTCAACTCAAAGGTAACGGGAATAAAATCCGGAAAAGCTGCGTGGTCCTTGCCACCGATGATCATCGGCCAGTCGAATTTCATCATATAAAACTGCATGGTCAAGGCCAAGGTGGTTCCCAAAAGTCCAAACAGAAAAGCGGCAATGGGAAGACGGCTTCTTCTGTAACCCAGTTCCTCGTCCAGTCCATGAACCGGATACGGGGAAAATACTTCGTGAATTCGGATTCCAGTGGCGCGTACCTCTCTAACGGCATTCAGCAGAATGTCCTCATCATCAAAGACCCCCAGAATAAAATGCTTGTCTCTTTCCATGATTAGTTAAGTTTTTTTTCAGATGAAGATTTCAAAACTGACTTTACCTCTGCCATATTGATCACTGGGAAAAATTTGGCAAACAATAAAAACGCGGTAAAAAAGAAGCCAAAGGTAAAGAGGTAAACGCCAACATCGGTGATCGTCGGATAAAACATCACCCAGGAAGAAGGGAGGTAGTCGCGGTGTAGCGAAGTGACGATGATCACAAAACGCTCAAACCACATCCCTATATTTACAACCAGGGAAAGAATAAATGTCGCTACGATCGAAGTCCGGATCTTTTTGAACCAGAAAAGCTGTGGAGAAATCACGTTGCAGGTCATCATGGACCAATAGGCCCACCAATAGGGACCAAACATCCGGTTTACAAACGCATACTGCTCAGCCGCTACCCCGGAATACCAGGCGATAAAGAATTCCGTGATGTAGGCGATCCCCACAATAGACCCGGTAATGATGATCACAATATTCATCAACTCTATATGGCCGATGGTGATGTAATCTTCCAACTTGAATACTTTTCGGGTCACAATCATCAGCGTGAGTACCATGGCAAACCCGGAAAAGATTGCCCCTGCCACAAAGTAAGGCGGGAAAATGGTGGTGTGCCATCCAGGAATCACCGAAGTAGCAAAGTCAAAGGACACAATCGTGTGTACGGAAAGTACCAAAGGCGTGGCCAAACCGGCCAGAATCAGCGAAACACTTTCGTACCGCATCCAGGTACTGGCAGCCCCGTCCCATCCAAAACTCAACGCCCCGTAAATGGTCTTGCGCAAACCCGTCGCCCGATCCCGAATCGTGGCGAAGTCCGGAATCAACCCGATGTACCAAAAGACAAGTGAAACAGAAAAATAGGTGGAGATAGCAAATACGTCCCAAAGCAGGGGAGAATTGAAATTCACCCACAGCGACCCGTAGGTGTTTGGCAGAGGCAATGCCCAAATGGCACCGATCCAAGGTCTACCCATGTGAATCAAGGGAAACAGCGCCGCACAAATAACCGCGAAAATCGTCATGGCTTCTGCGGCCCGATTGATCGATGTCCGCCATTTTTGTCTGAACAAAAGCAAAACCGCCGAAATAAGGGTACCTGCGTGGCCGATTCCGACCCACCAAACGAAATTGGTGATATCCCAGGCCCAGCCTACGGTCTTGTTAAGCCCCCACATGCCAATGCCTTCCCAAAGGGTAGCTACCAGGGCCAAGCTGCCTATCAAAAGTGCACCTAAAGACACCGCCAATCCAAGCAACCAACCAACGGTAGGCTTTCCTTCGACCTGCCTGGCAATATCATTGGTGACGTCCTTGTATGTCTTACCGCCGGTGACCAGCGGATCGCGTACGGGTGAAGTAACCTGCATAGTTTATCGTTTTATTTTTTAAGCTTCGTTTTTGTCCTTATTTCTGATCTTGGTAAAGTACCACACGTTCGGGCTCACATTGATTTCCTCAAGCACGTGATAAGCCCGTTCCTCATTGACCTCCTTGATCGCCTCGGTTGAATTCTCTTCAATCTTCAGCATGCGGGAAACTTTTGACTCCGGATCGTTCATGTCACCAAAAACCAGCGCTTCGGAAGGACAAGCCACGGCACAAGCCACGTTAATATCTCCATCCTTGATCTTTCGGTTTTCACGCTTGGCGGTCAATTTACCCGCCTGAATACGCTGTACACACATGGAGCATTTTTCCATCACCCCTCTGGCTCTCACCGTTACATCCGGATTCAGAACCATTTTACCCAAATCATCATTTTGAGCCGTATTCACACCCGCAAACTCCTTGTTGTCGTGGTACTTGAACCAGTTGAATCGCCTTACTTTATACGGACAGTTGTTGGCACAGTAACGGGTACCGATGCAACGATTGTACGTCATTTGATTCAAGCCTTCGGAACTGTGCGTGGTCGCCACAACCGGGCAAACTGTTTCGCAAGGTGCATTATTGCAATGCTGGCACATCATGGGCTGGAAGGTCACTTCCGGGTTGTCAGCAGCCTGCTCCAATTCCTTGTTGGAACTGGCAGCTTCCGGCGAACTGTAGTACCGATCTATCCGGATCCAGGCCATTTCCCGGCGATTAAGCACTTCCTGCTTCCCAACAACGGCCACGTTGTTTTCCACCTGACAAGCGACGGTACACGCCGAACATCCGGTACAGGAATTCATATCAATAGCCAATCCCCAGTGGTGTTGGCTGTATTTATGTCCAGACCACAGCGAGATTTTGCTTGGCTTTACAAACTCTCCATCCTTGTATATTTCCGGATGATACCTTCCGGCACTTGCGTCTTCTTTGTATTCGCCCAGGGTAGCTTCTTGTATGACAAAACTCCTTCCCATGTACGTCTGATGCGTCTGGGTCTGCGCAATGCTGTACGCTTCTCCACTAAGACTCACACTCACCCCTTCGGTCAGGTCGTAGTTGACAAAGCCCTTGCTGCTGTTCAACAAAGCGTACGCATTCACACCCAATCCGTCGGCGACCCTACCGGCAGCCGTACGCCCGTAGCCAAGCGCCAGCCCGAAGGTACCATCCGCTTGTCCAGGCTGCACCAATACGGGAACCGTAAAGGAAACCCCATTGGCAGAAACATTCGCCAACTGCGTGGCTCCCTCCTTCATCTGCAAGCCGTTCTCATTGGCCCATTTTTGGGATACCGTGAGGTAATTGTCCCAGGTAGCCTTTGAAATCGGATCCGGCATTTCCTGCAACCAGGGATTGTTGGCAAATGCTCCGGAACCAATACCGGTTTTGACGTATACGGCCAACTCGGATCCAGATCCTTGCGCCTGATAGGTTTTGCCTATGGCCGCAGCTGCTGCTGCAATATCTCCGCTAGCGACAACCGTCGTTTCTTCGGCACCTTCTACTTCCGGAGCCTGATAGACCCCGTCGTGCAGACATTTGTCCCAGAAAGTTTGAAAATCGGAACCGTCGTCCAATCCTTCGTGTACTGCTTGCCAGGCTTCACGGATAAAATCGAAATAAGAAGTCGTATTTCCGGCCCATTTCAAAAAGCTTTCGGGCGCCTGTCTGGTATTAAACAAAGGAGAAATGGTTGGCTGAGCCAGGCTGTACATGCCTTTCTTCGGCAGGTAATCGTTCCAGGATTCCAGGTAATGGTGATCCGGCGCCAGGTACTGCACCAGCGAGGCGGTCTCGTTTTTCACTTCAGCGGTGGATACCGACACTTTCGCCTTGGCAATCCCTTCGGCCAGGGCCTGTCCACCACCGAAATCGTAGACTGGGTTGCAATTGTAAAAAATAACTGCTCCCACACGTCCACCGTTCAGGTCCGTGATCAGCTGATTCATGCGCCGATCGTCACCCTTGCGGAAATGGACCGGATGTTGAAAATCTACGGTAGTACCGGCATTTCCCAACAGTTCGTTGATCGCGTGGATGACCACCTGCACGTTCGGATCGTTTGACCCGGACACAACCAGAGAATTTCCACGGCTGGCCCATAGTTCATCGGCTGCTTTTGCCAGGTAGGGCAAATCCACTGATGCGCCCGCAACAGTGCCGGACCCGGCCTTTTTGGCGAGCAGGTTATAAAGTGACAATACCGCCAGTCCGCTTTGGGAAGGGCTAATTGGGCTGCGGTAATCTGCATTAGCTCCGGTAAGGGATAAGTTGGATTCAAACTGGAAATGTCGGGACATTTCTGGTTTTTCTTTTGAAATTTTTCTACCCTTGCTGTATTGCCGGGCAAATTCGATGGGAGAAATCCAGCTGCCCAAAAAGTCTGCCCCAAAACTCACAATGACCTTCGCCCGGTCAAAGTAGTACGAAGGCAATATTTTCGAACCATAAAAAGATTCGCTGGCCCGGGTAATGCCGTAGTTGGAAATTGGATCGTAGGTAACCAAATCCACGTCCCCAAACCGTTCAGCAAACTGCTCGATCGCACGTTCGGTACTTGGGGAGAGGATCGTATTCGCAACAATTTTGATGGAGCCAGCCGATGCCAGTTTGCTACCCAATTCCGCGTCCAATGCACTCCATTCGGCAGGTTGTCCGTTTATTTGAGGACCGGTCAGTCTGGCCTTATCGTACAAGGAAAGCACCGAAGCCTCCACAATGGCGTTGGTGCCGCCTCCCGTAATGGGAGAAAGGGTGTTTCCATCGATCTTTATGGGACGCCCTTCCCTTGTTTTTACCACAATGGAAGCATAATCACCGCCATTGGCAAAGGTAGATGCGTAATAATTGGGAACAGATGGATTGATATCAACGGGCTTGTTAACGTAGGGGATGGCTTTTCTCACGGGAGCTTCGCAAGCGGCCAAAGAAGCTGCTGCCACACTAAATCCCATCATCTTCAAAAAATCCCTTCGGGAAGATCCGTTATCCTCGGCCTGGCCTTTTTTGGAAGTAAAACCCGGAAATTCCTGATCGGCATGTTTTACAAACTCGGGATCGTTTGTCAACTGTTCTAAGCCTTTCCAATATGTCTTTTTATTTTCTTTCATTGTATATTAAAGAAAAGAAGGTTCGTAAAGATTTAATAGTGACACTTCGCACATTCCAGTCCACCAATATCCTTGACCTTCAAGGCATCTTTGGATTCGGAATGCAACTGCACGAGTTTATCGTAATATTCGTTGCCTTGCGTGGTTATCTCCGTATTGCGGTGGCAATCGATGCACCAGCCCATGGTGAGGGAGCTGTGTTGGTACACCACTTCCATTTCCTCAATGGGACCATGGCAGGTCTGGCACTCCACACCGCCCACGGCCACGTGCTGGGAGTGATTAAAGTAGGCCAGATCGGGTAGGTTGTGGACCCGCACCCACTCGATGGGCTGATCGTTGTCCACGGCTGCATAGATTTTGGCAATTTCCGGAGAAATGCCCTCTTTTCCACCGACATTCTGAATATGCATGTGGCAATTCATACAGATATTGGCAGAAGGAATATTCGCTGACTTGCCGATCTCTACACCTGTGTGACAGTATTGGCAGGGGATTTCGTACTGTCCTGCATGCAGCTCGTGGGAGTACGCAATGGGCTGAGAGGGAGCGTATCCCTGCTGCACCCCAATGGTGTACAAGCCATCAACCGCTGTTTTGACCACAAAAGCCAAAACAATGGTGGTAACGATCACGATAAACCCATCACTTTTCAATATGGATAGGTAATCGGTTTTCTGATTAATAAATTCTTTGTCGTCGGCATCCAGCTTGTCGCTGTTGTTCATGTATTTGGTAAGTACCGACACGATCAACCCAAGCACCACCAGCACCAAAATCAGGACGATCACCAGGACCACCAAAATAATGGTCAGGTATTCACTGGGAATTCCTCCTCCGGAACCGCCCCCCACTGCTGCCCCGCCTGCTGCCGCACTGGCCGCAGCCTCGGGGTCTGCCTTGTCGCCATACTCGATGTAGGCCAATAGGTTCATCAAGTCCCCATCACTCAAAAAGTCGTGTGCTGGCATGACGGCATTGTTGTATTCTTTGTAGAGCGCAACCGCTGTCGCATCTCCACTCTGAATCACTGCCTGTGAGTTGAGGATAAACCGCTTGGTCCAGTCTAGCTCCCTCCGTTCGGTAACGCCTCGCAATGCGGGACCGATTAATTTCTGATCCAGCCGGTGACAGGTTTTACAGTTGGCATTGAAAATAGACTGACCCGCGGAGATAGCGTCCTCGCTATCCGGTACTTCAGGGTCCACCGCGTAGGCCTGCAACCCTATAAAGAGGAAGATAAGGACCATCAGGTGGAATACGCGAAAGGAAACCCCTAATAATGAGCGTTTGATCGACATAGTTATGTATACTTTTTCAGATTATCTCAGTGCAATTCAAATTCCCCACAAATGTACTACCCAACTTCTATTTTTCAAACTTGCTGCGAAGGGGGGTAGCTGATTGGTTAAAAATTGTAAAATGATTGTAATTCTTTGTATTTCAATGTATTACAAAAAAGGTTACCGCCAACCAATTAATTTAGAATTAATATAAATAAAGCTATTTGCACATAATTTGCAAAATATAATTACCCGGGGATACAAAGGCCGGCTCCGGATCAAAATATTCGCAAAAAATAGGGGCTTTCATTGAAAATAATATTTTTTAACCGGTTGATTTGAATGGGGAGTATTTAATCCCTAAATTTGCGCTTCGATTACGAATCAGGTCGAGTGGCCGAGTGGCTAGGCAGAGGTCTGCAAAACCTTGTACAGCGGTTCGAATCCGCTCTCGACCTCCGAAAAGCACCCCATAAAGGGTGCTTTTTTTTGTTTCTCCTTCCGGGTACGCGTCAACTCTTGGCGGCTAACGGGAAGGAATTTTTGCCAAAAAAAGTACCCATTGGTAGAAAAAAGAGAACAAAAAAAGCGCTAACCGTTTCCGGAAAGCGCTTTTGTACACCAATCGATTGCTCGATTACTTTTTGGACTGATCCATCTTTTCCTTCAATGCAGACAAGGCATCCAAATCCCCCAAGGTGGACTTTTCCGCTCCGGCACTGCTATCGGATCCGGTAGTCTTTTTCTTGGCGCCGGTAGCCGCTTTCTTTGGAGCTGCTTTTGGCATGGCTTCCTCTTTGAAAGTCGCCGTATGGGAAAGTACGATGCGTTTGTCGTCTTTAGAAAATTCCGTTACCCGGAAATCCAGGCTTTCGCCCGCTTCTGCTTGCGTTCCATCTTCCTTTTCGAGGTTTTTGGCAGTAGCGAAGCCTTCGAGCCCGTAAGGCAACTCCAATACGGCACCTTTGTCGTTCTTGGAGATAATGGAGCATTTGTGGCTAGAACCGATCGGGAACACACTCTCGAAGGTATCCCATGGATTTTCCTCCAGCTGCTTATGGCCAAGGGCCAGTCTTCGGCTATCCAGATCCAATTCCAAAACAATGACATCCAACTCGTCTCCCACCTTCACAAATTCGGAAGGATGCTTGATCTTCTTGGTCCAGGAAAGGTCGGATACGTGAACCAGACCATCGATTCCCTCTTCCAGTTCCAGGAACAGGCCGAAGTTGGTAAGGTTACGCACGATTCCTTTGTGCTTGGTACCGATGGCGTATTTTTCGCCCATTTCTGCCTTGGTCCAGGGATCTTCGGTCAGCTGCTTGATGCCCAACGACATCTTGCGCTCGTCCTTGTCCATGGTCAGTACCACGGCATCGATTTCATCTCCTACTTTCACAAAGTCGGCTGGGTTTCTCAGGTGCTGAGACCAGGACATTTCAGACACGTGAATCAGGCCTTCCACACCGGGCGCCAGCTCAAGGAATGCTCCGTAGTCGGCCACGTTGACAATTTTACCCTTCACCTTAGATCCGACTTCCAGACTGGCTGACAGGGAATCCCATGGATGCGGCGTCAATTGCTTCATGCCCAGGGAAATTCGCTTCTTATCATCGTCGAAGTCCAGTACCACAATCTGCACTTTGTCGTCCAGGTTAAGCACTTCTTCGGGATGATTGATTCGGCCCCAGGAGATATCGGTAATGTGCAGCAGTCCGTCTACACCACCCAAATCGATGAATACACCGAAGTTGGTCATGTTTTTGATCACGCCTTCGAGTACCTGACCTTTTTCCAGGTTGTTTAGGATCTCGGCTTTCTGCTTTTCAAGGTCTTTTTCTATCAATACTTTGTGGGAAACCACCACGTTGTCATTGGCATGGTTGATTTTCACCACTTTCACTTCCATCTTTTTGCCCACGTAGATATCAAAATCACGGATAGGCTTCACATCAATTTGCGATCCGGGAAGGAAGGCCTCCACACCGTAGATGTCCACGATCAATCCGCCTTTGGTTCGTCGCTTCACCAAACCTTCGATCACGTTGTCTTCTTCCAATGCCTCTTCGATCGTCTGCCAGGCTTTGACCATCTTTGCTTTCTTGCGGGATAGGACCAATTGCCCCAGGGAATTTTCCTGCTCCTCAATGAACAATTCCACCTCGTCGCCGATTTTCAGGTCTTCAAGGTCACGAAATTCGTTCAACGGAACCAGCCCGTCTGATTTGAAACCAATGTTGATGATCACGTCCTTGTCGTTGATTCCCACTACCGTACCGGTAATGACTTCCTTCTCGGTGATCTCCGTCAGGGTCTTGTCGTACAGCTTTTCCATCTCGGCCCGCTCAGCCTTGGTATAGCCTTCTCCAAAACCTTTGGTTTCGAATTTTTCCCAGTTAAACTCTTCTTGATTTGACATATTACTTAGTACAACCCTGATTTTCAACAGCCTTAGGGTCATCTGGCTGAGGTTTTATTTCGGATTTCCCCGCAATGGAGGAACCGTTCACCCGAACGGACTGCAAATTTACGAATTATTTTACCAATAGAAACGGGTAATCCACAAAAAATCAAGTTCTTTCTACGCCTGTTCCAAAACTAGCCCACCGGCTTGACCTCCAAAAAGGGCAACCACTCGGCCGCATGCCGTTCGGCATATTCTGCTAAAAAATAAGACAGCGTAGGCCGGAACGGTAGGGTGCGCAGCGTCATGCCTGCCTGTTCCGGTGTCTTGTCCCCCTTTAAGGTATTGCAGCGGTGGCAGGCCGTGACCAGGTTTTTCCAACTGCTCTTTCCTCCCTTTGACCGGGGAATCACGTGGTCCAGCGTCAAACGCTTATCGCCACCACAATACTGACAGGTATGCTGATCCCGCTTAAACAGGTTGTTTCGATTCAGCATCACCCCCTTGTAGGGAATGTTTTTGTACTCGTACAGTCGGATGACAGCCGGATACGGAAAAATACGGTCGACGGTACGGATTTCCAGGTAGTCAAAATGAACCAGTGAAGTTGCCTTTTCCAGAAAAGTCAGTACCAGTGCCTTTTGCACGTTGACAATGCCTACTGGCGTATGATCCAGATTCAGCACCAGTACCCGTTTTTCCATTCGCTCCTTCATTTTTTCATGAGATTTTTAACATGAAGAACCTGAGCGTTAGGAAATTTGTTTTTCGAAGGAAGCCAATTTTCGGGATCAAAATCCAAAAAACGAACTTTCCCGTCTATTCGCAGCAATTGCCCCTCCCCTGCATACAGACCGGCCTGGGAAGGGATCCCTTGTTCGTTAGCAAAAATCACCACGTCCCCTGCCTGCATGCCGGACAGGCCTACCTCCTCCCCGGCGGTCAGCAGTTCGGACAGGTAGTTCGGCACCCGATAGCCACCGATTTTAAAGACCAACTGCAGCCAACTTCCGTCAAATAGCCCGAAAAGACTTCTCCCACCGGAAAGGTAGGGTGCGTTGAGAAACGACCCGGCAATGGTAAGTAGTTGCCTTCGTGTCAGCTTTTCCGCGAAAGGCCGGCTTTCCCCCCTGAATGAAAATGAGGCCGCCCAGTCAAAAAGCTCGTTTCGGTCGGCGTGCAGCTGGCTTCCGGGCAGTAGGTGCAGCGGTGTTTTGTCCCAGATTAGTTGGCTGATAGGACTCGTGGTGATGTGTAAAGCCAACTGCCCCAACTGTTCAAACTCCGCTTCCTCCAGCGCATGGTGCTGGGAGGCCAGCATCCAGCCGGAGCCTGCCTGATTTTCTCCGGCTGAAAATAGCCATTTTCCATCTTCGCTCCGGCGGGAAATACGGTACCGTTCCCCAAAAAGCAGCTGGGAACTCATCCCGGAACCCGGCACCGGCTCCCGGTACAAGGAAAGCACCGCTATCCGACAGATTCCAAAAGCCGCTTCAGAAAGCCATTCGTTGGAGGTCGCGTTTTGCATCTTTTTCTTTTATGGATTGCCTTTTATCGTGTATTTTCTTTCCCTTCGCCAGCGCAATTTCCATTTTGGCGAGGCGCCGATCGTTGATGTATATCCGTACCGGTACAATGGAAAGGCCTTTTTCAGAAAACTTATTTTGAAGTTTCCGGAGTTCCTGTTTTTGTAACAGAAGTTTGCGCTCACGTACCGGGTCGTGGTTGTAATGCGTGGCAAGGGTGTAGGGCGCAATGTGCATCTGCTTGATAAATAACTCTTCGCCTTTAAAATAACAATAGGCCTCAGTCAGGGAAACCTTGCCCTCCCGGATCGATTTGATTTCCGAGCCCCGCAGTACCAGGCCCGCTTTGAATGTATCGATAAATTCAAACTCGTAGCTCGCCTTTTTATTTTTAATGTTGATGATCTTATCAAACGTGTTTTTCTTAGCCATGGTATCCAATTTTCATTTTTGCCAGCGGACTGATGTCCAGTTCGCAAAATTTCCCTTCCAGGAACTTATAATGTGCCGCCATGGCCACCATGGCGGCATTGTCGGTGCAATATTCCAGTTTAGGCAGATAAACTCGCCAGTTGTTTTCTTGCGCTGCTTCTTTTAACGCACGGCGCAGGCCGGAGTTTGCCGAGACCCCTCCTGCAATGGCCACCTCCCGAATCCCCCGTTCCCGGCTGGCTTTCACCAGCTTCTTCATGAGCATTTTGATGAGCGTATGCTGTACCGAAGCGCAAATGTCTTCCAGATTTTTGGCAATAAAACCCGGCTCTTTTCGACTATTTTCCCTCAGAAAATACAAAACGGCCGTCTTGATTCCGCTAAACGAAAAGGCAAGGTCCTTCATGTCGGATAGAGGAAAGGCAAAGGCCCCTGGGTCACCTTTTGCCGCCAACCGATCCAGATGAGGCCCACCGGGATAGGGCAATCCCAGTATTTTGGCAATCTTATCAAAGGCCTCTCCAACTGCATCGTCCAAGGTCTCACCAAGCACTTCCATATCCAGGTGGCTCCTGACAAGCACCAGCTGCGTATGCCCTCCACTTACCGTCAAACAGATAAAGGGAAATGCTGGTGAAGGGGCTTCGATAAAGTGCGCCAATACATGCGCCTCCATGTGGTTTACGTCAATCAGGGGGATATTCAACGCATAAGCAAATGCCTTTGAGAAGGAGCCGCCAACCAGCAGTGCCCCCATCAGGCCTGGCCCCCTGGTAAAGGCCACAGCGCCCAGGTCTTTTTTGGAGACGCCGGCTGAGCTAAGGGCTTCCGAGACCACCGGTATCAGGTGTTGCTGATGGGCACGGGAGGCCAACTCGGGCACCACCCCCCCATATTTCTCGTGCACGGATTGCGTGGCCACAATATTATTAAGTATTTTGCCATCAGAAATCACCGCTGCCGACGTTTCATCACAAGAGGATTCGATAGCCAATATAGTACAACTCATTTAGCGTCTGTTGGAAAATAAACCGAAAGTTAAGGAAATTTTGCTGAAAGCCCTCAGGAGAGTCTCTCTTGTCCTGCGCTACCTGCTGTTCACGCTGCTCTTCCTGACACTGCTCCTTCAAATTCCGGGAATTCAAACCTATCTAGTCGGGATTGTCACCAACCGGGTTTCTGCAAATACAGGCTACCAGACCGATATTGGCCGGGTGAACATCCGCTGGTGGGATGCAGTCAGCCTCCGGAACGTACGAATTTACGACCTTCAGGACAGCCTAATGGCCGATCTGGATGAAGTGTACATTGACTTTTCCGTACGGGGATTACTTGACAGCGAAGAGCCCGGCCTGGACGAAGTGAATCTACGAAATGGAAACGTCCGCCTATTGACCCATCCGGGCGGAGAAGGACTGAACATTTCGGTGTTTCTTGAACGCCTTCGAGCTGCCTTTTTCTCAAAGCCCAGGGAGAAAACAAACCAAACGTCGACCTTTCACATTTCCTCCATTTCCTTTGATCAGACCTCGCTGGACATCATTGACTATACCCAGCCCGAAATAGACATCCCGTTTGATTATGCCAACCTGCTGTTTCGGGACCTGGTGGCCAAGGCCGAAGATTTCTACGTGCGCCGGGACACCCTGGGATTTGACCTACGCTACATGAAGGGGGTGGAAGCCAATTCCGGCATGGTATTTCAACAGTTGCGAACCGATTTCACCTATTCCAGCACCGGGATGGAGTTTAAATACCTCTTCCTGAAATCCAACGAGACCGTGATCAAAAATTACCTGCGCCTGGATTACGAAACGGTCGCCGATTTGAGGGACTTTAACCGAAAAGTGGATTTAATCGCCCAACTGGACGAATCGGTGCTGGACATTCGCGACTTGGGCTATTTTTCGGACAATATTCCGGCCATTGACGACCGGATTTACCTCAGTGGGGAGATTATCGGTAAAGTAAACTCCATCTTTTCGGAAGAACTCCTGCTGCGGTTTGGCGAACGAAGCGCACTTTTCGGCAAATTCAACATCGAAGGGCTGCCCCAGGTCGCACAAACCTTCTTTAACCTCTCCCTGGCTAATTCCGTGTTGCTACCGGAAGACCTCTATCCATATATCAGTTCGGAAGCCCGGAGGGAACTGGATAAATTCGGAACAATCCGGTTTGATTCCGATTTTGACGGGTACCTGACCGACTTTGTGGCCAAAGGAGATTTTCGCACAGAAATCGGTCTGCTCAAAGGGCAACTCAACTACCGGGACGAAGCCGGTGTCCCTACCTATGAGGGGCAGTTGGAAGCCCGTGAGGTGGATTTGGGAGTATTGACCGAAGAACCCGAAAATTTTCAAAAAGTTAGTTTTAACGGAGACTTGAAAGGAACCGGACTTACCGTAAACACCGCACTTATCGAGTTGGATGCGCGCATCAGTAAAATCGGCATCAATCGCTACGAATACACCCAAATAGAAACCAAGGCTACCTACGGAAAAGACTTGTTTCAAGGGACCCTTCGTGTAAACGACCCCAACCTGGTGATGGAGGTGGACGGAACCCTGGATTTGCGCAACAACAAAGATTCCGCAAACCTGACCCTGCGATTGGATACGGCATTTCTCAGCCCGATCCAACTCACCGAAAAAGACATCTTTCTGAGCGGAAATTTCGAATTGGATACCAAAGGGATTCACTGGGACACCATCGAAGGCGTGACCCGATTCCGGGATGTGCTGATCAGCTACGATGGCCGGGATCTCTTCCTGGATTACTTTTTATTCCAGTCCCTATTTACGGAGGACTCCCGGGTCATTTCCCTGAATTCGGATTTATTGGTGGCGGGAATCAGCGGGGATTTTAAGGTGCAGCAATTGGGCCAGGACCTGCAGCGTCTATGGGAAGACTATTATGCCATCCTGACGAACGACTACACACCACCCCCTACGTCCCAGATGCAAGCCGGAGAACCGTACCACATTGACCTGACGTTGGACCTGCGGGATCCAAACCCAATTCTCAACCTGATCGATCCCCGACTGTTTATTTCCAGCAATACGCAGGTGGAGGGCGCTTTTTATCAAACCGAGCGCAATACGGTATTTAATTTCTACACCGGGATCGATACCATCTATTACAACAGCAATTACTTTTTCAATACCGATATTGATCTCAATACCTCCAAATACAAAGACAGCGAGGAGGTCTTGGCCTCCTTTTACGTAATTTCCCAAGAGATCCAGTTAAACTCCGGATTTAATTTTCACAACCTTTCCATGGAAACCATCTGGGACCAGTCCCGGCTAAACCTTTCCTTTTACATGGACCAATTGAACACGGAAAGCTATGCGGATATTTCTGCGGCGATCAATCTGTCAAGAAACCAGACCCAGATAACGTTTGCCCCCTCTGAAATAAAGCTATTGGAGGATTACTGGCAATTCGAACCGGGAAATAGCATCACCATCGGCAGTGGCGAAACACAATTTGAAAATCTCAAAATCTTTCACGAAAACCAATACCTCTCCGGAGAGGGGAAAATTAATACGGATCCGGGTGATCAATTGGAAATCGCCATTCATGAACTGAATTTGGATTTTCTAAACTCTTTTGGGATGCGTGAATACGCAGGCACCGCCAACGGTGCGATCAGCCTGGCAGAAGGCTGGAATAAGGAAGGCATGCAGGGTAATCTCTCCATTGAAGGCATCCGGATAAACGATTTTCTGGTAGGGGAGATCGAAGCGACCGCCTATTTTGCTAACGATGCGATCAACCTTTCCCTCCAAAATTACCGGGAGGGAAAAAAGGTGATCGAACTAACCGGAAACCTGGCATCTGAAGCGAAAGACATGGGGCTAAACGCACGTTTTGAAGAAGCCAATTTGTCGGTGGTCGAGCCCTTTATTTCCGACTTTCTCAGCCAGATCGATGGCAACCTGAGTGGCAACCTACGGATAGGGGGCAGCCTGACACGGCCTAGCGTCGAAGGTCTGGGAAAACTGGAAGGAGCAACTTTTCGGTTCAATTATCTCAACACCACCTACAAGGTCGATGGAAATGTGATCTTTGAGCCAAACGACATCAGCTTCCGGGGACTGGAGCTCCGGGATGTAAACAACAATACAGCCCGCCTTCGGGGGGGCATTACCCACGATAATTTCGACAATTTCATCCTGGACCTCAACGCCGCCTTTACCAATTTTCAGGTCATGAATACGAGCGCGGCTGACAACGACTTGTTTTTTGGAATGGCCTATGCCTCAGGTGACATCAATGTGTTTGGGGCCGCCAATAACCTGGACCTAACCGCCAACGCCACCTCCCAACCCAATACCCGGGTTTACATCCCCATCGGAGGCTCCAACGGGCAAACCCAGGAGGATTTTATCAACATCATCAATGTACGGGACACCACACGGGAGGTGAGCTTTGAAGAAAGCGTGGACAAACTAACGATCAACAACCTGCGCATGAACCTGAATCTGGATCTCACTCCCGATGCCTATGTAGAGATTCAAATTGACCCAAAAACGGAGGAAAATATCCAGGGCAGGGGTAGGGGCGTCCTGAACCTGAACATCGATACGCAAGGGAACTTTACCATGGCCGGCAACTTTGAAATAGTGGATGCGGTGTATAATTTTTCTCTCTACAACGTGATCAACAAAAAATTCCTGATAGAACCCGGAGGCGTGATCAACTGGTACGGCGATCCCTACGAGGGGGTGATGGATATTTCGGCCCTTTACGAAGAAAATGTATCGCTGGCCTCCCTGCAGACCAATACCAGCCAAAACCAGTTTGAAAGCAATCAGTTGAAACGCCGATTTCCGGTACAGGTAATCATGGATCTGGATGGCCCCTTGCTCTCTCCGGATATCGGTTTTGATTTTGACTTTTCCGAATTTCCCGAAGATAGCGAATTGCAAACGACCATTTCGGCATTCCGAAACCGGATCGCAAACGACGAGCAAGAAAAAAACCGGCAGGTATTTTCCCTGATCATGTTGCGGCGCTTTTCTCCGGAAGGACAATTCAGCGGGGCAGGTATTGGCTTTTCCAACCTGAGTCAATTGATTTCTTCCCAGCTAAACAACCTGATCGCTCAGGTGGATGAAAACCTGGAGATCGATTTTGATCTGGTAGGCCTGGACGAAACCGCACTCGAAACGTTTCAGTTGCGGGTGGCCTATACATTCTTCGACGGGCGCCTCCGGGTGACGCGGGATGGTGGCTTTACCGACCTGCAGGGAAATGCCGATTTTAATACCATCGCAGGAGACTGGCAGGCAGAATACCTGCTCACCGAAGACGGACGGTATCGGGTACGGGTCTACAACCGCAACAACTTCAATACCTTCACTGCGCTCAACATCAACAACCGGGCCCCCAACACCTACGGGGTCTCGGTCTCCCAAAACCTGCTGTTCAGCTCATTAAAAGAGCTTTTCCAGAACTTCAGCAGAAACAGAGATCTGCCGATCAGCGATTCGGACGAATACCTTCGGGGCGATTTTACCATCGATCTGGACGAGGTAGCTCCCGAATTGTTCCGCCCTGATCCAGCGTTGGATCCATCCGGTATCCGCATCCTGGATACGAATCTGCCCGAAAGCCCCTAAACATTTTTACACCGACCTGACTTATAGTTTCATGGACAAACTCACGCTGTTTTGGTTTCGAAGAGACCTTAGACTGGAAGATAATCTGGGATTGTATTATGCCCATCAACAAGAAAAACAGGTGCTTCCCCTGTTTATTTTTGACGCGGAAATACTGGACCGATTGGAAGACAAGACGGACGCGCGTGTCACATTCATTCACGAGCAGCTTTCCCGATTGCGGGAGGAACTGGCTGCCTACCACAGTTCCCTGCTTGTCCGTCACGGAAAGCCCCTGGAGGTATTCCAGTCGCTGACACAGGAATACCCCATCCAAAACGTGTATACCAATAGGGACTACGAACCCTATGCCAAAAAGAGAGACGCGGAAGTAGCTGACTATTTGCAGCAGCAGGGCATTGATTTCTACGATTTCAAAGACCAGGTAATTTTTGAAACGGACGAAATCACCACGGACAAAGGTGATTTTTACAAGGTCTTTACTCCCTACAGCAAACGCTGGTTGCAAAAATTCGAGAAGACTCAAATTACCCCGGTAAAGCTGGATGGTAGGAAACAGGCGTTTTTCCAAACCAAACCACTGCCCCTGCCGAGTTTGCGTGCGATCGGTTTTGAAGCGTCGAGAATCAAGCTACCCTCGCCTGAAGTAGATGATACACGCATTCGGAACTACGACCAGACCCGGAATTTTCCGGCGAAAGCGGGTACCAGCCGCTTGGGCATTCACCTGCGGTTCGGCACCATCAGCATACGTAAACTGGCATTGGAAGCGGCTTCATTGAACGAGACCTTTCTGAACGAATTGATTTGGCGGGAATTTTACATGATGATCCTGTACCACAACCCCCAGGTGGTGGATAAAGCGTTTAAACCAGCCTACGACCGCATACCCTGGAGAAATGACGAGAAAGAGTTTTCCTGCTGGTGCGAGGGAAAAACGGGTTATCCCCTGGTAGATGCGGGCATGCGGGAACTGAATACCACAGGCTACATGCACAACCGGGTACGCATGGTTACGGCCAGTTTTCTGACCAAGCACCTGCTGGTAGACTGGCGCTGGGGTGAAGCCTATTTTGCGAAGAAATTGCTGGACTATGAGTTATCCTCCAACAATGGCGGTTGGCAATGGGCGGCGGGTACCGGCACGGATGCCCAACCGTATTTCCGGATATTCAACCCGGCTTCCCAATTGGAAAAATTCGATAAGGACCTGCGCTATGTCAAAACCTGGGTACCGGAATACGGAACCGATCGATATCCAGAACCCATCGTGGACCACAAAATGGCCCGGGAACGGGCACTGGCTGTGTTTAAAGAAGCATTGGATCAATAAGCCTCAGCGGATCAGGTGCTGATCAAATCCCAGGGCTACCAGGCGCTCAAAGGCCGCCCATACCGGACCCGGAATATCCTGGTGGATCTGGAATCCCATTTTCGGATATTCCCGAATGCGCTGCAAGTCGCCCACCATGGATTGGATGATTACCTCCAAAGAAATGGATTCGTTGGGGTACTGCTCGAAGGCAATTTGCGGACTGGTCACTCGTACGGATTTATCAGGCCAGTTTTTTTTAAAGGTAGCATAGGCCCGTCGTTCCATGTACGGTTTTTGCACAATAATAAAGGAGTGTGGATTCAACCCTCTGCTTTTGAGCAATTCCCGTGTAAACCGCATATTTTCGCCCGAATTGGTCGACCGGCTCTCGAGGAGCATGGCTTCTTCCGAAACCCCCATCTCTCGGGCAATCCGGCCGAATAAGACGGCTTCTGGTTCTTCCCAAAGCCCCGCAGTAAAGTTACCGAGCCCTCCTGAAAAAATCAGCAAAGGCGCCTTCCCGTCCAACCAAAGCGCTGCACCCCGTTCCGCGACGCGGGGATCGTGGCTCCCCAGCACCAAAATCGCATCGCTGTTCTCCAAGCTATGGCCAAGTAGGTGGTAATCCCAAACCAGCCTGGCCAATTCCCTAACTTCCTCCGTTACGGGAGGTTGCTTTCCTGTAATCATACGTAGTGAGAAAATATTCTTGCCCTGCTTCCCGGTTTTCGCAGCGCTAACCCTGCACGGAAGCGATACATGCTCAATATACCGGCGCGAATGGTTAAATTCAACCTTCCAGAAAGAAAATATCCAGAAAATGGCGAACGAAGCTCCGAAGAAGGGCGTATCCCTTGCAAACCAGCAGCCCTTGATTGATCTCTTTGACCGGTATGTACCGGTGCTAAGCATTGCCGAAAAGACCCGTCCCTTTCCAGCCACAAGCTACCTGGAAGAAATGGCCAGGCGGAATTTTCAATCTGTTCTGGTCCAAACACCCGAGGGGCTCCGGAAATTTGACAGTGGAGATCCCGCTCCGAGGCCCCTCGCACCTGCAGACCTGCTTCAGGGCCCTACGCCCTTGATCCAGGCCTTCGAAAAACTGTTGCACCAGAGGCGTTTTTTCATCGAGACGGAGGGAGGTATATCCCATATCGTCACCCAAAGCGATTTAGACAAAATCCCCATGCGGCTGGTAGTAATCGGCTACATCAGCGTCTGGGAAACCTTTCTCAGAGATCGGGTAAAATCCCAGGTGCCGGCATGGCAAAACAGCCTGTCCTCGGAGCGGCTGGCTTCCGCAGAAGCATTGTATCAACTCAAAAAAAACCGCAACGAAGAGATTGACCTGATTCAGTGCCTGCAACTGGCGGATTTGGGCAGTATTTTTTCAAAAAACAAACGCTACAAACAACTGATGCCCGGGGCCAGCCGGGAGCAATACGATGCCATGGTTCGAAATATTGGCAAGCTCCGGGATGCGCTGGCCCACTCACAATCCAGGCTGCCCTTTTCCTGGCAGGAAATCCACGAGCAGCTTTCCTTTATGCGAAAAGCCATGCTGTAAGTCGGCGTTTCCTTGCCCGATTATTTGACGGGTATCCCAAAATGCGCCATCATTAAAATGGCTCCGGCGGTTCCATCCATGGTGGGTTCATTGGTGCTGTAGTCGCCTACATCGTCCTGATAGACCACATGGCGGTTTTGCAGATGGGCAAATTCATCCGGATCGTTTAAGGTAAGGCCCAAAAGGCTATCGTGAATACTCCGGTAAATCGGACCGTCCACCAGCCCTCCCGGAACTTCCAGGCCAAGCATCACGTACACGCTGGTATGTACATCCTCCGGATATTCCCCTGCCGCGGGCATCCCGGTAAACATGGAGGTGCCCCATGGATTTCTTCCAAACAGCCAATCCCGCTGCGCTGCGAGGAAGGGGCGGAATTGGTCGTCTCCACTCATTTTTTCGTAAAGAATTACCTGGGCCACCAAGCTGCTCAGTAGGTTATTTGAACACCAAATGAACGGCACACCGATGTGAAACGGATTTTGAGCAGCACGCTTCAGGGTATAGGCAATGCCCTCTTGGTAATAGCCTTCCAACGTTTCTTTAAAATTTTCGTCTACGTGGCGGTGGAGTGCGTAGTGTCCCATGTTGATAAACGGGTACAACTGATAATGTGCCGCCGTATCGCGAACCGTCCAGGCATCCTGATTACTGCTTTGCAGTGCATATGCTTTGGCCTGATCCAGATAGGCTGGTTCTTTGGTTAGCGCATAAACTTCGGCTGCCGCCCATTCCATATCGTCCGCCCAGGTTTCTTCGTTGTACCGGTACGGTGCTCCATAGGAATTGCCCTGCTGGTATCCTTCCTGGTTTCTTCCGAGCGCATACAGGGAAAGGGCTGCTTTCCTGCATTTGGCGGCATAGCTACTGTCCTGTAAGTGCTCTTCCCAGATTCGCGCTGCCAGGGCCATAGCGGCTGCGCTTCGCCCGGCCAGATTAGCCAACCCGGTGGCTTCACTTTTGTACGTACCCAGTCCCTGGGGTGTTCCGGTAGCCGCATAAGCCGCGCGATAGCTATTGGCTCCCCAGCCGTAGTCCGAATTATCCTGATTGGGGATTTTAAACCCCCGGTGGTCGCGGTCGTCTGCTACCTGATGAAACAAGACCTCGGGTGCAGGGTGCATTTTGTGGATCCAATCCAGACCCCATTTGGCTTCGTCCAGTACGTCCGGGATGCCGTTGCTACCGGGTTGGCCCAACGCATTGTAGGCGTCTGCAAACCGATCCGGGTACAGTTCGAAGGCCATCAGCAGATGAGCCGTGGCATAACTTCCAGTAATCAGGTATTTGAGCTGATCCCCGGCATCGTGCCAGCCACCGCTCAGATCGAGGTAGGTACTGTCCGGCATGGGCCCATAAAAACTCCGGCCGTCCTTTTCGTGACACACCATGTCCAGGGTGGGGTTGTAGCCGCAGCGTTGTTGCCGCATAAACTCCAGCAAGGTTTCCTGCTTCCCGGCATACGCCTGCGGTCCGACGGGAAACGCGATGGTTTTGATTCCGGAGGTTTTGGTTTGCAGGTAGTAGCTTCCGGGCTTGGCCACTGAAGAAAAATCAAAGCTGTAATAGTAATCAAAACTGCCCCATGTGGCCGTTTTCACGCGAAGGGGCTTGCCTTCCAGTACCAGGCTGGAATCTTCGGCATGCCGTAGCTGCAGCTTTTCGCGGAACGGCTGTTTGCTAAAAACCAGGGCCTCCTTCACATCTGACGCCAGGTATCCGAGTTGGTTTATCCGTAGGTGCACGGAGTTTTGCGCATTGCCAGGCCTTCCCCATGCGAGGAACAAACCGAGTAGCAACCAAATTTGTATTCCAGGTAACATTTTCACTGATTGATCTTTCATGACTCGAATGTAGAAATTTTGCCCTGAATTTCAGCTTAACGGCTGATTTACGGGCTCAAAAAAAAAAGTAGCCGCTACAGGGCTGATTTTAAATCTTACTCCCCCGATACTTTTTTGAAGGGATCAATGAATTTTGATATTCTATTTTTATTATTGTATGATTTTCTATGGTAAAACTACCCAACATACAACGGGGAAAAATTTATATCATGCTGGCCATCCTGTCATGGCTGGCCTTGCTATTTGTAGATCTGGTCCGGCTTTTTGGTGAAATCAACCAAATGGAAGGGGATATTTCCCAGGAAATAACCTGGATCCTGGAAATTATTTTCTTTATCATCCTCTACATCTATTTCAATGACTCCATCAATAAAAAGGAGCATAGCAATTTTCTGAACCTGATCTGGCGGGCGGCCTCTACCGGATTGATTGCCACTGCTGTTTCGTTTCTGATCATTTACTTCTACTACCTGCTTGCCGGAAGCCGTCTTTCCGAAGATCCTTTGCTGCGAAATTTCTTCTACCACGTTAATTTTGCGCTGACCACGGTTTTTCTCATTTCCACTTCCCTGCTTTGGAAACACCTGATCCTGTACCAGAAAAGCAAAGCCGTGGTGCAACAATGGCAGGCGTACGAAGTAATTTTGCTGATTAGCATGTTTTTCGTGCTAATCAATCAGGAGAGTTTCAACTACGGATTCATGTTTGGTTTGATTTTCCTGATCATTTATGGGGTTATTCTTTCCGTTAACCTAAAATGGATTCCTTACCTTACCTTCCGCGAAAAATGGAAGTCCATTCTCTTCCTGGTCATCATCATCGCCTGTACCACTTACCTGCTGGTACAGATGGTATCCTATAACCAGAAAAACATCCATTTTATCAACCTCAGCGAAAACCTTTTCTTATTGGGAATATTTGCTTTTGTCCTGATCTATGCCGTTTTCAGCTTTCTGGTTACGCTATTTAACCTTCCGACCTCCTCCGTATTTGAGCAAAAGCTTACGGAGGCCATTAGTTTTCAGCGATTGAGCCAATCCATACAGCCTGGTGAAAACGAGGAACAGGTATTGGATATTCTGATGGACAGCAGCATGAGTGCGGCCTACGTGGATGCCGCCTGGCTGGAAATGCACGGACAGGATGCGGAGGGGCTGCCAGCGCGGGTACTGCATCAGAAGTTTATCAGCAACGGCGAGCGGCAGGAACTCCTGGACTTGCTGAAAAATACGGAGCCTTTTTCCGGCTACCTGAAGGGGCAGACGGATGCTAAAATCGAGTACATCAATGGGAAGATTCCGCATGAAACGTATCAATCGGTGTTGTTAATCCCCATACGGGCCAATAAAAAAGTCCTTGGAGACCTGTTTTTGCTTAAGGAAGTGAAGGACGGTTTCAATAAAGAAATGATCAATATCATTTCCACGTTTGTGGGGCAAACCTCCATCTCCATCGATAATTACCGCCTGCTCAACGAGGCAATCAAAAACGAACGCTACCGGGAAGAACTGGAAATTGCTCAGCGGGTGCAGCGAAGCTTGCTCCCTTCGGAACTGCACCACAATGCCTGCTTTGAAATAGACGGGTTTTCGGCAGCAGCGGACGAGGTAGGTGGCGACTATTACGAAACCTATCGCTTTGATCCGGATAATTTCGCCTTGATTATTGGGGATGTATCTGGAAAAGGAACTTCGGCAGCCTTCAACATGTCCCAAATGAAAGGGGTGTTTCACAGCCTGGTGCAACTCAACTTACGCCCGAAGGATTTTCTCACCAAAGCGAATAACGCATTGAGCCGCTGCCTGGAAAAAAACAATTTCATCACCACTACGTATTACACGGTCAACACCAGGGAAAAAGAAATTCATTTTGCCCGTGCGGGACATTGTCCTACCCTGTTTTATTCAAAAGAAGCGGGAAAATCCCACTTTCTCGATATCAAAGGGATGGGGTTAGGAATTGTCCGAAATGCGAGTTTTGATCGATACCTGGAAGAGGGAAAACTATCCTACCATCCCGGAGACGTAATGGTGCTATACACCGACGGGATTGTAGAAGCCAAAAATGAAAAAGGACAAGAATTTGGCTACGACAATTTGCGCTGTCTGCTGGACCGCTTTCACGCCCTTTCGGCACGGGAAATTCGTATGGAGATTATTACAGCAGTCTATTCCTTTGTGGGAAAAGACATCCTTCCAGACGACGATTATTCATTGTTGGCAATCAAATTTAAGGCATAAACTTAATCCATTGTAAAGCGTATAACGAGGTATGTTATCAATCAACAAGGCGGCGGATCGTGATCATCTGATCATAGAATTAAACGGGGAGGTAGATGCCAGCAATTCGGTGGAGCTGGACGAAGTAATCCAGCAGGCCCTTTCCGAAGACAGCAATAAAATTCTGGTAGATGGCAGAAAGTTGGAATACATCTCCTCCGCAGGTCTGGGTGTATTCATGTCCTATTTGGAAGATTTTCAGGAAAAAAACGTATCCTTCGTTATTTTCGGATTGAACGAAAAAGTACTGAATGTCTTCCATATTTTGGGTTTGGACCAACTCATTCGCATCCGGCAAACACAGGAGGAAGCCGAACAAGCACTGTATGAGGTATGAACTAAAGCTATATTGCGAAAAAAGTCGGCTGGCCGAACTTCGTTCCTTTATTTCAGAGGTACTGGTACCGGCCCAACTTAACGCCATTAGCCAGAATCAGTTGATTTTAGCAGTGGAAGAGGTCTGCGCAAACCTTATTATCCATTCGCATCAGTGCAATCCACAGCGTTACATCCTACTGACGATCCATCTACTGACGGACCGGGTTATTTTTGAAATTAAGGATTCAGGAAAGGCCTTCAACATCATCGAATACAAATCGCCGGAAATTAACGCAGTGGTGAAGGAAAAGCGAAAAGGAGGGCTGGGCCTGTTGCTTGTTCGGAAAATCATGGATAAAATCGAATTTGAAACGGACGCTTCGTTCAATACCTGCCGACTAATCAAAAAGCTGAAATCCAAATAAATGTTAAATCCCAGCACATATCCCTGGGAACCTCCCGAATTGTGGGGTAAAATTCGTAACATTGCAGCTTAGAAAGTACCGGTTATTCTATGAATGTAACGCATGCATGTTTCCTTTTTTGGGGAATGTTTTCTGCCAATGCGGTCCAGATTCCTGATACATACAGTGAGAATCAGCAGTCATCGGACTACCTGATAAAAATTGATGCGAGGACCTCTGACCGGGAGGAATTCCTATACATTTTGAAAAAAAGCCGCCAACTACAGGAGCAACGCCTCAGCCGGGCGGAATTTGAAGAAAACCTGGAACTTTTCATCGACTATAAATTAAAAGTCGTGCACGCGCTGGATCTCGGGCTGGATACCACTTCCGAGTTTCAAACCGAGTTTCACTCGTTCAGGGAACAATTAGTCAAACCCTATTTACTGGAAAATGAACTGCAGGAAGGCGAAGTACGAAAGGTGTACGACCGCATGCATGAAATTGTAAAAGCCAGCCACATTCTCCTTCAATTCCCCCCAAATGCAAGTGCGGAGGATTCAATCGCCGTAATTCGCATGGCCGAGAAGATCAAACAGGCCGCCGAAAGCGGAGAAGACTTTGCCCAACTGGCCTTGGAGTATTCAGAGGACCCCTCTGTTGAAAGCAATCAGGGTAATCTCGGGTATTTTACAGCGCTACAAATGGTCCTTCCGTTTGAGGAGGCCGCCTTTGCGCTTTCTGTTGGGGAGATTTCAGCGCCGGTACTTTCGGACTTTGGCTACCACATTATCCGCCTGGATGAGCGCAGACCCAATCCCGGCCAAGTGCAGGTTTCTCACCTATTGGTCCGAAGCGAGGCGGATAATCCAGAGAGCGAGTCCCTGAGCCGACGGAAAATCGCTGAGCTGTACCAGAAAGTTCAGGAAAACCCGGATGCCTGGCCCGAACTCATCCGCAACTTCTCAGAGGATACCGGCAGCAAATCAAATAAGGGCCTGGTACCCTGGTTTGGCGTAGGTTCACTGGTGCCGGAGTTTGAGCAAGCTGCCTTTTCCCTGGAAAAAAAAGGCGACTTTTCTCCGCCAATAAAAACCGAATACGGGTACCATATCCTGCGCCTGGAAGACCGCAGGGGGGTGCCTCCCTTCGAAGAGATGCTGCCCACGATAAAATCACGAATCCTGCGGGACAGCCGTTCCGAGATGATTCAGAGCCAGGTGATCGCCCAGCAAAAATCCCGATTAAGAATGAGGGGAAATGAATCCCTGCTTCGCAAACTATCCGATGCATTTGGTGAAGGTCAAGGGAAGACCCTGGGAGAGCTGGTTAGCTCACTGGATTCCACCGATTGGACGCAGACCTGGCTGATCGAGTCCGTGCAAGGGCAGGTCCCTGCCGAAGCATTTACGGGATTTTTGGCATCGCACTTCTCGGCCGAAGAAACCGTGGGAACCGATTCCTTTGACAACTGGTACCGCGTCTTTCTGGAAAACCAGCTGGCTACCTGGGAAGAGGCCTACGTGTATGCGACCAATCCGGAATACCGGCAACTTCTCAACGAGTACAAGAACGGGATGCTACTATTTGAATTAATGAACGAAGCAGTATGGGAAAAAGCCCTTAACGATAGTAGCGGACAACGAGCCTATTTTCAACAAAACCGGGAAAACTACCAATGGGAGGAGCGAATTCCGGCGCTGATTTTAACAGCCGATGCGCGTGAGGACCTATCGCCTGTCAAAAGCTGGCTATCGGGCCAAACCTATCGCGATGGCTTGGAAGAAGAGGTAAAGAATCGGTTTCTTCGGGAAGATCCATTGAAGTTCAGTCACGAGCAGGGCCTGTTTGAGCGGTCAAAAAAAGACCTGCTCCAAAAGTTATCCCCGGAACAGTCGTTCCATACGATCACCGAGGAAGGTCGAACGGTGCTGGTTGTTACCGGAGAAAGAATTCCAGCCAAACCGAAAGAATTCAACGAAACTCGGGGAAGACTCATTCAGGATTACCAGCAATTCCTGGAAAAAAAGCTACTTGCTTCGTTAAAAGAAACGTACACCATCCAAATCAATGAGGATGAAAAAGAAAAATTATTCCGGTCACTGGCGCAGTAAGGCACTGTTGGGGCTAATTAGCCTGCTTCTGCTTTCTTCCTGTGACTTTTTCCGCATCAAAACCGAGGAGGAAGACCCGGAAAACCCCGTTGTGGCCAGTGTGGGAACGGCCAATCTGTACCTGGAAGACATCGACCATATCAGCAAGGAAATGGCTTCGGACCTGGACTCGGCAGAATTGGTAAACCGATACGTACAGAGCTGGGTGAAAAAACAGCTGATCATACGGGAAGCGCGCAAAAACCTTTCCTTCAATGAAGCAGAAATTAACCGCAAGTTGTTGGACTACCGCTATGCGCTTATTGCCTACGAATACGAAAAGAATGTAGTAGAAGCGGGATTGGACCGGGTCGTCCGTCCAGAGGAGATCGAAACCTATTACCAGGCCAACAAACAAAATTTTGCCTTAAAGGAAATCATCGTACGTACAAACTTTATCAAGCTGGAGAAATCCCTGCCGCAAAAAAGACAGCTGGAACGGCTGCTCAACAGCAATCAGGAGGGCCAAAAAGAAGAACTAAAGGACTTTGCTATTCGTTATGCAAACAATTACTTCATGGAGGATTCCACGTGGATCAGCTTTGACGACATCATTATCAATACTCCCCTTACCCAAAATAGCAATCAGGTCCAGCTCCTTCAAAACGAACAATTGATCCATGTAGACGACGATACGTACTCCTACTACTTCAAGATTCTGGAATACCGTCTGCAGGACCAGGTCCCACCCCTCGAATTTGTCAAAGACGAAATCTCCAAGATCATCGTTAATAAACGGAGGGTGGAACTGGCCGACAAACTTAAAAGAGATATTTACAACCATGCACTTGAAAATAATGAATTTACTATCTATGAATAACGGGTCCAAAAAATTACCCCTACTGTTGCTTGCCGGACTTGTATTCAGCCAGATCAGTTGGGCACAGGATACCGGAGATACCCTGGCAAGCAGCGAAAAACCAGCCGTGGAAGAAGAAAAACCCAGCGGACAGGTGTTGGATAAAATCATTGCCAAAGTGGACAATTACATCATCTTGGAGTCTGACCTGCAGAAAGCCTATCTGGAAGCCGTTTCCCAATACCAACAAGGTATGGAAGCCCCCTCCCGGTGCCAGATTTTTGAATCCCTACTAATCAACAAGCTCATGATGGCCAAATCGGAAATTGACTCGGTCGTCGTGTCCGAGGCGGAAGTGATCATTCAAACGGATCAACGGTTTACCATGGTGCTGCAGCAATTTGGCGGAGATGAAGAAACCCTTATCGAAGCCTACGGAAAAACCGGGGACCAATTGAAAAGCGAGATTCAGGATGCCGTCAAGGAACAGTTGGTAGTAGGCAAAATGCGAGGCGTCATAACGGAAGGCCTGGAAGTATCGCCCAACGATGTTCGTACCTTTTTCGGATCCATCCCCAACGATTCCCTTCCGTTCTTCTCTGCGGAAGTTTCGGTAGGACAGATCGTAAAAAAACCGGAGGTTAGCCAGTCAGAAAAAGACAAGGTAGTCGAGCAATTGCTTTCCATCAAAAAACGAATATTGGACGGAGATGCCGATTTTGCCAGCATGGCTACTCAATATTCCGAAGATCCCGCCTCTGCCGCACAAGGGGGGGACCTGGGATTTTTTAAGCGCGGGGAACTCGCTCCGGAATACGAAGCGACGGCCTACGCCCTCAAACCCGGTGAAATTAGCGACCCCGTGGAAACCATGTTTGGCTTTCATATGATACAGCTCCTGGAACGAAGGGGAAACACCTTCAACACCCGGCATATCCTGCGGATCCCCACGCCTTCGGAAAGTGATATCGAAAAGGCAGAACGCTTTCTGGACAGCCTCCGTCAGCAAATCGTGGATGAAAAAATATCGTTTGCGAAAGCAGCCAAAGAAAACTCGGACGATAGGGAAACCTCGGATAACGGCGGTTTCTTTACCGATCCGGGCAATGGATCCAACCGCCTGACGCTGCGAACCCTGGAGGATCCGGTACTGTATTTTACATTGGATAGCATGGAGGTCGGTACCATTACCCAACCTATTCGTTACGATGACGTAGATCCACGTACCAGGAGATCCGAGCCGGGGGTACGGCTATTGTATTACAAGGAGCGATTCCCAGCCCACCGGGCCAACCTTTCAGACGATTACGAAAAGTTAAAGGCTGCTGCCAAACGGAAAAAAGAAGAAGAAATCCTATCCAAATGGTTTGTATTGGCCAAAGAAGAAGTATTTATCGATATTGATCCGCAATACGATCGTTGTGAAGCGCTAAAAGATTAGCACTGGCCCTTTAGCGTTGACGGAGATAGCTCGGACCAATGCAATGCTACACCAAAAGCCCAGGGAATCCTATACGAAAGCTTGTCCACCTTCTCCGGTACGAAAAGGACTGCGTGACTTGGCGTATAATGGAAAATGGGCACCTGCTCAGCAACTCGTCCGAGAGCTGAAAAGGCAATCCCAACCAGCACCAACAGCTCGTATCATTCCCGTAACCTGCGTCCAAGGCACGCCCAATACGGAAACAACCAAAGGTGCAGGCATTGAAATTCCTTAAAAACACGCGTTTCTACCATGTAAACGTGGACGTGGATTGATTTCGGGTAGCCCTATTTTCGGCCAAATTGGGCTACAAACTCTCCTAAAAAAACGGCGCAAACAACTCCCCAGATTAAAATTTTCGCAGCCCGCCTCCTACCGGGAAGCAAGTGCCAGTTGCTGCTTTAAAAAATTGCTGAAGTCCCGAATCCGATCCGAATCGTGGTACTTTAATGCCGTGACAGCAAACTGATACGCAGCCAGGGGATTGTCTTCGTTGAAATACCGAATTGCCTGATTGAAGTACTGCAGGCCGAGGAGGTTTTGCAAGGTGATTTTTTGGTATATGGCGGCCGCGGTGGGCGAACCCTCATTTTTCGTTTCCTCCCACAGCACCTTCGCCCCTAATTCCTCCTGATACCCCCTCAGGTATGCCTGCTGCCGCTCCGAATCGGCGATATATCCCCCGCGAGGGTCGGTCACTTCCAACAATAGTCGATTATCCCCCATCGCTACCTGTAAAAACACATGGTAAGAGGTTTCAATCGCTTCGAAACGAAACCCGAAATGATCCAGGATTGCTGCCAAAATAAGGGAACCGCTCACACAGTCGTAGGCACCTTCGGTCAACGCATCCCGATCCAGGGTATACTGCTTGTACGAATGAAAAAGGTGTTGATGTGAGCGGTAAAAGATGGAACGTACCATCCGCTCCGAATGACCGAACCGCTCAAAATCCTTTTCCAATTTCTCGTATAAGGACACAAAGGGGACACTTTCGGCCAGCCAGGCTTGAACGAGCGGATGTTTTTTGGGGAATGATTCGCGGTAGGTTGGTGCAAGATCTTCTACCCTCCCGGCGGCCAATAGCCCCGGGATGCAAAACAGCACTAACCAAAGAAAAACCCCACGCATGTATCCAAATTAATTAAATGTTACCATAAGTTAACAATTTCTTAACATAGAAACAAAAAAATATCCTTTCTGTTTGGAAAGGATATTTTTTAGTAGGAAGGGTATTCCCTATTAGAGCGAATAGGAAAAACTAAAATTGATCAAGGTCCCCGGATTCAGGCTGGTAAAAATCTGATCTTCGGCCTGATAGGATCTAAATACCTCTTGACGGGATTGGTTCAGTAGGTTTTGCACGACCAACCCCGCCTTCATGCGTTCCTCCTGACCCAGCGTCTTGTTGATGCTCAGGTTTACGGCATGAAAGGGCACAGTATAGGTATCGGTTCGGTTACCGAAACCGATATAGTTCAGCGTAGATCCCTGTACGTTATAAAAGATCCCGGCTTCCATACCGGAGACAAAATCGTTGTAGGCGATGCCCGAATTGATGATATAGGGTGCCTGCCCGGCCATGTCCCGTTTGGCACCGATTTCCTGTCCCTCCCGTGCGGTCAGCTGTCGGGATCGTAATTCAGATGGAGACATCTGAATAGTGGATTCCGTCAGCGTGCCATTAAAGGTGAAAAACAGGTTTTCCAACTTTGGAGCGACGAAAGACAGGGACTTTCTCAGTTCCAACTCCAAACCGGCCACCGTACCGTTTCCTACGTTTCTGGGCTGAAAGGCGCCCGGATCGGACAAAAACTGCACCATCTCTATGGGCTTGTCAAAAGTCTTGTAAAAGGCACTGACGGAGAACAGCTGCCCTGCCGGAAGGAATTTTTCCCATCTCAAATCAAAATTATTGATTCGGGTGGCCTCCAGTTGCCCGTTCCAAAGGACTTCGGTACCTCCATTGGTGGTTTCTTCAAACAGGCCTCCGATAAAGGTCCGTCCGGTAATAGGATCCAGTATCTCCGCGAAGGACATTTCCTTAAACGAAGGTCGGGCGATGGTACGGGAGAAGGATAAGCGGATATTTTGGTTTTCCTTAATTCCATTGATCAGGTTAATGGTTGGGAAAAAGTCCATGTCATCGAGTACCCGCTCGTTATCAAAAACAATGGTTCGGGTTTGATTGGATCCGGTATAAAACTGATCGTATTTTTCGGCACGAAGTCCAACAATGGCCCTCAGCTGATCGACTAGCGTAAACTCGCTGTGTACGTATACACCGAGGTTGCGCAAATTTGCTTCGAAACTGTTCGGGTTGTTGGGAATAAACAGCGGATTGTACCGAACGCCGTTTCGATTTGTCTCGGAGAAAAGGTTTTCCTCCCGAAGGACCTCGTTTGGATCCCCTGTGAAGGTGGTATTGCCAGTAGAAAACTGAAAATCCTCAATTAGAAAATCGCGTTGCTTGTAGACATAAGAGGACCCAAACTTGAGTTTTGCAGTTTTCCCGAATAGCTGGTGATTATTGGTCAAATCGAGTTTTCCGACCAGGTTTTGTTCTTCCAGTGAACGCCAGATCCGTTGGGGCAGGCCTACCTCCGAAGAGATGGTCTGATTGGGCCGTCGAAAACGCAGCACGCGTACGTCCGGATCATCAATGGTGGATAGGGTGGGTGAAACCTTCCAATTAACCTCCCAATCACCATTTTTTAGAAAGTGTGCTCCGGAGAGCATCAGGTTGGTAAGCGAGCGCTGGCTGTATTCGATGTTGTACTGATCCGCTTCAAATACCGCACCCAGGTTGGTGTTTTCAAAGTCAAAAATACCGACCTTCGATTCGCCGTTTTGCAAGCGAATCAAGTTCAATTTGTACTTGGAAAGGTCCGTCTTATAGGCCAGTCCGAAGAGACCGCCTAGCAATACGTTATTGACCCCAAAGCTACCTTTCGAGCGTTCCAGGGGCTCCAATTCGGTTTCATCGTTATCCCTGGGCTTGGCAAACAGGTTGTACTCGGCATCTTGAAAGTATTCTGAGCTGTTTTTATACGTAAGCGCCAGGTTATAGCCTAGCGTATTGCCACCAAGTGCCAGCTGATTTCCTAACGAAAAGCCGAGGCCCACGTTCATCGCATTTGGATCCCTTCTTCCTCCAAATTCGGGGTTGAAATCACGAAGAATGCGCTGGTAGAGTTGTCCTCTTTCTCCGGAAGGGTTTCCGACCACATCGGCAAATTGCGGGATATCGGCAACCCCTTTGGTCGGGATGTCCCGGAATCCGTTATCAAAGCCCAGAATATCGGTACCACTGGTACCAGCACGTAGAAAATCTCCATTGAAATGCATGGAGGGATTGTACCCCCCACTTAAGGACAGCCGCATGGTCTTTTCCTCGGGAAAATCCTTGGTCTCGATATCCACGACGCCCCCGGTAAAATCTGCCGGAAGGTTACTGGTAAAGGACTTGGATACGATGATGTTATCAATGATATTGGTTGGAAAGATGTCCATCTGAATGGTGTTTCGGTCCGGGTCCAGCCCGGGAATATCCACCCCATTCAGTACCGTCTTGGTATAGCGGTCTCCCAGTCCGCGGATATACACGTACTTTCCTCCTTCGATGGAAACACCGGTCACACGCTTGATAGCAGAGGCGGCGTCCCCGTCACCAATCTGCCGAAAGGCAGCGGAGGAGATACCGTCCATCAGTTGTGCCGCATTCCGTTTCACGGTCATCAAAGCCGCCTCGGTGGTCCGAATGGCTTCCGCAGAAATGGTAACGGTCTCCAGATCGGAGGTATACTCGGTCAATCTTAGGTTATCCAGTACGGTCACAGCTCCCGCCGTTACGGCAATTCCCTCCAGACTAAGGGTATTGTACGATATGAACGAAGCCTGCAGGGTATAAGTCCCTGGGGCTAATTGCAGTTCAAAGTCGCCGTCGAAATCCGTGACGGCGCCAATCTGTGTTCCCACGACGGATACCGCCACACCGAACAGGGGTTCACCGGTTCCTTCGTCGTAAATGGTTCCCCGCACCGTGCCGTTTTGCGCCAGGGCCAGGGTAGACATGAATGCCAGTCCTAGAAAAAACCAGCTTTTTAGTATCATTTTCATTGAATTAAATTGTTTTGAATACAGCGAGTTTAGCTAAAAAAGTAAGGAAAGGGATGGTTGAACCATCCCTTTCAAAAAGTCATTTACTGGTAATTTAATTATCACTTTAAATCGTCCAATGCGCCGGAAACAGCTGCCCAAGACCATCCTTCAAATGCGGTCCTGTCTGCACCTACCGTGTTTTCATGAAGTGCAACTTCCGAGGCGTGAACGTGCGTCCCATTTCTGAAAATGGTAGAAAGCATCGTTCCATCGGCGGGGGTAATCTCAAGATTTGAGAAATTTAAGATTCCATTGGTGAAATTATCCAATGATTTATTCCCAATTGGGTTTCCATCTTCATCCACCTCTCCGCTTAGCGATAAATCACCCCTTCCACCGGTTTCTGCAGGATCGGCAAAACCGAAGAAGTAAATGTTTTCAAACGTACCTCGGGCACCATCCCGGAAATCACCCAATTCAGAAACATCGTTTCCAATCACGGTTCCGTTTGTCAAGGTATGGGCTGCATTGAAGGATCCTTCCGGACCATCGATTTCCAAGGCATGGTCGGTATTGGGACCGCAGATCAAGATAAAATTATCCATGGTACCCGCCCAAGACTGGTCTGTATCCAGTGCATCGTCGCCGGAATTCCAAACGATCGCGTTTTTAACATTTACGGTTCCACCAAACCACTCGATTCCATCGTCTTGGTTACCAATTACTTCGATGTTTTCAATTTCTGTAAGGGATCCTACACCACCAAGTGTCAGACCGTTGATTTCGTTGCCTTCACCAATATTTGAACCTCCATGTCGAATGGAAACCCACTTGAGCTTACCGGAATTATCGTCCGGATCGCTACCTCCGTAGAGTCCGTTGGTATCAGAAGGTGGAATTCCTTCGATTTGTACTTCGGATACTTCCCCGGCAAGGGAACTGGGGGCATTCCCTAAAATCAACAAACCTCCCCATAGACCATCCAGGTCAGCATCGAGATTCGGACTGGCGATCATTCCCGGCTCGATTTCATCGGCAACAGAAGTGAAAATAATGGGCTGTGTAGCTGACCCGACGGCATTGATGGTAGCCCCGCGGGCGATTACAAGGGCGGTTGCATTGGCCCCTGATCCGGCTTCTCCTTTCACCACAACTCCTGGCTGAATGGTTAGCTCGGTTCCACTGGTGACGGTGATTCGTCCACCCAGGATATAGGTTTTTCCTGTTTCCCAAGTCTGGTCGGCGGTGATGTTGTCGGCCACCCGGATCACGCTAGGCACCTCGCCTACAGTCAGTACATGAGTGACGGTTTGGCTGTCCCCGTTGCTATCCGTTGCCACGAATTCAAATACGATATTACCATTTGCATCCGCCTCCGTAGACGTATAGGAAAACTCATGACTGGCGGACGTTTCACCGTTGAAGTTCACGGTCTCAATCGTACTGCCGTCCCTACGTATGATGAGGGAAGCGAGACCATCCGGTGCACTAATAGAAGCAGTCACGGGACCTACGGTTTCACCGGCTTGAATCACTGCCGTGGCAGGAATGCCAGAAATGCTGACAAAATTGTTGGGGGTCTCCTCTTCTCCACAAGCGACCAACAGGCCGGCTGCGAGTACGAGTGAGATCATCCCTTTGAAGATACGTTTTATAATTTAGGTATTAGATGTAGTAAGTCAGATTATTTACTGCTGCAAAATTGACTTAATAAATCGTAGCCCCTGAAAAAAAGAAATTATCAAATTTTAAAATTATATTCCGAAATTTAATTTTAAGGTAACATTAATTTTAATAAATGCCCATTAGACCTGTAAATCCACTTTTCGGGACAATTCTTCCTTTAAAAATTGAGCGGTATATCCACCGCTGAAGGTGCACATTTTTTCGGGTGTGCCGCTAAAAAGTATTTCTCCTCCTTTCTGCCCCCCCTCCGGACCCAAATCCACGATGTGGTCCGCCACCTTGATCACGTCCATGTTGTGTTCGATGATCAGTACCGTGTTTCCTTTATCCACCAACTTTTGAAGCACTTCCAGCAAATGCTCGATGTCCTGAAAATGCAGGCCCGTGGTCGGTTCATCCAGAATATAAAAGGTTTTTCCGGTATCTTTTTTTGATAGCTCGGTAGCCAGTTTCACCCGCTGTGCTTCTCCTCCAGACAAGGTAGTGGCATGTTGCCCCAGGGTAATGTAGTCCAGGCCTACTTCGTGCAGCGTCTTGATCTTGCGAAGAATCTTTGGCTGGTTTTCAAAAAAGGCCACGGCTTGTTCCACGGTCATGTCCAATACGTCGGCAATGGATTTCCCCTTAAAGCGCACCTCCAGCGTTTCCCGGTTGTACCGTTTGCCCTTACAGGTTTCACAGGGAATATGCACATCCGGAAGAAAATCCATTTCAATCAGTTTCATACCTCCCCCTTCGCAGTCTTCGCAACGTCCGCCTTTTACATTGAACGAAAAACGGCCCGGTTTGTATCCCCGGATTTTGGCTTCTGGCAACTCGGTAAACAATGCCCGGATATCGGTAAAAACACCGGTATACGTAGCCGGGTTGGACCGGGGGGTGCGACCGATCGGCGACTGGTCCACTTCGATCACCTTATCCAAATGCTCCAACCCTTTGATTTCCTTGTGAGGAAGCGGCTCCTTCCGGGAATTGTAAAACTGCCGATTGAGCAAGGGGTACAGGGTTTCGTGAATCAACGAACTTTTTCCCGATCCGGAAACACCCGTGACGCATACCATGGTACCCAGCGGGATTTCCAGATTTACCTGCTTCAGGTTGTTCCCGCTGGCTCCCTTTAGCTTTAATTTCTTTCCGGATCCGCTTCGCCGTTTCTCGGGCACCGCAATGCGCAGCTCCCCATTCAGGTACCGGGACGTCAGGCTATCTGACTGGAGCAGCTGCCCCGGACTGCCACTGGCCACGACATGCCCGCCATGCCTGCCGGCGCCAGGGCCGATATCCAGCACGTAGTCCGCTTCCATCATCATGTCACGGTCGTGTTCGACGACGATTACCGAATTTCCCAAATCCCTCAAATCCTTCAGGGCCCGGGTCAGTTTCACATTGTCCCGCTGGTGCAGGCCGATGCTGGGTTCGTCCAAAATGTACAACACCCCTACCAGCTGTGTACCGATCTGCGTGGCGAGGCGGATACGCTGGGCTTCTCCTCCCGAGAGGGTGCGAAGGGGACGGTTAAGCGACAGGTAATCCAGGCCGATATCTAATAAAAACCCGATGCGCTTTCGGATTTCTTTTAAAACTTCCGCCCCAATCACCTGCTGCCGCTTGGTCATCCGCTCCTCGATGCTGGCAAACCAATCGCCAAGCGTTCGAATATCCATCTGGGCCAACTCGCCGATGTGCTTGCCAGCAATTTTAAAATGCAGCGCCTCTTTCTTTAGCCGATAGCCTTCGCAATCGGGGCAGGTACGGGAGCTGGTAAAATCGCTGATCCATTTTTGCATCTTGTCGGTACCTCCTTCCTGTTGCTTCTGAAGAAAGTTAAGGATGCCTTCAAAGGTTGTCGTCCATTTGGTACCCGGGTATTTTACAGAGTCTACGGCTACTTCCTGTTTGTCACCGTAGAGCAAAATATCTACCACCTTATCGTCCAGTTTGGCAATGGGCGTGGCGAGGCTACCTTTGTAGCGTTTGAGAATGGCTTCGATTTTTTTGAATATCCAAATATCCCGGTATTCCCCTAGCGGGGCAATCCCACCGCGGCTGGTACTCAGCGAGGGGTCGGGAATCACGTTTTCCCGGGTGATTTCTTCGATCACACCCAGACCGTTGCAGGTGGGGCAGGCCCCATAGGGACTGTTGAAAGAAAAGGAATTGGGAGCTGGCTCGTCGTAGCTGAGACCGGTTTGCGGATCCATCAGGAACTTGGAGAAATGGTGGATCTTGCCCGACTCGTCCAGCAGCATTACGATGCCTTTTCCGTGTTGCAGGGCTGTCTTGAGGGATTGGGTAATGCGGTAGCGGTCGCTTTCTGTGGCCACTACCCGGTCGACCACGATTTCTATATCGTGGATCTTGTACCGGTCTACCTGCATTTTTGGCTGCAACTCACATACTTCCCCGTCGATTCGAACACGGGAATAGCCCATTTTTCGTACCTGCTCAAACAATTCCCGGTAATGTCCTTTTCTTCCTTTGACCACCGGTGCCATGATAGACAATCGCTTTCCGGAAAACGACTGAAAGATCTGTTCGATGATTTGGTCCTCCGTCTGTCGCACCATTTTATCACCCGATAGGTAGGAGAAGGCCTCTGCCGATCTTGCGTACAACAAGCGCATGAAATCGTAAATCTCGGTAACCGTACCTACCGTGGACCGGGGGTTTTTGGAGGTAGTTTTTTGTTCAATGGATATGACGGGAGACAGGCCGTTGATTTTGTCTACATCGGGACGTTCCATTCCTCCCAAAAAGGAGCGGGCGTACGCAGAAAAACTTTCCATGTACCGCCGCTGCCCTTCCGCATAGATGGTATCAAAGGCCAGAGAGCTTTTCCCGCTCCCGCTCAGCCCCGTAATTACCACCAATTTGTTTCGGGGAATGGTCAGGTCCAGATTTTTTAGGTTGTGTTCCCGGGCGCCAAAAATCTCAATGTAATCCTGCGACGGTGTTTTTTCTGCTGACATACGAACGGCTTGCGCGATAATTGGTTGAATGGACAAAATTAAGGAATCGGATGGGAAAGGCCTTAACCCAACCTAAATAACCTAAAAAACAACTGGAAGGTTTCGCACATTCCGGCAACTTATTTTTCCCGCATTTCCTCTTCGGTCTGCCCGGTAATGGTGGATTTGAGCCCGCTGAGTACCAAATTCCACCAGTAGTGAAAGACAAATTTGTGCTTTTCCCGCTCGAAGTACACGGCTCCTTTGCTCAGATCTCCCGATTTCTTGGGATTTTGGGTGCGAATGACCACCTTGTTTGCCAAAAAAGCGCCAATTCTCCGAAACGCATTTTGGTTTCGTTTAAAATTTTTATCGAGAATCTCAATTTCCAAATCCTCGTACCTGGCGATGACCTGCCCTGTTCCCTCCAGGTCGTTTGCGCGGATATCAAAAAAGAGGTCGTTTAGTCTTCCACTTTTTAAGGCAACCCGTGTGGCAGGCATGATCATGTCATTTAGCATCGGTAGGTTCATTGCTCCCACGCTGCCCTTCAGAAAAAAGGTGCCTTTGCGGTCGTTGATCAGGTGGTCCGCCTGCAGGTCGATTTGCCCCTGGCCCATAAGCCTGCCCCTGGCGCTCACCCGGAGGGTGTCGGTTTGGGCGGAGGTTTCTCCAACGGTACTAAACCCGCTGATTTCCCCCTCCACCTGATCAAAAAATATTTTTCCGGCAGTGGGGGCCTTGGTTTCCGGCCTCTCTTCATAGGTAATCCGAATGTCCGAAAAAGCAATGGCAGGCAAATGCAGCTTTCTGGGTAGCCCTTCCAGGATCTCGTGGATCATTTTGGGTCGTTTGCTGGTGTCTTCCACTTTTCGCTTGTCCCGAAATACATCCAGGTCCAGTCCCTCCAGACGCAGGGTATCCGCAGAAATCGTTCCTTCCCGGAAGTATGCCTGGAAATCCATTCCATCCAATTGCATGCGGGCATCGGTAAGCTCCATCCAGTTGGTTTCCTTTTCAAACCGGTTGACATAGGCGTATTTCCTCAATTTATTCCGAAAGGAGATCTCCTCGACAATAAGTCGCTGATCCCGGGTATTGAAGGACAGGTCTCGCGCTTCGACCACATTTAGGGAATTGTTTAGGTGTACCTGTGCATTGGCCAGGTATCCCTCGATACTTTCGACCGAGAAAAGCGCGTCGGGCCTTTCCCTGTCCTCCTTGTCGAGGCGAAAGCCATCGGCAAAAACGAACAAATCCGTCAGGGAGAGGCGTACGGAATCCGTTTCGTTGTCTCGGTTTTCGAAGGAGACTTTATTTACCCGAAGGTGATTTAAGCCAATCGCCTGGTAATCCTCGCCTTTATCGGAGGTGGTGGGCTGCTGACCTGCTTGCATTTCTTCCAAATCCGGCGTTACGGTCTCCAAAACGACGTTTTCGATATAGGCCGAGTCCAGCTGTATGCTGTTAAAAAATAAAAAGTCCACCCAACGAAAGCCCGTAAGACTTGCCTCGTCAAACGTCAGGTGAAACCTGATTTTTTTATCGGGATCCAGGTCCTCACCGGGCCTGATGTCTACCGAATCCATTTTCAGGTACGTGCCTCTGTAATCGTAATCCAGGTGGATGTCGCCAAAGGACACCTCGTGTCCGGCAAAATCATTGGTCCGGGTAATCATGTTGGACACAATGCGCTCGGCATTTCGATTCAGGTATTGATTGACCAGAAAAGGCAAGACGGTAAGTAAGGCAGCAATACTACCTACCAGAATAAGGATTAGTACAAGCGTCTTCTTCATAGATAATCATTTGCCTCTCAAGATACTGATAAAAATGCATCCAATAATTAAACCGGAAGTTTTATTACATAGCGTTTGCCCCTTCGTACCTGCAGTTGCCGGTTGACCAGCCAGGGATTGTAGGTCTTTACTTCTTTGTAGCTGCTTTTTTGTTCTTTCGCCCAGTCGGCCAGGTTGGATATGGTTTCGGTCACTTCGATTTCCCGCAGCGGGGGAAGATTGTACAGGTCGTCCTGCTGAAGCTCAAAGCCGTACTTGCCGGGATTTTCGAAGATTTCTTTTAGGGCCAATGCCCGGAAAAGATAGCGGCTGGTCTCCTCGTTTAGGTACAAGTCGTAATAATCCGGACTCAGTTGTTGGTTTTTCCTGCGCGTTATCCCGGCGATGCCCATGTTGTAGCTAGCCGCTACACTGGTCCAGTTGCCAAATTTACCGTAGGCAGCCCGCAGGTATTTGCAGGCAGCGAGCGTAGATTTTTCAAAATGGTACCGCTCGTCCACATCCCGGCTGACTTCCAATCCGAAATCACCGGCTGTGCCTTTCATAAATTGCCAGAAACCCTTTGCCCCGGCCGGCGAGGTCACGTTCATCAAGCCCGACTCGATCAGTGCCACGTATTTAAAGTCGTCCGGGATGCCGTTTTCTTTCAGTGTCTGCTCGATGAAGGCGAAAAATTTCCCGGCGCGCTTCATCATCAGCAGGGTATTGGATTCCCAATACGCATTGACGTACAGTTCCCGCTCGTAGCGCTCGTAGACTTCGGGATCATCCATCGGAACTTTTTCGCCTGCGAACCCGGGCGATTCGGGCAATTCAAAAATACGTACCCGCGGGACACGCGTAGGCGATGCTTCCTGAATTCGGGCTGGGTTCTCTAGTGAATTCAGAGCAGAGCCGCTATCTGCTCCCCCAAACCACAAGTAGCCAATCAGGACAAACTGCAGCAGCAGAAGCAGGTACAAATAGGGAATGTGTTTTGTGTTCACCGGTTTAGAAATTTGAGGGTACCAAGCGGTTGCTGTAAAAAGAAGCCGTTCCATCAATGGAATCGACGTCAGTATCCACCCGTGCAGCGCAGTCCAGCGCTTTGCCCATGATTGGGATAGGCAAGCTCCTGCAAATCTCCCCGATCGCATCGCTCCGGGACTCGTTTCCGATAACGCTACTGGGCTGGTACCCTACCATCTCCTGCAACGCAGGGAGGGCAATCTCTTCCGCTTCCAAACGCTCCTTTCGTTTACGGGTTAAAAAAAACCGCCTGTCATTTGTATGTTTCTGTAAAGGAAAGTAAAGGTTCCAACGAAAGCAAGCAAGTATGCTCGGATTTTCTAAATCGAGAGAAAAATTTCGACTTTTGTAAAAAACGCCGGATTTTTCCATTTTTTTTCCCTTATTTAAAGAATGGATAGCTTAATTTCTTCCCCATACTGGTCTTTTCTGGTGCTATTGCTCAGCATTTTACTGGTAGCACAACTCATTTCCCGATGGCGTTTTCATCCCTTTATTGCCTTGGTCATCGCGGCCGTTTTTGTGGGATTGATCAGTCCGGACCTGGTCCGTGATCGGGGATTGATCGCTGCCATCGAGCTACCCATGACCGAATTGGGTAGCATGGCGGGAAAAATTGCCTGGGTCATTGCGCTGGCTGCGGTCATCGGCACGGCCATGATGGAAAGCGGAGCTGCTTCGCAGATTGTCAGTCAGCTCCTAAAACGCCTGGGAGATAAACAAGCAGGGCTTGCGCTGATGCTGGCCGGATTCATTCTGTCCATCCCGGTCTTTCTGGACACGGTTTTTTTTCTGCTAATTCCGCTGGGAATCACCCTGGCGGCAAAAACGGGTAAGGATTACGTGTTGTACGTGACTGCTATCGGCGGAGGAGCGGCCATTACCCACAGCATCGTACCCCCTACACCCGGACCACTGATCATGGCAGAAACGCTAGGCCTGGACCTGGGCCTGGTGATCAGTACCGGGCTGCTGCTGGGCATTCTCCCCGCCTTCGTGGTTCTATTCGTCGGAAAAAAACTGAACCGTGCCCTTCGCATTCCCTTGCGGATCGCTCCGGCACCCATCGTGGCCGGTGGCAAGGAGCTATCCCTGGGCCTCTCCCTGCTACCCATCCTACTTCCCATCTTGCTGATTGGCGCTGCATCGCTGGTGGAAGCCCTCACCGGATCGGTGCCGGAATGGCTGGGCTTTTTGGGGAATAAAAACCTGGCCATGGCAGCGGGAACGGCTGTGGCCTTGTACCTGTGGGCCATCACCCGAGACCTTCAATCAACCGTACTCTGGGAGAAAATCGGGAAACCGCTGGAAATAGGGGGCCTGATTATTCTGATAACAAGCGCAGGTGGGGCCTACGGAGCCATGATCGGGCATACCGGGATCGGCGAAGCCATTCGCCTGAGCTCGGAAAACCTGCAACTCCATTACATTCCCCTGGCCTGGCTGATCGCGGCAGTTTTGAAAACCGCCCAGGGATCCGGAACGGTGGCCATGATTTCCAGTGCTGCCATTATCTCGGCCTTGATCGGAGACGGGTCTGAATTGCCCTACCATCCGGTTTATCTGCTCATGGCTATGGGATTTGGCTCCCTTTTCGTATCTTGGATGAACGACAGCGCCTTTTGGGTGGTAGCCCGTATGAGCGGACTGACAGAGAAAGAAGCCCTGAAAACCTGGACCTTTTTGTTGGCAATCATTTCCCTGGCAGGAATGCTGCAGGTATGGCTGTTGTCCTGGATTGTTCCTTTAATTTAACCAAAAAACGCATCAACCCATGCATGTACTGATTATCGGTGGAGGGGGCTTTATCGGAAGCCGCCTGGCTAGTGAATACCGCCAACAAAACCCTGCTGCACGAAGTAGCCTGACTTTGTTTGACCGCCATTTTCCCGAAACCCTCGCGAATGACCCCGAACTTGATTGCGTGCAAGGGGATTTTGGCGACCCCTCCCAGATAGACGCACTGCTCGACAAAAAACCCGACCTGATCTTTCACCTCGCTGCCGTCGTGAGTGGGGAAGCAGAAAAAAATTTCGACCTGGGCATGGAGGTCAACCTGAAAGGATCGCTGCACCTGCTGGAAAAATGCCGGGAGCTGGGACACCGGCCCCGCATTGTCTTTGCGAGCTCCTGCGGTATCTTCGGAGGAGATGTACGGCAGGTGATCACCGAGGAAACCGCTCCCAAACCCCGAAGTTCCTACGGCACCCAAAAAGCCATCGTAGATCTTCTTATGAACGACTACAGCCGTAGGGGATTTGTGGACGCTCGCTGCCTCCGGCTTCCCACCATCACCGTACGACCCGGCAAGCCGAATGCCGCCACTTCCTCGTTTTTGAGCAGCATCATTCGGGAACCGCTCAATGGACAACCCGCCAGTTACCCGGTGGACCCTACTTCGGAATTCTGGATTCTATCCCCCAAACAAGTTGTAAAAAACTTTCTGCATGCCGCCAGCCTGTCCCCCGAGTTGATCGGAGATGACCGGACCGTCAATTTGCCCGGACTGACCGTTTCGGTGCAGCACATGATCGACTGCCTGGAACGGGTGGCCGGCCCCGTAGTGGCCAAACGCATCAGCCATCAACCGGATGCTTTCCTTCAAAGCATCGTATTGACCTGGCCGCCGCACTTTGATACCCGGAAAGCCGATGCTCTGGGCTTTACGGCCGACCAGGACGTAGAAGAAATTATCCGGAATTACATCCGGGAGGAAAATATCCAATCCCCCATTGCATGAATCAGCCTATCAAAACCGCATTGATCACCGGTGCCGGTTCGGGAATCGGCCGGGCAGTCGCTAAAGCACTGGCCAAAGAAGATTGGACGCTGATCCTCACCGGAAGAAACCAACAAAACCTGGAAGAAACAGCGGCGCATTGCAAGGGGACCAAACACCTTGTCGCTCCAGCGGATATCACGGATCCCGCCGCAATCCGGCAACTTTTTGTAAAAATCGAGACAGGCTTTGGTCGCCTGGATCTTTTGTTTAACAATGCCGGCGTAAATGCCCCCTCCGTGCCCCTGGAAGAATTGGCTTTTGCCGATTGGAAAAACGTGATCGATACCAACCTGACCGGGGCCTTTCTTTGCACCCAGGAAGCGTTTCGACTGATGAAAAAACAGCGACCGAAAGGAGGGCGCATCATCAACAACGGCTCCATATCCGCGCAGGTTCCCCGCCCCCTGTCGGTCGCCTATACAGCAAGCAAGCATGCGGTCACGGGCCTTACCCGCTCCAGCAACCTGGATGGAAGGGCCCATGGCATCGTCTGCGGCCAAATCGATATTGGGAATGCCAAGAGTGCCATGACCAAAAAAATCGAAGAAGGCATCCTGCAAGCAGACGGGTCGCAAAAGGTGGAACCCACCATGGACCTGGAAGAAGTAGGACGGGCCATCGTGTATATGGCAGGACTGCCGCTGGATACCAATATTCCCTGGATCACCCTAATGGCCAACGGCATGCCCTACATGGGTAGGGGCTAATGGCCCATTTAGCCCCTGCCGGGGTAAATTACTAGTTGCCAATAAAATCCAACCGTATCAAAAAACAGCACCCATGCCAAGCTACCCGCAAACCGCTTTGTCACTTCTTGTCTCCTGCCTCCTGCTGGGAACAGGTTGCCAGAAACAAGCTACCGAAACCGCCGATACCGTTTCCGAATTTACCCGGGTCAATTACAACCGACCCGAGGCCAGTTCCTACCTGGGAGTGGGCCTGTGGGCCTGGCCGCTGCCCATGGATTACGACGGAGACGGGGACATGGACTTGTTGGTGTCCTGTCCGGACAAGCCGTTTAATGGCCTTTACTTTTTCGAAAACAGCAGCGGAGAAGCTTTTCCCATCTTCGAACCTCCGGTACGCCTGGGAGATGCCATCCCCAAAGTTCAGATTTCCCACTACGGCCCGGGAGAACCCAAGGTGACCATCCCCGGAGCCGAACTGAAGGATTTCCGCAGGGCCCTGGATTCCGAACCGCAGGCCTTGTTCCCCATCGAGGAACTTACCAAAGATTTGGGGAAAAGCCCGCGGTTCAACCAATGGAAAATGGTCGATTACGAAGGCGATGGTGACCTTGATATCCTGGTGGGCATGGACGACTGGTCGGATTATGGTTGGGACAACGCCTACGATAGTACCGGCAATTGGGTCAATGGCCCCCTGCATGGCTACGTGTACCTGCTGGAAAACAAGGACGGGGAATACCACAACCGCGGCCGACTGCAGGCCGGAGGAAAAGAAATCGATGTATACGGCGCTCCTTCCCCCAACCTGGCGGATTACGATGTAGACGGAGACCTGGATTTGATTTGCGGTGAATTTCTGGACCGGATGACCTATTTTGAAAATGTCGGCAGCCGGGAACAACCCGTATACAAGGAAGGCAGGTTTTTGGAGAATGGGGAAGGCCTGATCAAAATGGATCTGGAGATGATCATTCCCGTGGCCATTGACTGGGATCAGGACGGGTATGTAGACCTGATCGTCGGCGATGAAGACGGACGGGTAGCCTGGGTGCGGAATACCGGCGAAATGCAAGACGGCATGCCGCAATTTACGGCTCCCAGGTATTTCCGGCAGCGAGCCGACCATTTAAAATTTGGCGCTTTGGTAACGCCGGTAAGCGTGGACTGGGATTCCGATGGAGACGAAGACCTCATCGCCGGCAATTCGGCCGGGTACATTGCCTTTATTGAAAACCTGAGCGGCGGCCCCAAACCCAGTTGGGCCGAACCGAAGCTCTTGGAAGTCGACGGCCAACCGATCCGCATTCAGGCTGGGGACAGGGGTTCCATTCAGGGTCCGGCAGAAGCCAAATGGGGCTACACCACCCTCTCGGTCGCCGACTGGGACGGAGACGGCCATCAGGATATCCTTTTCAATTCCATCTGGGGAAAGGTGGAATGGATCCGCAATACCGGTACCGAACTGCAAGCCCCCCAACCGGTGCGGGTAGATTGGGGAGATCAGGCGCCGCCGTACCCGAGCTGGAACTGGTGGAAGCCGGCAGCTGGGGAACTGGTCAGCCAATGGCGAACCACACCCTATGCCATCGACTGGAACAAAGACGGAGTCATGGACCTGGTCATGCTGGATCATGAAGGCTACCTGGCCTGGTATCAGGGCAGCCGAAAGGGTAAAGAAACCGTTTTGCGGCCCGGGAAACGCATTTTTTATGGAGAAAATGCCAGCGCATTGACCAGCAAAAACGAAGTGGAAGAGGCTGCACCCGGCCCGCTTCGGCTGAATACAGGGATAGCCGGCAGAAGCGGTCGGCGCAAAATCAGCTTTGTAGACTGGGACAACGATGGCGATATGGACCTGCTAGTCAATAGCCTGAACGTTTCGCTATTTGAAAATATCAGCCAAAATCCGGAGAAGGTGGTCTTCCGATACAATGCCCCGTTTACGGAGCAAATGCTGGCCGGACACACCACCAGCCCAACCTTTGTGGATTGGAACGACGACGGTGTTTGGGAGATACTGGCAGGCGGCGAAGACGGGCATTTTTACCACCTGCCGCGGTAATCGGAAAACCGGCTCAACTCGTTCCTGTCGGAATTTTCTTGGCTGTTGGTCGTGAGATTTCCCGGTAGAAGTCTTACTGGTTTTGAGGGATAGTACCTGGTTGGGAACAGACACGGCTTTAAGGTGCCAATGAATCCAAATATGAACGACGACTTCAGGTTTACCCCGGAAAAAGGATCCATTTTTTCCAGATTCCGATTGCGCTGTACCCTGATTTGCGAACCGCTTATCTGCACGGGTCCGAATATACTTTTAGGGGAGTTTATACACGATCCACACCCGGCCTGATTTCCCTGGCACCGCGGAAATGGAAATTTAAAAGTTTGCTTCTGTAATTGCACTTTCTGAGAAATACCGATTTCCGAGGGAACGGGACACGGCAGGCGCTCGCAGGTATAAAAGTGGGTTCATACCGAACGCTGGATAGCCGTTTGCAGGGTATTCCTATACCAGGGAACGGCTACGCTTTCTGCCAATTGCTTGTTTTTCTTTCCCGAAAACCATTTTTCGTCGCAGAAATTTCCGGTTTCATCGCAGACCGTTTCCAGTTGGTCCCCTTCTCCGAAAAGGAGGGATTTTTCCCGGTAGGTTTGTAGCATAAATTATTTGTTACCTGCCTGTCAAACGGCAGACCTAAACATCAAAAACCATGAAAAATCTAATGAAAAGTGCCGCAATAGCCGTTTTGTTTCTCGTATCGCTTACGAGCATGACCCCCGCACCCAATCCAAACCTGCTGATTTCGGATGAGGGAAAAAATCTCTTTATTCAATTAAACTCCCAGTTACGGGGAACAACCATTTCCATCACCGATCAATCTGCGAACACCTTGTTTTTCGCCGATGCCTACGACGGGACCTATTCAAAAAAGTTTAACCTGGAGCAATTAGCCAATGGCACGTATTTCTTCCGGGTGGACAACCCGGAGGCGAGCCTGGTCTACACCTTGAAATTGGTTGAGGACCGGATAGAAATCGTCCAGAAAGAGGAAAAATCCTCTCCCTCGGTATTTCGGGTAGATGGAGCCACCGTGTTCCTTGCCCTGTCGTCAAAGGACCTCAAAAAGGTGGACATTAAGATAACCAATAGCCAAAATGCCGAAGTCTTCCGGACCACAGAAAACGTAGACGGCAGCATTGACAAAGTATTCAACTTTGAAAAGGCAGTGAAAGACAGCTATACGATTCGGGTAGTGGACGGGAAAACCACTTATTCCCAATACATCGAAGTGGGCTAATGGCTCCCTTCCCACTGAATGGGGTATTTCTTACCCAGCATTGGAAACCGGATACCAACCGGTTTCTTTTTTTTTGCCTACGCCCGATAGCTTTTGCAAAACGGGGTTCGGCTACGATTTTGTATATTGGTGCATCTAATTTAAAACCCACATGGCTAACCTTTTCACTTCGTTTCAAAAATACCAGGCTCCCATGCTGCACGTACTGACCTGGTCCATTTTTTTCCTGCTGCCCTTTCTCGTGGAGCAGGGCTACGGAGGAAGGGGACCACGATCCGCGCAGGCCGAAAACTTTCTGTACCTAAACAGCCTGACCAACATCTTCTGGGTCATCCTTTTTTATGCAAACACCCGGCTGCTGATTCCCCGCTTCCTGTACCAACGGAAATTTGCCGGTTACCTGCTCCTCCAACTACTGCTCTTTGCTGGCATCCTGCTCGTTCACCGCCTGCTTTTTGGAATCCTTCTGGCCGATTTGTCTTTTTCCGTTTACCGCTCCGCGCTTTACAATGCGGTTCCCTTTGTATGTATTCTGATGGCGGCAATCGCCTTTAGGTCCGTATCCGACAAGATCCGATCCGATCGGCTGGCTAGCGAACAACAACAAGAAAACCTGAAGACCGAACTGGCCTTTCTCCGGTCACAAATCAATCCGCATTTCTTTCTAAACGTGTTGAACAACACGGTAGCCCTCGCCCGGATGAAAAGCGATGCGCTGGAACCCACCTTGCTAAAACTTGCAGCTTTGGTAAAATACATGTTTTACGAAACGGATGAGGAAAAAGTACTGCTAAAGCGGGAATTGGAATACCTGAAGGGCTATATCGACCTGCAGCAGCAACGCATCGGAGACCGACTGCAGCTGGATATCGACCTGAACCCTACCGAAGACTGGCACCATATCGAACCCATGCTGCTGATTCCCTTTGTGGAGAACGCCTTCAAGCACGGTACCGGACTGATTGCCGAACCCGCCATCCATATCTCGCTGACAACGGAGGGCAGCCGGCTGCATTATTGCGTAAAAAACAAATTCGCCTCGGGTAACGCAAGTAACGATAGTGGGTCGGGAATCGAACTGGCCAATGTAAAACGAAGGCTCGAACTGCTCTATGGAGATGCGCACCAACTCCATATTCGCCGCTCCGATGGCTGGTTTACCGTACATTTAGACCTAACCCTCCGAACATGATCACCTGTATCGCCATCGATGACGAGCCCCTCGCTCTTGAACTCCTGAAGGACAACATCAGCAAGGTCCCCTATTTACGGCTGCTGGCCACCTGTAGCAATGCCTTTGAGGCCATGGAAGCGTTGCGCGCGCAGCCTGTAGATCTGGTATTTACCGATATTCAAATGCCCGGACTGACGGGGTTTCAGTTTATTTCCAGCCTGCAAACGAAACCCATGGTCATTTTCATTACCGCTTATAGCCAATATGCCGTGGACAGTTTTGACCTGGACGTGGTAGATTACCTGGTGAAACCGGTACCGCTGGAGCGGTTTATCAAGGCCTGCAACCGGGCCAAAGAACGCTACGAATTGAAGCGTGCAAAACCGGCAGATAGTCCCGGAAAGGCCCCCGACCATTTCTTTGCACAGGTAGATTACAGCCAATTGAAAATCCGGTTTGAGGACATTGTCTGGATGAAAGGCTATGGAGACTACATAAAATTTTACTTAAAGGACCGGGAGCAGCCCCTGCTGGTGCGCATGAGCTTTAAGGAACTGGAGTCGGTTTTGCCAGCAAATAAATTTATCCGCATCCACAAATCCTATGCGGTCGCCCTGGCTGAGATTACCGCCGTCCGTAAAAACAGCCTTTTTTTAGGAGACCAGGAATTTTCGATCGGAGAAGCATACCGGGAGGCGGTGGAAAAGTGGATGCAAAAGGGGCATTGAGCGCATTGTGGTACCCTTTCGTATAAACGCCTTTTTTAAAGACGCTTATGTTTCCATTAGTGGTGCACGCCAACTTAACATGTTTGGTGCCTATTCATTTGCCGACTACAAAGAAATGAGCGTCTGTAAAAGAAATAAAATTTTCTTCCTATTGGAGCCTTTTTTACGTTTCCGCGTTTCTCATGTGACGTGTCTCCTGGTTTATATTTCATCTTATGGATAATCCTATTTTTTCAAATTTAGACAACTCGTATAACGATGCTGAATTTCTTATAGATCGTTCCAAATAATCCCATGCATTATAACTTACATTTAGAGTTCTCCGGCTTCCATATCACCTCAATTTCTGAAAGCCTATCATAAACCTCATTCGTATTTCCCAATTCATCTCCAGCACAGTTCCGGATAATTGATGCGTAATTTGCCAAGGGGTCACAGTTGCCAAAAAAGAAAATCCTTTCACCTTGATACAAAGCCGTGGAATAGTAGGCGTATTCATCAGTACGCACCTCATCAATGGCTTCTTTTAGCCAGGGTAATTCCTGTATTGGGTTTTGTACTTCACACGGATTTTTTGGTGAGCAGTCGTCTTTTTCGCATGAAATAAGTACGAATGAAAATACCAAAAAGGCCGATTTTGTTAGATTTTGCATAGTTTTCCTTTTATTCATCATTTAATTATTTATTATAGTTTTATTAGTTGGTTACCCTTATCACTACATCCCCCTTTTTTCTTTCCGTGTCTACCTAGCCATGAGCGTGCTGCATTCCTTCAAGCGAAGATGTTGCATCGATTGTTGCTTTCATCTCTCCCTTTTCAAAATGAGTTTTAATAAATTCCAATTGGGCTTTTGTGCTTCTTTTAACCGAAGCACTTCGGAACTTCCATATTTGGTGCAAATAACCCCTTTCATTGCCTAAAAATTAAATCCAAAATGCAGCCCGGGCTCTCCATAGAAAAATTTCGACCATTTGTCATCTTGCTGCCTGAATCCTTCAGGCATTTCTGTGTGAAAGAGACGATGGGTGATTGCAATGGATGGTTCAATGAAAAACCTGTTTTTGAACAGCTTAATATGGTAGCCAAGACGGTAGGTGTTAAAAATTTGAAAACCCTTGTCGATTTTCTGATTATTCTCATCTACAAAACGCTGCCAGGCATTCATTACATGAATTCCCGAATACAGACCTTTCCACCAAAATCTCTGATAAACCAGCGCAAAACCATATTCTCTAATGTATCCCGGAAACTTTTCTTCCGGTGCTTCATAAGAAGCTCCGTATGGAATACCCAGTGACCAGGCATATTTCCAGGTTTTGAGCTCTAAGGATACCACATCCTTTTCTGTGATCCGGTAGCCGGAATTAACCTGTACAAAATCAGGCCTGTTTGTCTCGGCGAAATTTCCAAGGACGAAGAAGGTGCTACCAACAAAAAATCTTTTAGAAGTACTATCCTGTAGGGCGTATTGTGCATTGACGTAAAAGCTATTTGCCATCAAAATGACAAAACCAATCCACCGTATTCTTTTTTGCATGTCTTTTTTTTATGATGATCATTCAAAAGTAGATTAGGGAGATGCCATAACTCGTTCACTTTAGTTAAGAAAGCAGGCTACTTGCGGAAAAAATTTTCCCCAACAGGTTCTTTGCATTCCCCACCTTGTCAGGATGACGTTTTAAAAGTGGTGGAGCAGTTTTTCCTTCTGATCGGCTTGCTTTCCGAATTCTACTCCAGAAAAATTCGCATATTGTCCATTACTCGTCTCCGTAAAACCTACTGCAACTGGCTGTCAAAATGGAATTTTCACGGTTGCTGCACTAGTTGATGGGGCCTGCCGTCATAATATTACCGCTGCTCACTGCATCCCCTCCTATGCGTCCCTCGAAGACGGTCCTCAAACAAATAGCCACCCACTCCGGTACTGCTTTAGCCGGTTCGGCACCAACGGCAGCAGGCTTTAAAAACGTCAAGTAATAAAAGGAACCGGAATTCTCCGCATTGAAAACTCGTACGGGACTTCTGGAAATAGCCCCCCTTAGGAAAGACCGACGACTTGGTGTACAGGTGCGGCCGGGTCAACTCCCTTTCCCCATACGGTACCCCAGGTCCGGAGAATACAGGAGCTGTGTGCGGCTGAGAAGCACCTATTTCATGGGAATACTACGGATCAATCGTTATTTTTCGTCGGTTTGAAACGTCCTTACAGCTGACCAATCACTCCAATTCAGGTTTTGATCGCGGTAACGAACCCGCCAATAGTAGTTTGTATTGGGAGCTAGTCGCTCCGTTTTTTCATCCGTCAAGTCATCGTCCTTTTGCCGATTTTCTTTGTAATACCAATTCTGGTATTGTTGCCAGCTCTCGTAATCCAATGTCTCAAACCCCATGGATCTGGATACCTGCCAATGGGACGCTGCATGAAACGTACCGGTATAGTCGCTCGTAAAGGGACCGGCTTTCAACACGGCCCCCTCGATAGAAACCCCGGATCCCGTTGGCGACATGGCTTCGGGGGTATTCGGTTTGCGTTCTTTTCTCCATACCGTAATGGAATCTCTCAATTCGTTCTCCCGGTGTTCAATGGTATTGCCGCGGCTGATTCGTTTTATGGTGAATTTTGGGTCTTTTCGATCGCCGTCTATGGACACCATGACAAATCCGTACTCATCTTGCGTAACGGTAAACTCATCGTAATCCCTACCTTCAAATTCACCCCAGTTATCGATGGCCCCTCCCGCAGAGGCCACATTGATCCAGAGATGTTTGTGATCCCTGGATTGTCCCCTGGAATATCCGTGCGTGTGTCCAAAAAAGTGAATACTGGGTTTTCCCGTTTTGGTCGAAAATTGTTCCAATTCCTTAACGATCCGCCCCGTAAAATCCTCTTCGCCCGGAATCCAAAGTTCGGACTTAAACGGATGGTGCAATTGCGCAAAAACGAAATCAATTTTATCGTCGTTTTCGGTGTCCGCCAATACTTTCTTTAGCCAGTCCAATTGTTCGCGCAAATCCCGGTACCCATCGTTTGAGTCCAAACCAATGACCCGGGTGTTGCCGTAATCTTTGTACCACCAATGTTCGGCATAAGCAGGGGTCCCGTTTTCAGGCAAGCTAAAATATTTAAAGTAGTAAACGGAATTGCGCTCATGGTTTCCGGGTACCGGGTACACCGGCACTTGGGCAAATAATTTCTCCGCCGGGTTAAAAAAGTGATCTTTCCATTGATAAAATTTAGCCCCATTTTCTACCAGATCTCCCGGTATCAACACCATGGCCAGGTTATCGGGCAAGGATCCGCCAAACTCTTTTTCAAGATAGCCGATGACGCCTTCGTTCAACACTTCGCGAAATTTATCGGGTTGGTTGTAGTCGTACTGCATGTCGCTCATCGCAACGATTTTAAAATCTTTACCATCGCTGGAAAACGGAGGCGTTTTAAATTGAAAAATATCGGAACGCGCATTTCCGGTTCGCACCCGGTAATAGTATTCGGTAAACCGTTCCAAACCGGTAATTTTGACGGTATGAACCCGTGCATCGTCATAATTGATCGCTTCAGAAGTACCCGAAGCGCTTTCACCCAATTCGGGACTGGTGCCCCATTCCACGATACTTTCTTCCCCTTCGGAGGTTTGCCACATGACAATTGCGGAATTCGGCTCCACATCTTGCAGGTAGGGTTTGATCTCTAGGGTCTGTGCCAGGGATTGAAAGCTAAGACCTGCAAACAGGGAGAATAAAATTGCTTTGAATGCCATTTCTAATTTACTCGTTACGTATTGGATTGGTTACAAAAATAGCGCACCAAAAAAATTCCAACCAGGAAATTATTCGGCGCATTCTAAGGTACGATTTTTCGAAGAAAGCGTGTAACCGATACTGGAAATTGCCGGATAATTTTCCCATATCCGACTGAAATAAAAAAAGCCAGCAGCTATCCCCTACGGGCCTAATGCTCGTCGGGACGCGCTGACTTAGGTCAGGCTCCGCTCTAGTTGAACCGACAACCTTCCTGACTACTGTCAGGACACGCTTCCTGGCTGCTGAGGGTTAAAATCTTTACCGATTATCTGAAGGTACCGTTTACTTCCGAGGTTTTTGATCTTTGTTTCTTTCCTGACCGCTTCAGTTCTGTCCGCGCAGGTTTCAACATGAACCATTTCCCAGGGTATGCCTCCTTTTGTGGACTTATTTCTTCCGGAGTTATGACGCTGAAGGCGCGCTTCAAGGTCCTGGGTCTGGCCTACGTAAAAACGATCCAGCGAAGCGGAGTACAGTATGTATACAAACTATTCCATAAAAAAAGCCAGACTGGGAAACCAGCCTGGCTCAACATTCGTCGGGGTGGCCGGATTTGAACCGACGACCTTCCTGACTACTGTCAGGACACGCTTCCTGGCTGCTGAGGGTTAAAATCTTTACCGATTATCTGAAGGTACCGTTTACTTCCGAGGTTTTTGATCTTTGTTTCTTTCCTGACCGCTTCAGTTCTGTCCGCACAGGTTTCAACATGGACCATTTCCCAGGGTATGCCTCCTTTTGTGGACTTATTTCTTCCGGAATTATGTCGCTGAAGGCGCGCTTCAAGGTCCTGGGTCTGGCCTACGTAAAAACGATCCAGCGAAGCAGAGTACAGTATGTATACAAACTATTCCATAAAAAAAGAGCCAAGCTGGATGAAACCCAGCCTGGCTCAACTCTCGTCGGGGTGGCCGGATTTGAACCGACGACCCTCCCGACCCCGGTCGGGATACGCTACCGGACTTTTTGGGATCTTAAGGTTTTCCGATTGTCTGAAGGTACCGTTTACTTCCGAGGTTTTTGATCTTTGTTTCTTTCCTGACCGCTTCAGTTCTGTCCGCACAGGTTTCAACATGGACCATTTCCCAGGGTATGCCTCCTTTTGTGGACTTATTTCTTCCGGAATTATGACGCTGAAGGCGCGCTTCAAGGTCCTGGGTCTGGCCTACGTAAAAACGATCCAGGGAAGCGGAGTACAGTATGTATACAAAATATTCCATAAAAAAAGAGCCAAGCTGGATGAAACCCAGCCTGGCTCAACTCTCGTCGGGGTGGCCGGATTTGAACCGACGACCCTCCCGACCCCGGTCGGGATACGCTACCGGACTTTTTGGGATCTTAAGGTTTTCCGATTGTCTGAAGGTACCGTTTACTTCCGAAGTTTTTGATCTTTGTTTCTTTCCTGACCGCTTCAGTTCTGTCCGCACAGGTTTCAACATGGACCATTTCCCAGGGTATGCCTCCTTTTGTGGACTTATTTCTTCCGGAATTATGACGCTGAAGGCGCGCTTCAAGGTCCTGGGTCTGGCCTACGTAAAAACGATCCAGCGAAGCAGAGTACAGTATGTATACAAAATATTCCATAAAAAAAGAGCCAAGCTGGATGAAACCCAGCCTGGCTCAACTCTCGTCGGGGTGGCCGGATTTGAACCGACGACCCCTTGCACCCCATGCAAGTACGCTACCGGACTGCGCTACACCCCGAGATTTATTAATTAGCCAATATTTCAAATGTACTTTATGGGATTTGAACCCACGACCCTCCTGACTCCTGTCAGGATACCCTACCGGACTGCGCTACACCCCGAGATTTTATTTAACTTTTCATTATTTCAATTTCATTCCGGATTTGAACCAACGACCTTCCCGACCCAAGTCGGGACACGCTACCGAGCTGCGCTACACCCCGAGATTTTAAAAGAAATGCTACCATGGATTGCTAAACATTCCTTCCCGCAATGGAAGGGCAAATTTATACTTTTTTCATGTAAAAAAAAGGGCGATGCTTAAAAAATCATGCGAAAGGCAATAGTGACTCGGAGCGAGCCGAAAAACTCAAACGAACCGATCCACCGATGGAAATTAACTCGCTGATACTGAAACCCAAGTTGGGATTGGTGGAAAATTCACGAAAAATCCGTGCACCCATATTTGGAAAAAAATAAGTAAGCTGTTATGTTTGCATCTCGTTTAAGGAAAAGCCCTCAAAACGCAACTATTCCTCCTTAGCTCAGTTGGTTAGAGCATCTGACTGTTAATCAGAGGGTCCTTGGTTCGAGCCCAAGAGGAGGAGCCTAATATTCAAAGGATTACAGAAATGTAATCCTTTTTTTGTTTTCCGATGTAACACGTTTGTAACACAAATTGAAAATAAGGTAGATTTTTAACTTATCAATATTCCCCATCATTTGGTTTCCCGGTAGTCTTTCAATGATTTCAAATTGATCCCTTTTTCCCAAATACTTTTTGCTCCAATTTTTTGGCTATACTTTTAGTTCAATTTGTCTGGCTTTCACAATTTCACCTTTTTGCAATAGTGCAACATGATCAGCCATTTCGGGGAGGGTGCCAATATTCATTTTACCCCAATAGTTCTCACCGATAGGGAAATCGAATTTGTAAATGATGAAAATTACCCAAGAATTTTTTCTGAAAAAAGTATTAATTTTTGAAAAAAAAGTAATATTGGTAGCCGAACGGAAAGTTGAGTTTATTGGGTTACTCTACATGTTGCTGTTCAAAAACTACAAGGTTTTCAGGTATATACGCAAGGAAACAGATAGCATAAACGCCCTTAGGAACCATGGTAATTTAGAAAATATCTACTTCTAAAAAAAGAATTATGCCTAATTTAAATGAAACTAAAGAAAATGTAATAAATGAGTATACTAGTAGATATCCTAACTGGACAAATATTAGAGTAACTGAATATATTAAGAATTCAGACGATGGCTACTATCTCGTTGTAAAAGCAAAAGAAAATGACATCGAGACAGAAGGAGAAATATGTTTTGTCGATAATGACAATAAAGTGAGAATATTCTCAACAATAGAAGAATTAATTAATTTTATTGGCGATAGACAAAATAAAAAATGGTACCTCCAAATGTTTACTAAAACAGGTATTTCTGCAATTGTAACACTTGTATTATTAGTGACGCTTTGTATTTTAGTATTTAGACCTGGACAAGCAGACCAGCAGGTTTTACAGTTTATTGGAGGAGCGTTTCTAGCAGCCATTGGATTTTTGTTCGGAACCACCACAACCCCTAAAGCAACATAATACTCACTATAGACAGGTTAGGTTTTTCATTCGGCTTGTAAACCCAAGCATAAAATCTTAGTTGCACGGCACCTGGTAAGTGCGTATGAGGTTTGGGTCATTTTTTTAGAGATTTCGTTTCGTAGGTCTTTTGTTACCTTTCCTCTCAATTTTCCAGAATTTATCTTTCAATTTACCATATTCATTCATACCACTTTGTCCAGAGAGGATATAAACCTTCCAAAAAATCCGTTAAACTCAATTTTTGAATTATAAAGCAATGGGGTACGTTTTTTTACCCGGATCCCGTCTACCCATGTTCCGGTACTACTCAGATCATAAATCCAAAGATCATTTTTTTGATTGATAATTACGGCATGTTTACGGCTTACTTTGGTATTTCCAAATTCAATGTCATTTTAAATGGATATACCGGACTAAGCTGCCCCCCCAATCAGGAGACAAAAAAAAATAGCGAAAAAGTAACTGTCAATCCGGCAGATGCTGACCCCTTGTTTCGAATAATCAGGAGCATATTGACCCCTCAAGGTCTGCAATCCGGAGTATGCTGACCCCCCTAAATGGATTTTGGTTTATCAGAGAATCCCCTGCTCTCGGACTGTTCTTCATTCCTCCGATCCTCGCTTCGGCTGTTCCTAATTTTATTTTAGTGTTTAATGCCTCCGGCAGGTGGGAGAAATAAAACCCCTAAGCCAGTGTTTGGCTCGCCTTCCGCCTCATTCCGCACGTTCAGTCGCATTACCATGCTCTTCCTGAACGGCTCCATTCGGACTCGCAGGCGGCTCGCAAATAACCCAGTCGCCATTTTCTATCCCCTGCCCCGGAATCAACCGGGGTTTTTAAGGTTGCTGTACCAGCATGAAAAAATAAATGTGACCGGAAACCTTAATGTGGCATCCGTTTTTTCATCTCCCATGCAAAGGTAACAGCCAGCCAGAACCCGTCATAACGGCCTGCCGCAGGCGCAACACAGGCCGCCCTTGACTGAAACTGTCTGACTTGTTTGTATGCATTTAAGAGCTGATAAAACCTGAAAAATATTCAATCCATTGAACTGCCCTATTCTAGGCCAACACCTACGCCGGTGCTTTCGTTATTTTCTTTTTTAAATTAAAGCATGCAAATAATTGGCTGAATCAATCAGCCCATTATTACGAAATCGATCCAATATTTCAAATTCATCTAAATTGGGGTTAGTTCTATTCAATACCAATGCTCTAAAAGCTTCCAATGCAAGGTCAGTATTTAAATCAATGGTGTCCGTTATAAAATCGTCTGCTGTCTTTGCTGTTAATCCAAAAACTTGCCAGGTATGATGCAGGAAAATCCTTAATATTATTCGTAACGATAATATTCGCATTGGTCTTAATTGCCGCTGCCAATACATGTCTGTCCTTTTCGTCGGGTAATTCTAATGAATTGACAAGTGACTCATAATTATCAACCAATGCATCCGGGAAAGCAAGCTGGGCTTTGCTTACCCTCTTTTTAATCTCTTCGTCGGGAATGCCCTTTCGTTTCATTACGTTTTCCCATTCCCTGAATATTTGCCTACTCCATTTTGGAGTGAAAAGATCGTAGGAAGCAAACCAAAATAAAAGATCCCTGATATCAATCGGATAAATCACATTGGTATCAAGAACACAAGTAAATCTGACACTATGAATCATATAACCCTGATTCTTCGTCAGCCTTCATTATTTCTATAAGCAACTTGCGTTGTTTGGCCTTCATTTTTCTTTTATACTCTATTAAGTCTTGATATTTGATTCTTCTGTGCTTGCCGATTTTTGTAAAATTGATTTCTCCGCTTTCAAGTAATTTTACCAGATGTGGTCTTGAGCACCCAATGAGTTCCGCTGCTGCTTGAGTAGTAATTTCTGTCGCAATTGGAACGATAGATACCGGTTTACCCTGGCTGGTTTCTTTTAGAATTTTAACTAAAAGTTGTAAAGCTTTCACAGGAATCTTTATTCTTTCCTTAGTCTCTTCTATCTCAATTTCAGGGTATTCGGTATGAACTTGATTCAATGCCGCAGCTAAAGCATTATAGGATTTGATGGCTGCTTTTTGTTCCTCTTTAGTAGGTCTTTCTATGTCGTCAATACTGTTCATGTCAATTTGCTTTGTTACAGCAAATATACGAAACATTCGAAATGTAGTTCGTTTATTTCGAAATTCTTTAACCGAAGTATATCTTAAAATTTGGAAGGTACATGAACGCAACTTTATATCGCCAATGGGAGGAAAGGTTGAAGTTGATAGTGCCGCCAGTGATGAATCCATTTTTCTTGTCTATGTTAAAAGGAGATACGGTAACCTGTGGAATTGGAATTTAGCGTCCCATACAAGAACCACCGGGCTAAAAAATCCAGTGGTTCCTAAATTTAATTGTTGTCGAGATATCAAAACACCTCTAGTGGCTTTAGCGGCTTTCGGGCCATGAGATGATCTGCAATCAAATCAATCAAGACCTTTTTGAAAGTAAATTCATCATCTTTCAGGTCTTCAAATTTTATACTGGAAAGCTTTAAACTCCTTCAATTGTTCTCCTACCTTTTCAACGTGTTCGGGGTTTAAACGTGAGTTCGACCTATTTTCATAATAAAACCGTCATTCCGAGAATTAACTTTTTTTAAACACAGAAATCGGGATGATGGTATTTATTTTTAACCATTTAAAAATCAACGTGTTAAAAAAAAGAAAGAGCGACTTCAAATCACCTCCCCCCCGGCCCCTCCTGTTTTCAGTAGGAGGAGACAGGGGGTGGTAAAAATACGTTATCGGTGACTGGGACTGAGCGTAAAGAAATGATCCCTTTAGCGAAGGGCCGGGACCTGGGAGGCTACGAAATCCGCATCCTCGGTGGTGTAAGTGGTGCTCCCCCTCAAAGGACTCTGGCGGGGCCCTCTACACCATTAGCCGAAGCTCTCAAACCTCATGATTTAAAATAACATTTCTATTGGTGGTATATGCTTGATTGGTTTCATTTCAGCGTTTTTCATACGCTGTTCTAAAATCATTATACATAGAAGTTACAATTTGTTTGGGGTCGCCGTCGGTCAAGCTTTCGAAAGAAATGTAACCGGTATAGTTTACTTCTTTTAATATTTTTGCAATTTTTTCCATATTAACAGGTTCCGCAATCCCATCCACATAAACCAATTCTTTAATAAACCAGTAATTTGCGTAAGGGGCCAATTTTTGAATTTCTTTATACGGATCGCCTCTTCTTAAACTACCAATATCCAAAATTAATCCAAACCAATCCGAGTCTACTCTTTTTAAAATATCGATAATTTCATCCGCTTCGTATAAAAAATCATTGTGGTGTTGCATGCCCGCCATTACGCCTGTTTCCTCAGCGTATCTGGCGCACTCCTTAAAGTCTGACACCATCCATTCCTTCACCTCGTCTCTGGAGTATCCTTCGTGTTTTCCATTTCCTGGAAAAATTCGCATAATGGAAGCTCCAAGTTTTGATGATACGTGCAACCAATTTTTTATCAATTCAATATCAGATGCTCTTGAAGCTTTATCTGGATTTACAAAGTTATTCCTTACGCCTGTCCATGAAATATTTAACCCTAATTGTAATGCTTTCTTCTTTAACTGAAACAATGTTTTATCATCTGGTATTTCAGGATAATCAGCAAAATAATAGCCGGTTAAGTCAACTGCATTTAAACCAAGCGTAGAGGCAAACTCCATTATATCAAAAAAGGTCATTTCACCACTTCTTAGCAAGGAATTGAACGTATAGGCATTAATGCTATATTGCAACCTGGACGGGGCAATGGTTTTTATTGATGGGCTTGCGAAGAGGCTGCGAGAACCTACTAAAATCGGCGCGAGTACCGCGCTACGTAGTAAATGTCTTCTTTTCTTATTCATAGTTAACGATCCATTTTTCGGTGCTAAACAACCAGTAACGCTAGCGGTTGGTATACGAAAAGTAGACGATCGAGAAGCACCAAAGCTTCTGTTAAGCACAGCGTTTGATACGAGCTAAAACCCTTGGATTTACGGATATATTGCCCATTTTTTGTATACCCTGTGTGTGCCAGGAATGGTAAATATCGGTCAAAAAGTTGACCGTTCCAACGGGTGAAACCTTTGCCGAAGCATTTCGCCGACTTCTTTCTGTATCCCTACGCGCAGGGGTAACCCTGATGCGATCGGGGTAGCCTGTACCGTAGCCAGTGGCAATGCCTGTTCCATATCGGGATCGGATTGTTCGTATCCAGGGATAGTGCAATTGCACTGCCTTCCCCGTCATCCCGATTACGTTACCAGTCAACATTTACTTTATTTCTCCTCGTTTCCGACTTTCTTGCCCCAGATCGAAAAACCTTCCGATGAGATGCCTGCATACGTAACCGTTGTACGTCTCGGAGATGCTTCCCAGTCCCAGGCACTGTCAACCAATAGTTTCGTGCCATTTAACGTGAGCGTTTGGGAGCCCTCATCAAAAGACCAGGTTCCATTCAGATGCCCCGTTACCGAATAATCCTCCTGTAACGTGATATTTTCTGAAAGCTGCATCGCTTGGTATTCATACCTTAGGGTAATTTCTTCCCATTTACCTAGGAGATCCGCTTCCGTTAGGGTAACATCCGGAACATCCGCATACCGTTCGGGAGCAACCAAAGGCCAGCCATCTTCCGTCCAGTATATTTCCCGCACATGCCCCATCATAACGGCATTGGAAACATTAATTCCTGCAATATTCGGAGGTAAACGACCTTGCGATGCATAGAACCATTTTCCAGAATCCGGATCCTGAAAAATGGAGCAGTGTGAAATCCCAACCCATCCATAACTGCCTGCAAACTTATAGGGATGTGTGAGAACAGGATAGGCTTCCGCTCCCGCTGTGACATTTCCGCCATCCATACCGAAATACGGACCGGTTATCTTTTCTGACCGGGCCACCCGTGTATTATACGCCTGCGCTAACTCATCGTAGGACAGAAACAGGTAATAATAGCCCGTATCCTCATTGTAGATGATTTCAGGCGCTTCAAGTGCCTGCCATCTGTTCGAATACACATCCCCGCGGCCGGCTACCCGGACGCCAAAATCGGGAAGGGTATTCAGCTCCTTGGGTTTGCCCGTGACAGGATCCACCTCAACTGCAGCCAACCCGGAATGCCAGGAACCGTAAATGAGCCAGTGTTCACCTTCCGGAGTAACTACGTAGGAGGGATCGATCGCATTGAACCTAAAATAACCGCTCCAGTCGGAACCCCCATCACGCGCATACGTTTCTTCCCCATCAGCCACCGAGTGGATCACCATTCCTTTATCCTCCCAATGATTGCTAGAAAGATCGGTAGATTCGGCAAGGCCAATAAAGGCACGTTCTGTCCAATATTCATTTCCGTTATTTCCCAAAATCGGGTTAAGCACCACTACACAGTAGTACAGCCTGAAGGTATTTCCAACTTTTGTGATATGCGGAGCCCAAAACCCGTATTCCGGGTTCTCAAGGGCTGGCAAAGCCGGGTCCATGGTAGCCCGGATAGTATTCAGGGCATCTTTTACCCAGGCGGGATCAGCATCAAACACGGCACCAAGATACTCCCAGTTAACCAGGTCTTTGGAACGTCGAGCGGGATAATTCCCACCAGCCTCATGAACATTTCCATAGGAGGCATTCGTTTGATACATGTAAAAATAGTCGCCATCCTTTATCACGGTTGGGTCATGAACATTTGCCAGGTTCCAGTTGAAACGATCGCTCCAGGTGAAAATAGGAGTATAATCGTCAAAATAAGTCGGACCCTGAAAATCCGGGATCAACCCTTCATAGGGTTCGTTCCGTTGTTCTTCGTAATCATCCGGACCAGGGCTATTGACGCAGCAACCGGCCACAACTCCAAGAGTTACTAAAAGAATGAATACAGGATATCCGGTGTGGAGGCTTTTCACATTCCTGAATTTTATACCGCTTTCTTTATGAGCCATTCCTACTAATAATTACTGCACGAAACTACATTTCTTTAATTCAAACGATACTCGTGTGGTTACCGGTCTCCTGCCTGGAGACGGCGGGCCTGTCTGCCGCCGAGCTGGCAACCGGAGCCGTTCGCTATTTCTAACTTCTCTTCCGAAAGATACTGATTTTTATAGGTATATGGTTCCTCCTGCCTGCGGAAGGAAGTCTGTACCCAAGCTGAAGTCTGTGCCGACTATGGCGCAGCCAGTATCCAAGATACCTACTTTTCCAGCGGGTGCAAGTATCTTGCAGGCAGGTCGATATAGCCTGCACGTCCTTACCCATCTGAACCTCTGGAAATACCCACTAAAAAGACTTCGGGAATAACCTAGCTTCAGCCACCAGCATGAAAAACCCGCCAGCTATTGCAAACCTGGCGGGTTTATTCGCTATTTTGCAGGCACATTTACGGTAAATTATACCATGCATCGATTTCTTTTACCTTTCGGCCTGATCCTCTGTATGGCCTGTAAAACCAACAAACCGACCGGCCTGCTCGCACAAAACCCCTCTCCCATGGAAGAGCACATACGCCCGCACGGCAGGGTGGACGGTTCGGACTTTGAGGGGAAGAAAATTCCCCTACCGGGCATTTTTGACACAGAGCCTCTGCTATTGAAGCGTAACGACTTTTCTGAGGATTCGGTAAACCTGCTGATTCATTTTCACGGGAACGAAAGCGTGGTAGCCCATGCGCTGGCAGAGAACGAGGGCTGGGCAGCCGTAACCATAAACCTGGGAAGTGGATCTAGTGCGTATGGAGTTCCCTTTACCAATCCGGATAAATTTGATTCTCTTTTATTGGCCGCAAAAAGCCAACTTCAACAACCGGTTCGGAAAATCTACCTCTCCGGCTTTAGCGCCGGATACGGGGCCATTCGTGCCATCCTGAAAACCAGCAATTACGAAATTATTGACGGTGTCTTGCTGCTGGACGGTTTACACGCCAGCTATATTCCGGCCCAAACACCACTCTCCATGGGTGGACGCATACAGGAGCAGGATCTGGCCGCCTTTGAAAAACTGGCGAAAGATGCGCTTTCCGGCAAAAAATCCTTTGTGTTTACCCATAGTAGCATTTTTCCGGGCACCTTTGTAAGCACCACCGAGTGTGCTGACTTTCTACTAGCGGCTACGGGCATCCCGCGCAAGCCTGTTCTGAAAGCAGGGCCACTTGGCATGCAGCAGGTAGGGGAATCGGCCCAAGGAAAACTCAAAATTCTCGCCTTTGCCGGAAATACTGCCCCCGACCACATCGACCACCTGCATGGATTGTACCATTTTATCCGACTGCTTCAATAGCGAGACGAATCCTTACCTCCGGGCGAAAAAAGCATACCGGTAATTGCAGGCCGTATTTCTTCCCGATATCCGGGATAAGAATCGATACCACTTATCTTGGATTCAATTTTTTGCGCGGGTAGTTAATTGCTGTATTGGACCAGGTGGTAGTGGACCAATTAGGAATTCTATTCGAAGTAATTGGCTTTTTAGTCCAACATCCTTTATTCGTATTTTGTACCGCACGTAATTCCCGGCTTTTTTACTTGGCACTTATTTTTTTTCAATAGCTTGTCCACAGGTGGGGCATTTTTGATTTTTTTGCTGCCCTTGAGATAGTTCGTTGGAAAACCCCGCAGCTAAGATTCCTGTTGGCAGGGCAACAAGACCAATTCCGATAATGGCAATGATACTTCCTAAAAACCTACCCAAGGGAGTAATTGGGTAAACGTCTCCATAGCCAACGGTAGTCACGGTAATAATTCCCCACCACATGGTTTCAGGGATACTGGAGAATTTCTCCGGCTGTGCATTATTCTCCACATAATACATGAATGTGGAGGCAACAATAAGAAGGAACCCGGTCAGAATAAAAGAAACGACAAGCTCTTCCTTTTTCTTACTAATCACCCGATTGATCAGGTCAAGCGCTGCCATATACCGGGCAAGTTTAAGCAACCGAAAAACTCGGAAGACCCGTAGAAATCGCAATAAGCGTAAATCTACTCCAAAGAATGGAAGATAAAACGGAAGAACGGCCAGAAGATCAATGATCGCAAGTGGTGTTAGCGCGTATTTTATATTCCCTATAACTGGCTTTTTATAGGTAGGGTTCAGGTTTGCCGTCCAAAGACGGAGCAAGTACTCAATCGTAAAAACAAGCACTGAAAAATATTCAAACAGCAGGAAATATTTTCTAAATTTTATCCAGATAGGCTCCATGGACACTAAAATTACCGCTACCACATTTAACAAAATCAACGTGATAATGAATGCATCAACGTACCAACTTAGGTCACCGGTGGTCTTTGATACAGACAATAGTTTGTACACACGCTTTCTCATCTCTGTCATTTTTTTATTCGTAGAACAGGGGAGAAAAGTAAGCATTTTATGATAACTTTTTACGAAATCGTACCTAGGTAATAGCCGACAACAAGGCGGGGAAAAAAGAAATTAACCAATTAACTGGTGGAGCGGGGAAAAAAGAAAATAGCGATACGAGCTTTTCCTATAATTTGAGGAAACCGATTGAGGTGTTATTTCCTATTATTAGGTAAAAAAAGGGAAAAACGCTACTTCCAAAAGTAGCTTTAATAGCCTGTTTGGGCATGAAATGTGGAATATTTGTGAAACAAAAATCCCCGTTTGCGCGACGTATTGGCCGATTAAATTTGTACCAGGAGCGGGAATCGAACCCGCACGGCCTAATGGCCACAAGATTTTAAGTCTTGCGTGTCTACCTATTCCACCATCCCGGCATTATTAAGCCCAAAGTTAGGTAAAATCCGGGATTTTACCCTTACCAGAACCCGCAAAAGAAAAAGCCCTGCGTCAGGGCTTTTCTTGGAGCGAAAGACGAGATTCGAACTCGCGACCCCGACCTTGGCAAGGTCGTGCTCTACCAACTGAGCTACTTTCGCTGATTACTACAGGTGTCGAAAAGCAACGCTTTCCGTCGATGTGGACACAAATTTACGCCATAATTTTGAATCTCCAACAGTCCACCGCAAATTTTTGCACCTGCTTCCCTACTCCGCTGAAAGTAAAGCTGGTACATTCATTCCAGCATTTTCTTCACTTCATTCAATTTCAACAAAGCCTCCACCGGAGAAATGGTGTTGATATCGAGGGCATCCAAAAGCTCTTTGGCCTCCTTGAATTTGGGGTCCATCTCGAACAGGCTTAACTGGTAATTGTTTTTGGGCATGTCCCGGATATTGTCCCGGTGCTGCTGCAATTTCTTGTCCTTTTCCAGGTATTTCATGATCTCCGCCGCACGCAATACCACCGGATTGGGCATGCCAGCCATCTGCGCCACGTGGATACCAAAACTGTGCTCACTGCCCCCTTTCTCCAGCTTACGCATAAAGATGACTTTGTTTCCAACTTCTTTTACCGATACATTGAAGTTCTTTACTTTCGGGAAATCCGCAGCGAGTTGATTCAGTTCGTGGTAATGGGTGGCAAAGAGGGTCTTTGCCCGGCACTTGGGATGGTTGTGCAGGTATTCGACAATGGACCAGGCGATGGAAATGCCGTCATAGGTGGAAGTCCCCCGTCCGATCTCGTCCATGAGTACCAGGCTTCGGTCGGATAAATTATTCAGTATGCTTGCCGTTTCGGTCATTTCCACCATAAAGGTGGACTCGCCCTTAGACAGGTTATCGGAGGCACCCACCCGGGTAAAGACCTTGTCCACCATACCGATGCGGGCAAAGGACGCCGGCACGAAGCTCCCCATCTGAGCCATCAATACGATCAATGCGGTCTGCCGCAGCAAAGCCGATTTTCCCGCCATGTTGGGTCCGGTAATGATGATCACCTGCTGGGTGGAATGGTCCAGAAAGGTATCGTTTGGCACGTAGTCCTCCCCGATCCCCAGCTGCTTTTCGATCACCGGGTGCCTGCCGTCCCGAATCTCGATGGAATCCGAATCGGTGATTTTTGGTGCGCAGTAGGCATTGTCAGAGGCCACTTCCGCAAAACTCAACAGGCAGTCCAGGGAGGCCAGCACCCGTGCATTCTGTTGGATCTGCACCACGTAGTCGCCCGCATCCTGCACCAGGAGCTGAAAATACTTCTGTTCCAAAATTACTAGCCGCTCCTCCGCATGCAGGATCTTTTCTTCGTAGGTCTTGAGCTCCTCGGTGATGTACCGTTCGGCATTGACCAGGGTTTGCTTGCGGATCCACTCCGGTGGCACCTTGTCCTTGTGGGTGTTACTTACCTCCAGGTAGTAGCCAAACACCTTATTAAAGGCCACTTTCAGCGAAGAAATACCGGTCCGCTTGACTTCCCGCTGCTGGATCTGCACCAGGTAATCCTTACCGGAAGTAGCCAACTTGCGGTATTCGTCCAGATCCGGATCCACGCCGTTCTTGATAATTCCCCCCTGATGGGTCAGCATGGGTGCGTCCTCCATCAGTTCCCGCTCGATTTTCTCCAGCAGGTAGCTGCAGGTGGTGAGGCGGTCCGCTAGCTTTTTTAAGGGCCCGTTTTCCTGGGTGGAAAGCAACTCCTTGATGGGCAGGGTACTTTTGAGGGCCTTTCGCAGGTGGTTCATTTCCCGGGGATTGATGCGACCCACCGCCACTTTTGAAATCAGGCGCTCCAGGTCTCCGATTTGCTTGAGGTGGGAAAACAACTCTTCGCGAAGCTCCGGCTTTTCGTAAAAAAACCGTACCACTTGCTGCCTTTCTTCAATGGGCTGCTTTTCCTTGAGGGGCAACACCATCCACTGTTTCAGCATCCGGCTACCCATGGGGGTCTGGGTTTTGTCCAGAATCTGTATAAGCGGCACCCCGCCTTCCTGCTGGGGGTAAATAAGCTCCAGGTTACGTATGGTAAACTTGTCCAACCAAACGTACTTTTCCTCCGCTATGCGTGAGATCGAAGCAATGTGTTTTACTTCCTTGTGTTCGGTCTCTTCCAGGTAATAGAGAACGGCCCCGGCGGCGATGGTCCCCAACACCTGGTTTTCGATACCAAATCCTTTGAGGTTGGTGGTGCCAAAGTGCCGGACGAGTTTTTCGTAGGTATAATCCTGCTGGTACACCCAATCCTCACAATGAAAGGTGGTAAAGTCGTTTTTTAACAGCGTTCCAGCCAGGGTTCGGGCAGCCTTGGAATGGATGACCTCCGAGGGATTAAAACTTTGCAACAGTTTTTCTATGTACGATTGGTTGCCCTCGGCACACATAAATTCACCCGTGGAAAGGTCCAAAAAAGCAATCCCCAACCGATCCCCGGCAAAATGAATGCTGGCCAAAAAATTATTCCGGCGCTTATCCAGCACGTTATCGTTGTAGGCCAATCCAGGCGTCACCAGTTCCGTCACCCCACGCTTGACGATACCCTTTACCTCCCGTGGATCTTCGAGCTGATCGCAGATGGCCACCCGATTGCCGGCCCGTACCAATTTGGGCAAATAGGCATCCAGGGAATGGTGGGGAAATCCCGCCAATTCAATGTGCGAGGCGGCTCCGTTTGCCCGTTTGGTCAGTACAATATCCAGGATTTTGCTGGCCTTGATGGCATCCTCGCCAAAGGTTTCGTAAAAATCCCCTACCCGAAACAGCAGAATCGCTCCGGGATGTTTTGCCTTGATGGCATTGTATTGTTTCATCAAAGGGGTTTCCTTTACTGCTGCTTTTGCCATGCGGGGTTCGCGTTTTAAAATAAACCCTGAATTTACTTCATCCTTCCCATAAACAAAAATAGCGGTTCGAAATAAGGACTTTCTACTCTTTCCGATAAGCCCTACCTTTGTGTACCAAACCCCATCGGAACATGAAAAAACGAAGCATGGATGAAATGGATCGCTTATCCATAGAAGCATTCAAGGAAGCCGATAAAAACCCCATTGTGCTCGTGCTGGACAATGTACGCAGCCTGAACAACGTGGGTTCGGCCTTTCGCACCGCCGATGCCTTTCTGGTAGAAAAAATATACCTCTGTGGCATTACCGGTACGCCTCCCCACCGCGAAATCCACAAAACCGCACTGGGCGCCACCGAGTCGGTGTCCTGGGAATACCGCGAACACACCCTGGAGCTGATCCGGGAGCTCCGCAAATCCGGCTACCGGGTCTGTGCGCTGGAGCAGGCAGCGCACAGCACCCCGCTGCACCGCTTCCAGGCAAAGCCCAATCAGCCCTATGCCCTGGTTTTTGGGAACGAAGTATTTGGCGTACATGAAGAGGTGTTGCTTGCTGCCGATCATGTGTTGGAAATTCCCCAGCTGGGTACCAAGCATTCCCTCAACATTTCTGTTACTATTGGTATTGCCTTGTGGGACCTGGTCTGCAAAACCGAGGGGTTGGAAAAGTGAATTTAGTTTATCCGCAAATATTGGATATCTTAAAAGAACTTTGCCTTAAATGGTCCGTTTAAAGTCAAAGAGACCAAACCTAAACACTACATAATCCATGAAAACTTTTCTTTCTGTTATGGCTGTTTTTTGTTTTGCCTGCATCCTCAGCAGCTGTAAAACCGGGCAGCCCCTTCCTACCGGAGATACCAGTGAAAATGCCCTGGATTGGGAAGGTACCTATAAAGGCATCCTTCCTTGTGCGGATTGTGAGGGAATCGCCACATCCATCCGGCTTGATCAGGAAGGTAAATACGTGAAAGTGACTCGTTATATAGGAAAAAGTGAGGAGGAATTCCGGCAGGAAGGCCGCTTTGAATGGAATCCTGAGGGAAATACCATTGCCTTATCCGGCATGGACAACGCACCGAATCAATACCTGGTAGGTGAAAATCAACTTTTTCACCTGGACGGGGAAGGGAAAAGAATAAGCGGAGATCTGGCAAATTCCTACGTGCTGAAAAAAGTTGTTGCCAAAACAGACCATCCTCTGCTCCAAACCAAATGGATGCTAACAAACATGGAAAAATTTCCGGAAGAAGACTGGACTCCGGGAGATATCTTTGTTTTTCTGGAGGAAGAAAGCAACCGCCTGCATGGCTATGGCGGCTGCAATAATTTTTTCGGTGTATACGATCTAAAAACCGGAAACCAGCTGGAAATCGGGAAGATTGGCAGGACGCAAAAATATTGTCAAGATGAAATGCAGGCAGAGAATTTCTTTTTCGCCTATCTGGAACAGGTGTGGCAATACCAGTTGAAGGGGGATACATTGGAGTTGCGGGATGAGGGGAATAAATTGGTACTTACATTTTCAAAAGCCAACGGAAAAAAATAAAATTTTCCGACTTCTTTAGGAAATCTAAAATTTATCGGCTAATTTTTTAGTCTAAAAAGAAGTTGCTGATGAAATACTTATTCTTATCAGGATTGTTCCTGGTCCTTGCAGCCTGCCAGTCCAAGGAAAACAAATCAGGATCCGGAAATCAGTTTTCGCTTCAAATGGACACAGTGATGGTCCACCCGGGAGAGGAAATCCTATTTCTAAACTCTCGCCTGTACCATGCCAAGCTGACTCCTGATAAAAAATACCTCTATAATTTTAATTATCAGGAATACAGCATCGAAAAGATCGATCTGGATGAGCTGAAATTTGTCAGCAAAATTACCCTTGACAAGGAAGGGCCAAATGGGTTGGGAGCCTACTTCCGGACACTGGAACTTATAGGGGAGGACCGCTTTTTATTTAGCAGTTACGGACAGGACAATATCATAAATGATCAGGGCAAAAAGCTGGAGCAGTTTGAATTTGCCAAAATGGGTTCTGAGGAGGAAAAGCTGGATGAACGCGATAATTTCCTGGTCCCGCTGAGTATTGACGAAAAAGCCAGGCGCTTTGCAGGAATAGTGACCAACTGGGAAAAGAAAACCGCCAAACTGGTATTAATTGACCGGGAGAAGAACCAAATAACCAGCTTTGCTGCCCCGGAAATCGAAAAGGCCTCCAAATTTGAAATCATGCTCAACGATGGGGAAATGAGAATGGGACTGGGCACGAACCGGTTTGGAAAGGTAGAAAATGGTAAGTTAATTTTCGGAACCGGGGTGGGGCATGAGCTTTATGTGCTGGAACCGGAGGCGGAAGAATTCCGCCTGGTAAGCTATGCCAGTGAACTCCTCCCTCCGGAAAAGAGCGGGGATTACCCTGCAGAGGTGAGTAGTCAAAACGAAATGAGGGTCATACACGAGAAAATTCAATCTGACATCAATTTTGCCGCTCCGGCTTGGGACGAAAAAAAGCAGGTGTATTATCGACTGGCTTTCCGGATGGAGTTTGACGACTCGAAACCCATTCCTGAAGGGAGTTTTATGCGGGAAACCAGTGGAGCGAATGTCTACCTGACCGTTTTGGACAAGGATTTCAATCCGCTTAGTGAAGGGCAACTTACCGCAATGAGTAATTATCCTCCTTTTCATTTTGCCAAAGACGGTAAGCTATGGCTCTTCGAAAATCTGGAGGATGAAATGGGCTTTGTCCGGATGGATATTTCCTGGTAGGGGGAATACGGAAAGGCATTGACCTTTGGGGTTTTCCCAACCCCGAAGGTCTTTCCGCAGAATGTACACGAACAAAACCTTCGAGGTCCCAAAGACCTCAAAGGTTGGGAGCAAACCTAGACCTTTGGGGTTTTCCCAACCCCGAAGGTCTTTCCGCAGAACGTACACGAAATAAACCTTCGAGGTCCCAAAGACCTCAAAGGTTATAGCAGAATCCTGACCTTTGGGGTTTCCCCAACCCCGAAGGTCTTTCCGCAGAAGGTACATGAACAAAACCTTCGAGGTCCCAAAGACCTCAAAGGTTGAGAATAAACCTAGACCTTTGGGGTTTTCCCAACCCCGAAGGTCTTTCCGCAGAACGTACACGAACAAAACCTTCGAGGTCCCAAAGACCTCAAAGGTTGAGAGCAAACCTAGACCTTTGGGGTTTTTCCAACCCCGAAGGTCTTTCCGCAGAACGTACACGAACAAAACCTTCGAGGTCTCAAAGACCTCAAAGGTTGAGAGCAAACCTAGACCTTTGTGACTCGTCCTGAAAAAAGTTTACAGATTTTAATTTTATTCATTGTTAGTCCTACCACAAATTTACATTTAAATTAAGTCCGAAAATAGGTTTACATTTACATCTATCAACCGAAGCGTAAATCAGCTCTGCTGGAGAGCAACTGACCAGGAATAGGTTGATCAGATAAGGTTGACCCAGGGCTTTCGTCCTGGGTTGCTTTAAACCTATTCTGTATATGCCTAAGAAAACTCATTTTTCCATTTCGCTTAATTCGCTTTTCTTATAATAGTTTTTCCATAAACGCCTGACTTCTTTATCCAAGGATCCTTCATGGACCTGCGATGGAACCATATTGCCAACGCTTGAGTGCGGTCTTTCTTCATTATAGAGTCTGACAACAGACTCCAATATAGTTTTAGCTTCCTTTATACTATCTATCTGATAATCAAAAAGATATTCTCCCTTTATTATTCCGTTTAATCTCTCCGCAATAGCATTTTCCAATGGATCCCCATTTTCAGACATTGATATTTGAATGTTGTTTTTCCTGAGTAGTTCCACATACCCGGCGCTACAGTATTGAGACCCTCTATCCGAGTGATGAATCAGTACAAAAGCTCTCTTTCTCTTGCCAAGTCCTTCCAAGGCCATTTTTAACGCATAAACACTTTCGATTGCTTCCATCGTCTCCGCTACCTGATAGCCGACGATTTTTCTTGAGTAAGCATCTGTTATAAAGCTGATGTAATAATGGCCCCCTTTTGTCTTCCAGTAAGTAATGTCGCTTACCCAAATGTGATTCGGGCTCACTGGCTCCAGGTCCTTGATCAAGTTGGGATATTTCTTCATCCAGTGATTCGAGTTGGTGGTTACCTCAATGCTATTAAGTTAAGCTTTTTGGTTTATTTTTCTGGTTTCAAAATTGAATAATTTTGATTTTTAGCTTCCCTTTCTTGGCTCTTTATTAAGCTAGGAGCATACCTTTCACTCCCCCTGAAAAAGGCGCTTTAATTTTGGGCGATATGTTGTCTGGTTGACTTTTTTCCTTCTGATTTTTCTATTTATAGTATTGGTTGACCCGGGTAGATTTTCCCAGACCCTTTCTCGAAAACTTCCTTCCTTTTTTTACGGCTACCAGCTTTCGGGCTATCTTAGTTACAAGGATTTCCAGTATTTTTTCCACACTTTCCCGGCTGAACAAGTCCACAATCCTTTTTCTGAGTTGTAAAAAGGCATTTTTCCAGTTGTATTTGTAAATCAATTTCCGTT
>NZ_WIOK01000019.1 GCF_009467825.1 Cyclobacterium xiamenense | reverse complement strand
TTGCTCCTCAGCAGCGCCCACTTCCGTTTCGGACCGGCATGGCAAAATTCAAAACAAAAACCTACATTTACAACCTGTCAAAATTCCCAGCCATATACCGATGCGTTAAAAAATTTACTGAGAGAACATGGGGGGATTGTGCCGGAGGCCTGAGCATTACTTACAAATCAACGATAAATGATCCATTGGATAAAGGGATTTTTGATCGGACTTTCATTGATCCTGTTTTTTTACGAAAAAGAAGAGGATATCCGGTATTTTCAACCTGCGACCATACCCATAGCGGATTCCTCCCGGTTGATCACTGTATCCATCAACGATTCCTTAAACCGGCAAGAAATGACTCCGAAAGAGGGTGCAGCGGGTATTCCCCTGAATTATTTTATGGATCTTCATACCGGCGTGTGCTATGATAACACGTGCCGTCCCTTGAAAATACGGGTTTACTGGAACATCACAGGCAGGTACCTGGGTTTTGAACTGCTGGATGGGGAGTACCTGAGCAAATACGACCACGAGCCCTTTTCTACGATGGAATACGAGGAATTGCATCGCCTGCTGGCAGATCCCTTTCTTCCTTTGGGCACGTATTCCCTGGAAGATTTGGTGGGTCATTCGGAGACGGATGCGCATTCAGTAGATGGGGTATCAGGAGCTACGGCTAAGGATGTGCTGGAATATGTGGTACCCGGAGCTGCCTATACGACCCATAAACTATACCAGGTAGTCCATGGTCCGGTCCAACAGCAGGTCATGGAACTGACGGAAAAACAACTTGATCCGTGTTTGTTTATCGAAATCCTGCAAAGTACGGATCAAAGTGACCGGACCTGGGCATTGGAACGGCTTGGCTTACTCCAGGAGCTAAATGAGGGGTTGATTGATGAATTGATGGGAGTATTGCTTGAGGATGAATATTTCCAGTCCTACATGGTGTTGAAATCACTTACTAGTGAACAATTGGAATCGGAGGAGTTACAGCTTCAGCTTTTCAAGCTTATCGGTAAGGTGGACCATGGCATAGAAAACCTTATTTTTGATCAATTGGCAGAAGCAGCCCATTTAGATCCGGCCGTGGTGGATCATTCAATAGAAAATCTTAGCCAGGTGAATGGTCCACAGCTGGTAAAGTTACTGAAGTTATATACGGTTCACGGTGTTAATTCAGCCAAATTAAATGAAGCACTAGGCGAAATGATACCCCATGAAAACAGTTTTGTGGAGCGTCAGGTACGGCAGTTTCTGGAGAAGCATGGCTGGAGTCCTGAGTAGTAAAGGGATGCCTGGTGCAAAGGAGAGACTATTGGTTTTTACTAGTGTGGGAGATAAATCGCTTATAGCTCCACCAATATTTAGGTAAAACTTCTAAGTCCAAATTGTTTCGCATGTTACTTTTACTAGCTGTTGATAATACGATAGTTATCGTATACTCGTAAATAGTTAATGCTATGAAAGTTACAGCCGTTATTCCTGACGAGTTGATAGCGGAAGCCATGGAATTATCCAGGGCAGATACCATCATAGAAACGGTAAAAATCGCTTTAATTGCTTACATCAGAACCCAAAAAATCAAGCAACTGGGAGCCACGGTTTTGAATGATCCATTGGCGTTTAGGTACGCTTCGAAGGAAATACGGGACTTGAATCGCGAATGAGAGGTGTTGTGTTCGATACCTCCATCTGGATGGAATACCTGAAAGGAAATCCCAAATACTTTGATGTTTGTCAGGAACTTCTTGAGAATGGCCGGGTGTTCGGCCTTGAGCTTATTTTTGCCGAACTGTTGCAAGGTGCAAAAAGCAAAAGAGAGGTAAATGGTATTCTGGAATATGCCTCGTTGGTTCCTACTTTGGATGAACCTTTTTTGGTGATGGCATCTGGTTTACTTTCGTATCATGCTGGCTTGGTTCATCATGGAGTAGGAATAATCGATGCGGTAATTTTTAATGCCGTACAGAAAAACGAACGCCAACTTTGGACCTTGGATAAAAAACTGAAGCAAATTGTGGGGTATGATTTGTTGTTTTATACTTAAAACCAACCTCAATCAATCTCCTTCCTTCAATCTCACTCAATCTCCCTCAATCTTTTTCCTTCAATCTCTAATGAAGCTGTACGAATTATACCCGTTGGCTAACCGGTCATTTGGCCTCAGAGGAAAATGCTTAGGTCATACTATAAATCCCCTTTACTTGATTTTTCCGAATTTTTCATTCAATTTAAATTCATGGAAGTCAATCCACTATCCTTTTTTCATCCCAGGGAATTGCACAACAATACGAGTGTCCTGACCATGACTGCCTATGTACTCAATGGTTTGATGGTATATTTGAACTGGCCCCGTTGGGTGGGGTACCTGTCATTACTTATTTTGACCGTTAATTTTATTCTGATAGGCATACTTTTTTACCAGGTCTTGAACGACGAAGAAGAAAGAAATACGCATACGAACTGGTTATTTGCTATTTTAAGGATGGTACTAAACCTGGTGCTCTTGTTTTTGGTACTTTACCACATGGAATTCATCTGAATGTTGCCTGTAATGAAAAAAATCGACCCTGTTTTAACCTGTTTTATTTGGTTACTTTTTCTAAACATGGGTTGGTTACAGGCCCAGCAAGCCTCACCACCCAATATCCTGATGATTGCCGTGGACGATCTGAACGATTTTATCGGCGGGATGGGCCATCCGGATGCCCTTACCCCCAATCTGGACCGCCTGATAGCCCGGGGGCTGTTGTTTGCCAATGCCCAGTGTCAGGCCCCCATGTGTAGTCCCTCCCGAATGTCCATCATGACCGGACTCAGGCCTTCCACCACAGGGATTTATGGGTTTATCGATGACAATGAAATCAAGGAAACCAACGAGGCTACCCAAAAGATCACCTTGCTGCACCAATACTTCAAGGATGCGGGCTACCACACCATGGGTGTAGGGAAAATTTTCCATAATCACGCGCCCGACGGTTTATTGGATGAAAGTGGCGGGAGGGAAGCGGGCTTTGGTCCCAAACCGGCACAAACCTTCCACTGGGATAAAAAAGGAACCTCTACCGATTGGGGAGCCTTTCCCGAGCGGGACGAGCAGATGCCCGATTACCGCTCCGCCAAATGGGCCATAGAACGCTTGCAGCGGGACTACGAGCAGCCCTTTTTTCTTTCCGTAGGTTTCCTTCGCCCCCACGTCCCCTGGCACGTGCCTCAAAAATGGTTTGACCTGTACGATACCGCACGCATTCATTACCCGCCGTACCTGGAAAATGACAGGGATGACCTGCCGCAGATAGCATTGGAAATAGACGATTTACCCATGATGCCTACCACCCGCTGGGCCATCGAAAACAGGCAATGGAAAAACATTCTTCACGCCTACCTGGCCAGTGTTTCCTTTGTGGACCACTACATCGGGGAAGTGCTCACCGCCCTCGAAGAAAGTAAACACGCCAAAAATACCCTGATAGTACTCTGGTCCGATCACGGATACCGCCTGGGAGAAAAGGGTACCTTTGCCAAAGTGGCGCTCTGGAACCGGGCTACCCTTTCTCCGCTTGTCTTTGCCGGTCCCGGTATCCCGGAAAATAAACGAGTGGATGCGCCGGTGGAGTTATTCGCGATTTATCCCACGCTGGCCGAACTCGCAGGGCTTCCAGCGCCGCCCCACATAGAGGCCCGCAGCCTTTTTCCCTTGCTGGCGGAGCCGGATAAGAACTGGCAGACCCATGCCATTAGTACCTGGGCTCGAGACAACCACGCCATCCTGACCAACGACTACCGGTACATTCGTTACGAGGACGGGGCCGAAGAATTGTACGATCTGAGGAAAGACCCCAACGAATGGTTCAACCAGGCCGCCGCGGAAATGTATGCCTCCGTCAAAGTGGAATTGAGAAAATTACTGCCGAAAACGAATGTAAAATGGGCCGAAGCCTCCCGCTACGATAATAATGACTATTTTCGAAACCAGAAAATCAGGGATAGCCAGTAAAAAAAAGCAAGGGTAGTCTTCCAAACAGTCATCGGCTTTAGGGACGGGTTGTTCGATCGGACAGGTTGCTGCAAAAATATACGAAATGCGAAAAAATGATCCTTCTGGAAACTACCGCAAAGGTACATTCGTGCTGTTGTTGCTGGTAGTTTTTCTTGCAATCACCTTTCTGTTGGATTACATCCGGATTTCCGGGTACAAGATACTTCCGGTGCGTCCGGAAAAAGAAATCAATTTGCAAATCAATGAATTGTATTACCAGTTGGCAAACGGCAAAGAAGCGGTGGATTGGGGGCAATTGGAGGGAGGGTTGGAATACATTCGAAACGAGTACGATTGTGCGGATTTTAGGCTGGTGAATCTTATCCGGATTTTGTACGAAGCGGAGGATCGCATGCCCGAATCCTATCAGAAACAAACCCAGGAGGTGTTGTTCAATTTCCGGTATTGGTGGGACGAGCCCGGGGAAAATTCCATGTGCTATTGGAGTGAAAACCACCAAATTCTCTTTGCATCTGCGGAATATTTGATTGGGCAAAAATATCCGGATCGTGTTTTTTCCAACAGTGGACTGACCGGTAGACAGCACGTAGAAAAGGCAAGGAAACGGATCCTGGATTGGTTGGAAATGCGGTGGAATTACGGGTTTACGGAGTTCTATTCGGGAACGTATTACGTAGAAGATATCGCCGCCCTGATTAATCTGATTGATTTTGCCCGGGACGAAGCGGTTGTGGTGAAAAGTAAAATGATCCTGGATTTGTTGTTTTACGACATGGCTTCCCAGAGTGCCCATACGCTATTCGTCAGTGCCAGCGGGAGGGCTTACGAAGGCAACCGAAAAGGGGGGCGTCAGTCCACGCTGGGAAGGCTGATCCATTATTTTTGGGGGGAGGGACAGGACCCGGGTCCTGGAATGACCTATGGATTGCTCAAAAGTCCGAATTACACGATCCCTACTGTTTTTTCTGAAATTGCGAAAGATTCCTCCGTTCAGGTCATCAAGCAAAGCAATGGATTGGATATTTCGGAATTGCATGCCGAAGGGTTTGGTGGGACCGATGACCGCAGCATGATGATGCAATGGGGAATGGAGGCATTTACCAATCCCGAAGTGATCCGAAATTCCCTGCACCACATTCGCACTTACCGGATGTTTTCAAACGATTTTCTGGCGGATTTTAAAATGATGGATTTTTCCCTGCTACGGTGGCTGCGGTTGGAACCCATCATTAGTCGCCTGCTTAAGCCTCAATCGGATGGGGTGGCCATTCAGAAAGGCAATACCTACACCTACCGAACCAACGATTACACCCTATACACGGCCCAGGGCTACCACCCCGGGACCTATGGGGACCAACAGCACGTCTTTGGGATGAATATTCGCAATCACTTTGGTATTTTTCATACCCACCCTGCTCTGGAAAAAGGGGTGCCCAACCAATCTCCCAACTATTGGGTGGGCTACGGGCGCATCCCCCACAGCGTGCAAGACGAAAATGTAAACCTCTCCCTGTATGCCCTCCCGGAGAAAAAGGGCTGGATGGAAATGGACTTACTGGGGTATACACATGCCTATTTCCCCACAAGCAAATTTGATTCGGCCCTGCTGGACGGGAGGTACGTCTTTGGTAAGAAAGGCGAAACCTATTGCGCCATGATCGGTGCGGAGCCTTTTGAGCTTCGGGAAGGTACCACGGATAACCTGGTCCAACATGGCAAACGAACCTATTGGATTACCGAGGCCGGTGCTGCAGGAACGGATGGCTCCTTTGCAGCTTTTGTGCAGCGGGTCAAGGCCAACCCCGTTGCGTTTGACCGGGAAGCGCTAGCATTGACCTATCGGTCAAACGGGAAGCGCTACGAATTGGCCTTTGGTAAAGACTTTGTGGTGGACGGGAAAGTGGTGGATACGAACTACCGCAGGTACGATTCCCCCTACGTACAGGCCGACCGAAAAGATCAGACGCTCACCTTTCGGTATCACGAAAAAACCCTTTTTCTGGATTTTGATGGGTTACTACGGGAAGTCAGCGACTAGTTACAGTGGAAGGGAACCGATCCATTTTGCTTATTCTTGCTAACCATTTCGATGCCAGTTGGGATGGATTCGGAGCCTTGGCTAATTTTTGCTAGTTTTAGTGGTGAAATGGGCCGGGGCGATTGGACGTACCTTTTATCAACACGTATATGAGACCACTACTTCCCTTATTCGCAACCTTCATCCTGGTATACGGCTGCACCACTCCGGAGCCCTACGATGTATTGATCCGAAACGGACAAGTCGTCGATGGATCGGGCAGCCCGGCAATTACCACGGATGTTGGTATCCGGGGAGACACGATTGCCGCCATCGGGGCCCTTTCGGAAGCCAAGGGGAAAATAGAAATTGACGCAACGGGACTGGTGGTGGCTCCCGGTTTTATCAACATGCTCAGCTGGGCGACCGAATCCCTGATCGAAGACGGAAGGTCGCAAAGTGATATCCGCCAGGGAGTTACCCTGGAGGTTTTTGGAGAAGGTACGTCCATGGGACCCCTGAGTGAGCAAATGAAAGCGGATATGCTGAGGCAGCAGGGGGATGTTACATTTCCGATTTCCTGGACCTCACTGGGCGAGTACCTGGATTTTATTGTGAAAAAGGGCGTGTCTCCAAATGTGGCCTCCTTTGTGGGGGCGACGACCCTTCGCATCCATACGGTGGGTTTCGAAAACCGTGCGCCCACGGTAGAAGAATTGGACTTCATGAAAGTACTGGTTGGGCAGGCCATGGAAGAGGGTGCCCTGGGCATCGGCTCTTCGTTGATCTACGCTCCTGCCTTTTATTCCACTACCGAGGAGTTGATTGAACTCAGCAAGGTGGCCGCCAGCTACGGAGGCATGTACATCTCCCATTTGCGTAGCGAAGGAAACCAACTGCTGGAAAGCCTGGACGAGCTGATTCGGATCGCAGAGGAGGCCGGTATTCGGGCGGAAGTATACCATTTGAAAATGGCCGGCAAGGAAAATTGGGACAAGTTTGATGTGGTGGTAAACACGATTGATTCGGCCCGCGCAGCGGGATTGACGGTCACCGCAAACATGTACACCTATACCGCCGGATCTACCGGGCTCGATGCCTCCATGCCGCCCTGGGTGCAGGAGGGCGGGTACGAGCAGTGGGCGGAGCGCTTGCAGGACCCGATCGTCCGAAAACGCCTGTTGAAAGAAATGGTCACTCCCACGACAGAATGGGAGAGCTTACTAATGGGGGTGGAGACCTACGAGGACATCCTCCTGATTGGGTTTAAGAACGATAGCCTGAAATACCTGACCGGCAAATCCCTGGCGGAGGTGGCGGAAATGCGCAAGACCTCTCCGGTGGAAACCGCCATGGACCTGGTCGTTCAGGACGGAAGCAGGGTGGGAGCCGTTTACTTTTTGATGTCGGAAGAAAATGTGAAAAAGCAATTGCGGCTGCCCTACATGAGTTTTGGATCGGATGCCCGATCCCTGGCGCCAGAAGGGGTTTTTCTTAAATCCAGTACCCACCCCCGTGCCTTTGGGAATTTTGCCCGGCTTTTGGGAAAATACGTTCGCGACGAAAACGTAATTCCCCTGGAAGAGGCCATTTACAAGCTCACCAGCCTGCCGGCTACCAATTTGAGAATTAAAAAACGAGGTGCCCTGAAGGAGGGCTTTTTTGCGGATGTGGTCTTGTTTGACCCGGGTGAAATCCAAGACCGGGCGACCTACGAGGATCCCATGCGGTACGCGACTGGAGTGATGCACGTATTTGTTAACGGGACGCAGGTGCTCAAGGATGGGCAACATACGGGTGCTCTGCCCGGTAGGGTGGTACGAGGACCCGGCTACCATCCCAACTGACCGGAATTCGGCAGGGTTGTTCGTGGTTTTTACCGGGCTTACCGTATCAATTGCTGGTACCTTCCCATCCAATAGGGTAGGAGCCAGTACACCGGTTCCCGTTCCTGGGATGGATTTCCGGCCAGGGCAAAGTAGGGGTTCCGGTCCCAGCGCATGGTCCGGTACTCGCTCGGCGGTCGGAGTTGATTAACCTGCACTTCTTCCAATATGGGAGATCGCACCAGTTGCAGGTCTTCTCTGCGACCATTGTCAATTTCCCAATCGACCAAACTGAGCGGTGCATCCTGAAGAAAGAATATGGAGGCTGCCAATTCCTCCGTACCGCCAGTTAGCAGGTTATACGTGAAATTTAAAAGGGGACTTTTTGTTTCCTTGAATTTTAAAAACCATTGATCCAGGTGTTGCCGGTAGGCAGCAGCCAACTCAGGATCTTCTTCCAACTGTAGCAGAGGCGGGTAGGTATAAAGAGCGAGGTAGGTGTCAAAATAGGTTTCCCAGGCGGGATTGGTGGTGAATAATTTCTTTGCATTTTCCAAATAATCGTGTTCGTTTATCAAACGCAGGTACGCATCCTGAAAGGATTTCTTACCGGTAATTGCATGGGCGAATTTCAGAAAGGAAAGAATTTCCAAAGAGTTTAGGGGTTGTTCCGGAGCCCATTCCGGATCTTCATTCAGGCTTTGAGGAGACCAGACGCCCCATTTGGTGGGCTTTCCGTCTACGCCAATCAGGTAAAAATCGTTGCGCACCAGGTGATCCATGATTTTCTCCACATGACTGGCAATCCGCGCTTTTTCCTCCTCGTCCGCAACCAGGAAATAATACCAGTAGTAACCAAAAAAATGGCCCGAGAGCTCGTCGCTGCTGGTATCTCCTTTCCACAACCACCGGCCATCCCGCGAGCGATGCCAGCGAATTTCAACTGGTTTTTGTCTTGGGTTGCGGATAATTTCTTCGGCATATTCCTGGGGGCTGTACGTTCGGTTCCCATCGTGTACGGGTTTGTCCCAGTCGGCTGGAACAACGGTTCGGGCAAAAAAGCCGTCCATGCCCGTCACTTCCCTCAAAAGGTGTAAAAAATCGAAGGCTTTTTTTGCCCGCTCTCTGGCCTCCTCACTTCCGGTGACCGCATAGCGGAAGGACTCCATGGCCAGGTACATGGCGGTGTATTCCCCGTCGTTATCGTCGTCGTCGGCCACCAGTGTGGACGTGTCGCCAGGTACTTCCAATTTGAATCTCCCGACGATCCAGGGTTCCCGGACGTGCCGATTGATTAGTTGGTCGTAAAAATACGCTGCCTTCTGTGAGAGGGTCATGGCTTGCCTCCGTATCGCACTGACTCCTGCGGAAGTGGCCACCCAGGCATTGCCGTTTCCGTCAAAGTCAATGTCCCGCACCTCGTCGGCTACCAGCCATCGTCTACTTAGTCGGACGGAGTATTCTTCCTTTCCGGGTTGAAATCGCGTAATTCCGTAGTCGGTACCTACCCACATGGTTCCGTCAGGAGCCCTTTTTACCACATTTACGTTGGCGTTGGTGATACCATTTGCCGGTTCCTTTTTGCCAATGACCCGATTCCCATTCCGGATGGTGACGCCTCCGAGCCCTCCTACCCAAAGGTTGCCCAATTCGTCAAAGTCCATTCCACGTACGTAGGCGCTAATCAAGTCTTCGTTTGCCTGAAACACCTTTGTCTCTTGCGCGGTACAGTGATAGAGCCCCACGTCGGTACCGATCCATAGTCCGCCCTGCTTATCGGAAGCGACGGCCCGCATGCTTCGGGCCTTTGTATAGTCCTTTTCTTTCCATTGATTTTCCTGGAAAAGCCATATTCCATGCGGTCCCAAAGCAACCACTCCCTGTTCGGTGGCGTGAACGCGCGCAATGGGTGGTGTTGGTCCGGGCATTTTCGATAGCTCCTTTCCGTCAACTACATACACCCCGTCCCAGGCGGCGATCCACACGCGTCCGGAGGCGTCTGAATCCAGGTCGTACGCTGGTCCGGGGTTTCTATCCGGTATTTTTTGCTGCCATTCGTCGGATTTGGGTTGTTTGGAAAAAACCCCTTGTCTGGTGGCGATCCAAACGGCTTTGTCCCGGTCCACATGAATGGCCCGTACGTCGTTCGCACCAGTCATTTCTTTACTGACAATAAACCCTTCGTGGTATTCTTGGACGAAAAGGGTATCGGCATGGCTTTTTTTGACGTCGGCAGTGGAACGGTCAGCAGCTTTTTGTTGCTTGCAGGCACTGGCGAGCAGCAAAAGCGGTAAGAGCGAGAGGAGGAAAGTGGGCTTCATTTTTTAACGGGTGATATTTTTTAAGAACGGTGGTAGGCCTGGTCCGTGTACGGTTATACTTCGGATATGCTTTCTGTGTATTACTGGAAAACAGTGAGTTGGTACCAATGGATGCATAAAAAAACTAGCCTTGAAGTACAAGGAGGAGCGGGGGACTAGCCAGCGATCCAAAAAAAATACGGTATATTTATCCCAATGTAATGTATGCGGGAAAAGGGATCCATTACCCTTCGAAAACGGCTTCCGTAGGGGTTTGTTCCCGGTTTTCGGAAAGGTTCTACCTGCTTTAATTGAATGTTAATTCCCAACAACGACAGCTATGAAGGTACATAAGGGCTGGTATGGATTGATTATCCAACTGACGATTTTAATGACTTATGGACTTGCTTCGCCGCTAGCAGTGGCCCAGCAGCCCAATATTTTGCTTATTATTTCGGACGACCTGAATACCCGAATCGGTCCGTATATGAAGGTGGCAGACCATACCCCAAATCTGGACCGACTGGCGGCAGCCGGAGTCCGATTTACCCGGGCTTACAGCCAGTTTCCGTTATGTGGTCCGTCGCGGGCTTCCCTGATGAGCGGCCTGTATCCCGAAACCAACGGAGTGACGCGAAACAACGATCAATTGGGCAGCTATCGAGAGGAAACGCCGGCGTTGGCAAACCACCCTTCTCTGGCCGGGTTTTTTCGGGAGCAAGGGTATTTCACCGCCAGGATTTCAAAGATCTTTCACATGGGTGTTCCCGGTGGCATCGAGCGGGGGGAGCCGGGAGGGGATGATCCGGATTCCTGGGACTATGCCTACAATGTACTGGGTCCAGAGACCTTAAGTCCGGGCAATCTGGAACTGCTTTCTCCCAAAAACAACCATTATGGGTCTAATTTTGCCCAGATGGTAATTGCCGATAGCCTGGAAGGAACGCAGACGGACTACCTGGCTGCCAGTCAGGCCATTGCGGTGTTGGAAAACAGGGCTGGAAAATTACCAGCCAATGGTACCAACAAGCAGCGGATAAAGAAAGAAGCCCCCTTTTTTCTTGCAGTTGGCTTTGTGCGCCCCCATGTGCCGTTGATCGCACCGGAAAGCAGTTTCTCCCCGTATTCGCTGGAAGAGGTGGTGTTACCTCCGGTCAAAATTGGTGAAAATGTACCCGAGATGGCCCTTCGCAGGCAAAACGAAAAAATCTGGGGTATGGATGCCTTGCAGCAGCGAAAAGCCATTCGGGCTTACCTGGCCAGCGTACGGTTTATGGATCAACAAGTGGGCAGGTTGTTGGATGCCCTGGATAGACTGGACCTACGAAACGAAACCATTGTGGTATTTCTGTCGGATCATGGATACAACCTGGGTGAGCACGATTGTTGGTCAAAAAGCAGCTTGTGGGAGGGGAGCATCCGGGTGCCGCTAATCGTTTCCGTTCCCGGCAAGGCCTTTGAGAAGACCTATGGAAGCATTTCCGAAACGACTACAGAATTACTGGACCTGTATCCAACCCTGGTGGGATTGGCGGGATATTCGGCCGAAACGCCCTCCATCCTTCAAGGAAAGAGTTTGGAACCGCAATTAAAGGGATCGGCTGAAAGTTCGGTACAGCGGTACGCCTACACCATTGCCAATGGGGGGTCGAGTTTGCGCACGAGTCGGTGGCGGTACACCCGCTGGGGAAGCAGCACCGACGGAGGCAACGAAGAACTTTACGACCATGCCACCGATCCGGAAGAATGGAACAATTTGGTTGGGCAAGCCAGCCACACGGCCGTTTTGGACAGCCTGCGAAATGCCCTGGATGAGGTCCAAGGGAATGTTCGTAGGTAAGCTAAAAACTAACCGAAAAAAGGATGAAAAAAATGCGTATTTTACTGGCCATCCTGGCATTAAGTGTAACTGGATTTGCGGCATTAAAAGTGCTACACGGACACCCAATGTATTCCGGGGGAATCGGGATAAGTTCCCTGCTATTTTTGATCACCCTGAGCTATTGGTTTATACGAATTAGCTGGAAAAAGCAGCGCAGCTAGCGGTCAGCCAAAACATCGACACAAGCCCACCAGGGGGCAACCCAGGAAAGGCTTGTTTTCCAGGCCGGTTGCCGTATTGGTTCGAACGATTCCTTTTCTAACCTGCGCCAGCAGTACCCCAAACCCAGTGTCTTTTTTTTTTAACTTCTCGTCAATCAGGTGTCTGAGCCTGTCGAAGGCCGGTGTCTGAGCCCGTCGAAGACCGGTGACTGAGCCCGTCGAAGTCCCTACAACTGCTTCAGCGGATTGACCAACGGCTTTCCAAATTCCGGAATGCTGATTTCGAACCGATCTCCATCCTGCACCACGATTCCATCGGCAAAGCTTGCCACGGCCGTTCCGAAATAGTGTACGTGCACATCTCCCGGTTGTCTGAAAAGTTCGTATTTGAAATGGTGGTGTTCCAGGTTCTCTATGTTGTGGCTCATGTTGGCATTTCCGGTCAGAAATTCCTTTTCCCAGATCACCGCATTTCCCCTTTTTATGGCACTACGCCCCTGCAGGTGATCCGGCAGTTCACTGATCAGCATTTCCGGACCATAGGCGCTTTGGCGGAGTTTGGAATGGGCCAGGTAGAGGTAATTGATCTTTTCCATTTTGTGATCCGAAAACTCGTTTCCAATGGCAAAACCTGCACGAAAGGGTTTGCCATCCGGATCAATGAGGTATAGCCCGGCCAGTTCGGGTTCCTCGCCGCCGTCCAGGGCGAAGGAAGGGGAGACCAGGGGTTTTCCGGAGGGAACCACACAAAGCCCGTTGCCCTTGTAAAACCATTCGGGCTGCACGCCGGGTTCGCCATTGTTCATTTTACCTCCTTCCAATCCCATCTGAAACATCTTCATGGAGTCGGTCAATTCATCGGGATCACTGCTGGCGAGTTTTTGGTGCATTTTGTTACGTGAGGCGGCTGACCCCAGGTGTGTCAGGCCGGTTCCGGTAATCCAGCAACGGTAGGGATCCGGATGGGTGAGCGGAAGGAGAATTTGGTTATTGGCTATCAGGGGCTCATAGGCGATCTTTTCGGTGCCAGCCCGGTCCTCAACGAGTTCGACGAGGGATTTGCCCGTTTCGAAGGCCTTTTGCGTCAACGCGTAGGTACTTTGCATATCCGTTACAACACGGAGGTGATCTCCGTCTACCAGGCCTACCTGGGTGGTGTTGTCCGCATTTTTAAATTGTACAATTCTCACGAGTAAATGGATTTAGGTTACGGAAACGGAAAAGGTAGCATGGTTCGGTATAAAAGACAAGAGAAAAAGCCAGCGAAAGGGATTTTTCAAGTCGGAAAAAGAGAGCGGCTGTACCTACTAAAATGGAATTTCCCGGTTACCCATCGTTTAATTACCCAAGCAACTATGTTCTTTCCCCAGCCCCCCTCAATCTGGTTCCTGCGCCCGCCGAAGGCTGTCGCCTGAGCCCGCCGAAGGCCAATCTCCCCTCAATCTCCCTCAATCTCCCTCAATCTCCTTCCATCTCCTTCCATCTCCCTTCCATCTCCTCTCAATCTCCTCCCTGAGCTTGTCGAAGGCTAATCCCCCTCCGAATTCAACCCCACCAGGTAAGCGGTAAGATGGGCTACGTCTGCTTCGTCCATATCCAGTTCCGCAGGTTCCGGCATGATGCTACGGGCAAAACGTTTCCGGGAAGCGATCTCCTCGGAAGGGATATTATAGGCTTCGTTTTGCATCCCCTCCAATACCACGATGGGGCCGTCTGCCTGAAGAAAACCGGCCGCTACCGTTTCGTCTTTGAGGGTTACCATCCACATTTCATAGCCAAAAGCTACCCCGGCACTTGGGTTGATAATGGCATCCATTAAACCTTGCTGGTCGAGTTTGGCGCCGATCATGCTGAGGTCCGGTCCTATATTCCGGCCTTCATTGCCGATCCGATGGCAGGTGGCACATTTACCCTGATACACCAGTTTTCCTTTGGTAGGATCCCCTTCCAGCGCGGTAATTTCCGATACGGATAGCGCATCAGGTTTGGCGGCATGGGTGAAATAATCTCCCGCCAGCACACGGGTGGCTTGCTCCGGATTTTGAAAGATTTCCGGGCTGATTTCGCCCATTAGATCTTCGGAAAGGGCCTTTTTTTCTGCCAGGGAGAGCAGCATGATGCCCCCGATACGGTCCCCCGCCATGGCTTTTCCTGCCTTGATTTTTTCGGCCGTGGAAGCAGTAGGGCTTTCCAGAATGGCTTTCAATGCAAGCATCTCTTTCTGAATTTCCGGGCTGATATTGGCTTCCAACTCGGGAATTTGCATGGCAAAGGCATTCCATTCGTTGTTTCTGCGGTACCGCAACCACCAGAGCGCCCGTTCGTTTACCCCCAGGATCTCCGAGGCGGCTATTTCCTGCATGGCGTTGACGGCTTTTTGGTCCGAAATAAAACCCAGCGCAGCGACCGACTGCTGCCGCTCGGCAGCGGATAGTTCGGTCGAAAGCGCCCTTTCTTTCAAACTTTCAACCGCCTGGCTTGGGTGCAAGCGCCATACCAGGTCGGCATAGCCGGGTTTCCAGGTAAGGGGATCCCCTCCCAGTTCCTGTTGCAGCACCGGGAATATCGCTTCTTCTTTTCCATCCATGGCCAATCCCAACGCTTCTACGTAGTACCGATCACCGCCTTCGTGCTGGGAGGCCAGGGCAATTAAAATTTCTTCTACTTGATCCTGGGGTAGATCCCGAAGGGCTACCGCCACTTCACGGCGAACTGCCGGAGAGGGATCGCTGCTCAATTGCCGGGCATAGGGTACGAAATCGGACTTCGCCTGCCGCAGCGCCCGGAAAGCCGTCATGCGGAGATCCGGGTTGTCGGCCTTCAACTGACCCTCTACAACAGCAAGGCCTTCCGCACCCATCGTTGCGAGCAGCCAAATGGCCCGTGCCCGATGGTAGGGATTTTCATCATTCAAGATTTCCTTTACCGCTTCCACAGCTGCGTCTCCTTTTTCAGCCAACAGCGCAAAACCCGCATTTCGCACATTAACGGCAGGATTCAATAGTGCTGCTATTTGCCCTTCGGTGCTGCTTAGGTCGATTTCAGGCTTCGGTAAATTTTTGCCTTTAGGGGTAATCCGGTAAATGCGCCCATACCCGATGCTGTCGATCATGCGATGGCCTCCCACCATCCCGTCGTACCAGTCGGCCACGTAGATAGCGCCGTCCGTACCCACCACCACATCGCTGGGGCGAAACCATTTTGTTTTATCTTCGCCAGTGGTCCGGCTTTGGGCTTCTTCCACCTCTTCTTCCCTAAGGGAGGTGATCAGGTTGTGGCGTTTTAACCGGAATCCGGCGCCCATTGGCTCCGGCTTGTAGGCCAGGATGACATTACGTCCTGCCTCACCTGCCAGTAAAGTACCGCGGTATTTTTCTCCCAACAAGTCACTTTCGTAAAAAGTAACACCGGTAGGCGATCCGGCACCGGTGCTGTCACCCATGGGAAGGACACCCGGATCATCCTGGTGCCAATGTGCCCTTACGGTAGACTGACCCGGACGGCGGTCTGCCTGCCATCTCCGCGACCCATCGGCATTGAAATAGCCCATATTGCCGCCTTCCATCAGCCAGGAAACACGTACGCCCTTATTGCCGTCGTCGTCGTTGTCATTTTGCCACATATTCCCATAGGAATCCAAGGCCAACTCGTAGGAATTTCGAAAATTATGGCCCAACACGGTCATGCCCGTGCCGTCCGGATTGATCCGCAAGGCAATGCCGCCTACCCACATTTTTCCATCGTCGCTGACCATGCCTGGTTTGTTATCCTTCATATGCGGAGAACCCCCATTGTACAAGCTTCCGGAGCGGAGTGTCCAGCCGCTTTTATCCGTCACAATATGTGGCCCGGCATTGCCGGCATTAAAGTAGTACTTGCCATCGGGTCCGGCCACCACTGCATGCAGGCCGTGGTCATGGTCCAATCCCCCAAAACCGGTTAAAAATACTTCTTTCTTATCCGGTTTATCATCCCCGTTTTCGTCGGTATAAATGATAATGGAAGGACCGCTCGAAACGATGACCTTGTTGCCGATAACCGAGATGCCCAAGGGTGCGGTCAGGTCACTGTCCTGCACAAAGACGTTGGAAGTTTCCGCTTTTCCATCTCCGTCTTTATCTTCAAGAATTACCACCCGGTCTCCTTCCTCGTGGTTTTTGAATTTGTCCGGGTCGTTCCGAAACAAGCGGTAGTTCAGGGCTTCGGTCACCCAGATTCGGCCCCGCGCATCCACATCCATATTGGTCGGATTAAAAAACTGAGGGGACTCCGCCCATAGGCTGGCTTCCAGATCACCGGGCAAATACAGCCCTGTACTGTCCGAAAAATAGCGTTCCTCCAGGGAAAATGGAGGAGCTGGCGCCTCTTTTTGGCAGCTCAGGAAAAATCCGCTGATACAAAGGGTCAGTAGCGTTGCAAGCATTTTATTGCTGCGATACCGTGTTGATTTAATCAACCTATAGGATGTTTTAGGAGAATTCATGGTATTTTATTATTCTTGTAATGACTTCTTTTGACGAGTTACTTCTTTTCAGAAGAAGTTAAAAGTAGGAAAAAATGAATAAAACGAAAAGACTATTTTCGTTTGCCCGAATTCTTTGATCCAGGCAAGTAAGGAAGCGTTCCACTAACACGGGGAGTAATCGCTCACCCAGGAAACTGTGGGCCTCTAAACCCGCTACCTTTGAATGTCCGATTGAATCGAATGTATTCGGAACCCTTTGTCCGTCACGTACAGTACATCCTTTATGACAAAACGCCGAGAATTTATAAAAAAGACCGCTCTGGGTTCCGCAGGGATCACCATGGCTGGTTTGGGTTTCAGTGCCAAAAGTTATGCCTCCATTATGGGGTCCAATGACCGCATTCACCTTGCCCAAATTGGAATCCGAAACCAGGGTACCGTACATATCAACAATTACTGCAGCCTGAAGGATAGCCACAATGTGGTGATAAAGGTGCTGTGCGATGCCGATGAAGCACTTTTTGAATCCAAAGCAAAAATTGTCAGAGAAAAAACCGGTCTCAGCCCCGAACTGGAGTGGGACCTGAGAAAGGTGCTGGAAAACAAGGAAATCGATGCGGTCTCCATGGCTACGCCGAACCATTGGCATGCCCTGGCCACGGTTTGGGCCTGTGAGGCAGGAAAGCATGTCTACGTGGAAAAGCCCGCATCCCACACCCTGTGGGAAGGCAGGAAAATGGTGGAGGCGGCTCAGAAAAGTGAGTTGACGGTGCAGGTAGGGTTGACCAACAGGGCCTTTACCAACGTACAAGAAGCAATCCAATTTCTGCACGAAGGAGGCATTGGAAAGGTGTACATGGCCCGTGCACTTACCTATAAGTTGCGCGATTCTTACGGTACGGCAAAAGACAGTACACCTCCGGATTCCCTTCATTACGACCTTTGGCTGGGCCCGGCCCCGTATCGGCCTTACAATGAGAAGCGCAGTCATTACAACTGGCATTGGTTTTGGGATACGGGCAACGGAGATTCAGGAAATACCGGAACTCACCAATTAGACATCGCCCGCTGGGGACTTCAGAAGCACGAGCATCCCGAAACCGTTTATTCCAGGGGAGGGATTTATGGCTTTGATCGGGATGCCTGCATGCCCGATACCTGCACTCCCGGCACCATGGTCTATGGGGATGTCGAAACCTACGGGCACGACCCTTCCATGCAGGAAACCCCGAATGTACAAACGGCCTTGTTTAACTATGCCGATGGGACCCTGCTGGAATACGAAGCCCGTGGCAGGTACACCAACCACGAGGGCAGTGAGGGCAGGGAAGTAGGAAACCTTTTTTACGGGTCGGAAGGCTGGCTGGAGATTTCCGGCACTTCCTGGAGGGCATTTCACCACCGGGACACCAAGCCCTTTGTCAGCTCAAAAGAAGCCGATTCCGGGCAGGAAGCCACACTTTTTTCCAACTTCCTGGAGGCCATTCGCTCCGGCGATCAAAACCAACTCCAATGCACCATGCAAGAGGGATTTTATTCCTCGGCGCTTCCCCTGCTGGCCAATATTTCCTACCGGGTCGGGCGCGAACTAAGATTCCTTGGAGACAGCGAGCAGTTTGCCAACGACCCCGAAGCCAATACGTACCTATCCAAGATTTACCGAGAACCATTTTCTTTTCCCAAATAACCGAAAAAATGAAAAAACATGTAGTTCATACCCTACTAGCGCTGCTCGTTGCATGCAGTGCTTTTGGCCAGGCAGTACCTACGGGAAATCCGGCCGATTTTGCCGTAAAGACCTGTTTGCATTCCATTGGTTATTCCGGACTGTGGCGGGGACAGGCGGTGCTTACCGTAGACGAGTTTTTGGTGAAAGCAAAGGAATTGGGTTACGACGGGGTGATGCTGATGGCGAAAGCCCCCCATCTCTCCCTGCTGGAATACGATAAAGAAGCCCGGGAGCGCCTCAAAAACAGGATTGCTGAGTTGGATTTAACCCTGGTGGGACTTGCCGGATACTCGGATTTTACTGCAGGTATCGATAAACCCGGAATCCCCCATACCGAGATACAGGCGGCCTATATTGGGCAGTTGGCGGAATTGGCCAGTGACCTGGGAACCGACATGATTCGTATCTTTACCGGCTACGAGCGTCCGGGGATACCCTACGACAAACAATATGCGATGGTGGTAGAAGGCATCCGCCTGGCAGGCCGGGAAGCCCAAAAATACGGGGTCACGCTGGCCATCCAAAACCACCACGATATCGCCATCCACCACGATGCCATGTACTGGTTGCTCAACGAGGTCAACCTGCCCAACGTCATGTCGGGCTGGGATGCCTGGTCGCCCACCCTGGAAGGGCTATCCACAGAGGAAATCAGAAATTCGGTGCGGAAGATGAAGCCTTTTTTGGTAAATACCATTCTGGCAGATTACATCCCCCTTCCCCGGTACCGTTACGAACATGCGCTCACCAACTACCGCTCGGAAAAGCCGGTAATGCGGGCCACGGCCATGGGAGAGGGGATCATCGATTACGAAAACTTTATCGGAGCGCTGAAAGAGATCGGTTACCAGGGGTACCTGGTCTATGAAATGTGTGAGGTGTTGGAAGGAGGCGGATCCATTGAAAACCTGGATGCCACGGCACGGAAGTTTCTGGACTACGTGAAGCAATTTGAATGAATCCTACAACAGGATTAAAGCCGCAACGCAGCCTGATGTTCCCGCGACCGAAAGGTAGTTCAACGGCTTTCTTTCGGGATGCGACAAAAAAATACCCGATCGTAACCTTATTAACCCCCAACATACATGACCCATGAGAAATCTATCTCTTCCTGTACTTGCTGTCCCAGGCATGGTTTCGGCCCGCACACCGGGCATCCGGTCCGGTTTTGAGGTAATAGCGTGCATGGCACCCTATACTTCCTACGAAGGCTACGTTAAACATGCGCTGTTACGCTGGATGCCTCGCAGGTCACGGACACCAAAGACAGGAAGTTTTCCAACCTTTTTGGATCAACAGCGGCGGAGATACGAAAACGGCCAGACGAAGCAGCATCCATTTATGCAAAGGCGCATACCGTATTGAGCTTTGAATGTCATTACCCCGTAATTGCTGCGGTCAATGGTACACCGATGTTTTACCTTAGGCAACCTGAAGACACAAATATATTATGACCTGGGATTTGATGATTGGGTAGTTGAAATCGGTCAAACCGAAGGGTATCAGATCGCAGATAGGCTTATGGAAATTTGGGCTGATTATAAGGAAACGAAACGCAAACTAACAAAGTCAATGGAAAAAATCGATCGGATATACCGTAAAAGTACCGACAGGATCCCTAAAATACGTGCGTAGCATGTATTTTTAGGGAATAAAAGATGGCGCATTACCGAGACAACCTGTCGTCGTTTATCCCGGTATCATTCCAAAAGAATCACGAGAACCCAACCTACCATGAACAGAAGAAAATTTCTAACAATCAGTCTGCCGGCTACCGGTGCCGTTTATTTGGCGCCAGGTATGATCAATTTAAAAGCACAGGCGGAGATTTACCAGCAGTTTTCCGGTGAAAGTGCCTTTGATACGTACGATCTGGTGATCAATGGTGCGGGCCTTTCCGGTTATTTTGCTGCGTTACATGCTGCGAAATCCGGAAAAAAGGTGTTGATCGTGGAAAAAAGAACCAGCCCCGGCTTTGAACTGTATGCGAAGCGTAAAATGTGGATGCATGCAGCGGGAATAGAACAATTCGATTCGGAATTGAGTCAACTTTTTTTACCCGAAGGGGAAATCGGCGAAATAAAAAGTACCCGGGGCGAGGGTCAAAATTCTAGTTTATTTGACGATGAACTGACGCTCTTCTCCGGGAGTATTCGGAAAGGAATGTTACGAAATTTACTTGTCCATAAAGTCCATGTGCTGTTGATGACGGATGTTTGTGGCATTTTCACGGATAAGAATACCATCAGCGGGGTATTGCTGGCAAGCAAGCATGGCTTTCACTCGGTGAATTGCACGAATTTTATCGATGCTTCGGACCAGGTTTTGTTTAGCCGTGATCTTTTAAACCAACCCTACCGGATCAAAAGGGCTGGATTTGTAATGGAATTGACCAACGTCCAGGATCCCAAGAAAAAAGTAATGGATGTCTCCCCGGAATTCGGCTTGTATGAAAACAAGCTTTATTCCCATCATGGAAAACTTTCAGACGAGCAGCTTTACCTGGAATTTGAATTTGCTGTTGGCAAGCAGGACCTGGAAGAAATCGAACAGCAGGCACGTCACAAGGCAGCCCAATTGGGGAAAAGGTTAAAAGATTTGGACGGCTCTTTTTCCAATGCCCAAATTTACCAATACGGCATGGAGACTTCCCTGGTGCTCGAAGACGATCGTTTACCGGAGGTGAAGGTAAAAGGCCACTACTTGCTGCCCGGAAAACCGGTCAGTGGCCCAGGAATCCTGGCCATGGAACAAGGGGCTAAATTGTTGATACAAAGCCTTTCCTTTTCCGGGAAACGTAGAAAAGCAACCGCTTTGCTTACGGTGGGAGAAGAAATCCCAATTGGAAACATTCGGTTTTCAGCGATTGAGGAGCCCCTCTTTTCCATTCCATTAAAAAAAGTAAGTTTTGATTATCAGACACATATTTCAAAAAAGGAGTACTGCCAGGTTTCTGTAGCTGGCGGGGGTACCGGAGGAGCTTTTGTCGCCAAAGGGGCTGCCGAAAAGGGAGCGAATACCATCGTGACAGATTATTTCAATGACCTCGGTGGCACCAAAACCATGGGTGGGGTTATGGGATACTACCATGGAGTCACCGATAATGGCTTTTTTAAAAAACAGAATGAGGAAGCAGAAGCAACGGCTTTTGAAAACAATATGACCAAGAAAATCGGAAGAAAATATTACCATCTAAAGGAGCTATTGAATTCCGGAGCCAGGTTTATTCCAGGCGCCATTTTATGTGGGGCCGTTACCGAAGGAAATACGGTGAAAGGTGTGGTGATTTGCCGGAATGGTACGCTGCAGACCGTAAATGCCGACATTACGGTTGATGCTACCGGAGATGGAGATATTGCTTTTTTTGCGGGAGCAAGCTACGGCATGGGTAATTCCCGCACCGGTGAAACACAGAATTATAGTCAATGGGACATCGCAGGAGCCGAGGCCGTTCCCTCCTCCCCAACCAACCGGGATTACGACATCCTGGATAACACCAAAATATCAGAACTTCAACGCGGACTATTTTTGTCGCATTACGAAGCTCATTTCTACGATTTCCATCCTTTTCTTACCGTGCGGGAGTCTCGGCGTATTGAGGGCAATTATAGTTTGGATCTTTTCGATGTGGCAGAGGGAACTCATTTTGAGGATGTCATTTCGCTGGCGAGCAGCGACTTTGATCCGCATAATGTGGGCAGTTCGGAATTTTCCAAGTGCGGATTTTTGCTTCCCCATTCCAATGATGTGACGGTGGAAATTCCCTACCGATGTCTGGTACCTAAGACAATCGACGGATTATTGATTTCCGGTCGGGGCATCAGTCAAACCAACAATGCCTTACAGTTTACCAGAATGACGGCGGATATCATTGTCCTTGGATACCTTACCGGGCAAATTGCCGCTGACCTGGCTTGGAATAACATGCGACCCCGAGATTACAATGTGTCCGCCCTTCAAAAGGAGTGGGCAAGTCAGGGATACCTGCCTGCAGACTACACCAAAAAGGGGACTGAAAACAACAGGTTCGCCGACGGCGAAGTCAGGTATCGGATTGAACAACTTTCCGGAGGAAAAAGAGAATACCTGTATGAATGCAGCCGTTTACCAAAGGAAAAAGCACTTCCGGTTTTAAGGGAGTATTTTGCATTGTCAACGGATCCTGAAAGCCGATTGCTGTTGGCAAAGGGGATAGCCTGGTTTGGTGGGAATGACGGTATGGACCTCATAGCGGCAGAATTACTGGAAATGTTCGGCCAGGAATTAAAAGACGGGTACCCTGAAGGGTATGTGGATAATTATGATTTTATCCGGGGAAGAGACAAAAATGTTCTGGAAGGCCTGTTTTGGCGCATCAATCAAAACATCGGTTTATTGGCCATGACCGGAGATCCCGGTGCAAATGACGCGATCCAATTTATTATGGAAAACACGGTTTCAGGAGGAGGGATGGTAGAACGCACCAATGACTATTACAATGGGAGGATTGATTTACGAATCATTCCATTTTATAACCGGATACTGAACCTGTGTTTTTATGCGGATAGAATCCCGGATCAAAATTTTATCCCGGCCATGGAAAAACTACTGAAGGATGAAAACATCGGAGGATTTAAGACCGTGGAATACGACAAAGTCAGATGGAGGGTGTATGGAGGGTTTCTTGAGCTGTCCATTGCCGCTACACTGGCCAGGTGCGGTTCCGAACTGGGTTATCGATTGTTAACGTCGTATATAGAGGATATTCACTACAATTACAAAAGATTTGCCGTGTCAGAACTAAAGGATTTGACCAAAGAGGATTTTGGATTCAACCCTTTGAAATGGAAAAATTACCTATCAGAACGCGTTTATCCACGGCAGCCGCAACGATTAGTAAAAGCACTTGAAGTTTAATTGTCAACAAATCAGAACCGATGGTTGCACCTACCTTTTTTCTATATCTCCTTCTTCCAGTCTGGATTCTATGGGCCAGAGACCCGGATCCGGTTTTCTTCCAAAGTGACAACCTGAGGGACTTAAAATTTGAGTCCCTGCCAGGCCACTATACTATTTTGGATGATGGAGGAGAGGAAATCTTCTTAACTGGCCTTAAAGACCGGGATGGTGTACTTTATTGGCACAGGAAGCTGCGAACACCTGTTTGTCTAACAGGGACGTGTAAACTCATTGACATCGGGATTTATTGGCACTGTACCGGTGATTTCCTCGGCCTTGAAGTCTACGGGGAACACCTTACCAAAACAGACCACAGTGATTTCTCTGCCGAGGATTACGACAAATTGATGGAGATTCTAACAAATGACTGGTCCAAACTGCGGGAGTATGAATTATCTGATCTGGTTGAAGAAGTGTATGTGGAGGAACCTGGTGTGGATGGCACTTCCGGCGCCACCAAAAAGGAAATTGCCGCCGAGGCCGTGAAAGATGCAGTGTACACCACCCATACGATTTGGCACTTGATTCATGTGGGTGAGAAAGAGCAGTTAATGAACCTGACGGCAGGGGAACTGAATAAAGATGCAAGCCTGATCGGGTCGTTACTTGCCAACGACCCCTCCGATGACTACCGGATAGTTGTATTGAAACTACTAGCTGATGGAAAATTAAGGGAGGGTAACTGGAAGAATTCCCTGGTTACCGAAAGCTTGGAAAATACCGATAGTAAGGAATTACAAAATCTGGCCATTAAATCCATTGCAAAATGCGACTATACAGATCCATCTTTCCTGGACTACCTGACAGCAGTTTTTCCGGATTTTCCAACGGAAAGAAAAATACAGTTAGTACGTGAATTTCAAAAATTACCATCCATTCCCGATCAACTGTACCGAGCTTTGGTTCATGATATTGAAAACCAACAAGATTGGTATATCATAGGGGTATTTCAACTTTTGAAAAATAAGGGGAATTACGGAAAAGAACTCACGAGAATGGCGGGCAAAATTGGCGAAACGGATAACCTGGCTCTAAAAAATATCTTGAGGGACCATTAACACGGAAACCGAAACGGTACTTCCGCGTAAAGGCCTAACTGAAATATGAGATGATTCTGACACATCGTATGAAATCCACCGGATTTCTATGCGCATGCGACCTTTAGTAATCCATGCTGGCTAACCGAATAAAATGAATGGAAGTCATAATAAAAACTAGCGTGCGAGGGGGATTCATTTACGCCAATACTTTGCTTTTTGTTTGGCAATCGTAGGATAATTCACTTAACTTGAACTGCAATGAACAAAAAACAAAACTGACCCAATAAAATGAAAAAAATAGTCCCTTTTTTAATCATCCTGCTCATTGGCATGGATAACCTCCTGGCTCAGGGCAACCGGCCCCTTTTCGAAGACATGCCGGGCATGGTTTCCTATACATACCGGGATAGCTTCTCCAAAGATGTGGCCGCCACCCTGGACACCTTGCAGGCCATGGGTATCAAAGACATGGAATTTTCCAACCTTTTTGGAACAACAGCGGCAGAAATTCGAAAACTGCTGGATGAACGCGGCATGCATTGTTCATCATTTGGTGTGGGGTATGCCGACTTGGTCACTAAAACGCAGGAAGTGGCAGCAAATGCCAAAACCCTGGGTGCTAAATTTGTCCGTGTGGCTTGGATACCCCATGAAGCTCCATTTGGACTTTCCGATGCCGAAAAGGCCATTGCGGATTTTAACAAAGCAGGAAAAATCTTAAAAGAGGAGCATGATCTCACCTTCTGTTACCATAATCATGGGTACGAATTTTATCCCTATAAAAACGGAACCCTCTTCGATTATATGATGGAGCAGACCGATCCGGAATATGTAAGCTATGAAATTGATATCCTGTGGACTTTTTTTCCCGGTGTAGACCCTGCGGCCCTGATCCATAAATACCCCGACCGCTTCAAATTGATGCATCTGAAAGATCTGAAAAAAGGGGTAGAAGGTAACATGTCCGGAGGCACTCCGAAAGAAAACGACGTGGTGCTGGGTACGGGCCAACTGGATCTTCCTGCCATCCTTAAAGCTGCGAAGGAAGCGGGCATTGAGCATTTCTACATAGAAGATGAAAGCCCGGTGTACTACCAGCAGGTACCCAAATCCATAGCATTTTTACAGGGTTTGAGGTATTGAACGTACCAAATTACCGTCAAGAAGCCTTCTTGAATGGAAAATCCGTATGGCCTTGTGTCAATCCCGCAAACGGGACCATAACACCCAATCTGGTTTCGTGATGAAGCAGGTTTTGATCGTGTTGATTAGCAGGATATCCGGACTCAACATTTGGATGCTTGATTTTGGCCGTTTAATTGCTAACTTTAAGAAGGTAAATTATTGAATACCATGGCAAATGAAGTAGTGAAACGCTTGATCAATGTGGATGAATATTACAAAATGGCCGAAGTTGGAATCCTAAAGGCAGAAGATGCGGTAGAACTTATTCAGGGAGAAATTTTTCAAATGAGCCCGATAGGAAGCAGACATGCAGCGATAGTTGATTACCTTGCCAAGGTGATGAATCAACTTTTTGATGGAAAAGCGATTGTCAGGGTTCAAAATCCAATTAGATTTGATAGTAATAACGAGCCAGAGCCAGATATCTCCCTATTGAAATATAGGTCGGATTATTATTCTACCGCACATCCAGGATCTACGAATGTGCTTGCCCTTATTGAAGTGGCCGGCTCTTCCATCCGTTTTGACAGGGAAGTGAAAGCCCCCCTGTATGCTGCACACAATATTCCGGAATGCTGGATAATTGATCTGGACAACAATCAAATTGAATATTTTTCCAAACCTCAAGGCCATACCTACACCGAAACCCGGGTAGTTGGGCCGGGGGCCGAGGTATGGCTAATGGGTGAAAAATTCGCTGTAAACGAGTTACTTATTTTGGACTAAACAAACAGGACTTATGCATGTAACCCCCGAAAGCTGCTGTGTTTCTTTCGGAATGGCAGTAGGTTGTTTTCTGAGATAAACCGTTTTTATCCGTTGGGGAGGACTACCTTATTCAGTTTTCCAGGTCCATAGGGTTTCTTTAGGTCTCGGATGATTATCCGTACCCTCGTTTACGAATCAAATTTTTGTGGTTCAAAAATTGCAAGTAGTTTTTCAAATTTGAAACATGAAACTATTCCAATGCAGCAATTGCCGGCAGTCGGTCTATTTTGAAAACACCCATTGTACGCATTGCCAGTCCCTATTGGGCTTTGACGCGGGGCGCTTGGAATTGATGGCGCTGCAGGCAGGGACGGAGGGTTTATTTCGCATAGATGAGGCGGAAGTGGTGTATCGCTATTGCGAAAACGAGCGTATGGGCGTGTGCAACTGGCTGATTCCCCTGGCTTCATCCGCACGCTTTTGCCGGGCCTGTTCGCTCAACCGGGTAATTCCCGATCTTTCCGTTCCCGCCTATAAACAACGATGGAAAACCATCGAGCAGGCAAAGCACCGGTTGGTATACGCCTTGCTGCGTTGGAACCTTCCATTTTTCCCGAAGGCCGGGCTGTCCGATGGTGGTCTGGGCTTTGATTTCAAAGCCAGCCAAAATCAGGAAAACGTCCTCACCGGGCACGCGTCCGGAATCATCACGATGAACATAGCCGAAGCCGATGATGTGGAACGCGCCATGGCCAAAAAGCAAATGGACGAGGTGTACCGCACGGTACTCGGTCATTTCAGACACGAGACGGGGCATTATTTTTGGGACGTTTTGGTGGCCGGGACCCGTTGGCACGAAGGCTTCCGTGAGCTATTTGGAGACGAGCGGGAACCCTATACACAAGCACTGGAAGCCCATTACCAAACCGGCCCTCCAGTGGGTTGGCAGGAAAATTTCATCTCTGCCTACGCCAGCGCACATCCCTGGGAAGATTGGGCGGAGACCTGGGCGCATTACCTGCACCTGGTCGACACCCTGGAAACGGCCTATTCCTTTGGCCTGACCCTCAGTCCCCGGCTGAATGAAGCGACAGAAACGAACGCCAGCCTACAGCTGGAAGATGGATATACTTGTTCCGATTTTTCGAGGCTTCTCCGGCAGTGGGTGCCCTTATCCCTGGCCTTGAATAGCTTGAATCGAAGCATGGGACTTCCGGATAGTTACCCTTTTGTGATTAGCAAGACGGTGGCCATGAAAATGGAATTTGTACACGAACTTATCCGCTACCAGGAGGATGCCTAGTGATCCTATTTTTTATTGCAACGGCTGGCAGTATTTCCGGTAATTTTCCAACCCTCCTGCTTCCGGAACCCTCGCTGGTGGAGGCAGTTGCAGACAACGAACGAATGAAAGTGGTTGATTGACTTACACTTCTCTGCATACACGCTGAGGAATGGTGTATGTGTAAAAAAAATAGTTTCGGTTGTTGCCAAATACCATTGGTATAGCTTATATTTCGAGGGTAGAACGTATTTTTTGGTGTTGATTGTAGCGGTATGAAAGCAAATATTTTCCTGGTGTCGATCCTGGCTATCGGCGGTTTACTGGTCTCCTGTTTGCCTCAGGAGGCAGATCCGGACACGACAGCCGCACTCCCCGTAAAAAATCTTATCAACCTGGCCTACGGAACGCATCCCCGTCAGGTGGTGGATCTATACCTACCTGCAAACCGGCATGAAAATACGCCCACGTTGATTTTGGTTCACGGGGGAGGCTGGATGGAAGGAGATAAATCGGATATGAATCCGTTTCGGGATTTCATCCGCGATCAGCTGCCCTATCTGGCGGTGGCCAACCTGAATTACCGGTTGGCAGATGCGGCCAATTCTCCCTACCCCATGCAGTTGGACGATATTCAGGCACTGGTAGCTCATTTGAACGAACACCGGGAGGAATACCGGTTGGGGCCTCGTTTGGGATTCATCGGAGTAAGTGCGGGCGGACACCTGTCCTTACTCTGGAGTTATACGCGGGATACGGAAGGCAGCGTTCAATTGGTATGCAGCGTGGTAGGCCCCACCGATTTGCTGGATGAATCCTACAGGACCGCGAGTGATCCGTCCCTTCGGAAGATGTTGGATTTATTTGGCGAAGGCGAGGAGTTACTGATGGCAGCGAGTCCACGCCAGCAGGTGACTTCCGACGCGCCGCCAACCTTGCTTTTTTATGGAGGGCAGGATCCGCTTGTTCCCAATTCGCAGGGTATGGGATTGCGGGATCGGTTATCGGAGCTTGGTGTGCCGCACGAATTTCATTTTTACCCCAATGAGGGACATGGCTGGCTGGGTTTGAACCTGGTGGACAGCCTGATTAAACTCAAATCCTTTGTAGAAAAGCGGCTTCCGGAAGAAGAGTAAAGCCGTACCGTTGTTCCCGCTACGCATGTTGATTGGCTTTTCCTGCCCTTTTTGGTCGGTGTGGTGATCGGGTACTTTTTACCTACTTCTAACGAAGAAAAAGGATTTACTGGCTTAATAAATTATATATTAATTTTTCGAAACAGATATAAATTGAACAAAAACAATATGCTATATGGTATTTTTTTCGTAATTAAGTAAAATTTCTTAGCTTTGAACTACTTGAACCAAACGAGAGGCGCATGCCCTATTTGCTACTGGTTGCATTTCTTTTCGGTAGTCACAGACAAGCGGAGGCAAAAGAGGACAGTTTAACCAACACCAAAGAAAACAAGGTGCTTGGCATCGGTCAGGATTATGGTACCGAAAAAAGCACCCTGGAATTGCCTATAAGCAGCTTTGAAGAAATATTAAAACGAGATACAACCTGGTTAAAAATTGGCGGGGCGTTTCGTTTGAATAACGTCTATGCCCACTACGAAGGACAGACTTTTCCCCTGGGAACTTTTTTACGAAACGAATGGACCTGGGATACCTGGCGGGTCAATGTAGACGCTTACAGTGAGGGCATTCAGCTTTCTTTCGAATACCGGTTTTATCCCACCTTCAACACCCATTTCCTAAAATACGGTTGGCTGGGGTACCAGCTGAGCAACGATACACAGCTGAAAGCGGGTATTACCCAGGTTCCTTTTGGCTTATTGACGTACGCATCGCATAGCTGGTGGTTTCAATTGCCCTACTACCTCGGCCTGGAAGACGATCACCAAATGGGGGTCCACTTCGCCCACGATACGGATAGCTGGCGTTTGGATGCGGCCTATTTTCTTTTGGCCGAGCCAAGGGGGACCAATGAAGCGACTTTCGGCGCTTTTTCTACGGCCAGGTACTCCTATGACGTGGTTCCGATCCCGGGCAATGCCAATATTGAGCGGCATCAAGTCAACTTGCGGGCTGTGCGCAAGTGGTCGGGGCAGGAACTGGGTCTATCCCTGCAGCGGCATGAATTGTACAATTTACAAACCGGACACAAAGGCTCCCAATGGGCTGCCTCTGTCCACCACGAAGGAAATTGGGGTCCCTGGAACCTGAAGGCAGAAGCCATTTATTATGCCTACAGTGATGTGAGAAACGATGCAGGAGAGGTACTGGACGTGGTACAAATGGGGGCATACGGTTTTGGTACCTACGATGTGGCCAGCCGTGCGGCGCTCTATGTACTGGGATTGGCTTACGATATACCGATGCACTGGGGGCCGGTGCGGTCCATTCAGTTGTACAACGACTATACCCTTATGCAAAAGTTAACCGAAGTGCCCGGTGGTCCTGCTTTTACCTTTCGCAATTCCCAGCAAAACGTCTTCGGCGCCCTGGTTTCTGCCGGACAGGTATACACGTATTTTGACATTGCCATGGGCTACAACCATCCCTGGATAACCGACACCTTCGGTGGCAACGCTCTGGGAAGCGGCAGGGGGGTCGATTTCCGGCAGCCGGTTTCGGACCTCAATCCTACCGATACGGATCCGGGTTGGAATACCCGATTAAACATAAATATTGGCTACTATTTCTAACGAAAACAACCTTATGAAAAACAAGTACTTCGACATACATGCACCGGTTTTTTGGCCTTCAGTGGTTTTGATTATCTTGTTTATCACGGTCACACTTTGGGTGGGCGAACCGATGGCGGAGGTTTTTGCCGCCAGTAAGACCTTTATTACCGATAAAGCAGGTTGGTTATTCATTATCGCAGTCAATGCTTTTATCGTTTTCTGTTTTTATCTGGGATTTAGTAAGTATGGCTCCATCCGACTGGGCGGGAAAAATGCCGAACCGGAGTTTTCTACCGGAGCCTGGTTTGCCATGCTGTTCAGTGCAGGTATGGGTATCGGGTTATTGTTTTGGGGGGTAGCCGAGCCGGTCTACCACTATGCCATTCCTCCCTATGGGGAAGCCTATTCCCTGGCTGCTGCCGAAAGATCCATGAACCTTACATTTCTTCACTGGGGCTTCCACGCCTGGGCCATCTACGCGGTGGTGGGCCTTTCATTGGCTTTTTTCGCCTACAACCGGAAATTACCGCTCACCATCCGCTCTGTGTTTTACCCCTTGCTGGGAGAACGAATGAATGGTTGGATGGGCAACGTGATTGATGTTTTGGCGGTGCTGGCAACACTTTTTGGACTGGCTACCTCATTGGGATTGGGCGTGCAGCAGGTAAGTGGGGGCTTGTTTTATCTCTTCGGCATTCCCAATACGGTGACCGTGCAGGTACTCCTGATTGCAGGAATCACCTTAATCGCCACCATCTCGGTTGTTTCCGGGATCGACAAAGGAGTAAAATTTCTCAGCCAGTGGAACGTACGGATTGCTGCGATCTTGTTGGTATTCGTGTTGATCGTTGGACCCACGCTTTTTATTTTCCGTTCGTTTGTCCAAAACATGGGAAACTACCTGGGGAGCATCCTGGAGGTGTCTACCTGGACCGAAGCCTACCGGGACAATGGCTGGCAGGGAGATTGGACCGTTTTTTACTGGGCCTGGTGGATCTCCTGGTCTCCTTTTGTAGGCATGTTTATTGCCCGGGTTTCCAAAGGGCGAACGATACAGGAGTTTATTTTTGGGGTATTGTTGGTACCGACCCTGCTTACCTTTTTGTGGTTGACGGCGCTTGGGGGAACCGCCATCTTTCTCGACATGCAGGAGGGAGCGCTGACGGGCAGTCATGCATTGGCGGAAACGATTACAGGCGATGTGTCCATCTCCATGTTTGTGTTTCTGGAAAACTTCCCCTTTAGTGGTATTGGGTCCATCATCGGTATCCTGTTGGTGACCAGTTTTTTTGTCACTTCTTCCGATTCCGGATCATTGGTGATCGATAGCATTACCGCCGGGGGTAAATTGGACGCCCCGGTAGGGCAGCGCATTTTCTGGGCGACCACCGAAGGTGCAGTCGCAGCCGTATTGCTTATTGGGGGAGGGCTAACGGCACTTCAGACGGCAGCGATTACCACGGGACTTCCCTTTTTGGTGATTCTTGTGTTTATGTGTTATTCCCTGTACAAAGGACTGGGTCAGGAGCATGCTCGGCTGAGGCAGTTTGACAAAGACCTGGACCGGGCGTCTTACGAAAAACGATTGTCGGATGTGATCATGAAAAAACTCAACAAACAAAAGAACTGATGCGTAAACTTAGCACTATTGGATTATTTATTGACCTGTCCGATCTGGACGTACTGTTGCTACAGTACATCAAAAAATTAGACGAAGTATTTCAATTTGAGCGGCTGACGCTGATTCATTTTGTCGCGCTGGAGGAAGTATCCAAAGAAATAGGCGATATGTTGCCCTATCTCGACAAATCCCTGGATGAAATTTTGGAGGAAGAGGTCCTGGAAAAGGTCGTCGAAGTATTCGGCGAACAAAAAAGCAGCATTCAGGCGAAAATCTATTCCGGGGGGCAATTGGACCAACTGGTAGAATGGGTGGATGCGCAGAAATTTGACCTGGTCCTTCTGGGGAAAAAGTCGGTTCATGGAGGTACTGGAGTATTTAGCAGCAAAGTCCTGCGGCTAACTGCTTCCGATACCCTGTTCATACCCGAGACGGCCAAAGCACGTATCGAGAAAATCGTATTGCCGCTGGATTTTTCAGACTATACCGAGGGCGTGGTCTCGCTGACCAAGTCCCTGGCTGCACACACGGGAGCATCGATTTTGCCGGTGCACGTGTTGAAGGTAGGCAGGCAATATTTCCCTTACATTCGCAAGCCTTCCGAATTTCACGAGGCCTTGCACAAGAAGGCAATTTCCCACTACCAGAGGCTGAAAAAGAAGGAAGGACTTCCCGATAGCCTGGAAATCATTCAGGGTCAGGATGAGCCGGTAAGCCGCAGTATTTACGATTATGCGATTCGTAAAGGGGCCGATTTGATCGTGCTGGGAAACAAAGGCAAGACCGACGACGATACCCTGCTGATTGGTTCGGTAGCCGAGCGAATGATCGCATCGGATAAGCACTTACCGGTATTGATTGTGAAATAATGCTTTTTTCCAAAAAAAGTTTTATAGCTTCGTTCCCGTAAACCAACCAGTTTCGGAGGCCTATGCAAGCGGAAATAAAGATTGCCGTATTGATTGATGCAGACAATGTCCCATCCAATCAAATCAAAGAAATGATGGAGGAGGTAGCCAAGTACGGCAATCCCACCATCAAACGCATCTATGGAGACTGGACCAGGCCGCAACTGGGCAAGTGGAAAAACGTGTTGCTGGAAAACGCCATTAATCCCATTCAGCAGTACGGGTATACCTCCGGCAAAAATGCCACCGATTCGGCGATGATTATCGACGCCATGGACATTCTTTACACCGGGCGGGTGGATGGTTTTTGCTTGGTTTCCAGTGATAGTGATTTTACGAAATTGGCCACCCGTCTCCGCGAAGCCGGCTTATTGGTAATCGGCATGGGAGAAAAGAAAACGCCCGATCCCTTTATCGTCGCCTGCGATAAATTTATTTACCTGGAGATCCTGCAAAAAGAAAGCGAGGGGCAGGAGGACAGCAAAGAGAAAGGCAAACCCAGACCCCAGGTCGATAAAATCAACCCCAAGCTGATTCAACTGATTTCTTCCACCATTTCGGATCTGGCCGATGACGACGGTTGGGCCTTCATGGGAGATGTGGGAAACCTGCTGCAAAAAAAGCAGCCCAATTTTGATTCGCGAAATTACGGCTTCCAAAAATTGACGCCCCTGATCGGCTCCATCAATAAATTTGAGGTAGAGCAGCGGGAAAACCAAAAAGGAAAATACAAACTAATCTACGTACGCAACAAAAGTTAAGGTTTTTTGTCCGAGCCAGTCTTGGGTAAGGAGAAATAAAAGGTCGTACCCTCGCCGGGCTCAGACTGTAGCCCTATTTTCCCTTCCAGACTATCCAAGATCTTTTTTACAATGGCCAATCCCATGCCGGTACCTTCGTACTCGTCCTTTTGGTGTAGTCGTTGAAAAATCACGAATATTCGTTCGAAGTATTCCGGATCGATGCCTATCCCATTGTCCGTTACCCGAAAAAACCATGTGTCCCCCTGATCTTCACAACTCAGGTGTATCTGCGGCGGGATGTTTTTTTTCGCGTATTTGAGCGAATTGCCGATGAGGTTTTGCAGGACCAGAAAGAGAAAACTGTGGTGGCTGACGATTACCGGAAGCGGGCCATGGCTTACCGTAGCATCTAGCCGGCGGATTTCTTGGGACAGCGTGTGAACGACCTCGTCAAAAAGCCGTTGCAGGTCCACCGCCTCAATGGGGTCCTTGCCCGGGTGGATGCGGGAGTATTTTAACAAATCCAGAATCAATTGGCGCATGCGCGAGGCACCTTCTACGGCATGGCGGATATAGGTCTTTCCCTTTGCGTCCAGTTGGTCCGCATACCTTTTTTCCAACAGTTGCATAAAGCCGGTCACCATGCGTAAGGGTTCCTGCAAATCATGCGAGGCCACGTAAGTAAAATGTTCCAAATCGTTATTTTTTGACTTTACTTCGGAAAGGGACCGCTTCAGGGCATCCTTTTGCTGTTCCAATTTGGTTCGGAGCAGGTATTGCTCGCGCAAACTTTCCTGCAGTCCCTTAAACAATTTTGGAATCAATACCACGAAGACAGCATTGAGAAAGATCAGGTTGGAAGAGATGGCGATCCATGACTGTATGTCTAAAGCAGCTGAAAAACGACTCTGTAGGGGAGCACCCATGTATATCAGCCCGCCAAAGAAAAAGCAGGTAGCCCCGTTCAAATACAAGCCCATCCATCCGGCATTGGCCGGCAAAACCAGAATTATAAAAACCGAAACGGCCAACAGGTACAGCAGTCCCGGACCAAAATTGCCCAAATAATAGATGAGAACGACACCAATGCCATAGATGATGCCAATGAACACCCATTTTCGAACGATCAATGGGATGCCAGGGACATGCGCAATCAGTAACAATCCGATGACGGCCAGGATATCCGCGAAAAGCAGGCCCGTATGGGAAGTAATGTACGAGAGGTAAACCCCCGGAATCAACGCGATGCTGCATAAGGGAATGATAAACAAGAGCGTGGTAACAAAAAGGTAGTTTTTCCAGTAATCCAGCGGATCCTGCGGTCGAAAAGCCTCCGCGCACGTCGTAAAAACATGTCGTCGGTACCTCTCGATAAACCTATTGGTAGCAGTTGTGTAGGTGCGATTCTGTGTTTCCATGGGTTATTCGTAGCTGTTTCTGCCTGCCAAAAAAAGTGGTAAATCCCGGCACTTTGTTTAAGAATTAAAACTAAGCAATAAATTTTATTTCTCCATGATTCTCAGCGGACGATCAACCGAAAACCAGTATCGCCCGGTTACTCCTATCGGGAAGAAATCCTGTCTGCCCGTAGATACTAGTCATTGTTGGTTTCATTTTTGTACCTTGGCATAAAATACAATCCCGTGAAAAGTAACATTGGAACCGTATCTCTTTTGGTGGCCATTGGTGGTTTCCTTTCCCTTGAGTCGGGGATTCATTTTGGCTGGCTGGAAGGTCCTCTTTGGCGCATTTTGGCGACGGGTTTTGAAGCCGGTACCATCGGAGGTTTGGCAGACTGGTTTGCGGTAAGCGCCTTGTTCTACGAGATACCCATACCCTTTGTCCGGCGACACACCAATATTATCGTCAAAAACCGAGAAAAATTGACCGAAGGAATTGTGGAACTGGTCACCACCAAATGGCTGTCTCCGCAAGTGCTTCGCGAACGGCTACAAGGCTTGTCCATCGCCGACTCGCTGCTACGCTCCCTGGATGAACCGGCCCAGGTACAACGGCTGATGGATTTTATGCGCTGGCTCCTTCTTCGTGTTTCCGGAGAGCTGGATCATCCGAAACTGGCGATTTTTATCCAGAAAATCAGTAACAATCAGCTGCGGGAAGCGGATATTGCAAGCCCATTAGGTGCCTGGCTCGAGGATGCGGTCAGGGAAAAACGGCACCATGGACTCGTACAAATGGCTTTGGGCCAATTTTCCCTCTCGCTTCAGGAATCCGAAACCCGGGAATTGTTACTAAAAAAATTGAGCAGTGCCCTCAAACAATATGCTCAGCGGGACTGGGTGAAAAAATCCGCGGTTTGGTTGGGGCAAAAAACCGGAGGGATTGATCCGGAACTGCTCACGGACCGGCTGATAGATCTTGCGCTAGTGCTGATGGAGGAAATACGGAACGATCCGGACCATCCCCTTCGCGAAAAGCTGGACGAGTACCTGTTGGAGTTAGCAGCCAATCTCAAAAATGGAGAGCAGCAGACGCTCTCCTATCTGGAACGGTTGAAGCAAAACCTGCTGCTCAACGATCGGTCACGTGTCCTGATTCAGCAGTTACTGGACCGCCTCAAAGCGGGGTTTCAGGACCAATTAACGGACAACGACCGGCCCCTGATGCACGTGATTCACCGGCAGTTGCTTCGCTTTCTGGAAGAGCTGCGCAACGACCCAACCAGCCGTGGGCAATTCGATCGGTGGATAGGGTCAACCGTGATGTCGCTGGTAGATCGGTACCATCACGAACTGGGGGCCATGGTACGGAGCAGCCTGGGAAGACTGGATGACAAGGGGATCATGCTTCAGATCAAGGATAAAGTGGGAAATGACCTGCAATACATCCGGCTGAATGGCGCGGTAGTAGGAGGCCTCGTCGGCATTGGGATCGCCCTGATTCGCTGGCTGCTCCTTTGAGCGGGAAAATGGGTCATTTTTTTGCAAATCGGCGGGATTTTTTCCGCACGGAGAAGGATTTGTTGCCGGGGGTTTTGATCCCGGCCAAAATACCTTATTTTTAAGGTAAGTTAAAGGGAACAGGCAAGTAGCCGGAGCTGTGTGCCGGTGCTGGATTGCTGGTGAAGCGTTCCGTTCATCGTTTACAGCTTTTTGCTGGTAGGATCCGCCGGAAGGACCACTTGATGTAATCCCAGTGATCCGTTGGTGCGTTTGTTCCCGAAAGTCAGTTTTCGCAGTGATCGAATCTTCCCGCCTATGAGCCAGAAAGTCGCAAAAATTGAAGAATTACCTCCTTCCGAGGTGTTGGAGGAAATTCGCTCGCTAAATCAGGTACTGGATGAGGTACTCCCCTTCAAGAAGCTGGACCACAATATCTTAATTGCTACCTGGAACATCCGGGCTTTTGGGGGACTGACCGAAAAGTGGGAGGCAGGGGATGCCGATTCTCCCAAACGGGACCTGCATTCCCTGCTGGCCATTGCGCAGATCATTTCCCGGTTTGATATCATCGCCATACAGGAACTGAAGGGGGATCTCAAGGCCTTTCGGCACATGTTAAAGGTTTTGGGAAATCATTGGAGCTTTATTCTAACCGATGTTTCGGGAGGCGATGAGGGAAATTCCGAAAGGCTGGCATTCTTATTCGACACCCGAAAAGTTAAATTGTCCGGACTGGCTTGTGAATTGGTGGTGCCCAATGAACAGGTGACCGGGATAAAAGAAGGGGCTTTTTCCCGGCAGTTTGCCCGAACGCCCTATGCCGTGGGGTTTCGGGTAGAGGACAAAACCTTCGTGCTCGTGAGCATGCACGTGCTCTACGGCAATACCCCCTCTGACCGTGAGGGTGAATTAAAGGCCATTGCCGAATGGATGAGCGATTGGGCCAGCTACATGCATTCCTTTGATCAAAGTCTGGTGTTGTTGGGTGACTTTAACATCGACCGAATCGGCGATCCCCGGTACGAAGCATTTGTGTCGACCGGTCTGAAAGTTCCCGAAGATTTATGGCAGGTTCGCCGGACCCTGATCGACCATCAGACCAAGTTTTATTCGCAGATTGCCTGGTTTGAAAACCACGCACGGATCCCCCAATTGTCCATTCAATACCTGCACGGAGGGGTTTTTGATTTTGGCCCCCACCTGCTGAAAAAGCGGGATTTGACTCCCTTTCAGATGAGTTGGCGCATATCCGATCATTTGCCGCTTTGGGCGGAGTTTTCCACGAAAAGCTGACTTTTTGATAAGTTTCGGTATCTTTACCTGACGTTAAACATTTCAAATTATGGTTAGACCGTTTTTTATTTTTGGCATACTGCTGTGGGGTTTTGCCTGCGGCGAAAAATCTCCGGAAAAAGCAGACGCCATAAAAATCAACCAGATTCAACTGATCGGGAGTCACAATAGCTACAAGCTACCCGTACCGGAAGGAATCATGGCCCAGCTTCAGTCAGAAAACACCGAATTGGCTGCCGGGTTGGATTACAGTCACCCGCCCGTTTGGGAACAGTTAGCTATGGGTTTGCGGTTACTGGAGTTGGACCTGTACCGCGATCCGGAAGGGGGACGGTTTAGCCAACCGTTGGGACAGGCCTTTCTGGAAACCGAGGCACTGGATTCAGTCAAAAAGGCGGCTTTTGACCGGTCCGGATTTAAGGTTTTCCACGTGCAAGACATCGATTATAACAGCCACCATCCCTTGCTGGTGGATTACCTGGAAGAGATGAAGCGTTGGTCTTTATTACATCCCAACCACCTGCCGGTATTTATTACCGTGAATGCGAAGGATGACAATTATCCCGAAAGAGGCTTGACCGAAGCATTGCCTTTTGATGCCCCATCCTTTCGGGAATTGGACCAAATTCTGCAGGAGGTATTGGGCGCGGAGAAACTGCTGACCCCAACCGAGGTTACTGGTTCGCATCCGGACCTGAAAACGGCCGTTACCGAATCCGGTTGGCCCTCCCTGGATTCAGCCCGGGGGAAGTTCATTTGGATCCTGGACGAAAAAGGGGAGAAAATGGAGGCCTACCTATCCGGGGCAAAATCTCCGGTGTTTTTTGTAACGGCCCCGGAATCGCATCCCATGTCGGGTATCCATATCCTCAACGATCCAATCGAGCACCAAGATGAGATCCAATCCCTGGTAAGCAAAGGCTACCTGGTACGGACCAGGGCCGATGCAGATACCCGAGAGGCGAGAAGTAACGAGACCTTCCGAAGGGAAATGGCCTTTGAAAGTGGCGCTCAATTGATTAGCACCGATTATTACCTTCCGGATGTGCGTTTTGAAGGGGGGTATCAGGTGTCTTTTTCGGATGGAGGGTATTGGAGATGGAATCCCCGTTTTTCGGTAGCTGCCGTCAACACGGAGCTGGCAGAAGCTCCTGCAAGCCGGGTGGTCGTGCTGGACACGAAGACCTTTCACTTTGGCCGGGCGCATTTTGACCCATTGGTTCTGGACGTGCGCACCCAGCCAGAAGTGGAGGAGGGCATTATTCCCGGTGCCGTACACATTGATTTTATGCAAGCTGATTTTGCAGATAAGGCAAAAAAATTAAAAAAAGACGAACCCGTATTCGTTTATTGCAAGGTAGGAGCCAGAAGTGCCAAGGCAGCAGAGGAAATGAAAAACATGGGCTTCGAGAACGTATACCACCTGGAGGGAGGGATCGACGGGTGGACTGCAGCCGGTTTTCCGTTATCTCGCTAGAGGAGACCTGCAGGGCATAGGCAATGATTTTTGACAAGGTAGTATGAAATTAAAAATAGTTCAGGAGGATCCCTGGTTGGAAGCGTACAAAGAGGAAATTTACCAACGCTGGGTACGGTTTCAGTTGTCCCGGGACGAATTGGTAAACGTGGCAGGGAGTCTTTCGGACTTTGCCAATGGGCACCACTATTTTGGGATTAATTTTGATACAAAACGGCATGGTTGGGTCTACCGGGAATGGGCTCCGGAAGCGGATGCCCTGTACCTCATCGGCGATTTTAATGCCTGGGATCGAAGCATGCATCCCCTGGTAAAAGATCAGTGGGGGATTTGGGAAATTTTTCTTCCCTTCGAGGCCTACAAGAAACGACTGGTTCACAAAAGTTTGGTAAAGGTGTACGTTAAGGGCGGTAACACCTCGCTGGACCGTATCCCTGCCTACATCCGGCGGGTGGTGCAGGATGAGGAAAGCAAGGATTTTTCCGGGCAATTGTGGTTTCCGGATACGCCCTTTTCCTGGACGGATCACGACTTTTCCCCGACGTATCCCATCGATGGCCCGCTTATTTACGAATGCCATGTGGGAATGGGACAGGAGGAAGAAGGGGTGGGAAGCTACACCGATTTTGCGGATAACATCCTGCCAAGAGTAAAGAAGCTGGGGTACAATGCCATTCAGCTAATGGCGGTAATGGAGCATCCCTACTACGGCTCTTTCGGCTACCATGTTTCCAATTTTTTCTGCCCTTCCAGTAGGTTTGGCACGCCCGAGGACTTAAAATACCTGGTCGATTCGGCACATGCACTTGGGCTTGCCGTGATCATGGATGTGGTTCATTCCCATGCCGTTCAGAATGTATCGGAGGGGCTGAATGCCTTTGACGGATCCGATCACCAGTACTTTCATGCTGGACCCAGGGGCTACCACGAAGTCTGGGATTCCAAATTGTTTGACTATGGAAAATGGGAAGTGAAGCGTTTCTTACTTTCCAATCTAAAATATTGGCTTGAAGAATTTCATTTCGATGGGTTTCGCTTTGACGGTGTTACCTCCATGCTTTATTTTCATCACGGGCTGATTACCTTTGATCATTTCGAAAAGTATTTCCACAAGGACGTGGATTGGGATGCCATTAGTTACATGCAGCTGGCAAATGCACTGATCAAAGAGGTCAAGCCGGGAGCCCTCTCCATCGCCGAAGAGGTGAGCGGCATGCCGGGGCTCTGCCGAAAGCCGGAGGAAGGAGGCATCGGGTTTGACTACCGCATGGCCATGGGCATTCCTGATTTCTACATCAAAATGTTAAAGGAAAAGCCCGATGAAAGCTGGGATATTTTGGAGTTTTGGAAGGAATTGAGCGACCGCCGATACAGGGAAAAGACGATCGCTTATGCCGAGTCGCACGACCAGGCTTTGGTAGGCGATAAATCCATCGCCTTTTGGCTCATGGACAAGGAAATGTACTTCCACATGCAGGTGGATGATCCGAACATCATTATTGACCGGGGGATCGCACTGCACAAGCTTTTTCGCTTGTTTACCAGTAGCCTGGGTGGAGAGGGGTATCTCAATTTTATGGGGAATGAATTTGGCCACCCCGAATGGATCGATTTTCCCCGCGAGGGTAACAACTGGAGCTACCAATACGCCCGCCGGCAATGGAGTCTGGCGGAAGATCCCAAACTGAAATACAAGTACTTGTTGCGTTGGGATCAGGCCATGATTCACCTATTGAAAAAATACGGCATTTTGCCTGCTGCATTTGCGGAGCAGCTTCACGCAGATCCGACGAATAAAGTGCTGATCTACCAACGGGCCGGTTTGGTCTTTGCCTTTTCCTTTCATCCCGAAGCATCCATTCCGGACTACCAGTTTCGGGCGCCGGCCATGGGACAGTATACCCTTGTGCTCAATTCGGACGATCCGGAATACGGAGGATTCGGAAGGATTCAGGGAACGAAATCCTATTTTACCGATCAAAACCAACGCTTGAGCATCTACATGACCAACCGGACAGCGTTGGTTTTTGCGCGGGTGGATGAATGACGGCCAATTTTTATTTGGTCATAAATACAAATTTGGTGAAATTGGGAAATAACTTGTGGTGTTTCTTCTTTTTTGCTTAATATTACGGGTAAATCGTTGAACGTTAGCCTATGGCCATGAACATCGTGATTGCGGGAGCAGGGGATATGGGATATCACTTAGCCGAGCAACTGTGCTACGAAAACAAAAACATCATCCTGATCGACCTGGACAAGGATGTGTTGGACAATATTGGCTCCAGACTGGATGTGATGACCATCGAGGGAGACTCGGCCTCCATTGACGTTTTGAAAAAGGCCAATATACACAATGCGGAGTTGATGCTGGCGGTGACCACGTCCGAGAAAACCAATATTTGCGCCGCTGTACTCGCCAAGCAACTTGGGGCAAAAAAGGTGATAGCCCGGGTACGGAATCACGACTACCTCTATCCCGAAAATAAAGTGTATTTTGAGAATCTGGGAATCGACTCCATCATTTCCCCCTCCTTACTTTGCAGCAAGGAAATTTCCCGGCTCATGAAGCGTTCTACTTTTTCTGACGTTATCGAGTTTGAAGGGGGGAAATTAAGCGTGGTGGGAATTACCCTGGAACACGACTCCCCATTGGTAAACAAACGGCTGTCGGACACCACCACCGACCCGATATTCGAAGACATTCGGATCATCGCTTTGGTACGGGATCACCGGACCTTGATACCCCGGGGAGATACTTACCTCCGAAACAACGACCACGTTTTTTTTATCTCCAATAACAAGTCGGTAGATACAGTAAAAGAATTGGTACGGCACAAAGGCAAGGAAATCCATAGTGTGATGCTGATCGGTGGAGATGACCTGGCCTATTCCACGGCGCGGGAACTCGAACACGAGTACGGCATTACCCTGGTGCATAACGACAAAGAACGCTGCAAGTGGCTGGCCGAGCGGCTGGACAATGCCCTGGTTATCCACGGCGATTACAAAAATATCAACCTGCTGATCGAAGAGGGGCTGGAGACCATGGACGGCTTTTTGGCGTTGACAAACAGTTCGGAAACCAATATCATTACCAGCCTGAGTGCAAAAAATCACGGGGTATACAAAACCATCGCACACGTAGATACACGGGAATACATTCATATTTCCCATAGTATCGGCGTGGATTCCCTGATCAATAAAAAGCTGGTGGCAGCCAACCACGTAAGCCGCTACCTGACCAAAGGAAAAGTGGAGGCGGTTTCGGGCATTCATGGGGTGGAGGCCGAATTTGTGCAGTACCTGGTGAGCAAAAACAATCGACTTACCCGGCGAAACTTGCGGTCCCTTCATTTTCCGAATTCGGCCATCGTGGCAGGGGTGATTCGTGGAGAAGAAGTATTTATTCCGGACGGGGATTTTCAGTTGCAATTGAACGACAAAGCCATTGTTTTTGGCCTTCCCGAAGCGAAGCCGGTCCTGGAAAAACTATTTAACTAATCATGATTCATTACAAGGCCATTTTAAAGGTAATGGGCGGATTAATGATGCTTTTGGGAATTCTTATGTTTCCCAGCATTGCCTTCTCGTACTATTACCAAAGCGGGGATCAAATCACCCTGATCGGTTCGGCCTTGATCTGCCTGGCTGTCGGCGGAACATTTTTTTATTCCTTTGCCAAGCAGGATCAAAACATCCGAAAGCGGGAAGGGTACATGATCGTAGCATCGAGTTGGGTGGTTATGTCGGTGTTCGGCATGATGCCGTATATTTTCAGCGGTAGTATTCCGGTGGTTTCCGATGCCATTTTTGAAACGGTATCCGGATTCACCACCACCGGCGCCTCCATCCTTACCGATATCGAACGTCTACCTGAGGGGATTTTGCTTTGGCGAAGCATGACTCAATGGATCGGAGGATTGGGTATCATTGTATTGACCGTTGCCATTTTTCCGCTGTTAGGTATTGGGGGGATCGAGCTCTTCGTTGCCGAGTCGCCCGGTCCCACCTCGGATAAGGTACATCCACGGATTCGGGAAACCGCCAAAAGGCTTTGGCTCATTTATTTTGGCTTGACACTTGCCCTGGTTGCCTTGTATTACCTGGAGGGGATGACGTTTTTTGATGCCATGAACCACGCCCTTACTACCATGTCAACCGGCGGTTTTTCCACAAAAAACGCAAGCATGGCCTATTTCGACAGCCCCGTGATTCACTATACCGCCATTTTGTTTATGTTTCTGGCCGGAACCAACTTCACCCTGTTGTATTTCGCCTTTAAGGGTAGGTTTCGCCGCATATGGGCCAGTGACGAATTCCGGGCCTATAGCATCTCTTTGATTTTGTTGATCTGTGGCATTGCCGCCGCCATGTACTACCTGGTGCCCGGCGAGGTGGAACCCACCTTTCGAAAGGCCATGTTTCAGGTAGTTTCCCTGGTGACGACTACCGGCTACGTGACAGCAGACTATACAGCGTACAGCAATGGGTTGACCATTGTTTTTTTTATGTTGTTGTTTATGGGAGCCTGTGCAGGTTCCACCAGTGGAAGCATTAAATTTATCAGGCATCTGACCTTTGTGAAAAATTCCACCCTGGAATTTAAGCGCATTGTTCACCCCCGCGCAGTGGTGCCGCTCAAAATAAACGGGGAACGGGTGACCGGAAAGATCATCACCCATATCATGAATTTTCTGCTGTTGTACCTGATGATATTTGTCCTGGGATCCATTGTGATGTCCATTGCCGGGTACGATCTGATCACCTCCTTTGGGGCGGTGGCTACGGCACTCGGCAACGTGGGGCCCGCCATCGGTCGGGTAGGACCCGTAGATAATTTCGCTTTTTTCTCCCCGTTTGCGAAATTATTTCTCAGCTTTCTCATGTTATTGGGAAGGCTGGAGTTGTTTACCATTTTGGTGCTCTTTACGCCCTACTTCTGGCGGGCCAATTAATTCCAAACCTTTTGCCCATGCATCCACCCATTATTGCTGTTTTTACTGCCCCAGAACTTGGTTTTCGGGGGAATCCTGCCGCTGTGGTACGCTCCAAACACGCGCTTACACCGGAACAAATGCAAGCCCAGGCACGGGAAATAGGCATGCCGGCGACCTCGTTTTTGCTGGAAGATGCAGATGGCAGCTATCGGGTGCGTTGGTTTGCACCGGATGCAGAAATTGCGCTTTGTGGTCATGGAGCTGCTGCTGCGGGTGTTTTTCTAGCCCGGCAAACGCAGGTCGAAACCGTCCTGCTGCAGTACAGCGGAGGCCAGATCGCCGTAAAGGTTGCAGGAAACCGGTTTGAGATGCGCCTGCATGCCATTCCGGTAACGGGGCAGGTTGCCGTACCCCAAGCCATAAAAGACGGACTCGCTATTCCGGTTTTGGAAATGTACCAAACCGAAAACAAGCACTTGATTTTGACCGATTCGGAAGCATCGGTAGCGGCCATGCAGCCGGATTTTGACCGCTTGCGTGAGTCCGATATTTTTGGGTATGCTGTGACGGCAAAAGGGGATACCGTGGATTTCGTGAGTCGGGCGCTGGTCCCACACGTGCAGCAACTGGAAGACCATGCCACGGGCTCTTCTCATGCCCTGTTGGTGCCCTTCTGGGCACCAAAACTGGGCAAAAATCAACTGGTTTCCCATCAGTTAAGTCCCAGAGGTGGGCGATTCTTCGCTGAATTAGCCAACGATACGGTGGTCCTTTCCGGAACCTTTGCCAGAGAGTAGGGCTGCCTGACAGCTTGGCAGTCCGTTGTTCTGGCCTTTGACTATTTGAATATTGGATGGGAATATTTGGTGTAAATCCCATTTCCTGTGTTTTTCCATATTTTTTTCGCTCGCTGGTACAATTATTGCTTTTTTATTTCGCAAAGTTTTTTCAAATCAAAAAGCGACAAAATCTAGAAAAGATGCAATACCGAAAAATTCTCATTAAATACGGTGGGAATGCGATGATCAATGAAGCACTAAAAGAAGCAATTTCACAGAAAATAAAAATCCTGCAAGAGCAAGGTACCCAGGTAATTCTGGTTCATGGTGGAGGCCCGTTTATCAACAAATCTCTGGAAGAGGCGGGAATAAAAACCGAATTTTTTGACGGGCACAGGCATACCACTGTGGAGGCCTTGCGCTGTATCGAAAAGACGCTTAAAGGAGAAGTTAACAGCTCCCTGGTCAACTTACTAAATAAACAAGGACTAAAAGCCGTTGGGCTTTCCGGAAAAGACGGGCAGCTGGCCATCGCAGAGAAAAGATGGCATATCGTAAAAGATAAATCGGGTGTCGACAGCCGCCAGGACTTGGGGCAGGTAGGCGATGTGCAAGTAGTCAATCCCCTGTTGCCGGACCTCCTGCTGGAGAATGGCTTCACTCCCGTGGTCACCTGCATCGCTTCGGATACGGCGGGCAACGACTATAACATCAACGGAGACGTTTTTGCTGGAAAAATTGCCGCCTCCCTGCAAGTTGATGCCTACATCGTGCTCACCGATGTGGACGGCTTGTACCGGGACTACCCCGATCCGGCTTCCATTCTGAAAACATTAAAGGTTGAAGCCGTGGAGGCGTATATGGGGACGGTTATTCAGGGAGGCATGATACCCAAGATTGAATCCTGCCTGACCGGGCTTAAAGGGGGCGTGAAGAAAGCCGTCATCCTGAACGGTACCCAGCCGGAGCAAATAACCGATTACATCATCAACCATCATTCTATAGGAACAACCATAACTCACTGAACATGCAAATTTCCAACGAATATTTATATGAGGAGGACAAAAAATATTACTTACCAACATTCAAACGCTTCCCGCTGGCCCTGATCAAGGGAAAAGGAAGCCGGGTGTGGGATGCAGACGGGAAGGAGTACATCGACATGTTGGCCGGTATTGCCGTCAACAACCTGGGGCATTGCCATCCCAAGGTGGTTCAGGCCATTCAGGAACAAGCGGCCGAGTTGATTCACATTTCCAACTTTTTCGTTAGCCCGCCACAGGTTGCCTTGAGCAAGCTGTTGGTGGATCTCAGCCGCATGCAGCACGTATTTCTTACCAACAGCGGTGCGGAGTCGGTGGAAGGGGCCATTAAGATTGCCCGAAAGTATGCCTTTAAACAAGGCAAGGGTGGAGACATTATTTCCATGAAAAATTCTTTTCATGGCCGAACCCTGGCCACCATTGCAACCGGGCAGGCAAAATACCAAAAAGGGTTCGCACCCATCCCTACGGGATTTGCGCAGGTGGACTTCAATTCACTGGAGGCGTTGGAAGCGGCCATTACGCCGGACACGGCAGCCGTAATTCTGGAACCCATTCAAGGCGAGGGAGGGATTGTTCCCGCAGAGAAATCCTACCTAAAAGCGGTGAGAAAGCTTTGTGACGAAAAAGGCCTGCTGTTGATCTTTGACGAAATTCAGTGTGGTATCGGTAGGACCGGCCACTTTTTTGCCAAGGATTACTACGAAGTGCAACCCGATATCCTCACCCTGGCCAAGGGCTTGGGAGGAGGTATGCCCATCGGTGCTGTCTTGTGCAACAAAAAGGTGGGAGATGCCATCGACTTTGGGGATCACGGGACTACCTTTGGCGGAAATCCCCTGGCCTCTGCAGCCGCCCTGGCTACCATCAAAACCATTTTGGAAGAAAACCTGACGGGTGCAGCACAGGAAAAAGGAGACTGGCTGATGGGAATCATCCGCTCTTGGACCAAAGCGCATCCGATGATCCGGGAAGTAAGGGGATTGGGACTAATGATCGGGGTTCAATTGGACCGGCCCGCCGCACCCATCGTCAAAGCACTTATGGACGAAGGGGTCATTGCCAACGCCACCGCCGAATCGGTATTGCGATTGGTTCCCCCCTTGAACATACCCGAAGAGGACCTGGTACAGGTTCTGGATAAATTAAAAGCGATTCTCCGTTTAATCGAAGAAAATGAACACTAAAACCTACCGAATAGGGATTGTGGGTGCATCGGGCTATACCGGCTCGGAACTGGCCCGCATCCTGATCCATCATCCCCAGTCCAACCTGGTTGCAATCACCTCCGAATCCCACCGGGGAAAGCGGTTTTCAGACCTTCACGGGCAATTTTCCGGAATTCTGGACACCGTCCTCATTGGGGCAGACGAACTGAATACCGGAGACCTGGATGTATTGTTTCTGGCACTTCCCCACGGAGTGTCCATGGAATTTGTAAAACGCTGGAAGGACTCTGGAATCAAGTTGATCGATTTGTCCGGAGATTTCCGGCTTTCCAGTCCGACCGTTTACGAGGAATGGTACAAAAAGGACCATACTTTCCCCGAAGGTTTTGAAACGGCCGTCTACGGCATGCCTGAATTGCACGCGCAAGCCATCCGAAAGGCCCGTCTGGTGGCCAATCCAGGTTGCTACCCGACGGCATCTATTTTAAGTTTGGCGCCGCTCTTTCATTCCGGAATCGGAATCGATCCGGACGGAGCCATCATCGATGCCAAGTCGGGAATTACCGGAGCAGGAGTAAAAGCCAGCAACACCACGCACTTTTCCAATGTCAACGATAACTTCAAGGCCTATGGTATTGGTAGTCATCGGCATACGGTGGAAATCCAGGAACAGCTTTCGTTTTTAGTAAAAAAATCGGTTAATTTACAGTTTACTCCGCACCTGCTGCCGGTGGACCGGGGGATATTGGCTACCTCCTACCTCCGGATAGAGGGGGGCATGACGCAGCAAAAACTAAATGCCCTGTATCAGGACTTTTACCACGACCAACCCTTTGTCCGCATCCGAAAGCAAGCACCGGCCATAAAGGAGGTGCGAGGCAGCAACTACGCGGACCTGTTTCCGTTCTGGGATTCCCGGACAAACCGGGCCATCGTCATTGCCGCCATTGATAACCTGGTAAAGGGTGCAGCCGGGCAGGCCGTACACAACATGAACCTCATGTTGGGAGTGGACGAATCCATGGGGCTGTTACAGGTTCCCATGCAACCATAAACGAAACAAAACCATGATTAAAAATATTACCAGTGTAAAAGGAATCAAATGCTGGGGTGCCCATTCCGGCATCAAATCCATGCGACGTGACCTGGCCATAATTTTTTCGGAAGTGCCTGCAGCCGCCGCGGCAACGCTCACACAAAACAGGGTGCAGGCCGAGCCCATTAAAGTCACCCGGAGAAATCTGAAAAATAATCGGGCACAGGTAATCGTGTGTAATGCCGGAAATGCCAATGCCTGTACCGGTGAACAAGGAAGAAAGGGGGCTGAAGCCATGGCAGCGACCATCGCCGAATCCCTGTCAATTTCGCCGGAAGATGTGATCGTCGCCTCTACGGGGCTGATTGGAGAGCCTTTTCCCACCGAAGAAGTCCTCGAAGGAATCAAAACGACGGTACCGAAGTTGTCCAACGATGCCAAAGCCGGTTCCTTTCTGGCCAATGCCATTTTGACAACCGACACCTTCGCCAAGGAGGGGTTTGTGGATTTTGAATGGGAGGGCAAAACCATCTCCATCGGCGGCGTGGCCAAAGGATCGGGGATGATTCATCCAAACATGGCGACCATGTTGTGCTTTTTGGCCTCGGATATCGCCATCGATGAGAACCTGCTCCAATCCACCCTTAAATACTGCGTCGACCGCTCTTTTAACTTGATCACTGTGGATGGAGATACTTCTACGAACGACATGGTGGCGATTCTCGCCAACGGAATGGCCGGAAACACCAAAATTACCAGTGAAAGCGACCCGCTTTACCCGCTGTTTAAAGAGAAATTACAAGAACTACTCATCCACCTGGCCAAATTAATCGTATCGGACGGAGAGGGGGCCTCCAAGTTTGTGGAATACAAGGTATCTAAGGCTATCTCCGAAAACGTTGCCATGAAGATGGTACGAGCGATATCGGATTCCACGCTGGTAAAAACCGCCATGTTTGGCCGGGATCCTAACTGGGGCCGAATTATTGCTGCCTGTGGAAATGCCGGAATCAGCTTTAATTATAAAAAAGCCAACTTGTACCTGGGCGATGCAACCAATCAGGTATTGGTATTGAAGCGCGGAACGCCTACCGAATTCGACAAGAATTACATGAAAAAGTTGCTTCGGGAATCGCATATCAAGATTCACCTGGAACTCAATACCGGTAAACAGGAAGCGACGGGCTGGGGATCGGACCTCACCACCGATTACGTGATGTTTAACTCGGTTTACACGACATAAAAGAAGTAGTGCAGCAGCATGCAAGCAGCCGAAGATCCCTTTCGATCTTCGGCTGCTTTTTTAGTAGCCACCAAGGGGAAGCACATAGGCTGCCCGAATACCCAGGAGACCCAGGTGAAAGGGAGAGGGGCCGGCGTGTTGGTACCGAAGGCTGAACTCCACTTGTTGCAACCGATAGCCCATCTCCACAGCAAAAGCAAACTCCACCTGCCTTTCGGAGTAGGTATCGGGCGAATTCTTAAACCGGTTGACAAACAATGCCCCGCCAAGCTGTGGTTCCAAAAAAAACGGCTTAAAATTCAGGCGGTAACCGGCAAGTACCGGGACCACGTGCAAACTGAGATTTTCTCCATTGGCCAGGGGAATGGAAGAGTCAATGGGAAAATACAGGTAATTTCCCGTTATCGACCATTGTCCAGTCGGTCCGGCAGCAAGCAAACCCTTGATAGAGGCGCCAAATCCCGCGGGGAATTGCTGTTGATAGAATTCATTTAGGCTAATACCTGCATCAAATCCGAGATTTACCTGGCTCTGTTGCGCCTGGGCCAGGCTTTGCCATCCGAGAAGAAAAAAGAGGAAGCAAAAAAAGAGCGATTTGATCATGTCTACAGCATTGAGTAAGGAAACGAATAATCCGAATTCCAAGATAGCAAAAAATAGGCAATCGGTGGGCGTTGTTTCGGGGGAATTGGTAGCGACCTATCGGAAAATTTTTCCCAAAATCAGTTTGGGCAGGAAAGGGTATTTTCAAAAAAATGTATAAATTAAGGGGTTTTGTCGTGAAAACGTATGCATCAGACCCCGAATACCTGTATCGTATGGTTTGTTTTAGTGGGCGCCTTCCTGGGTTCCTGCTCCCCAAAAGAAACGGAGGATTCCGAGGCAGTCTGGACCGTTCCGGAAAGTGCCGCAGCGATTGCCAACCCGATACCAGAAGCAGCGGAACACCTCAGGGAGGGACAGGCGATTTACCGATTGTATTGCGAGACCTGTCACGGTGCCACCGGTGGGGGAGACGGGGCAGCCGGTCAGGCCATGGGGAGCCAGCCTGCCAATTTGCAGTCCGAACCCATCCAATCTCAGTCTGATGGCGCCCTGTTTTTTAAGCTTACCGAGGGAAGAGGCGTCATGCCATCGTTTCGGGAGGTATTGACGGAAACCCAACGCTGGCAACTGGTGCATCATATTCGGAAGTTGAAAAATGCAGACGCGCATGCCGATACGGCCGCCTTGCCTCGGGCGCTTGTTCCGGGTATTTCCATCAGTAGCTGGGCGAAGGTGGTACCCCGTGCCGTGCGTATTTGGGCATCTCGGGATGGGGACTACCTCTGGTACGCTACCTTGCCAGGAGAGGTGTACCGATTGTCTACCGATCGATCGCAGGTGCCAGAGAAAATGCTGGATGTATCCGATCACGGAATCCCACGGCTACAGGGAGCCACCTACTGGCAGGACACCCTTTATTTAAGTGGAAACGTTCGTGTAAACGACAACAAAGGTACCGAGGGCAGGCTGGTGCGGGTTAGTTGGAATGCCGAAGGCAGGCCCAGGGTGGAAGTGGTGTTTACGACCGAAGCGTATGGTACCACCAATACGCCCTTCGATCACGGCTGGTCCGCATTGCAGGTAAGTGCTGACGAAAAACACCTATTTGTCGTTAGCGGGAGCCGTACCGACCACGGAGAGGTTCAGGATAACCTGGGTGCCTACCCCAATGCCCGGGATGAAGCCCTGACGGCAAAAATTTTCAGAATTCCGCTACACAGCAAGGACCTTTTTTTACCGAATGACCGGGATAGCCTGCAAGCCATGGGCGTCCTTTTTGCAGAGGGGATTCGCAATGCCTACGACCTGGCGTTGGATGGGGAGGGCAGGCTGATTGCGGTGGTGAACTCCGGCGATTACGACCAGAACGAGGACATGATTTGGGTACGGGAAGGACACCATTACGGGTATCCCTGGATGATGGGCGGTATGGAAACACCGCAACAGTTTCCGGATTGGCTGCCCAATCCCGAGACCGACCCCTTCCTTAATCCGGGGGCCGCTGCCTGGCCCGATGATTTTTACAATGATCCCGATTTTCCCAAGCGGCCAGCTGGCAGGCGGTTCACGCCTGGCTTCCTGAATTTTGGACCCGATGCCGATAAATTCAGGGATAGGGAAACCGGATTGATTCGGGATGCCTCCGATCTGGGGATGGGCATGACGACCTTTACTCCGCATTCTTCTCCGCTGGGTCTGGTTTTTGATACCGAAAAACAACTGCCCGGTAGGTTTAAAGGCAAGGCATTGGTCCTGCGCTATACCAATGGGCAGCGTTCGGTGTTGATGCAGCCCTTTACCCCACATGGAGAAGATTTGTTGCTATTGGATCTGGAACCCGATGGTGCCGGAACGAATTTTACGCTTAAAACCTACCGGGTGGCCGAAGGCTTTACCCAACCGGTAGATGCCGTTTTGCTGGGAAAATCACTGTACGTCATTGAATACGGCGGCAGAGAAAAAGGGGGAACCCTATGGAACGTTTCATTTGATTAATCTACCAAGTGTATGATGCAAATTTGTTGGAAAGTAGCGTTTTTCCTGGTCCTGTTGAAGGATCAGCCGGATCAGCCTTTTTTTTGCCGGTAAATTCACCTGTACCAGCGGAAGAACTTGGTTTTTAGATAAATTTTCCGAGATATTTTTTAGTTAAAGTAAATTTTTCATAAAATCAACCATTCCTTTTGTAAAATAATTTTTTTCTTTACCTTTGTAATGTCATCAGGGATTTCCTGAGGCGGTAGCACCTCGGAAGAGGTTCAGGAGCTGGAAAAACCAGCGAAGGTTCGAATCCTTCTGTTACAGCTTGGTTATTTTGGGTTTATTGTTAATTGACTTAAGCTATGAAATTTTATTTCATAGCTTATTTTTTTGTCAAAAAACCAGCGCTATTGGCCATACTGGACAGCTATGGGGCAGACTGCGGCCTGGAAAGGTACGCCAGTTCAGCCGTGATTGTTTGTCTTAGGGATACCCTGATAAGCCGTTCTTATCAAAGTATGGAGAAGCGTTCTTTCCATTCCACAACGGCCAATAATGAATTTTATTCAAAGAATTTCTCGGTTCAGGTTTTTGAAAAGCAAAGCCAGTCACTGGCTACCTGAAATGCAATAGATCAGCAAAAAGCAGCATGGTACAACGAGCAGGAAACAGAACAGATAAATCAGGAAATGATGATAAGCATGCGTTTAACCGGACCTTCCCAGGCTGAAAGCGGCGGTAAAGAAACACCATCCGCTGGGGTGAATCAAATACACAAATAGCTCGTTTACTTTAGCATGTAAAAAAATAAATTTGATGAAAGGGATAAATTACGTAACCGATGAGAAGGACAGGAAAGTGGCTGGCCAGATAGACCTGAAAACACACGGGAAACTGTGGGAGGATTTTTATGACACCATAGTAGCGGAGCAGAGGAGGGACGAGGAAAAAATACCGCTGGCCGAGGTGATCAGGACCTTGAAAGAGGAAGGCAGGCTGGATGAATCAATATGAGATAACCGTTAGCAAGTCGGCTGCGAAAGAACTGTCCAAGTTGCCCAAGCAGGTGAACAATAAATAAACTCATCGAAGCCATATTGGCCCTTTCAGGGGACCCAAGGCTGGCCGGTGCCATAAAGCTTCGGGGAGGGTCTGAAAACTGGCGTATCAGGGTAGGTGATTATAGGGTGGTGGATGTCATAAAACTAGACCACAGAAAGGACATTCACGACTGATCAGCCACGCTGTTTCTCCATGAGTATAAATCCCCAAAAGGTCGCCAAGATTAAGGACAGCGTTCACAGCTAAAGTGGCGTTCGTCATCGTCATCCGGCAAAAAGCCACGCCAGCCCGGCGCAGCAGCCTTCCACGAATAGTTTAAAAATATCAGGTGTTCCAGGCAGTTGTGCCGTTCGCCCCAGGCGGCTGCTCGGCTGTCCGCAAACCGCCCCACTCCCTTGCTTTTTGCCCATACCCGCCGGATCAGGGGCTTTCTTTTTTTCCGTTTTTTTTAAAGAATGTTTACAAAAAGGAAATCCGGATACCTCTTCTTTTTCGTACCTACAGGCAGATAAATTTTCAACTGAAAAAGAAAAAACTATCTCTATGGTTGTGGTTGTCCAAAGGGGCGAACCGTTTTATTCGAACAAGACAAAACTCCATGACAGGTACGGCCAGCTCAAAAGGTTGATATAGTTTTCGACAGGCATCGGATTGAAACACCCCGCTTTTTCACCAAATGGGCCAAATCCTTTACTATTTTTTCAAAGGGGTCTTGGGGCATGGTTTTTGCGCCATTGCAAACAGGAATCTCGTGGGTGTACTTGCGGGAAAGTAGGCGATTTCTCACTAAAAGTCTACTTTACCTATAGAGAAATACATCATGATTTGTAGTGATTTTTGTCATGTTTTTCCCTATTTCCTTCTTCTACCTTTGAACCATCAAAACAGCCTGGTAGCACACCGTTAGAGCAGTATTTGCTATCATTTGACCTAAACCAATAATACCATGAATTATTTTACAAAAACAGCTGCATTGCTTTTAATTGCGGTTTTCGCGATCGGCAGTAACCGGTCTTTTTCTCAGCAAGCCTATGCGATCGGGCCCGATCCCGAAATGAAAGTTTCAGGTACTTCCACCCTGCACGATTGGGACATGGTTTCGGAAGAAGCTACGGGCGAAGCAACGCTTCGTGTATCGGCAGGGAAAGTCACGACCATTCAATCTGCCCAAATTTCAATGCACGTAACGTCCCTCAAAAGCGGAAAGGGGCAAATGGACAACAATGCCTACAAAGCCCTCAATGCTTCCGAGTATCCGGAAATAACTTTTGAACTATTGGAGGCCAACCAGGACGGGGGAAACGATTGGAAAGCATCCGGCAGGCTTCAAATTGCAGGCGAGACCCGCACGGTACCCTTCCAATTGCAATTGTCCCCGGAGGATGAGTCAATTTCTTTGTCCGGTACCGCGGAAATTAAGCTAACCGACTTTTCTGTCGATCCACCCACGGCGGTTTTTGGCACCATCAAGACCGGGGACGAACTGACCCTTCACCTAAAAATGAAACTAAATCCAATAAATTAATCCAATAACTTTTACCATTATGAAAAAGAATATTTTAATTCTGGCAGGGGCTATTTTATGCTCATTCAGCAGTCTGGCCCAGCAACGAGACATGCAATTTTGGAGAGCGTATGACCAGCGCGGCATCAATGTGTTTGAGACCGGAAAGGCCGACACCGTTGCTTTTGACGGCGTTCGGGTGCGCATTGGTGGCGCATTTGCCCAGCAATTTCAATCCCTGAGTCACGAAAACGCCGCCACCCCTTTTCTAAATGACAATGGCATCAATACCAATCAATTGATGGATATTGGGTCGGGTTTCAACCTGGCTACGGCTAACCTAAACATCGACGTGGCCCTGGCCGATGGGGTGCGCTTGAATCTAATCACCTACCTGTCTTCCCGACACCACCCGGAAACCTGGGTAAAAGGAGGCTACTTGCAGTTCGATAAACTCCCTTTTTTAAAGAGTGAAACATTTGATCAGATCATGGAGAAACTGACCATCAAGGTAGGACACATGGAGATCAACTACGGAGATTCCCACTTCCGCAGGTCTGACAACGGAAACGCATTTTATAACCCCTTTGTAGGAAATTACATCATGGACGCTTTTGCAACGGAGATCGGAGCAGAGGTAATCTATCAGGACAAGGGTTTTTTGGCAGTCGCTTCGATGACCGGTGGGGAGATACAAGGAGGCGTAACCAACCCCTCCCGACGGAAGCCGGCGTTCATCGGAAAGCTAGGCTACGACAAAACCCTGGATAACGAGCTCCGCCTTCGCTTAACCGGTTCGATGTACACGACTTCGGGTTCCGTCAACAATACACTGTGGTCCGGAGACAGGGCTGGGTCCCGCTACTACCTGGTCATGGAAAACACACTGGCCTCTACCTCTGGAAATTTTACCTCCGGGCGATTCAATCCGGGCATGCGGGATAACGTGACCGCTCTGGTACTCAACCCATTTGTGTCCTACGGCGGGCTGGAGCTTTTTGGCACCCTGGAGCAATCCAAAGGAAAAGCCGCGAATGAAACCGAAGACCGCACCTGGAACCAGCTCGGTGTCGATGCCGTCTACCGCTTTGGTTCCATGGATAAATTTTACCTTGCAGGTCGGTACAATCAGGCGGGCGGCGAAATGCCCAACGGTTTGGAACCCAGCATCTCCCGGGCGCAAATTGGAGCCGGGTGGTTTATTACAAAAAACATCCTGGCCAAATTGGAGTACGTTAGCCAACAATACCAGGACTTTGCACCAACCGACATTCGAAACGGCGGTTCGTTCAATGGCCTAATGATTGAAGGCGTGATTGGCTTTTAGAAACCGATAATTTTGATCCAATGCGTATCGCTCTGTTACTGGCTTGCTGCCTCACCCTACCGGGGCTTGTCGAAAAGGACACCCTGATTATTTATCACAAGGAAATCATTGTGAAGGGAAAAACCTCCGTGGGAAGTTTTGAGTGCAGCTACGACAGCCAGTATGGGGGCGATACGCTTGTTTTTAATAGGCCGGCTCCGGTAAATTCCTCTCTGGATTTCGAAATTCCGGTAAAGGATTTCGGATGCGGAAATTTTTTACTCAACCACGATTTCAGAAAAACCCTAAAAGCCGAAGAATATCCAACCTGCGCGGTAACAGTCGATCGGCTTAGCAAAGTTGATCAGCAAATTTTTGGCACGATTCGCGTGCGTATGGCCGGGACTGATCTGTGTTTGGAAAAGGTTTCGTTCGCTCAACGAGAAGGCCGGTTGCAGGGAAACCTACGGCTTTCCATGGATCAACTCGGACTGGATGCCAGCAGCCGACTGGGCGGATTGGTACAGGTAAACGAGCAGATCGACCTGGAAATCAACCTGTACCTGGAGCCTTCCTGAACCCTGCCTAAATGTCTTCTATGGGTAATTCCAGTCGAATTTTGTCCCAGCTCATGCTGAGAATGCCCTCCCCATCACCCGTTGGCTCAATCGCATAAGTGAGACGCTGAACGGTATCGGCCAAAATAATGGGGCTAGTTTCAATACGCAACAAATCTTCTTCCGGATCGTATGCTTCGGCCAAATGCTGATCGTAGGTTTTATTTAGAATCAGGGTCCATTTCTCCCGTCCCGGAATGGTGAAAAAACCGTACCAGCCAGGTGGTATCGATTGCTGCTGTATGCGAACCTCCTCCGAAAAGTGCACGGCCGTTGCCCAATGGGAACCGGTGACCCAGACCTGATCGTAGGAGACCAGCCCGTTCCAGATTACCCGGCCTCTAACACCGGGGGATCCATAGTTGACCGTGATTTGTGCATCGCCAATGGTACCAATCGCTTCCCGCCGCGCACTCCCTTTGAAGGTATCCGCAAGGTACCCCATATTTACGCTGTCGGCGTACGTCTCCATATAAAGCAGGTGTTCTCTTTCCAATTGGGATAGGCTGTCTGATTCGTCCAGATTGTCAGACGTACCGGCACCATTTTGGTCTTTTTCGGTGGATTGGCAGGACACTGCAAGTATACTAACCAGGATAAGGAAGGAAAAAACTACTGGTTTCATGGCTAAACGAATGAGTTTTGGTTTTAGGAAAATACCTGGTAGCAAAACTACAAATTATGCCCAATTCCCACAACGATCGTTGCGGACTTATCGCTAGTTAACAGGAATATAACACGGCTGAGCCGAACACTCCAGTTCGAGCGGTATAGGTAATCCGATCAGCGGTTTTTCTTGTCCTTTCCCAAACGGAATTCGTATTCTTCCGGCGTTCCTTTTACGTTGATGTTGATAAACCGGGTACGCCTGTTCGGATCCCGGTAGATGATTTCGTCTTCCTGCTCCGGGTCAATGCCCTCTTGTTTGTTGCCGGCGAATAGAGAACGCATGCCCACCTGCGTGACCAGACCCAGGGGGATGCGGATAAAGTAGTCCATGTTCAGGTCCAGCCCTTGCATGCCCGATAATTCGATAAAGCCCAGGCTGGAATTGACGGTCATTTTGGGAATGTGCAGGACCCCATTTTTCAAATCAAAGGTGTTTTCGAGCGTATCAAACCGCACCAGATTCAAATTTTTGTCTTTAAAATAAGCGGACATGGCCTGGAATGGGGTGAAATTTACCAGGCTGCCTTCCTGTACGGTTAGCTCCATATGGGCTTCACTTTGCTCCAGGATAGGGGTTAAGTCGGGGTGTACCAGAAATTTGCTGGTAATGGTGCCACTGACTTTTCCGTGCAGGTTTTCGTTGATTAAATAATCCTGCCCGAAATTTTCAAATTTCACCATCAACTTATCCAGGTCAAGCTTATCTGCGCGCATGGTACTGTGAAAGTAGATGTGGCTGGGGTCGGAGCCGTTGAAATAGCCCTTCATGCCCAAGCTCCCCTCGGCCGTCCGTAGCGACAAGGTATCCACGTAGAGGTAGTGGTCTTCGGTGGTGCGAAATGCTGCTTTCACCTCTTCCAGCCAATACCTGTGGTAGTTTAATTTTCCGATATCCACCGCAAAATCCATTTCGGAAAAGGGAAGGTTGAATACATTGAATGCCGTATCGTGGGCCACTTTCGCCGTGTCTTCGGGATGATAGTTTAGGAGTGCATCCAAATCCAGGGCTTCTGCCTGCAAGGAAAAGAAATTTGGACGGGCTTTTACCGTACTGTCGGCTCCGGAAAAGTAGCTCATATTCAGCGTAAAGTCGCTTTCTCCCAACTGACCGCCAAAATTCTCTACCAGGGTAGTGCCGTTTTCGTAGTGTACCCGACCCGCAAAATTCTCCAATTTAATTGGGTGACTCCGTAGTTTTCCATCCATTTGGGAAAGGTGTAGGTCAGCGGATTGAAAGACCGTATCGTAGTGAAGCGCCAGACTTCCCGAAAGGTAAAACTCCGAAAGCGCTTCGTCCCGGTACGATTCGGGCAGGTAGTTTTCCCCGTTATAGGTCAGCAGGTCCTTGATTTTCAACAGCTCCGACTGCAAGGTAAAGTCAAAACGACTGCTTCCTTTGTTGACTGGATCAAACCAGTTGGTATAGGGGGAGAGGCTCCCGGAAAACTGAAAATCGCTACCATCAATTTCTCCGGAAAATGTATCCACTTGCAGGGAACTGTCCGCTAGCGTTAAGGAAACATCAAAATCATGAAAGGCGTGCGGGTAATGGGTGAGTTTGGCGTGAAAGTCTTCCACTCTTACCCGTGCCTTTGGTAGGTAGTTGAAATTAGTCAGTTCGTGTGCGTTGGCTTCCAAAGCCAGGTTCAGCTGAAATTCGGTTAGTTGTTCATTGGGGTTTAGTATTCCGGCGGAATCGAGAGGTAGGAGTTGGGCCAGAAGGATGCGGTCCGAATTGCTGCGCACATGGATTGAAACGTCTTTGTCCAGTCCATGAAATAGTGCAGGGAAGTCACTGATGGATCCGGAGAAGTTAAAATCGGAATCGCCGATCGTAAACGATAAATGGTTCAGTTGGATTTTGCCATCCTGCATCGTGGCCAGGCCATTGGCTTCGCTGACCGGATGGAGCTGCCCGGGAACGAGGAAGGACAGGTCTTCGATGCGCAGCTCGCTATCGATGCCGTCTTTAAGTTTAGCCATACCGAGTTTAGGGACCTCGCTGTCGATTATTTCGTCCAGATCCATATCCAGGATCACCTGCCCCTTCAGCTTTTCCAATCCTTCCACTTCAAAAAAGGCTCCGATAAACTCCAGGTCCAGGTCGGCATGTAGTTCCACATTGATATAGGGATCTTCAAAATCTCGAATGACCAATTTCCCCTCAAATACACCCTCTTCCGGCCTGGCGTAAAAATTTTGCAGGCGGATTTCAGAAGTTTTGAGGCTACGTTCCTTACCGTTCGTATAAAAGCCGGAGAAGTTTAGCTCGTCGATGCGCTTGTTTTGGTTGGTATTCAGGAAATAGGCGTTTTCGCAACCAAATTCTACGGCTATGGCCGGCGAATTTCCAGCCGCCGCTTTGCCAACAATGGTTCCTAGAAAATAAATATGTCCTTCGTTCTGGTATTTTCTCAGCGCGTCCGTGACTTCTTTTGGAGCGAATGCCGTAAAAATGCTAAAATCTGGCTTTTCCCCATACAGTTTTAAATCCGTATTCAGTTCATCGTCTACATCGACCGTTCCCTCCAGGCTAAACAGCCCCTCGTCCAGTTGCATGCGTGAAGGCAGCACCGTCAGCTGATTATCGACCAGGTCGTAGTCGATTAGCCAATCCAGGTGAACATCTTTGTTGGAAAAAAAGGTGGGTTCTTCGTTGTCCAGCAGATTTACAATCAAATCTGCCTCCACTCCCAATAACAGTTGCTGCTCGTTCAATTTGATTTGGGAACGCAGTAAATCGATGTGTGTGCGAATCGTTTTGGAATTCATTTCATCGATATAGGACAAGGTAAAGTCTTTTAGCACTAGCTGCTTTAACTCGATAGAAAAAGCCTCCGATTTCTCCTCGGTTTCGGAGGAAGGGCGCATGTTTTTTGCCCGTAACAGATTCAGCTCACCCCGATCGTCTCGGACGATGTTTATGTATCCCGATTGAATCTGAATGCGTTTCACCCGGAAGTGCCCGAGCAAAATATCCAGCACGCTGAATCCGATGTACACATCCTCGGCTTCGTACAGGGGATGGGTTTGCTTAGACTTGGTCTCAAAGAATTTCACCCCTTGCAAATCCACGGAAAGGTAAGGGAAGTTGGCAAATGGAGAAATATGGGCCTGTCCCACTGCGAGCTCGCCTGCGAATTGTTCGTTGACAGAAGAAATTGCTCGTTGGGTGAGCAATTCCTGATTTTTATACAAACCGTAAGCGCCTGCGGCAAGCACGACCAAAGGCGTCAAAACCAACGCCGCTATTCCAACCAGTTTTTTTCTTCGCATGGTCCACACAGGTTGTTTTAAAAGTTGGACCAATGTAATCCAAAAAAAGATACGGTTGATGAAATTATCGCAAAAAATTACCCTCCCGGATCCGTCGCGGCTGCGTTTTTTCTCGGCTACCGGCGCCAGTATTCGCACATCCTTGGGTACGGACCACCGTTGCCTGGGTGCAGCTGCTGTGGGCACGTTGGTTTTCTCCGTCGACTGGCTTGTCCGGTTCGATTCCGTTCCCTGATGGGGCGGTGATCCCTACAAAACCGGGTTGATTTCCTGGATTTTTGGTCGATTCTTTCCTCGGGTAAAGTCCAGGTTATGGTACACACTAAATCGGATAATGTCCCGGTTATTTAGATCGAAGCCTCGCTCCCGTTGCTGAATGCTTTTCATATAGCCTGCCTGGAGCTGGAATTTTTCATTGATCACGTATCCTAGTCCCAGAAAAAGTCGGTTATCTTCGAAATAGTTGTACAAAACCGGTTTTCCGGCTTGAATAAAGATTTCGTTGTACCCAGAAAAGAAGAGCGTTTTGTCCTGCAATTTTGGCTTATTTAACGGGATATACGTGGTAATCTTGTAGCGCATCCGATGGGTCAACGTGAATGGAGATCCGACCAGATAGTCCCGTTTCCAGCGCTGTTCGGTTCGGATTTGGTGGTAGATTTTGACCCGGCCCATGCTTTGTATGAATAAAAACTGCTGCCAGAATCGAAACTGATTGACCACTTTGTCAATTTGTTCCTGGCTGGAATACAGGTCTTCCGGGGCCCAGTAAAAGGGGGTGACGATGCCGCCGGTTACTTCAAATTTTTCGTTTACCAGGTAAGATAAGCCAAAGCGAAGGTAAATCTGGGCCATGTTTTGCACCAATTGATCCCGTCTACGCATGTGGTATTCCCCGTAATAAAAGAGTTTTTCCCCGATTTTATACTTGGTATACATGCCGATCCATAATCCAGACTGCCTATTGTATTCCTTTTCGGGTAGCGATGTCCCATCCGCCTGGGTTTCCATAAATTGCCCATACGAGAGGTTACTTAGCAGGAAAAAGAAAACCGCGCATGTAATGGCATAAAGATAGTTAGTACGGCGTAGGTTCATTTTATTTTTTTTGATCGGGAAAAACTAGGTCCTTATGTGAATTGGGTTTATTGGGACTGGCACAGGCGAGGTGGCGGAATAGGCCGGGCTGCCTGCTAAAGATCCAGCAAGGACCGAACGCGCTCCGGGTTTTTGGTCCTTCCCAGTTTTCGTTCCAGTCCTTTTGTGGAGCGATCCCTAAGGTCGATTAGTTTTTGCTGAAGGAGCTCGATTGCATCCAAATGGTTTTTGATTTGACCATAATCCGCTTCGTTGGTCAGTTCGGTCAGGTAGTAGGGCAGCAGGATGTTCATACCAGCTTCGTACAACCTGGATTTTGCCCGTGCCTGATACCGGGTATAGGTAAATGGATCGAAGGTTTCTTCTTTGTATAAGGCATCAATCTCCTCGTTTCTCGGAAAAATCGCAGCAAGTTCCGGATAGCGGAGTTCCAGTTCGGTCAAAAAATCCAGCAGTTGCTTGCCGCGGGTGACTTTTTCTTCCGGATCATCCGCTGTCGCATAGCCGGAGAGGTTTTCCTGTAGCAATCCGTGCAGGAAATGCCCGGAAAATTTCTCAAAAAACTGCTGTTCCAGCGCTTCACTCGATTCGTGGTTTTCGTAAAGCGTTTCTACCAGGGAGCGTTTTTCCGTCAGCTCTTCCTCCAACGCGACCAGGTTTTGGCTGACTTCGATGGATTGGAGTTGCCGTCTGGCGTACCTGGCTAAGGCAATACCGAGGGTCAGTTCCTCCTCCAGGTGGCTGTCGACCCGCTCCAAAAAGCTCCGGGGGTTCGCATAACCGACTTCCCGGTTGATTATTTTTCGTTTGTCCTGATCTTGATAGGAATAGTTTATCAAGTCCAGCGGTGAAAGGAATCCGACGCCTTTGGCGGTGAAATTCGTTAAATCGTAATACCGGATATCTCCACTGCGGATCAGACCCATCAATTCTTCCATTTGCTTTAGTTTCTCCCGGCGGTTGGAAAAAAAGGCATGGGTGTATGCCAGCGAGTCACTTTTTTCCTTATTCAATGCCAGCGCGTTCATTCCGGCATATTTTTCCGTGCTGTCTTTGAGCACCTGGTATTTTTTACGGATAGTGGCAATTAATTCATCCAATTCGTCGTAGATAGCGTATGCAAATCGCCTGGTTCGGATGGGGTAGGGGTCGTTTTGCGCCTGTTCAGACCGCCTGTTGTCGTACTGAAGAAGTTTGGAAATAAAATCGTTGATAAACCGATTTCCAGATTTTTGAATTTGTACCGGGAGGCTGTTTGATTGGAACCCGTCGTTGTAAACCAATCCGAAATCCCGGTCCGCGATTTTGTAGGCTTTTTGTGGCGCTTCCTCCAGTTTTTGTAGTTTTTCGATGGTTTTGTGGAAGATCACCTCGTTTACCCGGGCACCCGTTTCCAGGTTACGCTGTTTGATTCCCAGAAGAAAGCCTTTTTCGTAATTGCGAACTTCGGAGATCAATTCTCCTTCTTTCAGGTATACCAGCGCCCACTCCCCGTCCAGGTAGCCTTCAGCATTGACCTCGCCCCGGATCAATTGGGTGTAGTCTCCTTCAAATGCGCGGTAATCAATGTTTTCGGTAATCTTTCCTTCAGTAAAAGTGATTCCGTTTGCCTCCGCTTTTGGCCGCAATTCTCCGTTTACAAATTCGTTTTGTTTAAAAGCCCAGGTGCCCGTTTTTTTACCTTGATTGTATACGGCTTCTACATAAATCTTATCGCTGTGCAAGCTGCTAACAACCTCAAAATTGACTACGTCCTGCACATCAACGCGGTGAGTTTCCTGGTCAAATAGCCAATTACCCGAACGTTCGTTTTGCTCGTATTCTCCGGTTACCTGAAATTTGTAGAGAATTGTTTGATCCAGACTGTCTTTTTCCAGGTAGTTAAAGCGGAAAAAACCGTCAAGAACTGTGTTTTTCGCTTCGTTTTGCAAAAATTCAAAAGTAGCTGTACCCGCTTTGTCGTGGAAGGTGTAGGCCCCTTCAAACACGCTGCGAACCTGAGCCGACCCCAGGCTTCCTTGCATAACGAAAAGTAAAAAAAGGATCTGTTTTATCTTCATGTGCTGTTTCAATCAATTTCAATGCTACTATGTCCATGCAGAAGAAAAAATAGTTCGCAAATTTCAATAAGCAAATTGCCTGCCACAAAAAAATGAGGGCCATTGCCCTCATGCACTACTTGTATCCCAGTATTTTCATCATGTCTTTGCTCTCCTGTTCTGGGGCAAAGAGCCAATGCCGAATGCTGCCATCACTCTCCCGGTCGATGATGACGTGTTTAGGTGCGGGAATGAGGCAGTGCTGTATACCTCCGTATCCACCCAGGGACTCCTGATAGGCCCCGGTATGGAAAAAACCGATATACTGTTGATTACCCTTTTCCAATTTGGGAAGGTAGATGTTAAACTGGTGAGCCTCTGAGTTGTAGTAATCCATGCTATCGCAGGTAAGTCCCCCCAGCGAAATGTTGTGGTACTCTTTGTCCCAATTGTTGACAGCCAGCATGATGTACTTTTGATTGAGCCCCCAACTGTCGGGAAGCTGGGTAATAAACGAACCGTCGATCATGTACCAGAGCTCCTTGTCGTTTTGCAGCTTTTCATCCAGAATGGAATACAGGACTGCACCACTTTCTCCCACCGTGTAGCTACCAAATTCGGTAAAGATATTGGGCTCAACCGTATTGTTTTTGGCACACATCCACTTGATATTTTTGATGATCTGATCGGCCATGTATTGGTAGTCGTAATCAAAAAATACGTTGGTCTTGATCGGCCATCCTCCTCCCACGTCCATGGTATCCAATTCGGGCGCTACTTTCTTCAATTCCACGTATTTCTGGATAAAACGGGTCAATTCCGACCAGTAATAGGCGGTGTCCCGGATACCGGAATTGATAAAAAAATGCAGCATTTTAAGGCTGACATTTGGGTTGTTCTTGATTTTTTCTTCGTACAGGGTGATGATATCGTGGTAGCGAACCCCCAAACGTGAGGTGTAGAAACCAAATTTTGGCTCCTCGTCCGCGGCTATACGAATTCCCACCTTAAACGGTACCTTCACGTGCTCCAGGTAATAGTCGATTTCGGTCAGGTTATCCAGCACCGGTATGCAGTTGCTAAACCCCTCATTGAGGAGTTCGGTCACATATTGTTTATAAAGGTCGCGTTTAAAGCCGTTGCAGACGATGTAGGTTTCTTTGCTGATTTTACCCTGTGCAAACAGACTTTTTACCAAGGGGATATCGTAGGTAGAACTGGTTTCTATATGCACATCGTTTTTTAGTGCCTCGTCCATGACAAAACTAAAATGGGAGGATTTTGTGCAATAACAGTAGGTGTAGCTCCCTTTGTAATCATGCGTCTGCATCGCATTTCCGAAAAAAGTTTTTGCATTTTGAATGTTTTCGGAAATTTTAGGTAAATAGGTTAGCTTCAAGGGGGTACCGTATTCCTCGATGATTTCCATCAGGTTTACCCCGTTGAAGGCCAATTGATTGTTGGCGACAGTGAATTCTTTCGTTGGAAAATCAAACGTTTGCTTGATGAGGTCAATATACTTATTCATACCTAACATTTTTCGTAATTAAATCGGAATCAAAATTTGCATTAATTATTCAAATTTCAAACCAATTTTAACTTAATAAAATCCTACACTGAATAAGGTATTCCAGCGACTGGCTGCGATCGTTTCCCTGGCTCTGAGGGGCTTGTTTGCCCGGGTGAGCCTGGGCGAAACCTCAAACGGAGCAATACGGTCCATTCGTAGTCGATTTTAAGCGAAGTAGCAAGCCAGGGACCCACTTTTTGGGTGTTTCATGCGTAGGGAGTAATGCGGAGCGACGCGTCGGTAGATGGCTAACACATCGCCACAGCTAGCGGGTGGAACAAGTAATCAGCTTTTTTGGACTTTGATAGGGATCTCTATGTAAAACGTGGTGCCTTTGTTTTCTTCGCTCTCAAACCAAATCGTACCTCCATGGGCAGCAATGATTTGTTTGGAAATGGCCAGGCCCATGCCAAAGGGTTTTTCTCCTTCGGTTCCGGAACGTTTGCCGTCGGTGTACCATTCAAAGACCTTGTTTTTAATGGATTCCGGTATGCCAATTCCCTCGTCCTTGATGGAGACGATCACTTTTTCGGATGTTTTCTTCATGCTTATCCGAATAGATTTTCCTTTCGGACTAAATTTCACCGCATTGGCAATAAGGTTGCTGATAACTCGCCAAAGTTTTTCCCGGCTAACGAAAGCGGTCACAGGGATGGTTTCCAAAATCAATTTTTGGTTTTTCTCGTGAGCTTTGTGCTGCAGCAATTCCACGCAATAATTTAGTAAGCGGTCGATGTCCACGGCTTCTTTGGTAAACGATGCCGCGTTTTTATTGGACTGCATCATTTCGGAAACCAGGTTCAGGGAGTTGTTACAGGAGGTTTTGATATGGCCCAGCAGCACCCTGTTTTCGCCGGATATCTGCTCGTCTGAGAGCAGTATATCGGCCATCATCACCATGCTGCTGATGGGATTTCGCAGGTCATGGGCGACCATATACATGATTTTGGTGTTTTCGGCCTGGCTTTGTTCCAGTGCACCCAGGGTTTCCTGAAGTTCAATGTTTTGTTGGCTGATGACCTTGTTGATGTTTTTGGATCGGCTGAGTCCCTGCCAAATAAACGCCAGGAAAATGACCAGTAAAACAGTGAATCCGATAGTTGCACCCAGGTAAATATTTTTGATCTGATTGTCGCGGTTTATCAGGGAAAGCTGGTATTGCTGGGCAGCGTTTTGCAAGGATGCCTCCATGTCTACGGTACGAAGGGCATCGTCCGCGCGGTCCAGCGAATCCTGCAGCTGGTTATGCATGCGTACGTATGGATAGGCTTTCTCCAGCGCCCCCTGTTGTTCGTAGAATGCATCCATTGCCTTTGCCCAACCGATGCGTCCCTGCACGTAGGCGCGGTTTTTCAATTCGGATCCGGATAGCACCGAATCCATGGCTACAAGTAGTTGCTCCGCTTCCTGGAGGCGGTTCTGGCTGATAAAAAGCTCGGCCAGTTTTATTTTCGCAGTCAATGCGTCTAGCACGTCAAAATTCGGCTGGCTGTTGATCGCAATGCTTTCCTTCAAAAAACGCTCTGCGTCCTGCGTCTTTCCGAGGCTGGCCAGTACTCCTCCCAGGTTTCCCAAAATAACACCCCGGGCCAGGCTGATGAATTTTTTTTCTCCAGGATATCGCTTCTCAATTGTTTCCAGAAATGTCAAGCCCTTTTGGTAAAAATAAGCAGCACTGTCCAGCGCACCTGTTTTTTCGTAGGCCAAACCCAGGGTATTCCGGTACATTTGCGGGAAATAGAGATTCTGGTCCATCATGTCGGCATCCCAACAGTCCTGATTTTCTTCGATTGCTTGTTTGAAATACGGTATACTCGCGGCATATTGCTGCTGCTCGTAGCGGAAAATTCCCAATTGATAGGTCAGGTTGCTGATCAGGCAATCACTTAGATTGGCCTGGGCAAACTCCCGCCCTTCAAAATAGCTGGCAAAGGCTTTTTCGAAATCTCGCCCTGCCTTGTACCAGTCTCCTTCCAAAAATTTAGTTTGGGCATATTCCTTTTGGTAGAGTCGGTTGCGGTCCTCCAGTACCCAAAACATGCTGTCCAGGTACACGCGTGACTGGTTGAGGTCAACGTCGTATTTCAGGTAAATGCGACTAAGAAAATTGTACCTTTCCCACCAATCCAGTGGCGTTTTGTTCCCCATCTGCTGGTACGCACTGTCCAGAAACTGCATGGACCTTCGGTACTGACCGCTGTTGAGCAGGTTACTGGATCGGTCCAGTATTTCGGTTGTTTCCGCAGAAATGGGTTGATAGGATTCTCCCTGGGTTTGGCAGCCTATCAGGCCATAAAAACCGATGAAATAAAGGAAACAATGAAAACAGGTTTTGGAGCTCCAAAAATAAAACCGGGTCACGCTATTCATAGGTTGTAAAAATAATCTAAAAATCTCCAAAAAGCCTAATTTTCAGAATCTAAAAGTATAAGCCAGCTTTACGGTGGATTGATTTTCCCGCATGTCGAAACGATCTCCAAATCGTTGCCAGTTGTGATTGTGGACCACAAACAGGGTATTCCCTGGGTCGATCACCCAGATAAAGCGGCTGTTCGTTCCCAAACCTTCCGTAATGGTATCGTATTGAATATTGAAGTTAATGGATACCCAGGGCGAAAAGTCGTAACTGCTAATGAGTCGGAAAAGATGGGTAGTAAACGCGCCTTCTTCTAACCGCACCCGATTGTACAGGTAACTGCCGGTAAGGTTCAGCCCTGCCAAAGGCCGCAGAACAGGTCCGCCTCAAGGGTGGCTTGCCGGCCTGTCCAAAACCCCATATTTTTGTAACGTAGGTTGCCGCCGAATTTACGAAAGGGGGCCGATTGAATCTCCAGGGAATAGCCCCGATTTTTGTAGATCCCTTCCGGTATCAGGTAGCGACCATCCCGCAAAACGTCAAAGAGGAAATCCAGGTTTTCGTAATTTTGGTGCACATTCAGGTAAAAGATATCCCCGCTTTCCAGTCGGATGCCCAAAAACCGAAGGTTATGGTTAACCGTGGCCGGTCTCCAGTCCATAAACATCAGGTATTCAAAATAATATTGCCAGCTGAGTTCCCGGATGCCTTTGCTCCGATCAATCAGCGGGTTGAAAGTGAAGGTGGGTTGCAGGCGCCGGAAACCATTTCTTGGCACAAAGCCAACAGCGGGCGCGTAATTCACGCCGAATTCCCGATAGGAAACATGTGCATCCCAGGGTTGATTCGGGAAATTCACCCGCAACCCGCGAACGGACCGGTCCAGTAAGCTCCCGGATTCGTCGTAGCTATTGGGCGTATGCCCCACAAAAAAGGACTCAAATTGCAGGTTTTTGTTTCCCAGGAAACGGGAAGTACTGAGGTTTAGATCCGCTCCAAAGGTTTCGCGCATGGGTAAGCTGTCCCCATCGGTATTTCTCCGGGTATAAATGACTCCTACGGTACTTTCGTTAGAGAAATTTTGCACCACCCTACCTACGGTAAAATTCTCTCCCGGCAAGCTGCCCGCTGCGTCAGTCCGGACCTGGATGAAGCCCACATCCGTCTGCTTGATACGACCGATTACACGTGCCCCATGCTTGATGGGGATGGGATTGCCCCCTTCCAGACCGATTCTTCTACTGAAATAAGGATTGGGGTTACTCGAAGGGGCAAATTGAAAGACGTTGGCGCCCTGTAGGAAAAAATCCCTGCGCTCCGGGAAAACCAGTGGAAAACGCGTCAGATTCACCTGCCGGTTGTCCACCTCCGTTTCGGCAAAATCGGTATTGACGGTAATGCCCGCTTTCAGGTTTGGGGTGATGTTGTAATTGAGTTCTCCGCCCGCATTGTAGGAAAACTGTTGGCTTGGGGAAGTCTCCGGCAGTTCTTTGCTACTGTTTCGGGAGACGATCGCGTAGGGGATGGCTTCCAGGCCAATGCCCTGATTGATGTCCGATAAGCCCCTTAGTTTGCCGGCATTTTGCGGGCGCTCAATACCTTGATTTCGTTGGTGGCCCATCCAGAGGCTGGTTTCGTTTTTTCGGCGGACGGTTCGTAGAAAGTTGATACCCCATGCATCGTTACGGGGATCGAAACTCAGGGTCATAAAAGGAATACGGATTTCAGCCGACCAGCCCTTGTCGTCTTGGCTTACCCATGCCCGCCAGATGCCGTTCCAGTCCCGGTTGATGCGGGCTCCCTGTCCGGTTCGCAAGATCCCATCGCCCATCAGGCCCACCGGGTTGATTTCAAAATAAAAAGCGGATCGCTGATCATCGTAAGTATCTAGAATGAAGGCAAACAAATCATCCGTGGATAAGTCGGCATCCCTTCTGCGCTGAAAGGCTTTGATTTGATCCGGTTCGCTATCGTACAACCGCACACCCAGGTACAGGTTTTTTTCGTCGTAGGCCACCTGCACGGCGGTTTGCTCGGTGGCCAGCTGCCCTTCCATTGGTTCCTGTTGACGAAAAGCAGTGGCTGCCCCCACTTTTCCCCAAAAGCCCTCTTCCAGCCTGCCGTCAAGGACGACCTGCTCGTCCCCGGAAAGGCGGTAGGCGTTTATTTCCCCCGATTGTCGGGCAGAAAGCTGCGAGAAAAAAAGCAGGGTACATCCCAGGTATGCTAAAATGTGTCCGATAGGGCAAGTTGTTTTACGAGTAGCAAAGTTGATCATTCGGTGTCGCCCAATCCATTGTTTTTTTACGAAAGGTCAACGCCGGAATTGCAGCTGCTGCCCTACCGGTAAACCGTACCCGCTATTCGATCGGCCCCTGTCTACCCGGAACGGGCAGGCTGTTCGAGGCGGTTGATCTCCGAATAGATGAGTTCGTATACCTGGTCTTTAAAGATTTTGAGTTTCTCATCGTAGGTTTTGGGATCATCCATCATGGATAGGTAATAATACGCTCCTTCAATGACCACAAAAATCCGTTCGGCCAATAGTCCGGTATCGCCGTTCATCAGCACTTCGTCCTTGTCTAGCAGGGTTTTTAGCGTCATTCGTAACTTGACATGCAGGTTTTTGTATTCGCGTTTTATAGAGGCATCCCGGAAGATAAAGGCATAACAACTAAAAAACACGCCGTCGTCGAAAAGGAGGTTCCAGTCCCGGGAAAAGAGCCGGTCCACCAATAGCTCCGGATTGATGCGGGGCTGGTTTTCCATCTTACTAATTATGGGCTTGTAAATAAGCTGGTACTGATGCAAGATGTGATCGATCAATCCCAAAATCAACAGGCGTTTGTTCGGGAAATAATGCATGACCAGACTCGGAGGCATTCCCAAATGCTTGCCGATTTTTGCAATGGAGACGTTTTCCAATCCCTCCGACTGGGACAATTCGTACAGGCCCGAAATAATCTCTTTTTTCCGCTCTTTCCTAATCGAATTTTTCATAGTATATAAAATAAAAAGGGCAATTTAGTCATAAAAATATTCTTTATATGAATTTTTTATTTATTTTAAATTATTTAATATTGAATGAATATTCAATAAATAAATAGTAATTCTGGTTTAACAATAAGGTAATAACCAACGACTAACTTGCCTGAAATATCTCTGAACCAATTCATCACCAACACCTAAAATTATATGCGAAAAGAATTACACCTACGAAAAGACATCGCAACGAAAACGGGATTTTTAAGCCTGCTTCTTTCGCTGATGTTGCTTGGGGCGACCCAGGCCCAGATTGTGGTTAAAGGAGTGGTTAAAGATGGCGTAGAAGACCTGCCTTTACCAGGAGTTTCCGTGTACCAAAAAGGCGGAAACAGCGTAAGTATTACCGATATTGACGGTGCCTACAGCATCGAAGTACCCTCGCCGGAGTCCGAATTGGTATTTTCCTTTATCGGCTTTGAAACACGTACCATCGCGGTCGGGGACCGCACGACCCTCGACGTAACCCTATCCGCAGAAGAAACCCTGCTGGAACAGGTCGTGGTGGTGGGATACGGAACCCAAAAGAAAATCAACCTCACCGGTGCCGTGGATCAAATCTCGGGTGAAGACATCATCAACCGCCCCGTAGCCAACGTCATGCAAGGCTTGCAGGGTGCCAGTCCCGGTTTGAACATTACGTATTCCGGAGGTCGCCCCGGTACGGTGCCGGATATCAATATCCGGGGTTTCACCTCCATTAACGGAGGCGGTCCACTGATCGTCATCGATGGAATCGCCGTTGCCTACGAAGACCTGCTTCGCTTGAATCCTGCCGATATAGAATCCTTTTCCGTATTGCGAGATGCGGCATCGGCTGCCATCTACGGCGCCCGGGCTGCCTTTGGCGTGGTTTTGATCACTACCAAACAAGGGGGTAGCAAGCAAACCATTTCGTACAACAGCAACTTTTCCTGGGGAAAACCCACCGTGTTGCCCGAACCGGTTACCGATCCGTATATTTATTCCAGGGTCATGGACCAGGCCACCAGCAATACGCCCTGGAATTACATCAACTTTAACGACTTTCACTACCAATGGGCTCGGGAACGGTCCGAAGACCCCAGCGTAGAAGACGTGCGAATCGACCCCAACAATCCCAATCGATGGGCCTACATGGGTAATAACGATTGGTACGGCTATTATTTCAACAATGCCAGCTTTTCTACCAACCAAAGCCTGGCCATCAGCGGGAGTTCCAACAACGAAAACCTGCCCATGACCTACTACGTGTCGGGAGACTATACCCGGGAAAACGGCATGAATAAATTGCAGCCGGATAACTGGGATCGATATTCCCTGCGAGCCCGATTGACAGCCACGCCGAAGTCCTGGTTGAAACTGGATAACAACCTGAACATCTACCAGACGAAACGGGCAGAATCAACCAATACTATCACGGATATCTATTTTCTGACGCCCATAGAAGTAGCCGAAAACCCCGACGGCACCTGGGCCAATACGGATGCCGGGAGACTGGCTGCCCGACTGGTAGACGGTGGACGAAACCAGGAGGACATGTTTGGCTTTCACAACATCCTTCGCGCCACCGGGACTTTCTTGAATGGAGACCTTACGGTAACGGGTAATGGTAGTTTTAAAAGAGAGCAGTGGATCTACGGTTGGGACCGACGAAAATTTGACATTGGATTCGGTCCCGATGACGTGCGTACGGAAGGTGGAGACGGGCTGGTGGCAGAGCGAAACGGCAACCTGCAAAACACCATCTTCGATCTTTACGGTAACTATACCAAAACCTTTGGTGATCATTCCATCAATATTCTGGCTGGGTACAACCAGGAAAGCTATTCCTATTCTTCGGTGGAGTCCGAAAGACGGGTGCTGATTTCCTCCTCCCTGCCTTACCTGGGCTTGACTACCGGAGATTCCTTTATTCGACCCGGATACAGTTCGTACGCCACCCAAAGTGTATTTGGCCGGGCCAACTATACGTACGACAACAAGTACATTTTGGAATTTAACGGGCGTTACGATGGATCGTCCCGTTTCCCTTCGTCCAACCGCTGGGGATTTTTCCCTTCGCTTTCCGGTGCCTGGATTATCAGCGACGAAGGTTTCTTTCAGGACATGGCCATGGGGGCCGCCGCTCCGACGTTCAAGCTACGAGGATCGTATGGAAGCCTGGGTAACCAAAACGTATCCAATTTTGGGTACCTGCAAGCCCTCCCCACCGGGTTGTCCAGTTACCTCATCGGCGGAGACCGGCAGGTGGTGGTCAATAGCGCCCCCGCACTCGCAGTGGATCCAAATTTTTATACCTGGGAACGGGTTGTTACCACCAATTTTGGCGTGGATCTGGGTCTTTGGGAAGACAAATTCTTTGCGACCTTCGATTATTTCATTCGGGATACCCGCGACATGTTGACCAATCCGGTGGAACTGCCCGGCGTGTTGGGAACCTCACCTCCCCAGCAAAATGCAGCCGATCTGCAGACCAAAGGCTGGGAACTGACGCTAAATTACCGAAATCAATTCGGCAGCTACGAGAAACCGATTCAGTTTTCGTCCAAATTCTTCGTATCCGATTCCCGCTCCTGGATCACCCGCTTTGAAAACGAGCAAGGCTTGTTGTCCAACTACCGGGTAGGGCAGGAAATCGGCGAAATATGGGGATTGGTAAACGACGGCATGTTTAGCTCGGAGGACGAAATCAGCCAGTTGGATCAGTCGGCCATAATTCCCTGGGGAGCCTTGGATATCGTACCTGGCTGGCCTAGATACGAGGATTTGAACAACGATGGGAAAATCGAGCAAGGCCTTACCGAAACGGATTCCAAAGACCTGACCATCATCGGAAACAGTCGGCCCCGCTACCAGGTGGGAGCCAACCTGAACGTGTCCTGGAACGGCTTCGACGTATCCATGTTCTTGCAGGGAGTAGGACGACAAGATTACTACCCGCAGCACTACCTTTTCTGGGGTCCGTACCAGCAGCCTTATGCCAATATTTACCCCTGGAACCTGGATTTTTACCGGGGACAAGCCGATGGAGAGGCCCTCCGTGCGCAGCACAGCCAGTCGTATCTGGATGCGGGACTGGCTGATGCCAATACCGATTCCAGCTATCCCGTACTGCAAGCCTGGCTGGCGGACAACAACTACGGCTCAGGCCTGGATATTCCGCAGACCGGTTACCTGCTAAACGCCGCCTACCTGCGGGTGAAAAACCTGACCCTGGGCTATTCCCTGCCACAGGAACTGGCAGGCAGGATCAATGCCAGCCGAATTCGAATCTTCGTTACCGGAGAGAACCTATTCGAATTTTCCGCCATCAAATCCTTTGTAGACCCAGAGGCGGTCAATAACGGGTACGGCTGGTCCTATCCCTTTCAGCGAAGGTATTCTTTTGGCGTAAATATTGACCTTTAAAATCCGACACACGATGAAAAGATATAGCATTTATTTATTGGTTCTGAATGTCATTTGGTTTGCATCCTGCGACGACGAGTTCATGGATCGGTATCCGCAGACGTCTATCTCTCCCGAAGAGTTTTTCAAGACCGAAGAAGATCTTCGTTTGTATGTCAATGGCCTCTTGTCCCTTCCCGGCATGTTTGAATACCAGGCCGACCAAAGCAGCGACAACATGGCTACGACCGGGGCCATCGAAATCAAGAGCATGATGACCGGCTCTCCCAGTTCCCAGAACATCACAGGTGGATGGAATTGGGCCCGGCTTCGGAACATCAATTATTTTCTGGAAAACAGTCCCAATGCCGATGCCAGCCCGGAAGCCATCCAGCATTACGAAGGACTGGCCAGGTATTACCGAGCGGTGTTTTATTTCGGAATGGTCAAACGCTACTCCGATGTTCCCTGGTACGACCGACTTCTCAACCCGGCCGATGAGGAGTTGTTTAAGGGAAGGGATTCAAGAGAGACCGTGGTAAGCGGAATCGTGGAAGACCTGGAGTTTGCAGCACAGCACGTGCGGGAGGACGTACCCAGCGGTACGCCCGGCAACTGGGCGGTAAAAACCTTCTTTGCCCGGATGGCCTTGTACGAAGGTACCTTTCGCAAATACCACGACGAACTTGGCTTGCAGGGATCCGCTGAGGCCTTCCTAACCCGGGCAAGAGACCTGGCCCGGGAAATCATGGATTCCGGGAATTTCTCCCTGCACCAAACCGGAAATCCCGAAAGCGATTACCAGGCACTCTTTACCAGTCAGGAACTCGGCGGCAATAGTGAGGTGATTCTTTACAACCCGTACGACTTAAACAAAGACCGAAACAGTAACATCAATTATACCGTATTCGGAACCTACGAACAGTCGCCTTCCCGCGATCTGGTGCAAACCTACCTGATGCGCGACGGCTCCCGATTTACCGATCAGCCGGGCTACGAAACGCTGCCTTATGTCAGCGAGTTTCAAAACAGAGATCCGCGCTTATCGCAGACCCTGGTCTATCCGGGTTGGGTAAGGCAGCCAGAGCCTGCGGAATTTATCCCCATTTTGAACCGCAATTTTACCGGATACTTCCAGCAAAAAGGGTACAATAACACCACGGAAAACGTGGCGCTGGGAAGTTTGGATTTCCCCGTTTACCGCTATGCCGAAGTGTTGCTGACCTATGCGGAAGCCGCAGCCGAATTGGGCAGCCTGACACAGGCCGACCTGGACATGTCGGTAAACCTGCTGCGCCAACGGGCAGGAATGCCCGATTTGCAGCTAACGGAAGCCAATGCCCAGCCGGATCCTTTACTTGCCGAAAAATACCCACAGGTATCCGGACCCATGGCTGGCGTGATGCTGGAAATTCGCCGGGAACGACGGGTGGAATTTGCCATGGAGGGCTACCGCCACGACGACCTGATGCGTTGGTCGGCTGGAAAGCTACTGGAGCGAATTCCCAAAGGCATGTATTTTCCCGGACTCGGAAAATACGACATGACCGGAGACGGCGTGGAGGATATTATCCTGATCGATAAGGATGCGGATATTCCTGGTGATCCGGAAAAGGAAACCAATTCTCTGGGCAGGATGCTAATTTACTACCGCGCAGGAACGGTAGACGATAACGTAACCGTGTACCTGGAAAACGGATCGCAGGGAGGTACGCTGGTAACCGAGACCACGGAGCGAACCTTTGTCGAGCCAAAGTACTACTACCGTCCCATTCCCCTACAACAAGTTACCCTGAATCCGAATCTGGAACAGCTATTTGGATGGGAATAATCGGCATGTAACGTAATTTTAGACCAAGCTACCGGCTGTCTTCCGGTAGCTTGGTTTATTTTTAGTATCTCGACCGTAAAACACAAAGCACCTATGAAGAATAAATTGAATGCCTTTTCCCTCTTTTTTTTAGCCGGTTTCTTGCTGGCTTTTTCAGGCCGGGCGCAGGAAAAGAAGACCCTGTTTATTATTTTGGATGGAATCCAGCGCGAATTGCTGCTTAAAAACCCTACGCCCCATTTGGACCAGGTGATGGCCGAAGGGGGCTACTATCCGGCCCATGTTGGGGGAATGCGGGGCGGATATTCCGAGACCCCCACCGTCTCCGCTGTGGGGTACAACAGCCTGTTAACCGGCGTGTGGGTCAACAAACACAATGTCAGGGGAAACAGTATTCGCCGACCCAATTACCATTATTGGACGATTTTCCGGCATTTCAAGGAGGACTACCCCCATAAGACCACTGCCGTATACTCTACCTGGCTGGACAACCGGACCAAACTCGTTGGAGAGAATCTGGAGGCCACGGGCAGGCTGCAGTTGGATTACCATTTTGATGGGTTGGAAGTCGATACCCTGGGGATCCCCCATGACGAGCAAAGCGATTACATCCGGGAAATAGACCAACAAGTGGCTGCCTATGCGGCAAAGGATATCCGGGAAAAAGGGCCTGACCTGATCTGGGTATACCTGCAGCACACCGATGATATGGGGCACCGATACGGCGCCAGCCCCCAAATGGATAGCGCCATTCAGGAAGCCGACCGGCAAGTCGGGTTGATTTGGTCGGCCATTCGGGAACGCGAAAAAAATTATGGCGAAGACTGGCTGCTCCTCATTACCACAGACCATGGCAGGGGAGAAGGCGGCTTCCACCACGGCGGCCAAACCGAGGAAGAGCGGGCCACCTGGATCGTTTCTAACAAAGCGTTGAATGAAATCGCCTCCCAGACCCCCGGAATCGTGGATCTGTTTCCAACAATGGCGCACCACATGCACCTTTCCATTCCAAAAAACCAGGCAATGGAAGTTGATGGGGTGTCCCTTTTGGGCGAAGCCCATGCCTCGCACCTGTCGGGCAGCCTTTCCGGTAAAGACCTTTCCCTTCATTGGAAAAGTTACGGTAGTGGGAAAACAGGGCGCGTTTGGATCACGCCCACCAACCAGTTCCGCTACGGCAATTCCGATCTGTACCGGCTGTTGGGAGAGGTGCGTTTGGACAAAGAATCCGCCAATTTTGACCTGCAGGTAGTTCCCGATAACCTGAAGGTCGTGTTGGAATTACCTACCGGGTTTGTAAATGTTTGGGTAAAAAACACCGATTGACCTTTTCCTGGCCCCATTGGCTACCACTTGTGTAAATCTAATCATATCTTTGGCGTTTGAAGTCCTAACTTTGACTTTGAACGCCAGATTTGATGAATAGACTTGTATTAACTTACGTATTTCTTTTTTCGACTAATTTTATTGTTTTCGGGCAGGAAGCCGTACCGGACATGCATGCCGTGTTGGTAGATGAGCCAATTACCGTAGATGGACAATTAACCGAGAAAGTATGGCAGGAAGGAGGATGGATTGCCGATTTTATTCAGACCTTTCCGACAGATACCTTACCTGCGATCGGGAAAACCCAGGTGAAAATCGCTTACGACGATAAATTTCTCTACATCGCCGCGGTGATGCTTAGCCCGGAGCCCAGGGATTCCTACGTCAGTACCTCCTTGCGGCGCGACTACCGCGGCAATCAAAACGATGGAATCAGTTTCGTGATCGACACCTTCAATGACAAAACGAATGGCTATATCTTTGGCGTTAACCCCTATGGCGTACAACGGGAGGCCATGGTAGGTAATGGAGGCCTGCAACCGACCGATTTTAACCTTGCCTGGGACAACAAGTGGTATTCCGAGGCCGTAATTTTGGAGGATCGCTGGGTGGCAGAAATCGCCATTCCCTTCTCCACGCTGCGCTACAAGGATGCCACGGACAATTGGAACGTAAACGTATACCGCATCGATAGTAAGTATTCTGAAAAAACCACCTGGACACCCATACCCCGGAACTTCAACGTGACCCACATGGCTTTTTCCCGGAATTTGTACTTCCCGAAGCCCCTGCCCAAATCCGGGGGAAACTATTCCCTGATTCCCTATGCTGCCATGGTGACCTCCAACAATTCCCTCGAGGGCATTCGCGAACCATTGAAGCCCTCTTTTGGCGGGGATGCCAAAATTGGCCTGGGGCCGGCATTGAATCTGGATTTGACGGTAAACCCGGATTTTTCACAAGTGGAAGTGGACGAGCAAGTAACCAACCTGGACCGCTTCGAAATATTTTTCCCAGAGCGGCGACAGTTTTTTCTGGAAAACGCGGATCTTTTTGCCGATTTTGGAACGGACCGCATCCGGCCTTTTTTCTCCCGCCGGATTGGAGTTGATCGGGACGAATCCACCGGACAAAACGTGCAGAACCAGATTCTCTACGGTGCCCGGCTCAGCGGCAAGCTTACCGATGACTGGCGGGTAGGGGCCATGAACATGCAAACCGGAAGCGATCCCTTGCGAGGCATTACGGGAAAGAACTTTTCCGTAGCAGCGCTGCAGCGCAAAGTGTTTAACCGCTCTAATGTGGGCGTCATGCTGATCAACCGGGAGACCCTGGACATGGAAAAAACCAACCTGGTGAATGGGGATCATAACCGCCTGGCTGGGATTGATTACAACCTGTTTTCCAAAGACAACCGCTGGAGCGGGAAGTTTTTTTACCACCGTACCTTCGAAGAAGGCGTGGACGACGACACCGGTACCGGCCATGCCCAACTGGCGTTTAGCGACGTGAACTTCAATGCCGGACTGGCCTATTCCTACGTGGGAGAAAATTACAATCCCCTGGTAGGGTATACACCCCGTACGGGATACCAACGCATCGCCCCCGAGATCGGCTATACCTTTTTTCCCGATTCGGAGCAGGTCAACCGGCACGGACCGAGCATTGTCTCCGAAACCCTCTGGAATCCTGCGCTGGGCGTAACGGACGAACTGCATGCCTTGAATTACCTGGTGCAGTTTCATTCCTTTGCCGAGGTGACGCTAAGTGCCAACAACCAATACACCTACCTCTTTTTTCCCTTTGATCCCACCCGAACCGGCGGCGAACCGCTGGCGGAAGGGACGGCATACCGGTACAGCTACCTCGGAATCGATTTTCGCACCGATCCCAGAAAGGCACTGGCACTGCGGGGTACCGGACAGATCGGGCAGTACTACAGCGGAACCATGGCTAATTTTACAGGCATGGCCGAATGGCGCATCGGCTACCGGGCCAATATCACCATGAACCTTAGTTACAGCCGCATCCGGCTGCCCGAACCGCAGAACGATGCCGATCTTTTTCTGATTGGTCCCCGAATCGACCTTACCTTTACCCGGAGTCTATTTTGGACTACGTTTGTGCAGTACAACAATCAGATCGATAATATCAACATCAATACCCGGATTCAGTGGCGCTATGCGCCGGTCTCGGATCTATTTATGGTGTACACGGACAATTATTTCCCAGGAACCTTCGCTTCCAAACAGCGCGCCTTTGTGATGAAACTAAACTACTGGCTGAATCTGTAACTGAACTGGGTGAGAGCCAAGGTTTTGACTGGTGTACATTCGAACGGAGTGCCTACAAGGCGATCAATTCCCAATACTCCGTAAACTCGATGCGGTCTCCCGGAGCCATGCGGTAGCTGGGGCTGCAGGGCTCCATTTCGGCAAAGCGTCCATTGCTATAAAAAATACCCATCACGTGTTCACTGCCCGCATAGGATGCTTCCGGGAACACCGGGTAGCGCTTGATGAAAAGTAGGTTTTCCCATTGGTAGCCCATCCATCCCACGAGTGCATCGCTGCCTGCCTTGATGGTGGATCCCACGGCGTGGAAGTGCAGTACCTTTCCGCGAACCCATATCCGCTCGTCCGGTCCGGGTTCGGGGTTGATGCGGTTTGGTCCCCACTCAAACCGACCGTAGCCAGCGGCAAATCGGCTGTTTTCCGGATCTACCGGCAGCGTAAGAATTCCCCCCGGCTGCACCAGGGTGCGGCTCCAAAAGTGGCGGACCAACGTATCCTGGCTGATGTTCTCCGCCCGCTGGAAGATCTTCAGTTGACCGCCCTGGGGCGAAAGCGTGAGTATCCGCTCGCTGCGCAATCCCAGTTCCTCGTCCCGCATACTGCTTAGCACCAACCGATAAGGTCCCTCGATTCGGGCCTGCCAGGGACCCATCCAGGTGGCAGCATGGAGCTTTTGGGTGAGGGCTTCGGGTCCATAGTCCAGTCTTCCCCCGTCCGGGTCAAAGCGCTCCGCTTGCCATTCTTCGAAACGCTTTCCATCCTGCAGGGAATCCGCATAGAGGATGTTTTTACCGCCGATGCGGTAGGCCAATACCCGTCCACCCGTTTCTGCATGGATGATCAGGTCTACCGTTTCGTTGTACATGCGGTAGCAATTTGACCATCCCCGGAAGGAAACCCGTTCGATCCCTGAAAAAACAGGAAAGGAAAGCAAGGCCAGAAGGGGAAGGAGTAGGGCGATTCGTGCGGATTGCATGCGGTATACGTTGGGTTTTTGGTTTTCGTTCGCTGTACGAAATCTACTAAATTTTGCTGACTGGCGCTAACCGAACCTGAAAAAAGAGGAAAACGGCATCCTGATTTTCGGACAGGAGACATCCTCGATGTTGCGGCCGGAGCAGGTATTTCGCTCGGCTCCGGACGCCACCATTTGGATCGTTTTGCTGCAGCGAAGGGCGCAAACGGGCCTTTCGGTCCTGTTAAACAAGAAATAGAACTCCGGTTATTTCTTCTATCGGGACAGTTGGGCTTGATTACTTGTCCGGATTGATTAATTTAGGAACTAAAAGCAAGAGGGTAGTCAGTCACCCGTACGCTTAACCAAAACGCCTATGAAACGCATTGGAATCACAGGATTGCTACTGTTGGTATCCCTACTTACCATGCACTGCCAACCGAATACCGGTAAGAAACGCCTGGACTCACTTCCCCCGGCAGTACTGGAAACGATTGAAAAACGCATCGCAGACGGGATCACCCCGGGAATGGCCATTGCCCTGATCGATTCTTCCGGCACCACCTTTCATCATTTCGGGAAGACCGCTGCGGACGGCAGCCCGGTGGATGACTATACCATTTTTGAAATCGGGTCCATATCCAAGGTGTTTACCGGAATCTTGCTCGCCCAGCAGGTGCTGGATGGAGACATCAAGTTGGAAGATGAGGTCAATCGCTTTTTACCGGAGGGGGTAACAGCCGCTAAGAAGGGTGCCGCTGAGATTACCATTGGGCACCTGGCCGATCATACCTCCGGCTTTCCACGCATGCCGGATAATTTCACCCCGGCCAATCCCAACAATCCCTTTGCTGACTACACGGAGGACCAGATGTATGCGTTTATTTCCAGCTATGAGCCCACTCGGGAAGCAGGTGCTGCCTACGAGTATTCCAATTTTGCCCAAGGCCTGCTGGGGCACATCCTAGCGCAAAACAAAGACATGAGCTATGAGGATTTGATGGTACGGGTCATTGCCGATCCATTGGGCATGGAGGATACCCGAATCCGGCTCACCGACCGCATGCAGCAGCACCTGGCGCTTGGACACAGTGCGGGAGTAGTGGTCGAAAACTGGGACATTCCCACCCTGGCCGGTGCCGGTGCCATTCGAAGTTCCGCTGCCGATATGGCGAGGTTTATAGCGGCCAATTTGGGGTACATCGACAGCGATCTGTCGGCAGCGATGGAACTTTCCCACCAGGTGCGGCACCGCAAGGCCGGGGAGATGAACGTAGGTCTGGGTTGGCATATCAAGGAAGGGAAGGAAGGGGACGTTATCTGGCACAACGGGGGTACCGGGGGATACCGTACCTTTGTCGGATTTGTAGAAGAAACCGGAGTTGGGGTGGTCCTGCTTACCAATTCCTCTACTGGTTCGGATGATATTGGCTTTCACCTGCTCGATCCGGGTTCGGAATTGGCAGAACTCAAATCCGGCAATCAGGCCGTAGAGGTGGCTGAATCTACGCTGGATGAATACGTGGGTGTGTACGAGCTGGCCCCGGATTTTTCCATTACGATTAGCAGGGAGGGGACGCAGTTGTATTTGCAGGCCACCGCTCAGCCCCGGCTGGAACTCTATGCCGAAAGCGATTCCCTGTTTTACCTGACGGTGGTGGAGGCCAAGGTGTCCTTTGAACGGAAAAACGGTGTGGTAGAAAGCCTGGTTTTGTTTCAAGGAGGCCGCGAAACCCCGGGGAAGAAAGTGAAATAAATCGGTTTTGACATTGGATCGGCAACAATTCCCTCCGCTGCGTCGGAGAGTGTAGCGCCTGTGCCAACCAGTGTCGGGAAGCATTTTCTTTGAAAACTAATCTGTCTCGAAAAAAAGTTTAGGTTTAAACTTTATTCATTGTTAGTCCTACCACAAATTCCCATTTCCGTCCTGAAATCCCTCAGCCCCCTTTGCAAGGTGGAGTTGCGGAATTGCCGATTTGTTGCTGAAATTTGGTAATGTAATCGGGCTGGGGAAGGCAAGGCTTTTAAAGTAAGATACCGACCATTCAAACGTACACAAACCACCATTCCTTTCGTAACTCCACCGAGCCGATCAAGTTGCTGCCCGGTACGCGAATAAAAACCCAGGCATTGTTCGGCCCCAAGTCGGAAATGGCTTATATTTAAGAAAGTATACCGTATACATAAAATTAGCCGATTGAATCATGTGGAAAAAAGCCTTTGCGATCGTTTTTGTAGGAATTCTTACCCTTCCTTCCTTTTCTATCGCACAAATTCAAACCTCTCCATTCAAAAAGGGAGCCCTGCTGCAAATCGACCAAGGACAGGTAAACGACATCGTCTTTTCTGCCAAAACTGATCCCGATGATAATCCGTTTGACGCGACATTCGGGGCCATTTATACCGGACCCGATGGGCAGCTCCTGGACCTTGCCGGTTTTTACAATGGCGGAAACGAATGGATCAGCCGCTTTTCGGCTGCCGAGCAAGGCACCTGGCGCTTTGTCACGTACTCCTCCGAGCCCAAACTCAGCGGACTGACTGGCGAACTGCAGGTGTTGCCCAACTCCAGTCCCCGGCAAAAAGGAGCAGTAGGCATCGATCCGGAAAATCCCCAGGCCTTTGCCTATGCGAACGGCGATCCCCATTTTATGCTGGCCTTTGAACTGGATTGGTTGTTTGCCCTGGACTACGGCAACGAATCCGGCCTGCCCAAGACCGAGCAACTCCTGGATCAGGTAAAAAGAAACGGATTCAATCACGTGGTGGCAAATATCTACGCCTACGATGTGGGTTGGCGAGTGGCCGACGACGTGCCGGAAAAATACTTCTACGGCAAACCACCCTATACCGCCTGGGAAGGCAGCAACGATAACCCCGATTTTAGCCGCCTGAACCTGGACCTTTTTCAGCATTGGGACCGGGTGCTAGCCAGCATGCAAAGCAAAGGGTTGGATGCCCACTTGATGATCTATGTTTGGAACAAATTGGTCAACTGGCCTGAAATGTACTCCCATGGGGACAACCTGTATTTTGACTACATCATTCACCGCTACCAAGCCTTTTCCAACGTGATCTGGGACGTTTCCAAAGAAGCACTGGATTACGAGCGGGCCGATCCGCCCTACATTCAGGAACGGATTCGCCGGATTCGGGAAAAGGACCGATACAACCGATTGATCACGGTACACGATTACGAATTCAATTCCCGGTACGGGGAGCTGGTGGATTTTATTTCCATTCAGAGTTGGCGCTCCAATCTGTATTCCCTGATGCTGCAGGGAAGGGCGGTTCATGCCGCTAAGCCGGTGGTCAACATCGAACACGGGGGCTACGAAACCGGCCCCTATCGTACCTTTGTTGGGAATTACACCAGCCCGGAAACCTGCCTGGTGCGGACCTACGAATGCGTATTTGCCGGGGTGTACGGTTCCTATTACTGGCAGAACAGCTCCTGGAACATCGTGGTCCACGATCCTTTTGCGGAGGGGCAGGATTTTGAGCCGCCGCGGTTTGACTACTACAAGCACCTGGCCGGCCTGTTTACCCGATACAACTTCAACGAGCTGCAACCCAGCTATCCCAAGATTACCACCAACGGCCGTGTAGGAACGGACAACCTGGCCACCAATGGCTATGCGCTAAGCAACGGGGAGGGCTTGTACCTGATGTTTATTCCCAAAGACAGCGAGCGGGTCAATGCGGTGCTTCCCAAGCCGGCTAGTGGAAAGATGAAAATCACCTGGTTCAATATTTTTACAGGCGAGTACCGGGAGCAGGGCATTCGGAACTGGTCCGGCTGGATGGAGCTGATCAGCCCCTGGCAGTATACCGATTCGGTGGTCATTGTGGAGGAGGGGTGAAATGCTACTAATCAACACAAATGGCATTACCTTTTAAGGTGAAAAAATTTGACCGGATTCTTTTTAGAAATATAGTAGACGACAAAATTAGGATAGCATTGTTTTTGGTGCTGAAATGATGTAATTGTTGCATCAACAATTCTAGTAAAGAATAAAACCATGGCAAGACAGCGTATTTCTTTAACCAAACCAAACGACGATTGGCTCTAAGCCCAGGTCGATAGGGAAGAGTATTCCAGCAAAAGAGAGCTCGTCAACGATTTAATCCGGCAAGCACGTGCCCAATAAAGGCAGATAGACTGGATACGCAGGAAACTTATCAAAGCAGAACATAGTGGTTTTACAAACACGAGTCCCGAAGAAATCCTGGCACAATCAAAGAAAGAATTGGGCAATCAATAATGGGCCATTACAGACTTACTGAGGACGCCAAGGCGGATTTGATTCGTATTCATTACTATGGGGTTTTACGATTTGGTGAAACCCAGGCCGAAAAATAGTTTATGGCATTTTTTGACCAGTTTGATTTAATTGCTGACCAACCCTATCTATTTCCGAGCGTGGATTTTATCAGGGAAGGCTATAGACGTAGCGTTTGTGGAGCAGATAGTATCTATTTCAGAATTGAAAATAATGCGGTAGAAATCATGGCAATAATCGGTAGACTGGATCTTGATGGAAATTCAATTTAGTGCCAAAATTTTCTAAATCTTCACAATAGCAATTATTTGCGGTTTTCGTAAATCGATGCAGGTGATCAGTGGATTCGATATGCTTGCTGTTGGTGCAGAAAATTACAGAAAACGTTATATTTGTAGGTATGAGGCTAGATGAATCAAAAATAGAAAGCATCAAAGCATACTTAAAAACCCGACCGGTTTTGAAAGCATACCTGTTTGGTTCCTATGCACGAGGCCAGGCAGATCAGCATAGCGATATAGATATTTTGGTTGACTTGGATTACACGAAAAAGATAGGTTTGGAATTTATTCAGATGCAAATTGATCTCGAAAAGATATTGAATACAAAGGTCGATTTGGTTTCGTCAAACGGCTTGTCCAAGTATGTCAAACCTTACGTAGATCTTGAAAAAGAACTGATTTATGCGAAATAGGATAGGAGACAACGCTCGTTTGAACCACATCCTTGATGCCATTTCTGAAATAGAAACATATCTGCAAAATGCGGATTATGAAAAGTTCTTGAAGCATTCAATGATGCGATTTGCATGTATCAAGCAATTGGAGATCATAGGTGAGGCGAGCGTTCACATTTCTGAAGAAATCAAAATAAAATTCCGGGAGATTGAATGGGATCAGATAAAAGGCATGCGAAATAGCTATGTTCACGAGTATTTTGGGATTGATTCAAAACTGGTTTGGGAAATTATCAACGATGACCTACCTAAATTGAAGGCTAACGTCATCAACATACTTGTCCATCTTTCAGAAAACTTAGGCTTTTAATACTTCACGACTTCGCCGCTAATGATCAGGGCAATCGCCTCTTCGATTACTTCGTAGGGCGCAATAAACCATTCCCGGGGCGTGTACCGCTTACCCTGTCCATCAAAAACATCGATGTTTAAACAGGAGGAGCCAAAGAAGTTGTGGATCAGTTGCTCGAATTTCTTAAAAAACGTGGTATACGAACCCTCTTCAGAGGCGCAGGATTTTGAGCCTTTGCCATTTTACTACTGGAAGCACCTAGAAGGACTGTTTACTAAATACCATTTCAAGGTGATCGGCAATTTGCTGCTGAATTTATTGGCTGCGGTTTTGTCAATTTCTGAAGGAAGCCATAAAGAAATTAATTTGTCTTTCGTAACTTTAGAATACGGATAAATAACACAAAAAAAAACTGGGTGTTCGATTTGAGCTCTTGAATATATAAATGAGCCAAAATGAGATGATAGATTACAAGGAAATAATAAAACGTAACCCAAATAAAAGATTTGGAAAGCCATGCATACGTGATACCAGAATCACCGTATTTGATGTCCTTGGATGGTTAGCTGCCGGAATGACCCAGGATGAAATCGAGCATGACGTACACGTCACACGTCTGGATGATAATTATTGCGAGATTCAATGTGCCCACTAAAAAACAATTATAGCCACATTAAATTATTTCTGATTTCCCGGAACTTACAGTTGATGATAGTAAGGCCTGTCTTGCCTACGCAGCTGATAGAGAACATAAAATTAAGCTTACTTCTAGTGTGGACGCTCCCAGGGATTTCGATTATAAGTGACGTTGAAAATCTTGTTGCTGCCCTAAAATACGCACAATCAGTATCTTCGATTCGGAACGTACAAAAAAAATACTGTGGGCTTTGTAGTTATAGCGTTAAAGGTGTGTGGAAAATTCGGATGCATCTCGCCCAATTTCAGAACTAATAGCGATTTTTTCCAGGCAGTTGAACAACTCTTCAATATAAACAAGGGTTTGTTTTTCACCCCATTTCTCTAAAGAGTAGTCAGCAATAGCATCCACATCTTCGTCTGCCTTGACAGATAAAACGTAATTAGCCATGCCGGTTTACATCCGTTTTTCCCAACGCTCTTTTCTTGGCAAGTGTTACGATTTCTTCTGCGGTCCTGGCTTTAGGACTGACACCACTCTCGAGGCCTTCCTGAACAGCAGCTTTGGTAATCAAAAACGCCCTGTTGCGCTCTTCATCTTTCCGAACCAAATACCGTAGATATTCAGCTTCGGTTTTATACCCACCTTGTTTTACGGCAAAATCAATATACCGATCTAAGGTCTCGCCAAAATCGATTGTTTTTCTACCCATAACTGCTGTAGTTATGCTGTAAATTTAACATCATTTTTGTGTAATCCCAAGGAAGCCGAAAGATATGGGTTTATCGGAAGGTATGGAAACTAGCCTGTATTTGTGAGCTTCGTGTGCAAACGGGCCAGGGAGGGTAAAGCTTTTGAATTCCGTAAATCTCAACTTAACGTTTCGCTTCGGGAATGCAATATCCATTTGATTCGTTTTATTTTTTGGGGTATATTCACCAAAGGTTTTTTGGCTTTTGGATACGATAAATAGGAATGGAACACAAGCAGCAGCACTGGCATACACACAGCTACAAGCAGGTAGCAGAAGCGCTGCATACCAACACCGATCAGGGACTATCAACCGACGAGGTGCAAGCACGTTTGCAGCAGTACGGGGAAAACCGCATTACCACCAAAAAAAGCCAGAGCAGCATCGTTCGCTTTCTGCTCCAGTTTCACCAACCCCTGATTTATATTTTGCTGGGCGCTACAGCCCTTACCCTGCTTCTGGAAGAATACACGGATGCCGCTGTCATCTTTGCCGTGGTGTTGATCAACTCCATCATTGGCTACGTGCAGGAAACCAAAGCCCTGAAGGCCATCGATGCGCTGTCCAAAAGCATGAGCACCCGGGCCACCGTCATTCGTGACGGCAGGCAGTCAGAAATTAACAGCCTGGGCCTGGTACCCGGGGATGTTGTGTTGCTGCAGCCGGGGGATAAAATCCCCGCCGACCTGCGCCTCTTCGCCGTCAAAAACCTGCAGGTGGACGAATCGGCCCTGACCGGAGAGTCGGTGGCCACCGAAAAAAATCCGGAGACCACTAATGGGGATGCCCTGCTGGGGGATCGCCACAACATGGGCTTCGCCACCACGGTGGTGACCTACGGAACGGGAAAGGGCCTGGTGGTGGCTACCGGGGACCGCACAGAGGTAGGCAAGATCAACCAATCCATCGCTTCTGCGGAAGAACTGGATACCCCCCTGACCCTGAAAATCAAAAAATTCAGTCATACCTTACTTTGGGTCATTCTGAGCCTGGCCTTGTTGATACTTGCGCTGGCCTACCTGCGGGGAGAGAGCCTGGCAGATGCCTTTATGGTGGCCGTGGCGCTGATGGTGGGTGCCATACCCGAGGGCCTTCCGGCAGCGGTGACCATCATGCTAGCCATTGGCGTGGCCCAGATGGCCAAAAGGCGGGCCATTATCCGCAAACTGGTGGCCGTGGAAACCCTGGGCAGCGCCAACGTGATCTGCTCGGACAAAACCGGAACGCTCACGGAAAACCAAATGACGGTTCAAAAAATACTGGCCGGCGGGGAGGCTTTTGAGCTTACCGGGATAGGCTACAATCCGGAAGGAAACGTTCTTTTTAACGGGCAAGCGGTGGGCCTTTCCGAAAAGCCGGCCTTGCAGCAGGTGCTGACTGCAGGGCTGCTTTGTTCCAATAGTCGCATTGTGGAAGAAGGGGGGCGGTGGACAGCGGAAGGCGATCCTACCGAGGCAGCGCTGATCAGTGCCGCCGAAAAAGCAGGCATCACCCGGCAGCAAACCGATCCGCAATACCCCCGCCTGGACGAGGTTCCCTTCCAATCGGAAAACCAATACATGGGCAGCCTGCACCGGCACGAAGATCATACGGTGGTTTTCTTAAAGGGATCGGTGGAGTCGGTGCTCCGCTGTGCGGATCGGGCGCTGGACAAAACCGGCCAAATTGTCCCCATTGATTCAGCCGCCGTGCAGCGGGCAGCCGAGCAGTTGGCTGCGGAAGGCCTGCGGGTCCTGGCCTTTGCCTGTAAAACCAGCGATCCTGACCAACGGCAACTGGACCAGCAGGACCTGTCCGAAGGCATGGTCTTTACCGGACTTCAGGGCATGATTGATCCGCCGAGAAAAGAGGCGGTAGATGCCGTAGCTCTTTGTCAGCAGGCCGGTATACAGGTAAAAATGATCACCGGCGACCATGCCCTTACCGCAGCCAACATCGCCGAGCAACTGGGGATCCGTGGCCAAACCGAAAACGAAAGACTCCTGGCCTTTACCGGGCTGGAACTGCAGGGATTCTCGGACGAGCAATTGCAGGAAGTGGCCGGAGCGGTGGCGGTCTTTGCCCGGGTCAGCCCGGATCAGAAACTTCGGCTGGTAAAGGCCCTGCAGGCCAGTGGCAAGGTGGTGGCCATGACCGGTGATGGGGTAAATGACGGGCCGGCCTTAAAGCAAGCGAACATTGGCATCGCCATGGGCATTACAGGCACCGAAGTCGCCAAAGATGCTTCGGATATGCTGCTTACCGACGACAATTTCGCTTCCATAGAGGCCGCCGTGGAAGAGGGAAGGGGAGTCTTGGACAACCTGACCAAGTTTATTGTCTGGACCCTTCCGACAAACCTGGGAGAAGCCCTGGTCATCCTTGCGAGCATTGCCTTTACGACCCAATTGCCGTTAGCCCCGGTGCAGATTCTCTGGATCAACATGACCACCGCCGTGTTGCTTGGCTTGATGCTTACCTTCGAACCCAAGGAAAAGGGCATCATGGACCGACCTCCGGTTCCCTCGGGCAAGCCCATCCTTACCTTTCCCCTGATCATGCGGACCCTATTGGTCGGGACCTTGCTGATGCTCAGTTCGTTTTTGCTATTTCGTTACGAGTTATCCCTGGGGGCCAGCCTGGCCGAAGCCCAGACGGTGGCCACCACGGTATTTATTGTACTGGAAGGCTTCTACTTGTTCAACTGCCGCTCCCTACACCGGTCCGTTCGGGAAATCGGCTGGTTTTCCAATAAATGGGTGTATGTGGGCGCCTTCACCATGCTACTCCTGCAACTCGTATTCATTCATGCGCCGCTGATGAATACCTTGTTCCACTCGGCCCCTATTGGTCTGGACTCCTGGATACGGGTGCTGGGGGCAGGAATTGGCCTATTCCTATTGGTCTCCCTGGAAAAGACCATCCGCAGAAAATTTACCGAGTCGGATGGGTTCTGAGTCGAGCGATCGGTCCTTCCCCTCCCGGTCCGGCGCGTTAAGCTGCCCGTTCTCCGTCCACGTCCGACCACCGCAGTGGCGCAAGCGTCCAGAAAGGACACGCGAGGCAACCCAAAAAACGATCCTGCCAGCTTTTTGAAAAGCGAAAAAGCTGTATATTTAGGGCGTTAATTTTGACCGGTCCGATAACGCAATGAACCATCCGCTGCTGTTTTTTGTGCTGCTGCTACTTGCCCTTGGGTCCTGCGGCCCTGCAGAGAAAGGAAAAGAAAGGAAAACCGAAGCTGCGGCGACGCTGGACGAAAAACCTTTGCGAGCGCCTTATGCAGGGATGAAGTGGGAGAAAATTTCCGGGGCAGGCATGGAGTTTTGGGCGCAATAAAGCCCCGATCTACGGGTGGAAATCAGCGAAACCTTGCCCGGCGCATTTGTGGAGCGCGTGGAAAACGGGCAGCCGGTAGCACTGCAACGCGTCCTGCAGGTTTTTTCTCTTCCGAACGAAAAAATCGAGGACCTGTTGGACGTTTTGTCGGCGGATGAGGATTGGTCAAAAACGGAGTGCTGTGCTTTTGAAGCGATTGCATCCAACCGGGAGGGGGTGGATCGGTACGAGTTGCGCCCCACCGGAAAGGCCAGGCAGGCGTACGAGGAGCGGGCCTCGGTGGAACCCATCACCGAAACCTGTGCCGGCTGGGGAATGGGCAACAGCGGCATTCGGTATTTTGAAATTCACCGCTCAAATCCCGGCAAAGCCTTGTTTGTGGAAATCGGGCAGGAAGCGCCTTTGTTTGATGAAAACAGTATTTATTTGAAATAGGGAGCCAGCGAGCACCCGAGTAGCAGCGAATCGATCGAAACTAACTAACGAAAAAAAACGATGAAATTCAAATTTCTTTTGGGAGTCCTGATTGCTTTTTTAGTGGTGTCCTGCGGCAACGATACCGATCCCGACGACGGTCCGGCCACTGCGGCCGACATCGTAGGTTCGGTCAATTTATACGACGAGGGCACCAACTCTCTGGACAACGCCGGCATGCAAGTCAGCGTGGAAGGCACCTCACCACTTATTACCGCCACAACCGATGCCAATGGGCGCTTTGTGCTAGCTGATGTCCCTTTCGGAACCCATACCCTGGTGTACGAAAAAGCAGGGTATGGTACCTTTAAGAAATACGAGGTGGTTCACGAAAATACCGGACCGGTTACGGCTATCTCGGAAACACCCTCCCTGGGTCAACGCTCCACCACCGAGATTACCGCCCTGGCGGTTCAACTACAGGCTGGGGAGGTGACGCTGCAAATTACGACCGAACCGGCTGGAAATACGGCAAACCGTCGGTATGTCCGGTATTTTCTCGGCACCGAATCCAGCCTTGAGGTGGAAGACTATCAAGCATTTTCTCCGGTATTTGTAGCCCAGATCAACCCGTTTGAGCTTACATTGTCACAAAGCGACCTGCTTGATGCGGGGTTTGCTTCCGGACAAACGGTGTATGTTCGGGCTTATGGGGATTCATTTTGGAGCAATACCTACCTTGACCCGGACCAGGATCGTACGGTATTTCCAAATATCCACCCAAACGCTGCGGAGCCGGTATCATTTGTGATGCCCTAAGGATGGAGTATAGAAGGAGGGAGGAAAAGCTCGGTAGGCAGCCTATTTGACCTGAATGGCAAGCGCCTTCTCCCGGCCTTTTGCGGTCTGCCTGCTTAGACTATAAATGGGAAAGAACCCATTCCTGCTTTTGGCTGGGCTGGCAGCGGAAACATTTGAAACACAAATACCAATTGATATGGCTTTACCCACTATTTTCGACAAAGAAGTAACAGCGGAGCTGATCCGGCGCATTGACTCCCTGACACCCAGTACCCAGCCGCAATGGGGAAAAATGAATGTGGCCCAAATGCTGGCGCATTGCAACGTCACCTACGAAATGGCTTTCGAAAACAAGCATCCCAAACCGAATTTTTTTATGGGGTTGATCCTTAAAGCCTTTGTCAAAAAAATGGTGGTGAGCGAAACGCCCTACAAAAAAAATGTTCAAACGGCTCCGGCTTTTATCATAGCCGATGAACGAGATTTTGACGTGGAAAAGAAACGCCTGTTTCAGTACTTGCAAAAAACGGTGGAGTTGGGAGGAGTTCATTTCGACGGAAGGGAATCCCTTTCTTTCGGAAAGTTAACGAAAGAAGAATGGAACAATATGTTTTACAAACACTTGGACCATCATCTGAGGCAATTTGGGGTCTCTAAAGCGTAAAAATCGACCGTTCTAAATGGAATATGCTTGGATCCCATCCCATCCATCCCTGTTGACGTTTTCAACCTGAATTTCAAGCAGGTTTTTTAGAGCCAATTCATTAATGGGAATATTGGGTAAAAAAAAATGGAGTGCAATCGCACCCCATTTTAATGTAGATAGGAATTCACAGATTATTTTTTCCCAGCTGATCCGGGCTTCGTTAGGACGATATCGTCGTAATAGTAATCCTGGTCGTTTCCAAAATTAGGACTATTAAAGATGAATTCTAAATATTGAGTACTTGGAGAAAAAACGTTGTATCCCCTTTCATCTGCCACGAGTCGATTATTTATTCGCCACTTTAACGCCGAACCGTTTTCTGTTTTATGCAGTTGGGCGTCTATTGTTACCCAACCACCTACTTCAGCGTCAATGCTGAGCTGTTTGGGAAGACCTAGATATACCCATTTTGCTCCGCTAAAATCGCCGTCTTCGTTTGTTTCGTACACATAAAGCCTGAATCCGGCCGTTCCATCGGCATTTGCGTCACTGTCCTGGTACTACAATATTGGATAGGCACTAATGTTTCCGTATGCATTACCTAAAACAGGCCAAACACCAGTTTGTTGAGGAACTCCATCCGATTCCCAGGAAGGGTCGATATAGAGAGAATAGGAAAAAAAGGAATTTGCATCCGTGTTCCAGTAGGTGCCACCGGCATTTTGATATTTTTTTCCCTGATACCCATAAAAACCCGAGGTTGGACCTGTTTCACTGATATTGATACGCAGCCTCTCCTCGCCATCAAAGATATCCTGCGTAAAGGAAACGGGTGGGTAACCCAATGACGGATTGTACCTATCTTGCACCCAGCCGGCTGTTCCTGCGGTATTGTCAGCCACATCCGACGGGTCACTGAAATCTAGCGAGAACACCGAATTGGGGCCCGCAATTTTGCTCTCAATTAGAACCAATTTTTCTTGCGTTGGATCTTCAAACGTAGCCTCGCATGACGCTAACATTACAGCTACAACAGAGAAATAAGTTAGTTTTTTCATAGTACTGGGATTTAATTGTGATTGGATAAATTAATGGATTTTGGAATCTATTATTTTCATAGGCTTTTTTGATTGAAGTGACTGCTTTTACTTGTTTATACCTGGAAATAGTCTACATATACCGTTTGCTAAGAAATAATCGTCGCCTTCCTATCTATTTTCCGTTCGACTAATTCCCGCACAACGATTGTATTTCTTTTTGTGCTATCCGGTTCATTCAGATGGCCTGGTAGCTGCCGATCCCTGGTTTGTTCCCGTAGTCAGTCGACCATCACTTTAGATCTGTCGGTTTTGTGATCAAAATGACGAAGACTCCTTAATGACATCGACTTGGTATATGCGATCAACTCTTTTTCGTTTTCCCTTACACCGCAGTGAAATTTTCGTAAATCTTCGTTCACTTCGTTCATACGGCCTTTGGAAATATTGCACAAATACAATGTCTAAGAACAACAATTATTGTATAATAAAATAGGTATTTATACTATTTTATTACTTTAAATTACTCTAAAGAGATTTAAGTATAATTAATATTTGTTTTTTTTCTATTCAAACCAAATTAATGATTAAATAAGTAAAATGCAAATTGGTGTTCCATTAATTTTCAAAAAGGCCTTTTTTATGGTTGTATGCAACGGGACTAAATGTGGGCGTTTATAGAAAGTTGCTGGTTTGGATTGGCTGGGAGAATCTCAGCAGGGCATCTAATCCGGTAAAAAAGAACCGGACTGCCTTAGAAAAATTGGAATACCAAACCGCCAATCGGAATTTGGCCACCTCATCATTTTCATTGTGGTAGCTGCACTTGGCATTGCGGTAGCGTTGCTCCAGGGCATCAGGGAGTCCTTTTGGCTCTTTTTTCTGAATGTCGTACTGAACGGTTACCCCATCGCAGTGCAGCGGTATAACCGGCCAAGAGTGCGGCGTGTTTTGGCCTGAATCGAAAGGGGTCTGGAAATAACAAAAGTCCCGTTTTGCTCATTCAAACAAACCTTCTTGCTAAATTCCCTCATCCATCAACGGTTGTTTGTCCAATCACAACAAACGTGCGAAAAGATGTGTAGATTTTACGGGTTCATTTGAATAAGGGTGTTGCCAATCTGAATCAACCCTGTGCTATCATGATTGACCAGGTTAGGGCAATAGATAATCGAAGGCTTACCGAAAGGCTGGGTACATTACCAGACGAATTAGCGGTTCAGGTTAAGGAAACTATTCGCATTGTCCTTGATCTTGAATAAGAATACCTTCAACGTATTTTACAAAAAATCCGGCCGATCCGGTCCATCATAAGGTGCCGCTCCAACTTTTTCCCCTGAACCTCTGTCCACCTCCAAAAAATCGTGATCGTTCGCTTCGGGAGCCTGAATCAGGCCATAGTGCCGGCCCATCCAATAATCCCGGATAAAGCCTGTTGGCTCCATGATCAAGGTGCTGTTTCTACCTCCATCCAGGACAATTGCCCGTCGGGCGCCCCGCATGACGGTGGTTTCTCTTGGAGAGATGGCCTTCAGGCCGCCCTCATAGGAAGTATAGCCCGCTTCCACAAACAAATCGTCCCGGTGGGAATTGGCAAAATTGTGCTCCGTGCAATCGAGTGTCCACTCCCGCAAATGTTGCACGGCGGCCTCTAAATCGGCATCGTTGCCGGTCATGGCCGCGTAGGTAAAGTTAAACCAGGGGATCTGCTCCATGCGCTTGATTTCAAAAGTACGCTCCAGGCTTCTCAGGTAAAAGGAGCGGAGAATGGGATCCTTCTCGTAGCGCAGCAGGGTATTGTAGGCCTCAAAGGCCAGGTTGTCATCCCAGGGGGCAATCTGGGAAGGAGGGAAGGTGTTTTTCTGCTTGACGGTATTTTCTGCATAGCCCCAGTCCACCAACTGCTCGTATCCTTTTTTGAAGCGTTCTTCTCCGGTCAGGGCGTAGGTGGAGTAGGTAAACGCCAGCGCTTCCAGCCCGTTCACACCCCGGTCGGACCAGCCATAGGGGCGCAGCAGGTACTCAGGATTCCAGCGTCCCCAGCGGGTGGGTTGCCCATCCGCATCGATCAGCACCCAGCCGTTTTCCATGATGTAGCCGGCTATCCGGCGCATGTGTTCTTTGGCCAGTTCTTTTTCCTGCCCCTTGGCTGCCAGGTCGTGAAACAAGGCCACGCTATAGAAATGAGCGATGATTTCGTCGCTGGAAGCATCCCCTTTCCAGTACCAAAGGCTATCTGCCGTGGCGTTCCATTTGGCCGGAAGGCCGCCGGAACCCCGTTGCCCCATGGCGCCTTTATCTCCTTTGCGGGACCAGATGGAGCGGGCGATCAGTCCGTCAATGGGGGTGATTCGCTCCAGCCACAACATGGCCTGAAAGGAATTGACCGCTTCTTGGCGCGCCGTTTCCTCCCCGGTCACGGCGTATTTGTAGCTCATGGCCGAGAGGTAGGTGGCCGTATGGGCGCCGTCATTGTCGCTGATTTCGCGCACCCATTCGCCTTCGTATTGGTAGAGGGTGTGAATAAAGCCCATGCGTTTGTGTCCGTATTCCTCCAGCCATTGTTCGTAATGGTCGCTTTTCTTGCGCAGGGTAAATGGCTCGTAGCGAATAATGCCAATGCCGCCTTCGGTGGCCAGCAGCACTTCGTTTTCCCCCACCGCAATATCATTGACTTGGTTATCCGGCAGCCAGTGGTCGGCACCGAAATAGTGCCAGTCGTCTTCCAGCATCCGAACCGCCCCGCGGGTGGTGGCAATCCATACATCCCGGTCAAATCCCTGTGCCAGCTCCCGCGTATCTTCTACCGGCAGGCCGTCGGCCCCTTTGATTTGCTGCAGGGAAGCACCCCGCAGCACGCCCAAACCCCGGTCTGTGCTAACATATAGCCGACTTCCCAGGGACAGCAGGTCGTAGGTAGTTTTAGAAGGCAGATTGCCCCAATCAATGAGGTGTTCGTTGACCACCTTTCCAGAAAGCTGTACCAGTTTTCCAGGCCGGAGAATGTGCAAGGTACCGCTGTAACTGGCTATTGCCGTGATAGGCCCCAATTTTACCGGATCGGCCAGCAGCTGGGTACCGTCTTCCATCAGCATGGTCACATCGCTGGAAAGGTAGCCGCCATTCGGTTCAATGTTGGTTAATTTCCCCGTTTCGTGGACGTAAATGGCCTCCCGGGTAGCGGCATGGATTTTGCCCTGATGCAGGCAAACATCCACAAAACTGTCTTCACTGAGTTGTTCCCAGGAGTTGCCGCCAAAGCGGTACAACCCAGAGGCGGCGATGACCCAGGCGTCGGCACCAATCACTTCTAACTTCTGTATCCCCGCCGGGCTATCGGATACCGGCTGAAGGCTTCCTTCTTTCAGTTCCTGAAGTTTTCCATCCACCACGGCAAAGGAACGGCCCGCCAAAAGGGCTACCTGCGTCACGGCGGTGGGGGTATGAACTAATTCACTTTTTTCCTGAAGGAATACCTTGTCGGCTACCGGTTTCCAAAGCGTTTGCTGGGCGGCCAATGGCAAGCTCAGGACAGAAATAAGAAGTCCAAGCGTATAGAATTTTAGCGATTGAGTCATTTTTTAAACGGGTCTGCAGGATGTATGTTATATCCTATACCCGCCATGTCGAAAAAGGGCCATTGACCCACACGGATTCCTGATGAATGGTGCAACTGGAAGTATCCGATCCGCAAGAAGCTGGGGAAACTTTTCTTCGTTAGTAAGGGTGGGTGTTCTGGAAGGCTTTTGGGGTTTTTCCGAAGCGGTTTTTAAACGCGCGTATAAAATAGGTGACGTTATTGAAGCCGGACATAAAGCATACTTCCTGTACTTGCGAGACCCCTTGTTTCAGGTAATTGGCAGCCAGGGTCAGGCGCTGGTCCAGGATGTATTCCGAGGGACTGATGCCCAGTTCTTTTTTAAAAGACCGGGAAAAATGGGCTTTACTCATGCAGGCTTTTTCGCTGAGTTGGTCCACGCTAATCTCCTCCCGGATGTTGGTTTTGATGAAGTGCACCACGTGTGCGAGGCGGTTGGAATCCGAATGGCTGCGGTAGGTCTTTTCCAGCAAGTCCCGGGCCTGGGTTTGAGACAAGCGAATCAGCAGTTCTTTGAGGGCGAGGGAAGCGATCAGGTCTTTTTCCCGGGATCGTTCTTTCACGCCAATGTTGATAAATCGATTGATGACGGCGGACAAATCACGGGTATTGATCAAATGGAAGCAGTTGCTGTCCAATCCCCATTCCTGCTGCCAGATTTTGTCGGGAAATTTTTCATTGAGCAGGTGAAAGGTGTTTTCAATCATCTCCCTGGATATGGACAGGGCAATGCACTGGGTGGGATTGTCCCAGCGAGCTTCGGGAAAGTCGATCTTCATGCATTCTTCCGGCGGGACGATGACGGACTCCCCGGGCAGGTAGTCAAATCCCGGCTTGTCAAACAGGTGCATGACTTTTTTACCCTTGAGCATGGTGGTCAGCACCAGATCGCCGAAGCTCAGGTTGACGTTTGCGGCTTTTTGGTGGGTTTCGAAGATATTCAGCTCGCAATTGTCAAGCGTGTAGGTAGTGCGGTTTTCCACCAGGGATTTCAAATCCCGTTCGTCTCTCCAGGGAACAGGGGCAATTAGGGGTTTATTAGGCATTCTTTCGCATACTAAGGAAAACAAGGTAGGTAATTCGGAAATTTTTTCATAACAATTCTACCACAAATACCGTGTACCGAGGCAATTTTCCCTTGCATTTCGCATAGAAAGGGCCTGATTGATTCGATTTTACGTTCCCTGACTGAATTGCAGCCACTTGGTTGATGGGTAGAGGCCTTGGCCTGTTGCGCCGGCTGGGGATTCCTGCGATTACGCAACCGCATACCTGGGGAGATTTCCGTGGTAGAAAGGCTGGGGCCGGGCGGTCGGTCTGGCTCGCTGCAATCCCGGGCCTTTTCCTTTCAGTCCGGCCAGGTGTTTCTCCGACGCAGGACGGTACCAAACACCATTTTTCGAGGCTAGCCAAATGCGTTTTGCCCCTTGCCTGCGTCTCGGTGCATCCCGCTTTGCCTGGGATTGGGATGCGCTTCTCTAAACCTTGGATTAATTCCGGTAGGGAACGCGTACAAACTCAGATTAGGTGGATAGTTTGCTGCATTAGGTGGATTTTTTAGAAAAATTGTTGCTGAAATTTGACAGGTAATCAATTAACACGAGTATGTCAACAATAACAGTATCCCAATCCAAGCCTGTAGACAGGCCTTCGATTAAAGAAAAATACGATCATTTCATCGGTGGTGCATGGGTAGCTCCCTCCTCCGGCGAATATTTTGAAAATACCTCTCCCGTGGATGGGAAGGTATTGTCCAGCGCAGCCCGCGGAAATCGGGCGGATGTGGAAAAGGCATTGGATGCGGCCCATCAGGCCTTCCCTTCCTGGTCCAAAACGTCCGCGGCCGAACGAAGCAGGGTGCTAAACAAGGTGGCGGACATCATCGAGGCCAACCTGGAAATGCTTGCCCGTGTGGAAACTCTGGACAATGGCAAAGCACTGCGTGAGACGCGTGCTGCGGATTTGCCGTTGGTGATCGATCATTTCCGGTATTTTGCCGGAGTGATCCGTGCCGACGAAAGCACCATTTCGGAGCACGACGAGCACACGGTGAGCATTGCACTGCACGAGCCGCTAGGGGTGGTGGGGCAAATCATTCCCTGGAACTTCCCCTTGCTAATGGCGACCTGGAAAATCGCGCCGGCGCTGGCTGCCGGTTGCTGTACCGTGGTAAAGCCGGCCGAGCAGACGCCAACCAGCATTATGGTCTTGATGGAACTGATTGGTGAAGTGCTGCCTCCGGGCGTGTTGAACGTGGTGACCGGATTCGGTCCGGAGGCTGGAAAACCGCTGGCGACATCTACCCGGGTGGCCAAGGTAGCCTTTACGGGAGAAACAACCACCGGACGCCTGATCATGCAATATGCCTCCGAAAACCTCATTCCCGTGACTATGGAATTGGGCGGAAAATCACCCAATATCTTTATGAAATCGGTGGCCGATGCAGACGATGCCTTTTTCGACAAGGCGGTGGAAGGAGCCGTGATGTTTGCGCTGAATCAGGGCGAAGTCTGTACCTGTCCTTCCCGAATCCTGGTTCACGAGGACATTTACGAAATCTTTATGGAGAAAGTAGTGGAGCGCACCAAAGCCATCAAAATGGGGCATCCCCTTGCCGAGGACACCATGATGGGTGCCCAGGCCTCCAACGACCAGTTCGAGAAAATCCTTTCGTACCTGGATATTGGCAAGCAGGAAGGGGCCGAAGTACTCTGCGGCGGAGACAAGGCCAGCCTCAATTCCGGTTTGGAAAACGGCTTTTACATCCAGCCGACCATCTTTAAGGGCCACAACAAGATGCGGATCTTTCAGGAGGAAATATTCGGTCCGGTTACATCCGTGACTACGTTTAAGACTACCGAGGAGGCCATCGAAATTGCCAACGACACCATGTACGGGCTTGGGGCAGGACTTTGGTCCCGCGATGCCCACGAGCTGTATCAGGTGCCTCGGGCGATCAAAGCTGGCCGCGTTTGGGTCAATTGTTACCATGCCTACCCGGCGCACGCGCCATTCGGGGGGTACAAAAAGTCCGGCTTTGGACGGGAAAACCACCTGATGATGCTGGACCACTACCGGCAAACCAAGAACATGCTTATTTCGTACGATAAGAATAAGTTGGGTTTCTTTTAACGGACGCAAGGGCCGCTCCCAATGGGAGCGGTCATTGTTTTTCCAGCTATGCACCCCAAATAACCAAAAAAAAATGACAGCGACAGTCCCTCGTGTATGCATCACGGAAAAAGCAAAAGAGGTAATCGACCGGCTACGAAAGCAGTACGGTTCGGAGTTGATGTTTCATCAAAGCGGCGGTTGCTGCGATGGTTCGGCACCCATGTGTTTTGAAAAAGGGGATTTTAAAATCGGTTCCCAGGATATTTGGATGGGAAAGGTGTACGGATGTGATTTTTTTATGAATGCGGACCAATTTGACTACTGGAAACATACCCAATTGACGCTCGATACCACGCCGGGACGGGGAAGCAGTTTTTCCCTGGAAATCCCACTTGGGATTCGGTTTTTGATTCGGTCCCGCTTGTACACGGAGGAGGAATTAACCCGCCTTAGTCCGGTAAAAACAGGCGAAGAACTATTGGAAGAGGGCTTGATTTAGTTATCGTGTCCCCCGGCTTCGTTCAGGGCGTTGGACAAGTAGTAGGTGCCGGAGACGACCACGCTGTCCCGAAACAACCCCTCGTCCGGGTTGAGGATGGCGGTATACCCCATGGCTTCTATGCCCGTGCGCACCTGCTTGCGCAGGTATTTGCGTTGCGCATCCCCGCTTTCCTGCAGGACAAATAGAAAGGTTTCGCTTCCCTCGTGCACAATAGCGCCGGAAGGCACCGACCAAATGGAGTCCTGATTCACCACCACGTAACTGTTGATGTACATACCGGGAAGAAACGAGGGGTTTTCGGTGTCCATGTGTGCATGTACCTGCACAAACCGTCCGGCCGGGTCGATGGTGTTTCCCTTTCGGTACACCTCTCCACGAAATAGTTGCTCCTTAAAATCCGGTAGGGTAAAAACCACCGGCTGTCCCTCTTTTATTTTGGGAATGTCTTGTTCGAGAACTTTCATTTCTACGTGCAGGTGCTCGCTGTTAATTACTTCCATCATTACTTCGTGTGGGGCACTGTGTTGCCCCACTGAGGTCTGCAGCATGGCAATTTTTCCAGTGATCGGACTTTTGATCTGAATTTTTGGCGCCAGGGTACCCTCCTCCAGGGCCGGTAGGTCTGCACCCATCAGTTGCAGGTTACTTTCCAGCGCGGCTTTTTGCCCGCGGGCCGATTGAAAGGCCGCCCGGGCTTCTTCGAATTCCCGTTGGGAAGAAATATTGTCCGCTCGCAGCGACTGCTTTCGCAGAAAGTCACTTTCCAGCGCAGCTAGCTGATTTCGGGCTTCCAGATAGGCCTGCTGCATGGCCACATACTCCGGGCTGGAAGCGGTCACCAGCACCTCGTCTTTTTGGACTTCATCGCCCACGATTACGTGAATTTTTTCGACAAATACCGTAGCAAAGGCGTTTACACTGGCCTTGTACTGGGGAGGGGAGTCGATAAATCCAGGCGCCTTTACGAGATCAGCCAGGGGTTGTTTGACAAAATTCCCCAGGCGAATGCCGGTAACGACCTCCTGTTCGGGACTGAGCCAAACTTCGGACTCGCCGGTTGCATCTCCGGATTCGGAAGCTTCCCCGGAGGAAGGAGGGGTGTCGTTGCAGGCCATTAGTCCGCTGACAAGAAGAAGAAAGAGTAGGCTTCGGATTTTCATGGCAGGGTAAAATAGTGAATATCAAGTAGTGTTTGGTTGTAGGCGTTCCGCAGGTCCAGGTGGTTCATTTCAATCTCGGTGGCGTACTCCAGGCTTCGGATGAACTCCAGGTAGTCGATTTCACCGCTATCGAAACTCGTTTGGGCGGTGCTGACGATTTCTTTTGCCAGGGGAAGGGCCTCCCGGTTGTAATAGTCCAACTCATTGAGCTGCTTTTCGAGAAGCGATTTTTTCTGGTTTAGGGCAGATTCGTAGCGCATGCCAAGGGCGTCGATTTCGTTTTCGGACCGGTAGACGGATACCCGTGCAGCCTGTACCCGGGCCCGGGAGGGGCCAAACCACAGCGGTAGCTGGATTCCCGCCTGGTAGCCAAAAAAGCCACTGACGCCATCCACTTTTTGGAACATGTATTGCAGGTATAGCCCGGGCAGCAATTTGTTTTGCATTTGCCTGGTTTCCGCCGCATACCGTTCCTTTTGATGGCGCAGGTAAGCGTAGGAGGGATGGTCCTCCAGTTGGGGTAGGGTGGCCATGTCCAGCGTCAATTCCGGAGCGTTTATCCGCAAGGTGTCGGAGGTTTGCACGATTTCCTGGACCTGTTGGTAGGCAATGCGGATATCCTGATCCAGCTGGGAATAGTTGAGCCGAATTTTTTCAGATCGGGCCTTTGCCATCACCATGGCCAGCTTGTTGGTCATTCCGGAAGCATAGCGCTTCTCGGAGGCTTGGTACAGGTTTTGGTACAGGGAGTCAAAACCTGCGTATTGGCGTTTCTTTTTTACCAGGTAATCCAACTGGTAAAAGGCCTTGTACAGGCGCTTTTTCAAGGCCAGGGTCCGCAGGTCGTAGCGGTCTTCTTCCAGCAGCAGGTCCTTTTCCAGTACTTTTTTTCGTGCGACATAGACGCCTGGAAAATCCAGGTACTGCTGAAATCCAAAAGAGTTGACCCCATCTCCCTCCAGGTTACGCTGGTTTTCTTCCGTCCCTACGAAGAACAGGGAAGGGGCAATGTCCCAGCCGGTTCGGGTCAAAACGGCGCGGTTTTCTACCGACAAACGGGCAGCGGCCAGCTCGTAGTTGTTTTCCAATGCCATGTCCCAGGCTTCTTCCGGACCAATGGCCTGTTCCTGTGCCGGACTTAGAAAGGGAATTCCAAACAGCAGGACCACTGCAGTTAGCGCTTTACCTGGGCGAAAACCTCGAATTTTTTTGGATTTTACCACGTAATACACCACCGGAAGCACGATTAAGGTCAGAAAAAACGCGGTGATCAGGCCCCCGATCACCACGGTAGCGATGGGTCGTTGCACCTCGGCCCCTGCAGAGGTAGATAGGGCCATGGGAATAAAGCCCAGGATATCCGTGGAGGCTGTCAGGAGCACGGGACGCAAGCGGTTTTTGCAGCCCTTCAGGATGCGTTTGTGGATATCGGTTTCCCCATCGGATTCCAGATCATTCAGGTAGCTGATTAGCACAATGCCGTTGAGCACCGCGATGCCAAACAGGGCAATAAATCCGATCCCTGCCGAGATGCTGAAAGGCATGTCCCGGATCCACAGCGCCACAATCCCCCCAATTACCGCAAGGGGGATGGACAAAAAGACCATGATGGTTTCGGAAACGGAATGAAAGGTAAAGTAAAGCATGATGGCAATGAGTAAGAGGGCCAACGGCACCACCTTTATGAGCCGGTCCCGGGCCTGATTCAGGTTTTCAAACTGCCCGCCATAGGCGATGGAGTAGCCGGTGGGCAAATCCAATTGCGCGTCCAGCAATGCCTGTATATCGGTTACGATGGATTCCACGTCCCGTTCGCTGGCGTTTAGACTCAGCACGATGCGGCGTTTGGTGTCGTCCCGGGAAATTTGAGCCGGGCCGGACTGAAAGCTAATATCGGCGACTTGCTTCAATAGGATTTTCTGTCCATTTGGCAGGGGTAGACTCAATTCTTCCACCACCTCCGTACTCACCGTTTCCCGATCCAGCCGCAAGGCCAGGTCAAATCGGCGCTCTTTTTCGAAAATGGTTCCCACCGTGCTACCCGCAAAGGCCGTGCGAATTACCTGGTTGACATCCGCAATGGACAGACCGTACAGAGCCAGTTTGTCCCGATCGTACCGGATGGACACCTGTGGCAGGCCTACCAACTGTTCCACTTTGATGTTGTCGATGCCTTCCACGTCGCGAATAATGGCGGCGGCTTCCAAGCCGTAGCGGTAGAGGGTTTCCAGGTCTTCCCCAAATATTTTGATGGCCAGGTCGGATTGTACCCCCGTGAGCAGTTCGTTGAAACGCATTTCGATGGGCTGGGTAAACTGGTAGGTGATTCCCGGCAAGACCGATAGTTCGGCGGTCATCTGATTGGCCAAATCGGCCTTTCCCTCAGCCCGGGACCAATCGGCTGGCTCTCGTAGCTTGATGATAATGTCCGACATCTCCATGGACATGGGATCCGTGGGTATCTCGGCAGCCCCGATTCGGCTGACCACTTGCTCTACCTCATCGGGAAATTTCTCCAGCAGTATGGACTCGATTTTGGTGGTGATTTCAATGGTCTGGGCCAGGGAGGTACCCGGCTTCAGTACGGGTTGGATCACGTAATCTCCCTCGTCCAGCGTGGGCAAAAACTCCCCACCCAGCCTGGAAAAGACAAACAGGCTGCTTCCAAATGCAATCAGGGCCGTGATTAAGACAAACTTCGAATGCTTTAGGGCCCGGATCAGTACCGGCTCGTACCAACCGTGTACGGTGCGGATAATCCGGGCAGATAGCGTCTTGTTTTCGTTTTTGGAGGGTCGGACAAACAAGGCGGCCATTACCGGGACATAGGTCAGGCAAAGAATCATGGCCCCGGCCAGGATAAACATAAAGGTCAGGGCCATGGGTTGAAACATTTTACCTTCCACTCCGGTAAAACTCAGGATGGGGATAAACACGATCAGGATGATGATCTGTCCAAAAATGGCAGCGTTCATCATCCGGTTTGAGCTATCGATGACCAATTTATCCACTCCCTCTTTTTGGGCTTTTCCGGTCAGCCCGGGGAATTTTTTTCCCATTTGGTACACCACGTACTCCACCACCACTACCGCTCCGTCAATCAGAATTCCGAAGTCAATGGCCCCCAGACTGAGTAGGTTGGCATCTACACGAAAAAGGCTCATCAGTGAGATACCAAAAAGCAGGGAAAGCGGGATAACCGAAGCCACCAGCAAACCGCTGCGAAAGTTGCCCATCAGCACGACCAAAATAAAGATCACGAACAAGGCACCCAGAATGAGGTTTTCCTGGATGGTGGAGGTGGTCTTGTCGATCAATACGGAACGGTCCAGGAATCCGTTAATGTAGACTCCTTCCGGAAGGATTTTTTCAACCTCGGCTATGCGTTCTTTTACGTTTTTGATGACCGCATAGGAGTTTTCTCCTTTCAGCATCATGACCTGCCCCAGCACTTTTTCTCCTTGCCCGTTGCCCGTAATGGCACCAAACCGGGTGGCGTAGCCAAAGCGCACCTCGGCCAGATCGGCAATAGTCAGGGGTACCCCGCCCCGGTTGGTCACTACGATTTTCCGGATGTCTTCCAGGGATTGGATCATTCCTTCCCCGCGAATAAAGTAATTGGTTTGGTTTTTTTCCAGGTAGGCGCCGCCGGCATTTTCGTTGTTATCCTGCAGGGCCTGCAGGACTTCGAGCAGGGAGATATCCATGCTGCGGAGTTTTTCGGGCTGCATGGCTACTTCGTACTGCTTGAGGTAGCCGCCCCAGGTATTGATTTCCACCACGCCCTCGATGCCGGTTAGCTGCCGCTTTATCAGCCAATCCTGGATTTCTCTCAGGTCCATTACCGAATAGCGGTCTTCGTAGCCCGGGCGGGTTTCCAGCGTGTATTGGTAGATTTCGCCCAGTCCGGTGGAAATGGGAGCCATCTCCGGGCTGCCAAAATGTGCCGGAATGTCTTTGCTGGCCTGTGCCAGTTTCTCGCCGATCAATTGCCGGGGGAGGTAGGTCCCCATTCCCTCGTCAAAAACCACGGTGATGGTAGATAGGCCGTATTTGGAGACCGAGCGAATTTCTTCGACTCCGGGCAAATTGGCTACGGCAAGTTCGATCGGAAACGTGATAAATTGCTCCACCTCCTCCGTGGCCAGGTTTCGGGCCACGGTGATGATCTGAACCTGATTGCTCGTGATGTCTGGAACGGAGCCAATGGATAGGCGCTGAAAAGAAAAAAGCCCCCAGATTACAAGAGCCAGTACCGCCAGAAGAACAATGAATTTATTTTTTACGCTAAAAGCGATTATCCGATGGATCATTCAGTAAGGTATTTCATGCAAGGTAAAAATAGTTTACCATATTTCCCCGAGTTGATGGCATGATAGATATCATTGTTCGTAAACTATTTCCCCGTCGATTACGGTCATTTGCACCTTGGTTCCCAGCAGTTCCTGCTCGGGTATTTCCATGATGTTGCGGTCAAAGACCACAAAGTCGGCCACTTTGCCCACTTCCAGACTGCCTTTCATGTTTTCTTCAAATGCCCCATAGGCAGCATCCAGGGTATAGCTGCGCAGGGCCTGTTCCCGGGTCATTTTTTGATCCGCCTCGTAGCCTTCTTCCGGGCTGCCATCCAGGGTTTTTCGGGTAATGCTGGCATAGAAATTCGCCAATGGGTGGATGGGTTCCACCGGTACATCGGTACCGTTGATGATGGGTACGCCGGATTGCAGCAAGGCCTGCCACATATAGGCCCCTTCCTTGATACGCTTTTCGCCGAGGCGATCAATGGCCCAGGGTCTGTCCGAAGAGAGGTGAATGGCCTGCATGGCCGGCAAGACGCCCAGAGCGGCAAAGCGTGGAATGTCGTCCGGGTGTAGGTGCTGGGCATGTTCAATACGAAAGCGGTGGTCGACCCGTTTGTCAGAAAATTCTTCCAGGGCAGCCTGGTACCGGTCCAGGACTTCCTTGTTGGCCCGGTCTCCGATCGCATGGGAGCAGACCTGAAACCCTTTTTCCAGGGCTTTTTTGGAAACCTCGTAGACGTATTCCATGGGCAGGGTCTCGTGGCCAAAATGGCCCGGTCGGTCGGTATACGCTTCCAGGAGCCAGGCCCCTCTTGATCCCAGCGCCCCGTCGCAACTCAGTTTGATCGAGCGGAAGGTGAGCAGGCTGTCGATTTCCGGCCCTTTTTCCAGCCATTCGTTCAGAAATTCCTGGTTGCTTCCCGCCAGCATGGCGTACATGCGGATTTTCATTTTTCCGTCTCGCTTCATTTGCCGGTACAGATCTACGGTTTTGGAACCAATGCCCGCGTCGTGAAATCCGGTGATGCCGTGCCGGTGGCAGGCCGCCAGTGCCAATTCGAATGCCTGCCGGTCTTTTTCGGGGCTATTGGCGGGAATGTGCCGGCTGATCAAACCCATGGCGGTTTCATTGAATAAGCCAGTAGGATTGCCGTTTTCATCCCGGAGGATTTCGCCGCCTTCCAGCTGCTCCGATTTGGGTAGTTGCTCCTTTCCCAGGGACATCAGTCCAGCCAATTCCATGGCCCGGGCATTGGCAAAGCCGGCATGCCCACTGGCATGGTACAAAAACACGGGGTGATCGGGCGAAGCTTCGCTTAGCGCCTGATGAAGGGGAAAACCGGCCACTTCCTTTCCCGGAGATTCGGTCCACTTGCTTTGGTGCCAGCCCCTGCCGGTGATCCACTCGCCCGCCGGTGTTCGCTCGGCTGCCTCCTTTACTCTAGCAACGATTTCCTGAAAGCTTTTGGTAGCGGATAAATCCAGGTTTAATTCATTATAACCCAATCCCATAAAGTGCCCGTGCCCCTCAATCCAACCGGGAGTCAGGATGTTGCCTTGCAGGTCGATCTGCTCCGTTTCGGGTCCGATAAATGGCTGTACGCCATCCAGGTCGCCCACATACACGATCCGATTCCCCTGAATGGCAAGGGCTTCGGCGGTCGGCTGCTGTTCGTTTACGGTGTAGAGAATGCCGCCCGTAAAGATCCGGGTGGCGGTTTCCGGGGATCCGGAACAGGAAAGCAGTAAAAGGGCCGAAGCAAGGGTGAATAGTGCGTGTAGTTTGGTTGTCATGGTGGCGTGAACGTTTGGTAGGAATAAAGGGGAATTAAAAGCTGTATTCTTTCTCAACTTTGCAAATACGTATGGTGTAGTGTTGGTACCATTTTTCCCGGCCCAATTGCTGAGCCATGCGGTGGCGGGCTTCTTTTTTCCAGGCAGCGATGGCCTCCAGGCTGTCCCAGTAGCTTACCGTGATGCCCAGGCTGTCTCTCGCGGACTCATGCCCCAGGTATCCGGGTTGGTTCCGTACCAGGTCTTCCATCTCCCGGGCCATATCCACATAATCCTGCCCTGCTTCGGGCTGTTTGATGCTGGTGAAAATGACCGCATAGTAGGGAACAGTAGGCATGTCGGGGAGTCGGGGTTGCATAGAAAAACCGGCGATTTCGGCTTAAATATAAAAAGAATTGCCAAACTGAACAGTGCTAAGATACGATTCGGGGATTTTCGGATGGAGCGTTTCTCTGTTTCGTATGCTGCAAATCACGTTGGAGAAGCCCTGGAGGAGCGGCAGGTAGTCAGCTTTCCGGTATTCCATACCCTATCTCTAGAAACGATTTCTTATGTCCGGTGTGCAAAGCAATTCTGTCCGTTTTTGAACAATTAGAATCACTGTTCCAATAGCTTCATGGACGAAAGTACGCCTAAATCCATCGATTGGGAGAGGTTTCGAAAATTGGCATCGGTTTGGATTACGTGTCTTTTAAAAAAAAACCAATCGTTTCAATAACGTTACAAAATGAAAAAACTACCTAAAAAACCGGGAAAGAAAATCTGGCAGTTTAATTTTCCTTCCACTAGAAACGCGCCAACTGCCGGATTACTGGTATTCGCTATTTTTTCTCTCACGTCTTGTTTGGATGCCCAATTAGAAACCGTGTCCGATATTGAGGAGAGTTTTGCGGAGATCACCTCTGTCGAGGTTGACGCCGGTTTCCTTCCCGCAACGTACCTGGGCAATCCGGACCTGGAGGAGGTATCCCTGGACGCTTTGCTTCGGTCCACCTCAAACGGGGGGAAAAATATTTCCTATCGGGTGGAGGGTGAGACATTGATTGTCCGTCTGGAAAGTAACGGGCTGGGTTTCGGCCGGTCTGAAGGACACATACGACTTACCGGTCCTACCGACCTTTCCTTGCGAATGCATGCCGGTTCCGGTACCGTGCGTGCCGAAAACGTAATCGGTGAACACATCGATTTGGAGGTGAATTCCGGCCGTGTTCACGCCAAACATCTGGAAGCACCCGAGTTGTACCTCGCTGCAAGTTCCGGTGAGGTAGTCGGCGAGTCGCTCAAGGGAGAAACGGTTGCTACCGTTTCATCGGGTAAAATAATCCTGAAACAGCTGGAGGGAGACCTGAATGCAGAAACATCTAGTGGAGCGATGGAATTGGAGGGGATCAATGGCCTGATACATGTCACATTGAGTTCAGGAAAAATTGATATGGATGGGGTGCAAACGCTGGGTAGGGTACATCTCAGCTCTGGAAAGGTATCCGGGAGGAATATTGGATTGAGTGAGCACACTTCTTTCAAGGCTTCCTCTGGAACGATTTCACTACAGACCCATAGCGACCTCCGCGCATTCAATTACGACATCCATACCGGCAGCGGAAGGGCCAGAATTGGCGAAAGCCAATCGTCCGGTATCCTAAAAATCGACAATGGTTCGCCCCATACCATTAGGGGAGAGGTTAACTCCGGTACCATTACACTGGTAAACTAATGCCTTTTTCAGGAGCTATATCTGATATTTAAATTTGGCAGCCACGGAACCAACCGGGCACTAGAAGCCAGTTTTTCAAAAGCCAATAGCCAACACATGCCGTTTCGGCTGCTGGCTTTTTTGGTTTGCAAGCTGTGGAAGTCAATAATTCAACAGAAATGGCTGTGGCTACACCGATGGCAATTTGGTAAGGGGTTGTTTTTTTAGTGGGCGTTGGGTTATTGACGGCAGTTCTTGAAATCCTCGCAGTAAAAATCAATCTGCATTGCGGTTTTTATTGCCTGAAACTGGATTTTTCCCTAATATTGAACACAGGTAGCAACGGTCTGAAATCATCCACCCTAAAGTGGTGGTTGTCATCTTTTGGCCGCCGCCTGTAAACCTTTAACCACCAATCATGCAAAAATTACTGCTAGTAGTACTGGCCCTTTCTTTTTGGGCCTGCCAGGAACCGGTCGGAACGGAAATCCGCAGCCTGGAAGATCGGGCAGCGCAGGTGACCATCATCCGCGACGATTACGGAATCCCCCATATTTACGCCAAAACAGATGCCGATGCCGTTTTTGGCATGCTCTATGCCCAATGCGAGGATGATTTTCGCCGGGTGGAGCGAAATTACATCTGGGCGACCGGCAGGCTGGCCGAGTTGGAAGGAGAAGAGGCCCTTTACAGCGATTTACGCGCCCGGCTGTACATGACCGAAGCGGAAGCAAAAGCGGCCTACGAAGCAGCCCCTTCCTGGCTGCAGGAATTGTGCGATGCCTTCGCGGACGGGGTCAATTACTACCTCGAAACCCATCCGGAGGTAGAACCCCGGGTGCTGACCCACTACGAGCCCTGGTTTCCCATGTATTTTAGCGAAGGGTCTATTGGCGGAGACATCGAACGCATTTCCACCCAACGCATCCGGGCATTTTACGAAGAGCAACAAGGATTGGCCTACAGCGAATTTGGCGACGGCTTGCTCCATCCGGATCCCTACGAAGAACCGAGGGGCTCCAATGGCATCGCCATCGCTCCGGAACGGAGTGCCAGTGGCCATGCGCTATTGCTAATCAACCCCCATACCTCGTTTTACTTTCGCCCGGAGATACATGTGGTGAGTGAGGAAGGGCTCAATGCCTACGGGGCCGTTACCTGGGGTCAGTTTTTTGTGTACCAGGGCTTCAACGAAAAAACAGGCTGGATGCATACCTCCACCCGCCTGGATTTCATGGATGAGTTTATGGAAGAAGTAAGGAAAACCGAAGATGGCTATGAATATGCGTACGGAGAGGAGTGGAGGGCCGTAGAAGAGATCCCTGTCACCTTAAATTACTCCACATCGGATGGCTTGAAGGAAAAAACCTTTACCATGTACCGAACCCACCACGGTCCAGTCACCCACCAACTGGACGACAAGTGGGTGGCAACCAAAATCAACTGGGATCCGGTCAATGCGCTGATCCAAAGCTTTACCCGTACCAAATTGGATAATTACGAGGCTTTCGAAGAGATGATGGCGATCCGGACCAATTCTTCCAACAATACGGTTTTTGCCGATGCCTCTGGCAATATTGCCTATTTTCATGGCAATTTTATTCCGAAAAGAGATACCTCTTTTGATTTTTCGAAGCCGGTAGACGGCAGCAATCCCGCTACGGATTGGCAGGGGCTGCACACGGTGGACGAAAGCATTGTGATTCATAATCCGGAAAGCGGCTGGATACAAAACTGCAACTCCACGCCCTTTACGGCGGCGGGCCCCTTTAGTCCCAAGAAAGAGAACTACCCCTATTACATGGCTCCAGATGCCGAAAACTTCCGGGGCATTCATGCAGTAGACTTGCTTTCCGAAGCCAGCGAGGTTTCCCTGGACGATTTGATTGCGCTGGGATACGATTCCTATTTGCCTGCATTTGCGTACCTGGTACCGCTTCTGGAGCAAGCCTACGAAACCGTTGGCATGCCGCAGGGAGAAACCGCCCAGGCATTTGAGCTATTGCGGGAATGGGATTACCGCACCGGAGAAGCATCCGTGGCCATGAGTCTGGGTCATTTTTACGGCATGGCTTTCAACCGGTTGATTGGCAGCCCCTATGCCTTGATCCCGTTTAATCAACAGGATGGTACTGCCCTGGATCTCCAACCGGAAGCGTTGGTGGGGGCGTTTGAACAGGCACTCGCGCAATTGGAAGCGGATTTTGGCACCTGGAATATCCCCTGGGGCGAAATCAACCGCTTTCAGCGGCTCAGTGGAGATATTGACCTGGCCTACGATGATTCTCTGGAGAGCCTTCCCATCGGACTGGCCTCGGGCCGCTGGGGTGCCCTGGCCTCATTTGGCGCCAGTGCCCGCGAAAACACCAAGAAACTGTACGGATCCTCTGGTAATAGCTTTGTGGCGGCGGTAGAGTTTGGCGAAAAGGTACGCGCCAAAAGCCTCCTGGCCGGAGGACAAAATGCGGATCCAACTTCTCCCCATTTTGACGATCAGGCCGAAATGTACGCTTCCGGAACATTCAAAGAGGTGGCCTACTACCGGGAGGACGTGGAATCCAGAGCGGAGGAGACCTATCAGCCCGGTAAGCGGTAGCCTGCTGTCCGGTCGTTGCTGATAAATCTCAGGAAAATTCAAGGCCGCCGGGATGGGTTTTCTCTGTATCGTTTCGGAGATTTACCGAGCGTAGGCCCTGAGCGAAGTAGAGCGTTCTCGGTTTGCAGGGGGAAAGCGGGCAGAAGCCAGAGTCCGGCGGGGAAAGGCGTTTGTTTGTTGCCGAAAGGGTGAGGCACGGCTCTACTGAAACGGACCGCTGTGGTAGAAAGGACCTGTTTATTAAAAAAAAATAGACGATGGACGTAGAGATTTTATCCCGCATTCAATTTGCGTTTACGGTAGCCTTCCATTACATCTACCCGCCGCTTAGCATCGGTTTGGGTTTGATCATGGTGATCATGGAATCTTTGTATCTGAAAACGGGAAACAAGGAATACGAAATCCTGGCGAAGTTTTGGACCCGTATTTTTGCGCTCACCTTCGGTATTGGCGTGGCCACAGGTATCGTCATGGAGTTTGAATTTGGCACCAATTGGGCCACCTACTCCCGGTACGTGGGAGATGTATTTGGGAGTGCCCTGGCGGCGGAAGGAATTTTTGCCTTTGCCCTGGAAAGCGGTTTTTTGGGGATCTTGCTTTTCGGCTGGAACCGGGTAAAACCCTGGGTGCACTGGGTGGCTACCCTGGGTGTATTTTTGGGCTCCATGTTCTCGGCGGTTTGGATCGTGATCGCCAACAGCTGGCAGCAAACACCGGCTGGGTACCACGTGGTGGGAGAGGGGATGCAGGCCAGGGCCGAGATCACCGATTTCTGGGAAATGGTATTCAACCCCTCCAGCATGGACCGCCTGATCCATACCTGGCAGGGTGCTTTTCTGGCAGGGGCCTTTTTGGTGCTAAGCGTGCATGCCTACTACCTCCGCAAGGGGCGGTTTGTGGATATCTCCAAGAAAGCCTTTCGCATCGCTTTGGTAGTCGCTACCGTCTTTTCCCTTTCCCAGTTGGTTTCCGGCCACAGTTCGGCCAATGGGGTGGCAGTAAATCAGCCCGCCAAGCTGGCGGCTTTTGAAGGACATTTCGACGCGAAGGCCCCCGGAGACATGTACCTATTTGGATGGGTAGACAAAGAATCGCAACAGGTGTGGGGAGTAAAGGTGCCTGGAGGGCTCTCCTTCTTGCTGGATTACCGATTCGATACACCGGTTACGGGTCTCAATGCCTTCCCGGAGGAGGACCGCCCCTCGCAGGTAAATGCCGTTTTTCAGTTTTACCACATCATGGTATCCATCGGGATGTTTCTCATCGGCCTGACCCTGTTTGCCTGTTACAAATGGTTGCGGGGCGATTTGTTTGCGAGCAACCGCCTGCTTTGGGTATTTTCCTTTTCCGTTATTCTGCCCCAGATTGCCAATCAGGTGGGGTGGTTTGCCGCAGAAATGGGCCGGCAACCCTGGGTGGTGTACGGTCTTTTGCGCACCAGCGATGCACTCAGCAAGTCGGTGACTGAAAATCAGGTGCTTTTTTCATTGATTTTGTTTTTCCTGGTGTATACCTTACTACTGTTCCTGTTTTTGTACTTGTTGAATAAAAAGATAAAACATGGGCCCTACGACGAAAAAGACGACGATGACCGTCCGTTTCAGCGGGAAGTGGCCCAATCCTTTTCCACACCAAAAAGCTGATCCATGGAAACATTAGCCGGTATTGACTATCCCACCCTTTGGTTTCTTGTTGTTGGCGGCTTGTTTTCAGGCTATGCCATTCTGGATGGATTTGATTTTGGTGCAGGCGCCTGGCACTTGTTTTTTAAAGAGGAGAAAAGCCGGCGCCTGGCGCTGAATGCAATCGGTCCGGTATGGGATGGAAACGAGGTTTGGCTGGTTATCGGAGGGGGAGCCCTTTTCGCCGGGTTTCCGGTGATGTATGCTACCTTGCTGTCCGGTATGTACGTGCCTTTTATGCTGTTTTTGGTATTTATTATTTTTCGGGCCGTATCCATCGAATTTCGCGGAAAGGAAGAGATGGCCTGGTGGCGAAAGATGTGGGACATCTCCTACTCCCTGTCCAGTATCGTTTTACCCTTTTTACTGGGAGTGGTCCTCGGAAACGTGCTGCTGGGGCTGCCAATCGGGGAAAATTTTGAATACGAGGGCGGGGCCTTATTAACTTTCCTCAATCCTTTTGCCTTAATGGTGGGGATCTCTACCCTGGCGCTGATGATGAGCCATGGGGCCATTTACCTGCTGCTGAAAACGGAAGGCAGGATGTACGCCAAACTGACGGTTTTGCTCAAAAAGGGTATGATTTTCTTTATGGTGAGTTTTGGCATCACCTCGCTATACACGCTGATCTACATTCCGCATCTGTCGGATACCTTTCGGAATCAGCCCGTTTTGTTTGTGGTACCGCTGCTGGTGTTTTTGAGCATTGCCAATGTGCCCCGCCTTTCAAGCAAGAAGAAATACGGACAAGCATTTTTGTTTTCCTCCCTGACCATCAGTTTGTTGCTGGTGTTGGTAGCCATAGAGTTGTACCCCAATCTACTCGTCTCCACCCTGGATCCCCAATACACGATTACCGTTTACAACGCCGCCGCCTCGGATAAGTCCCTGGGAATCATGCTGACATTTGCTGCCATCGGCACACCCTTGGTTATCGGCTATACCACTTTTGTGTACCTTACTTTCCGGGGAAAGGTGAAAATCGACGAAATGAGCTATTGACCTCTTTCCCTCGTTTTTCCTGCCAATTCGCAGCGAAGCGCATGGAATTTACCGGCAATTGAAGTATATTTCCCCTGGAAGACCGGTCGCCTTCGCGAATACCGGCCCTGTAAATCGGGCGGTTGAATCGACACGGTTTGCTTCCGTTGACTTGTCGTACCCCAAATCCCAAGAGACCATGAAATGCCGATTGCTTTTATTTTTGTTTGCCCTTTTGTCCCTCCCAGTCTGGGGGCAGCACCTGGATGTTAAAAATCCGGGGCTGCTGGAATTGATTGCAGCGGATGCATCCATTGAGAAACTAGCCGACGGCTTTCGGTTTACCGAAGGGCCCGTTTGGAACAAGGAGCAGGGCTACCTGCTTTTTAGCGATATCCCTGCCAATACCATTTATCAGTGGATCCCTGGTGAGGAAGTACGCCCGTTTCGGACGCCGAGTAACAATGCCAATGGCCTGACCTACGATGCGGAAGGGAATTTACTGATCGCCGAACACAGTGGCAGAAAGATTGCCCGGCTTAGCCCGGATGGGGAGTACCAAGCCCTGGCGCGGGAATTCAAAGGTACCCGGCTCAACAGTCCCAATGACCTGATTGTCCACAGCAACGGTGCCATCTACTTCACCGATCCCCCGTACGGCTTGCCGGCGGGTGCCAGCGATACCCTTGGTATCTTTGGTGTGTACCGGTACCACAAGGGAAAAATCAAGCTATTGGTAGAGGATCTGTACCGGCCCAACGGCTTGGCCCTGTCGCCGGATGAGCGCACGCTCTATGTGGCCAATTCGGACCGGCCCAAAAAGTACATGAAATACCCCGTCAGTAAAGGAGGAAAGGTGGGCAAGGGAAGCCTGTTTTTCAATGCATCCAGCCTTCCCGGAAACGGAAATCCGGATGGAATCAAAGTAGACGCGCTAGGCAACCTCTTTGCTACCGGGCCGGGCGGGGTGCTGGTATTTGCCCCTAACGGACGCCTGCTGGGGACCATCCGCTTTCCGGAGACCCCTTCCAACCTCGCTTTTGGCGGACCCGAGGGCAAAACCCTTTTTGTAACGGCACGAACCGGACTGTATGCGGTGGAATTAAACGTAGCAGGAAATAAGTAAACCATGAAAGAGAATAGACGGAAATTTATCAAGCGTTCTGCCCTGGGCGCAATGGTAGGGATGACAGCCTTTACGAGCGGATCTCGGGGAAATGTGATGGAAGAACGACGCCGACAGGAAGAAGCATTGGACCGAATTTTGGCCGAACCGGTATTGCGTCTGGATGCGCTGAAGGATCCGGTATGGATTGAGACGGTAGAATTGCTGCGAAAGGGAGACAACTTTATCTGCCGCGTTCGCTCCAAAGCGGGTGCCGAAGGACTGTCCGTAAGCAATAACATGCAGATGAAGCACCTGTACCCCATTTTTGTCAACCGCATTCAGCCCTTTTTTATCGGCAAGGATGCCCGGAACTGGGAAAAGCTTTTGGAGGAAGTGTACGTGTACCAGAGCAATTACAAGCTGCAAAACCTGGCATTCTGGGTGCCCTTGGCCACCTTGGAGTTTGCCATTCTGGATTTGTTGGGAAAACTGGCTGGAAAAAGCATGGGAGCCCTCCTGGCAGAAACCATCTACCATCCGGAGATCGCCGTGTACCAGGCCAACAATTACCGGGGAAAATCCGCAGCGGAATCCATAGACCTGATTGAAAAGCATGTCCGGGAAACCGAAGCGCGTGCGCTGAAATTCAAGGTAGGAGGGCGGATGAGTCACAATGCCGATTTTCCTCCGGGAAGGACCGAAGCACTGATTCCGCTGGTGCGGGAGCGTTTTGGTCCGGAAATGGTGATCTACGCCGATTCCAATGGTTCCTATACCCCTGAGGAGGCCATACGCATCGGCAAAATCATGGAAGAATATGCCTATGATTTTTACGAGGAGCCCGTTCCGTTTGACTGGTTTGAAGAAACCCTGGAAGTCACCAAAGCAGTTAATATTCCGGTGGCTGGTGGGGAGCAGGAACCCAGCATGCATGGCTTCCGCTGGCTGATCAAGGAGGATGCCCTGGATATCGTGCAGCCGGATATTTTTTATTTTGGAGGCATGGTGCGTTCCATGAAGGTGGCGAAGATGGCCGCCATCAAGGGAAAGCCTTGTACACCCCATATTTCCGGTTCGGGCCTTGGCTACCTGTACATGATGCATTTTGTATCGGCCGTTGCCAATGCCGGGCCCTTTCATGAATTCAAGGGGTTTAACAACGAGATTCCCCTGGATAGCCCTACCTCCAGCCTTAGCAGTGAAGGCGGAAAAGTGACCGTTCCCACGGGTCCGGGCCTGGGCGTTACGCTGGACCCGGATTTTGTGGCAGCGCACCGGGTAGTGAGGGGATGAAGCCGGTAGGTTTGCCGGGAAAAAAGTAAAGGATGGTATCGTTACCTTTAGCCGCTAAATAGAACAATAAATGCTAATCCGTATAAAATGAACAAGTACCTATTGAATGGCAAATTGACCGCCAAGCCCGGACATCAGGACGCACTCGCAGCGATTTTATTGGAAGCGTCTCAATTGGTGGCTACCGCGAAAGGTTGCCGGTTATATGTAATTGGAACCGACAAAGCCGATAGCCATTCCGTATACATTACCGAAATCTGGGACAGCAAAGAGGACCACGACCAATCCCTGAAAGTGGAGGGGGTACGGGAACTCATCACCCAGGCCATGCCCCTACTGGACGGCCCGCCAGCCAAAGGGCAGGAGCTGGAAATTATTGGTGGAGCGGGGGGTTAAGATGGTGTTCGGAAGCAGTATATAGCTAAGGTAGCGGTGGGTCTCTGGTTATTTGAGTGAGCAGTACACGTCTCTATAATTGTCTTCTTCAATCAATAGATACCCTCAGGTGAATGCCATTGTCAATTTCAATGCATGCCTTTAATGAGATGATGAAACCAATCCAGCGAAATCATCCCAGCTTGGAAAGGACATCTTTGCGATCAGAATCGGCGGATTCTTTGAACAGTTGGAGCACTGAAAGTACTACAGTTTGGAAGTAGAGTGGGGACGACCTGGAAAAATGAGCAGCAATTGTGACTTGGGCCGGGCCTTGCGTATCCTAAACTTTTGGCAAAGCGCTGGCATGTGAAAAACCGGTTTGTTTTATTGCTTCAATCTCCGAAATGCTTAATTTGTCGAACAAAATCGGGGAATGCGTTGGGTTACATAGTCCGTATACACGCAACTCTCCTTCCAAGACATAGCTTTATACTGATGTTGTGATGCATTCAGAAAAAGCATACTGACCTCTCTATGAGACGCTTTCAAATCTTCACGGAATAACCTATATTTGTATCCCAATGGATACACTTGTAAATGTTTAGAATTGATAAGACTACTGAATTCGATAAGTGGATTAGAAAGCTCAAGGATATTCGAGCCAAATCCAAAATACTCTTCAGAATTCAGAAGTTAGAAACTGACGAACATTTTGGAGACTGTAAACCTGTAGGTGACGGAATTGGCGAAATGCGGATAAGTTATGCGAAGGGCTATAGAATCTATTTCAAAGAGAAGGAAGACAGGTTGATCATTCTATTAATCGGCGGTGAGAAATCAAGTCAACAGAAGGATATTAAGAAGGCAAAAGAAATCTGGAATAAACTTAAGAATGAGTAATATGGCAACAACAAAATTTGACATTGCAGACTATCTCGACGACGAAGAAATGATTGCAGAGTATCTCAACACTGTTCTTGAAGACGGAGACAGCTCTGACCTCGTTGTAGCTATCGGACACATCGCGAAAGCAATCGGAATGACAAAAATTGCTGAGAAAACTGGAATGAGCAGACCAAGTCTTTACAAAGCATTAGCTGATGGAGCCAAACCCCAATTCGAGACAATCATGAAAGTTTTGAAAGCTATTGGCGGACAAATAAATGTGAAACCCAGTGCTTGAAAAAAATAAAAAACAACACCACAACATTGAGTAAAATGCATAAGCTCCTAACGTCGCTTACGACATCTTACTCTGACCGTCATGCACCATTCTAAAACAGAGGGATATAAGTGAAAAATGAGGGAAATTTTGTAAATTCGTTGAAGGTGTAACCCAAAGCATATGTTTAATACAATCGAAATTGACAGGAATAATCTGACAATAATGGGAGTGAAGTTTTCAGATGTAAAGACATTAGAAAGCACAGCAAATGCTTGAGGAAGTAATATGTTTGAAGGTTTTAAACCAACACCAAAAGGGGTTGAAATAATTCGAGATTATGTAATAGGCAAAATTTCATTGAGCGAATTGGTGAAGTTTGCAGAAAAAAAGGCTTATGTCTGATTCTTTATGATGGATAGGTATGTCACACTTGTTCAGCTAAATGATACATTTGGTTTATTAGTATATCCTGTACACACAGGAGAAAATAAAAATACGACATCCAACAACCCACACATTAACCTTGCCTTCGATTCCTCAGGCACGTCATGTATGCCCCCGTTGGAATAGGAGTGGTTTTGGGTCGTTTTTTTGCTTTACAGATTGTGGAAGGTCAAAAACAGGATGCTATGCGAAGGCATCACCAATTCTCCAGCCTGGACATTCTTGCCCTGAATTTCAGGTAAGGTGTCATCCGAATTTAGTTGAAGTACCTCCCCGTTTAGTTTAACCTCCTTGGAAAGCATGTTATCTGCCGTGAGCAGGTACTGCACGGCATCGGCAGGAATTTGAAAGGACGCCTCGGCGTCTTTTGGATTTACCAATAGTACGGCATAGCCATTGGGAGCATTTTTCAAATTGTGCACAAATAGGTCAGGCCCATCCGTGGGAGCTGTTGCATCGTATACCCGATTTCCCATGAATTTACTCCACAGCAAGGCGGCCCAGTAATTGGGTCTGGGATCGTGGGTATCCTGTTCGAGCAAGGCATACTCACTGGCGGCCAGGGTATTGTGCATGACCACTTGAACGCCTTTTTTCGCCAGTCGGCCCAGTTGTTCCAGGTAGCGGAAGCTATCGATATAGGTAGCTGCCCAGGGATTTCCCCCACAGGCCGCTTCGGCGGTTTCGGTCAACCATAGGGGAGCATTGGGCAAATAGTGATCGCGGGCTTTTTTATAGTAAGCCAATCCTTCTTCGGTCTTTGAAAGCCATTCCTCGCTCAATGCATTTTCCGGGCTTAGTTGGCCCATGCATCGTTGGGAGACCCCTCCGTAGTAATGGTAGCTAAAAATCTCAAATTCCGGTGCCGGACTGGCCGTAAGAATTTTATCGGTGGTCAGGGTAGAGTCGATTCCCGGGATGATTCCCCCTTCACCTGTCGATCCGGGCCCCATGATTTTCATCTCCGGAGCCGCCTGGGACAGGAACGCTTCGAAAGCCGCGAAATCTTCCGCGTACCGCGCCGCGTCATATCCCTCGGGTGCGCCGCCATGGCTGGCATGGGAGGGTTCATTGAACATCTCCGCAGCATGGATCTCCCCACCTATTGAATGGGTGTAGTCCAAAAGTGGCGCTGCCTGTGCAGCCGTCCAGTTACCGTTGGCATCCCGTATGCCTTCACTGTTGGCAAACGAGGTAACCAATTTGGCATCCATGGCCTTGCAAAAATCGATGACGCCTTTCCATTCAGCCCGGGTCAATACATTTTCATAGCCTTCGGGTGCCTGGCTCATTTTCGGCGCGTCATTGTCCTGAAAATACGTGGTATTGGCCCAGGTGCCGCTTACCCGAATGTACAAGGGGCCTAGTGCCTTTGAAAGGGCACGAAGTTTTTCATCGTATAGGTTGATAGAGGGGATGCGCTGCTTGAGTCCGGCAAAACCAAGGGCCCGAACCTTGGCCGTATCAATTTGACTGTAGGGCACCCAAAAATCGCCACCGACCACTTCACACATCTCTACATTTATCGATTGGTAGCGTTCATCCACTTCGGCAATCTGCTCCATTTCGGAAAAGTCAAAAAGGGCAGAAGTTTCCACTGTCTCCTTTTCGCTGGCACAGGAAAGGCTTAGCCCAACGAGCAGTACAGGCAGGTATTTTGGTATTGATTTCATAACGACGCATTTGAAAAGGAATCAAAAGTATCCAATTTTTTTATTGTATAAAAAAATATACAATAGATTTTATATTTTTTTACTAATATTGCTATCAATCACGGGAGCACGCTTGGTTTACTCGAAGTAGCTTAGAGCTATTAAATAATTGGCACCATTTACTGGTATTCGTATGGACGTTTTGAGCGATAAAAACTATATTCCACAGGTAGCGATCGATTGTGTCATCTTTGGTTACGAAAATCGCCAATTGAAGGTGTTGCTTTCCAAACTCGCCTTCAAGGGTAATTTTTATGCGCTTCACAGCGGCTTTATTAAGCAGGAAGAGGACCTCGATGAGGCCGCCAAGCGTATTTTGGAAGACCGAACCGGCTTTCAAGATATTTACCTGCAGCAGTTCAAGGTTTTTGGAAAGGCCGACAACAAACGGAAGCAGTTTTTGGATGCGCTGATACAATCCAATTATTCCGAAGACCGAAAATTTCTTACAGAGACGAACAATTCCAATGCGTATGCCTGGTTTACAAAGCGTTTTATTTCCATTGGTTACTATGCCCTGGTGGATATGAAACGAGTCAGTCCCAAACTGACGCAGTTCGACGTTTCGATAGACTGGTGTCCCATACAGGAAGTACCCGAACTGATCATGCACTACGACGAGGTGTTTCAGGAAGCATTAGCGTCGCTCCGGACAGACATTGATCATAAATTCAATGCCTTCAATCTACTTCCGGAGAAGTTTACCATGAAGGAAGTGCAACAAATTTATGAGACGATATTTGAAAAGGAATTTACCCGCAGCAACTTTCAAAAGAAAATTTTGGACATGGATGTACTCGAGCGTTTGGAAAAAAAGTTAACCGGAGCGAAAAACAAAGCTCCTTATCTCTATAGACTGAAATAGCAGAACCGACATTTTTGGCAGGAGAATCCATTCCTTTCTTACCCCCAAATAGAATAAAAAGAGGTAACTAAATTGGTATGAGATGAGAAGAAGAGAGCGGCGAAGGAATGAGAACTTTGGATTTCTGAACAGGACCGCTGAGGTTTTTACAACCTCGGTGGTCTTTCGTTTAACTCTTTAAAAACTTTTCCCCAGGCTGATCCCCACATTGAATGGGAAAAAACGGATGGGTTTTTCTGCAAATTCGGAACCTTCAAAATTAAGCATAGGGGTGTAACCAGCCCTGAAAAAAAATCCACCCTCCGGTTTTTGATACCTGTAGCCAATCCTCAAGCTTACAGATTTTTCCCAAAAAACTACCGATGACGTATTTTATAAGTGTTTGGTTTTCAACATGAAATAATCACTTCAAAAATACACCGGCATCTCGATTTCTACATTTTTAACTGTTTAGTTTACCGATGAGGTATTTTTACCACCCCCTGTCTGAGGCTGTCCGAAAAGTCGGGCAGCCTCTAATTTAGTTGTTTTTTTTCTCCAAAAATGGTATTTTGGAGTTGTACAAAAAAGCAACTATGGCCAAGTTA
>NZ_WIOK01000018.1 GCF_009467825.1 Cyclobacterium xiamenense | reverse complement strand
GAAAAAGCCTAAAAGTGACTATTTTCGGGGTTTTTAAATTAAATTACCTCTATTTAATTCATTGGATATCAGTTTTTTAGGGATTCAGAAAGAAGCCCTTTGTAAAGTCAGGTGTCAAACGGTCCGGGATTTCCCGCATTCAGCTCGTTCCCTAACTTTGTCTGCGCCCTTAGTTTAGGGCGTAACGTACTTTAAAAGCAGGCGTTTGCTCACCGGGAGCAGGCTTTCTTCCAACGGAACCCGCTGCGCCGATTGAATTCTCCAGGTAGACGGATTGGGCAGGTCCGTAAACTTTTTTACCAAATCCATTTTGATACGCTCGTAGGTTAAGGTCAGACTCCTTTTGACAGCCGCTACAAAACGCAGGGCAATGCCCCGGAAGCGATCCACGCTATTCTGAAAAAGGTTAATCTGGTACCGATAGATAAAGACATCCCGCGAGTTTTGGTAAGAGAGCAGGGCGTAACCTTCTCGCTGATAGATGGGGGTCAATCCAACCGGTTCAATTTCCAGGTGACTTTCGATAAAGTCGTAAATGGATTTTCCTTCTTCAATATGTTGCTTGATCTTGGGCAGGGAAAAGGCAATGATTTCGCCCAATTCTTTCATTACGTCGTCCTCCTGGATTTTGTGTTTATACGTAATTTTCATTTTTTCCAGATCGATGCCTTCCATTTCTTTCGGTAGGGCCAGTTTCAATTGGCTTCGGTTTTGATCCAACAGCGAGAGTTTTTGGTGATGAGCAATCAATTCTCCAAGGGATGGATACAGTTTTACCGCTTGAAACTTCTCATTTACCTCTTTCAGGTAAGCAAGCAACAGGTACTTTTTGTACTCAAAATCGATCCATCCTTCCGAAATCCAGTTTTCAGATAATTTGTTCATAGGTCAACGTGGTTAATTCATGTCACAAAAATTACGAAAATCGGACTTTTGTTGCAACCACAAACAGAAAAAATGACAGCTAGGAACAAAGCTTTTCGGAGGTCTGTCAGTCAGGCGCCGGTTAAGTAAGACTTTATGTCAGGAAAAAGTTCTTCCTCAGGATTGGCACAGAAAGTGTACGTAGGGAATTCGTATTGTAGAAATTAAACTTTAAAAATAACTCAATCACAATGTCTAAAGTTAACATCCAACCTCTAGCAGACAGGGTTTTGGTAGAACCCGCTGCTGCTGAAGAAAAAACAGCTTCAGGACTTTATATTCCTGACACTGCCAAAGAAAAACCACAAAAGGGCACCGTCGTAGCTGTAGGAAACGGCAAGAAAGACGAACCGCTGACCGTAAAGGTCGGAGACACCGTTCTCTATGGCAAGTACGCAGGTACCGAACTTTCCGTGGAAGGTGCAGATTATCTGATCATGAGAGAAGCGGACATATTCGCTATCCTGTAAGGATCCTTTTATCAAGTTTAATTAATTGTAACGAAAAAACGAGTAAAAAATGGCTAAGGAATTATTTTTCAACACTGATGCGAGAGATCGTCTGAAAAAAGGCGTGGATGCGCTAGCAGATGCAGTAAAAGTAACGTTAGGTCCCAAAGGCAGAAATGTAATTTTGGACAAGAAATTTGGTGCTCCCACCATTACCAAGGACGGTGTTACCGTTGCCAAGGAAATCGAACTGGAAGATGCCATTGAAAACATGGGTGCCCAGTTGGTGAAAGAAGTAGCGTCCAAGACGGCAGACGATGCCGGAGATGGTACAACGACTGCTACCGTTTTGACCCAGTCTATTTTTTCCGTCGGAATCAAAAACGTAGCTGCCGGAGCCAACCCAATGGACCTCAAAAGGGGTATCGACAAAGCGGTTAGTTCGGTAGTAGAAGAATTGAGAAAAGCCTCCAAGCAAATTTCTACTTCCAAGGAAATTGCTCAAGTAGGAACCATCTCTGCAAACAATGACGATGAAATCGGTAAAATGATTGCAGACGCCATGGAAAAAGTAGGCAAGGACGGTGTCATCACCGTTGAAGAAGCCAAAGGCACCGAAACGGAGGTGAAGACCGTAGAAGGTATGCAGTTTGACCGAGGCTACCTTTCTCCTTACTTCACTACTAATACGGAGAAAATGGAGGCTGAATTGGAGAATCCCTATATCTTGATTTACGACAAGAAGATCTCTGCCATGAAGGAGCTGCTTCCTGTACTGGAACCCGTAGCTCAGTCTGGGCGGCCACTTTTGATCATAGCCGAAGATGTTGACGGGGAAGCCCTTGCTACCCTTGTGGTCAATAAAATTAGAGGTGCGTTGAAAGTTGCGGCTGTGAAGGCACCAGGTTTTGGTGACCGAAGGAAAGCCATGTTGGAAGACATCGCAACGCTTACCGGAGGTACCGTGATTTCTGAAGAAAGAGGCTACAAGCTGGAAAATGTAACCATCGACTACCTGGGTACTGCAGAAAAAATCAACATTGACAAAGACAACACGACCATCGTAAATGGAGCTGGTGAAAAATCAGCCATTGAAGGTAGAATCAATGAGATCAAAAGTCAAATTGAAAAAACCACCTCAGATTACGATCGGGAAAAACTTCAGGAAAGGCTTGCCAAGCTTTCCGGAGGCGTAGCCATCCTGTACATTGGAGCGGCTACCGAAGTAGAAATGAAGGAGAAAAAAGACCGGGTAGATGATGCCTTGCACGCTACACGCGCCGCTGTTCAGGAAGGTGTCGTAGTAGGTGGTGGTGTTGCCTTGATACGTGCATCTGCCGCGTTGGATAAATTAAAAGGAGCCAACGAAGACGAAGATACCGGTATCAACATCATCAAGCAAGCTGTGGAGTCTCCCTTGCGAACCATCGTTTCCAACTCCGGTGGAGAAGGTTCTGTGGTCATCAACAAGATCAGAGATTCCAAGGGGGATTACGGATACAACGCCAGAACAGACAAGTTTGAAGACCTGTTCAAAGCCGGTGTAATCGATCCTACCAAAGTGACCCGATTGGCACTTGAAAATGCTGCCTCCATCGCAGCCCTGCTACTGACTACCGAATGTGTAGTGGCAGATATCAAAGAAGAAGCTCCTGCCGGCCCTCCAATGGGAGGCGGAGGAATGGGCGGCATGATGTAATTCATCGCGCCTTCAAATAACGAAAAGGGGGAAGCCAACAGCTTCCCCTCTTTTTTTGCCCCTGTCCTAATCGGTGAGTCAATGGTTGATCCACCGGAAGCCCGCCTACGCATGGCCAACAAAAAATGAGGAGAAAATTTTAATACTGAGATTATAGTGTTAAATTTCAGAAAATAGAGATCGAGCGCGAGAAAAGTTATTATAAAAATCAATGTATCCATTCGATTTAATTGTTTTAATTGATGATGACCCTATTAATAACTTAATCAATAAACGGTTAATCAACAAGTTAAACCTATCACCCAAAACCATCGAATTTTTAGAAGCAGAACTGGCATTGGAATACCTCAAGAATCCGCGATTGGATAAAAAGGTATTGATTCTGGTAGATATAAACATGCCGGTGATGAATGGTTGGGATTTTTTAAGCCACTATGTAGAACTTGAAAACGAACGAAACGATCGCATCATCATGCTTTCCAGTTCGATCGACTTCCAGGACCGTCAAAAATCCAAAGAATTTCCCTTCGTTAGCGGATTTATCGAAAAACCCCTTACGCACGAAAAACTCGAAACACTCATTTAGCCCTTACCCGGAAATCATTTGCTTCGGTTCAATCGCAATCGGTTAGTCTTTCTGCATGCGGATCCACCTTGCTCCATGAGCCTCAATGGTCACGGGTGCATCCATCGGTAACGTTTCACCACTCACCGCATCTTCCATGGCCGTGTAATTTGGACCGGCAATATCCAAACGGGCTTGTACCGTTTCGGCCTGTTCATTTAAAAGAAAATAATGATCGCTTTCGGGACCCGCCAGCCGGTATACGATGGCTTGTTCGCTGCTTACTGGTACCTTCATTCCTTCAGGCATGACCGCTTTCAGGAGTCGCTCTTCGGCAAGGTCCTGCCGGGGCCGAAAACAAGCTCTGGCAGCCTCATACCCGATGAGAACGACCGCTCCATGTCCTTTTTTGTTCACCGTCACCGCCGCTTTCCCGTTGTCAAATCGCTGTACCACCTCTGCGGAAACCGGCTGAATATCACCTATGGAACCTGTCAGCAACGCTCCTTGTATGGACCAATCCCGATTGATACCCGAAAATTGGTATTCCCGTAAGACCACACCGAACAGGTCGGCAAAATCACTGCCCCTGCCTCTGGGAAACAGTGCCGAATAAGTATCCATCCAGGCTCCCGGCATGTCCATCACCAAACGGCCTCCATTTGAAACATACCGGGTTAAAACCGGAACCATCGATTTGTCGAGGGCCAGAACAGCTGGCAGATAAATAACGGGGTAGCGTTGGGCCAGGCCCGCTTCCAGATCCTGTTTGGTTACAAATTCGAAGGGGATATCGGCATTGATTAGTGCCCGGGTCAGTCCGACGCGGGCTTCCATGGGACGGTATCTCAGGCTGTCCTGCCCCTTCAACGAGAGGGCCGTCCACATGGCCTCGTTGTCCCAGTCAAAAAAAACGCCAACCTGCGGTTCTTTGTGTAAGGACCAAATCTCTTCCCGGTATTTTTGCATGGCTTTCGCTATTTTTCCTACAGCTACCGCCCGTTCGGTGACGTTATTCTGATGGTCGAGCAGCGCATATTCGCCTACTTCCGCCCCCGCGGTCCGCACCGACCAACTCCAAAGTCCCCAGCCCTTAAAACCTGCAGCAAGCATACTCAACGTAAATTGCTCCATTTCCGGGGCATCTACCGTAAAACCCTTGTTGTTTTGCCCAAACTTTTCTCCACCAAACTGTTGCGGACCTCCGGTGGTCTCCCAGCCGCCACTCCAACCCCCTTTGAACATGTCTTGGATGTAACTTGCCTGCATGTAGACCGTCGGACCCAGCTCGTCCTGAACCTGGTCAAAATGCCAGGTAAAATGAATCGAGGGATAAAAGGATCCGACATCCCGCATGGCTTCGGCGATTCCGGGGAAGTTTACCCCAAAATAGGCATGGGGACGAAACAAGCCTAGCTCCCCCCCTGCCCGGTAGGGAGCGTTCGCATCCACCTTTTGAAAAGACCTTACCTTTTCTTTCAGGGCCGACACCCCATAATCCGCTTTGAATCGAAGAATATCCCGAACGATGCGTAGTTCGCGGTGATTGTACGCTTGCCACCGTTTCTCAAAATCTTCCCAGGAAGTATACGGCTGCCCCCCGGTGGCCAGACCGTGGTGGTGTTGATTGTGTGCCAGATTTAGCTGGTCGATGGTCTGGTACTGCTCCCTCGCCCAGGACACGAACAATTTCTTCCCCAGATCACTCAAATCCAGGCCCCTTTCACCGACAAGTGGGTCGTAGGCACTGCTAGAGCCCCGGATGTGCTCCCGGTGCCCCGATTGACGTACTTCTTCAGCGTACGTCTGTACGCGCTTTTTTAAGTAGTCGGTTTGGTACGCAATCATTTTTGGATGTCGGCGCACTTCGCTCAATTCCATCCCAGCAGGGAGTCCGATTTTTTGAATCAACTCCGGGCTGATGGGATCCCAGCCTCCCTCAGCATACCACCAGGGAATGAGCCCCTCCTCCAGCGCTATCAGCTGGATTTGCTCCAGGGACCAATCGGGCAGTGGCATGATTTGTTTGAGATTGGTAAAGCCCAATTCCTTCATGGTACGGAAATGCCAGCGAATTTCCGCTTCCCCTTCTCCCGGACGCTGAATATACACCACGCCCGCCGGTACCGGAGCCAGGTCCCGGTACCGCTGCTGGGCGGGAGACTGGTGCCTGCTATCGTATACATCGTGTAGAAAATCGTGATCCTGCTGGGCTTCCAAACGGTCAGAAAGCAGAAATCCTAGAAATAGGTAGCCGAAAACCAGTTCTTTTTTCATGGGATAGGGTGAGTTATTTATTTTCTAATTCGATTGCCAGATTCGCTATAAAAACACGTGCGTTTCCCTCGTCGAGACGTACCTGTGGCTCCGGCTGACCGGGAGCTTGCAAAACCATCAGCACCGTTAGTTCCGCTTCCATTTCCAGATCAATGACCTTGCTGTGGGTATAAGACCGGCCGTTCCAGACGATTCCGGGGTTCACGCGGGAAAGCTGCCCCCCGTAAGGAACGGTGCTTACCGTGGCCAGCGCTTGATTCGGCTTGCCCAGGACCAGTACATGCAGCCTGTATCCAGTGGGTGTATCGATTGTAAACCCATTTTCAGAAAGACGAACCTCGTTGAATTCAGGCGTGGCCATTCGCCAAATCCGCCCGTTTTCCGTGTGATCCTCGATCAAAAACACTGCTTCCGCTCCGGAAGCCTCATCGTAGCGGACAGTAAACGTACGGCGGTGCTCCATCACCCCGGTACTACTCCCCTCCCCGATAGCAAAGCCGGAACCAGAGCCATCGAATCCGAAATCCAGCAAGCTGCCCGGATCCGGCTGCCCGGTCTCATCCCCATCCGGTACATGGGGAAATACGTTGGTTTGTCCGGCGATCTTTCCGGTTCTTCCAGCCCCGATAACCAATGGAACTCCCCCGCCAATGATGCGAAACGTATTGACATCCGGACCTTTGTGACCCGCAATGCGTTTGGAAGAGGTATTAAACACTGCTACTACGTCGGCATCATCGGCAAACCTGTTTCTGAAAACGGCCACTCCTTGCGTAGTATCGGCATGGTTTAACCAACCGCTTTGGCCCGGGTTTTTACTACGTATTTCCGCAGGGTAATACATCAGGCTGTAGAGGGAACTATCTCCCAGATAATCGTGCATCCATTTGATTTCGGGTAGTTCCGCCTGGGGATACAGGCGAAATGCCAATCCAAAAAAACCGGTACCAAGATTTAAGTTGTCATCAGATAAATCGGGCTTCATTCCCGTTAGACCCTCCCGGGCAAAAATGCTAACCATGGTTGGTGCCATGGCTTTTATCGCTTCCCTGGCGGTAGGAGCCAGTATTTCCAGCGCGGACCGGCTGTTTCCCTGCCCCTGCCTGTTTTGAAACGCGATAAGGGCCGGGCCGATAAACGACCAATTGTACAAGTGGTAACCGATACTTTCCGCGTTCCAGCCTTGCGGATAGATGTTTTCCCTGATATGATCCATCAGTCGCTTGGTGGCGTCCCATACCAGCGGATCCATGAGGGACCGTTCATCCGGAAAGGGATTGTCCCAGACCATTCCCGCAAAGAGGGCCGCTCCCCAGCGTACCCCCATCCAGTTGCTAACCAGGCTATAATTGGCCTCCGCCCCCATGTTTGCCTGCGTGGTATAGGTGAGTTTGTACAGTTGCCGGTTTACGCGGTTTCGCTGATCCGGAGACCATCCCGTGTAGCACAGGTCATAGGCCATTGCCAACGAACGCAAGACAGCCGCTCGGGTAAGTCCTCGGGAAACGGGGTTATTAAAAATTATCCGATCTTGAAACAACCGCTCCAGCTGGGAGAAGGCCTGATCCGAATACCGGGCTTCACCCGACAATAAATGTAAAATGGCGAACATTTCAGCCGATTCGGCCAGTTGTCGGGCATCCGGATCCGCTATCTGCAATGCTTTTTCAAGTCGCGCTGCTTTTTCCCGGTAGGCCGATAAAATACCCGAATACCGCTCCTCTGCCAATCGTTTGCGAAGGACTGGCACTTCTTCTGGCAACAGCAACCCCCTCGGATGTATCCCAACAGCGTCTGCTTGCTCCAATTCCGGCGCATCAATGAGCCAATCCAGGGCATTTTTTTGTGCCGTAGCGGGGGGTACCAGCCCGAGCACCAGTAAGCCCAGACAAAGTATCCCCATTAGCAGAGATTGCTTTCGTTTCGATTTAATTTCTTTCAATGCCATTCTTTGTCCATTTCATCGTTTGAACCTTACCACCTAACTTTAGCCGGAGAACTCCCTCACCAATCGCCAACACATCCGATGTGTACACCCCCGCCGGGCTCCAGTCAGTAAAAGTTACTTCCTTTTCATTTATCCTGCCGGTAGCATGCAGTGCATCTCCCCGGTACACCATTTCCAGGGAATCACCGGAACTGGACCGGTACTTTGCGATCCGGGATCGAACGTTAATTTTCAGGTCAGATTCTGCTCGCATACGCTGCATAAACTCCTCAACGTTTAAAAAAGAGTCGCTCTCGTGAACCTCCAGCGCATAGCCAGAGAAAGGTCCGGGCACCACTAATATCGCATAATCCTGAAACTGATCCGTATTTCCAGAATTGCTGTTCCCTGCCAGGGAATCGATCCAGTAATGCTCGTTGGAGAAAGGGGTGATGGCCAGGTATACCCGATCCGATCGCAAGAACACCCTACCATCTTTTTCCAAAATTTCACCGCTATTCTTTGGAATGAATAGCCAGCAGGCTTCTTGGTACCTGGCTTTTTTCACCCAGTCGGCAAAGGCCGGAGTACCCATTGCGGGCGGCTTGTCCAATTCCTGCAAGGCTTTTTCCCCCAGTTTTTTGCGCATGTCGTACGCCGGCTCCTCGCTTCTCCCTCTTCTACTCGTCTCCGCTGCAGCGACGAGAAGTGTTTCGCGATACTGAAAGGTCTGGGTGTAAGGGCTGTGACCGCCGGGGCTGCCATGAAAGGGCTGCCCTCCTCCTACCGTTTTGGGGCCCTTATCCGTTCGGAAAACGAGGGACCACTGTACCTGTTGATTGGGATTATCCAGTCGGTTTAGGTAGATGCTTCCCATACCGAAATTCCTGCTTGCGTAAAAGTATTCCTGTGCATCGTTTGGTTGATCCATATGATAGGTAGGCCGGGCAACGGCTAATTCCAGCGGCAGATCAAACGCTTTGTTGTAAAGTTTCCAGATGAGCGAATTGGGCCGGTATCCACTGCTCAACTGGTGCAGGGAAGCCGGCGTATCGTCTAGCATCGGTGAATCAAACCAGACATGAAACAGGCTACTCAGCTCGCCTCCCCGATTCATATGGGAAGGTCCGCGCTTCTGTGCACCAGCCAGGGCGCCATCGTAGGATTTAATGGCCAGTGTGATCAGGTAATAGTCCAAAATCGCCCTGGCCACGTCCCTGTCTGCTGCGGATCCGGCAAAGTCGTACGCATTTAGCAAGGCTTCGATGCTGTGGGGATAGTATATTTCGGAATCGTATTCCCCGTTTCCAGTGGTCAAAAGTCGTTTTAAAAAATCAGAAAAATACCCACTGGCCAACGAATCCGCCTGATTGATAGGCCAGCCTGAAATTCGGGCACTGTCGGGAAAGTTGCCTGCATAGACCAGGGCAGCCGATCGCCACATGATTTTATGATTTTCAGTGCCCCCGTCTTTTTTATTCCCGCCAAGCAGATGCCCCGGCTCTCCGACCAGATCATGAGGGGTGGAAAGAGGCGCATAGCTCCGGTAGCCATCCGAGGGTCTGGATAATGCCGTATAGTCTGCCACAGCCTGCTGGAATTGCTTTCTCCACTCAGGGCCCATTTTCTCGGCGAGAAGGGGGTAAAACCGAGCCCAGTTTTTGGCGGCGAAGTGATACTGTTGTGCCAAATTGCCCGGTACAGAAAGAAAGGCACGGGTCAACGAATCGAAGGGGTTGAGCAGCAACGTTGCCGTGGCAGGAATCAAATCCTTCTTTAGGGCATCTCCGCCAAATCGACTGATTTGTCCGTCTTCTCCCCGTTCCCTGGGGCCAAAATATCCGGTAGGTCCCTGAATGATTTTTCTTCCAGTATAGGGAGACAACACGTATTCTCCTTCCACTGCCCAGGTTTTAAAGGAACGCCCGGTGTCCGGACAAATAGCCGTACCCTGAGAACGTTTTGCAATCTCCAGAGTAGCCAGCCTTTCCAAAACTCCGGCGGTTCTGTCCTGAAATCCCTGTTCGTCCGGATAGCTTTGCGTGGACCAGCAATGCTGGGCGATGCCACCGGTAGGGAAGGCAAGGGCTAACCAGCCCAGAAGAATACAAAGGAAAAGCCCGGTAAAAGGCTTTTCCTTTGAAAAAAAATACCCCATAGGTTTATCGGTCAATGTTTGGGTTCAAATCCAATTCGTTTTGCGGAACAGGTTGCCAGGTTCTGGCAGTCCAATCAATGGTACCGGGTCCACGGTCCCCATTTGGAATCTCCCGCTGCAAGGCCTGCAGGTAGTAAAGCCGGTCGTTTTCGAAAACCAACTCTTTCATGCGTTCGATTTCGATGATTTCTACGGACATCGGACCGGAATAGGCTTCCAGGCCAGCACGGTTCCGAACGACGTTCAAGTCCGACCGGGCACCCTCTTCGTCCCCTCGCGAAAACCTCAGGTAGGATCGGGTAAGATGGGCTTCCGCCGCACGCATGAGGGGAAGGCTGGAAACGCGATTGGAAGCCTCCGCCTCTCCTGCACGGTACCATTTATGTCCCCAAACCTCCCGGGTGTTTAAGCCCTGGTAAGCAGGTCTCGGGTCTTCGTTGGGTCCAAACGAAATAAACAACTGTTGGTACCGCTTATCGTTCATGGCTTCTTCGTGATTGTCCCAGCCGGTTAGGGATTTAAAATGTTCGCTCAGGGACATAATCTGGTTGTTATTAAATCGGTTTGTGAGGTTCCATCTTCCATTGGGATCGGAGTACCCCAACCACCTGGAAATCACCGGCGGCTTCCAACTGGTCTGCGGACCGGAAGTAACGTACTGAAATACCACCTCATGTCCTTTATCCCCAAACTGATCCTTGTTCCATGCTTCTATGGGATCCTGGTCGAGCGGATACCTTCCTGAGTTCAGGATTGCGTCGGCATGTTCCTCGGCTTGCTCCCAGTTTCGCATCTGAAAATTGACACGCATGGCCAGGAAATGGGCCGCCATGCGATCTTGCCGGTCCACGTATGCGGGGGGGTCTCTATCCGGATCGTATCGTTCGGGCAACAACTCAATGGCCTGTTCGAGATCTGCTAAAATCTGATCGTAGACCTCCTGAACGGTACTTAACTCTGGATTATCAAAGGCAGAGTTAGGCATTCTATTTTTAATAATGATGGCCGGAGCACTGTTATCCGAACCATAGGGCGGCGCAAAAATGCGTACCAGGTGGAAATTAACCCAAGCCCGCAACCAGTAGGCTTCCCCCATAATGCGTGGGGTCCAATGGGCCTGCGCATCGTCAAAGGCACCGTTTCGGTCTACCCAGTCGATTACCGCATTGGCCGCCAACAAGACCGCATACCCTGCTTCCCAGTTGCGCGTGGGTTGGGAGTGGGAATTGTTGGAAAAATCACGGTTGTACCAATCGACCGCATCCTGACCGACTACTCCCAGGTCATCCATTAGCTTTCCCACATCAGAGATGGTAGCTGAGTAGATAGCCTGGTTTCCGTGAATACCACGAAAGCCTCCACTGCCTCCGGCTACCCAAAGTGCACCATTGACCAATTGCTCCAAATCCTGGGTATTTCTTGGTTGGGAAAACCCATTGGAAACGGTACCTACATCCTCCAACCACTGGTCTTCACAGGAACTGAATAGTCCCATTGCCAACAGCATGACCAGGCAAACGTATGTGTTGATCGTTCGTATCTTTTTCATGTTCTTTTTAGATTAGTTGTTAAAAAGTAAATGAAACACCTCCGGTAATGGTCCGCAGTTGGGGAAAAGGGCTCCCGCCTACAAAACCCTGCGTCAGATTCCGGTTTTGGCGGTTGGCATCAAAATTAGCCACCTCCGGATCGAAGCCATCGTACCCCGTGAAGGTCAGCAGGTTCGTGGCATTGACATACACCCGACCGTTTTTAATTTTCGCTTTCGAAAGCCAGGTCTGCGGTAAGTTATAGCTCAACTGCACGTTTCGAAGCCGGACAAAAGAGCCATCCTGCAGGTACAACGAAGTGGAGCCAGGTCGGGCCATCGGTTCGTTTTCCCGGGTTCTTTTGAGGTAACTCTGTCTGGGCAGTTCGGCATTCGGATTATCCTCGGTCCACACACGACCTTCCAGATCGGCCCGGAAATTTGAGCCTCCAGCAACTTCCACGCGGTTTCCATCGTAGAGGTAATTGCCTCCCTGAAAGGATAAAAACACCGATAATTCAAATCCTTTGTAACCAAAGGTGTTTTGAAAACCACCAAAATAGGTGGGAAGTCCGCTTTTTCCCTCCAACTCTACCCTATTTTGCTGGGCATTGGCGGGTGTAGCCAATAGGGTTTCCCCAGTTTTTTCGATGATCCCGGTTTCGGCAAATAGGTCCTGATTGATTTCATAAATGTATTCGTAGCCCGTATCGGGATCAATAAAGGCATGTTCAGCCATGAAATACGTCCCCAATCGGCCTCCAGACCGCGTAATGGTCGCTCCCTGAACAATCCCTAAATTGTTTTGATCCAGACGCGGTACCAGGCGCATGACCTTATCGCGTATCAGTGTCAAATTAAAATCCGTTCGCCAGCTAAACCCTCCCGGGCTGTCGATGTTGACGGTGTTTAGTGACATCTCCAGGCCGCGATTTCTCAAATCACCGATGTTGGTCCAAATGGCCGAAGTTCCCAGCAAAATGCCCTGGGAGGGCGGGATGGGATTCAGCAATAGCATGTTTTTTACATCCTGCTGGTAAAAACCAACGGAACCGCTGACCCGGGCCTCATAGGCTTCGAAATCGAGGGAAGCGTCAAAGGTATTGATCTCCTCCCATTGGATATCCGGCACGCCAATAACACGCTGAATGATTCCCGATCCAAAAGAGTAGGCGGGCCAGGTTACATACTGGTTTTCCAACACGTTCGGAATGTCGGCATTCCCTGTTCTCCCAAAACTGGCGCGTAGTTTCAAGAAGTCCACCGGGCCCAGATTACTGGCAAAATTTTCTTCACTAAGTATCCACCCTGCAGACAAGGCAGGGAACTGCCCGTACCGGTTGTTTCTGCCAAATACCGAAGCCCCGTCCCTCCGAAAGCTGGCCATGGCATAGTACTTGTCCTTATAGTTGTAATTCAATCTCCCAAAGTAACTTTGGATTCGGAATTCGGGGAAGGTACCCGTTACCAGGGAAATAACATTATCCCCGGCTGTTTCACCGATATTCACGTCGGAGGAAACCAGGTTTTCTGCCCGGGCGTCGGTTCGGAAAAAATTCCTGCGTTGCCGTTCCGCACCAGCTACCAGCGTAAAGGAATGCGCATCCATTTTTTTGGTATAGGTAGCGTAGGCATTCAGATTGAGGTTATTGCGCAAGGTATTGCCCACTTCTCCGTATCTGGAGATGCGCACCGCATCACTGACATGGTAGGTGGATTTTGTATACCAGGTGTCTATTCCTCCCTCAGCACGCAGGCTAAGCCCCTCGATGGGCGTGTATTCTACAAAAAGGTTGCTGATGTTCCTGTAATTTTCCGCCTTATCCAGAAAATTGGATGGTAGGTTTGCCACAATGGGGTTTCGGCCACCAAAGGGGTCAAAATAACTTCCGTCTTCCAGAAACACAGGTAAAACCGGAACAGCTCCGCCAATGGCTGCCCCGTAACCTCCCCGGTTTCCCCGGTCCGGGCGCCCCCCATTGGGGTTGGCTTCGTTGGTTCCACCCAACTGACCCCGCTGGTTTTCAAAATAATTGAAATTGGTTTTGATTCCTGTCTTTAACTTATCCGATATGGTGAAATCAAGGTTTGCCCGCAGCCCATAGGTCTGCAGCCGTTGGGCATTCATCAGTCCTTTGTGATCCTGGTACCGCAAGGAAATGAAATAGGAAGACCGTTCGTTACCCCTGGTGGCAGAAACGGTGACATCTTCGATGGAACCCTGTCGCCAAATGGGAGAAAGCCAATCGGTCCCGCCAGAAGCAGCTACTTGCTCCACCATCTGACGGGTAAGGTATTGATTGGGGCTTTCTATGAAAGAACTCACCAGACCTCCATCTACTACCGGATCCCATTCGCGGTCAAATCCATCGTTGGCAAACGAACGATCTACCATCCGAAGCCACTGGGCGCCGTCTGCCATTTCTACCATGTTTGCAGGCTCCTGCACGCCATAGCTATAATTAAAGTTGATGCTACGCTGCCCGTCCTTTCCCGACCTGGTCGTAACCAATATGACGCCATTGGCTCCACGGGATCCGTAAATAGCCGTGGCGGCTGCGTCTTTCAGCACCTGAATGTCCTCGATATCGGAAGGGTTGATGGACATAAACGAATTGATGCCCCCCTGTCCGGTCAATTCCTGTGTCAACGGAAAACCATCGACCACAATTAGGGGTTCGGAACCCGCAGAGATAGACGATGTGCCCCGTATCAGAATCCTGGAAGGCGAGCCCGGCACACCGCTACCCTGGTTTACCTGTACACCGGCTGCTTTTCCCTGCAAGGCCGCATCAAAAGAGGGTACCTGTACCCGTGCCAACTCTTCCCCCTTCACCGAGGCAATGCTACCAGTCACCTCTCGTTTGAGCTGACTACCGTAGCCCGTAACCACTACTTCTTCAAGGGTGGTATTGTCCGGTTGAAGCGTAACGTCGAAGGTATCTCCACTGGATAGGTTTACCCGCTCTCGCTTGAACCCGATAAAAGAAATAATCAGGTATCCTTGTTCCGGAGTGTCCAGCGAAAATCGCCCATCCAGGTCGGTCACCGTTCCCGAAGATGCGCCTTCGACAAAAACGGTTACACCCGGAAGCGGCTCCCCCTCGGAATCCCTTACGATGCCCGTAACAGTCTTAAATTCCTCGACATCAGCCGACCGGGGGGGTGTGTCGGTCCTGCGCTTATTCACGGCAATTGTCGTATTAATTTGCTTGAATTTAAGATCCGTTTTAGAGGACACCTCGGCCAAAATATCGGCCACCCAACGACGTTGAGGAATCAGCGTAATTTCTTGGGTTAAATCGACGTTTTTTTCAAAATAGAAAAAACGAAGGTCACTTTCAGCCTCGATGGTTTCGAAGACTTGCTTTATCGTAAGGTTTTGGTTAGTTAGGGTTACACTGATTTCCTCAATGCTTTTCACCTGTCCATTCACGGTATGTGCCACCACGGAAGTCATGGTCACCACCAAACAAGCATATCCATACAGTACAAATTTGACTGACATAAGTAGTATGCGTAATAAATTTTTCATAATTTAGAACGTTAGATTAAACATAATTTCTTCAAGTTTTGAGGCAGTTGCGTGGTTGACCTGCGCTGCCTCGGAATTGTTTGATCTTCGGTCCGGTGGGGTATGGCAGTACCTCGCCGGATTTTTTTTCATAGGCAATCGATTTAAAAGGTGATCGTTACTTTTTTACCGTTTGACTCATACGTAAAGGATTCAGAAAACTGGATTGCATCCAATACGTTGATTAAATTTTCGCGATTTTTAAAGGTGCCCGTAAAACCGCTGTCTTTTGGGATATTTCCCTTTACCTCGATTTTCACCCCGTACCACCTTTCCAAAATTCGTATCAGTTTGGGAAAGGATACCTGGTCGAAATGAAGAATTCCTTCTTTCCAATACTGCACAGTAGTTAGGTCCGCATCAAACTTGCGTACGGCACGGTTCCCTACCTTACTCAGGGCAAGTCCCTCACCAGGCACGAGTAGTTCGGTTGTTTCCGATCCCTTGACACGTGCCTCTATCCGACCACTCGCCAGTGCCACGGAAACGAGATTTTCTTCGGGAAAAGACCGCACGTTGAAAGCAGTACCCAGCACGCGGGTGAGCAGGGAATCGGCCTGAACCGTAAAGGCATGAAGGCTGTCTTCCGCTACCTCAAAATAGGCCTCTCCCTCCAGGTATACCTGCCGGTTGGAAGTAAATCCCTTTGCGTAGGTCAAGGTGCTTTCGGAATTCAGGTATACCTTGGTACCATCGGGAAGATGAATGAGGGTCTTTTTTCCGGGAGGATTGCTTTTGATCACCCATTCTATAGCTGGCGCTTGTGCTACGGACGGGGTGGGTGTAGGCCGGGGAGCAAACAAGTACAATCCAAGTCCCACCAAAAACAGTAGCGAAGCGGCAGCTACCCATTTTGGTGGGGTAAACGCCTTCGCTGGTGGCAATTTCCCAGGTTGCGCCTGGGTCCGGGCGAGAAAATCCAACTGCTGCAGCACGGTGTGCTTTAGGGACTCGTGCTGCTTCGGGGAAAGCCCGGAATTCTCCCCCTCCGTAGCGTCATCTTGCGTCACCTGCCGGTCGTATACGTCCGAGAAATACCGATCCGAACGCTTACTTTTAAGCCATTTCGCTAATTTTTTTGCCTCCTGCCTAGACAGTTGGCCTTGATGCAATTTTTTTAGTAATGATTGGAACATAAAACCAGGTAATTCCTTTACCCTATAATAGCCTTGATCCGAAGGGAATGCTTAAAAAAAAAAATAAAATTACATCTTTGCTAATACATTAAGAAATTAGCGATCACTATTGAAAAAACAAGGTCTTTTTTATAAAAAATCAATAATCCCAATTCCCGCCCATAGCAGCAGTTTGTCGGCAGCGACTTTCGAACGCAGGGCCTTGTTTGCCTGGTACATCCTGTTTTCTACCTTTCTCTTGGGTATATTCAGCCGCTCTGCGATTTCATCCATGGACAGCTGCTCCTTATTCCTAAGTTCAAATACCTCTCGTTGCCCTTTCGGCAGCTTGGCAACCCAGCGATAAATCAGGGAGATAAAGTCGTTTACGATCACGTCGTTTTCAAGCGCTACGGGATCTGCCAGCGAGGCACCTTCTGTTTCCAACAGGACAAAAACTTTTTCGAGTAGCAGCTTCTTTTTTCGTTTGATGCAATAGGATTTCGCTATTTTATACAGGTAGGCATTCACATTTTGCTGGGAATCCAGGCTTTTTTTCCTTTCCCAAAGTTTTATAAACACATCCTGAATGATACCCTCTGCGTCTTCATGGCCAAGGCCAAACTTTGTGGCAAACCGGTATATTTTTCCCGCATAGTGATCAAAAAGTAGGGCGAAAGCACGATTGCTTCCAGCACGTAAGTCCTGAATAAATTTTTCATCGTGTATGTCCAGGGACCGGTTCTCCATTTGGGTTTATTTTAGGAATCTACCGTTCAAATCTACTAGATAATCTCTCAATTGCAAACAACTACACCAGGTAGAAACAATTCTACCGCTTCCTGTTGGTCACCAATTGTGAATCAACCTGCCTTTTCTGAATCCATGTAATACAGGCACAATTCCCGTTTTCGAATGCGTACCTGCACGTGCTCGTCATTCCCTACAGGTTCTCCATCCACGTGAAAGGCCGCCCGATCCGCATTGACCAGGTTTACCGAGGAGCAACTCCAAGTTTGAACGAAATCCAGTCCTTTTAGTTCTTTTTGAAGTAAGGCATAGGTCAGTTCCATCCACTCTTGCATGCCTTGGGGGTTGAGTGCGATGACTTCAAAAACACCATCGTCCATCCGCCCATCCGGGTTGATCGTAGCGCCGGTACCGTACTTTGTTCCGTTTGCAATCACCAGCATTTTGGCCGATATCCACTGCTTTTCCTCGCCTATCTGCACTTCAAATCGATAGGGTTTGAGTTCAAAAAAACTTGATAGCGAGTTTTTAAAATACGCCATCATCCCACGCTCGTCCCCGTCTTCGAATTTTCGTATCAGGTCCGCATTGAATCCGAAATCGCACAGATGCAGGCAAGCTTCTCCGTTGACTTCCAGCAGGTCCATTGGCTTATAGGTTTCGGCAGCCAGACAACTTAAACTATCCTCCCAGCTTTCAATACCCAGACAAGTAGCGAGGCCATTGGCAGAACCGAAAGGTATGGGGAGCAGGCAACACTTTTTCCCCTCTACTGCCTCCGCCACCATCTTTACCGTTCCATCACCGCCTCCTACCAGGATCAATTCGTAAGGCGTTTCGTCCACTAGTTTTCGGATCTTTTCACCGTCCTTTTCGCCTGTGGTTTTCCAGACCTCAATGTCATAAGCCGGAAGTTGATCGCAAATAGTACCGACCATTTCGTCTTTATCGGGTAGGTCCCCGGAGAATGGATTAAGTACAAATAATATTGGTTGATTCATCGTACATAAAATTTACTAAACCACTGTAAACGGTTAACCTATTTTTCGATACATTATTCAGGCAGTATAGGTCAGACAACCAAATGCTCCTGCGCATGCAGCAATGCTTCGCGGGTGGTTTTCACCCAAGCCACTTTGTTTGGCGGAAGCAGTTGATTCAATTCATGTTCCCGTGCCGCATCCCCCTGTCGGACTTTGCGAATGTATACGGCCTCGACCCGATCGGGAAAGCGACGAATGATTTCCGCGTACAATTCGGGATCGTGTTGCCCGCTATCACCAATCAGCAATACCCGCTGTTCCGGAAAAAACTCCAAAAGGAATTCGATTTTTTCCAATTTATGTGCGTGGTTCCCTCCACCCGATTTCCAGATATTCTTCAAATTTATATGCCCATCTTTCAGCAAAATCGGGCCCAATGGTATGTTCCGGTACGCTAAAAAATCTCGAATAAGGTCAAACAAGTTCCAATCGCTGCTGGAAACGTAAAAAACGGGATATTCCCCGTTTGCTGTTAACAATTGGTAGAATTCACTTACTCCGGGAAAGGGTCGTCGGGTGTAGGCATTTTTGGAAACAGACAACCAAAGCTTTTCTCCGATATTTGTCGCTTTCGAAATGATAACCGTGTCGTCAATATCAGAAATAACGGCTCGCGGGTACGGCTTGCGAATCCAATGTACACTTCGTTCCACCCAGCCCGTTTCGGGTACCAATCCTTGCTCTGGTACCAGCGAGAAACGAATCGTTTGTACTGCCTGACTTTCCGCATCGGAAAAACGCAACATTTTTTCGAACAATCCTTCTGAGTCCGTGATCAATTCGGCCTGGTGTGACCCGTAAGCAAGTCGGATGGTTGCATCGGGCACGCTGCTGCCGGCGTACCGTCTCAGTGTGCCCAGCAAATTTTGTAAGGCGGTTTTCTTATCGGATGGCCGACTTTGCCGATAGGCCTCCACCACCCGCCCTTTGACAAACACCTTCCTCCCATTCCCGATGACCAGGAAAATTTCCAGTTTCAACCGGTCTAGTTTTCCGAGCTTCTTTTTAAGTTTGGCGAATGCGTAGCGAAAAGGACTGGAAAACCACCGGAATACAAAGAAGTGCTTCATGGGTTAACCCCTTCAAATCCCAGGCCAGCAGCAGTTCTAACTTTGGAAAAAGCAATATTTTTATCTACAAAGAGTGAATTATTGACCAGTAAGGCATCGAAGAGGCTGGTTTCCCGGGCATTGATTAAGAACAACGAACTTTCTCCCAGGTCAAATTTCACACGCTCTCCTTCCAGGAGTCTTTCCAAACCACTGATATTGTCCCGAAATGTCGCGATTTGCTGGTTCAATACCTGGTAATCATTGAAGCCCTGCTCCAGTTTTGCACGGAGCTGTTGGGATTTTAAGTCCCGCTTATTACCAACCATGGAAATTTTGGTCCTGGTGAGCCCCAAGCCCCCCCGGGCTTTTCGTAAGAACAATGGGGTGGCGATTTCTACGCCGAATTTATAATCGTTTTCCATAAACCCAATTCCTTCCATTCCCCCCAGGTTTTCGGTCAGAAAATTGTATTTTAATTTGACCGTGGGTTTGAGTTGCTCCGCCTTATAGCGGCGCTCGATTTCCAGGTGGTCCAGGTCGTAGTCCAGCAGCCGCAGTTCGGGGTGCCGGGCCACCAACTCCCGAAATACCTCCCGGTTTATCCCCGAAGGGAAATATTCCTGCAATTCCTGCGGGATAACTTCTGGATCCAGGTAGATCGGATTTTGATCCATGTCCCATAGAAACACATTCAAATCCTGCGTACTGGCAAAAAAGCTGTTTTCCGCTTTCTGGAGCTGAATGGTCCGGCTTAGTACCTGTGTATAGGCTTCGACGGTGTCGATGGCCGGCAGATCACCTTGTTCGAAACTGGATACAATGCCTTCAAAGCGGATGGAGGCCAGTTTCAGCCCTTCTCTCCGTACTTCAAGATTCGCGTAGCTGCCAGCCCATTTCCAATAGGCTTTGACCGCTTCCAGGTACAAGTCATTCAATACTTGAATCCGCTCCATCTCGGTGGACAGCGCAAAGATTTTTGCTTGTTGCAAGCTTGCTCTTCGCTCGTCTATAAAGAGCCCCTTTCCCAGGTTGACCGCTGCACCGATGGCAAAAAGTCCACTTTCGGGAACAACATTTTCAGAATTCAGAAAATCCCCGGTATTTCGTTCCACCAGGCCCTGCAGCTCCACCCCCGCTAGCGTGGGCAACAAGAGCCCTGCTTCCTGGGTGTTGTAATATTCGGTACCCTTAAACTGTTTTTGGTCCATGTTTCCAAAAACCAAGGGATCAAAGGCGCCTCTGGCTGCCCGCAGTTCCTGTCTTCCCAGGTCGAGTGTTAGGTCCGCCTGTCTGGCAACGGGGTGGTAATCCCGAACCCAAACCATAAAATCGGTGTAAGAAAGTCTCTCCTGAGCCTCCGTCGATACGCAGGTGAACAGCAATAATCCACTTAAGAACAGTAATCGAAACCTCATTTCGTCTGACTTTTCATTTCCCTGACTTCTTTTAACGTGTAGTAATCCGGCGGGAATCCGTTCATTTGTCGCCATATTTCGTACCAGACCGGAACGTCATTGAGCAGGGCGATCCCGTCCGCTCCCGAGCCAATGCGCAACGCCTCCGGCCAGGGTTCCTCGTCCGGATCGGGTACCACAAGCAGACGGTACTGGTTGTTTGCACTGGTGAAATTGTCGATGGCGTAGACCCGGCCTCCAAAAGTTCCATTGGAAAGCTGGGGCCAGCCGGAAAAGACGATGGCCGGCCAGCCGTCAAAGATAAACCGGATCTTGTTTCCCACCTTGATCAATGGCAGGTCAATGGGGTCTATGTACATCTCGACGGCAAGCGAATAATTTTCCGGCATGATGCTGACGATTTCGGCTCCTTCTTTGATCGTTTCGCCCAAACCCACCTGAATGGCTTGCGTGACATAGCCCGATTGGGGCGCCAACACGTAATACATGCCCGATCGCACGGTATAGTTGGACAGCTCGTTTCGAAGTTTGGTGACCGTCGCTTCCGCATCGTACTGACTGGACAACGCCGTGTACCGTTCTGCGTTTACTTTAGCCAATTTGTCCCTGAAATCATTGTCTATGGCATTGAGCTCTATGGTAGCCATGATGACGCCGTTTCTACTGCTGAGCAGTTTGTTTTCGGCACTTATTTTTTTAGCCTGAGACTCCTGTAGTTTGATTCGCCGGGCTTCCAGGTCGGTAAGTGATTTTAAGCCCTCTTCGTAGAGTTTTTCCATACGCTCGTATTGCCTTTCCGCCACGATCAGGTTGACCTTTTCCGCCTCGAGCATGATGCTGTCGGAAAGCACACTCAATTGGGCCTGTTGAAGTTTGTTTTGTGCCTGTTCCTTTCGCAGCCGGTTGTTTTGTTCCAGGGCCTGCAATTGATTTTCCTGTGCCTTGATCTTTTCTTCATAGGACTTGACCGAAAGCTCCTTGGCACCCACCTGCAGGCGTGTCCTGTCTACGAGTTCGGGATCCATGTATTGATCCTTCACCTCGGAAAGAAACAAGATGGTATCCCCTTTCTGCACAAAGTCCCCCTCCTGCACGTACCACCGTTCGATCCTTCCCGGGATCACCGAGTGCACGGTTTGTGGGCGATGCTCGGGCTTCAGGGCCGTCACCATTCCCTGTGAGCGGAAGTTCTGCGTCCAGGGTAGAAATAAAAATACAAACCCTGCCAGGAGCAAGTACAGAAGTACCCGTATCCGTTTGCGACTCTGGTCGTTGGGTATGGTCATGTGGTAACTATCAAACAAGAATGGATTGATATACCCTTTCACGGAGTTTTTTGAAATATTCAGCATGGCTGTTAGTATTTTTTATTTTTTCTATACTGCTCAAAGGATTCAAAATCACCCTCAAGTACGACTTTTCCTGCATCCAATACCACGATTTTATCGGCTCGTCGGAGCAGCGCATCATCGGAAGAAACGGCTACCAACGTCCAGGGACCTGAAAAAATATAATCCAGCACGGTCCTCGCCTCGACATCGTTTAGATAATTAAGCTCCTGTTCCAGAAGCAGGAGTTTTGGATCGAAACACAGACTCCGGGCAAGAATAATTTTGCTGATGGTCGCATTATTTAAGTGCTTACCTTCCGGTAACAACTGGGTTTCCAAATCGTCTTTCAACCCGTATATATAGTCACTGAGTCCTACTACCTGCAATACGTCCCGGATTTTTGTTTCGGAGATGTGTTCATTTCCGACCGTGATGTTTTCACGTATGGTCCCATGAAAAATGGATTGTCTGGAAAGGCTATCCCCAATCATGGAACGTAGTTTTTCCAGGGCGAGGGTTTCCAATGGAAGTTTATTTATGATTACATTACCCTTGTAATCCTCGATCAATCCCGCCATTAACTGCAGGAAGGTACTTTTACCCGAGCCACTCTCTCCAGTAACGACGACCTTTTCTCCTGCTTTTATTTTTACATTGATGTCTTGAAGATTTGGGAATTTTTTGTCCCTGGGGTGAAAGGTCAGATCCTTAAACTCATAGGACAGCCCGGAAGCAGACTCCCCAAACGCCTTGTCTATTCCCTCGGATCGTTCCAAGTCCAGGTCCATTACCAGTCCCAGTTTTTCCGTGGCAGTGAGGGTGTCGTATACGGTCTCCAAACTCAAGATAAGTTTCTCGACCGAGTTAATGATCAAAACAATGATGATCTCCGCAGCGACAAATTGACCGATGCTGATTTCGTTATTCATTAGCAACAAGCTTCCCGCCACCAGCAAGGTCACAATGATCAACACCTTGAAACCAATCATGATTTTGTACTGGAAAATCAAGACTGCAAAATGCGAATTCCGAAATTCCAGGTATTTTCCCATCAGTTTATCCACCCGCTTAAAGGGCAAGGGAGAAAAACCGGAGAGCTTAAAGGTACCCAAGGTGCGGGCGATTTCCTCCAGCCAATAAGCTACTTCGTATTTCGCGGAGGATTCTTTGAGGCTAGTAGCCATCCCCTTGGGGCTGGTATACCTAAATATTAGGTACAAAATCAACACCAGCATGACCGAAAATACGATAAAGAAGGGGTGGTAAATCGCCAGCAATATCAAGCCAAAGAACACCTGAAGGGATGCCGTACTGAAATCGATCAGCAACTTGGACAGGCCTTTTTGTAGATTGATCGTATCAAAAAACCGGTTTACCAGTTCCGGAGCAAATTTCCCGCGAAGCGCTTCGGTCTTGATTCGGGGAAGTCGGTAGGCAAACTCCATGGACGATTTCCCAAACACCCGCTGCTGCAGTTTCTCCGAAAGATACAATTGGCTGATTTGAAGGTAGCCGCCAAAAATAACCCCCAGGGCAACGATGACCACAAGCAAGACCCAAGAAGTCGTCAACCTGCCTCCAAGAATAAAATTCAGGATGGCCTGAATGCCCAAGGGCAGGGAAAGGGAAACCAACCCGTTGAGCACCGCATAAAAATAAATGGCGTAAATCTCCTTTTTCTCTTCCCTCAGCAGACTAAAGAATCTTTTCAGGGGGGTGTTGATTAAATCTTCATTCATCTTTTAGTGTTTTAAATACCAGATCAAAATAAAACCCCAATTTTTGATCGGCCTTTAGCCCGGATTCTGTCATTTTAGGCATGTGTCTCAGAAAAAAAGCATGCAATAATGTGGACTCCACCAGGGTAGTGACCAGGGTTTTGGGATAGGAATATTTCGGGTTTATCTCTTTGATTATCTGTGCGATTCTATCGGTCAACCGATAAAACTGGGTAAATAATCCGTTGCTATTTTCGGCGTCGATCTCTTTCGTCAAAAAAGCTTTGTACGACTCCTCGGTCACCAACACCCGCAATTTTTGAATATCAATGTAGATGTTTTGTTTGTATACCGGACCTTCTACGAGTAGTTGAATAGCCACCCGCATTTTATCCTTCGGATCAAGCAAATTGGCCGTCACGAACACCAGGTTGTGCTCCAGCCAACCCCAATACCAATTGGTCAGGTAAAGCAATAACTTGTGTTTGTTTTCAAAATATCTATAAATAGCCGCTTCAGTACTGCCCACTTTCTCCGATAACTTCTTAAAATTAAACCCTTCCATGCCCAGGGTCTCAATTAATTCGGTTCCCTCCTGAATGATTCGCTTACCCAAATCCGAACTCAACGGATCTTTAAGATAAATTTCTTGATTGACCGGAACAACAATCTGCGTTAAAATCTGCTCCATTTAAGTGTTAAGTAAAACTATATGACACCTTATACGAACCAACAAAAAGTAAGTTTTACTTACTAAGGAAAAATTAAAAAATTTATCGTAGAAAAATTCACCCGGAAAAACACGTAATTTCTTTCGGCAAACCTATTTCTCGGGCTCGTAGCTGATCTTGCCTACACCGTATAAATAAAGCACCTTTGATATCCGCAGCATAACCGGCAACAACAAAATGTTGAAAAACAAAACGGATCCGATGTAGGCCATCAACTCCGGATCATCAAACAAGACGTTTAGCGCCACCATCACCGAAATAAAAAGCGCCACCGATAGCGCATAGCTGACGTACATGGCTCCGTAATAAAAATCCGGCTCGGGGACCAGTTCGACCCCGCAATTCGGACAGGTTTGGTTTACCTCCGTGAGTTTTCTAAAACTATAGAGCGAAACCGGAAAAATGGACCCCTTTCTACACTTGGGGCATTTTGCGGTAAAAATGGCTTTCGTTAGGCTTGTCTCTTTTTCCATTGGTTACATGTATTACCGGATTTCATCCAGATCATAATCCTTCCCTTTACCCCATCGCAACAACTCTTCCAACTCGTAAAATTCCAGGGTATCCAGGTCTTTCACTCGAAAGTTTTCCCTACCGGTTCGTTCCATGATTTCGAGGAAACGAATCTCACCATAATTCACCAGCCGATAGACTCGGCCTACCCTAATATTGTCGATTGCAAGTGGCATGGATTACGCGTGTCTTGGTGTTATTTTAAACGTGTTTTTTTAGTTGTTGCCAGTCTACGTCTCTCCAAACTGCGGTAGCGGTAATTTGTTCTTTTTTGGGCTGAGCGGGTCCTGCCGCTGAGTCGCTCCAATCGGCATTCCTGCCAAACCTATAGCGGCTGCCCGGGTCCCAACTCGCTTGTGCTAATCCAGCCGGGCCGGGTACAGCAAACGACTGGGGGGTCAGGGTGCTTCCGCAGCTGTATTTATTGGGAGACTTCTACCGATCCAGCACCTTTCCTCCGCATATAAACAAGCCGCCGAATAGCCCCCGGAACAGGGATTGACGCATAGCCTATTCGATCTTCCTTAGCCTGGCACCGGTGAAATCCACCCCGGAATAAGGGATAACGTCCCCAGTAGACAAGTGCTTTCGCTGCGAATAGCCACGGAGCCCTGCCAGGTATAACAGCAAGGCCCATTTTGCCGATGGACTGATTTAAGCCCATCAGCCGTGTTCCGATCCCTTCTCGCAAAGGTATACCCATTCCCGATTTTTTACCAATATCTGATCCTAAAAGTTATTTTGGAGGTTTACCTTCAAATTCCCTGATAATCTATTAATTTTGCAACTCATAAAAATTTTGCTGAAAAATGACCGTCACAAAAAAATTTATTATTGATTTTGACAGTACGTTTACAAAGGTCGAAGCCCTGGATATTTTGGGTGAAATAAGTCTGAAAGACGATCCCGATAAAGCCCAAAAACTACAGGCAATCAAAGACATCACCGATCAGGGCATGGAGGGGAAGCTCACGTTTCGAGAGAGCCTGGTACAGCGGCTAAATATACTTGATGCAAATAAAGAGCAAATCAATGAGTTGATCACTGCATTAAAAAAGAAGGTCTCCGATTCATTTCAACGAAATAAAGAGTTTTTAAAAGAAAATGCGGACGACATTTTTATAATATCCAATGGATTCAAAGATTTTGTCGTACCCATCGTAACGGGTTACGGCATCAAGCCGGAAAATGTCTTTGCCAACGAATTCGTCTACGATGAATCGGGAAAGATTTCTGGCTTCAACGAGGACAATCCCCTTTCCAAAAACAATGGAAAACCGGAAACCATTCGTAGCCTGAACCTGGAAGGCGACATTTACGTGATTGGTGACGGCTATACCGACTACGAAATAAAAGCTTCTGGTGTGGCCAATAAATTTTACGCATTTACGGAAAACGTGCACCGTCCTTCGGTTTCTTCAAAAGCCGACCACATTGCACCGAGTCTGGACGAGATTTTATACGTAAACAAGATGAATAAAAAGTTCTCCTATCCCAAAAGCAGGATAAACGTATTGCTTTTGGAAAACGTGCACCCAATTGGCATCGAACTGATGAAGCAGGAAGGATACAACGTAGAAGTTATCAGTTCTGCCCTTTCCGAAGAAGAACTTGCAGAAAAGATAAAAAAAGTATCCGTATTGGGTATCCGCTCCAAAACCCAGGTCACCGCCAGGGTATTGGAAAATGCCAACCGGCTGATCGCCATCGGTGCTTTTTGCATCGGTACCAACCAGATAGATTTAGAAACCTGTCAGGAGAAGGGCATTGCGGTATTTAACGCGCCTTTCAGCAACACCCGTTCCGTGGTGGAGTTGGCCATTGCCGAGATCATCTTCCTAATGCGTGGCCTAACCGATAGGAGCAGTAGCATGCATCAGGGAAAATGGGACAAGAGTGCCACGGGAAGTTTCGAAATCCGAGGCAAAAAACTGGGCATTATCGGGTACGGCAACATCGGCTCTCAACTTTCTGTTCTAGCGGAAAACATGGGGCTGGATGTATACTACTACGACGTCATCGAACGACTCGCACTGGGAAATGCGACAAAAATTGACTCGTTGGAGGAATTACTCCGGACCTGCGACGTGATCAGTTTGCATGTGGACGGCCGGAAAGAAAACGCCATGCTCATCGACCGGGAGAAACTTGCGTTGATGAAAAAGGGGTCCTACCTTATCAACCTTAGCCGGGGACACGTGGTGGATGTACCTGCCTTAAAGGAGGCGCTGGAAAGCCAGCACCTGGCAGGAGCAAGTATCGACGTTTTTCCAAGTGAGCCCAAAAACAATTCCGAACCCTTCGTTTCGGAACTGATAGGACTTCCCAACACCATTCTCACTCCGCATATCGGAGGCAGTACCCTGGAGGCCCAGGAAAACATCGCTCGGTTTGTACCCGGAAAAATCATCGAATACATCAATACAGGCAACACGTTTAACAGCGTAAACTTTCCGAATATCCAGTTGCCCTTCCTGCAAAATGCGCATCGATTGATTCACATCCATTTAAACGAACCCGGCATCATGGCTCGGATCAACCGGGTGCTGGCCGATTGTTCGATCAACATCGTCGGTCAATACTTAAAAACCAACGAAAAGATCGGTTACGTAATCACGGACATCGACAAAGCATATAGCTCCAAAGTTATCGACGAGCTAAAGTCGCTTGAAGGAACCATTCGATTCAGGGTACTTTATTGAGAAATACACCCATTCTTTTCAGGAGGCTGTCGCGGCAGCCTCTTTTTTTTGCGATAAGGCTGGTTTTTCAACATCCTTTCACCGCGGATGGGGTATTGTTTCGAAAAGCGCCCCAAAGACATCCGACCGAAAGCGGTGAACGAAGGGGGTTTCTCCTGTCAGGCAAACCAATCCGAGGAACCTTTGGGGAACTGCGCCTGGAAGAAGGTACCTGCATCCGGGCAGGAGCCGATAAAACATCAAAAGGGAGGCCGCATTGCGGTCTCCCTTTATAATTGGGCCCGGTTCCAGGAGTGTTACAAACCTCCGATATGACAGGATTTGAGCTGCACCTTCTTCGCAACCTTCCACTGTTATCCTGCATTCCAGAAGAATACGAGGTCTTTCACATGGAAAGATGAGGCCTGGTTTTGAAGCAGTGCTTCACTCGGTATTTTAATCAACTTGTGAAGTTCGAACATGTCGCTGAACCGAACCCTGGATCAAATATACAACCTATTCCCCCAAACCTCAAATTAGAAGGAGGATCCTGCTTACCCCACAAACGACGAATTGCCCGAAAAAAACATTTTGGAAAAATTTCATGTAAATTGCGATCAAAATCGGCAAAAATTAGATTGTTTTGACGTTGAAATTTACTAATTTAAACCTTACGGTTTTTTTAAAAAAAACAGCAATACCGATGAAAAATAGTTATTTAAAGGAATTCATTTAGTTAACGACGAGGAATGTATCAAATCAAAAAAATCATTGTTTGTCTGGATCAAACCGAGATGGACAAAACACTGGTGAAATTTGCCGCATTTATAGCAAAGGCCAACCAATCGAAGAAGATTTATTTTACCAACGTCATTCGAAACCTGTCGATTCCGAAGGATATCCTTGCAGAGTTTCCCAACTTGATCAGCAACATGGTTGAGGAAAGAAAAAACGAAATGAAACAGGTAGTTGCTGAAAATTTCGATCCGGAGCTCCAGATCAGCAGTTCCTATGTGGTCAAAGAGGGGCAGTTATCGAAAAAGATTTTAAAGCTAGCCAACGAAAAGTCCGCCGATATGATACTGGTTGGAAGGAAGACCTCGATTCCCGGCTCGGGGGTTGTCTCGCAGCGGCTGGCGAGAAGGGCCTCCTGTTCCTTGTTGATTGTGCCGGAAAATAGCCAGCCAAAAATCAAAAAAATCCTCGTTCCCAGTGACTTTTCGGATTACTCCAAAGACGCGCTGGAAGAGGCGATAGAAATCGCCGAAAAAAGTGAGCGGAAATCTGAAATCCTCTGTCAAAACGTGTATGCGGTCCCATCGGGGTATCATTTTACCGGGAAATCGTATGAAGAGTTTAGTCAAATCATGCTGGAACATGCCGAGACCAATTACCAAAAATTTATACGAAAGATTGATACCAAATCCATAAAAATCAAACCGCTCTACACCAAGGACCAGGACGACGACCCGGTAGAAGACATCATTCAAAAGGCTTTGGAGATTAAAGCAGATATCATCATTATCGGCGCCAAAGGCAGGACCGCCGCAACGGCCCTTTTTATCGGCAGTCTGGCCGAACGGCTGATTCAAATGAACGACAAAGTCCCCTTGCTGGTCACCCGGCCCAAAGGAAAAAACGCCGGTATACTCGAGTATATATTGGAGATATAACCCTATTCACATACAAGAATACATTGTTTAGGACTTTAAATTTATATTTCATAATTTTAATTTTGAAATCAAAATCTATATCAACCATGAAATTTCTATTCTCTATTTCATTGTTTCTGATGCTGTCATTGATTGGTTTGGATGCGCAGGCACAACTACTGAAAAGGCTGAAAAATGCCGCTTCGGAGGGCGTTACCCGGGCCGTGGAAAGAACGGTTGAAAAAGAGGTAGCCAAAGCCACGCAGCGCCAACTGGAAAAGGCATTTAGTAATCTTTACGGCGATATGGGAGAAGTCGAAGGTGGTACGCCGGGTGAAACCTACGACTATAGCAAGATCATGAGCTCGATCAACATGGATGTGGAAACGGAAAGCGCGTACGATTTTTCCGGAGTTGCGGTCATGGAGATACAAAGTACGGACGAGAAAGGAAAAGCAGACGATCCTATCGTATTCAATTCGCTACTCTCCGAAAACCCGGATTATTTTGGAATGGAGTACATCGAATCGGGCAACAAAAAATCATCCGAAAAATCCGTGATTATCATGGATCACAAGAATAAAGCGACGGTCATGCTCATGGAGAACGATGAGGAAAAATCCAGTATGGCATTTTCCATTGATTGGGGTGGCATGATGGAAGCAGTCGAATCGGATCCCGGCGCCGAATCGGAATCCTTCGATGCATCGGATATTACCTTTGAGAAAACAGGAAACACAAAGGACATCCTCGGATATACCTGTGAGGAATACCGCGTTGTGAGCGAGGATACCGAGGGGAATTATTGGATCAGCCAGGACCCCATCGCAGGATTAGAATCCTTCTGGAGCAAAAATAGTCCCTTCGTTACCAAAAAAATGAAAGAGGAAAACCAGGAATACTTTAACAATTTACCGAAAGGAAACATCCTCGAAATGGATTTCGCCAGCAAGGAAGATCAAAGCCGATCGCAGATGAAAATGATTGAAATTGACACCAATCGGGCCAATCATTTCGAATTAGCGGATTATCCAAATGTCATGAAAGGCGCAAAATAAATCTTCTTCGATGATAGTTTCAATTATTGTGGCAAAAGCCACCAATAATGCGATCGGAATAAACGGGGAGTTGCCCTGGCGTTTGCCTTCGGACCTCAACCATTTTAAGCGAACCACCTCCGGGCACCACGTGATCATGGGTAGAAAGACCTTTGTTTCCCTTGGAAAACCCCTCCCGGGGAGAACACACATTGTGGTTACCCGAAATCCAGACTTCAAGGTGCCGGCTGGCCATTTTGTGGCCAACAACCTGGAAGAAGCATTGTCCCGTGCAAAATCGGAAGGGATCGATCGGGTATTTATTTTGGGGGGAGCAGAAATTTACAAAGATGCACTACCCCTGGCAGACGAAATGATCATCACGGAAATCGAAGCAAATCCAGCAGCAGATACATTTTTCCCTACATACGATCCGGATGAATGGGAAGTGATGGAAAAAACCCGGGTCGAAAAAAGTGATCAAAATCCATACACCCACACCTTTGTCACCTATCGAAAGAAATAACCCCTCCCGATACCCGGCATTCCCGGTTGGCGGCAAATTATAAAAACAAATCCATGACCCTGTCCGGAAACTTTTTAATTTTGGTTCCTAAAAAATAATCCCCCCTTTATGCATCAATCGGTAAATGCAGAAATTATATCCATAGGAGATGAACTTCTCTATGGGCAAATCATGGACACGAACAGCAAATGGCTCAGTGAAGAGATGGACAAAATCGGAATCCGGGTAGTCAGACGGACTACGGTAGGTGACGACGAAAAATCCCTCCTGGACGCGTTCAACGCTGCCTCCCGCAGGGCAGACGTCATCTTGATGACCGGCGGCCTGGGTCCGACCAAGGATGACCTTACCAAACAGCTCCTTGCTGCTTACTTCGGGAGCAGCCTAACCTTATTTCCGGATGCCCTGGAAGATGTCCGCAGGCTATTCGAAAGCAGGGGAAAAGAATTGACCCCCACCAATCGGGGGCAGGCATACTTACCTTCTAACTGTACGTACATTCGCAACGCCGTGGGAACCGCTCCCGGGATGTGGTTTGAAGAAGCCGGCAAAATCTGGATGTCTATGCCGGGCGTACCCCATGAGATGAAATACTTAATGGAGCAGGAAGTTATCCCGAGGCTTAAAAAAGCCTATCGCTTGCCCGTGATCTATCACAAACTGATCCGTACCGTGGGGATTGGCGAAAGCTGGCTTTCCGATTTAATTTCGGAATGGGAAGAAAAGTTACCGGATCACATTCGCCTGGCTTATTTGCCCTCCCTGGGAGAGGTAAAGCTTCGCCTGACGGGGTTTGGTACCGATCAAGACCGCATTGCGAGCGAAGTTGAGGAACAAATCGACCGGCTCAAACCGCTAATTCCCCAGTACATTTATGGGTACAACCAGGAAACATTGCCCGTAGCCATTGGCCATTTGTTGACACAAAGAGGTGAAACCCTTGCACTCGCCGAAAGCTGCAGCGGAGGTTATATTGCTCACCTCATAACGGGGATTGCTGGCTCCAGCAACTATTTTAACGGAGGTATTATTCCCTATCACAATGCGTACAAGGAACAATTATTGGGGGTATCCGGAGCGGTTTTGCTGCAAGAGGGGGCGGTAAGCGAAGCGACAGTGATAGAAATGGCAACCCAGGTACGAGAGAAATTCAATGCCAGCTACGGCTTGTCCTCGAGTGGTATTGCTGGTCCTGGAGGGGGAACGGAGGAAAAACCAGTGGGTTTGGTTTGGATCGCCTGCCATAATGGGCAGCGTTGCTTCACCAGAAAACTGCAACTTACCCAGGACCGAACAGTAAACATTCACCTGACCGCAGTCGCCGCATTGAATTTATTGAGACAGACCGTATTACAACAAGCAGAATAAAATTTAAAGGGTTTCCTTTTGCAAAGCAGTTCCTAAATTTTAGTTTTATACTCAGAGGCAAATTCAAAAGTATTTTACAGAAGCAGTATGGCAACAGTAGAAATGGTGATGCCCAAGATGGGGGAAAGCATAATGGAGGGCACAATCCTTTCCTGGTTAAAAAAAGAAGGGGACCTGATCGAGCAGGATGAATCCGTTCTGGAGGTAGCCACCGACAAAGTGGATACGGAAGTCCCTGCTACCCACTCGGGCATCCTTAAGTCCATCCTGGCACAGGAAGGAGAGGTAGTGGAGGTAGGTAAGCCAATTGCGCTGATTGAAACAGTCGGGAGCGAAGGATCATCCGACGAACTACCGGAAGCGAACACGCCTGCTGCTACGGAAAGTGAACCCGATCCCGCTGCCGCAGAAACAGAGCCACTACCTGAGATCCCACCGTATACCTCACTGATTCTAGGGGCGGTTTCGAAAGAAGAACGAGAAAAAATTGAAGCGAAAAAATTTTATTCCCCATTGGTACTGAGCATCGCCAAAACGGAAAATATCGATTTTAAAGAACTGGCTGGCCTACCCGGAACAGGAAAAGACGGACGCGTAACGAAAGCAGATATCCTTGCCTATGTAGCGAAGAAAAAAACAGAAGGGGCTCCGACTTCCACGATGGAAGAGCCCGTTCCAATCAGTGAGGGGGAGGACGAAATCATTGAAATGGACCGGATGCGGAAGATGATTTCCCAGCGTATGCTGGATTCCAAAAATATATCGGCGCACGTGACCTCCTTTGTCGAAGCGGACCTCACAAAAATCGTGCTCTTCCGCAACAAGATCAAAGAGACGTTTCGAGAAAAGGAGGGCGAATCGCTCACCTTTACCCCTTTCTTCGTCATGGCGATCGCCAAAGCCTTGAAGGATTTTCCGATGATTAATATTTCCGTTGAAGGAGATCGGATCATCAAGAAAAAGAATATAAACATAGGAATTGCCGTGGCCCTCGCAAACGGGAACCTGATTGTGCCGGTAATCCGACAGGCCGATCGGTATAGCTTGACCGGGCTATCCAAAAAGATCAACGACCTGGCAAAGCGGGCGAGGGAAAATAAATTGAATGCGGAAGAACTCAAAGGTGGTACCTATACCTTATCCAATATTGGCTCTTTCGGCAATATCATGGGTACGCCCATCATTGTACAGCCCCAGGTAGCCATCCTGGCCGTAGGTACCATTACCAAGAAACCCGCTGTGGTGGAAACTCCCACCGGGGACATGATCGGTATTCGCCACAAAATGATATTGTCCCATTCCTACGATCACCGGGTTATCGATGGAGCATTGGGCGGGATGTTCGTGAAAAAAGTAGCCGACTACCTGGAAGGCTTTGATTTGGAAACGGTTATTTAACCTCCTTGCTGGCTGCCATTGCACAGGATTTTATCGTATTTACGATCTGTTCGATTTTGACTGGCTTCGTTAGGTAATCATTCATTCCGATGGAAAGCGCATGCTCCACATCTTCTTTGAATACGCTTGCCGATAATCCCACAATCCTCACCGCTTTACCGTACGCCATGGTCCGGATTGCTTTGGTCGCGTCCATTCCGTTCATTCCGGGCATTTGGTTGTCCATAAAGATCAGGTCATACTTCTTTTTTTCGACGCAGGCTATGGCCTCCATACCATTCATGGCGATGTCGGGTTCGTAGCCCAATTGACTCAAAAGCATTCCCATAAACTTAAGATTGATCTCGTTATCTTCAACAATTAGAATATCGAGAGGAAAGTCTTCCCCGATTGTTTCAAAACTCACCGTATCCTTGATTCCGGCAGGGATCTCAGCATCGATTTCAACCTGTTCTCCGTTGATGTAGGATATCAAGGTAAACGAAAAGGTAGATCCTACACCAAGTTCACTTTCTATCTGCAATACCCCCCCCATCAATTCAATCAATTTATTGGCAATAGCCAGGCCCAGACCCGTCCCTTTGTATTCTCCATTAGAAGCTGCATTGGCCTGAGTAAAGGGTTTCACCAATTCCGGCAACTTTTCCCTGGCAATGCCTACACCATCGTCTTCCACTGCACAATGGAGAATCAGGTTGTGGGAAAATAATTTCTCCCCTTTTAAGGAAACCGCTATTTTACCGTTCTTTTGGGAATACTTAACGGCGTTTCCTATGATGTTAAAGAATATCTGGGTCAATTTCTCCCGGTCCAAAACCACTGCTTCCGGGAGGGTCGCATCCACATCCAGCCGAATCGAAAGGGATTTCTCCTGGGCCATGCCGGAAAAGACGTTAATGATGCGTTCCATCTCCGGTTTTAGCTTAAAAAGTACAGGATTCAATTCCATTTTGCCCGCCTCAATCTTAGAATAGTCCAGAATGTCATTCACAATATGGAGGAGCGATTCTCCAGAATCACCAATAATGGATAGCAACTCCCGCTGCTCGTCCGTCAGGGAGGTTTTGCTGAGCAGCCCCGTGATCCCCAACAGTCCGTTTAACGGCGTTCTGATTTCATGGCTCATATTCGCCAGGAAATTTGACTTTTCTCGGTTGGCTATTTCGGCAGCTTCTTTTGCTTCCCGCAGTCCCTTTTCCCAGAGCTTCTGCCCGGTGATATCTCTGGCAACAGATATCATCCGCTTGTCATCCAATTTAAAAAACCGAACCTCAAAATACCGTCGGCCAATATCCAAGAGTAAATCCAACTCTTCGGTTTGCATCTTACCCGTCATCACGGACCGTTTGAAGGCTCGCATAGCCCGCTCTCCGGACTCTCCGGTAAGCATCTCGCTAATATTTTTTCCCAACGCTTTTTGCGGAGGCTGAAGCAAGAGCTCGTCGTTGTGCACGTAATAGTCCAAAAAGTCACCTTTGTTATTGTAAATAAATATGGTGTCTGGCAAGCTGTTCAATACCGATCGAAGCCGATTTTCACTGCGTATCAATTCCTGATCCGCCATGTACTTGTCATTGATGTCCGTGCACATACCGACCGCACCGGCGAAATTGCTCCGTTCATCGTAAATGAGTTTCTCAAATATCTTAACCCGAATGGGACTTCCCTGCTTTTGGTTGGAATTGGATTCGTAGTAGTAAAAATCAGCTTTCCTCTCGATGGCTTCCTTTTTGCTGACCGAAAACCCACCCGAATCGTCACACATCCATTCCCCTACCGAAAGCGAAAGGAATTCCTCCGCGGAGTAACCCAGCACCTCCGTTACATTGTCACTGACTTTATACAGTTTTAGGTCTTCATTTTGGTAGTAGATAAACCCCCTGGACTGCTGCAATAACATGGTTTGCTGTTTCAATAATTGATCCAGATCGCGTGATTTTTTTTCCAGCAAATGGTTGTTTTCGCTGGTAACCTTGAAATATTTTGACAGGAAATAGACCACAAACAGCAACAGGGCAAAAAGTGAAAGAAACAAGTAGAAATAATTGGCAAATAGCCCAGATACCACAGTGGATTTGTTTTGGGTAAACACAAAAGCAATGGGGCTTTTAAGTTCAAGCCTAAACAGGGTAAAGGGATACTGAATCAGCAAGGATTCCTGGCTTCCGAATGCTTCTCCGACTTCCAATAGCCCCTCGTATTGCCCCCGCAATCCTCCCCGTATTTCTCGCTCTACTGCTTCCCGCAATCTGGGTTCCAACGCAACGGGAACTTGCATGGAATCGTCGATCAATTGAAAAAAGCTACCTTCAAAATACACCAATTTCGTCGTATTTGGCCCCAGGTAATAGTTGACCAAATGCCTGGAAAAATACATACCAAGGTTCAGTTTGGCCAGCAATGCCACGTTACCCTTGTCCGATTTCACCCGGAAGCAATAACGGCAAGATGCGGCATCAATTGACTGCGCCGACTCGGTAATCGAGAAATAATTGGCATCCGATACCCGGTAGGCTTTCCTGAAATCTCCTTTTTCGATGATCAGGGTGTCAATCAGATTGATGTAGTTATTCAGCAGCCGCCTTACCCTTGCTTCATCTACGTTGGGATTCAGGGGGAGATCGCTATCGTTTGCCGACCGCTCTTGATTGTTGGCATAAAAAATTAAATCTTCGTACAAATTGTTAAAATTCCGCTGGGCTTCGTTTGCTGCCAATTCTACCTGTTTGTTCAAGAATACCTTTCGGTTTTCCACCAGATTTTGGGACAAAGCGTTGTAAAATAAAAAAGCAAGGGTCACTGTAAACAAAATTGCACCGATACTAAGTCCGATTAGCCACCAAAACCGCTGGGCCTCCCGCCTGTTTTTACCCTCCTTATGCCCGCTTTCCCTAGTCATGGATATCCAATAAATACCAGCCCATTATATTCATTCGCTTGCAATACGCCTCAAATAGCCTGCCCCCCAACTCGAAGCTGTGGTAGTTTTCTTTCTCCAAAAGAAATTTGGAACCCATTCGCCGTACCTCTTTACTTTTGCTCTTAAACAAGTTAAAATCTTCCTTTCGGAAATTATCGGAATGAATGGTTTGCAAATAGGCGTGGTTTTTCAGCGGGGGCATGCTCAATGCCTCGATCGCTTCCGCCTTTCCTGCCACGATGGTCCCCTGACTGTCAACGAGCATCAATTTCTTATCGGAAGATTCCAAAAACGCATTCATTAAATCCGATAGGGTAATGTCAAAACCCAAAACCCCCTTCAATGCCCCCCCGGAATAGACCGGATGTATCAGGGATAATATCCAACCCCTACCTACGGGATCGATGTACACTTCCTCTACCCAAACGGCCTTTTTGCTCGGGTTTTTGTCTGGGTCGGCCAGGTAATAAAAATTAAATGCCGTCACATCCAACGCCGGATCTATGGAATTCAGTAAGTCATACGGCGGGTACAACCTGCTGAAATTACTGGCTGCGTTGAAATAAACCTGACAGACCATTTGGCGCTGCTCTACAATCTTCCGAAAAGCGGCATCCATTGGCTCGGTCGTAAACACCTCCCTCTTGGCAAGTGCTTTATTTGACGAGGACAGGGAAACAAATACGGTGCTCTCCTCTCCGGACTCATTCGGATTGTAGAAGAAGCCATTTTCATCGGTGAAATACTTATTCTCCTGCACAAGTGAAATCAGGCTATCGGATTGCTGAAACAAGGTAGATGAATAGCGCGCCAAGGCCGAAATATCTGCTTCCAGCGGCAGCAAATCCGCCTCTACTTTTCGAATCACCGAATCCAACAGCTGCAAATGATGCGCTCCCTCCCCGACAGTGTCCGGTTGGCAAGCGCTAGAAAACAATAATAGAGCAATTAGTATGAAAAATAAATATTTCATCTTTGAATAATTAAAGATAACCAAAGTTAGAAATTTTTCATAGCTTTTTGAAGGGATTGATTCATTTCGTCAAATCTTTCTTTCACCTGATCGAAAAATGTCCCTTGGGTCAACTCCTCCAAATCGCTTTCGTCTGTGACATCCAATGCCGCTATTTTGAAAGTCTGCTCCATGCCACCGGCTTCGAACTTCAGTAAATACTTATTATTCCAATCAAAAAGGGTGATTTTGATGCCGTCCTTGGTAAAATCGCTGACTACCCTCATATTGGCCGGATTACCTCCGCTGTATGGATTATTTCAGACTTCAGGGAGGAAGCGACCGAGCAATACTTCTCAACAGCTAGCGTTACCACCTTCTCAAACTCCTTCTGCGTTGCATCTGGGGAAGTCAAAATAAAATGCAAATGAATGGATTCGTAGAAAGAAGGGATGCCCTCACTGCGCGTACCTTCCGCTTTTATTTTAAAATCCGTTACTCCTTTGCGCTTTTTTTTCATCATTTGTACGGCGTCCACTGCGGAGCAGCCTGCCAGCGCGGAAAGCAGCAATTCCATGGGTGATTGGTGTTGCTTTTCCGTTTCGGGATACATGTCAATTTGTACGTTGTTTCCGGTTGCATTTACTGATTCGTATTCATGATCAGCAATCATTCGAAGGGTAATCTGCTTTTTACTCATGTTTGGATCGAAAATAATAAAATTTGGTCAATTGACAATAACTTAGGATTACGGTAAATGGTTCGGCAATTAAAGAAAAATACCCTTGAATCCGAAGGTGGTTTATGCGATTTTTTCTCCCTTCCATACCACTTCTTTTCCGATTTCTTTACCCAGGGGCGTTTGGAAAGTAGTATCAAAACCCTATTTTTACAGGAATCAACAGGGCATTCGTGCCAATTCCCTAACTCCCCTCCTTACCATGAAATTCTCGTTATATTTAGGAAAGTACAGCGGCATCAAGGTTTTTATCCATTGGACATTCTCGCTACTATTGGCGTGGATCATTTTATCCAATATGCGATCCGGAACCCCCTGGGTAGATACCGGATGGACCCTGATTTTTGTATTGCTGATTTTTGTATGCGTGATTTTGCATGAATTCGGACATGCACTGACCGCACAGCGATACGGTATCCAAACCCGGGACATTATTCTGCTTCCCATCGGTGGTTTGGCAAGGCTGGAAAAATTACCGGAGGAGCCCCGACAGGAACTGAAAGTGGCCATTGCCGGACCACTGGTCAATATCGCCTTGTTCTTTTTGCTAGCTGTTTTGATTTCTTTTACCGGTTTTGATGTCAACCTGCTGGAAGAACCCAAGCTGAATGGCAACAGCATATGGCTGTTTTTGGCATCCGCGAACCTTTTTCTTGCATTATTTAATCTATTACCCGCTTTTCCCATGGATGGAGGACGGGTATTGCGGGCCTTGTTGTCTACGCGAATGCCCCGAACGAAGGCAACAGAAATTGCCGGAGGAATTGGTCAAGTCATGGCCATCGCCTTCGTATTCTTTGGATTATTTACTAACCCCGTGTTGGTATTGATCGGGATTTTTATTTTTCTGGGTGCACAGACGGAAGTAAACCAAACCAAACAGCAGTCCTTTATGGAAGGCTATCGAGTAGGCGACGTCCTCATGCGAAAATTTCCTATACTTGCTTTTGATGCTCCGTTGCAGAAAGCCATCGATAAGCTGCTCGATGGGCAGGCTACCCACTTTGTAGTAGTAAAGGAAGACAGTCCCATAGGTACCCTCAGCAGGGAAGGGATTGTACGCGGACTGCAACAAGGAAGCCCGGAAAGCAGCATCGAAAAGACGTTTGATACGAAGCCCCTGAAATTGGAAGTCTCTTCACCCCTGCAGGAGGCATTCAAAAAAATGGCGTCAGAAAATAAAAAGGTGGCGCTGGTTTACGAGGCGAACCATTTTCTCGGAATTGTGGATCAGGAAAATATATCGGAGTTTATCATGGTTAAAAATGCCCTGGAGCAATGATCCAAATTCCGGAAAATCCTCACCAGTTTGCTCCGGAGCAAATCAAACGAATGCTGCAAACGACCGAGTCTGGTTTAACTCCAAAACGAGCCGAAGAATTGCTGCAGGTTTTTGGGAAAAACGAGCTCCCCGATCCAAAAAAAAAATCTTTTTGGTACATCCTTACCCGGCAGGTAAACAATGTCATGGTGTACATTCTGCTACTTGCTGCCCTGATCTCTTTTTTGACCGGACATCGGGTAGACGTTTTCGTGATACTGGCCATCGTCCTCCTGAACATTGCCATCGGATTTATTCAGGAATACAAGGCTGAAAACGCCGTCCAGGCGCTAAAAGGGCTGTTGGTCCCCCAATGCAGCGTCATTCGGCACGGAAAATTACTAACGATTCCTTCCAAAGAACTGGTTCCCGGAGACGTCATGCGCCTAAGCGAGGGGGACCTAATTCCAGCCGACGGTATCCTTTTTCAGAGCCAGGATGCCCGAACCATGGAAGCATCCCTAACCGGCGAATCGGTACCGGTCGAAAAAACCACTGAACCTGGCCCGGCAGACAGCCCCATCGGTGACCGAACCAATATGGTATGGAAAGGCACCTATGTCTCCGGAGGAAGCGCACTGGCCTGGGTGGTAGCTACCGGCTCATCGACCCAACTCGGAACGATTGCCCGCAGTTTGAAAGCCATCCCGAAAAAGCCATCAAATTTTCAAATCAAGTCGAACAAGCTCGCCCGGCAGATGGCCATTTTATCAATTTGCAGTGCGATTTTGCTGTTTCTGGTGGGATATTTTTTCCAAAAAATCCTCATCGACGAGTTACTGTTGATTTCGCTGGCCGCGCTCGTTTCCGCCATTCCCGAGGGGCTACCTGCCGTATTGTCCATTGTACTGGCCATCGGCTCCTACCGGATGTCAAAGAAAAATGCCATCATCCGGGAAATCGCCGCCACGGAAAGCCTGGGATCTGTGAGTACCATTGTCACGGACAAAACGGGCACCCTCACTCAAAATTCCATGACCATCAAAAAATTGTGGCAGGCAGGTGGATCGGAGGTTTATGTAAGTGGAGAAGGCTGGGAGCGAAGCGGTGAGTTTTCGGGAGACAAAGCTGACCTGGCGGCATTGGCACCCCTATTGGAAATTGCAGCCCATTGCCAACAAGCCTCGCTTTCGGTAAATGAAAAAGGCCAGATACAGGTAACCGGAGATCCTACCGAGGCGGCCTTTGCCGTACTGGCCGAAAAAGCCGGCCTGGGTAAGCACCTGCCAGTTGTGCAGGAAATTCCCTTTAGCACGGTCGATAAATTTCGTTCCACGGTGGTAGAAAAACTCGGAGTAAACGTTCGGTTCATTATCGGTGCTCCAGAAAAACTCTTGGAGAAATCTGCCCATTTTCAGGGAAAAGATGGTATTTCCGAACTTTCTGACAAGCAACGGGACACTATCAAAAAAAAACTAGAGGACTGGTCAAAAGGAGGTTTTCGCGTGTTGGCCCTGGCTTTCCAAACCGCGGATGCAGCGACTTCCGGTGACTTTACGGACCAGGGATGGGTTTTTTGTGGATTGGCGGCCATGGTCGATCCACCCCGCCCCGAAGTATTCGAAGCAGTAAATGCCTGCCATCTGGCCGGAATACGGGTAATCATGGCTACCGGAGATCATTCGCAAACCGCTCTGGCTATCGGTAAGGAGGTGGGAATCGTACTTCCCGGCCGGGAACGCGTGCTCACGGGATCCGAGTTGCAGCAATTGAGCGAGCAGGAATTTGCCAGGGCCATACAGGAAGTCGATGTATTTTCCAGATTAAGCCCCCTAATGAAGGTTAGCATTGCGGAATCCCTTCAGGCCCAGGGAGAATTGGTAGCCATGACGGGGGATGGGGTTAACGACGCACCTGCCCTGCGACAGGCCAATGTGGGTGTTTCCATGGGGATGATGGGTACCGATGTAGCCAGAGAGGCCTCTTTGGTAGTCCTCGCAGACGATAATTTTGCCAGCATCGTATTGGCCGTAGAACAGGGGAGAATCGTGTTCAACAATGCCCGAAGGACCAGTTTTTTTCTTATTACAACGAATTTTGCGGAGATCATCACCCTCATTGTTGCCATCGGTCTGGGCTATGCCATGCCCTTAACTGCAACGCAAATTCTCTGGATCAACCTAATCACGGACGGGTTTTGCGACAAAGCCCTGGCTACCGAAAGGGGAACCGGTAAGGAATTAACCGCCCCACCAAAAAAGTCCCACGAGAACATCATCAATCGGGAAATCATTCCTTTTTTAGTACTGAATACATTCCTAATGGCATCCATGGCAATGCTGGCCTTCCACCTTTACCTTCCGGAGGGGATTGAAAAAGCCCGGACAGTTGTTTTTTTCGTGTTGGCTTTTTCCCAGCTGTTTAACGTCTTTAATATGCGAAACCTAAAAGGTTCTGCTTTTAAGGTTGGGCTATTCAGTAATAAGTGGGTAAATTACGCCCTGATCGTATCCATCACCATTCAGGTGTTAATCATTGAAGTTCCTGCCCTCGCTGGCATATTTAAATTCCAACCCATCTCTTTGTGGGAATTTTTAGGCTGGGCGGCGATATCTTCCCTGGTGTTTTGGGTGAATGAGTTGTATAAACTAATCGCTAAATCGTATGAAACCGGATTTTCAAGTAGTAAGTCCTGAGGAGGCAGTCCAATTAGTCAACAGTCATCAACGGGTATTTGTCCATGGCAGTGCCGCCACCCCTTCGGTGCTTGTGCGTGCACTGGCAAATAGGAAGGATGAGTTGGAAAACGTAGAAATCGTATCCATTACCACCCTGGGCGACATGCCCCTGGCCGAAGCATCCTGCAAAGGAAGTTTTTATATCAATTCGCTCTTTGTTTCAGAAAACGTGCGGCAAGCGGTGAATAGTGAACAAGGCGGTTACGTGCCCATTTTTCTGAGTGAGATCGGCAGACTATTCCGAAAAAATATCCTTCCCATCGATGTGGCCATGGTACAGGTCTCCCCTCCCGACCAACACGGGTATTGCTCCCTGGGTACATCGGTGGATGTGGCCCGCCCAGCAGTCGATACCGCCAAATTTATTATTGCCCAGATCAACGAGCAAATGCCGCGGACCATGGGCGATGGGCAAGTCCACATGAGCAAATTTGACCGTGCCATTAGGGTTGATGAGCCCCTGCCTCAGGTAAACTACGCTGCCAAACTGGACGAAGCCGACTACAAAATAGGCAAATACATCGCAGAAATGATAGACGACGGCGCCACCTTACAACTCGGTATCGGGGGGATTCCGGATGCGGTATTGCAGTCTTTGCACAACCACAAAGACCTGGGCATCCATACCGAAATGTTTTCCGATGGCGTCATCGACCTGTTCGATAAAGGGGTAATTACAAACAAATTTAAGAAAAAGCATCCGGGAAAAGTCGTGTCCTCATTTGTGATTGGCACCCAAAAACTCTACGATGCCATTCACGATAACCCGGCTTTTTCCTTTCACGAGGCAGCCTACGTAAACGATACCTCCGTCATTCGAAAAAATCCAAAGGTGATCTCCATCAACTCCTGCGTTGAAATCGACCTGACCGGACAAGTCTGCGCCGACTCCATCGGTAGCTACCACTACTCCGGTGTGGGTGGTCAGATGGATTTCATGAGAGGAGCCGCCTTGTCGGACGAGGGCAAACCGATCATGGCCCTACGTGCCGGAACGAAAAAAGGGAAATCCAAAATCGTCCCGTTTCTGAAAGAAGGGGCGGGGGTAGTTACCACCCGGGCCCATGTGCACTACGTGGTGACCGAATTCGGCGCTGCCTACCTGTACGGGAAAAACCTGCGTCAGCGGGCGCATGAGTTAAAAAAAATTGCTGCCCCGGAACATCAGGAAGAATTGGAAAGGGCTATTTACCAGCGATTTGGGAGCTTTGTTTATCCGTTCCGGTAACAGGCGTCCTACGGTTGCTATTTTCTGGCCGGGTTTATCCCCTGGTTTCAATGGCTTCCCGGTGAAAATGAAGGGTAAATCGGGTACCCAGGCCGGGAATGCTGGCTACATCCATCTTTCCCCCATTCAGCGCCAGAAACTGCTTCACCATTAGCAGTCCCAGGCCGGTGCCTTTCTCGTTGCGGGTGCCAACCATGGAAGGAATCCGCGCATCTCCTTCTCCATTAATCAGCTCCTGCTGGGCCTCGTTGATGCCTGTTCCGGAATCTTCGATGTGGCAGGCAATGTTGTCGGCCGTCAGGGTATAGTACACGCGGATTTTCCCATACTCGGGGGTAAACTTGATGGCGTTTCCCAGGATGTTCTGAATGATGATCTTAAAATGATTGGTATCCACCCGGGCAAAATGCCGGTTGGCCGGTCCCCAAACGTGTTCAACCACCAGAAATTTTGTTTTGAGCGGATAGTCCAATTGTTCCAGTACGGCATTCACCGTTTCCACTACGTTTACAGGGACAGGGTGGGCAACCATTCCATCCATTTGGGTATTGGCCCATTCCAACAAATCGTTCAGAAACGTTTCGGTCTGTTGAATCTGAGTCGATAATAGCGATACCACCTCGTTTTCTTCCTGCGCTGTTAGTAACTTCTGGTTCCGGATAGCTAGCAGTTGCTTCAATCCGTTAATCGGGGACCTCAAGTCGTGGGAAATAATGGACAAAATTTTGGTCCGCGTACCATTTACCTCCAGCAGGGCCTGATTTTGCCGGGCGATTACCTCTTTCTGTTCCCGAATGGCTTTGTTATTTTTGGCTAAAAACCGGGTAAATCTGTTTTTTAGACGTAGGTTTTTATAGAAGAAATAGAGAATAATACCCAAAAAAACAACAAGTAGCACCAAAAATCCCATCCATTTATAATGGTGCTGTATCAAGGTCTGATCCCGCTCCTTTTCTGCCCGCAAACGTTCGTTATCGGCCTGCGCCAGCTTCAACTCCATGCGAGCCATTTGCCTGTTCTTGGAGGCATTGTACAGGCTGTCGCTATAGACCTGATGTGCCTTTAAATGAAAAAATGCCAACTCGTGCTCCCCACGTTGCTGGTAGATTCGACTCAGCAGTCCCGTGATTTGTTGTAAATCCCAATGGGCTCCATGAATTTCTGCATGTTCCAACGCTGCTTTGCCCAAGACCAGCGCCTCTTCCAGGTCTCCCTGATCCAATTTGAGTTCGGCCAAACCGGCAAGGGCAAATGATTTCTCCCAGTTAGTAAGGATAGGTTTCGTCGCCAACACTTCCTGGTAAAGGGCGGCGGCTTGATGCCTTGCGCCCTTTTTGTGGTATACTTTGGCCATTCTATTTTTGACCATTAGGTTTAAAACCGCCAGGCTGTCGCTACGCAAATATTCCCGGGCCTGAATCAGGTAGTCCAGGGATTGATCCGGCTGGCTCATCTCGTCATGGGCGATTCCCATGTTGAAGAAATTCTTCGCCAGAGAAAGGCTATCCTGCAACGCCCTATTGATTTCAACACATTCGCCAAGCAACCGAAGGGCCTCCTGGTATTCCTTGTCCACCATTTGAATCAGGGCCCTTCCGTTTAGGGCATATACAATTTCCGCTTTCGCGTTTGCCAACTCCCCATCCTCCCTGGCCCGGATGTACTGGTTCAGTGCCAAATCGTAGTTTCCGGAAATATAATGCAAGGTGGCTTCCCGATTGTTTAATTTTGCCCGCAGCAGCGAATTCGGATTACTCCCTGCGCGCTCCCTTGCCTCGGCCAGCAACGAAAATGCCATGGTTGTATTGTCGTATTGCAGGGCCTTTACCTGCTCCAGCAGTACATCAACAGATCCGATAGGTAGGTTACGACTTGTACCGGTTGCTACAAAAAAAAACAAACTAAAAAGTACCAGGACAATCGTTTTGTGCACCCCCCGCATCCTTCTAAAAGCTATTGATAGTTGTTTTAAAAATAGGGAAAAAGAATATTTTAACAAATTAAATTTTAAAAAATGATACTTAATGAAATAACATGTATTTTAATTTCAATTTTTTGTATTTAAAACAAATCGTGCAGGACTTGTTTTGCTGCATGAAACCCACACATTCCATGCACTCCACCACCGGGAGGCGTAGCCGATGAACAAAGATAAATCCCTTTTGCCGAACTTCGGTAGGGTGAAAACCGAAGGGCGGGCCGGGAAAATAGCTGGTAAATATCCTGAACGCCCACATTGATGTCTCCCCCTACATAATTCGGGTTATAGGATTCGTAATCGCTGGCATTCATCGATTTTTTTGCAAGGATCAATTTACGGAACCCGGGAGCTTGTTTTTCAATCTGCCGGATCACCACCTCGGTAATATCCGTGTCTCCCCCGGATGGTACATGGCAATAGGCCCAAAGTGTGTGTTTTCCCTGGGGAGCCCTGTGTGGATCTGCCAGGGACTGTTGTGCCACCAATACGTAGGGGTTTTCCGGATAAATTCCTTTCCAAAGCCCCGCTTCCGAGGCCGCAATTTCCGACAGCGTCCCCCCCAAATGCACGGTTCCTGCCATGCGGGCGGTAGCTGAAGTCCAGGGGACCGGACCATCCAGGGCAAAATCAACCTTGAACACCCCCATCCCGTACCGATATCGGTTTAGTTGCCAGGTATATAACCGGGAAAATTCCTTGCCCGCAATCTTGAGCAACTGCCGGGGGCTGGTATCGAACAGAACAGCCGTTGCCGCAGGAAGCTCCCCCAAATCCGCTACCATCCAACCGGCTTGAAATTCCCCTCCTTTGTCCAAAAAATAGGCTAATAACGCATCAGCCAGACCTTGTGATCCGCCCTGAACCACCGGCCATCCGCCCACATGACCTGCACCCATCAGTACCAGGGCAATGGCCGAAGTGGCCCAGTTGGTCAGGGGTTGAATTCCGTGCGCAGCCATCCCTGCAAATAGCGCCGCCGTCCTTTCGGAGGTAAACGAGCGGGCAAGCCAGGTTGCTGGCTGCAAAGCTTTGCGTCCAAAGGAGGCTAACTGCAGCGGTTTTTTAGGGAACTTCAGTGGTCCTAAAAAATCGGAGGCCAGGGAATCCCAATTATTGACGATGGGGCGCATCAATTCCAGGTACTTCTTTTCGTCTGCTCCCAGCTGCGCTGCTGTATCGGTAAGGGATCGATACAAACACACCGAACTGCCATCTGCCAGCGGATGGGCCGCAAGAACCTCGGGATGCAGCAGTCGCAAGCCATACGCTTCCAGGGGAAGACTTCTAAAAAATGGAGCCGAGGCCGCCAGTGGATGAATGGCCGAGCAGACATCGTGCTGGAAACCGGGTAGGGTGAGTTCCTGTGTGCGCATGCCGCCCCCTACCTGCTCCTTTCCCTCAATAAGCAGTACCCGTAAACCCTGCTGCTGTAGGGTAATGGCCGCCGCCAATCCGTTGGGTCCCGAGCCTACGACGATTGCATCGTATTCCGTTGCCCCCATCACGTTCCCTTTTGCCCTAGTGGCTGACTGCTATGAGCGGCAGAAAGCTCGCCGAGAGCAGCTACCAGCCGATCCAAATCGGTTAGCCGTGTATACACGTGCGGCGATACCCGTACACAGTGGATGTTTTCGTAGCTAATAGGCGTGGTGTGAATCTTGTATGTTCCCAAAAGCTGCCGCTCCAATTCCTGCGGGCTAAGGCCATCAACTGAGACTCCTGCGATGGCGCAACTATATGCTGGCTGTAGAGACGTATGGATATTGACGCCCGGAATACCCAGGGCTTGTTCCGCCCAGTAATTTTTTAAGTAACGTACCCGCGCCTCCTTTCGCTCGGCTCCTATGCCGTTATGAAAATTTACCGCTTCCCCGATGCCCTGTTCCAAGGGAAAACTACGGGTGCCGAGGGTTTCGAATTTCCGGATGTCCTCACTTTTTGGATTTCCGTTGCATAAAAGAGGCCATACCTTGGAAATCTTCTCTTTCTTTATCCATAGCATCCCGGTACCGATGGGCGCAGACAGGTATTTATGCAGACTGGTGCCAAAATAATCTGCTTCCAGATCCGGAATCCGGAAGTTCAGCAAGCCAAACGAATGGGCGCCGTCTACAATTACCTCCAGGCCTTTTTCGTGGGCCATTTGGCAAATTTTGCGCACAGGCATGATTTGCCCCACCCAATTGATCACATGGGTGACATGGATGATTTTCGTCTTTGGGCTGATGGCTTGCCGATAGGCTTCAACGATGGTTTCGTCGTCTTCTATGGGAAAATCAAAGGAAAGTTGTTTGTAACGAATTCCCTCCCGTTGCTCCCGTTGCTTCCAGGCTTGCATCATGTTTGGGTAATCCTGCTTGCACCCGATCACCTCGTCGCCTTTCTGCAAATCCAACCCGTAAATAATGGTATTTAAGGCCTCGGTGGCATTACGGTTAATCGCCAATTCATCCGGGTCGCAGCCCCCCAAGAGCGCCAACTTCTGGCGGAGCGGTTCCCTTCCCTGATCCAAAATCCGCCACATGTAATAGGAAGGAGCCTGATTGGAAAGTTGGCTGTAGCGATCTACTGCCTGCAAGACCAACAAGGGACTAGGCGAGACGCCTCCGTTGTTGAGATTCAATACCGGCGAGGAACTTGCCGGATATCCCTGCTGTATAGTAGCCCAAAAATCTTCGTTCTCGGCCATTTCCTGGGGGGACAGGCTTACATACTGCCTGTTCTTTGCCAGTATATCAGCGGCGTGCAACTGTTCAAAAAGGCTATTGGAAGAAAAAGCTCCTGCCAATACAGCCGCTTTTTTGAAAAAGCTCCTTCTGTCGGTGGTTGATTTCATTGGGATTAATTTTAGTTAGTGGTTCTTTTTTAAGTTAAGCCCCCTCACAAGCCAGGTATAGTGGCCAGCGAAGTGCCTTGGTATAACATATGGTGCAAAATAATCAATTTTTTTTGGTTTCATACCCGACCTTCCCTAAGCAGGAGGTACCTTCATCAAAAATTAATTTGTATTCATCTTCATTTTATGGGAATTTTGCGTCTAATCTAACAAAACAGGAATGAGAGACATAAAACTGGTGGAAGTGCGATCGGAACTGGCAGCTGGAACACGAGGAGCAAGCATGGGCATCGATGCGCTAAAAGTAGCCAGTCTGGATAAAAAATCGGATTTCTTTACCCGATTTGATCCGATCAACGTGAAAGATGCCAACAACTACCTGTGGCGAGAAAATCAGCACCCGTTCGCCAACTACATCGACGGCGTCTACGAAGTACTGCAAAATGTCTTCCAAACCATCAAGTCCCTCCGCTCCCAACAAAAATTTCCGATCATTCTCGCAGGAGACCACTCCACCGCAGCCGGTACCATCATGGGCATAAAGGCAGCTCACCCGAATAAACGACTGGGGGTGATCTGGATTGATGCGCATGCCGATTTACATTCGCCATATACCACTCCATCGGGAAACATGCACGGAATGCCCCTTGCGATCAGCCTGGGCATGGACAATCTGGAGCAGAAACAGAACGATCCGCTTCCCGGTACAGTCGCCTATTGGGAAAAGATAAAGAATATCGGAGGCGTGGCCCCCGCAATACGGCCGGAAGACATTGTGTTTATCGGGGTAAGGGATACGGAACAACCAGAAGACTACCTGATCGAGCGCTACCAAATCCCTTCCATTTCGGTAGAAACGCTACGAAAACAAGGGGTTTCCAAAACAGCAGCCGTGGCGCTGGAGGCCCTCAAAGACTGTGAGCAAGTGTACATATCCTTTGACGTGGACACCCTGGATGACTCCCTATCGAAAGGCACCGGAACCCCTGTTCCCAATGGGTTAACCGTAGAAGAAGCCATGCGACTAAACAAGGCCCTTATTAAAGATAAACGCGTCTGTGCCTGGGAAATCGTCGAAGTTAACCCCACCCTGGACACCGAAAATGCCATGGCGGAAAATGCATTTGCCGTGTTGGAAACCACGACGCACTCGCTGATCACTCACTTTTGACCGGATTCGTGATTAGTCACTTCTTGCCTCCTTGTCAAAAATGGACGCAAAAACCCGTACATTGGGATACATGTTAGCCGCGGCCAATACCTCCTGCGGGGAAAAAAAACGCACATTTACGCATTCGGGAGAAGGAACAAAGTCAAGGTGGGCCAATTTGGTTTCGTAGACAGCATTGGCAATAAACACCCCTTTGTGGTTTTTTACGGTAAAAAAGTAGCTGGGCGTACCAGCGACATACGTCGTTTTCAGGCGCATTTCCTCCCATATTTCCCGACGAATTCCTTCTCTGGGACTTTCGCCAAAGTCCAGGCCTCCGCCGGGTAGTTCCCACCAGTCGTTGTCTTCCTGAACCAGCAAAAAGCGCCGGGAGGCATCCAACACCAGCGCCTTTACACTCACCCGGTAAAAGCATTCGGGCATTCCTTGTTTTTCCACGTTATTCTTTGTTTTTTCGGTCGTTTATCCAGGCCACTTTTTGTGTGGATGCATGTTCCTTTCCAATGATGTCCCGGTACAATACGGGCCGTCGGGCATTTTTGTACCGAAATCCGCCCGCCTGCTGAAGCTTTTCCGGGTCCAGAGTGGCCAGGCAGAAGTCATTGTCCAACTTTCGGCACTCGGCGATGACATCCCCAAAAGGGTCCAGAATCATGGAACAGCCATTTTTTAACTGGTCGTCATCCATTCCTATCGGGTTGGAAAAGACCGCGTAGATACCGTTATCGTAGGCCCGGGAAGGAAGCCATTTCATCAGCCATTGCCTTCCCTTCATTCCGTCAAATTCTATCCGCAACGAGGTAGGGTCTTTGTGCCGGTTCTGCCACAAAGCGGGATCGACAAACCCCGCACCCGGCCGCGTAGAGGGCGTGCACATGGTAACATGCGGCATAAAAATTATCTCCGCGCCCAGAAGGCTGGTCGCACGTACATTTTCTACAATATTGTTGTCGTAGCATATCAGAATCCCGCATTTCCAGCCGTGAAGTTCAAAAACACAATAGGCCGAACCGGGCGTAATGTGGGGGTTGATAAAAGGATGAAGCTTGTGATACCTGGCCCGTAGCCCGTTCCCATCCACACAAACGTAACATTTGAAAACAGCACCCGAGGTATCTTTTTCGAATAGCCCTGCCAGAATGACGATGCCGTATTTCCCGGCAATTTCCACCAGCCTCCTGGTGCTTGGGCCTTCCGGCACAAACTCAGCCAGGTCCAGCAATTGCTCTTTGTCCAGTTTGCGCGCAAAGGTATATCCCGTGACGGAACATTCGTGAAAAGCGATCACATCTGCTCCCTCGGCGGCAGCGCTTTGGCTCAACTTTTCGATAGTATCCAGGTTTTTTTCCTTATCCCCACTTGCATTTTCAAATTGGGCGGAAGCAATCGTTACATTCTTTTTTCGCTCCATCGTCTTTTTGGTAGTCATTGGAAAAACGGTCTCCGGTGCATCCTTCCATTAGTCTAATTCATCCCGGATTGCATTGCTCAGGGAATGTTCCTCCCGGGAATCTGCCTGTATGTGCCAGACCATCACGCCTCCCAGGCCCAATTCCCTAGCCAAACGGGTCTTTTTCCGGATGAGACCCGGGGAATTGTAATACAACACGCCTCCTTCGGGCATGACCAGGCTATCTTGCCGGTAAGCAGTGGGATACCGCTCCAAAATCTGCCGATACCTAAGGTTCGTCGGAGCTCCCGGGCCGAACCCGTACCCATAAAAGGGAAGTCCCAGAAGAATTTTCTCTACCGGTACGTTCCGTTGATCCCGGTAATACTGTATGTCCAAAACGGCCATTTCAAACGGAGCATGTTGTCCCGGCTTCTCGAGGTTCCAGGGACCCGTATCGTCGTAGGACATGAGGTTGATCCAATCATACAGGGCCAGTACCTCATCAGAAATGGAATCGCCATTCCAACTAGCCAGGGCGGCGGTCATCCGTTTTCCATCCTGTTTCAGCCGACGGGACAAGGCCTGCACAAACGGTGCATAGTCTTCGTTGATCAAGGCATTTTCCAGGTCCACATCCACACCATCAAAACCATGGACACGCACCAATTGTGCAAGTTGCTCCACCCAATGCTCCCGGTTTTCGGGGCGCATCAAGCGTGCGAGGTATTCGGGAGGCTCTCCTCCTCCGATGGAGACAAAGACGTTTGCACCTTGTTTGTGCGCGGCCGCCACAATTTCTTCGTAGACGGCATTGGGAGCAAAGTGCCCATTTGCATCAGGCTGGATAAATGCCAGGCATACGTCTGTGTACAAGCTCCAGTCGATGTCTGCAAGTCCGGCCTTCCAATCGGAGGGACTAAACAAGTATCCCACAACCCGAAACGGCGGATCGGGATCCTTTTCGTCTCCTATTCCCAGTGAACAGGCAAAAGAAAAGGGCAGTAAAAAAAACAGAAAGCGTATCATCAACGATGCGTGTTTTAAGGTTGTATCGGGTGACTTTTTACTCCCTCATGGGTCAATGTCACGGGCAGAATCTTTCCGTCCGGACCAAATTCCATGCGATCGATGCAGGTAACCCGATGATTGGGATCGGTTTCCTCCAGGGGCCGCCGGTGGTACACCATGTAGTGGACATCTTCCCCGGGTATCTTAAGAACGGAGTGATGCCCCGCTCCTCGGGCAACGGTCTCGTCTTGTTGTAAAATTACTCCCTCTTTTCGAAACGGGCCAAACGGATTGTCCGAAATCGCGTAGGCTACGCGGTAATCGGGTCCCGTCCAGTTTCCTTCCGACCACATAAAATAATAGTTTCCATCCCGGACAAACATAAAGGGGCCTTCCACGTATCCCTCTGGAGTTACTTCTTTGAAAAGGGATCCATCCTCAAAAGCAACCAGGCCGGAAAAATCCGCGTTGAGACGAACTACGTTACACCTACCCCACCCTCCGTAATACATGTAATACTCCCCGTCGGTATCCCGAAAGATGTATTGATCGATTGGCTGTGCTTCGTTTATAATTTCATTGATCAGGGGTTTGCCCAGAAGATCCCGGAAGGGGCCTTCCGGGCGATCCGCCACGGCCACCCCAATGCCGCCAATTTCTCCTTCGTGCACGTCATTTGCCGAAAAAAACAGGTAATACCGATCTCCTTTTTGTATGACTCCAGGTGCCCACATGGCTCGTTTGGCCCAGGTTACCGCTGCGGTATCCAAGATTCGCTCATGTTTCGTCCAATTGACCAAATCCGTCGAGGAAAACGCATCCATAAATACCTGCCGATCAAATGCATCGGAATAGGTTGGGTAAATCCAATACCGGTCCCCATACACGATTACTTCCGGATCTGCATACCAGCCCGGTAAGACCGGGTTACCGGAAAAAACCTGCTCTGCAGGCCCGGAAGAGCCACAGGAAGTGACTATCTGGAGGCAACACCACCCCGCCAAGACTCGAAAGATGCATTTCATGTACCGGTATTTTTTTATTGATTTGTATCGCGTGTCAATTTACGCCCGCCCAGACAGCTCTTTCGAAGCTACCCCACCTGCGCCACGAGGCCATGAATTTACCAGTAAAAAACAAGTTACCCAAACGAATCGCTGCCTACCTACCCGAAACCGCTAGAAAAGCAGGGCTTCTTGCTCCTGTTACCAGGCCAGCGTAGCCAGTACCGGCAAATGATCGGAGGCATAGGTCTCCTGAATCACCTCGTGGTGGATTACTTCGATGTTTTTATTGCGGCTATAAAAAATAAAATCGATGGTTTTATCCGGATTAATGACAGGAATGGTAGGCGGGCAACTCTCCACACAGGTTCGTTGGAAGTACCCGTCCAGCTCGTTGATCGCCCTGGACCCGGGGGTTGCATTGAAATCGCCCGCAAGGATAACTGGCATGGGTTGGTTCTTTAGCTTCCCGGTGATGTCCCTTGCTTGCCGGGCAGTGATCTCGGGGTTACTAAAATCCAAATGGGTAGCGGCAAACAACACCTTTTGCCCCCTGGGCAGGGCAACGGTAGCAAGCAATAAGGCCCGTGGCTCCGTACCTTCTTCGGTGGAAAGGGGGATTTTCTCCGAAGTTTCGATGGGATACCGGGAAAGAATGGCATTCCCGTATTCTCCGCCCTGAAAAGAAATGGAACGGGAGAAATAAAAATACATACCGGTCAATTCTGCCAGAGCTTCGGCCTGATGAACCGATTTTCCCGATCGCGAAGTGCGCACATCCACCTCTTGTAAGGCAACCAGATCGGCCCCACTTTCACGAATCACCCGGGCAATGGCAGGCAAGTCTATCGAATCCGGCAAGGAAGGAGGGTTGGCATGATGGATATTGTAGGCAAGTATCCGTATTTGCGTTTGCTCCTGCCCGTAAAGCAGCTGAGAAAAAACGCCTGGGAAAAAGGAGAAAAGGAGAAGAAATCCAAACAAATAGCGCAAAAAGGAGAAACGAGTCATGGTCCGAAGTTTTTTTTGGTACGGGTTTGTCAAAGATACCAATTTCCCTTTATTTTATCCCGCAGCTTTTGTTACCGACTATACCTAACTCTATACAAGCCCGATGATTCACTACCACAATAAGAAATTCAAATTGGTCCGAACCACTACCAATGGCGCCGTATCCGGGGATATCCTTTTTCATTACCAGCAACAGGGCCGCCTGCTATGGTGTAGCTACCGCAGTGAATCCATTCTTATGGGGCATTTGCTTGGGACCGTAGATGAAGCCGGTACCATTACCATGAGCTACCATCAGGTTGACCCGTCCGGGGAAATCATGACCGGCACCTGTCGCTCCACCCCCGAAATCCTGGCTAATGGCAAGATCAGACTGCACGAAAAATGGCAGTGGACCTCAGGTGACGAAAGCTCCGGAGCGTCGGTTCTAGAGGAATATTAGATTTGGGTAAATTTCCATTGTTAGTTTCACTAGCTTAGAAATGCATGTTGCATCTTTATTTTTGTTTTTAATATATTTAAATGGATTTTTTAAAGTCGTTAAAGTGAAAATTGCACGGTGAATTTTAGGATATACTTGGATTTTTAAGTAAAATCACAGCGAAATAGGAATCAAAACCTTACGATGCAACACAGGGAACTCCCATTACCGAAAAACGAAGACGAACGTTTGGAAGCGCTACTTGCTACCAAACTTTTGGATTCTGCACCGGAAGCTTCCTTCGATAACCTGACCGAGCTGGCTGCGGAAATCTGTCAAACACCTATTGCGTTGGTAACCCTACTGGATAGCAGCCGGCAATGGTTTAAATCAAAAGTAGGCATAGACTTTCAGGAAACGCCCAAAAAAGATTCGTTTTGCCAATACACCATCCTGGATGACGGGATGCTGGAAGTACGCGATGCCAGCAAAGATCCCCGGTTTGATACAATCCCTGCTGTCACCAGTACGGAACATGTCCGGTTTTATGCGGGATTTCCGATAAAAACCGAGCAGGGATATCCCCTTGGCACCCTTTGCGTATTGGATCGTAAACCCCGGCAGCTCGATTCCGCCCAGGCCCGTGCATTGTATATTCTTTCCAAAGAAGTAGAAAAACTGATTCAGTTGCGCATGGAAAAATTGAAGCTGAATCAGGCAAACAAAAAAATCGAACAGGTTTTAAAAAACGTGGGAGATCTGGTGTTTCTGGTGGACAAAAAATTGGTTATACACGACTATTTCACCGCAAAAGAGCAGCAACTGTTTGTTTCTCCTCAGGAGTTTCTAAAGAAAAAAATTAGTGACCTCGGTTTTTCGAAGGAGCAAACAGCTCTTTTTGAAGGAATCATCGGGGAGGCGTACCGTTCCGGAGAAAAAAAAACCACCGAATATACCCTTTCGCTACGTGGTAAAAAAGAATGGTTTGAAATGAGCGCCGAAAAGATTTCCTCCGAAGGTCCTGAGATCTTGTGTATCATCAATCAAATCAGTCAGCAAAAGAAAGAAGCGTTAAAAATAAAAGAACGGGAAAAGGAATTTAAGGATTTCTTTGAAAACGTCCATGGGCTTATGTTTCGGCACGATCTGGAGGGAAACATCATCCATATCAACCGCGATGGTGCCAAAATCCTCGAGTACGAGCAAGAGGAACTAATCGGCATCAACATGAAATCCCTGGCATTGGACGGGCAGCTGTTTGCCCAATACCTGGACACGATTAAAAAAGAGCGTGTGTTCACGGGTACCGGTAGGTTGGTTTCGCGATCGGGGAAAACCGTCACGTTTCATTTTAACAACGTGCTTTTTGAGTCACAGCTGGGCGCTTCTTATATTTTAGGAAACGGGATGGATATGACCGAGTCGCTGAGGTCCCACGAGGAACTGGAAACCGCGGCGGCATCTATCAACAAAGAACGGGCCTTATTGAAAACAATCATCGACAACATACCAATAAATGTATACGCCAAAAACAATCGCTTTGAAAAAACGCTGGTCAACCGCGCTGAGCTCACCTACCTGGGGATAACCGAGGAGAAAGATGCGCTGGGTAAAACCGACGAAACCCTTTTTGATGCGAAGACTGCGCAAGAAGCGCGAGAAGAGGACCAATCCGTCATCCTAAACGGAGAAGTTATCCTCAACAAGGAGGTGGTACAGACGCACCAAAGCGGACGCAAGCGGTACTGCCTGATATCCAAAATTCCCCTGCGAGATGCTGCCGGAAAAATCACTGGAATGGTGGGCATCACCAATGACATCAGCGAGCGAAAAAAAGCCGAACTTGCCCTTTTGGAAAAAGGTAATCGACTGGAGGCCATCATCCGGGGAACCAATGCAGGTACCTGGGAATGGGCAATCCAACGCGAAAAAATCCTTATTAACGAGCGGTATGCCGAGATGCTAGGGTATCGCGCGGCCGACATGGCCGAATTTACTGCCAGCAAGTGGAATTCCCTCTGTCACCCGGATGACCTGCTGCACCGCGAGCACCTGCTGCAAAAACATTTTGAGGGAAAAACCGATTTTTATGCTTGTGAAATCCGCCTGAAACACAAAGAAGGGCACTATGTGTGGGTCCAGGACCGGGGCAAGGTGTTTTCCAGCGATGCATCTGGAAAGCCTGAAATCATGTACGGCACCCATCAGGACATCAGCGAGCGTAAACGAATCGAAAACCAACTAAAAGAAGCCAAGGAAGCCGCAGAAAATGCCAATCAGGCAAAATCGGAATTTTTGGCGAACATGAGCCACGAGATCCGCACACCACTGAACGGGGTTATTGGGTTTTCCGATTTACTGATGAAAACGCCGCTCTCGGATACCCAATTGCAGTACATGAAAACCGTGTACCAATCTGCCCACTCCCTGCTGGATTTGATTAATGATATTCTCGATTTTTCGAAAATCGAAGCCAACAAGATGGATCTTTCCATCGAAAAGTCCGATATTTTTGAATTGGGTACCCAAGTTGCTGACATCACCAAATACCAGGCGCATTCCAAGGGTTTGGAGCTTTTGCTGAACCTCTCCCCTAACCTACCTCGGTTTATTTACGCGGACGACGTTCGCCTGCGCCAAATCCTGGTCAACCTATTGACCAATGCGATCAAGTTTACCGAGCGAGGAGAAGTGGAGTTAAAGGTAGAAAAACGTGACGAAGGCCTGCAGGAAGGCGTTCCGGTATTGTTCCGTTTTTCGGTAAAAGATACCGGTATCGGGATTCCTATGGAAAAGCAGCAGAAAATTTTCGACGCCTTTTCCCAGGAGGACGCCAGTACTACCCGTAAGTTTGGCGGTACCGGTCTGGGGCTGGCCATTTCAAACAAGCTACTGGGACTCATGGGCAGTGGCTTGCAGCTGAAAAGTGAACCGGGAAAGGGCAGCACTTTTTATTTCGATATACAGCTAATGGCCGAGCAGGGTGCAGAAGACGGGTGGCCGGAAAATCACGGTATTCGCCGCGTACTGGTAGTAGACGACAACGAAACGAACCGCAACCTGGTGCAGGAAATCCTGATCGCCAAGAAAATTGCCTGCCTTCAAGCTTCTAACGGAATGGAGGCGCTGCAGCTAATGGAAGAAAACGGACAGATCGATTTGGTATTTATGGATCTCCGCATGCCCTTTTTGGACGGCATGGAAACGACTCAAAAAATACGAAAATTGAGCGATCCGGCCCTGTCGCAGGTTCCGGTGGTCCTATTGAGCAGTTCCAACGACGATGCATTGGATAGAACCCGAATGAGGGATCTCCGGATTAACCATCGGATTTTGAAACCCATCAAAGTCCATCAACTGGCGCAGGTCATCCAAAAAATCGCCCATCCCGACGAAGTCGCACCAGAAGATAGCCAACCCTCGATATCCGAGGAAAAGAATATCCTGGCAAGTAGTACGTACACCGTATTGATCGCAGAAGACAACCCGATCAATATGAAATTATCAAAGATCATCCTATCCAAAATTAGTCCTACTATCCAATTAGTCGAAGCAGACAATGGATTAAAAGCTTACGAATACGTGCTTCGGCACAAGCCAGACCTGATCTTGATGGACATTCAAATGCCCATCATGAATGGGTACGAAACTTCCAAAGCCATCCGATCGATAGAAAATGGCAAAGACCTGCCCATTATCGCGCTAACTGCTGGAACGGTGAAGGGGGAACGGGAGCGGTGTTTGGAATCTGGCATGAACGATTACATGAGCAAGCCTCTGGTGCAGGAGAGCCTTACCCAAATGATCATCAAATGGCTTATGCCCGCACAACAAGAGAACCGCACAGCCAGCGATCCGCTGGAAAATTCCGGATTCAAAAAACAGCATTTCGATAGAACCCACTTATTGAGCCTGTTTGATGGGGATAAATCCCTGGGAAGAGAACTACTAAAGATAGCAAAGACTACCCTCGAGGAAAGCCATACCCGGCTACAGGCTGCATTGAAAAACCAGGACAAAGCAGTGCTATTGGAGATGGGGCACAAGCTCAAAGGCTCAGCAGCTACAGCCGGATTTTTTGTCTTGCTACCGCTCACGGATCAGCTGGAGCGCAACGCAGAAACCACCGAAAATGGCTTGCTTTTCGCCGTCGGGGATAAGATTTTAGACGAATTGGATTACCTTCTGAAAAACTTCGAACAGTTTAAACTCTAGCGTTGAGCAGCCGCCCACAGGAATGAAATAAAATTACCTTCCGTAGGATTTTTTAAGAAAAAACAGAACCGGTAAATTTTATTACCTTTGTTTTTCCTTTGAATTCATTCCACCTAAACAAACATCCAACCATGCCCGAGACCAAAATTTTCTCAGGTTCAAATACTCCCCAATTGGCCGAAAGTATTGCAAAATCCTACGGCCAGGCCCTCGGAAACCTCACACTTGCAAAGTTCAGCGACGGGGAAATGTCCCCCAGTTACAACGAATCAATCCGGGGCTGCAACGTGTTTCTCATTCAATCCACCAACCCCTCTGCGGACAATTTACTGGAGCTCTGCCTGATGATAGATGCTGCCAAGCGTGCCAGCGCCTACAAGGTATGTGCGGTAATCCCCTACTTTGGCTATGCCAGGCAGGACAGAAAAGACCGTCCACGAGTCAGTATCGCCGCCAAGTTGATTGCCAACATGCTTACCTCGGCTGGCGCGGATCGAATCATGACTTGTGACTTGCATGCCGGCCAGATTCAAGGATTTTTTGACATTCCTTTGGATCATTTGAATGGTTCAGCTATCTTTGTGCCCTATTTGAAAAGCCTGGATTTGGGCAACCTGATCTTCGCTTCTCCGGATGTGGGAGGAGTGGGTAGAACCAGGGCCTATGCCAAGCATTTTGAAGTGGACATGGTGGTCTGTGATAAGCACAGAAAACGGGCCAACGAGGTGGCTTCCATGCAATTGATTGGGGATGTGGAAAGTAAAGACGTGGTTTTGGTAGACGACCTGGTGGATACCGCCGGCACCTTGTGCAAAGCAGCAAATATCATTTTAGATAAAGGAGCAAAATCGGTGAGAGCCATCGCCACTCACGGGGTACTTTCGGGTAAAGCCTACGAAAATATCGAGAATTCCATGCTTTCCGAGTTGGTCATCACCGACACCATTCCCATCAAACAGGAGTCGTCTAAAATCAAAGTGTTGACGGTGGCGGATCTATTTGCCAAGGCCATCCATGCGGTGACGGGAAACACCTCTATCAGTTCGCTGTTCGTATAAGAATTTTCATTTAACAAACTATATGTATGAAATCAATTGAGATTATAGGGTTTAAAAGAGCAAATCTCGACAAAAAATCCCTTGACGTCCTTCGCGAGGAAGGAAACGTCCCTTGCGTCGTATACGGTCCAGGGATCAAAGAGCAAATTCACTTCCATGCCCCGGCGATCCTATTTAGGGACCTGATTTACACACCGGAAGTGCACATGGTGGATTTAAACATCGAAGGCACCAAAATCAAAGCGATCTTACGGGAGGCCCAATTTCACCCGGTAAGTGAGGTACTGCTTCACGCCGACTTTTTGGCATTCAGCGATGATAAGGCCATCAAAATGGAAATCCCCATCAAACCTTTCGGTACCTCACCGGGTATAATCAAAGGTGGTAAGCTGGAAATCAAATCGAGAACGCTGCTGGTGAAAGGATTTGCAAAGGACCTTCCGGATGAGATCCCCGTAGACATCTCCACATTGGAACTGGGTAAATCAGTGAAAGTAGGGGATCTGAGTGTATCCAAATTTGAGCTATTGAACAGTGAAAACGTCACCATCGCTACGGTAGGAATCCCACGAGCGTTGAGAGGTAAAAAGGCAGGAGAAGAGGAAGAAGCCTAAGCTTTTTTTGAAACTCGTGTTGGATAAAATCCTGTTCTGTTTGCCTACGGAACAGGATTTTTTTCTTTCAATTCCAGTAGGAATCCAACCGGCGCTATGCAAGCGATTCCTTAAACGTAAAATCGAGCAACGGGACAGATGAAATCGAGCCTGCCTACCGGACCAGGCAGGCATGATGGAGGCGACACACAGAGGGATAATTTTAAAGCATGTGAGATTCCATATATCCGCATTAAAGCCAATTATAAACCGATGAAATACCTGATAGTAGGCTTGGGCAATATTGGCCCCGAATACGAGCTGACCCGACATAATGTAGGCTTTTTGATCGTGGATCGACTGGCAGACAAAAAAAGCCTCAGCTGGAGCAGTGACCGGCTCGCCTTTCGGGCGGATTATTCCTACAAGGGTAGGCAAATCCACCTGATCAAACCAACCACCTACATGAACCTCAGTGGGAAAGCGGTCAACTACTGGATGAAAACCTTCAAAATCCCTAAGGAAAAAGTATTGGTGGTAGTCGATGATATTGCGCTTCCATTTGGTAAATTGCGCCTGAAAGCGAAAGGCTCTGCAGCCGGTCATAACGGCCTGAAAAATATCGAAGAACTAACGGGAGGACAAGATTACGCCCGCTTGCGCTTCGGGATTGGGGATGATTTTCCCAAAGGCCGGCAAATCGATTACGTACTCGGCAGGTGGACCCAACAAGAAATAGAAGCCTTACCTGGTCCCATGGACAAAGCGATCGACATGATTACGTCGTTTTGCACCATTGGCCTGGTGCAAACCATGAATCAATTCAACCGATAATCCTATGGGAACCATCAATCTGGGGATACAAATAGTCCCAAAAAGCAGGAAGATAGACAGCTACGAGCTGGTGGATCGGGCCATCGCCGTGATCGCTGCTTCGGGTGTAAAATACGAAGTGAATCCCTTTGAAACCGTCATGGAGGGGCCGGAAGAGCACCTGCTAGCCATTGCAAAAAAAGCGCAGGAAGCGGTGGTCGAAGCCGGTGCAGAAGAAGTGCTGGTATATTACCGCATGCACATACGTCCGGGACAGGATGTCCGAATGGAAGATAAAACCAACCCTCACCGGTAGCCCCAACAGATGATTGGGCAGGAACCAAATCGACCCAATTTCCCCTACTCCGGCGGCGTTTATGCTGGTCTGATGGGTTTTTTTTGCCTGCTTTTCTCTGCCTCTGTCCTCGCTCAAAGTCTCCCAGTCAGTTTCCCCCTGCTAACGGATAACCTCCGACGGGAGCAACTGATGGGTAGGTTTCCACTTTCTTATTCCTTTCAGCATTTCCCCCTTACCGTTACAGACATTGTCGGAGAATATTCCCCTTCGGATAGCCTAGCATTTCTTCCCTTTGGAAAACCACTAGGTGCTGAAGGTAAAAAGGTACAGGTCCGCCTGGTACCACTTCAGCTTAGCCAAAATTACAATGCTTCCCATCCCTACGGCTGGGGGGATGGTCCGTTGCTACCGGCCCGGGGATTCCAACACCTGGTGGAATTCGGTATCCATACCCGTATTGGCCCCGTCCATCTCCAGCTTTACCCCCAGATACATACCGCACAAAATCTGCCTTTTGAGGAGTACAACCCGGAACTTCCCGAATTGTATTTTAAGCGCATTGCCAACTTTATCGGCAGACTAGACATACCCGTACGACCGGGATCAGACCGTATTCGAAGAATCCTTCCAGGAAACTCGCACGTAAAAGTACATTTCGGGGCATTTGCTGCCGGCATCTCCACAGAAAACCTTTGGTGGGGTCCTGGAAAACAACAAGCATTGCTAATCAGCGACAATGCAGAAGGTTTTCTACACGGGACCATACACAGCCGTAACCCGGTCAAAACCGGTATCGGCCATTTTGAAGGACAGTATTTTCTTGGCAAACTGGAAAATTCCAATCTACCCTATTACAGCGATGGCAGTTTTGACCGATACCGGGAATACCCGGACGACTGGCGGTACGTAACCGGTGTCTCCGTTTCGTATTCGCCCGTATGGATCAAAGGCTTGTCGCTAGGCTTGGGCAGGACCTTTACGATGTATCGCAGAAAGCTAGAAGAAGATGGCTGGCGAGCCTGGTTTCCAATTTTTGAAGGCTTGCAAAAAGAGCAGGTGGGCCTGGATGCATCCCGGGCGCGAGAAACCGACCAACACTTCACTATTTTTTCCCGCTGGGTGGTGCCAGCGGCCCGGATGGAAGTATACGGCGAATTCATACGAACAGACCATGCCTTGAATTGGCGGGAGCTGCTATTAAATCCCGAACACTCCCGTGGATACACCCTTGGGTTTAGCAAATTGGTTCCACTGACCAAAGGCGATCAAATCTATATCCAATTGGAAATGACCCAAACGGAAAATAGCGTCAACAACCTGGTAAAGTACGAAGGAGGCAACCTCAACCTCAACCATGGAGGACTGGGATTATACGAGAACTTTCAGGTAGTACATGGACTCACCCAGCGCGGACAAGTACTTGGATCCGGTCTTGGCCACAGCGGTAACAGTGCCCGGATCACGCTCAGCAAGGTCCGAGGACTAAACCAGTACGGACTCTCACTGGAGCGGCTTACGCGAGATGCCAATTTCTTCAATTATAACTATGCGAACGGGGTAGAGGTACTACGCTGGGTAGACCTCAGCCTGGGTGCACATTGGGAACAGCAGTACGATCGAGTGCTGGTAGCTGCCAACGCGCGCCTAATACGCTCCCACAATTACAATTACGCTGTTAAACAATCCAACAGCCTGGGGCGTACCGGGTACAAAAAAACAAATTTTCATTCCCGGCTAAAATTGGCCTATCTTTTCTAGACTCGGCGAAGCAAAAGGACTATTTTACCCAATAATCTACCACCGTGACGTCCTTCATATGGGGGCTCAATACCTCCACGAACGCTTGATGGTCTGGATGGGGAAGGTAAATCTCCCGGTCTTCTTCGCTTTCAAAGGTAACAAAAAAGCAATGTGTCAGTCCTTTGTTGAGGCCTTCTGGACTATTATTGACTCCCCATTCAAAATCCCTGATTTGCGGTATTTTATCCTGAAGGGCAATGAAGGCATCTTCTACTTCTTTGATAGCTTCCGGGCTGGATTCTTCTTTAAAAGACAATAATACCACGTGCCGAAGCAGGGGCTTTTGCGCAGCTGTTTCTTCCATGTTGACGGGGGTTTCTTCGTTTTGGGTGGATGTCTCATTGGACTGGCAGCCAAAGGCTACCGCAAGTACTATCAGGCAGGAAAGCAATCCTTTCATTTCGTTTGGGGTTTTAAGGGGTGTATCATCGAATGAATAGCGTGGTAAAATAAAGGAAAATAAGTCAAACTTACGTGAAATAGCCGAGTTTTATTTGGAAAATCCGCAGGCGCTACCCCGGCGTTGCCCCGGTACTATTGCTCCCGGTTATTCAACCGGACAAAAAAAGGATTTACCCATTTATCCCCTCAATCAAAAATTTTATCAAATAGCCAACAAAAAAATGATAAAAATCACGTACTTTTAACCGTACCTGAACGATTCAGCCTGGCTGCAGAGAAATGAAAACAGCAATCCCCAATAGCAATTTTTATGGAAAAAATCGGATTTACCTACATTGTGGATGATGATCCCCTGTATAACTTCGGCACCAAAAAAATACTGGAATTCACCGCATTCTCGGAGGAGGTATCTTATTTCCTAAATGGGGAGGATGCCTTTAAAGACCTAAATAAGCGAATTCAGGAAGGAGCGCCACTTCCGGATATCATTCTCCTGGATATCAACATGCCCATTATGAATGGCTGGGAATTCCTCGATCAGGTTTCCAAGACCGATTTAAAACACCCCGTAAAGATCTTTATGGTTTCCTCCTCCATCAATCAGGATGAAATCGACCGTGCCAACAGCTACCCGCTGGTAGCCGAATACATCGTCAAACCACTTACCCTGGAAAAGGTCAAAGCGCTTAAATCCCGAATCCTGGAACAATAGCGGGTTCCACTTTCCCTCAACTCCTCATATACAGCTCTCTTTCGGGGCTTTTCGGCAATTCATGCAGTTATTTTTCCATCGCCTGATATACCTGTTCCAGTATCGATGTTCGCACATTAAGGCGATATATAGTGCGATTTTCCCGGCTAGGGTATACCCGATTTGATAAGAATACGTAGACCAGCTCATTTTCGGGATCGATCCAGGTATAGGTCCCTGTGAAGCCAGAGTGTCCAAAACTGCTGGCCGGTGCACTTGCCGCGGCGTTGCCGCTTGGATCACCGGGTCGGTTGGGGCGATCGAATCCCATTCCCCGGTAATTATCGCCCTCTTCACAAAACACACAGGTGGAATAAGCGCTGACGACGCCGGGAGCAATCAATTGTTGACTGGCGTAGCTCCCATCGAACAGGTACAAATGCATCAGTTTGGCCAGGTCGTTTGAAGTCCCAAAAAGCCCGGCATGACCGCTGACTCCTCCCAGCATGGCCGCTCCTTCGTCGTGCACCGTTCCATGCAGCAACTGCTTACGGAAGGCCGTATCCACTTCTGTGGGAACAATTCGGTCAAGCGGATATGCTTTGTACGGGTTAAAGGTGAGCGTCCCGGCACCCAATGGCTTGTACAGGTTTCGTTCCAGGTAACCGTAAAAATCTTCTCCCGTGATCGCTTCCACAACTTTTGGGGCCAAAATAAACGACAGGTCGCTGTACACATAGCCTGGTTTTTCGTTTAGCGGTGAATGAAGTATCTCTTTGTAAATCTTTTGGTTGTACTTCCGGTGTATGTACAGGTTATCGGCCACCCGTATCGGAAATCTTCTGGAAGAATCCGACTTCATGGTAAACCATTTAAAGCTACCGTTTTTGCGTACCGTACTCATCCAAAAAGGAATCCAGGCACGCAGACGGGCCTGATGCGTCAGAATGTCCCGATACTGCAGCTGCTCTTTGTTGGTCCCCCGTGCCGCTGGCAGGTAGGTACCCAGGGTTTGGTTCTCGTCAAATTTACCCAGCCCCTTCAGGTGCATAAATGCGGCCAGGGAGGTGCTTATCTTGGTAATGGAAGCCAAGTCGTACATATCATCTTTTCGAACCTGTTGCAGGGAGTCGTAAGTGTGGTACCCAAACGCTTTGTGATAAAAAATCTTGCCTTCTTTGGCAATGAGCACTTGTCCTCCGGGAATCGCTTTCTCCCGGATAGCCAGGTGCATCAGGGAGTCGATGCCCATCAGCCGTTCGGTCTCAATCCCCAGCGCCTCGGGTTGCGTGTAGGCCAATCTGAAACCCGGCTTGGTCTGCATTCCGTCTCCCAGTCCAAAATGCGAATTGATGACCACAGGCAACGTGCCCTGTGCGCCAATACCTCCGAAAATCAATTGGCTGGCAAGATCCTGAGTCAGGGGTGTCTCCTGGAACGCGGCGATCAGCCCGTCTGCGTTTTCCAAACCGGGAATTTTCCCCAGGCTGTAAACATTTCCAAACACACTGATCACCACCGCATGCTCTTCCATCAATGCCCGAATCAAAACAATCATTTCCGGGCTGATGCCATACTGATTGCTCCCTTCCCGGATACCGAGGCCATGCAAACCAATTAAAATCAGGGAATAATCGGCCAGTTGCTGTCTGATCTGCTGCACAGCAGCCAAATCTCCCTCCTTGGGAAAGGTAAAATGGGGCATGGGCGCGTACCGTTCCAATCCTTGTTGAAAATCGGTGATGCCGGATGCTCCCAAAGACAGCGAAGCGATTTTTACGTTTTCCAACCCTTTGATCGGCAGAATGGCATCCGTATTTCGCAGCAGGGTAAGGGAGCTTTCCGTCAATTTTCGGCTTAAATATTCCGCTTTGGGGCTGTTTAGGTCGGCTATGAGGTTGTTCGTTTCCACCGGTCGAAAATTATCCAGGCCCAGCCAGGCTTTCGCTTTCAGTACTTTCAACACCCGTTGGTCAATTTCTTCTGCGCTGATTTCGCCACGTTCCAGCACCTTCAGCACTTCCCGGATCGTGGCGGGCACATCCATGGTGTTGAGCATCATATCGTTACCTGCCAACAAGGCTTTGGCATCCACCACTCCGGGCGGGTAATACTTTGCCACTCCCTGCATGTTGAGCGCATCGGTAAAAACCAGTCCTTCAAATCCCATTTCCTCTTTTAATAATTCGGTTACGATGGGTTTGGATAGCGTAGAGGCCAGGTTTGGGGTATCGTCCAAAACGGGGATTTGCATGTGGGCCACCATTACACTACCCAAGCCCTGCTCCATCAGCTCCCGAAACGGGTACAGTTCGATCTCTTCCAGGCGCTTTTTGGAGAAATGGAGTACAGGCAATCCATAGTGAGAGTCCACATCGGTATCGCCATGGCCGGGAAAATGCTTGGCCGAGGCCAGAACGCCCTGATCCTGCATGCCCTTCATGTACGCCAGGGACTTGCGGGCAACGTTCTCCTTTTCCTCTCCAAACGAGCGAAAGCCAATGACCGGATTGCCGGGATTGTTGTTTACGTCCACCACGGGTGCAAAATTCACGTGAATGCCCGATCGCCTGGCCTGTCGGGCTACCTCCGCTCCCATTTCGTAAAGGAGCTGCTCGTCTGCAATACCGCCCAGGGCCATTTGATAGGGATACCTCACCGTGCTGTCCAGGCGCATCCGCAAGCCCCACTCCCCGTCCAGACTGATCATGAGGGGGATTTTTGATTCCGACTGAAAGCGGTTGATCATGTGGGCTTGTCGTACCGGCCCACCCTGAAAAAAGATGATCCCCCCTACCCCATATTTTTTGACCAGATTGGAAATCGAATCCACATGCACCTGACCTTTATTGGAGTACGCCGGAATCATGATCAATTGGGCGATCTTTTCTTCCTGACTCATGGTAGCCAATACCGAATCCGCCCAGGGAGAAAAACGCTCGTCCAAAAATGGTGGAAGCTGCTTTTGCCCATATAGGGGCATACAACCGATAAAAAAAACCAAAAACACCAGCAACCGGTAGGTAGCCGGACGAATGGCCCAACTCCTGGAAAAATTCCTTCCGTTTTCGATCCGATCTAATTTGAATTTCTGCATTCGTTCTTCTATTTATCCGGAAAGATACCAATTTTGTGGGTTTCGCTTGGAACGGATTTAAAGAAAATACCTATCATTGGGAAGATTATTTCCCATTCAATCCAGATGCCATGAGTCCACTACTCGTTTTTGGTGTAATTGCCGGTTACTTTGCCCTACTACTGCTGATCAGTTACCTGACTTCCCTGAAGTCCGATAACCTGACCTTTTATACCGGCAATCGGGAGTCCCCCTGGTTTCTGGTGGCCTTTGGGATGGTTGGGGCTTCCCTTTCAGGAGTTACGTTTATTTCCGTTCCCGGCGAAGTGGGCAATACCCAGTGGGCGTACCTGCAATTTGTGATGGGAAACATGGTCGGATACGCAGTCATTGCCCTGGTATTGATTCCGCTATTTTACCGGCTCAATCTGATTTCTATTTACGAATACCTGAAAAGCCGCTTTGGTCGAAACACCTACCTTACGGGTGCTACTATATTTCTGATTTCCCAGACCATCGGTGCTTCCTTTCGTCTCTTCTTGGCGGCAACCGTTCTTCAAATTGCATTTTTTGATGCTTTTGGTGTCCCTTTTTATGCTTCCGTCTTTGTCACTATGATTCTGATCTGGCTGTATACCTACAAAAGCGGCATCAAAACCATTGTGTGGACGGATACTTTGCAGACCAGTTTTCTGCTTTTAGCTGTCATTATTACCATCGCCGTGATCGCCGGGCAATTGGGTAAAAGTGCCGGGGACATGCTGGCGATTGTCGGAGACAGTGAGCTATCCAATATCTTTGTCTGGGAGGGCAATACCAGTCAGAACTTCTTCAAGATGTTTGCCGGCGGGGTATTCATTACCATCGCCATGAATGGACTGGACCAAAACGTGATGCAGAAAAACCTCACCTGCCGCAACCAAAAGGATGCCCAGAAAAACATCTTTTGGTTTGCCATTACTTTCTTTTTCTCCAATCTCCTGTTTCTCGCGCTGGGGGTGCTGCTTTACCATTACGCAGCCGTCAACGGATTGGACTTGCCAGGCGCTACGGACGAACTCTTTCCCAGCCTGGCTTTGAACCATTTTGGCACGCTGGCGGGAGTGGTGTTTCTGTTGGGAATCACGGCTGCTGCTTTTTCCAGTGCGGATTCGGCGCTCACCGCTCTGACCACTTCCTTTTGCATCGATATCATTGACCTACCAGCCAAAAAAGACGTCAATCAGGACCTGACGCGGCGTTGGATCCATATCGGTTTTACCTTTTTGGTATTTTTGACCATTGTCGTTTTCAACGAAGTGAACGACCGCAGTGTGGTAAGTGCGGTGTTTAAGGCTGCCGGATTTACCTATGGCCCCCTGCTGGGGCTGTTTGCCTTTGGGCTAACGAACCCGCTTGCGGTCCGCGACCGCCTGGTGCCGTATATCTGTCTGCTGAGCCCGGCCCTTTCTTTCGTTTTGGACTGGAATTCCGCCCGATGGTTTGATGGCTTTCAGTTTGGTTTTGAAATTTTGCTGGTCAATGCTGCCATCACCTACCTTGGATTGCTGCTGACCGCGCAGAAGCAGCCTAGCGCATCAGACTAAAGGGAAGCAAAAACAGCGCAAAGATCATGGATAAGGTCAATGTGACCCCAAAACCCAATAACCGAAAGGGTAATAACAGCAACCAGATCAGGGGATAAAGCAAAAGCAGTAACAGAGCAATGGGCCAGCATAGTACAAAGAGAATGGCCCAAAGGACCAGTCCGGTGAATAGTCTCATGGTTAATTGATTCAATGGTGGTTTACTTCCCCTTCCAATGGCGTGCCTGTTTTTTAAAATGGGCGAATTGCTACTTCTAAGAGGTTTTTTGGAATTTGCCATTCCTCTCCCTGTTCGCTAGCGAACAATAAACTGTTCGAAAAGGAGGCGGGTTGGAGTCATTTTATAGCTGAACCCAAAACGGCTTTACATCGGATCCGATTCGGTTAAAATAATCTAAAGTTACCAATGACCGCTACTGAAGAAGCCCAGGATCGATCAAAAGAACCTTTATAGCCTATGGCACCTATTCCTATGGGTTACAATTTTATGCTGTAAAAAATTAGTAGGCTGAAAAAAGAAGGCGACGGATCCAGTAAGAGTAGAAAAATAAAAAAAATTACCGTTCCCCTCAACAGCCTTTTGCTGTTCTGCGTCTAGGAATGGAAACCAAAAACAACATTCCATGAAAAAAATCGTCCTTACTTTTGTCTCTGGCTTGTTACTTTTCTCCTGCATGGAGGAAGAAAGCCTTTCGGCCCTGCAATCCGGTCCCGTACCGGTTGGCAATTGGAGTAACCTGGAGCACCAGCAAAATGGCTTTGTGATGGAGAAGGTAAACGAACTGCAGGAAAACACGGAAGGGTACCGTTTTTTTAGTAACGGAAAGTTGGTCCATCGAGCCAATAGCGGATGGTGCGGTACCCCTCCCATCGTTACCAATGACTACGAGGGAACCTGGGAAAGAAACGGGGAAATAATCCGGATAGAAGCCGGATTTTGGGGAGGAACACAGATTCAGGAACTAAAGATTATCAACGAAACGCCCTCCTCGCTACTACTGGAGCAACTAAGTAGCGAATGGATTACGGAGGAATAAGCACCCTATTCATGAAATTCAGTGTCCCGGGCTAAAACAAGTGGTCCCGGGCATTTTTTTTACTGGCAGGCACTTCTCGCCAGGAGCGCCCTCCGAAGTGACGGTAAAAGGAGCCAATTTCAATTTGCAGGTGTTGGGGTAAAGGGGTAACTTGTAAAGCTATCGGGCGGGTCGCTGTTTTCGAACGGTGCTTCCCGGGAAGTATTTTCTGCGTTTAAAACCCATACCCTATGAAGCGCTTCTTTATCTTGCTCTTTTTTATCGTCTGTTCTGCATTCGCGCTTGCTCAAGGTACCGACACCCTTTACCTATGGCCAGGCACGGTCCCCGGCGAAACGGAGGCGAAACATCCGCCCGTTCAAACAGCCAATACCAGTGGGAATGTCACCCGACTGACCGATGTGACTGACCCGGCATTGGTAGTATTCGAACCCAAAGGACCGTCCAACGGTGCCAGTGTCATCGTTTGTCCGGGTGGGGGCTATAATATCCTGGCCATTGACAAAGAAGGGTACGAGGTAGCGGAGTGGTTTAACCAACTGGGATTTACGGCGTTTGTGCTCCAATACCGGGTTCCAGACAAACGGGAACCTGCCCTCTACGACCTGCAGCGGGGCATCCGCCTGGTACGCAGCAGGGCCAGCGATTGGAAGCTGGACCCCAAGCGATTGGGAGTGATTGGTTTTTCGGCTGGCGGCAGCCTGGCAGCCCGGGCCAGCACCCGTTTTGGCGAACAGACCTATACACCCGTCGATGCAGCGGACAGCCTTTCGGCCCGACCGGATTTTTCCCTGCTGATTTATCCGGCCTACCTGGACGAAGGGGAGAATCGGAGCCTGACACCGGAGCTTCGCCTGAATGAAGCTACTCCTCCGCAGTTTCTTTTTGGTACCGCAGATGACCGCTATGGAAACAGCGTCCTGGTGATGGCAGGGGCGCTTCGGGACCAGAAGCGTCCCGGTACGTTACATTTCCTTTCGGAAGGTGGTCACGGCTACGGCATGCGAAAGGGAAACGATGCTGCAGAAACCTGGCCTGGTCTCGCTGAAAAATGGCTTCGTCGACTCACTCTGGACGATAACCGACCCTTACTGCCCTAAAAAACCTGAACTCCATGAACTTTAGTGAATCTCTGGATAAATTGGTATCCCTTGTCACCGGCGACCTGGCAGACCTGAGGCAATTACTGGTAGCCCTGCTCATCGGCACCGTGATTCTGGTATTTTTTATTTACCTGTCCCGGTGGATAAAAAAAATTGTCCGTATCCGGCTCGCCAAACGAACCGAAGACTCCCTGCTGGCAGACTTCATCGCTGCGGGCATTCGGTTTATCGTTCTGCTTTTTGGCATTACCTTGGTACTTCGGTTTTTAGGTCTTACAGGTGCCGTCAGCGGTATATTGGCCGGCGCAGGTATCACCGCTTTTATCATCGGGTTTGCACTAAAGGATATTGGCGAAAATTTCCTGGCAGGAATCCTTTTGGCATTTAAAAGGCCTTTTAAAATCGGTGATCTGGTGGAAATTCAAGGCATTAGCGGAAACGTGCGTGCACTAAACCTCCGCGATACCCAGATCAAAACCCTGGACGGGAAAGACGTATTTCTTCCAAATGCTTCTATAATCAAGAGTCCGCTAATCAACTTCACCATTGATGGATACCTTAGTTATGGCTTTAAACTGGGCCTGGGGTACGGCTGCGATTACGGAAAAGCCATGGCATTGATCACTGAAACATTGAATCGGGTGCCGGGCGTCTTGTCGGGGCAAAAAGGCCCACTGGCTTTGGTCAGCGAGATGGGCGATAGTTCGCTCCTAATACGGGTAAGCTACTGGGTCAATACCTATGACCGGGAACATGCCGATCACTTGGTCCGTTCTGCAGCAGTACTTGCTGTACTGGAAGCACTAGAGGAAGCCGGCTACCCGCTACCGGGCCGAATCATTGAACTCAAAGGCGTATTGCCTGGGGAGAAAAACCAGTCCCAAACCTAACCACCTCCATTCGCTTATCAGCCCATCGATCTTTTGCTGCCACAAAGCTCCCAAGCAAAAAGGCGTACCTGGGGCGTCTGATGGATGACCAACCAATCGCACAAAGCACCTGGTTTCAAAAAAGAGGGGAAGGAGAATTTCTTCGATACCTACCGATAAACAACCTTAAACGCCCGAAAAAACCCACCCTTTCCGGATCAGTACAAGCCATTTTGGCTATCGAAAGGGATTGGTTCCCCATTCGTACCGGCGAACTGGATCGAAATCGGGGTTTGGAACCGGGAACTGGGCGTCGGTATCGGATTGCCATTTTTTCAGGGCTTGCTTCATCTCGGCTAGCTTTTCCGGAAAGCTAAATTTAAGGTCGGTCACTTCGTTGATATCGTAGCGTAGGTTGTACAAATCAAACTCGCCGGATACCAGGTTTTCAATCAATTTCCAATCGCCTTTTCTTAGCGCCGACATGGGGACCTCGTGGTGATAAACGGGGTAATGGGTGAAAATTTCCCGCTCCGAATCACCGCCATTTCCCGTCAGTGCGCGCACCATAGACTGCCCGTCAAGCACTTGATTCGCGGGAGCTTCTCCTTTTCCAAGTTCCAGAAATGTCGGGTAAAAATCCACGCTGGACACAATTGCCTCCGACGTACTGCCCGCTTCTATCCTTTCAGGCCAGCGGACAATCAGGGGAACACGGATCCCCCCTTCGTATACCGTCCCTTTTCCCGCCCTCAGCGGTGCATTGGAGGTAGCGATGTAGCGAAGGGGATGGCCTTCGGGGTAGACATCTTTGCTATCCCCGCCGAGTAGGGGAATGTTGTCAAACCGGTTATCCACGCCTCCGTTGTCGGAATAAAAAATCACTAGCGTATTTTCCGCCAGGCCCAGGTCTTCGAGCGCCGCCATCAGTGCTCCCACACTATCGTCCACATGAGCGATCATCGCTGCGTAAACGGCATTACTGGCGTAGTTTGGATCTTTGGGCTTGTTGAGAAACCTATCGATCAGCGGTTGATCCGCATCCAACTGCACGTGTACATCGTAATGCGATAGAAACAAGAAGAAAGGTTCCTCTTGGTTTTCCCGCATAAAATCCACACTCATATCCGTTAGGATTTCACTGAGCCGGCGATTTTCTCCACCGGTGTATTCGGGAATAAATTTCGGCTGGTAAAACCCGCCACCTGCATAGGTATAGGCCCGATCATAGCCCCGATTGTGTGGGAGATGCTCCGGACGGTTTCCCAAATGCCATTTCCCAAAATAGCCGGTTTTGTAGCCTGCAGCCTGCATGGAATTGCCCAGGGTTGCGATATTATCGGGCAGGTGTTGCACCCGGTGATGGGGGACTACCACCTCCTCGTAGGGTCGCCAGTGTCCGGGAATAAAATCAAAAATACCTACCCTCGCCGGGTACTGTCCGGCTTGGATACTGGCTCGGGTGGGCGAACAAACCGGAGCCGCATAGGCATGCCGGAACAGCATTCCCTGCCGGGTCAATCGGTCAATATGGGGCGTTTCGTTAAATCGGTTGCCATAGGCCGGCAAATCCCTGCCGCCAAGATCGTCGGCCATGATCAAAACAATATTGGGACGGTCCTGGGCAGGTGCTGCAAATGTGCGCAACAGCAGGAAAAGAAAAACGAGGGCAAAGGATCGGTTATTCATGGGCTGGATTGGATAAGGAACCATTGCGCATTTTTGGGGCACATGGAAATTATCAGTTAATTTTTTCAGTGCTAAAGCTAATAAACTTTTCGGAAAAAATCCGCCCGGATTCCGCGATTCTCTTCGGAGGGGTGATACAGAAAGGACGCTTCCTGGAAGAGGTATCCGCGTTTCCTCGCAAGTATCCAAGCGCCCCCGCCATCCAGGGTTACATCCCAACACGGTGTTTGCTTTCGTTGAGTCGCCGGGGAGTCGGTGCCGGAGCGGCCAACTCCCCCTAACCTCCGTACATAAACAAAGTCTGGCGGCTACTTTTTGAAGTTGTCTGGAATGATAAATTCGTACCCTTTCGGTGGCCAGGGGCCGATGCTCTGTCCTTCTGGCCGTGGAGCCGTCGGGCGGATGGGCGCAAATCCTTCTGCCGAATAGCGCAGGTTTAAAAAAGGCGTTTGTTTCGTTTCACCGTCCACCAGGGAGCGGATCCCCATATCGGTAATACCACTGGTCAGCAAGGTGCGCTCGACCGGTGCGGTAGGTTTTCCGCTAAGGATAAACTCCTGGATATTCAGGGTCAGGTAGCTAAAATGGGAATAGCTCATGCTGTGGTCCAGAACAAACTCCGTAGCCACTTGCCCGTCCGAGGTATTGGCAGCGTAGCCCCAGCCTTGATTCACGTAGCCCGTAAGCATGACGATCGCGCCTTTGGTGCCATCGTTGTAAGCTACCAGTATGGCGTGGGGCGCTTCCACCAATTTCCGCATGTCTCCCTGCTTTCGTCCCTGGATCGCATTACAGGCGGCCGTCACCAAATCCAGGTTGATACGCCCATCGTCCATGGCTTTCCAGACATCCTCGCCTTTTAGTCCCTGCACACTTGCCACACCGGTTTCGCCTCCGGCCCTTCGTTCCACCATGCATTGCAAAATCTCCGCCACGTGGAAGCCATACGCGTCTAGCGAAGCATACCCGATGGCCACCGCCTCTGAAATTCCGATACCCAGCGGGTGCTCCAAGGGCTGATCTCGCCAGCAAAACGGCAAGGAAGAACCCGCCATCATGGGCACCTGCAATTCTTTTGATCGGTCGTAAACCCATTTGCTGTCCAGCCAGCTGTAAGCCAGGTGCTTATCGGTAAATAGTGGAACGGACTTGTTGGAAGCATCAAAAACCCGGAAAATCTGCTCCAGGTAATTCATGCGCGGATACATTTTGATGCCGTAGCGACTATAGGGATACTCCCCGTGTTCGCCAATGTAAATCACCCCATCTACCGCCAGCTTGTCTCCGCCCAGGGTAAGCGCTTCGGCGATCGTACCGTACACTGTAGCCCCATTCATTTCGGCGATTTTAACCCCGGTATCGTTGGCACCGATCTGGTCTATCCAGACAGAAACGATCTTCACCTGTGGCACCACCATCCCCTCGTCCGTGGGGATACCTGCGAATAGCTTGGTCCCTATCACGTCCGCGTGGGCACTATTGCGGTAAATATTGGCGATGAGGGCCACCGTTTTCTGCGCCGCGGGGGGCCTCTTGCTACTTTCCCCAATTATCCGCGCCATGGCGGCTGCCTCAGCCCACCCCAACACAGCCCCTATAGGGATCAGTGAGCCGGCTACTAGTGATTTCTTTATAAATTCCCTTCTTGGATTTTCGGTGGTTTTGTCCATGGTTCTTTCGATTGCCTCGTACTATTTTCTTTACCTAATTTTTTGACTGCCTGTTTGGTGCCGCTAAACCGTCCGGTTTCAACAAGGTGCCACCTTATCCTTCGTTGGTTTTGCTGCCTGCATTCCTGGGTTTGGAATCCGGTTTCCGGAGATGCGCACCCGCTACCAGCCTACCGCGTAGCCATTTCGCCTAGGGTCGGCCCCTCCCATCATCCAGCCACTTTCGCGATCAATGGACACTCCTTGGGCTCCACCCACCGTCATCGACCAGTCACCCAAACTGGTATCCAGCTGGTAGCCCATTTGGCGCAACTCGCTGAGCACTTCGGTCGCCACCCGGCGCTCCATGATAACCTCTGTGGGCGGCACCGAACCCAGTTCGTCTTTCCAGCGAAACCGCGGGGCGCTGATGGCATCCTGTATGTTCATCCCAAAATCAATGTAGTTCATGGCTACCTGGGGAACGGATTGCAAGATCCCAAAACTCCCGGGTGAGCCGACGATAAGCTCGGGTTTGCCGGCTTTGTGAAATTGCATCATTCCTCCGATACACCAACCCACCGCCTTCCAGGGTGCCACGCTGTTGGCCATCCCCGGTATCTTTTCCATCCAATCGATGGCACTATTAAAGATCAGGCCGGTTTTGCCTGCAACATATCCGGAACCAAAACCGCCGCCATGTGTCTGGATAATCACCACCGCATTGCCCCATTGGTCCATGGCGGAAAGGCTGGTGGTGGCGTATTGATAGGCTGGGTCGATTGCCCCTTTTCCTGCATCGGTGACCACATGCCCGGTATCCTCGGGATGGGTTGCCGCCGCCAACTTTCGCTTTTGTACCCGCTCCACCACCTTCTTGCGTTGTTCATCCAGATAGGCGTCGGAAAGCAGCCGATCCACCGGAACAGCCACATACTCCGGATCGCCAATGTAGGTGTCTGTATCCAACCGGCTCAGGTAGATGGCCTCCATCAGGTGGGCCAGGTATTCGGCACTGTTGTGCCCCATGCGTTTCAGATCAAATCCCTCCATGATTTTCAGGGTTTGCAACTGCTGTATCCCCATGCCCGGAGGGGGATTGTTGTAAACCTTGTAGCCCCTGTAATCGATTGAAATCGGCTCGGTCCATTGGACCCGGTCGGGAACCATTGCCAGGTCCTCCATTGTGATAAAACCACCGTCTTTTTTAAAAGCATCGGCTATTTGTTGAGCGATCTCGCCCTTGTAAAAGACATCGATACCCTCCGCAGCGATGCGTCTCATCGTCGCCGCCAGGGGCTTATTGGTGAAAACATCGCCGATTTCGTAGGGCTCACGTCCATCTTTAAAGAGTAGCGCCACGGATTCCTTGTGGGGCTTCACGCGTTCCACCGTTCCTTTCCACATGGCTTCATCAAACTCGGTAATGGGTACCCCATTTTCCAAATAGCCGATGGCCGATTCAAATACCGCTTCCAGCGACAGGGTACCGTAGTCCTCCAGCGCCCTGTTCCAGCCAGCGAGGTTGCCGGGTATGGCGACGATTTTCGGGCCCACGGTTTCGATTGCCTCGTGTCCGGCCCCATCTGCGGCCTTTGCGGCCGCTTCCAGGGCCCGGGCATCAAATGATCTCGGCACCCATCCACCAAACACCAGCGATCGCACCCGGTCTTCGGCAGCGGAATAAAAGAGCATGTATCCCACGCCGGCCGTGCCGGACATGTACGGCTCCACGGCATTCAGGGCTGCTGCAGTCGCCACGATGGCATCGATGGCATTGCCTCCGTTGGCCAGGATTTTTTGCCCGGCGAGGCTGGCCAATGGATTGGCCGAAGCCACCATCCCCATCCGACCCATCGCCGCCGGGCGGAGGTTTTCTTTGGCTACCTGGGCCAGGGTCTGTAGGCTTCCTAACGTCAGCAATACCAGCAGGGCAGGTACCAATAGTCGTTCAAACAAAGCGTGTATTTCATGTAGGCTTTTCATGGGTTGTATTCGTTACATTTTTTATTCGTTACGCTGCAGGTTGGTTATATCGACTAATACTTACATTACTCTGCGAATTCAGCAGGCTTTTCCTGCGGTCATTCCTTATCCTTCACCTTTTCCATGGATTGATACGAATATTTTTTGTCTGCCACAGCATCATTGGCAAGCAGGTTTTCGGTTTTTTTACCACTCCAATAAGAAGCCAGGACCGAGGAAGTAAATCCCATCAACGGGCCATACACCGCTGAGGCCAATCCCACCGTTGCGATCTTGCCCATTTCTTTGGCAATGCCGGAAACAAGGCCGGCGTTCTGCATTCCCGTAGTAATGGAGATGGTCCGACAATCTTGCTCCTGCAATCGGAAAAGCCGGGCCATCCAATAGGCAGCCAGGTAGCCCGCCAGGTTTAACAACAGAACCGCTCCTACCAGTAGCAACCCCATGCTCAACAGGCTCTCCCTACCTGCCGCCATGATGATCGCCACGATCAATGCAATGCCCCCCATGGATACCAGCGGCATGGAAGCGTCCAGCCATCTGGCCCGCCCGTGCAAAAATTTATTGAACAGCAGTCCGGCGCCGATTGGCAACAGCACCATTTTGACAATGCCCCACATCATGTCAACAACGGCTATGGGAATAAAGCCGCCCGCATATACCTTCATAAGAAGGGGTATTACCAAGGGCGCCAAAAGGGTGGTAACCGATACAATGGTGATGCAGAGCGCCACATTGGCTCTGGCCAGGTAAGCCATCACGGGAGAAGCCACCGATACCGGTGCGCAACCCAACAAAATCAATCCGGCTGAAATCTCGGAAGAAAACCCACTTACCGAGGCCAGGAAAAAGGCGATCAAAGGCATCAATGAAAACTGCGCAACGACGCCCACCAAAACGGATTTGGGAGCCTTCGCCAGGGCGATAAAATCCCTAAGGCCCATCGACGTTCCCATCCCAAACATGATCAACTGTATCAACGGCGTAATCAACTCTGCCAACTCAAACCCATTCATTTCTAAAAAATAATCCGGGTAACTCAAAGCCGTGGTCACTACCGCCAGTATCAGCAGGGTAAACGAAAGGCCTTTGGTGGCCTGAAATCCCCTGACACCCAGGGAAGCACAAAGAAAGCATACGATCAACACCGAACCAATGTGCGAGGTGTTGCGCATAGCCAGCATCAACAGCGCTACAACAAACAACAACAGCGCGCCAACAAGCAGGTAGGTATATCGTCCTTTTCCTTTGAGGTTCATGCTTTATTCATAAATGCAGCCTCGTTATTCCCCGTGCAGTTCCACAATCATTTCGATTTCTACCGGTATGTTGAATGGCAAGGACCCCATTCCTACGGCGGATCGGGCATGTTTGCCTTTTTCACCGAAAACCTCCACCATAAAGTCGGAAAAACCATTCATCACCTGTGGATGCTGCGTAAAATCAGGAACCGCATTTACCATGCCCAGGACTTTTACGATACGCTTTACCCGATTTAATGAGCCAATCTGCGCTTTTAAGGAGGTAAGTAGGGATATGCCGGTAAGCCGCGCCGCAGCGGCAGCCTGGGTCAGATCCAGTTCTTCGCCCACTTTTCCGCTCATGTATTCCCCATTTTCCTGCATGGGCCCATGCCCCGAAAGGAAAATCAGGTTTCCGGTTTGCACGGCCAACACAAAATTGGCCGTAGGTGCCGCCGGTTCGGCCAGCGTTATTCCCATTTCGGCTAGCCGGGTTTCCGGATCAGTTGCCTGGGCATGAACCCGGGTGACTCCAGCCGAAGCCAACAGTAAAAAAAGGAAAAATGTGATTCTTTGCTTAGTTCTTACGACCATAACGGGATTCCATTTAGCTACAAGGAAGATATTTAATGATAGAATGAGCATATTTTGCCTTTTTTTGCAGTTTCTGCCAATAATTTCACGGCACCTGCCGACGATCCCATTGTAAATCAAGGATTATCGGTAGGTGCCCACGAGGGTAAGTTCGTGAAAAAGATGCAAACTTGGGAATTAACCGAAAGAAAAAATGTGGAAAACGATCGATTTCCAACACCTCTGTAGCTGAAAAACCTGAAACGAAAAAAAACAATCGTTTTTCAGGAAAGACCGTTAAGGTAGCCGTGTATTCGGAACAGCGAAACGTTTGTCCGGCATAACGGCTTGAAATTCCCGTAGGTACTTGCGTGCGCATGGGCTGTCTTATCCGCTCTTCTCTGTGCGACACCAAGTGCTTCTAGGAGAATCCGTTTCGGGATACATGGATTGGGCCGCTTAAACCGATTGCCAATGCTTTTTCGCGGTTACTTTCGGCGTCCATGTGGGTGTTTGCCAGGCATTCACCGTCCTGGTGTAAATACAGATGCACCGCCAGGACCACCGGGCAACGGCAGAGGAGTACCTTCGAAAAGGTACCGGCGGCCAGATTCAGGCAGCTGGAGCTTTTCGCCAACGATCGGCATGCGGGAAGAAAAATCCCCAAAAGAACTTTTTATGGGTAGCTTGGAAGAGAATCCCTTTGACAGGTCCACGATGGGCATGTTCCACTGGGCCCGGGCCACTTTCACGGGCAAGACCAATCTGGTGCCTTTGTTGAAATCATTCCATCCAAATGGGTCTTTGTTGGTAAACTGTGTAAGGGTGTGGGCAGTCAAAAAGTCATTGCCGACAGCCTTGCTCGTTGAAGATCCGAAATCCGAAAACGAAGGCACTGAATTCGATGCGTTTGGGAAGGATTTGACGATCCATGGCGACTGGCCGAATGCAGCCGCTGAAGTAAAAGAAATGACGAAAAAAAGAAACAGGAATCGGGTCATGGCTAAGGGGTTTACGTTGGTTTTTGATTTCATATACGTACGCGCATGCAAAAAGGCTGATTTTCAGGTGTTTTTTACACGGAAAACGCGTACAAACTTCGCCAAGGCATACGTTATGGTTCTCCCTCAGCAGCCCATTCCTTCCGCATGGACCGATGTATTCCCCAATCAATCCCAGACCGGAAAAACCCTTCACCGGATGCGCAGACTGGCAGGAAGAGTGACCGTTAGGACGAGGAATCAGGCAACCGGTCTTTACTACTGTCTTAAAAACTCTTGCAGGTCGTCGTTTGCTCCGTACAATACCAGGATGTCGGATGCTTCGAGCGTTTGGTCTGCCGTGGCAATTCCCTGAATTCTGAATTCCGTACGGCTTTTACCGAGCACACTCTTTACCTCCGTTTTTTTCATGATGGTCAGTACGAGCAAGTTGTAGGTTAGTCGAAACCCGACTTCGCGTATGGTTTTTCCTACGCATTCCTTGGGGACATTGGCTTCGATGATACTAAAATCCTCGCTAAGCTCGAAGGAATCGACCACGTTTTTCAGGCAAAGTTTTTTGGCCCATCGTTCGGCGGTTTCTTCTTCCGGATGCACGATTTCGTCCACGCCTATGGCCACCAACACCTTTTCGTGAAGTGGATTGATCGCTCGGCTGATCAGCCGCTTTACCTGCATGTTTTTAAAGAGGGCTGTGGTCATGATATTGGAACCCTGCTCTTCACCGATCGCAACGATCACCACGTCTGTATCCTCCAGCGGCAAACCGGAAACCGTAAATTCTTCCGTGGCGTCCATGCAAATGGTATGCGATATCTTTTCCTTGTACAGGTCCACCTTTTCCATTCGGGTGTCGATGCCGATTACCTCATTGCCCTGAGCGGTCAATTTTTGTGCAAGGGATGCACCAAAATTCCCAAGTCCTACGATGATAAATTTCATGGATTTAACTTTTAGTTAATCGTTATTTCTTCGGTCGGATACCGGTAATTTTTTCTTCGCACTTTTCTGAATACCGCAATGACAATGGTCAGCATGCTCACCCGTCCAACAAACATGATAACGATCAGAATAAGCTTGCTTTCATTCACCAGATTTCCCGTAATCCCAAGACTGAGGCCAACGGTGCTGTATGCCGAAAAACACTCAAATCCAATGTCCATCAGGTCTTTATCGGTTTCAAAGATAGAAATAAGCATGATGCCCAAACCAATGACCAATAAGGAGAGCGAAATGATGGCAAAGGACCGGCGAACGGAAATGGCTGCAATCTCCCGGCCAAACACTTCGATTCGATCCTTGCCCTTCGCCAAACTAAGGATATTCAATGTGGCAATGGCAAAGGTACTGGTTTTGATCCCTCCGCCTGTAGACGCAGGCGACGCGCCAATCCACATTAGCAAAAAAACCATCATCGTGGTAGGAAAAAGCATGGAAGCGGTATCAATGGAATTAAAGCCTGCAGTACGGGGAGTAGTGGCTCCAAAAAGCGCCGTTACTACCTTCCCCAGGCCTCGGTGCTCCGCCAGGGTGTTGTTGTATTCCAGCACAAAAAAAGCAACGAAAGCGATTGCCGTGATGGAAAAGGTTGTGATTAATGTTATTCGACTATTTAGATTCAACACCCAGGGGCGGTAGCCCACCTTATTTCTTCCGAAAGAGAAAAGTTTACGCAGCCGGTAGTTGCTGTAATTAACGATATTGGCCACGATCGGGAAACCCAGTCCACCCAATACGAAAGAAAGTATAACCGTAAGCTGCAACGCGTAGTTGAATCGAAATTCACTTTCATACAAGCTATTGGATAAGGTCGAAAACCCGGCATTGCAAAATGCCGAAATTGCATGAAAAACCGAAAAAAATACCCGTTCGTATTGGGAGGCAAAGGAACCCCTATCCAAACTGCTGTAGATAAGTAATCCCGAGAGCAATTCAATACTAAACGTGATGAAGATGATGTATTTGAGCGTGGAAAAGACATTCCCAATAGTCTTCGAACTCGTGATATCCCGCAGGGCAAGTTGGTTTTCGTAGGTGGAGCCCCCCCGGAAAAAATAGCTGAAATAACTGGCAAAGGTCAGAATCCCCAATCCTCCGATTTGGATAAGTAGCATGATGATGATTTGCACAAAATCTGTAAAGTAACTACCGGTATCCACGACGATCAGACCCGTTACACAAACCGCACTGGTGGACGTAAATAGGGCGTCAATAAACGAAATCCCCTCATGAGTAGCTCTGGGTAACATTAGCAGCAAGGTGCCCAACAGAATTATGAAAAGAAAACTCGCCACAAAAAGTTGGGCAGGATTCAAAACGGTTCGCTTATAATTGAACTTTACTTCTGAAAATTCCCGAATAAAGGTCGTAAAAACCGCGATTCGCACCCAGATAGGATTTTCTAGCAACAAATCCGTCTCGAACGGAACACCCACGAAAAGAAAGAGGTAAAACACCCACAGTGTGAAGCAAACGGACAAAAAATCGAAAATAAAGACTTTTCGCGCGATCAATTTGTAATTTTCGATGTACCGAACTGCCGTGGAAACCACCCCAATCCCCAATACCACAAAGTAAAAGCCGTCGAGAAATCGCTGAGAAAATTCGTTTTGGGAATACCCAAAGTCCGAAATTAAGGCGATTACTCCCAGCGAACTTGTCCATAAAGCAATCTTGTAGAGTAACGATACGTTCATTTGCCAACTAGCTTCATTCGACACAAAATAGTAGTGATCGGTAGTACCTGCCATTACCTGTTCGCTGTTGGGGACGGGCCAGGCAAAGCAAGCCAAAAGTAATAAAATAAACCTATACTCCATGAAAATCCGGTAAAAGGTCCAGGCCACAAACCAATAAAGAAACTCTGTCTGACCGTTAAAAAAATTTGACTACCGGAGCGTTCGAATGGTCCGGAAACGTACCCTCGCCAAAATAAGCAATACGGCATTGCCTAGGCAACGGGTCCATTGTAATTCTTCGCAACCGCCACTTCCGGCCGAAAATAATGCGGGGTAATATCTTTTGACGATAAAAGTATTCCATCGCCATGGGCCGTAGAAAACCCCACCCCGAACGGCTACCTATCGAACTTCCGCCGTTTCCTCTGGAAATTCTTTCTGCATGGAGCCAATGCCCTTCCAAATCAATCCCAGGCCGGAAAAAACCTGCTGAATGACATTGGCAAGCGTAGACACAGGCACATCGGTCTTTTTGGTACGCAGCTGACTGTACAGGGAATGAATCTTTTCGGAATAGGTAGCTTTAAGTTTTTCTTCCACCGCCTGCAGGGTAGGTGTATCTGTTTCCGCAAGTGCCTGATATTCTTCGAATACAGTCAAAAAATCTTTTACTTCCTCCTGCAGGTCGGCCAACACTTCTGCAACAAACGGCTCGGCGGCATCCTCCATTTCCTTCAAGTTATGAACGATATCTTTAAACTCCTTGGCGCCTACTACCAAAAAACGCAGGGTTTGGGACAAATCGGACAGGCGATTTGCCTCCTCCGCACGCAGGTTTTCGGCTTGCAGCCGCAGGGCAAATTCAAACAGCTCCTCCTCCAGGTTTTTCAGTTGCTGGTAGTCAAGCAGCAAGTCTTTGGGTTGAAAGGTTATTTTACGCCAGACAGACGCGTCCTTCCTGGGCCCCTTATGCTTGTGTACGATTTTCCAGACCAACTTCAAGGTATTCTGAAGAACCCCATCCATTTCTTTTCGCAGGGCAATCAGGGCTACGGAAGGAATTTCGGTACTGATATTCTTCACGAATTGCGACTTGCCTTTGGGGATATCCGAACGAAACCTTCTTTTCAGCCATGCCTCTAACGGCAATAAAAATGGGTAAAAGCCCAGGATCATCAGTCCGTTTATCAGGGAATTCAATAACACCAATTCGAATAGCGGGTCCGTAAGCTGAAAGGCCCGAATGCTTAGTAGAATCAGTTCGTCAATCCAGAAAAAACAAAGGACCCCCGCAATACCATTAAACATGAAGTTAGCCAGGGCGAGTCTTTTCTTATCCGCCGTGCCCCCGACCGCCCCGAGAACCAGCGTAAAGGTGGTACCGATGTTCGCACCAATAATCATCGCCAGGGCATGGTCGGTACCGATCAGTCCGGCGTTGATGGCACTCAGGACGATGACGATCATCGCCGAACTGGATTGGATCATGGCCGTAATCAGGATGCCTAACAGCAGGAACCGCCAGCGGCCGTATTCCCCAAAAGTGCTCAGATCCACGGCCGAGGCATAGGTATCAATGGATACCTTCATGTAATCCAATCCCAAAAACAGCAGGCCAAAGCCCGGCAAAAAGATCCCCACGTTTTTCAAGAAGGGCCGGCTATTGGTGAATAAATACGTCATAACGCCGATTGCCAGAAAAGGAAAGGCAAAATCGGCCACGCTTAGCTTGAACCCAAAGGTAGCCACAATCCAGGCCGTAAAGGTGGTCCCCATATTGGCTCCCAATACCACCCCCAGAGCATTTCTGAGATGAATCATCCCCCCTCCCAAAAAAGCCAGTACCATCAGGGTGACGAGGGAACTGCTTTGAAGAATCGCCGTGACCAGGGTACCCGCTACAATTCCCTTCCAGGGCTTGTTTGTGTACCGGTGAAGCAGGTCCTTAAAGGAATTCCCTGCCAATCCTTTGAGCCCCTGCTCCACCTGGCTCATCCCCCAAAGAAATAAGCCTATTCCAGCCAGAAACTCCCAATAATCAAATACTCCTTGCATCGTTGCGAAACTAAAATAAAAATCCGCCCCTACCGAATAGTCCGCGCTGCCATCCCATTTCCAGCGACCAGAAAAAAGGATCATCGGGGATCCGCAGGTACGTTTCGTTAAAATTAACAAACTTTTTACGCAATCTCCGACCGGAAGACGGAGATTCTCCCTTCGCCGGGGAGTTGAAACGTAAACCGCCTTTCGTCGCACTTGTGCAATCGATTGCGTATTTTTTTTAAATATTCGTCAGATAATGTTTATCTTTACACGTTGCACATCGCTGCATCTACTCCAAAGGTGGATGAATCATTAACACATTCGTAAAAATAACCGATATCATGAACAAACAACACCTAAGCCTTTTTGCCCTGGCTTTTATTCTTCTTGCAGCCTGTGGAAAGCCCACGGTCGAGACGAAAGAGGGCTGGACCAATTTATTTGATGGGGAAACCCTGGATGGATGGCATCAATTAGACGGAGCGGCCGAATTCACGGTAGAGGACGGCGTGATCGTCGGGTCCGCTGTAGCCAATACACCCAATACCTTTTTGGTAACCGATCAGACGTACGAGGACTTTATCCTGGAACTTGACATTCGTGTAGACGATGAATCGAGCAATTCCGGAGTGATGGCCCGGGGCCAGCACAATCCCGATGCCAATGATGGAAAAGGAAGGGTCTTTGGTTACCAGGTAGAATGCGACCCAAAAGAAAGAGCCTGGTCGGGCGGAATCTACGACGAAGCCCGCCGCGGCTGGTTGTATCCCCTTACCTACAATCCGGATGCGCGCAGCGCTTTTAAATTGGGTGAGTTCAATACCTACCGCATCGAGTTCATTGGCAATACCCTCAAAACCTGGGTCAACGGACAAGAAGTAGCGTACCTGGTGGATGAAATGGACCGATCTGGATTTATCGGGCTTCAGGTACATGGCATTGGAAACAACCCCGAAAATGCCGGGAAGAAAACCTATTTCCGAAACATCCGGATCAAAACAGAAAACCTTACCCCTACACCCTTCGAGAATGATGTATTCGTCGTCAGTACCTTGAATAACGAGCTTACTCCTTATGAAAAAGAGATCGGCTGGAAATTGCTATTTGACGGAAAAACCAGCGAAGGATGGAGAAGTGCCCGTGCCGAAAACTTTCCAGAGGGTGGATGGACCATCAACGACGGCGTCCTTACCATTGAAGCCAAAGATGGACGGGAATCGGCAAACGCCGGGGACATCGTAACGGTGGACAAATACAGTGCTTTTGACCTGGCTTTTGATTTCAAATTGACCGAAGGGGCCAATAGCGGTGTGAAATATTTCGTAACCTTAAACGAAAACAATTCCGGATCAGCCATTGGACTGGAATACCAGATTTTGGATGACGAAAGGCACCCCGATGCCAAGCAGGGAAAAGACGGCAACCGAACCCTTGCCTCGCTTTACGACCTGATTAAGGCAGATAAGCAATCCCGATTTGTACGGCCCATCGGCGAGTGGAACAAAGGGCGGGTGGTCGTGCATCCGGACAATACCGTCGAACACTACATCAATGGACTAAAGGTACTGAGCTATACCCGCGGTTCCGATGCGTACCGGGAGTTGGTGGCAGACAGTAAGTACCAAAAATGGGATAATTTTGGCGAAGCCGAGGAAGGACACATTCTGCTTCAAGACCACGGTGACGAGGTTCACTACAAAAATATAAAAATCCGGGAACTGAACTAATTCTTCGTCTCCCGCGTACAGAAAATCACGGCAACCTGTTTGGTGAGCCGTGATTTTTTTTTATCGCAAATACGCCTTCCCCAGCTTTGCGCACCTCGGTAGCCGCAAAACGCCGCCATCCGCTATCCACACGGGCTGGCAAAAAAGTTACAGAAATACCCGGCCCTCCAACGGGGCCTGCGTCTGGCAAAGAATGAGAAGGCGGAACTTTTCCCAAATACCATTATTAAAATGTCAGTTTATTCACATTTTTTTAACCGAATTAATAAAATATTTTCAATGGATTATTAAATATTTAGATAAACTGATTCTTTACGATAAAATCGATATTTTTTCAATTACCACCAGTAAACATTACTTTATACCTATTTTTTACCGATCGTGTAAATAAGCGCAACCGATTGCATCTTTCTTCCGGAAAAAAATTCTTTCTTAATTTATATCAATATTTTTGAATTCTTAAAATTCAATAAATCCGATACATCAAAAAATGAAACATATGTAAAAACCTAAATTTTAAATGAAAGAATTTATTGACAAAATGTAATATTGCCTTTAAAAATTAACATCACAATTAACATCAAACCGAAAATTATGACCTCAAGAAATTACTTGAAAACGGGGCTCCTTTTGCTCCTGATGGTTATCGGCACCCACCTGACTCAGGCACAAGACGTGCAGGTTCGGGGGCAGATAACCGATGAAAATGAAATGGCCATCCCTGGCGCTTCCGTATTGGTCAAAGGCACCTCTACCGGAGTTGCAGCCGATCTGGATGGAAACTATACCATCTCCGCACCCGCTGGCGCCACCCTGGTGTTTTCCTTTATCGGATACAGCCCCAAAGAAATTGCTATCGGCAATCAATCCCAAATCAATGTCCAACTAAATCCGGATGTCTCTGACCTGGATGAAGTGGTCGTGGTCGGCTACGGTACTACCCGGAAAAGCCAGCTAACCGGAGCGATTTCCTCCGTTGGTAGCAAGGAAATTGCCGAGCAACCAATCGTGGATGCCCGACAGGCCCTGCAGGGAAGAGCAACCGGTGTAGACGTGACTCAGGCGGGAAGCAAACCGGGATCCGCTCCTCAGGTTCGGATCCGGGGAAGGCGATCCTTCAATGCTGGTAACGACCCCTTGTATGTGGTCGATAACATACCCATCGCTGGTGGAATCAATGACATCAACCCACAAGACATCGTCTCCATGGAGGTATTGAAGGATGCCTCGGCTACCGCGATTTATGGATCCCGGGGTGCCAATGGTGTGGTTTTGATCACAACCAAGCGTGGCGAAGTGGGCAAAACGGTGGTTTCTGTAGATTCGTACTACGGTGTCAACCAAAGCCTTGGCAGAATAGAAAATTTTAACGGTGAGGAATTTGCCGAGTACAAGCGCGAGTCCCGACGGGCTGTGGGCGAATACCCCGAGGGTCCCGCCACGCAAGAAGCCGACGAAGGCCTTTTTGAACCCAACGAATTGGAGAGCATCCGTCTTGGAAGAAGTTTCGATTACATCGATGCGCTGACCCGTACTGGCAATATTCAGAGCCATCAGGTTAGCGTTTCGGGTGGTAGCCAAAACACCACTTTCTTCATTTCCGGAAACCTTTTCCGGGACGTAGGCGTGGTAAAAAACCAGGATTTCAGCAGGTATTCCTTCCGTGCCAATATCGATCACAAACTGAACGATAAATTCAGAATCGGAACTTCTACCCTGTTTACCTACAGCGAGCGAAACGGAGAAAACTTCAACCCCATCGGAGGTGCGCTGCAAGAGAATCCACTTGGAAAAACATTCAATGACGATGGATCAATCAATTTTCAACCGACCAACGACGGTTTAAGAACCAACCCGCTTGCAGAAATTGTACCGGGAGCTCACGAGGACCTTACCAAACGGTACCGGATCTTTAACAGTATTTACGCGCTTTGGGACATCGCGCCTGGCTTGAGCTACCGAGTAAACTTCGGACCTGACATCACCATCCGAAGAAGCGGCAGGTTCATCGGCTCTCAGACCAATGCCCGAAGAGGTGGCGATCCTACCGGAAGTGTAAGCGAAGAGTTTCAAGTCAACTACACCTTGGAAAACATCATCAATTACACCAAAACACTGAATGAGGCACACACCTTCCAGTTTACCGGACTGCAATCCCTGCAGCGAGACAATCGGGAATTTACCAATATCAACGTGTTGGGAATTCCGGCAGAAAGCCAGCTGTTCCACCGTTTGGGAGATGCCAGCCAGATTACCGGTGCCAACACCAACCTGATTCAGTGGACGCTGATGTCTTTTATGGGCCGTTTGAATTACGACTACAAAGGCAAAATCCTTGTGACCGGTACCATTCGAGCGGATGGCTCTTCCCGATTCGGGGAAAATAACCGATACGGGTACTTCCCTTCCGTAGCGGTGGGCTGGAACATCGGAGACGAAGAATTTCTCTCCGGAAGCGAATTTCTGGATCAACTGAAGATCCGAACCAGCTACGGTTCCATTGGTAACCAGGGGATCGATCCTTATCAGACCCAGCCCTTGCTGGCCAGGACGGCCTATGAGTTTGGTGGGGATGCCGCTTTCGGATACCGACCAAATACCATCGGTAATCCCGATTTGAGGTGGGAAACCTCTACCACGGCCAACGCCGGTTTGGATTTCGCCTTTTCTCAAGGCAGGGTTTCGGGTAGTTTGGAATACTACGTGACGACCACCTCCGACCTGTTGGCTCCCCAGCCATTGCCCAATTCTACGGGATTTGGCGGGTTTATCACCAACATCGGTAAAACCCAAAACAGGGGTATCGAACTTACCTTGAATACCATCAATGTGGATAGAGGTGGCTTCCGTTGGTCGACTGACTTCATCTTTAATCGCAACCGAGAAGAAATCCTGGAGTTGGCCGATGGAGACGATATTGGAGCAGGCAGGTTTATCGGAGAGCCGCTGACGGTGTTTTTTGATTGGAACAAAGTAGGAATCTGGCAATTGGATGAAGCCGACGAAGCCGCCGTGTACAGCGACCAACCCGGTATCATTAAGGTAGAAGACATCAACAACGACGGGCAAATCAATGCAGATGACCGTCAGATTTTGGGTTCTGCCGTTCCGGATTTCTCCGGAGGTATTACCAACCGCTTCAGCTACAAGGGGATTGATTTTTCCTTCTTTGTATTCGGAAGGTTTGGATCCATGATTCGTAGTGATTTTCACACCGGAGGGTTCAATGCCCTGGCGGGACGGTACAACAACTTGAATGTGGATTATTGGACACCCGATAACCCTACAAATGACTACCCCCGACCAAACGTGAACCAGGAATTCCCGAAATACTCCACATCGCTGCGGTATTTCAACGGTACCTTCCTAAAAGTGCGAAACATCAATCTGGGGTATACCTTCCCGGCTTCCATCGTAGAAAATCTAAAGATGTCCAGTTTGAGGATTTATACCAGTATACAGCAACCGTTTATCTTCTCTGAATACAGAAGTCGCCACGCGGGAATTGACCCTGAAACCTTTATCGATGGAGAGCAGGGTGTAGAAGGTGGAGTCGTCAACTCCAACATCGCACCGGCGGTAACCCAGATCACCTTCGGTATAAATGCGAAGTTTTAAGCAGAATTTAACTTGATGAAACCAATGAAATCAAATATAATCAGACAATTTTCAAACTATTCCAGGATCGGAATGATGGGGGCAGCGCTGTTTGCTACCGTCAGTTGCGAGGGAATTCTTGAGGAAGACGTAGTTTCGAACATCGGTAACGATTACCTCAACACACCCAGCGGACTGAATGACGGCTTGCATGCCGCATACAGCTCGCTCAGGTCCTGGTACGGTACCGAACGTGGGAATAACTTTACCGTATTCGGCACGGACACCTATACGAACGGAGCCGATGGGTCCTTTAAGTACATGAACTTCTACACTTCTGACTTTGATTCGCAAAATTCCCACGTCCGGGAAATCTGGGATCAATTTTACCAGGGCATCAATACCTGTAACGCGGTCATCGACCGGGCGCCAGAAGTAGAGGGACTTTCAGAAACCGTCAGAAACCAACGGGTCGCTGAAGCAAAGTTTATCCGTGCGCATCACTACTTTATCTTGGTGCAGCTATTTGGACCTATTGATTTGCAGCTAACCGAATCTGTTATCCCTTCCAATGAAGTCAGCCGTACTGCTGTTCCGGAGATTTACGCTGCTATCATTCAGGATTTGGAAGACGCTATTCCTGTATTGGAGGCTTCTTCACAGTCGGACGACTACGGTAGGGCTACCCGACCCGCAGCCGAGCACCTGTTGGGAAAAGTGTACATCACCAAAGCAACCTCTGAGGCTGCAGCAAGTGATGATTATGCAAAAGCAGAGCCCCTGCTTCAAAACGTAATCAACGATTACGAATTCCAGTTGCTCGAAAACTTCGGAGACATTCATGCATTTGGAAACGAGGTAAACGACGAGGTAGTCTTTTCGGTGCAATACGGCAGAAACCCACTGACAAACGGAGGAGGTAACAATTCTCACGTGTTTTTTCTGATGGAATACGATGTACAACCGGGCATGCGAAGGGATACCCAAAACGGACGTCCCTTCAAACGATACCGGCCCACAACGTATACCTACAATGTCATCTTTGCCGACAGGGAAAACGACAGCCGGTATTTCAATACTTTCCTGGACGTGTACTACTCCAATAACCCAGGGACCTACAATACCAATTTTGATCAGTCAAAAGACCAGGTAACGTTTGCAGCAGGAGACACCGCCATTTACATCCCGGGCTACGAAATGCCAGAGGCAGAGCGTGCACAAAAACCCTATCAGGTACTGGTACCTTCGGCCTATACCGAGCGGCTATTTACCAGTTTGCGCAAGCACATGGATCCAGGAAGAGCGGATTTGACCCAGTTCCAGGGAGGCCGGGATTACATTGCCTTCCGATTGGGAGAAACCTACCTGTTGCTGGCCGAGGCGCAACTTATGCAGGGAAAAGTAGCCGAAGCTACCGAAACCGTCAACGTTATTCGTAGAAGAGCTGCATTCCCCGGAAAAGAAGCACAGATGGAAATCACGGCGTCCGAAATGGACATGGAAATGATCATCGAAGAAAGAGCACGGGAACTACTTGGCGAACAACAGCGCTGGTTGGACCTGAAACGATGGGGCATCTTGCTCGAACGGGTGCGGGCACATAATCCACAGGCCACCGGCCTTCAGGACTTTCACCTGCTACGACCCATCCCACAAAACCAAATTGACCGTGCGGAATCCTTTAGCCAAAACCCCGGCTATTGATCCCATACTAGCTTAACAGAAAAGGCTTGGATTCACATTCAAGCCTTTTTTTTTATCTCTCACCGATTAGAATCGAGTAACTAGCCCATCGCTTCTCGCACCCGAGCCAGAAATCCTGCTACCTTTTCAAAGGGATCTCCCGGACCCAATGTCTCTATGGGCAAATAGCCCTGGTAGTCGCTGTCACGAATTAACTGCATCAGCCGCGGCAAATCTACCGGTTTTTGGGTACCGTAATGATTGACATTCTCCTTGAGTTGCCAGTTGACCGCATGCCGGATATTTTTCTGGATCTCTTCATAGGGATCGTGTTGGGAGTAGCTGCCGATATCCAGGACCAGGCCAAACCACTCCTCGTCCACTCCTGCCATAATCTGATCGACCTGCGCAGCGGTTTGGATAAACTCATTGTGATTTTGCATGGCGACGATGACACCGTAATTGGCGGCAAACGCTGCACATTCCTTGCAGGCCTCCACTACCAGCACTGCCATTTCCTCCCATACCATTCCCTCTTGCAGCCGGGGCCCGGCAAATACCCGCAGGACTGGCGCTCCCAGTTTTGCCGCCGCCACGACCCATTGTTTCACCAACTCAATTTCAGCCTTGCGAAGTAACGGATCCGATTCGGTAAAATTATTCCGCACACCAGTACCACTAATGTGCAGGCCCCGATGATGCGCCATCTTTTTGATACCGAACAGTACCTCGTCCGGAGGTACCTGCGGGTAGTCCTGAATGTAGTAGGCGGTAAGGTCCACCGCTGCAAAACCTTGCTGGGAACAAAAATCAAACAAGGCTTCTATCCCCACATCGCCGCTTCTTAGCGCGGCATTGAAGGAAAAGGCATTTAGGCTTAGCTTCAGATTCCCTCGCTCAGTCGCGAAAGCAGGGGTACGGTAGCCCAGACTAACGCCAGGTAGGGCGGACAGTTGCAGGCCCCTTTTCAGGAACATTCTTCGGTTCATTGCAGTCATCGTACGGAATGTGATAAAATTAGGTAGAGGGAAGATACAGGGAAAACGGATAAAAAAAACTATAGCTTCGGTTTCTAAAAACAATTCCACGGTCAAATCAGGCTTTTCGTTAAGAAACCGCTTTTCGAATGGGATTTTATGAAATTTTCATTTAATTTGTGCAATCGATTGCCTAAATCCGGGTATTCACTGGAAAAAAAGCAAAATAATTTTTATACTTACTGCAATTTAAAAAAAACCAAAAAAATGGAGCATACGATAAACGCCACCAAGAGCACCTTTTTGACCGACGATTTCCTGTTAAAGAGTGATTTTGCGAGGGCCTTATACCACGATCACGCAAAAAAAATGCCGATCATCGACTACCATTGCCACCTTTCTCCGCACGATGTTGCGACCAACAGGAAGTTTAAAAACATGAGTAGCATATGGCTGGAAGGAGACCATTACAAATGGCGCGCGATGCGAACCCTGGGAATATCTGAAAAATACATCACCGGAGATTCCTCGGATAAGGAGAAGTTTTATAGTTGGGCCAAATCGGTGCCACATACCATGCGAAATCCCCTATACCACTGGACCCACCTGGAGCTCCTCAGGTATTTTGGCATCGATCAGTTGCTCAATGAAGACGCTGCCGATCAGGTTTACGAAGAAACGACGGATTTGCTACAGCAGAAAGACTTTCACACCCGTGGCCTACTGGCCAAAATGAACGTGGAGGTGGTCTGCACTACCGACGACCCTACCGATACCCTTATTTACCATCAGCAGGCGAAAGCAGAAAATATCGGCATTAAACTACTGCCGGCATTCCGGCCAGATAAAGCCTATGCTGTAGAAAACCCCAAAACCTATCTGGCATACCTGGAAAAACTCTCTGAGGTGAGCGGGGTTCCCATCCACTCCTACGAGGACTTGCTTGCCGCCCTTGAAAATCGCGTCGCCTATTTTCATGAAAACGGGGGGCGATTGTCCGATCATGGCCTCGAACAACTTTATTTCTTTGACGAAAACGACCACGGAATAGACGATCTTTTTTCCGACGTTTGCAAAGGAAAAACCCTTCAACCGGAGGAAGTCCGTTTTTTTAAATTCAAAACCCTCACCGCACTTAGTAAAATGTATCATGCGAAAGGCTGGACCCAGCAGTACCATCTGGGAGCCTTGCGTAACACCAATGAGCGGATGGCCCGCATTCTGGGACCCGATACGGGTTTTGATTCCATCGGCGACTTTCCCCAAAGTGTGGCCCTTGCGCGTTACTTAAATAATCTGGACAGCACCGATCAACTGGCAAAAACCATTCTCTACAACCTCAACCCTTCGGACAACGAGGTGATGGCCACCATGGTGGGCAATTTTAACGATGGATCGGTTAAAGGCAAAGTCCAGTTTGGCTCCGGGTGGTGGTATATGGACCAGAAAGACGGCATGGAAAAACAAATGAACACCCTGTCAAACATGGGAATTCTGAGTTGTTTTGTGGGCATGCTTACCGATAGCCGAAGCTTCCTATCTTTCCCACGTCACGAATATTTCCGCCGAATTCTTTGCAACCTAATCGGTCAGGATGTCGTAAACGGGGAGCTTCCAGCCGATGAAAAATGGCTGGGACAAATGGTAGAAAACATCTGTTATTACAATGCCCGGGAGTATTTTGGATTTTATGAAAATGACTAACCTGCCAGCCAAATCGGTCCACCGGCTGCAAAAAAAACACCCAGGCATTCGCTGTCTGGGTGTTTTTTTTTCACCTCTTTTATACCATCTCCACGGATTTCGGCGGGGGTTTGTGAAAATAGTGCGAAATACCGAAATACATGACTACCGCAAAACAAACCACTGGTACGTAATAGGAAAGGTGAATGCTGCCCGTAAGGTCGGAAACCTGCCCCTGTGCTGCAGTAATCAAAGCCCCCCCTAAAATGGCCATAATCAAGCCGGATCCACCCAATTTGGTATCATTCCCCAAGCCTTCTGCAGAAAGTCCGTAAATCGTCGGAAACATCAGCGACATGCATACCGAGATCAGCACCAGTGCCACGACAGCCGTCATTCCGCTCCCGTAAATCACCACCAAACTCAACACGATGGCTAGTAACGAGGAAATTGCAAGCAAAATGGACGGCTTGAAAAACTTCATCAAGGCAGTAAACAGAAAGCGGCTAGCCGCAAACAGGATCAAGGATACCAGGTAATAATCCGAGGCTCCACTTTCCATCACATCGAGTTCATCCATAACGTAGCGGATCGTAAAGGACCATACCCCGATTTGCGCCCCTACATAAAAAAACTGCGCCATCACCCCCCGTACATAGTTTTTATTTTTAGAAAGTCGTTTGAAACCAGCAATTATCCCATCTCGTTCGACCGTTTCGGATGCTATCGGCATGCGTACCGCCCGAATGACAAACCATACCAGCACCAGAAAAATTGCCACGCCCACGTAGGTGCTGACCACACCGGCAAGCTCGTCTGCCTGCATCGCCTTCAAGGCTGCCGGATCCATGGTGGTTCGGTCGGCCGCTTCTGCGGTGTTTAGCTGAGACAGGATAAAAACTTTACTCAGGTAAACGCCAATTACGGACCCGATGGGGTTAAAGGACTGCGCCAAATTGAGTCGCTGCGTGGCCGTTTCCGGTGGGCCGATAACCAGAATGTATGGATTGGCGGCGGTTTCCAGAATGGACAGCCCACCTGCCAGTACGTACAAGGCGAGCAGAAAAAACCCGTAGGACATCATCATACCTGCTGGGTAAAAAAGCAGTGATCCAACGGCGAATAGTCCCAAACCGAGCAGAATACCGGATTTATAGGTGTATTTCCGGATAAATACGGCTGCAGGTAGGGCCAAACAGAAATACGAACCATAAAATGCCAATTGAATCCAGGAGGTTTGGAAATCGGTCATACTCATGATTCGCTTAAAGGCGGCCAATAGGGTATCGGTCATGTTGTGCGCAACCCCCCAGAGCATAAAGAGGGTAGTGAGCAGTAGAAAGGGCCAAAAGTTTTTTTTGGAAATCAACTCGGCCTTTGCTGAGGTTATTTGTGAATGCATGGGTGTAGTTTATGGGTTAATCTGACAATAAAAAGGAGAAATCTGAAATCAACGATTGATCCACCAGCTCCTGCCAAAATGCCGCAGGTAGCCGATTCTCAGCCGCACGGATATTCTTTCGCACCAGCTCGGGTCGATTGATGCTCAACGCGACACTGGAAACACCCGGCACGGACAGCGCAAATTGAATGCAAGCATGAAATGGCGCTATTCCCTGCCGGCTACAGGTCTCAAAAAAGCCCTTTCTCCACGCCAACTTTTCTTTGCCGTCAGGGCTATCGGGATCCAGCTTCCGGTAATCGAAAAAGTCTTCCCCCACCAAAAAGCCCGAATGGAAAATGGCGGCAGTGATAATTCCCACATCCGCCTTTTTTAGCATCGCGACAAATTCCATCAAGTCTGGCGGATGGGAATAAATGGAAAGGCTGTTTGCCAGCATGACGTAATCCAGCGGAACTTCCTGGCAAATGCGTTGTACTACTTTCCAATCCTTGGCACCAACCCCTATTCCCCAGACCTTACCCGCTTGTTTCAATTCGGCCAGCGCCCGGTATGCCTCCAGAATTTGTCTCCATCGATGGGCTTTATCCCGCTCGTCTGTAGCGGCCATCAGGTATTCATCCGGGTCGTGTACGGAAATCAGCTGTGGTGAATGCCCCTGCAAAAGCGCGGTGTCTTTTTCAAAACACTCCAATATGCCGGCATGGCTTATTTTCTGCACCGCATCGTGTGTAATCCCCTTCCAGATACCCGGCTCAAAGGTAGGCTCGGCAGCTTCAAGGGGCACCCGGACCCAACCCAACTTATTGCTAATAATTACCTGATTACCGACAATCTCTAAACCGGATAAAAATTCTCCCAACACCTCCAAAGCTAATCCGGCGCCGTATTTTCCAGCTGTGTCAAACACGGTATGTGGAGCGGTAACCTCCACTATTTCCTTTAAAATGGCCAATTTGTCCTTTTGCGGGTATTCCTGAAAAAGATTTCCCAGGGAACTACTCCCAAAAACCACAGGAGGTACCTGCAAACCGGTCTTTCCTAAGGGGCGTACGTTCATCGTCTGGGGAGTTCGCTGGGCTGCATGGATTATTTCTTTCGTTTGCCAAAATTCCGGTCTCGTTCAAACGTTTCGAGATGACGGTGCTTTTTGGATTCGTATATATCCGCTATGGTAATTAAGATTCCTGTTTCCTCCACCGCACCAAATTCATAGTTCATCGCCGTACCAAAGGTCTTCATCGTGGATGACAAGTTCATGTAGGTATTGATCAGTGGGGGGATGTTTTCTCCCAGGGCTCGTACGTTCGAATTGAGCAATTTGTACCCTTCTTTGTAACTCAGCCCGTCAAAAAAACCTTCGTAATTGGCAGCATCGGTCTTGTAACCTACAGGCGCAATGGGCCGAATCAACGCATCGGTATCCGGAAAATAGTGATTCATAAAATAAAGCAATAAATCACGGGCTTTGGCATTGTAATGCGGGTACATGGTTACTTTCCCAAATAAATACTTGACATCCGGATTGATCATCACCACTGCTCCGAGTCCGTCCCATAAGTTGTCCAGCGAAAAAATCCCCTTCCGATTGTCTATGCTCGGTTGGTAATTGGGCTGTACAAAAGACCGCCCAAGTTCGATCGTATAGGGAAGGTAATCCTTCACAAAAGCATCCGAAAAGTCAAACAAGTGTGCCGTGGATAAATTTACGGCGCCTTTGGCGGTAAAGCCGGCGTCTGCGCACTTGATTAGGCGGTAGCCAGCAATGATCTCTTTGTCCACTGGGTTCCAGGCAATCAGCTGATCGTAACAATTTTCGCAGGTGTCGTTTTCATCTATATCCATCGGCAAACCCGTCCCCCCGCCTGCGGCCCGGAATGAAACCTCACGTAACCTACCGATTTCCTTCAGCACCTGGGGGGCGTTGTGCTGATTGACCAGATAAATCTCATTCTCCCCATTGTTTACATATCTCAAAAACCGCTCCGGCGTCAGTTCACGTTGTATAACCTCCCGGTCGATCGGGTTGATAATGTCTTGCATAAATCCTACTTGTCTTGGACAATGTTGTATACTATTTTTTTGACCTCTTCTGCCCAGTATTTGTCCGTTTTGGAATCGTCAAAATACTTGTAAGAAATTGGTTTTCCTATATGGACAACAATTTTTTTGTTTTTTTGCCCAAACATCTCGTCCGCCAAATAAAACATTTCAATATTGGCCTTAACTCCTATTTTTTTTCTAAGGTTTGCCAAATTATAAAAAAAAGAGGAATTCCTTCCCTCCATGTATACGGGCACCACGTCTTTTTTGTATTTCCGGGCCTTGTTGATAAAGCTCTTTTTCCATTCCAAATCCATAATGCCCTGTTCCTGCTTTCTGGAAACCAATCCGGCCGGAAAAACGAGAATTGCATTATCCGAGGCATAGGTTTCCTCAATCAATTCGGCTCCCCGCTTGCCACTGCTGCCATGCTTGTTTACCGGCACAAAAAGCTCTCCAAAATGAGGGATGTTCAACAATAAGTCATTGACCAGAAACCGCAGGTCCTTCCGGTATTTGCCTAATACATGCATCAACACAATCCCATCCAATCCACCAAGGGGATGATTGGACGCAACTATCACACTTCGATCCAATGGTATGTTTTCGGCCCCTCTAACTTCCACATACACGCCAAATTCCTCTATGAGTGCATCCACAAAGTCCAGCTCCTTTCGGTCGCCGTGCCTGGCCATGATGGTATTTACCTCCTCTTCGTGTACAATCCGCTTGATGTACCCCAGGACAAATCCGGGAAGCCATTTCAAAAGGCCCGGATTTTTGGTTGCAATAACCTGTCTGATGTCTATGAATTTTTTCTTTTCCACGAAAAAAAGCCAATCTGTTACATGAGTGATTCCTTTACCGCTCCGCCATCCGAAACGTTTCCCTCTCTCCATTGGGGTACCAATGCCTGCCCACGAAGGTAACTAACTTTTCAGTAACCTTCCCCACTGGCAAAAATAGGGAAAATATATTTACCGCCTTTACTCCCGTTCACCATCCCTTCCAAATCTTTATTCTCTTTCGGTGGACGCCGCCCGACCCAATCTGATGGTCAACCGATTGCAACAACAGCGACAAAAGGCCGAACATTTATGCTGCCGGCCATGTTTTATGAACTAAACCGATTAACTATGATGCAACTAGCAATAACCGGCGCTACTTCGGGAATTGGCGCAGAGAAAGCAAAAGCACTGTCCCCGAAATGTAGCCGTGTTTTTCTATTGGTCAGAAACGTAGAAAAAGCCCGGGAACTCATACAACGGATCGACCCACTAGATACACAGAAAAAATTCACCATTATCCCCTGCGACCTTACTGACCTGAGCTCGGTGGCCCGAGCTGCCAAAACCCTGACCGAGGCTACGGACAAACTGGACCTGTTGATCAATAACGCAGGTGGTATTTTTCCGAAAAAAAAATTAACGAGCGAGGGCCATGAACGTACATTTGCTGCCAATCACCTCGGACATTTTCTACTGACAATCCAGCTCCTTCCATTGCTGACCAACGGAACAGGCGGTAGAGTCATCAACGTGAGTTCTGAAGCCCACAAAGGCGCTTCCGTAAATCCCCAAGACTTTGAGCTGACCCATGGCTTCCGCTCGTTCACGGCTTATGCCAACGCCAAATTATACAACATCCTTTTTACCAAATCATTGGCAGAAAAATACGCCGATTTGCACCTGGAAGCTTACGCGTTGCATCCGGGGGTCGTCAATACCGGATTCGGTAGTGAAAGTAAAGGTTTTTTTAAAATCCTTTTATCCCTATTCAAACCTTTTATGATTAGCCCTGCCAAAGGAGCAGAGACAGGTATCTTTCTTGCCACCGCAACAAATGTCCCTGGGAAAAACGGTGCCTATTTCAAAAAATCCAAGCCTTCGGCGGTTTCCTCAAAAGCCCGCTCCAAAAAACTACGGGATCAACTTTGGGCTTACAGCATGGAACAGGTACGGGCGTATCTCCCTGCTCACTCCGCCTCTTCCTGAATGAATACCGTTTCCGTGAGGACGGGAGCTGTCATGAAATACCCCATCACGGCCGAAGTACCGCGAATATTACTCGCCGGGTTTGCCGGTGGAGGACTGAACAAGCCGCCGTCATTAAATAACAAGGAGACCATTTGGTTCAGGTAATCGTATGCACTGCGGTTTAAGCGCAGCATTTGTAGTCTTACCTTATCGTCTTTTTCAAAGGTAAACCCCGTCAACTCAAACCCATTGTTCAAAATCGTACTTCCAAAGGTGTCGTCAAACAGAAAATAATCAGATCGTCTATTTAAAACCGTATCGTTTCGGGTGAGGATCAAGCGGTAAAAATTATTATTTGGAAAAGGAATATCCCCATACAAGGTCAGGTAATACCCCTCGTCGGCAAAAAACCGCTCTTCTTTGAATTCATAGGTGATGCTGTCCAAAACCGGTGGTTCCAAGGTGGTACCTGTAGCTTCGTATGCGTCTGCTTCCAGGAGCACCCGTAATTGGTATTCGTGCCCGATCTCAGCAACCTGCTGGTTTACTGCCAGGTAGTGTCCCAGTTCCTCCACGTAGCGAAATTCAACCACCCGTCCACTGTTCAAATCCTCTATTTCGACCAGGGCATCCGGTATGCGTTCGTTTTCCAGGGTATCGAAATAATCCCGGGAATAGGCTACGGAAACGAAATTCGCCGACGGATCGTCTGTCCATACCGCTTCGATAACGGGAATTCTTTCCAGGGCGCCCAATGGCATTTCTACCTCTTCCTGGCAGGAGGCAAACAGCACTAGTAGCCCGGCTAACACAAGTAATCGCATGCAATCAAAATTTAAAATTGTAGGTGACGGATGGTAAAATACCAAACAAATAGGTCATGACCACTCCGGGTCTGGCGCTGTTAGCCGATTCGCCCGGACCTGGCTCAAACGAAATATCGTCGTTGTATATGGTCCGAAAATCGTAAGAAAAGGGGTTTTTACGCCCGTAAGCATTGTAAACACTGAAATTCCAGCTTCCTTGCCACCAGCGGCCTTTGTCTTTGTTTTTTAACGTCACCGACAGGTCCAATCGGTGGTAATCCGGGAAGCGATCACTGTTTCGTTGGTCGCTATAAAGCGGTACCCGCTGGTTGTCCACCAGGTAGGAGCCTGCCGGAAAGGTGACAGCAATGCCTGTGGTATAGATAAAGGTGCCGGAAAACGACAAGCGTTCGCTCAATTGATGGGACAACACCAGGCTCAGGTCATGGGGTCTGTCGAACCTGGGCGGATAGGGTCTCCCACCATTAATACCTGGAATTTCCCGAAACACGCGGGACCAGGTATAACTTAACCACCCGGAGGTTTTTCCCACGTTTTTCCGAAGTAAAAACTCCAGGCCGTAGGACCAGCCATTTCCGGTAAGAAGTTCGGTTTCTATATTGTCTGTAAAGAGCACGGTGGCTCCCTGTTTTAAATCCACGATATTTCGGAAATCCCGGTAATAGGCTTCCAGGGAAACCTCCCATCGATTATCGTTGAGGTTTTGAAAGACGCCTGCCGAGACCTGGTCGCCACGGATGGGTAAGATGTACCTTCCGGCCGGCACCCAGCGGTCGATAGGCAGGCCCGCCGAATTATTGGAAGCCACCTGTATGTACTGGTAATTGCGATTAAAGCCTCCCTTGATCGAAGTCCCTTCCCCAATCCGATACCGGGCACCAAACCGGGGTTCCCAACCCTGATACTGCTGCATTCGCTCGCCGAGGCGGTATTCCAGGGTATCGGTCACCAGCCCCGTACCGCCTGGGTCGTTGTTGTCGTACAGGTAATTCACCCCGTTACCGATTTGCTGGTAATTGCCCCAGCGCAGCCCCCCTTCCACGCTCAGCCGGGGGGTAATCTCGGTTTTTCCGGCCAGGAACAGATTGAACTGAAAGCCCGTTCTGGGATTGGAATCCAAGGGTTCGATGCCGCTCTCGGGAGTCCCTTGCAGGTCCACCCGCGCGAAATGATACAGCTGCCCGTGCACGCCTGCTTTTACTTCCGACTTTTCGCCGGGGATCAAGGTCCAGGATGTTTTCAGACCCGTCTCCGAAAAATGATTGGACCAATCAAATCCATTTTCCTCATCCCGAAGGCTAATCAGGTACCCGTACCGGCTGTAATACGCCGTAACATCCAGGTAATTTCGCTCGTTTAGCTGTCGATCCCAATTAAACGAGTTGATCCAATTGTTCCAGCCAAGGCCAAACTGCCCATTCAGGCCCAGGAAATCACTCCCGTAATAGGTAGAGAACGTGAACTTATTTTTAGGTCCGTTCCTCCACATGAGTTTTCCACTTAAGTCATAAAAGTAAAGCTGGTTGTCACGAACGTCTTCATTGGGAGAAAGGGGCAGAAACACGTCGGCATAGGTACGGCGGCCAGAAACTACAAAGGAAGCATTTTCGGAAAACAGGGGGCCGTCTACGGTAAGCCGGGAGCTAATACTCCCAATCCCGCCTTCTCCCTGGAGTTTATTCGTATTCCCCTCTCTCAGAGAAATATCCACCAGCGAAGATACCCGGCCTCCATACTGGGCGGGGATATTGCCTTTGTAGAGAGCGACATCGCTAAGGGCATCGGGATTAAAAACCGAGAAAAATCCAAAGAAATGCGAGGGATTGTATATGGGTGCACCGTCTATCTGAACCAGGTTTTGGTCGGCGGACCCTCCTCTGACAAATAATCCCGTGGTACCTTCCCCCGCTGTGGTCACTCCAGGAAGCAATTGAATCCCACGAAGCAAATCCACTTCTCCAAATAACGCGGGTATCCGCTTTAATTCCTGCCCGGAAATCACATTTTTACCCATTTCGGTACTAGCCACGTTGTAGTCCTGGCTTCTTTCAGAGACCACCACTTCCTCCAACATCCATTCTTCCGGACTTAAAAAAAACTGCAGCCCTTCGGTTTTTGAGCCCTTCTTTATTGGCCTGGAAATCGATTGAAAACCCAAAAAACGAATCACCAGCGCTCCTTCCGGATCGGGCTGGGCGATGGAAAAGCGCCCTTCTGCATCCGTTACGGTACCCTTCTCCGCATTTCCCTCCCAATATACGGCAGCTCCCGGCAGGGGCTCGCCAGACGCTTTGTCTACTACCTGGCCCTGTATACTGGAAAGCTGCTGAGCAATGGAACGAGTCGGTGCTAAAAAGAGGACAAAACAAACAAACAACGGCACCCAAAAATGATTTTTTGCGTAGACAAGCATAAGTAGTAACTGACGGAATGAAATCGATAATGCGATAGGAAAGAACGTCTTTCCCGCACCAGAAAAGATAACGGCATCCGGTAAAAATGGTTAGGGAATCCAACCATTAATTCCGGCGGTAACGGGTAAATTTTCCGATTCGGTAATAATTCTGGCGTTATCATTTCGTTTTGCGTATTAATGATTAATTTCAAGCCATGATTTGGGCATACCCTGATACTACCTTATTACTTGGCCTGGCTACCGTCTTCGTGTTGCTGTACGCCGTCTACTTGTACCGTTTTTGGACCATCAATCAAAAAATCAACGTTAAAAAACGACGCTTGGTCTGGAAAATGCTACTGCGCAGCTTGTATTTCGGTTTATTTCTAGTTGCACTGGCTGGACCTTCCATCGGAAATGCCATGAAAGAGATCAAGCAGGAAGGAAAAGACATCTTTCTGGCCATCGATTTGTCCCGGTCCATGAATGCAGAAGACATCCAACCCAGCAGGCTGCAGCGGATCAAATTTGAATTGAAAAACCTGGTTAAGAATTTTAGTTCGGATCGCGTTGGCATCATCATATTTTCTTCCGAGGCCTTTATTCAGTGTCCCCTGACCTTCGATCAGAACGTGATCCAATTGCACCTGGATGGGTTGAACACCGGTTTGGTTCCCAACTCCGGTACCGATATTGCGGCTCCTTTGCTGATGGCACATACCAAGTTCATGAATGACGAAAGCCAGGAACCAAAATCAAAAGCCATTATCCTGATCAGCGATGGAGAGGATTTTGGCGGGGAATTGGACGGAACCCTGGAAAAACTCCGCGACTCCGGCATCAAAGTATTCAGTATGGGTATAGGCACCCGGGCGGGCAGCACCATTCCCAGGGGCAGCGGTGTGGTGATCGACCAGACTACCAACCGCCCTGCCATCTCTCGCCTAAGCTCCGAGAACCTGAAGCGAATTGCCAGTCAAACCGACGGCGATTATTTTGAATTGAGCGAGGACCTGCAGGAAATCCCCCAGCTTATTGACGCCATTGCCAACCTGGAGGGAACGGTCATGGCCAGTCGGACGGTGGAAGCTTCTTCCAACAAATATTTCTATTTTCTGCTTGCTGGATTGGTTTTGGCGGTGATGGATTCCTTATTGCCTATCCGTACGTTATCCTTATAATCAACGATTTCTACCATGTTGTTCCGATACCTACTTTGGATTTTGCTTGTGATTCCAGCTGACTGGAAGAAAATTGCCCTTACAAACGAAGCGCTGGCAAAAGCGGAGCGTTCCTTCAAAGAGGCGGATTTCGAAAACGCCGTCCGAAACCACCTGGCCTTACTAGAGGAGCACGAACTTAGGCAACCCGAAATACGATTCAATCTGGCCCTGAGCTACCAAAACAACGGACAGGAAGAGGATGCGAAAAAAACCTACGAGCCACTTATTTCAGCTAGTGGCAGCTCGATTTCTTCATTTGCTGCCAACCAACAGGGATTCCTGCTCGGCAACGAACAAAAGTACAAGGAAGCACTTTCGTATTTCAAAACCGCGCTGCTTAAGGAACCCGGCAATGAGCAGGCACGTTACAACTACGAACTACTGAGCCGTTGGCTGGAAGGGAACGAAGAAAATCAGGAAAACGAAGAGGACCGGGAGGATGAAGATAAAATTGAACCTTCCAACTACGCCAAACGAATGAAAGCGCAAGCGGACGAAATGGTAAATCGTTTTCAGTTTGGGGAGGCTGCGGGCATCATGGAACGGGCCCTGGAAATAGATGAAACAGTCGCTTATTACCAGAAGTTTATGGATCACCTAAACGAGATCAATGAAATCAATGAAAATCAATAGGCAGCTTGTTCTGTTTGTAGCGCTTGTCGGCATCGGTCCGCTGAGCCTCCTGGCGCAGTCCGAAGTGGAATATTTTAACCAGGCAGCGAGGCAATACGTGAACGAGGACATTCGGGCTACCAGTCAACTTTTGGCAGAGGGACTGGAAAAATACCCCGAGGATCCAAAGCTGAATGCGCTTTGGGAAAAACTTCAAAAAGAGCAGGAAGAGCAAGACAAGAAGGACCAAGATAACCAGGAACAACAGGAGCAAGAAGAATCGCAAGATCAAGAGCAACAAGACCAGGAAAGCGAGGAGCAGGAAAGCGGAGAAGGAGAGGAAGAAACCCAGGAAGACGGTGCGGATAAGTCCGATGAAATGGAAGAGCCTCGCGGGGAACAAACCGAGGAAAACCAAGAGTCCGAGGACAGCAGCGACATGGAAAGCGATCTTAGTGATCGGGAAAAGGCCATGGAGGAATTGCGTCAGCGACTCGAAGAAATGAACATCACACCAGAGCAGGCAGAGCAAATCCTTGATGCCATGAACAGCAACGAATTGCGGTACATTCAACAAAACCGGAAGAAACCTACGGAACAACCGAGGAGGGGCTTGCCTGACTATTGATCCGCATCCCTCCCCCTTTTACATCAATCAAAACGTCATGAAACGGTTCATCTGGCTTGTTATATTGCCGGTATATTGCGTAGGTGTGCCTGCTTTGGCTCAGGTAGAAACCAGCTATTACGATGCGGAAAACTCCCAGGTGAAGGAGCGGTACGAAACTCGGGACGGGGTGCCGCACGGACGGTACCAGCGGTACGACCCTTTCGGCAGCCGAACACAGGTGGGTCAGTTCGATGCGGGTAAAAAAACCGGCTTGTTTGTGGAACTGCATCCGCAGACCGGAGACACACTGAAAATCACTCCCTACACCGCCGACCAGATTCAAGGGGAAGTGATCTCTTTTTACCCGGACGGTGAGGTAGCCCAACGGGCATCCTTCCAAAACGGCGTCCTTCAGGGAGTGCTGGAATCATTTTACGAATCCGGCAAAATAAAAGGGCGTATCCATTTCCAACAGGGGAAACCGCAGGGCGTACAGGAAACGTATTATCCGAATGGGCAGGTGCAGGCAAGAACGAATTTTGATCAGGGAGTGCCGGATGGATTGACTCAGGAATATACTGAAGAAGGGAAGCTAGTACTCGAAAAAACCTTCCGGAAGGGGCAGGTCGAAGGATTGGTAACCGAGTTTTATCCAAATGGACAAAAAGCATCCGAAGCCCTGTATCAAAAAGGTGTAAAGCACGGGAAATTTGCTACCTATCACGAAAATGGGCAGCTGGCAATCGAAGGAAACTATCGAAAAGGCCTGCGGCATGGCCGGTTCACTACGTACGACGAACGTGGTACGTTACAACGGGAAATAACCTATAAAAGAGGCATGGGTCGCTGAATTTCTACTTGCTGACGAGAAAACAAGTAGGGTGGATTTTGTTCGTCTTTGTTGTATAGACGCGAACATCCGGAAGTCCGGAATAATTTCTATTTTTGCATGTTAACATTGATACCACATGAGTCAAGGCATTACCAGCACCAGTTTTCAATTTCCCGGTCAGGTTGATTTTTATCGGGGAAAAGTAAGAGACGTTTACATATTCGAAAAAACCATTGCCGTCGTGGCGACCGACAGGATCTCTGCATTCGATGTGGTCCTACCGGTACCCATTCCCTATAAAGGACAGGTATTGAACCAGATAGCGTTTCATTTTCTTTCTGCCACAGCCGCCGCGGTGCCTAACTGGGTCAGCTTGTCTCCCGATCCAAATGTCACCCTGGGTAAGCGGTGCACGCCTTTCAAAGTCGAAATGGTGATTCGGGGCTACCTGGCGGGGCATGCCTGGCGGGAATACCGGGATGGAAAGCGAGTTCTATGTGGTGTACCCCTTCCAGATGGCTTGAAGGAAAACGATCCCCTGCCGGAACCCATCATTACGCCAACTACCAAAGCCTCCGAGGGGCACGATGAAGATATTTCCAGAGATGCCATCCTGAAAAACGGTATCGTTAGTGAAAAGGATTACCTCCAGTTGGAGGCCTATACCCGTACCTTGTTTCGCCTGGGTACGGAGATGGCTCGGGAAAAAGGACTGGTGCTGGTAGACACGAAATACGAATTTGGAAGCTACGAAGGGGAGATTCTACTGATAGACGAGATCCACACGCCTGACTCCTCCCGGTATTTTTATCTGGATGGGTACGCAGAAAGGCAGGCAGTGGGCGAGCCCCAAAAGCAACTTTCCAAGGAATTTGTCCGGCAATGGTTGATCGAAAATGGCTTTCAGGGAAAACCCGGTCAATCCGTTCCCGAAATGAGCCCGGAAATCGTTGCGTCCATTTCCCATCGGTACATCGAACTATTTGAACACATTACTGGAAAAACCTTTGTGCCCGCAGATAGTTCGGATATGGAAGCACGAATCAAAGCTGCCATTTTGGAACATATTTAAATGAACGGATCATTTTGGCACCACGTTATTTTAGACTAATTTTAAATCGAAATCCTCCTGCGGGAAGATGTTTGACCAAACGCACCGACAGGTATAACTACATAAAAAAATGAAATACGCCGTAGATAAGAAAGAACAGTTCGTACTTTTCACCTTACTGGAGGAAAAACTTGACTCTACCCTTTCTCCGCAATTGAAATCGGAACTTCTCACCGTGCATGCTGAAGGGTACAAAAACCTGATTTTGGATATGGCCCAGGTAAAATATGCCGACTCCAGCGGGCTCAGCGCCTTACTGGTCGGTAACCGGGCCTTTGGAGAAGAAGGTGGCGTTTTTGTCCTTTCCTCCCTGCAGGAACACGTACTGAAGTTGATGCGGATATCCATGCTAGACAAAGTGTTTAAGGTAGTGGACGACAACGAAGCAGCGGCTGAGGCCGTGTTTATCCACGAAATCGAGCAAGGTGCCGAGAAAGACGAAGAAGAGTAGAAACCTATCCGCTTGGACTTTTCGATCACCATTCTGGGTTCTAACTCGGCTGCCCCCGCCCACGGCAGAAACCAGACTTCTCAGGTAGTAACCTGGGGAGGACATAGCTTCCTGTTGGATTGTGGGGAATCTACCCAACATCAGCTCAGACGGTTTAAAGTTAAGTATTTTAAAATCAACCAAATCTTTATCTCCCACCTGCATGGAGATCACTACCTGGGCTTGATGGGGCTGATTGGGACCTACCATTTGAATAATCGGAAGCAGGCGCTGCACGTGTACGGACCGAAAGGATTGGATGAAATCATTACGGTTCAGCTAAAGTATTCCGGGACGCTATTGAAGTTCCCCTTGATTTTTCACACCGTATCGGTGGTCGAAAAAACCCAACTGTTGGAATTGGATGATTTGGAGGTGTATGCATTTCCTTTGCAACACCGTATTCCTTGCACGGGATTTAGTTTCGAAGAAAAAAATGGACGTGTCAAACTCCGAAAAGAACTGGTACGGCAACAAAAACCAGGTCTGGAAGCCATTCGCACCCTGCTAAAGGCAAAGGATGTTCGGGACATGACCGGCCGGGTGCTGTACCGAGCGGCGGATTTCTGTCAGCTTACGCCTCCACGAAAATATGCATTCTGCTCGGACACCGTCTACGACCCCGGTATCGTACCGTATATACGGGGTGTGGATATCCTGTATCACGAATCCACCTTTATGGAGGCCGAAAAAGACCGCGCAAAACAAACCAGGCATAGTACAAGTAGAGAAGCTGCGGAAATTGCACGGGCGGCATCCGTAAAACGGCTCCTACTGGGCCATTATTCCGTGCGTTACAACGACCTGCAACCCCTGCTCGCAGAAGCTCAGGCGGTCTTCCCAAACAGCTTACTAAGTGAAGAAGGTACCACTTATCCCATTCCCTGACCATGGATTCTCAAGAAAAGGCGAACCAGTCTAAAAAGACCAATTTATTCATCATTCTGGGCGGCATATTCCTTACCAATGCCATCCTGGCAGAAATCATTGGCGTCAAAATCTTTTCCGGCGAAGAAACCCTGGGACTAAAACCAGCCGGTTGGACTTTTTTCGGAACCTACGTGCTGGATTTTAATCTGACAGCTGGCGCCGTGATCTGGCCGGTGGTGTTCATTACCACGGACATTATCAACGAGTATTTTGGTAAAAAAGGGGTTCGAAAGATCAGTTTTATTACCGCTGGCCTGATTGTGTATGTGTTTATCGTCATCAGCCTGGTCACCCAGCTTCCCCCGGCCGCGTTCTGGCTGGAAGTCAATGCCAGCGATGCCTCTGGTAACCCCTTTGATATCGATTATGCCTTTAACACGATCTTTCGGCAAGGGCTGGGGATCATTATCGGCTCGCTAATCGCTTTCCTTCTCGGGCAGTTACTCGACGTATTTGTCTTCCAAAAATTGAGGAAAATCACGGGTCCCAAAATGATCTGGCTACGGGCTACCGGGTCTACGCTGGTATCGCAGTTCATCGATTCCTTTGTCGTGTTGGGAATTGCCTTTTATATTTTCGGCAACTGGTCGCTGCAACAAATCATTGCCGTCGGTTTGATAAATTACATCTATAAGTTTTCGGTGGCCATTTTGCTTACCCCCTTGTTATACGTCGGACACGGCCTGATAGATCGGTACCTTGGAAAACGATTGGCCGAACAAATGGCCGAAGAAGCTGCTCAGGACGCCTCTTTCATGTAGGTTCGGTTTTTGCAGTTCCCAATCGCTCCGCCAGCGCACTGCCAAGCAACAGTTGCAAGGTGTGGTACACCATGATGGGTAATAGAACCACGCCAAAAACCACGGGATCGGGAAACAAAACTTTGCCCATCACCGCTCCCTGCACCAGGGATTTCTTGGACCCGCAAAAAAGTACGGTGATCCGATCCGGCCGGCTAAACCCAAGCCACTTGCCGACGCCAAACATCACGCCCAGCATCACTAAAAACAATGCCAACATCCAAAAGCTGAGCCCCAATACATTCTGCCCGGCAAACATGTTCTGACCAAAAGATTGGGAAAAGGCAGAAAAGACGATCAATAAGATAACGCTCTGGTCGAAATATTTCAACGGCCGACTTTGTCGCTGCACCCAGGACCCCAGGTACCGGTGAAGCAAAAACCCCAGACCGACCGGTAAAAAAATCTGAACCACCAGTTTACCCACCGTATCCCAAAGGGCAAAATCCGCCTGCGAAGCACTGAGAAAAAGATCCATCCATAACGGAGTGATAAAAACCCCTAGCAGACTGGAAATACTGGCATTAAAAATCGCCGCGGGCAAATTGCCCCTGGCGATGGACACCATCACCACGGATGAAGATACCGTAGAAGGCAATGCCGCCAGGTAAAACGTACCCAACCAAAATAAGCTGTTCGCCTGCCCAAACACCGCGTAACAGCCCAAAATGATGGCCGGAAAAACCAAAAATGTGGTACTTTGAATCCAAAGGTGCAGTCGCCAGTTTGACAATCCTAGCTTCAAGGTAGCCGGACTTATCTTTGCCCCATAAAAAAAGAAAATCAGGGATACGCCGTAATAGGTGAGTTCATCGACGAGACGTTCCCCCTCTCCTGCCCCCCATTCTGGAAATAAATAGGCGGTCAGGATGGTCACTACTAGCAAGAAGAAAAACCCGTTTATCCCGGCTTTCGCCAGGTGTCTTCGAAGGGATGCCATAGAGAAAAGTTTGGTCGAAATGCCGGGCAAATTAACGAAAATATGGTAATTTTCACCGCGGGCCCGGATATTATCTCGGCAAGCAGGAATCCGTTTCGGCTTGGATTTCTGATGCTTTCGAACTCCCCCGTATTCACTGCTCCCATCCGGACCGGAACCTGACTACCCTTGCGCCGCTTCGTTGGTTTCTACGTAGCGTTTGAACCTATCCACGATGGCTTGCCAGTCCTGCCGTTGCATTTCCGGGCAATTCTGCGGTTCGGTGTCAAAGCAAATACTTACGCGCGTTTGGGCCCCCAATACGTCAAAGGAAACCGCTACATTCCTGCCATCTGTCAGCGTGTAATTCAGTAACTGCTCCGGCCGCACCGTTTCGTACACCGCGTCAAAATCAAACCCAAAACTACCGTCCCTGGCCTCCATTCGGACAAAAAGTTGTCCCCCTTTCCTCAGGTCATTTTCCGCGCGAAGACATTCCCAGTCCGCTGAGGGCACATTCCAATGCATCATGTGCTGCGGGTCGGTGTAGTATTCCCAGACCTTTTTTCGGTCAACTGCCAGGACTGCCTGGACGGTTATTTTTTCGGAATTTGCTACCTGTTTGTTCATGGTATGGTTGAAATCGTTTTTTTCGTCTTCGAAGCATTAAGGGCCCATCCGGTATTTTTCCACCCCACCGGTTGGTTGCAAGAAATCAGAACAACACGAAAAAAAGCCGATGGACCTGCCAATTCCTTGCTACTTGATCGCCCCTGTTTCCTTTAGACGAATAACGATTCGTTTACATAATTTAGTATTTCATTTCCTTTTTTTATATTTACACAGTAATTTCATCCATCGATGAATAAAAAACCCCAACATCCCATGCACGAATCAGGCGTTTTTGAGGAATCGAAATGTATCCGCATGTCAAGTCAATTTTCGCCGTAGCGAATCGCTTCCTGTGTTGGCTGCCGGTTTCTTTTAAAGATGAATGCGAGAAAAACCCTGAAGACAAAGGAAAGCAGGGAGGGATACTGGCATTTTGCCTACCAGCTGTTGGCATCCCTTGCCAAAAGGAAGGTAGCAGAAAATAGGGTTAACGAACTACGGTTCCTGTGGTTGTCGAGCGTACCGCTGACAAGAGACCCCGCGCAGCAGGTGAACGAGATCCAGCCGCAAACGGAAATGGGTGCCGGGTACCCAAACATACTCCTGTTTCCCCGAATCGGGTTAAAAAAAGGGGTGGTGGATGAACCAAAACATCCTTGCACACTACGGTAGTGGGTATATAACCAATAATTAATATCGCCTGGGCTTATTTCGCCTTTCCAATAGTAAATTCGAACTATTTAACGGAGTACGTAACAATAAAATGCCCACTATTATCAATTTCTACGTCATCATTGATACGTAAATGGAGAACGCCCGAGACTGGCGCAGTGAAGGTTTTATTCCTACCGATATAAAACCATTCTCCGTCGTTTCCGATTTTTCCGATCAGACAACCATGATTGAAACGTTGGTCCACGTTATTGGACCGAAAACCATTTATTCCTTCCGGGTAACAATCCACGGAAAACACTCCCAACTTAATGGATCCCGACGCTTCAATCTCTACTAGTTGACCTTCTCGAAGCGAGATATCGGTGAAGTTTGAATAGGAATCAACTTTGATCGTATTCGTGCTAATCCGTTCTGCCATAATGGGCCAAATTGCGTCGGTATTCTTTCGTACCTCAACGACCAATTCGCCGTCTTTATTAATGTCGTACTCGTACATAGTTTTGCCACTATCCACATATAAATCCCCCCCTTCAGCGTCTTCGTAGGGATTCATGCTAGACCGAAAGGTATTTCGGTAGTTAGATACCAGCTCTAATTTATACATCCGGATCATTTCAGCGGATGGATTTGGGATTGTAAGTGAAACATAGGTTAGTTCTTCTTTATCAAATGAACCAAAAGCAGATGCTTTAATCAAGAATCCTTTACTATTTTCAAAGGACTCGTCATCCGAAGAAATGGCGTTCATCCCCCTACGCATAAAACCTTTTCGTTCTACCAGATTGATAAAATAGTCGGCATCTTTGACCAAATACTTCCCATCATCGTTTATTAATTTGATATACGCTTGGAGAATGGCCTGTAGTTCTTCAAAAGTGGGGAAATTTGACTCAAATTCGATCCGCAAATCTCTTCTTAGCCTGTCTACTACGGCATTATTTTGTGAAATAACTCTTCTTCTTGCTTCCTCCTCTCTTCTGATTCGATCTCTGCGTTCCTGCTCTGCCCGTTGTTTTGCGAGCTCCCGCCTTTTTTCTTCTTCTAAAATCTCCCGCTTTCGGGCTATAATTCTCTCATTTAGTGTAGCAATAAGACTATTTCCTGTATCGACGTGAGAAAGGTAGGTATTAGTGATCGTTTCGAGTTGATTGACGCTTTGTGCATTGTCGATTTCAAGACGTATTTCTCTTGCAATAGCTGTTAGCATCGAACTTTTCTTCGCTTCAATTAGCATCTTCAACTCCTTGACCTGTTCGAAAGTAAGGAGATTCCCATATTTTTGCGTAAACGATTGATAAAACGCATTGATGGGACCAATACCCTCTTTTCCAGGTTCGATCGATGCCAATTTATTTTTTTCTTCAGGTAAAATTTGGTTGAAAATTTCAGTTATTCTTGTGAAGATGATATCGTTAGCCCGCTGTTGAGTTAGAGCATCGGCTTTGGAGTAAAGAAGCGCATTCGCGCCGCTAAACCGATTCAACACATTTACGGAATTTAAATCAGGATTCAATACTTGTAGCTGCTGGACTTTTGCGAGTAGGTCGATATTGGCTACTTTGGCTTCATTGGTCGAAATCAACAAGGATAGATCGCTAATTTCAGACGAAGGCAGCACGGAGTACTCCCTTTGTAAGTCTCCTTTCCAACTTTGAAGTTCATCAAAACCTATCGTTGGTGTAGCCTGGTTCAGGTCATTTCGGAGTACTTGGGCCTGCTGTCGTAGCTCTCGGATTTTCTCTTCCGGCACAAGAACCAAGGTGTTGTTTAACTCTTTTTGACTAATCACATAATTGATCCCCGTAGTTGAATTAAAACTCTTTACCCATTTGTCACTTTGTGACAATTCAAACGTTTGCTTCCGTCTCGCCGCATATTTCGGAAAAAGTATTCCATTTACCATTGCTCCCGCAATCAGACCTGCACCTCCCCATATAGCTGCATTTTCAGCTTCTCTAAAGGTCTGCCCGTCGTAAGTAAATTCCGTTTGGTATCCGTAAGCCCCTCCGATGCTTAATCCAATTAGAGGTGCTATCCATTTTTTCCCTTTTGGCTTTTTGTAGGTCCATTCCGGGTAAACACGTATCGCACTATAGTTTAATTCATCGTGTTTGGTTACGGTGGCTTGGTAGGTAGTGCAGGAGGCTGCAAACAAAGACAGAAGCAGGAGACCAGAGAATAACTTCATCAATTTCTATTTTGGTTGGTAACAGGTATCATTTTCATTCGCTGCTCCATCCGTATGTATGTAAAGCGATTCAAAAAAAACAAAGCACATACAAAAATGGATGCCCCCAAACTCAAAGGCCAGCAAACCACCTTAACTATCGATCAAGTAATCATTTCCTGTTTCCTTATCCCCCCCTTTTTCGATCAAAAGAAATCCAACACATTTTTAGAAAAACCCGAAGAAAAAAAAACTTCATTGAAGAAACGCCCGTGATGATAGGAAAAAAATTTGACTCCACCAAATACAAATGTCAAATTTTAGTGTATGAACTAACTAATCTTATCTACGTAAGCGGCGCAGGTGATCGCATAGCACTGCTGTGGCTACGGCCACATTGAGGGATTCGGCGCCGCCAAAGGCCGGAATGGTCAGCTTTTGACTTACCAACTTTTCCAGCTCGGAAGAAATCCCGTGGGATTCGTTGCCCATTAGCAATATTCCGTCCGCCTGCCCTTGGTGCGCGTGGATGGACAATCCTTCCAAAAAAGCCCCAAATACCGGAACCCCTACCTCCTGTAGCTTTTCCGACAAGGCTACGTACTCGAATTCCAACCGGGTAAAGGAACCCATGCTGGCATGCACTACCTTGGGATTGTAAAGGTCCGCGGTTTCCGGAGAAAGCAGCATCTTTTTGATTCCGTACCAGTCCGCGATGCGGATGATGGTACCCAGATTACCAGGGTCCCGGATATCGTCCAGGGCAAGTACCAGTTCGCCGGGAACCACCTGTATCGGGAGGTTGGGTTTGGAAATGGCCAATGCCATGGCTTGATCGTTGCTGGAAAAGGTACCCAGCGATTTCAAAACGGTGGGAAGGACGTTTACCTTATCTCCGGAAAAGCCCGCTACCATATCAGGCCAGGAAGCGGCAAATTTGTCGGTATACAGCAAATGCGTGCAGGTATAATCTGAACGCAACAATTCCGTTACATTTTTGGCCCCTTCTACGAAAAAGGCCTGTTCTTGCCTACGGAATTTTTTCTGGTGCAAGGATTTAATAAACTTAACCGTATTTTTGCTTAGCATTTGTCGAGACTGTTGCAGTGAAGAATACCAAAGATATAAACTTTCTCTTTTTGATCCTTTCGCTCTGGAGCTGTAGCCTCACCCGGGAGCTTCCACCAGGCGCACTTTTGCTCTACGAAGTGGACACGGAAGGTATTCGGGAAAGCGATGCCGAGAACCTGCGAAATCTGATTCGCCAGAAGCCCAATACACGCGTCCCCTTGCTCAATCTATCTCCGGGCGTGCTGTTACATTCCCTAGGAAGAGGCTTTTATGACAGTGCCCGCGTTGCGCAGAAACTCCGCCAAAGCCAGCAGGAAGCCGAATCGCTCTCGGAGCTGATCAGTGAAGGCAGTTCTTCACGGAAAATTGAAAAACGGTACCGAAAGGTAAACAACCGAGCGGATGCGCTGGAACGTAAACTGGAATACGGCAACTGGTTTATGCGAACAGGTAATGCCCGTGTGCTGCTGGATAGTGCCGAAACGGCGATTTCCCAGCAACAAATGCTTCTCTACCTGCAAAACAATGGTTTTTTTGATGCCTCCGTCCGCACCCTGACGGATACCTCCGGGAAAAAGGCAAACCTGCTCTACCGAATTGAGGAAAACGCTCCCTACCGGATCGACAGTATCTTCACTCGGTCCGAAGACCCAGAACTTTACAGCCTTCTGGAAAAAAACCAAAAATACAGCGCCCTCACAACGGGCCAAACCTACCGGCAAACCAATCTAACTAATGAAAGACAGCGAATCGAAGACCTGTTGAAAGACAACGGCTATTATACTTTTTCCAAGTCCTTTATCGAATACAACGTCTACAAAGATACTGTAGACAAAAATGTGGTCATTGAGCAATTGATTCGAACGCCCGAACGGGGAGAAAAACACCGACTTTATACCATCGATTCGGTTATTTTCACCATTGCCAGCCCAAATGACCTCATCCCAGACGAAGCTATTTCGACGGAATGGAACGGAATCCGGTATATCATGTACCAGGATCGGTATGCAGAGAACATCATCGGTTCCCGAATTTTTCAAAAAAAGGGAGACGTTTACAGCAAAAACGCCGTTATTGAGACCCAGCGGCAACTGGCCAATCTAGACGTTTTTCGATTCGTAAACATTTCTTTCGACACCCTCGGAAACAGCATCCGGACAAAAATATTTACCCGCCCCAATCAGAAATTTCAAATCACCAACCAACTAGGTGCCAGTGTCACAGAACAACTTCCCGGTCCCTTTTTCAGCCACTCGCTGCGAAACCGCAACCTGTTTCGGGGGTTAGAAATTTTTGAGTTTAATTTTCGGGCAGGATTGGAGGGGGTGGCTTCAGCTACCACGGAAGGCGGCGTGTACCGGAGCCGGGAGCTTTCCACCTCCGCTTCCCTTATTTTCCCGCAGTTTCTGGTGCCCGTTGATTTTGGTACCCTGGAAAAATTCGGGCGCTACAATCCCCGTACGCGTACACTACTGGGTTACAGTTACGTAAACCGGCCGGAATACGTACGAGACGCACTCAACACCATCCTGGCCTACACCTGGGCCACCCGTAACCTGCGCCATCAGTTTTCGGTAAACCTGCTGGACGCCAACCTGATCCGATCTTCCCTGGACTCCCTGTTCCAATCCCGGCTGGAAGAACTGCAGGAACAGGGGAATAACCTAATCAATTCCTTTCTCCCTTCCTACGTTAGCAGCATTTCGGGACAGGTCATTATCAATTTCAACCAATACGGCCTATACCGCCGAAACCAGGCGTCTCTCTGGCGGCTGTTTGTGGAGAGTGGGGGCACCACCTTTAATTTTTTAGACCCGGAAAGCCTTGCAGACCGAAGCTTAACTTATTTTCAGTTTCTCAAATTTCAATCCGATTTCCGGCGATACATTCCATTGAGTAATAAAAGTACCTTTGCCTACCGGCTCAATCTGGGTTTAGCCAAACCTTACGGCATTAGCGGGGGGGTTTTGCCCTACGAGAAGTACTTTTTTGCAGGCGGTAGCACCAGTATACGTGCCTGGCAACCCAGGCGTTTGGGGCCCGGCAGCTTTACGCCACAAATCCGCGAAGACGGTACCTTTGATTACCGATTCGAACAGCCCGGTGAAATCCTGTTTGAGGCCATGTTTGAATTTCGACGAAAACTTTTTGGTTATTTTGATGGAGCCTTCTTTATCGATGCCGGCAACACCTGGACCTTTGCAGTGGACCCTGCCCGGGAGGGTACCGACTTTCGCGTGGATCGGTTTTATAAGGAATTGGCGGTGGGAACCGGTCTGGGACTTCGAATGGATTTTGATTTTCTGGTGCTTCGGCTGGACATGGGCATCAAAGCCTATGACCCTGCCAGACCGGAGGGAGAGCGCTTTATTTTGGACAATCTTTCTTTCAAACAACCCCTGGGAGAACGCGGGCAGCAGGTCTTCAATATTGGGATCGGGTATCCCTTTTAATCGAAAAATACAGCATGGAAAAAATAAGTAAAGAACAGATCGCGAAAAAATTTCGGGAAATTCAGACCCATATCTGTACGGAACTGGAAATGGAAGATGGGATCGGGCATTTTGAACGTGACCACTGGAGCCGAAACGAGGGCGGTGGTGGGACCACACGTGTGCTAAAAAATGGCCGGGTAATCGCCAAGGGAGGCGTGGCGTTCTCTGCCGTCCACGGACCCACGCCCGAAAAAATATTGAAAAAACTGAAGCTGGAACAGGCCGATTTCTTTGCAACCGGAGTGTCCATTGTAATCCACCCGTCCAGCCCGATGGTGCCGATCATCCACATGAATATCCGGTATTTTGAAATGAGCAATGGCACCTATTGGTTCGGCGGAGGCATCGACCTGACTCCTCATTACCTGGACAGGGGAGATGCTGGCTATTTTCACCGGGAACTAAAACGGCTTTGCGATGCCTACCATCCCGACTTTTACCCGCGGTTTAAGCAGTGGGCCGATGACTATTTTTATTTACCTCACCGGGATGAAACCCGCGGCGTGGGTGGAATTTTCTTCGACCGCCTGGTGGCCGATGAAGCGCTCTCTTTCCCCAGGTTGTTTGCCTTCGTGGCAGACGTGGGGTACCTTTTCCCAAAACTCTATAGGTATTTTATGGCAAAAAACGCCGATTTGCCCTACGGTGAGGAGGAGTTGGCCTGGCAAGCCTTGCGCAGGGGCCGGTACGTGGAGTTTAATCTGGTCTGGGACGCAGGTACCAAATTTGGACTCGATACCAATGGCCGTACCGAAAGTATCTTGATGAGTATGCCTCCGGTAGCACATTGGGAATACAACCATACGCCTCCCGCTGGATCCCGGGAAGCCCTCACCCTGGAGGGATTGAAAAAGAACATAAACTGGCTAACGGAAGACAAATGATCCACCTGATACAGCAATGGGACGAGGCTTTTTTTCTATTTCTGAACGGACAACATGCACCATGGCTAGACCCCATCATGCTGGCGCTCACCGGCAAATACATTTGGGTACCCCTCTACCTGTACTTATTGTACCTGATCATCCGGCGGTATCCAAAGGAGTGGGTAGGATATGTGGTGGGATTGATACTTACCGTGGTACTGGCAGATCAACTTACCTCAGGCATTATGAAGCCTTTTTTTGAAAGGCTTCGCCCTTGCCACGATCCGCGCTGGGACGAACTAATCCGGAATTATGCAGGTTGCGGAGGGCGGTATGGGTTTGCCTCTTCCCACGCTGCAAATACCTTCGCCCTGGCATCCTTTATGCAGCAAGTCGGAAAAAAACGCATGCGGGGCATGGGCTGGTTATTCGGTTGGGCAGCACTGGTATCCTATACCCGGATCTACCTGGGGGTTCATTACCCCCTGGACGTTTTGGTCGGAGCGGCAGTGGGCGTACTAGTGGCCTGGCTGGTATGGTGGGCCACCCTTTCGGGAGTCAAGGTTTGGCAAGCACGTGCCGGTCGAGGTTAAATCAATATCCCTTTAGTATGCGCTGGACGTATTTCCCAATGACATCAAATTCCAGATTTACCCGGTCTCCTGGCTGTAATAGGTGAAAGGTGGTATGCGCATAGGTGTAGGGGATAATGGCCACCCGAAAGCTTCCTTCGCTGGAGCGGAAGCAGGTAAGGCTGATCCCATTGATACAGATTGATCCTTTTTCCACGGTTAGGTTGCCGGAGCTGTGGTCGTATTCAAAATCGGCAATCCAGCTTCCATCTTCGGACCGGATTTCAGTTAAAACCCCGGTTTGGTCCACGTGCCCCTGCACAATGTGTCCGTCAAACCGGCCATTTGCCGGCATGCAGCGTTCCAGGTTGACCGAGTGGCCGGGTTTCAAATCGCCTAGGTTGGTCTTTTGAAGGGTTTCGTCGATGGCCGTCACCCGGTAGGTATCGTGGTCCAGGTCCACTACCGTAAGGCAGACTCCGTTGTGGCTGACCGATTGGTCGATTTTCAACTCAGGTACCAAGTTACTTTCGATATCGAAATGCACATTACTCCCTGCTTGGGTGATGCGTCTGACAGTCCCGAGGGATTCAATGATTCCTGTAAACATGTTTGCTAGCGTTTTATTATTCCGGAAGCGTACCGAATGGATTTTATTCTCTTTTCATGACAAAGTAAGCCATTTTTAGCATTAACTTAGCAATTGAATCGGGATAAGATACGATCCAAACCATGTTGAAACTCGAAGACAGCTACTTGCATAAAGGACAGCGAAGGGGATTGATCCGCACCCTGCGTGAAAAAGGCATTGAAGACGAAGCAGTACTGGATGCCATCAACCAAATTCCGCGGCATTTTTTCTTCGATTCGGCCTTGCTTAGCCATGCCTATGAAGACAAAGCCTTCCCTATCGGAGAGGGACAAACCATTTCTCAGCCGTATACGGTAGCATTTCAAACCAGCCTGCTGGATATAAAGCCTGGAGAAAAAGTCCTGGAAATTGGTACCGGATCGGGCTATCAGGCAGGAATTTTGTACTGCATGGGTGCGAACGTACACACCGTCGAATACAACAAGGTACTCTACGAACGCACACGACGTTTTCTTCCGAAGATCGGCGTTCGTGTGCAACACTATTGGGGAGACGGGAGTCTGGGCTTGCCCGAAAAGGCACCTTTCGATAAAATTATCGTCACGGCCGGGGCGCCCCTGGTACCCAAGACGCTGCTGGCTCAGCTGACTATCGGCGGTATGCTGGTCATACCGGTGGGTAATCGGAAAACCCAGCAGATGCTGCGACTAACCCGGAAAACGGATAAGCAAATCATCCGCGAAAACTTTGATAACTTTTCCTTTGTTCCTTTACTGGGTGACGAAGGTTGGGAATAATGCAGGTTAACCATGAAAACCATAAAAAAATACGTGCCGGATTCGGAAGTGATCAAAACAGAAATGGTACTGCCCAATGACACGAACACGTTAAACAACCTAATGGGTGGCAAGCTCATGCATTGGATGGATGTGGTAGCGGCCATTTCCGCCCAACGGCATTCTAATTCCATTGTAGTGACGGCATCGGTGGATAACATTTCTTTCAAGAATCCCATCGCCCAGGGAAATGTGGTGACGTTGAAAGCGCAGGTAACCCGGGCTTTTTCCACCTCCATGGAGGTATTTATTGAGGTATTTGCAGAAGACATTCCTGCCAACCTCAAATATGCCACCCACAAGGCATTCTTTACCTTCGTGGCTGTGGACGATCAAGGCCGACCGGTGCCTGTGCCTTCGTTGGAACCGGTTTCTCAAACGGAAAAGGAATTGTATGCCGGTGCCTTGCGCCGCCGACAGTTGCGCTTAATCCTGGCCAATCGCATGGATCCAAAGGATGCGACGGAATTAAAATCCCTCTTTGATTTGGAAGGGGTTAGCCAAAAACAATAAATTGCATACGGGAAAAGCACCTGGTCAGCATGAAGCTTCACGAACTACGTTTATTTATTACCGAGGATATCTTTGTCCTGAAAGAGGAAGAGCGGGAAAAATTGGCTGCGGCCCAATTGGCTTCGCGGCTGGAGCTGGATGAGACCACGGACACCCACTTGCTCGAAGAACCGGAAGCAACGCCTCCGGTACCTGAGAACTCCGACCCCGAGCCGATTCCATTCGAAGGCGATTTTCAGAAATCCATTTTGGTAGTCTATCAGGGGGAGGAACTCAGCGCCGGAAACAGGGAGTTTTTATTTAAGATTTTCAGGGCGGTCAACCTTTCATTAAAGGACCTTGCGCTGGTATCTGAAAAATCCCTGAAGGAAAGCAACGAAAATCCGCTATCCCAACTCAATCCAGTCAAAATGGTACTTTTTGGAACCCTGCATCACCCGTTAATGAAGTTGAAGAAGGAAAATTACCGCATCATGCAAGAACCCCTGGAGTACTTCTTTGCGGATGAGCTCGAAGAATTAGAAAAAAACGTGGCCCTAAAACGAAAATTATGGGACACGCTACAAGTATTTTTCAATGTAAAATAATACGAACATGACGAATGAAGAAAGATTGGGCATTGTAAAACGTTTCCGCATGATAAGCCTCACCGAGGGGATATCCATGGTGGTACTCGTATTTGTCGCCATGCCCTTGAAATGGATATTCGATTTACCCGATATGGTAACCTATGTGGGCTGGATCCACGGGGTTTTATTTATTCTGTACATCCTCGTACTCTTTCCCACTTCCAGAAAGCTGCGCTGGTCTTTTCAAAATGCCATGTTTGCGCTCATCGCCGCTGTTCTTCCATTCGGTCCTTTTTTGTTTGACAGGAAACTCCGGAAACAGGAAAAAATGTTGGAGAACCCGCAATCCTAAGCGTTCGATGCGATGGCGGTCATTAGCAAAAAGAAGATTATTTACCCGATCAGCGAAAACCTTAGGGAATACCTAGTCAAATACGGGAGAGAAGTGGATATTCCCATCCACTACAAGGAACTCCTCCGCTACAGCAATTCCATTGCCCTGTACGATTTTAAGGGCAATGATACTTTGTGGGAGACCGTTTTCTACGACGAATCCGACCGCAATGAGATTCACTACAAAGTAAAAAAAATCTACGCGCTCTTAAAGGCCGACGGTGATATGTCGGTGATGCAACACCTTTATGTGGATCGGATAGATCTCTGCACCTATGGGAATACGCAGCCCTTTCGGGTTCGGATTGTTAACCGCATCAACGATAACTTTGACTATTTCTACATAAAAAATGCCGATGCCTCCCGGGTGTATGGCCTGGAACTGGAACATTTGCTCTCTCCCAATCGAATCGGCTACCTGGTGTACCGGGACTCGCTCATTGAAGAACACATCGCAGGTATACCTGGAGAGCAGTTTATGAAGCAACAGATTAATGACCCCTTGCTAAACCCGATCCGGCTTTCCAAGGAGTTTGTCAAGTTTAACGAACGGTGTTTTGTGCGGCTGCTCGGGGACATGCATTCGTCCAATTTCGTGATTGATGTGACGCCAGATTTTGAGGAAACCCACTACCGAATTCGCTCCATAGACTTTGATCAGCAGTCGTACGAAGGCAAAAAATCAATTTACCTACCGCAATATTTTAAACAAAACAATGCGCTGATTCAGCTGGGCATCCGGCACATCACCCCCGAGTCCATGGCTCAATACCAGAAAGAAGAACGGGCCCTCATTGCCACACGCCTCAAAAGCTCTCCCAAAGAAATCACGGACATTCTGAATAGCATGGAAAAAGACGAGCTTTCCAAGGAAGAAAATACCTATACCCTCAAGCACGAACTGGCCCGGCACTACAAAAATCCAGATTTTCTACGCTGCACAAATATGGGGGAAATCCTGCGAATGAGTTTAAACCAGGTACTTCATCGATAAGCACTGCAATTGCTTCACGGATTATTCTATCGAATAAAGATCAGAAGCATCCAAAAAACCAAATAAAATCAATTTAAAATTGATATGGATAACCCGATAGGTGAATTATTGGCATCATTTATGATCCTTTTTTACCGTATAAGTCATTTAAAAAAGGTTAAAACTTAAATTGATTAGTATGAGTATTACAGCAGAAAAACGGGTCTTCAAAAAACTTGGATACAATAAAAACGAGTCAGAAAAAATTGTAGGCTCCCTCAATAAGCTTCTGGCCAACTACCACGTGCATTACCAAAAACTTAGGAATTTCCACTGGAATGTTACCGGTAGCGATTTTTTTGATCTCCATGAAAAGTTTGAGGAATTATACGATGAATCGTTTGCAAACATCGACTTGATTGCCGAGCGAATTCGGGTATTTGGCATGACGCCCTATAGTCTGATGAAAGACTACCTCGAGCATGCCGACATCGAAGAGGTCGGTACTGACCTAAGCTCAAGGGAAATGGTAGACGAAGTGTTGCGGGATTTTCAAATCCTGGTAGACAATATGAACGAATGCGCGGAAAAAGTAGCAGATCTCGGAGACACCGCCACAGAGGACATGCTGATCGCATTCATCAAAAGCCTGGAACTGCACCACTGGATGCTCACTTCTTTTCTGAAAGAATAAACTGCGTGCTGCGTAATAGTGAAGAGGCTGTCCGAAAAGGGCAGCCTTTTTTATGCGGCTATTTTTCCCGAATATTCGGAAAAGTTTGAATCTCCACTATTTGGTGGCACTGATAAACTA
>NZ_WIOK01000017.1 GCF_009467825.1 Cyclobacterium xiamenense | reverse complement strand
GAAGTAGAGGCTTGGCAGAATAACCGAAACAATAAAAACAATAAGATAAATTGGCAGTTCACTACTGCCGATTCAAGGATAAAATTAAAAAGACTTTATCCGTCAATTTACGATTAACATAACACTAGTTGCGGAAGCAATGCTCCGGAACCCAGACTCCAATCTATATTTAACAGCGTACATACCGATACGATTACCGCTACCGATACCAATGCAAACAGATTGGCCAACACTAATTTTGTTTGATTTTTCATGACAGTATTGAATTAAAAATTTGATTGAAAAAAGAGCCGTTTTCGCTGGTACAGGCCCTATTCTCTACGAATGTCGGGCATAAAAACAGAAATACCAAATGGGAAAATAGATTGACAATCAAGTGATTAAACGCCTTTCCATTACAAAAAATAAATAATGTAAATCGATTTACAGAAACTGTATTTCACGCCAAAAATCAACGGTAAAAAAATTTTAAGTTTTTTTTTACCTCCTGACAGAAACGCAATTTCTCCGAAAAAACCCGTCAACATCGACCACCTGCTTCCGATCCGGATGGTTAGGAAAATAGAACGATATATCGTATTTTTACCTTATATAAGCGAATAAACTGAATTTTTGAAATAAAATAAAATTTTATACTAAACAAAATGTTCCTTGTCCGGAAAATAATGCTTTTGATAATCGTGATTCTGGGAGGATCGATCCATGGATTTTCCCAAAATCAGAGCAATCTTTTGGACATACGTACCTGCGATAAAAGTTGCAGTTCAAATAACTACACCATCGAATCGGTCTATTTGAGTGATTCCACGGGCACTCCGGTGACCAGTTCCCTGCTCACCTGCAGCCCTGGAACCGAGCAAACCACGTATATATCGTTCACCTATACTACGAGCGCCACAAGCACTGCCAATAACGGACGCCTGTTTGCCGATCTGCTGGTGGGTGATTCCACCCTCTTTTTAAACTACTATTTTGGCACCATTCCCTCGGCAAAGACCGTTGCCGATACGTTAACGCTGGCTGAGTTTCCGCTCACCTGGACCTGTGGAGAGGTAGTGATCCTCCAAAACCCCCTGTTGGCCTGGACAACGAGCGCATCGGCCGACTTGTCAGGAGCCTATGTGTGTAACGATTACCCAACGGCCCAATGCCAAACCACAGCAACTATCGTGGTAGACGCGCCTTTGGCCGTACAATTTGACTACAGCGCTTCTTGCCTGGTAGACGAAAGGAGCGAGGTAACCTTCACCAGCACCACGAATGGCGGGAGAGAAGCCTATCAATACGACTGGACATTCACCAATGCAACGATCAGCAGTGACACGGTTGCCAATCCACTGGTTCAATTCCTCTCTTCGGGAACGGCGGAGTTGACCGTCACCGATGCCAACGGCACCCAAAACAGCTTTAGTAGTGTGATAGACATTCCGGTAACCACGAACCTGAATGCCGCGATCACCGACCATACCGACGACGAAAATCCGGATGGAGCCATTGCGGTGACCATGGTAAGCACCGGCGATTACAGTTATTCCTGGACCGGGCCGGGAGGCTTCACGAGCAGCCAGCAATCAATCAGTGAACTCATCGGCGGCGACTATTACCTTACGGTAACCGACGAATTTGGGTGCAGCAGCCATTGGGAATTTGAGGTAAACTATTTCGGAGCGCTGCCGATTACCTGGGGAGAGGTGAAAGCAAGGGCACATGCCGATCCCTCTGTAGTCACCATAAAATGGTCCACGTTGAAAGAAAGGGAGTCCAGCCATTACGAGGTCCAACGTGCCATTCAGGATATTTCGCGCTTCACCACGCTGGGAAAAATCCCTGCTCAGGGAAACACGGATCAAACGACGCAGTACCAGTTTACCGACAAGTTGCAGCCGGGTACCGGGACCTGGGCCTATTACCGGATTTGCCAGTTCAATAGGGACGGCAGCTTTGAGTACAGCCCCACGCTGTCCGTGGCCATTCCAACAGTGGAGGGCCAAACCAGCGATTGGACGGCCTACCCCAATCCCACGAACAACGGCTCTTTATACCTCATCTTTACCGGTACCGATCTTCCTTCTGATCAATTCATTCGGATAAAAATCATCGAACAGGAAACATCGGTGCAGCTGGCCTCCGAATGGAACGGTTCGCCGATCGAATTGAGTCAATGGATCCAATTGCTTCCCAAAGGCCTATTGATCCTTGAAATTCACTATGCCGATAAGGTACAGCGCCTAAAAGTAATTCAGCGTTAAGTGGGGGCGCATGTTGGACCAATTCGTTGCGCCTCACCCAACCCTGCTGTACGGATTTTTCCATCGCCCCGGGTTCGCCTAGTATTTATAGGTATCGGTTGCTTTTACCCGGCCCCTTCCTTTCCATGCCCATCCAGGGGCATTTTTTTGTTTTCTGATTTCTTTCCCAATATTTGCTGTTATTTTTGTACTTAGGAAAACGTCGCATGGTATACCAGATTAAGGAATTAGCAAACGGAATCAGAATTGTACATCAGGAAGTCACTAGTACCCGATTGGTGCACTGCGGGTTCGTCCTGGATATTGGAAGCAGGGACGAACGAGAAGATCAGGAAGGGCTGGCGCATTTTTGGGAGCACATGGCCTTCAAAGGCACCAAAAAACGAAAAGCATTTCACATCATCAATCGCCTGGACTCCGTCGGAGGGGAACTAAACGCCTACACGACCAAAGAAAAAATTTGTTTTTATGCCAGCGTATTGCAGCAGCACTGGAGCAAAGCGGCAGAGTTGCTGTGCGACATCACGTTTAATAGTACTTTCCCCCCGAGGCAGATCGAGAAAGAACGGCAGGTAATTCTGGAAGAAATGGCGATGTACCGGGACTCTCCAGACGACGCCATACAGGATGAATTCGACGATTTGTTATTTCCTGGCCATTCCCTGGGCTACAATATTCTGGGAACGGAATCCACCGTAAGCCGATTCAGCCAGCAAGATTTCCTCGACTTTGTGGACCAACACCTGGACACCTCGCGTATCGTTTGCTCGGTGGTGGGCAATATCAGTTTTAAAAAAGCGCTCCGCACGCTGGTACCTTTGCTTGGTGCGGTTCCTGCGACAAGCAGAACTACCGTAAGGCAGGCGGTGAACGGCTATTCCCCGCGAACCACGATTCAGTACAAAGAAATCACGCAGGCGCACTGCGCATTGGGAAAGCCCGCCCTGGCGCTCAACGACGAACGGCGGTTTACGCTATACCTGCTCAATAACATCCTGGGCGGCCCCAGCATGAATTCCCGGCTAAACATGGCCCTGCGAGAGAAACACGGATTGGCGTACAGCATCGAATCGGTTTATCAGCCGTTCACCGACACCGGATTTATCGGGATTTTCTACGGGACAGAGGAAAAAGCCGGACCCAAAGCGCGGAGAATCGTCCTGCGAGAAATCCGCAAGATCAGGGAAAAGAAACTGGGCACCTTGCAGCTTCACATGGGTAAGGAACAAACCATCGGGCAAATGGCCATGGCCGAAGAAAATTATTCCGGACTCATGCTGGTGTATGGCAAAAGCCTGTTGGATAAGGGCTATATTGAATCATTGGAGGCTATTTTCAAAAAGATCCGCTCCTGCACGGCAGAGCAACTACAAGAATTAGCGAATGAGGTGTATGATGAAGCGCAATTTAGTTTTCTTACGTATTTACCGAAACCACAATGATACCTGAAGAATTATGGAGCTACTGTGTGGAACACAGCAGTCCGGAAGACGAATTACTGGCACGTATTTCCCGGGAAACACACCTGAAAGTACTGAAGCCACGCATGCTTTCGGGACCACTGCAGGGCAAGTTTCTGGAGATGCTTGTCAAAATGACCGGTGCAAAGAAGGTATTGGAAATCGGTACCTTTACGGGCTACGCCACCATCTGTATGGCCCGGGGCCTTTCAGATGGTGGAACGATTCAGACCCTGGATAAAAACGAGGAACTCGAAGAGATGGTCCGGGGTTTTTTTAAGCTATCGGGACTGGAAAAGAAAATCGATTACCGGCTGGGGCACGCGCTCGATTTGCTGGCCGATTCCACGGATAGTTTTGATTTTGTTTTTATTGACGCAGACAAACAAAACTATACAAACTATTACGACTTGATCGTTGAACGACTACGCCCCGGAGGCCTGATCGTTGCCGATAATATTCTCTGGTCGGGCAAAGTGCTTGCCGAAAACCGGAAAAAACTCGACAAAGATACCGCCGCAATTATGGCATTCAACAAAAAAGTGCAGGAAGACCCCCGGGTAGAAAACGTGGTTTTGCCCATCCGGGACGGCATTACCCTTGCTAGAAAGCGCTGATTTTATTATCATGAAAAAATTTTTGGTTGGTTTATTTTTCACCCTGTGCTCCTTGAATGCCGTCATGGGCCAGGTACCGCAGGTGCCGCGGACAATCCGATTTGCAGATATGACACTTCACCTCGATCCAGGCTTACAGCGAGAAATTCAGGAAGAGGTCAATGCACAATACCGGAGTCCTTCCCATTTTCAAACGAAACTGGACCGGGTAAATCTCTACCTGCCCGTCGTTGAACGGGTCTTGCGGGAGGAAGGAGTTCCGGAGGACTTTAAATTTCTCGTCATTCAGGAAAGCAGCCTTATCTCGGATGCCGTTTCTACCTCCAATGCCGTCGGCTTTTGGCAATTCAAACAAGCCACCGCCGAAGAAGTACTGCTGCGTGTAGACCAGGAAGTGGATGAACGCAAAAACATTGTATCCGCGACCAGAGGTGCAGCCAGCTACCTGAAAAAACACCAACGATACCTCGACAACTGGGCCATCACCCTCGTGTCCTACCAAATGGGCCTGGGGGGAGCAAATAACTACTACAAGGGCAGGCATAAAGGAGAACGAACCATGGACCTGGACCGGAAAACGTACTGGTACCTGAAAAAATTTCTTGCCCATAAAATCGCCTTTGAGCCCCAGTTGGGCCAGGTCGTCAGCAATGGAGACTACCTACACGAGTACCCGGTAAAGGGACCCACCGATCTAAAAACCCTGGCAAAATCCCTGGGGGTCAGCGAAAATCACCTCAGGGAGTACAATACCTGGGCAAGCAAGGGGAGAATTCCCGGCGACCGCACCTATGTGGTGACTTACCTTCTCAACGGAATTGTGCCCAATCGCCCGATCCTTGTCAGCGAGACCCCACAGGCTACAAACGAAGGGCTGGCTCCCTCTCGACAAAATGCCGGGGGATTTCCCCGGATCAGTGGAAACCTCTCCAATGCGCGCCAACCCCGGGAAATAAAAATCAACGGCATCCGCGGTATTTTAGCTAATAGCAGCGACCAACGCCGCCTGGCAGCTCAGGCTGGGATCAGTGAACGAAAACTGAGGCGGTCAAACGATCTAAAACCCTCTGACCCGGTACAGGCGGGCCGTTATTATTATACCCGACGAAAAAAAAGCAAAGGGGAACCGGAAGAACACATTGCGCAGCCGGGTGAAACGCTCTGGGAAATCTCCCAGCTGTACGGCATCCGCCTGCACTCCCTCATGGCCAAAAACCGGCTATACCGGGACGAGCAGTTGCTTCCTGGCATGGTCTTGCGGCTTCGAAAGTACTATAAAAAGAATGAACCCATCCGCCGGGTAAAGTTGACCCCAGCGCCTCAACGACTCCCTGCGGCCAAACAAGCGGCCGTACCCGTGAAAGCGGCACCCAGCGTAGAAACCCCACCGAAAACTACCCGACCGTCTCCAGACCCTGAGCCATCCGCCCCGGCCAGCCTAGTGGTCCATCTGGTGCAGCCGGGAGATACGCTATATGCCATTTCGAGAAAATACGGCGTGACCGTAGCCGATTTAAAATCCTGGAATCAGATCGGAAGTGACAATATCCTATCCGTGGGACAAAAACTCGAAATCAGAAAATAAATCAACGCAAATGACCGTATATTTGCCCTTTACCTAAAAATGCCATGCCTTACCGGATTTTATTGATTCTGTTGTTACTTAGTGCTGCCCGTACCGGCTACAGTCAGGACCTATCCAAGGCCGATACCGTGATTATCGGCGGGGATACACTGGTGATGCGCGGCGACTCCCTCATCTTCACGACGGAAGCTCCACCCGTCTATTGGGAAAAAGGAGGCAATTACAACCTCAGCATGCAACAAGTGAGCTTGAGCAATTGGTCAGCAGGGGGCGCAAGTTCCTTTGCCTTTACCACCGGCTTGCAACTTTTTGCCAGCTATAAGAAAGAAAATATCATTTGGGACACCAACCTGTCTGTAAACTACGGAATTAATCGACAAGCCGGAAGAGCTTTCCCTACGCGGAAGACCAACGATAATTTTATCTTCACCAGCAAATACGGTCGACAGTTGAGCGATAAGATATACCTCTCCACGCAGATTGATGCACGAACGCAGCTTTTGGCGGGACACCGGTATTTCCGGCCCTCGGGGGCCGAACAAGACAGCCGGAATCGGATTTCTGATTTCCTGAGTCCAGGCTATGTGCAGTCTTCCACGGGATTAAACTACCAGACGTCCCTGGAAAACAAAGGGAAATTTTCGGTAATTCTTTCCCCCTTTACCGGTCGTTTTACCATCGTACTGGATGATTCTCTAAGCCGGGCGGGCGCATTTGGGGTGTTGCCCGGAGAAAGCGTACGGGCAGAAGCCGGGGTCTCCCTCGGCTCCACCGCAGATATTCAGGTGATGGAAAATGTGCGGTGGAGAACCGATTTAAACCTATTTTCAAATTACGAAAAGCTGGGGAATACCGTGGTAAATTTCAACTCTGTCGTGAGTCTAAAAGTTAACAAATACATTACCACCCGCATTGAGACCATCGTTATCTACGACGAAAGTGTCTTTATCGAACAGGACGACGGTACATCTTCCAGAGCCGTGCAGCTCCAAAACCTGATCAATTTTGGGATCGGGGTCGATTTTTAAAAGTCAGTTTCCAGGCCAAACCGGTTTTTAAATTCCTTAAGCGCCGGCGATTTCTTTAGCAAATACCCGAGTTTCTCACTAGAGGTATAGAGACTTTTTACCGGGTCCAGGTCGTCTGCTTTGACTTCAAAGTTCACTTCCACCTCGGGATGTTGCAGTTTTTTTCGAAAAATGCCCGTCAATTCCGGTTTGAGTTTGGGGAAAAGATCCTCCTGCAGGCCTCCGTGAATAAGAAACACGATTTGCTGTTGCCGGACTTCAAAGGGCTGCTGTAGAAGCGCCATCTCCATGTTTTTATGCCCTTCCTTAAATGCTTGCTTCACTTCTTCCAACACACCTTTCACCTCCGCTTCGCTTATCGAGCGATTGGAGTTTGCCGGTTTTTCTTCGGAAGGGGTCGGTTCGGGTGTTGTTTCGTCCAAAACCTGCAGTACCGGGCGATCTTTCATCTGCCGCTTCACTTCGCCCAGGCTGGAAGGAATGGCAATGGATTTCTTTAGTTCGGAAAAACGGGATTCCTGATTGGATGGCGCGGGCGCTGGATTGGTTGCAGTGAGGCTTTCGGCCGTTACGCTTTTTTTTTTGACGGATCCTCCGCCAGACTGGCCAAATTGATGGCGTGTGGCAGTTTTGCGAGTTTCATCAAAACCAGTTCCACGTGCAAGCGTTGGTTTTTGCTGGTCTTATATGACATATCTGCCTGATTGCAAATGGAAAGTGCCGACAAGAGAAACGATAACGAGGCCTGTCTTGACTGATCCTTGTACCGGTTTTTGGCCGATTCCGACACTAGAAGCAACTGGGCCGTATCCGGATCCTTGCAGACCATCAGCTCCCGAAAATGCTCGCTCAACCCCACCAAAAAGTTATGCCCGTCAAATCCCTTTTTTAGAATTTCATCAAAAATCAGCAAGGATTTGGATATACTTTCTTCCAACAAGGCATCCGTTACTTTGAAGTAATAGTCGTAATCGAGTACGTGCAGGTTATTGATGGTTTCCTGATAGGTAACCTTTTTCCCTGCGGAAAAGGTAACGATCAGGTCAAAAATGGAAAGGGCGTCTCGAAGGGCACCGTCCGCTTTGGTCGCAATTAGACGCAATGCCTCTTCTTCGTAATCAATGTCCTCTTCTTTTGAAATGTACGCCAGGTGTTGGCTGATATCCTGAATCTGAATCCGGTTGAAATCAAATATCTGACAGCGCGAAAGGATGGTCGGAATAATTTTGTGCTTTTCCGTTGTTGCCAGAATAAAGATGGCATGTTTTGGCGGCTCCTCCAGGGTTTTCAGAAATGCATTGAACGCCTGCGTGGTCAGCATGTGAACCTCATCGATGATGTAGATTTTGTATTTGCCTCTCTGGGGCACGTACCGCACCTGCTCTACCAGGTTGCGCATGTCGTCCACTGTGTTGTTTGAAGCCGCATCCAACTCGTGCACATTGAAGGAACTATTCGAATTAAATGCCTCGCACGAACTGCACGCATTGCAGGCTTCTCCGTTTTCCAGTCGGTCTTCGCAGTTAATGGTTTTGGCCAGAATCCTTGCGCAGGTGGTTTTACCTACGCCTCTGGGACCGCAAAAAAGAAATGCCTGCGCCAAATGTTCGTTTTTTATGGCGTTTTTCAGCGTTGTCGTAATGTGGCTTTGCCCCACCACACTTTTGAAGTCTGAAGGTCTGTATTTTCTGGCAGAAACAACAAAATTTTCCATTACCGCAAGTTATAAAATTAATCCAACTTACATCCCGTCTGAGCGGGTTTTTAGCCAGTACTTTTTGCTAACCTATTCAAAATAAATCCAGTAAAATGAGCCGGTTGCATCCGCTCCTTTCGCTGCTACCCGTACCCGGCTGAAGTGCTAGCCCAATTCGGGCCCGGCAATCAGGTAATACTTGTCGGGCACCCCTGCATGCGTATTCCTTCGGTAATACATCCGTATCAGTGGTCGTCGTTGTTCAAACCCCTGTGCCTCGAGCCAACGCCTAAATTCATTTTTGTCGGCCGCCACATCCAAAACCAGTGGCCTATCGGAAAATCGCCGAAGAGCGGTCCTAACCAGGCATTTGGCGTCTGCATCGGTTTCTGCGACGAGCGGGCCCAGCTGAATGTACCTACTTCCGTGCCGGCAAATCACCATTCCATTGATTCGCCGATCTCGTTTTCGGATCCATGCCCCCTCGGGAAATTCATCGAGCAGGTAGCCCAGCAGCTGCTCCCTTTTTGCGCCGAATACTGCTGCGTCTAAGTCCGTCAAATGGGGCAGTTCGTCCCGAGACAGCGGAAAAACATCCGCTGGCATTTCACCGGATTGCTCCGAGACCCCGGGATTCCGCACGTATCTCCAAAGGGTATATTCCTTAACAAAACCCATACTTTCGTACACCAACTGACCTTCTGGGGTGGCATCCAGCTTGATGGTCTCCATGCCTGAAAGGCGATTCAGCAGTTCGTGCATCAGTTTTCTACTAATTCCCTTTCGCCGGTGTTCCCGATCCACCAACATCATCCCAATCCAAGCCAGCCGGTTTTGATAGGCTATTGCCGTGACGGTGCCCACGGTTTTTCCGTTGGCGACGGCCACCAGGCATAACGCTGGGTTCTGATCAAGAAAAAACTGCCAATCTTTCCTTGTCTGGTTCCAACCCTCTGCATTTTTGAGGGCCATCGCCCGGTCCAGGTCCTCCAGCCCCATGGGCCGTATGTATAGCGCTGCATCCATGGTGATTTATTTCTTTCCAAAGATCCACTATTTACCAGTAATCGGGAAATTTTTAGCGGCTCTTGGTATTTTTTTTCTATTTTAGACAATCAAACCTGTCGAAGTCGACAGGGCTGCCAATAAACCCGAGCCCCTTATGCTGATTACCCTTATACGACTGCAACTACTAAAACGGATACGAAGCAGCTCATTTGCAAGAAGCATGGCCTTTGGAATTGTTGCCATCGTTATTGGCTCGTTTTTGCTTGCGTATTTGTTTTTGATCGGCCTGGTGCTGAATACCTTGGTGAAAGAGGTAATGGGGGTTTCCGATGCTGTATTGGTCATCAACAGCTCTCTGCTGTATTTTTATTTGCTGGAGCTTATTTATCGGTATTTTATCCAGCAAATGCCCGTGATCAGTTTGGGAAATTTTCTACACTTGCCCCTTTCAAAATCGCGAATTATCCATTTTCTGCTAGGAAGCAGTTTCGTTTCCCCACTCAACTGCATTGCCTTGCTGGTGTTCGGTCCATTCGCGGTATTGGAAATTCTTCCATTGTACGGGGCCGTGCCTGCGGCAACCTGGCTGCTGGCGGTGGTCCTCACCAGTTGGTCCATTCATTGGTTTATTCTCTGGTTCAAACAGCGCTTTGAAGACAGCCAGACGGGCCTGCTTTTCGTGTCCGCAGTGTTGTTCCTGAGTATTGTCTCCAGTTATTTTTCTTTTTTTGACCTGGGTGCATTTTTCGAACCTGTTTTCACCTTTGCGTTGGAAAGTCCGGTGCCGGTTTTCCTGTTGCTTACCGTTGGCATATTGAGTTACTTCTTGTGTTTCGCTTTCTACCGCCAAAACGCTTATCTGGACGAACTTAGTACCGGTGATCACCTGCAGTTTGCCGACCGGGACCTGGGGTTTCTTTCCAGATTTGGTTTGGCTGGAGAGGTGGCAAACCTGGAATGGAAGCTGATCATGCGCCATAAAAAAAGCCGTACCTACCTGACCTTATGCCTGGTCTTTCTGTTGTACGGACTCATCTTTTACGGCAATCCTTCCTACCAGGTAGAATCCGGGTTTAGTAAGGTGTATATTTTCGTGGGAACGTTTATCACCGGAATATTTATGATTCAATACGGACAGCTTTTTTTAAGCTGGAATTCGCCTGCATTTGATTTTTACGTGCATCAGCGGGATGGGCTTCGCGCCCTGGTGCACGGAAAATACCTGCTATTTGCAAGCATATCCTTGCTTTGCTTCATCTTATCGGTACCCTATGTGTATTTTGGCTGGCACGTGCTGCTGATTCATTTGGCTACTTTCTTGTTTAACCTGGGTGTAACCATGCACCTGGTCATTTACCTGGCCCTTTGGAAACCCAAACCCATGGACCTCAACAAGGGTTCCATGTTTAATTTCGAAGGGGTAGGTATTTCCCAGGTTCTCGTCATTCTACCCCTGCTGGTTGCGCCTTATGCGGTCTTCCTTCCTTTTTCGTATTGGTTTAACGACTATGTGGGGTTAGCTGCTCTGGGGACAGCCGGAACGTTTGGCTTGCTGGTGTTCCGCCGGATTTCCTCCCTGATGACCGACCGGGTGATCCAAATGAAATATGAAATCGCATCGGCATTTCGTCAGGAGTTATGATACAAATAGACTCGTTGAAAAAGGTTTATGGAAACACGACGGTACTGGATATCCCGAATCTCCGAATCCCCAAAGGCCAATGCTTCGGCCTCGTGGGAAATAATGGAGCAGGCAAAACCACCCTTTTTCGGATCATACTGGACCTGGTCCGGGCCACCGAAGGGGCCGTGCTGGTCGACGGAGAAAACGTAAGCCAGGGAGAACAGTGGAAAACAAAAATTGGTGCCTACCTGGATGAAAACATGCTGCTCTCCTACCTTAGCCCCGAGGAATACTTTGCCACCCTGAAAAAGATATATGGGCTATCGGAAGCGGAGCTGCAGCTTCATCTGGATAAATTTACCGACCTATTCAACGGCGAAATACTCGGCAGCAATAAGTACATCCGGGACCTCTCCAAGGGCAATATCAAAAAAGTCGGTATCGCTGCCGCTCTTTTGGGACAACCGGAAGCCGTACTCCTGGACGAACCCTTCGAAAATCTGGATCCCAGCTCTCAAATTCGGCTGAAAAGGCTCATGCTGAAAGAAAAAACGGACCACCTGGTTACCTTTGTGATCTCCAGCCACGACCTGAACCACGTGACAGAACTTTGTGAACGAATTGTACTCCTGGAAAAAGGTGCCGTTATAAAGGACCTGCACGACAGAAATCGCATGAAAGAGGAGCTTGCCGCCTATTTCAATGTGGGGTAGCCAGAACCGGGAAAAATGGGTGGTATGGAATTGAAAAAACAGTAAAAAAGCTTAATTTGCTCGAAAAACAGGGTATTTATGAAAAAACCTTTCAATCGAAGAAAATTTATCAAAAATGCCGGTCTCGGGTACCTGGCAGCTTGGATAGGTATGGAAAGCGTCTATCCAATCCCGGATGGGTACCTGCCGCTTGCCCTTTCTCAAAACCAGGACCCACAGAAACTTTTTGGGAAGCACAAAGAAATGCGCGTGCTAAACGATCAACCCTGGAATATCGAAGCGCAGGCACATTTACTTGACGAGGCCATAACGCCTGCGGAGAAAATGTTTGTCCGAAACAACGGAATCATTCCCGAAGAAGTGGACCCCGCCACCTGGACACTGACCATCGACGGAGAGTCCGTCTCCCAACAAAAAACGTTTAGCCTGCAGGAATTGAAAACACAATTCCCTACGCATACCTATCAGTTGGTACTGGAGTGTGGCGGAAACGGTCGCAGCGAATACTACCCTCCTGCGGAAGGCAACCAATGGACCGTGGGTGCAGTATCCTGTGCGGAATGGACCGGAGTCCGGCTGCGGGATGTGCTGCAGGAAGTGGGAATCAAAGACAATGCCGTATACATCGGATACTATGGTAAAGACAGCCACCTAAGCAGGGACCCCAATAAAAACCCCATCTCGCGAGGCATCCCGCTTGCTAAGGCCATGGAGGACCAAACGCTACTTGCCTTTGCCATGAATGGTGCGGACATTCCCATCGCACACGGGCATCCGCTTCGGTTGATCGCCTCCGGTTACCCGGCTTCGGTATCCGGTAAATGGATCCACCGCCTCGCCGTCAGGGATAAGGTCCACGACGGAGAAAAGATGGCGGCCCCCTCCTATTCGGTCCCCTGTGAGCCGGTTCAGCCAGGAGCGGAAGTCTCCAAAGAAAACATGTGTATCATTGAAAACATGCCGGTCAAGTCCCTGATTACCTACCCAAAGTCGGGAGCAATGCTCCGACCGGAACAGCAACTGGCGGTGAGAGGACATGCCTGGGCGGGCGCAAATCAGATCCGATCGGTCGACTATTCCATCGATTTTGGTGCCACCTGGCAGCCCTGCCGGCTGCAGGATCCGGTCAACCCATTTGCCTGGCAACATTTTGACGCCAACATTTCGTTTCCTAAAAAGGGCTACTACGAAGTATGGGCCAAGGCAACTGACAGCCAGGGCATCAGTCAGCCCATGCTGACGCCGGGATGGAATCCCAAGGGCTACTTGAACAATGCCTGTCACCGAATCGCTATAAAAATAACCTAAATCATGCAACACCTTCCTGCCAACCTTCGCCTGCTAATCGGTGCCGGCCTCCTGGTATTGGTGCTAGCCGGCCTGATATTCTATTTCTTTCCGTCCGAGACACCAACCGTACTCAAAGACGGGGAAATGCGAGAAGCGGAAGCCCCGCTTCCGGTAGATGACGTAGACGGAGCCATCGAAAACGGTATTCATACACCAACGGGCCTAATTGCCTCCGAGGGCGTACACCTGGTAATTGCCCATTGTACTGCCTGCCATTCCGCAAAGCTGGTCACCCAAAATCGGGCCGATCGGGAAGGCTGGGAGAAAATGATCCGATGGATGCAACAAACACAAAACCTTTGGGACCTGGGCGAACAGGAGGTAGCAATTCTGGACTACCTCGCGGAGAATTATGCCCCGGTGAAATCCGGACGAAGACCTCCGCTTACGGACATTGACTGGTACGAACTGAAGGACTGAATTAGGGTCGATCCGCCAGAAATACCTGAATGTATCCCTCCACGTAGCGGTTGAATGCCAGCCGGTTGCCATCCCGGGAATATACCGGCGAAAAAGGTGCAGGTTCAAATGCAGGGCTGATTTTTTTTGGTACGCCAGGTTTCCCCGCTGCGTCTAATTCTCCTATAAAAAGTCCTTTCTCGCATACGTAAACAAATTCCCTTCGAAATGGGTGCCAGCGTACCATGCTCTGCACGGAGCTGCGGTGATGGGTCACCTGAGCGGGGTGTCCACCGACAGTCGGCACGACGAAAACCTGCACAATCCCGTCCTCATCCTTCGCCAGGTAACTTACATAGGCTCCATCCATGGATGAACTCACCCAATGTCGGGGGCTGCCAGCCACCCCCGGAAATTTTCTGTCTTCGGTGTGGGTCAATCGCTGTACCGTTGCGCCTTTGGGAGGGGCTGGCATTTTCCCGGCGGTGCCCTCCAGCGGTCCTTTCTCACCGGGGTTGTCGATCGCCTCCGGTATATCCACGAGGAATACTTCGGTAAATTTCTTTCCATTGCTACCGACCATGTCCCCTAAAAATGCCCTGGCTAGCTGCCGGGTACCATCTTCTTTGAGGTAGCCGGAGGTTCCTACCCACCAATCACTGTACGCTCGGCTTATCTCCCCGCTTCCGGGCTTGGGATCCGGCACAACTTCTACCAGCACCACGGAAAACCAGTTACCCTGTACATTTTCTCCAGGGTCTCCCGGATCCACCCGAACCGTCGGGCCGAGCCGTTTGGCTACGCCGAGGGTACGCAGGTCGCGAACCTTGCCGGTTTTCGCTTCCAGATCAACCATTATCGCGTCGTTGTAGGTAAACCCTACCCAATTTCCATCTCCACTCCAGTGGTGCCGGTGCGTGCCGCCACGCAAAGCTCCGGGCGTAAACGGTTCCGTCACATCCCGGCTATCCATCCAATAGGATCCGTCTTCGTCGACAATTTTTCCCAACCGCCTATGTCCCGCATAGGGTTTCAGGGAATCGGCATGGGGCAGCCCATGAATAAACACCACCTTATTTTCCCGGGGGTGATAGCTGACCGCCCCCAGCCCGGGACCGTAAGAAGTTGCTTCCGGTACCTGGTACAGGCATTGAATTTGCCCCGTGGTGACGTTTACCTGCTCAATGCGTTGGTTTTGGGCGATTCCGGATGGATTGGGCCGGGTGTCGTAGACTATCCAGTGATCATCCGGAGAAAAATTTTGGTTGTGATCCAATTCGTGGTTATAGAGGTCATGAGTCAATTGCCGGATCGCCCATTCTTGCCGGGCTCCCGCATGGATACATGCGAGTAGGAAAAGTCCTGTCAGGGAGTACGCTTTTAGCAAACTTGGTATCATATGAAACGAAAAAACCGATTACCAATATACGAAAGCCGCCAGGATTTGTACTACTCGTAGCAAAGGGGTTTCATAAGTCGGGATTTTTCACCATTTTTCCCGGCTCATCATCAAGCACAACCCATGAACCGTTTTCCAGTTGCCCTACTTTTGCTTTTTTTACTCAATCCCCCCACTTTTTCTCAGGAAATCCAGTGGGAACCCATTGCTCCGGGTGTGTGGAAAGGCAGCAGCGGCGTGCCGGAGTCTTACGATCTATGGTCTGCCGCTCAACCTGAAGCAAAACTGGCTGCCTTGGAAAAATTGGGGGCCGAAGCGTTCCCGCTGAACCAAGGAGAAATTACCGGAATTCAGCGGGATGGAAACACCTATTTACGATTCCCGCTGGAACGGGGCGAACAGCTTTTTGGTTTTGGCCTAAATTTCAAGACGGTACACCAGCGCGGACGGATCTTGCGACTTCATGTGGACCATTACGGCGGAACAGATAACGGAAGAACCCATGCCCCTGTCCCGTTTTATGTCTCGGACCGGGGATACGGTGTGTTTGTGAACTCGGCTCGCTACCTGGACGTCTATGCCGGGTCGGCCTCCCGGCTGGATAGCGATGACCCGCCGGAAGCGCGCGACCGCAACACGGACTCCAAATGGACGGCAAGCCCCTATTCCGACGCGGTAGAAGTAATGGTGCCGGCGGCCGGGGTTACCGTTTATGTGTTTGCTGGCCCGACTGCACTGGAAGCCATCCAACGGTTTAATCTACTCAATGGCGGGGGGGCGTTGCCTCCCCGCTGGGGACTGGGCTTTACCCAGCGGGTACACCGCTTGTACAGCCAGGAAGAGGTAGTCCGGGAAGTGGATGAATTTGAAGCCCGGGGCTTTCCCCTGGATTTTGTCGGGCTGGAGCCCGGCTGGCAAAGCAAATCCTACCCCAACACCTTTGCCTGGGATCCGGTACGGTTTCCCAATCCGGCGCAACTGGTCAAAACCCTAGAAGAGAAGGGTGTCAGTTTAAATCTCTGGATGAACCCCTACGTTTCTCCGGATGCTACGTTTTACAACAGCCTTACACCCTATTACGGCAGTCACACCGTTTGGGCGGGAGCGGTACCCGATCTCAGCATGCCAGCGGCACAGCAGATTTATTGGGAAAACTTTACACGCGATCATGTAGAAATTGGCGTGGGTGGCTACAAAATAGATGAGGTAGACGGATACGATCGCTGGCTTTGGCCCGATGTAGCCACCTTTCCCTCCGGCCTTGCGGCCGAACAATTGCGTCAAACGTATGGACTACTCGTCCAAAAACAAAGCGCACAGCTCTTTCGGGAGCAGAACCGCCGCACCTGGGGATTGGTAAGGGCTTCCAACGGCGGCGGCGTCTCTTTTCCCTACGTTCTTTACAACGATTACTACAACCACCGGGATTTCATCACGGCATTGATCAATAGCGGCTATTCGGGCTTGCTATGGACACCGGAAGCGCGGGCGTCAGATACGGCCGAAGAATGGCTCAGGAGATTCCAAACGGTCGTGTTTTCTCCCATGGCCATGATAAACGCCTGGGCCAGCGGAACAAAGCCCTGGACCTATCCAGAGGTAGAAGAAGAAGTAAAAGCCATGGCCCTATTGCGGATGCAGATGATCCCTTACTGGTATTCCAGTTTTGCACAGTATCATTTCGAGGGGATTCCTCCCTTTCGGGGCATGAATCTGGAACCGGGCTTCGTAGAGGCAAAACCAATCGGCGAGCCCAAGGTTTCCATGGACTTGGAATCCAATCCTTACGAGGAGGCGATTAAAAGCGAAATAAAAGACCAGTACATGGCCGGTCCTTCGCTGCTGGTTGCACCCTTTTTTGCGGGTGATACTTCCCGAAGCGTGCTGCTGCCAAAAGGTAACTGGTACGACTTTTACGATGGCCGCTATGTAGGCAACGGTGAAATCATCGAGGTCCGGTCGCGCCTGGACCAGATCCCCGTATTTGTACGCGAGGGCAGCCTCATTCCCTTGATGGAACCAAGGCTGCATGCACCCGGACCGAATAAACGGGTAGACCTGGAAATCCGGCACTACGGCAAGGAAGCCGCTACCTATTGGTACTACGACGACGATGGCTACTCCTTTGACTTCGAAAACGGTAACTTTACCTGGAGGGAATTGAAAGTGGAGAAGGATGGGCAAGGAAACTGGAAAGGTACGCTTTCGCCTGCTTCCAAAGGAAAACCCAATACCATTGGAAAGGTACGTTGGAAGTTCATGAGCTTGGAGGAATGATCCTGTATGAAAACGGGCCGGTTTACCAAAAATGCGTGTTTATTGTAACTAATTCGTACGTATCGGTGTTGGTACAGTACATGAACGTATTATTTACTTTATCTTTTGCTTTATGAAACCTGCATTTGCGTTAGACGTCCCGGTATGGAAATTCATTGTTTTTACGCTGCTGATTGCGGGCTTTACTGCGTGTTCTACGAAAATCACCTTCCCCGTTTCACGGGTAGTTCCTGCGGCCCATCCCGAAGCGAAAGTCACCAAAGCGAAGGACGGAACCTATGAGGTAGCTTTAAATGTCTCGCATCTGGCACTTCCCGAACGCTTGAGTCCTCCCAAGAAACACTACCTGGTATGGATTGATACACCTGAGCAGGGAGTCAAAAAACTGGGTGAAATTGCGAACAACAGTGGTATTTTCAGCAATCGAGGAAAAGCATCCTTTGAGGCCAGCACCTCGTTTCGCCCAAACCTGATCCTGGTAACTGCCGAGAATAGTTTGGAAGTGGCTTACCCTGGAACGCACGTGGTTTTTAAAAGTCGTCCATTTGAGCTTCGGTAGGATTTGGAAGGATCGCCTGTGGCACTGGTAATTAGCCGTTAACAAATTATTATCTATCGAAACAAATCCTCCTTTTTCAAAATATTATTTGTACTTTTGCAACTTAATTTAATTAACATGCAGAGTATCCGTAATATTGCGATCATCGCACACGTTGACCATGGAAAAACGACCCTGGTGGACAAAATCATCCATGTCTCAAAAATTTTCAGGGAAAATCAACAGTTTGATGATCTGATTTTGGACAACAACGACCTGGAACGGGAAAGAGGCATTACCATTCTTTCCAAAAACGTTTCCGTGAGGTATAAAGATATCAAGATTAACATCATTGACACTCCCGGTCACGCCGACTTTGGAGGGGAAGTAGAGCGTGTCCTAAAGATGGCCGATGGAGTAATCCTGCTGGTTGATGCCTTTGAAGGCCCCATGCCCCAAACCCGATTCGTACTGGGGAAAGCGCTGGAACTTGGTCTTACACCCATCGTGGTTGTCAACAAAGTAGATAAAGAAAACTGCCGTCCGGATGAAGTTCACGAGGCGGTATTCGACCTGATGTTTAACCTGGATGCCACGGAGGAACAATTGGAATTCCACACCCTGTACGGTTCGGCAAAAAATAACTGGATGGGCCCCGATTGGAAAAACCCTACCGACTCCATCCTTCCTCTATTGGATGCCATTGTCAAATACATTCCAGAGCCAAAAATCGAGGAAGGCACCACCCAAATGCAAATCACTTCGCTGGACTACTCCAATTTTGTGGGGCGTATAGCCATTGGACGGGTTAAAAGGGGCCTAATCAAAGAAGGGCAGCAGTATGCGCTTTGCAAAGCCGATGGAAGCACCAAGCGGGTAAAGGTAAAAGAAGTGCACGTATTCGAGGGCTTGGGGAAAGTAAAGGCCACCGAAGTACAAACCGGAGATATTTGTGCCATCACTGGCATTGAAGGTTTTGAGATTGGAGACACCCTGGCGGATCTGGAAAATCCCGAGCCATTGCCACGTATTTCCATTGACGAGCCCACCATGAACATGCTTTTCACGATCAACAACTCGCCCTTTTTTGGAAAAGAGGGTAAGTTTGTGACCTCCCGACACCTTCGGGACAGGTTGATCAAAGAAACAGAGAAAAACCTCGCCCTGCGGGTGGAGCCAACGGATAGCGAAGATAAGTTTTTGGTTTACGGCAGGGGTATTTTGCACTTGTCGGTTTTGATTGAGACCATGCGTCGAGAGGGTTATGAATTGCAGGTGGGGCAACCACAGGTAATCTACAAAACCATCGACGGCGTAAAATGCGAGCCGATAGAGACCCTGTTTGTGGACGTTCCCGAAACTTCGGCGGGTAAAGTGATCGAATTGGCTACCCAACGGAAGGGCGAATTGCTGGTCATGGAGCCGAAAGGGGATTTGCAGCATTTGGAATTTAAAATTCCTTCCAGGGGATTGATTGGCCTCAGAAATAATGTACTCACGGCTACACAGGGCGAGGCCATTATGAATCACCGTTTTTCCGCTTACGAACCTTTTAAAGGGACCATTCCCGGACGGATAAACGGCTCCCTTATCTCTATGGATGCCGGACAATGTACGGCCTATGCCATTGATAAACTGCAGGACAGGGGTACGTTTTTTGTGGATCCCGGCGAAGAATTGTATACCGGACAGGTAATTGGTGAGCACTCCAGAGACAACGACATTGTCGTGAATGTTCAAAAAGGAAAACAGTTGACCAACATGAGGGCTTCCGGTTCGGATACCAATACAAGAATTGCTCCTGCCAGGAAATTTTCGTTGGAGGAGTCCATGGAGTACATTCAGAAGGACGAATACCTGGAAATCACGCCAAAAAGTATCCGAATGCGTAAGATCCACCTGGACGAAAACGAACGGAACCGCGCTTCGAAGATGCAAAATGCATAAGCACAAAAACGAAAGGATGGATTTTTTCCATCCTTTCTTTGTCTCATGCGAAGGTATTGGGCTTATTTCTTTATTTTTATAAGCTGAACCGGATCGGTATACCGGGCAGCCCTATGCCGATCGTTTATCCGAAAGTCACCAAAAACGGAAATGTACCTATGAAAAAAATCGCAGTTTTTACCTCAGGAGGAGATTCTCCCGGAATGAATGCCTGTGTAAGGGCCGTCGTGAGGACAGGAATATACCATGAACTGGATGTGTACAGCATCATGTATGGGTATGATGGCATGATCAACGGCAACATCAAAAAAATGCAGTCCCAGTCGGTTAGCAATATTTTGCAACGAGGCGGTACCATCTTGAAATCGGCTCGCAGCGAGGAATTCAGAACCAAGGAAGGGAGAAAAAAAGCCTTTGAGGAACTCAGCAAACACGGCATCGATGGCCTGGTTGCCATCGGTGGTGACGGGACCTTTACGGGAGCCAAAATATTCTATGAAGAGTTTGGCATCCCGACGGTAGGTTGTCCGGGCACCATTGATAACGACATTTACGGCACCGACTATACCATTGGCTTCGATACGGCGGTAAATACAGCCCTGGAAGCCATCGACAAAATACGAGACACGGCTGCGGCACACGACCGCATCTTTTTTGTAGAAGTGATGGGAAGGGACAGCGGGTACATAGCCATTGAATGCGGAATCGGCGGAGGTGCCGAGCTGGTGATGGTCCCGGAAACCACCACGACCATTCACGACGTGGTAAAGTCCCTAAAGGGCCTGCGGAAGTCTAAAACGTCCAGCATCGTCGTCGTAGCAGAAGGCGACGAAGAAGGCGGGGCTGCGGATATCATGGAACGCGTAAAATCCGAATTTAAGGGTGAGGACAAAGAGTTTAAAGTCACCACATTGGGTCATATACAACGAGGCGGTAGTCCCACAGCCAAAGACCGGATTCTGGGAAGTCGTAGTGGCATGGCCGCTGTTGAGGGCCTGATCAATGGGCAGTCAAACTGCATGGCTGGAATTATCAACGATCAGGTTGTCTATACGCCCTTTGAAGAATGCATTACCAAAAGCAAACCCCTGAAGGAGGAGTACCTGAGGCTTCAGGAACTGTTAAGTATATAGTATGGGCTTTGTACCGATTTTCATCACGCTGGGTGGTTTTGTGTTTTTATTTGTCCTGCTGGTGCATCAAAACCTGCGACAGAAAAAACGAGCGTTTTCCCTGGACTGGGAGACGCTGGTCTCGCGTGTGCGGGACGGTAGCTGGCTGAAGCTAACAGAGCAAAACCCGGAGGGCGGAGGATTGGACTCGCTGGAAAGACTGCTTCGTTTCGCTGCTAAATCGACGAGTAATCCAGCCGAGAAAGCGGAAATGGAATCGCTCAAGGAGGTATTGGGTCGCGCGAAAAGAACCCGCTACGAATACAACAACTTGATCGGTACCAAACCCTATTCCTTCGTTGCTAGTCTTTTTGGTCATCACCCTCTTTAACACGGTCGCCGATCCACTGCAGCATCTGCTCCCAGTCATTGGGGTGAAACCATGTGTAATCCGGATCTTTTCTGAACCAGGTGAGTTGCCGCTTGGCGTATCTTCTAGAGTTTCGTTTTAACAGCCTGACGGCTTCTTCCCTGTCGTAGCTGCCTTCCAGAAAGCCAAAGACTTCTTTGTACCCCACCGTTTGGAGCGCATTGAGGTGGCGGTAAGGATACAAGCTTTCTGCTTCGGAAAAAAGTCCCTGGCGAATCATTTCATCCATTCGCCGATCGATCCTATCGTAGAGTTCTTGCCGCTCGCGATCTAGCGCAATTTTAATGCTGCGAAAAAATCTCGGTGATTTCCGCTTCTTACGGAAATCACTATACGGTCGGCCGGTACCCAGGCACACTTCGAGAGCCCGGATAAGTCGTTGGGGGTTTTGCAAATCCACCTGCTGGTAGTAAGCCGGGTCCAGGAGGGCCAGTTGTTGCTGTAGGTAGGGTAGTCCAAACTGCCGGTACTCACAATTGAGCTTATCCCTAATTTCCGGATCGATGCTGGGCATTTCATCCAGACCTTTTACCAGCGCATCCAGGTACAGTCCGGAGCCTCCGGTAAGGATTAGCAGCTCATGCTCCTTGAACAAACGTTCCATCATATCCAGGGCGTCCTGCTCAAAATCCCGTACATCGTAGGGCTGGTGAATGGACTTATTGCCAATAAAATAATGCGTTACCTGCGCCAGGACATCTTTTCCGGGCTTAGCAGTCCCTATATCCATTTCCCGAAAAAATTGTCTACTATCAGCCGAAATTATCGCAGTATTAAATTTTTTGGCTAAATTTATGCACAAATCAGTTTTGCCTACTGCTGTTGGACCGGCAATGACCAAAAGAATATGATTGGAGCGCTTCACTATCTGTCAAACCTAAGCTAGAAACTCGAAGTTAAGGAATTTCACTCATGAAAAACAAAAAAGTCCTGATCGTAGACGACAACGCACTGAACCGAAGGGTATTCGAAAATGTAATTGGACACAACTATTTTTTTGATTCGGCTTCGGATGGCGTAGAAGCGATCGAACTACTGAAACGAAATAACTATGACATCGTGTTGATGGACATACAAATGCCCAAGTTGGACGGCATTTCCTGTTTGAAAATCATCCGGGAAGAGGACATCACCAATATCCCGGTAATCGCCATTTCGGCCTATTCCAATCAAGGAGATCGGGATTATTTTTTGTCCACCGGGTTTGATGATTTCATTGCCAAGCCGGTAAAACCAAAAGATTTGCTCGAAACGATTCATTTTCATTTGCAGCCCGATATGAGCAGTTCGTTGGCGGATGACAAAAATTCGGAGGAATATTCCGAATTGAATGAAGCCGTTATCCGGCAACTGCTCAAGTACCACAGCATCGAAAACATAAAATCCGTTTATATTGATTTTCTTGAAGAAGCAAAAAATTTGACCGAAGAGATAAAATTTTTGGCGGATTTAAAAAAATTTGATGAAATTGGAGAAAAACTTCACATATTAAAAGGAAATTCAGGTACTTTGGGCGTGTTGGCGATATACAGGGCCACAGCGGGATTTGAAAAAAAAATCAAACAGTCCAATTTGGCGGATATAAAGGCGGATATGGCCTGTTTGGAATCAGGTTTAAAAACCTACCAGCGAATTATTGAGAACGACAAAATCTTTTCGAAATATGAATGAACCCAAAAAAGTACTGGTGGCCGAAGACAGCTCCGTGATTATTAACTTGACCAAGAATGTATTGTTATTCGAAAACTTTCACATCACGGCGGTCAAAAACGGTCAACAGGTTTTAGACAGGTTGGGAAAGGAAAATTTTGACCTAATCCTTATGGACATCAACATGCCCGTGATGGATGGAATCTCCTGCACCAAAGCGATACGGAAGCTTTCCGATCCGGAAAAATCGACCATCCCCATCATTGCCATTACCGGCAATTATAAAAATTATACCCTGGATGATTTTAAAAAAGCAGGACTAAATGATTACGTTCAAAAACCCCTTGACTACGACCTGCTGCTTGCCACGGTGAAAAAGCACATCGACAACTGAAATGCCCGTTAAGTATACCAAAAGCTATTTGGATAAGCTGGAAGATGTTTTTGCTGCCTCAGAGTACCACCTGCGGTACGAAAAAGGAAATTTTAAGTCCGGATATTGCATTTTGAAAGATACAAAAATCGTCATTATCAATAAGTACTTCACGCTGGAAGGGAAAATCAATGCTTTGATCGATATTTTGAAGACCCTGGATTTCAATCCCAAATCCTTCGCCAACCAAAAACAGCAGGATTTTCTTACCGAACTCAAACAAACGGAACTCAAACTTTGAAGCTCACATTTTTAGGAACCGGAACATCCCAGGGAGTCCCCGTCATCGGTTGCCATTGTGAGGTGTGCCAGTCGTTGGATTTTCGTGACAAGCGCCTGCGAACATCGTTGCACCTGGAAAAAGATGGAAAAAGCATTGTCATTGATACCGGACCGGATTTTCGTATGCAAATGCTTCGGGAGTCCGTTCCCCGGTTAGATGCAGTCGTCTACACCCACGAACACAAAGACCATACCGCTGGTCTGGATGATATCCGGCCGTTTAATTTCAGTCAACAGACCGATATCCCGCTTTACGGAAGCCCTCGGGTTCTCAACCAAATCAAAACCGAGTTTTCGTACGTCTTTGCAAAGAACAAGTACCCGGGAATCCCACGTGTGCTGATCAACGAAATAGGCAACCTGCCGTTTGATGTAATGGGCATTCGGTTTATTCCCATTGAGGTGATGCACCACAAACTACCGGTATTCGGCTTTCGCATAGCCGATTTTACCTACATTACGGATGCCAACTACATCGCGCCCGAAGAAATTGACAAGATCATAGGGACAAAAGTACTGGTCGTTAACGCCCTACAAATCCAGCCCCATATCTCCCACTTTACCCTGGAAGAAGCCCTTGCCTTTATCGAAAAAATCGGCCCGGAAACCGCTTACCTTACCCATATTAGCCACCGAATGGGCATGCACCAGCGAATACAGGAAGAGTTACCCAAAAACGTAAACCTGGCCTACGACGGGTTGAAAATCCATTCCTGACATGCACCTAAACTACCATTTTTTCCGCTTTCTATGTCCGGCATTGGAGTCGACGGCCAGAGGCCGGACATTGGGTGCCTGTTTTTCTCAAAACAAAGACGAATTGGTAATGGAATTCACATCCGTTACCGCTCCTCCGTTCTTTATTCGGGCACTGCTCCTTCCCGCAACTCCCTGCCTGAGTTTTCCGGAAGATTTTCGAAGAAGTAAAAAAAACAACGTCGACTTGTTTCCAGAGCTCATTGGGCAAACGGTCCGCAGGGTCCACCTGCTCTCCTTTGAAAGAGCTTTTTACGTTGAGTTCGAATCCGGAAAGCTGCTCCTGTTTAAGATGCATGGCAGCCGGTCCAATATCCTCCTTTTTGCTTCCCTTCAGGAGCACCCGCAGCGACTGTTCCGAAAGGACTTGGTAGAAGACCTACAGGTATTCGTTTCGGACCTTGAAAAACCCTTATCGCTGGATTGGGACCGATTCGCTTCCCTGGAGGGTAATGCTTCCGCGTTTCTCCCGACGCTCGGCAAACTACCCAGGACCTGGTTGAAAGAAAAAGGCTACCTTGCCGCCAGCCTGGAAAGCCGTTTTCGGCTAATGCGCGAGTTGCTGGACCTGTTGGAAAGCCCGCTGTTTTCGATCTATCGGGAAGAGGAGCAATACCGACTGACCTTACTACCCTGTGAAAACCCCCTGGACACCACCACGGACCCCATAGCGGCGGCTAACCTGTATTACCAAAAAGCGGTGGTTCGGCAAGCTTTTGAGCAGCAAAAAAACCAACTGATGCGTTCATTGGCAGATCAGCGAAAAAAAACGGAGAGCTACATCCAAAAAACGCGCGATAAATTAGCGGCTATGGAAGCCGAAGCCTCACCGAGCCAACTGGCAGACATCATCATGGCCAACTTGCACCAGATTCCAGCCGGTTCGGAAAAAGTCGCATTATTCGATTTTTATTCCAACAAAACAATAGAAATCAGCCTCAAACGGGGGCAGAGTCCGCAAAAGCATGCGGAAAACCTGTACCGGAAAAGCAAAAATAAAAAGATAGAATTCGAACAGGTACGCCAAAATCTGGCACGAAAAGAAGCCCTATTGTCCAACCTGGAGCAGGAAACAGCGGAACTGGCCTCGGTACAGGATTTTCGGTCGCTCAAAGCGTTTGTCAAGTCCGAGGAACGCACGGTAGACCGGACCAGGTCGGAACGATTGCCTTTCAAGCGTTTTGAAGTGCTTGGCTATGAAGTATGGGTAGGGAAATCTGCACGTTCGAATGACGAATTGCTCCGAAGGTATGTATGGAAAGACGATTTGTGGTTGCATGCGAAGGACGTAGCCGGCTCGCATGTCATTATCAAGAATCAATCCGGCAAACAACTACCCGCTCCCGTACTGGAGCGCGCGGCATCCCTGGCTGCCTATTATTCCAAAAGCAAAACATCCGGCCTGGCCGCAGTCATGTACACTCCGTGTAAATATGTGCGGAAGGTCAAAGGCTCCGCACCGGGTGCAGTGATGGTCGACAAGGAAAAGGTCCTCATGGTGCCTCCTGAAGGCCCGGAAGAGCGCTGAGCATAAAACAACAAAAACCGCTTCGGAACCAGCCAAAACGGTTTTTGTGTGCAAGTCCGGTACACCGGGAATGCTTTCTGCTAGGAAACGGCCTGTATTATTCCACAACGTGTAGTTTCATCATGTTGGTTCTTCCTTTGGCTTTCAGCGGCATGCTGGCCGTATTGATGATGATATCTCCTTCACTTACATGATTTTCCTCCTTCAGCTTGTCCTGAATGTCCAGGAATGTGGCATCCGTGGACTCGCTGTTGTCGTAATAATAGGCACGAACGCCCCAAACCAAACTTAATTGGGTCAGCAGCTTTTTGTTTCGGGTAAAGACAAAAATACCTGCAGAAGGACGGTGCGAGGAAAGCCGGAAGGCTGTAAAACCCGAGGTGGTAATGCCCACGATGGCCTTAGCCTTCACGTTTCTGGATAGCCTGCTGGCCATGAGCAAGAGGTTATTGCTCAAGTAGCTATCGGTATCCTCAGGTATTTTGTACAGGTTGTGGTAAATGTCCGCATTGACCTCAATGTGATCAATGATGCTACTCATGGCCTTTACTGCGGCTATGGGAAATTTACCTGATGCGGTCTCAGCGGATAACATGACCGCATCTGCACCGTCCAGCACTGCACTGGCCACGTCGTTGGTCTCTGCACGGGTAGGACGGGGATTTACGATCATGCTCTCCATCATTTGAGTCGCAATAATCACGGGCTTGCAAGCCAATTTGCATTTCTCCACCATTCGCTTTTGCCAAAGGGGAACAATCTCCATCGGTACCTCTACACCCAGGTCGCCTCGGGCAACCATGATGGCATCAGTGGCCTGAATAATGGCGTCAATATTTTCCAGGGCTTCGGGCTTTTCAATTTTCGCAACGATTTTACAGCTTTTCCCTGCATTGCTGATTCTTTCCCGGAGGTCCAGGATATCGTCCGCGGTGCGAACAAAGGAAAGGGCGATCCAATCCACTTCGTGTTCCAGACCAAATTCCAGGTCTATCAGGTCTTTCTCCGTCAGTGAGGGGGCGCTTATTTTTGTATTCGGGAGGTTGATCCCTTTTCTGGATTTTAAAATCCCCCCATGCACAACCGTGCAATCCACGTTTTTCCCGTCGGTTCTCAAAACCACCAGTTCAAGGTTACCGTCGTCAATCAAAATGCGGTCTCCTTGCACCACGTCATTGGGCAGGTTTTGGTAAACGGTACTGACAAGCGACGCATTTCCCATAACCGGCTCGTTGGTAATGGTAATCGGATCCCCTTGTTTGATGAGTACCCCGTTATTTTCCACTTCTCCCACACGGATTTTGGGCCCCTGAAGGTCCTGTAGAATCCCAATATTGAATGGCATTTCCGCATTTAATTCACGGATCGTTTTGACCACGTCTGCATGAATGCTATGATCGCCATGGGAGAAGTTTAACCGGAAAATATCAGCTCCCGCCATCACCAGCTCGGTGATGGTTTCTTTGGTATTGCTGGCAGGTCCTATGGTAGCTAATATTTTGGTTTTATTAAAAATAGGTACTCTCATTTCTAGTTATATTTAATTTGTTAACAGGTTTTCTTTTGATTTTAACTTGTTGATATCAATTTTCACGATGCTCTGAATCCCATTCACTCCGGAAAGGCCGTCAATATACGTATTTAAATCCACTTCAAAGGTAAAGTCCTGGCAGACCAAAAAGTAATCCATGCTCCGGAGTTCCGGCACCAGGTACCGGGAGTGTCCGCCGACCGGGTACGACTTGTTTCTCAGCAACTGCACGAATCCATGCTCTTTTTCCAGTATAAATTGAGAAATAATTAAATCCGGCTGGCGAAGAAATTCCATCTGATAATCCGCTGTTTTTTTTAAATTAATCCCCAACGATTGATTGATCAGCCAAGCCAATTTATAGTCCTTTAAAGGGGCTACAAGGCCTAAAAGATCAAAATCAAACGAGGTTTCAACATGAAGTTTGCTTTTCTTCATTCAGGAAGAATTTAAAAAAACAAAGTTAAAAATTTTATTTCAACTTCTATCTCTGAGGGAAAGTTCTTAATTTAGTTTGTCTTTTTTTTTGACATTAAGGTTTTAAATAATTTTCTTTGCGGAGTGTTTAAACTAAACTGATCACAAAATGTCTGAAATTGCACAAAAAGTAAAAGCCATTATCGTTGATAAGTTAGGCGTCGAAGAATCTGAAGTCACTCCCGAAGCGAGCTTTACCAATGACCTTGGGGCCGATTCTCTAGATACAGTAGAGCTTATCATGGAATTTGAAAAGGAATTCAACATTTCCATTCCGGATGACCAGGCTGAACAGATCGGTACGGTTGGCCAGGCGGTTAGCTATTTGGAAGCTAACGTAAAATAACCCATACTTAAAATCATTTATGAATTTAAGAAGAGTTGTAGTAACAGGTTTAGGTGCCCTTACACCCATTGGCAATACCGTTCCGGAATTTTGGAAGGGCTTGTCAACGGGTGTAAGTGGTGCCGCGCCTATTACCCGTTTTGATGCCTCTCAATTCAAAACCCAATTTGCCTGCGAGGTAAAAAACCTGGATATCGCGCAATTTCTAGACAGAAAAGAAGCAAGAAAAATAGATCCTTATACGCAATATGCCATGGTGGCGGTAGAAGAAGCGATGAACGATTCGGGTATTGACCTGGACAGCATCGACCTCGCCCGATCCGGGGTGATTTGGGGATCCGGCATCGGTGGATTAAAGACCTTTCAGGACGAGGTGACGGATTTTGTTAACGGGGATGGGACCCCCCGGTTTAATCCCTTTTTCATCCCTAAGATGATCGCCGATATTGCCGCTGGCTTTATTTCCATAAAATACGGTTTTCAAGGCCCAAACTTTGCCACGGTATCGGCATGCGCCTCTGCTACCAATGCATTGATTGACGCGTTTAATTATATCCGCCTTGGAAAAGCAGACATTTTCATCTCAGGGGGCTCCGAGGCAGCTGTTACCGAGGCGGGTGTGGGTGGTTTCAATGCCCTGAAAGCACTCTCTCAGCGCAACGACGACCCGGCCACCGCGTCCCGACCCTTTGACAAGGACAGGGATGGCTTTGTGCTGGGAGAAGGAGCCGGAGCGCTTATCCTGGAAGAATACGAACATGCGAAGGCCCGAGGCGCCAACATCTATGCCGAACTCATCGGAGGAGGCATGACAGGCGATGCCTATCACATCACCGCTCCCCATCCGGAAGGACGAGGAGCTGCTAACGTTATGAAATTTGCCCTGGAAGATGCGGGAATTTCTGCCGATGCGGTGGATTACATCAACGTGCACGGTACCTCTACGCCATTGGGAGACCTGAGTGAAGTAAAAGCCATTCAAAAGATCTTTGGCGATCACGCGTACAACTTGAATATCAGCAGCACCAAGTCCATGACGGGGCATCTTTTGGGTGCAGCCGGAGCTGTGGAAGCCATTGCTTGCATCATGGCCATGAAATACAACCTCATTCCCCCCACGATCAATCATTTTACCGATGACACCGAAGTGGATGGAAAATTAAACCTAACGTTCAATCAGGCCCAGGAGCGAGAGGTGACGATCGCTCTGAGTAACACGTTTGGATTTGGCGGACACAACTGTTCCATCATCTTCAAAAAAATCCAGGAATAAATTTGAAAGTACTTCGGTTGCTCCGGATTCAGGAGCTAACGTACGATAAGAAAGACAAAAGGCTTGCTTCCGCTATAAAGAACATGGTGGGTAGCAGGCCTTTAAACTTATCGCTCTACCGGCTTGCCTTTCGGCATGCATCCGCTTCCAAGGAAATAAAATCGGGAGTAAAAATCAGCAACGAACGCCTGGAATACCTTGGCGATGCGGTGCTGGGTACCGTGGTCGCAGAATATTTATTTCAAAAATTTCCCTACCGGGACGAGGGTTTCCTTACCGAAACACGCTCCCGCATCGTAAACCGTGAATCCCTGAACCAGGTAGGACAAAAAATTGGACTTCCAAAAATAGTCGAAACCGAAATGGATGGGAAGGTTCCCTATTCCTTTAAATCCCTCTATGGAGACACCTTGGAAGCGCTGATCGGCGCTGTTTATCTGGATAGAGGGTATTATTTCTGCCGAAGATTCGTCTACGAACGGTTGATTATCCCCTTCTTTGATTTGGACAACATCATTACCACGACGACCAATTTTAAAAGTAAAATTATCGAATGGTCTCAGCGAGACAACAAGGAGGTCGATTTTGTGTTAAAGTCTGTAGCAGGCAGCCAGCGGTTCAAAGAATTTACGGTAGAACTCACGATAGGTGGATCTTCTTTTTCCGAAGGCAAGGGTTCGACCAAGAAAAAAGCAGAACAAGAGGCTGCCAAAATAGCCTGTGAAAAGCTTCACCTTATCCTGTAATCACGCAAGTCCCGAAGGGAATAGAAAAATTACGTATGCCTCACTTACACATTGCCGGTGCTACCCTGAATCAAACGCCATTGGATTGGGAGGGAAATAAAGATACCATCGAACAAGCCATCCAAAAAGCAAAAGAACTACAGGTAGACTTGCTGTGTTTCCCGGAACTGAGTATTACGGGATATGGGAGTGAGGACCTCTTTTTGAGTCATTGGTACCCAAAAAAAGCCCTTGCCTACCTGCAAAAAATCCTGCCGCTTACCCGGCAGCTAACCGTCTGCCTGGGGCTACCCTGTCGGCTAAACAACCAGCTTTACAACTGCATGGCAGTACTGGAAGACCAAAAAATACTGGGAATTGTTCCCAAACAATTTCTGGCCATTGACGGGGTGCATTACGAGTGCCGCTGGTTTACCCCCTGGAAAGCGGGAGAACTCACGCAGTTCGATTGCAACGGCGTCGCCGTCCCCTTTGGCGACCTGGTATTCGAAAAAAAAGGCATTCGCTACGGATTTGAGATATGCGAAGATGCCTGGAGAGGTGCCCAGCGCCCCGGCTATCGCCTAAAAGACCGAAAGGTTGAGCTGATTTTCAACCCCAGTGCCAGCCATTTTGCCATGGGCAAAAGCGAACAACGGGAGATACTCGTAAAAGAAAGTTCGAAATCCCTGAACGCCGCCTATTTTTACATCAACCTGCTGGGCAACGAAAGTGGCAGGATGATCTTTGACGGAGAAATTCTCTTTGCCGACAGGGGCAAAATCTTATACAAAAATCCCTTGTTGTCCTTTCAGGATTTCCAGTTGGTCCCCATTCAATTTTCCCCGGAAGAAGCGCCAAGTCAACCCGGGTACCGAAGCCGACACAACAAAAACGAAGAATTCACGGCGGCAGTTTCTCTGGCGCTGTTTGACTACCTGCGAAAAAGCCGTAGCAAGGGCTTTGTCCTTTCCCTGAGCGGTGGGGCAGATTCCTCCACCATTGCCGTATTGGTGGCCGAAATGGTAAAACGAGGCATCGATTGCCTGGGAACGCCCCTTTTTCTGAAAAAAATTCACCGCAGCGATGATATTGATCCCAAAAGTAGTCTACCGGATATCGTAGGCAAACTGCTGACTACAGCCTACCAACGTACGCGCAATTCCTCCCCGGACACCCTGCATAGCGCAAAAACCCTGGCCGACAGTCTGGGCGCCACGTTTTATCAGTGGTCCATTGACGAGGAAGTGGCCGGATATACGCAAAAAATCGAAGCCGCCTTGGGACGATCGCTGGAATGGCAGAGGGACGATATCGCCCTGCAAAACATCCAGGCCCGGGCTCGATCGCCCATTATTTGGATGTTGACAAATATCAAACAGGCCCTGCTGCTGAGTACCTCTAACCGTAGTGAGGGGGATGTGGGATATACCACCATGGATGGAGATACGAGCGGCAGCATTTCACCGATAGCCGCAGTTCCAAAAGACTTTATCTTGCAATGGCTTCGGTGGGCAGAGAAAACACTGGGGTATTCCGGACTAAACGCGGTAAATGCGCTGCAGCCTTCGGCGGAACTACGCCCCCTGGAATCGCGGCAGACGGATGAAGAAGACCTGATGCCCTATTCGATCCTTACCGCCATCGAACGGCAGGCCATTCGTGACCGGCGCTCTCCGGTGGATACGTACCTGATCCTGAAAGAAGAACTTTCTCTTGAATCGTCTGTATTAAAAAGGTACATTGCCAAATTCTTTAGCCTGTGGTCCCGAAACCAATGGAAAAGAGAGCGGCTGGCCCCCTCCTTTCACCTGGATGAATTCAACGTTGATCCAAAAACCTGGTACCGTTTTCCTATTTTATCGGGAGGCTACCGAAAAGAACTTGAAGAGATGCAGAATTTAGCGGATGATAACTAGGCGATAGCAAAAAATAATGAAACGCAATGATCAATAGCATTTTGTATTACGTGGTTTGGAGCCCAAACCCCGCTGTTTTTTCGGGATTTGATCGGCTTAGGTGGTATAGCCTGCTTTTTGCGCTGGGATTCATTATTTCCCAGCAAATCATGGTGCACTTTTTCAGGAAAGAAGGCCAAGACGAGCAGCTTGTGGATCGACTGACCATTTACATGGTGGTGGCAACCATTCTAGGAGCACGACTCGGACATGTATTGTTTTACGAACCTGCGCGCTACCTGAGTAACCCCATTGACATCCTTAAAGTTTGGGAGGGCGGACTTGCCAGCCACGGCGCCGCCATTGGTATTCTATTTGCTCTTTGGCTCTACGCAAAAAAAACGCCTGGGCAATCGTATTTGTGGGTGGTAGACCGAATCGTAATCGTCGTTGCGCTGACTGGAGCCTTGATTCGAATCGGTAACCTGATGAACTCTGAAATTGGCGGAAAACCCACCGGTAGTGACAGTGGATTCGTTTTTGCCCGCGATGTGGAAGAAATACTGGGTACGATGAACCTCCCCATTGAATCCATCACTGCCTACAAACCGGAAAACCGTCAGAACGAGTTAGCGGGAAACGGTAGGGTACCGGTAAACATCGACATACAGATCAGTAAAGGCGGATTCGATGAAAGCAACCTTGCCTCCGTCTTGGAAAGAGACGTCAAGTATGCCCTTACGCGCTTCGGTAGTTCAAAAAAGTACATGGCCGAGGACCCCGAGGCTCCGTTAAACATGGAAATCACCGAAAAAAGCGACCATTACCTCGCGGTAGTCAAAACCTTTGGCATAGCAAAGCACCCCACGCAGATCTACGAGGCGCTCACCTACTTTCTGATTTTCGTGTTCCTGTACCTGGGTTGGCAACGGTACAAATCGGCCGTTCCCGAAGGACTGCTTCTGGGATTATTTCTCGTGTCGGTATTCGGCATGCGCTTTGTTTGGGAATTTTTCAAAGAGAATCAGGTGGACTTCGAGGATAACCTGGCCTTCAATATGGGACAGGCCTTGAGTATACCGCTGGTACTGGCCGGGATAGGGCTAATCCTCTATTCCTTAAAATCCAAAAAAACGACCGCTTAATCCGGAAAACATCAAGGCACCGGATCGTGGCCCTGCCCTCCCCAAGGATGACAGCGTCCAATCCGCTTGATTCCAAGCCAGCCTCCCTTGAACACGCCGTGTTTCAGGATTGCTTCTTTGGTGTACTGGCTGCAGGTCGGATAATACCGGCAAGATCTTGGAAACAATGGAGATAGTGCGTATTGGTAAATCAAAATAGGAAAAATGGCGATTTTCTTAGCTATTTTATTCACAAGTATCGTATTTACTTCTAATAAGTTAAAATTAGTGATTTAAGTTCTGTAAACCTTTACAAAAACCCCGGTTGTTTTGACGTACCGACCCTTCATTTTCTTCCAGTTCCTGATTTTCTGCGCGGCCAGCTGCTTGCTGAGTCTTTCCCTGCCGGCGCAGCAGATTCCGGCAGAAGATCCTTCCGGACAAATCAACCCTCCCGAGCGGGTCACGGTCAATAACATCTTTGTAGTAGGAAACGAAAAAACCCGACGAAATATCATTTTGAGGGAAATGGATATCGAAACGGGCGTGACCTACGATTGGGAGGCATTTGTGGAATTGCTTTTGGCCGATGAAAAAAAAATCTACAACCTACAATTGTTTACGACGGCCACGTTGACTCCCTTGTTTGTTGCCGATGAACAGGTAGAATTGCTCGTATCATTAAAAGAACGGTGGTACATTTTACCGAGCCTGATTTTTAACCTGGCCGACCGAAATTTTTCCGAATGGTGGATCAACCAGGGAAGGGATTTTTCCCGGGTCAACTACGGCGTAAAGCTGGACCACAACAACGTGGGCGGAAGAAACGAAAAGTTACGTGTCATCGGGCAACTGGGCTTTACCCAGGCGGTAGACCTTAACTACAGCATTCCCTACCTGGACAAAAATCAGCTCCATGGGTTGGCCGCAAAATTCAATTATTTTACTAACAAAAACATCCCCATACGATCCATTGAGAACAAACAGTTTTTTTACCGAAACGAGGCTGAGGATGTCCTTCGGAAAACCCTCAATGCCTTCCTAACCTATAGTTTTCGCGGCAGTTTCTACAACATCCACTACCTGACGGCAGGCTTTCACAACACCCGGATCCATGCGGACGTACTGGAGCAGAATCCGAATTACTTTACCCACGGCAGTCAGCGACTGAAATATTTTATGGCCACCTACCGGTACCGCCACGACAACCGGGACAATGTGGCCTACGCGACGGAAGGCACCTTGCTGGACCTGAGTCTGACGCAATATGGGCTGTTTTCGGGAGACGACATTAGTGAAACCGAGTTTTCCGTGCTCGCCAGTACCTATACCCGACTGGGTAAAAAGGTTCACTTTGCCACCGGAATTTCGGGGTCTGCCTTTTTCAGCACGCGTCAACCCTATACACTGGTCAGAGGGATTGGCTACCGTCCGGACTTTTTTCGGGGCTATGAAGTGAATGTGATTGAAGGCCAACAAACCATCGTACATAAAAACAGCCTCCGGTACGAATTGCTGAATATCGCCTTCGATATTTCCGATTTTATGCCCATTGAAGAGTTTTCGGTGATTCCCTTCCAGCTGTACGTAAGTGCGAATTTCGATCAGGGATTTGTCAGGGATGCCAACCGAATTCCAGAAAACGCCCGATTGACCAACCGCTACCTTTCCGGATATGGGTTGGGTCTGGACCTTATTGGTATTTACGACACCGTTTTTCGCTTTGAATATTCCTTCAACAATGCCGGAACCGGAAACTTTTTCATCAACGTTCGGGCTCCTTTATAAAATTATTTTTTTGTTGTTAAATTACATTTTTTTGCATTATATTAGGTTATCAATTGGTGTTTCTCCCAACTTTTATTCCCATGGTGAAATGGATTTTGATAGCATTCTTTTTTTCTTTCCGGATCACCTGGAATGCCTGGCCGCAAAACAGCATGGACCATTATCCAAAAGGAGCCATCAGTATGGGCATGGGGAATGCCAGCGTAACGTTGAGCGATCCCTGGGCGGTTTTTAATAATATTGGCGCCTTGGGAAAGGCCGAAGAAACCATACAGGCCTTTGCCGGCTATGATCACCGACTGGGATTAAACGAGCTAACCACTGTCTCCACGGGTCTGGTAATTCCAACCAAAAAAATCGGGAACCTGGGTATCGGTGTTTCCAACTTTGGAGGTACGCTGTTTAACCAACAGCAAATCGGTCTGGGCATCGCCAATCAGTTGGGATTGGCCAGTTTGGGGCTAAAAATCAGCTATTTTCAAACGAATATCGAAGGTTTTGGAAGAAGTGCACGCCCGGTGATCGAACTGGGGGGTACGGCCGAACTACTTCCAGGATTATTTTTCGGCGCCCATGCATACAACCTTACCCGGGCGGCAATCAGCCAGGCAAGCAGCGATTACCTACCAACCACCGTGAAAGCGGGTATTTCCTACCGCCCTTCCGAAAACCTACTGGTCAATTTTGAATCCGAAAAGGAGCTGCTCAGTCCCGCACAGTTTAAGGCGGGTGTTGCCTACAGCTTTCAGCAAAAGCTATGGGCCCGAACCGGTATCAATACCCGGCCCAACAACCTGTTTTTTGGTATTGGTTTCAAACCCCGAAGGTACCAAATCGACTACGCCATGAGTCGCAATTTCCTCCTGGGCTTTACCCATCACTTTTCTTTTACCTACAACCTGACTGCCCCGTGAAACCCTTCGTACTCATCCCGGGTATCTCCCTGGTCTGGGGACTGCAATCGCTCAGCGCCCAAACGCCTACGGACAGCGAACTGGATATCGAAGCCTTTATGGAAGAGCGCTTCGCCTTTCAGGACGAAGACATTGATTACGAAGACCTGTACGAAAGCCTGCTGCAAGTGCACCTCAGCCCGCTGAATTTGCAACAGGTAACTGCCGAACAACTCCAATCCCTTTCCATCCTGACGCCACTACAGGTGGAGTCCTTTATCGGCTACCGTGACACGTTTGGTCCGCTGCTGTCGGTCTACGAGCTACAGGCCATTCCGGAATGGGATCTGGAAACGATCGGTAAGATGCTGCCCTTTGTCGTTTTAAAGTCCGATCCAATCCCACTAAGTCCCCCGGGCGTAAGGCGTCTTAAAAATGCGGAAAACGCCTATTTCATTGTTCGTCAGCGCCGAATCTGGCAAACCCGGAAAGGATTCAGCCCTCCGGATACCCTATCCAACGGCACCTTAAGCAGCCGGTACCTGGGCGATCCAAACGATGTGTACGTCCGTCTACGGCTGCAGCAACCAGGCGACTTTAGCGTAGGGCTCACTGCCGAAAAAGACGCTGGCGAACCCTTCACCTGGGATACGGACAGCAGACGGTATGGGATGGATTTTCTGTCCCTTCACTACACCCTGTACAATAAAGGGGCGCTACAAACCTTTACGTTGGGAGATTACCAGCTACAATTTGGGCAGGGGCTCGTATTTGGGGCCGGGTTTTCGGTAGGCAAAGGGGCAGAAACCGTGGCCACTGTAAGAAGAAGCTCACTGGGCCTCCGGCCATACACTTCGGTCTTGGAAACCGGCTTTTTCCGGGGGGCCGCGGCCACTGTTACCAGCGGAAACCTGGCCTGGACCGCCATGTATTCTTCCGCGCCAAGAAATGCGAACGTACAACTACTGCAAGACAGCCTCGAGGCATCCGATAGCTATTTGTCCTCCTTGGTTCTTTCGGGATACCACCGTACGGAGAGCGAAATTCAAAAAAAAGCACAGGCCCGAAAGCAAAATATTGGCGGAAATGTTCATTACAAAAACCGGACAAATGGCCTTCAGGCAGGGGTGAATTTTTTGCATACCCGGTACAGTCAACCCTTGCTGCCACGGGCCCGCATCTACAATCAATTTGAATTCAGAGGCGATCAAAATGCCATTGGTAGCCTGTACCTCTCGTATAATTTTTCCAACCACTACCTATTTGCCGAATCGGCCCTTTCGAAAAGCAGAGGAAGCGGATCTGTCGTTGGTATCATGAGTAGTTTAAGCCGGCAGCTGGATTTTTCGCTGGTGTGGCGAAATTTTGACCGAAACTTCCATTCATTTTACGGGAATGCTTTTTCCGAAGGATCCCGGCCGATCAATGAAGAGGGATTTTACATGGGAATGAACTATAAACCCTCACGAAAAATCAGCTGGTCCGCCTATTATGACCACTTCTCCTTCCCCTGGCTGCGGTTTCGGGCATACGCCCCCTCCTCGGGCAGCGAATGGCTAAGCCGCTTTACCTACACACCCAATAAATCCCTGGTTTTATTCGCACAATGGCGGGAGGAGCGGAAAAGCAGAAACCTGCTGTCCGACGAACAACCAGCAAATCAATACCTCCTGATGGAAGGAAAGCGACGAAACTTCGCCTGGAACCTCACTTACCAACCGACCCCCTGGTGGCAAGCAAAAACCCGAATCCAGCTTAGCTCCTTTTTAATTAACGGCCGCACCACCCGGGGGTATGCGATCTTTCAGGACCTTTCGGGCACAATAAACAGGTTCAACTTCAGCGGAAGGATCTCGCTTTTTGATACCGACGATTTTGAAAACCGACAGTTTCTTTTTGAAAAAAACGTGCTATGGGCCTTCTCTGTTCCCAGCTTTTTCGGACAAGGTATGCGGTACTATTTGCTCGCCAAATACAAGATCAGCCGGCAGTTGACCTGCTGGGCGAGGTGGGCAAAAACCAGCTACACCAACCGGGAAGGGATCGGTTCCGGGCTTCAGGAAATCCCGGGCAGCGAGGTCACAGAAACCACCATTCAACTGAGGTATCAGTTTAACCGATAAGGCACAAAAAAGCGAAGCCACCCGAATAACCGGGCGGCCGCTGCTCTATTTCTTCAAAAGATCCCGGATTTCTTCCAGCAGTACCTCGGTTTTGTTGACGGTTGGCGGAGGAGGGGTAGGTGCTGCCTCTTCTTTTCTCTTCAGGTTATTGATCAACTTTACCAGCAAAAACACGGCCAGGGCTACCAGCGTGAAATCCACAATAAACTGGATAAAGTTGCCATAATTGATCGTAACAGCTGCGATTTCCACACCTGCGGGATCCACATAGGCCTCTTTGAGCACGACCATCAAATCCTTGAAGTCAACTCCTCCGAGTAGCAAACCAAGCGGTGGCATCAGGATGTCATTTACCAGCGACGACACCACCTTTCCAAAGGCGCCGCCCATAATGACCGCCACTGCCAGGTCGACGACATTGCCCCTTACAGCAAAATCCTTGAATTCTTTAATTAATCCCATACTTTTGTGCGTTAAATAGGTTACATAGCGTGTGAAATAAATGCATCAAAGCCCACCAATATATGTAATTATCCGAATAATTTTTTATTCGGCATGCGACAAAGTGAAAAAAAAATAACATCCCAGAAAATGAAAACACCATCATCCTTGGAAGCCCCTATAGCTGCGATTATACCAAAAACCATCGACTACCATTCCGATTCCCGCATAGACAACTACTATTGGATGAACGAACGGGAAAATCCGGAAGTACAGGCCTATCTGAAAGCGGAAAACGCGTTCAAATCGCACTGCCTGGCAGCTACCGAACCCTTGCAGGCAACCCTTTTTCAGGAAATGAAACGCCGGATTAAAGACGATGACGCCAGCGTACCGTATTTTAAGAACGGGTATTATTACTACCAACGATTTGAAGCCGGAAAAGAATACCCGATCTACTGCCGAAAAAAAGAGGCATTGATGGCCGACGAGCAGATCGTTTTGAACGTCAATGAGCTGGCAGCAGATAAGGAATACCTGCAGGTAAATGCCCTGGCTGTCTCGGAAAACACCCGGCTCTTGGCCTATGCTGCCGATGCAGTAGGCCGAAGGATTTACACGATTTACTTCAAGGACCTTCACTCGGGGCAGACGTTTCCGGAAAAATTAACCGAAGTTACCGGAAATATGGCCTGGGCAAGTGACAATAAAACCCTCTTTTACGCACAGCAGGATCCGCAGACCCTGCGGTCTAACAAGGTATACAAGCACGTACTCGGCCAAAGCCAGGCCGAAGACGAATTGGTATTTGAGGAAACAGACGAGAAATTTACCGTTCGTATCCAAAAATCCAAATCAGGAAAGTTCCTTTTCCTTGCCAGTCAAAGTACCGTCTCTTCGGAATTCAGGTACCTGCCAGCGGACCAGTCGGACGGAGTCTGGACGCTCATTCAGCCTCGAGAAAAAGATCTGGAATACGAAGTAGAGCACCACGAGGATCGGTTCGTTATCCTGACAAATGCAGACGGAGCCACCAATTTCAAACTGGTAACCGCCCCGCTATCGACGCCGAACAAAGCCCATTGGAAGGAACTGGTGCCGGCACGTGAAAATGTATTGTTGGAAGAATTTGATGTCTTCAAACACCACCTGGTCATCGCTAACCGGTTCAATGGCCTGACCCGCCTGGAAATCCGCACCTGGGATGGAGATCGGAAACACTACATCCGAATGCAAGACCCTGCCTACTCGGTATGGATCGGAACGAATCCGGAGTACTATACAGAGATTCTCCGCTATGGCTACAATTCCCTCACCACCCCCTCTTCCATCTACGACTACCATATGGATAGCCGGGAGAAGACGCTCATGAAACAACAAGAGGTAGTCGGCGGTCACGATCCGGAAGCGTATCAATCCGAACGCATTTGGGCACCCGCCGAAGATGGGCAGGAAATTCCCATTTCCCTGGTTTACAAAAAGGACCTTTTTTCCAAAACAGGAGAAAACCCCTTGCTTTTATACGGCTATGGAGCCTATGGATTGAGTTCGGACCCGTACTTTAGCTCCAGCAGACTGAGCCTGCTGGACCGGGGATTCGTAGTTGCCATCGCACATGTACGAGGTGGACAGGAGATGGGCCGGCACTGGTACGAAGATGGAAAAATGCTGCAAAAGAAAAATACCTTTACCGATTTTATCGCTTGCGGTGAGCTACTCATCCGGGAAAAATACGTGCATCCAAAAAAGCTCTTCGCCATGGGCGGAAGCGCAGGTGGATTGCTTGTCGGTGCGGTGATTAATCTGCGGCCCGACCTATTCTTTGGTGCCATTGCTGCGGTACCGTTCGTCGATGTACTTACCACCATGTTGGATGAAAGCATTCCCTTGACGACTGGTGAGTTTGACGAATGGGGAAACCCGAAGGACAAGGTTTTTTACGACTATATCCGGTCGTATTCCCCCTATGACAACGTGAAAGCACAAAACTACCCCCACTTATTGGTGACATCCGGGCTTCACGACAGTCAGGTTCAATACTGGGAACCCACCAAATGGGTCGCAAAATTACGCGCCCTGCGCAGCAATGACTCCTTATTACTTCTGCACACCAACATGGACGCAGGGCACGGAGGTGCGAGCGGGCGCTTCAGAGCTTTAAAAGAATTGGCCATGGAATATGCCTTCCTGCTCTGGTTGGCCGGGAAGAATCAGTAAGGGCCTGTCCGAGGGGAGTACTGGTTGTGTTGGAACTACCCGGACACCCTGTTCTGCAAACCATTTACATGCGGGAAATTGTCTCCGGCAGAGCTGTGGTAGGCAAAGCTTTCCTCCACTCCTCTTTTTTCAAATCAATTCTGAAAAAAAGCGGGTGAAATCCTGCCGATCGGTAAGGCCTATTGCTTGCAAAGGAAATTTATCGTATCTTTTTTTCGTAATTCAAATTACGGTAATTTCAATTACGATAATTTATGTTGTTTTACAATAGAGATAGCGAATTAAGTATTCTGAGGAGGGTACAAGCGTCTGCAGTCCAATCTGCTCAAATGACCTTCATGGTGGGACGAAGAAGAATGGGTAAAACAAGTCTCCTATTAGAAGCCTATAAAACGGATATTTTTCTTTATTTCTTCATTGCCAAAAAAAATGAAGCGTTGCTTTGTTTGGAATTCGCTGAAGAAATCAAACAAAAACTTGCTATTCCGATATTTGGTGAAATAAAAACTTTTACCGGATTATTTAGTTTTTTGATGAATGTTTCAAAAGAACGCCATTTTACGCTCATTATTGATGAGTTCCAGGAATTTAGTTCAGTTAACCCTTCGGTATTCTCTGAAATGCAACGCACCTGGGATAACTGCAAAAATGAAAGTAAAATCAATTTGATTTTATGCGGCTCCATCTACTCCATGATGACCCGTATATTTGAAAACGCAAAAGAACCATTATTTGGCAGAGCTACGCAACGTATTCACCTAAAAGCATTTGATATCCCCACTCAAAAAAAAATCCTTGGAGACTTTCACCCTAATTTTTCCAACGAAGACCTTTTGGCATTTTTTATGATTACAGGAGGCGTCCCAAAATACATTGAACTTCTGGTACAACGGAATGCATTTACCGAAAAAAAAATACTGCAGGAAGTAATCTCAGAAGGCTCACTTTTCCTGGACGAAGGGAAAAACATCCTCATTGAGGAGTTTGGTAAAGAATATGGAAATTATTTTTCCATTCTTTCATTGATTTCCAGTGGAAAGACTTCAAGGGTAGAAATAGAGTCCATCATGGAAATGCAGACAGGAGGTTTTTTGGAAAGGTTAGAGAATGAATATGGAATTATAAAAAAAGTGCGACCGATTTTGGCCAAACCAACTAGTCGGTCGGTTAAGTACACGATAGAGGATAACTTTTTACGTTTTTGGTTTAGATTTATTTATAAAAACCGTAGTGCCATAGAGGCTGGAAATCTGGAATATATTTTGGAGATCGTAAAACGAGATTATTCTACTTTTAGTGGGAAAACACTGGAAAGGTATTTTATTGAACGGTTAAAATCTGAAAAAAAATTCAACCTTTTAGGAACGTATTGGGAAAAAAATAGTGAAAATGAAATAGACATCGTCGCAATTAATGAAATGACTAAAAACGTATTATTCGCTGAAGTCAAGCGAAACAAAAACGCCATACGCCTGGAAAAGGTAAAGAAAAAATCCGAGCGCCTGCTGCTTAAATTTATTGATTATCAGATTCTTTACAAGGGATACTCCCTGGATGATCTGTAAAATAAAAGCCTAAACAGATACCACAGCCGTAATCACGTATCCAAATCCACGAATGTATTCCCCCGAGCTCACTTGCGGAAAACTACGTATCAGCGAAACCTAAAGAAATGCCCGCAAGCCTCTGCCACCAACATGGACGCAGGGTACGGAGGTGCGAGCGGGCGCTTCAGGGCTTTAAAAGAATTGGCCATGGAATATGCCTTCCTGCTCTGGTTGGCCGGGAAGAATCAGTAAGGGCCTGTCCGAGGGGAGTAATTACTTTTTTAACTAAAAAAAGAGCGTGTTATGTAAAAATTTTAACTGAATAGCCGGAAATAATTGCAATTATGCTAATCTTTGATTAGATTATTCAGCTAATTGTTTTTAGAAACGAGAATTTAAGTCGATACCAATCCATACCAATGAAGGTAATCCACAACAACCAACACGGCTTTTACGATGAAATGTACCGAAACGAACGGGAACTGAGACCGCACTACAGTCGATTTGGCAACTACATTCAAAGCATCTCTGCCAAAAAACTTAGTCACCTACAGTATTCGGCTGACAAAGCGCAAATGGCCATGGGTATGACGTTCAACGTGTACCACGACAAAGAGGGGCTGGAAAAAATTTTACACCTGGACATCATTCCCCGAATCATTCCCGCAAACGAATGGAAAATCCTCGAAGACGGCCTGAAACAGCGAATTGATGCCTTGAATCTATTCCTGCAGGACATTTACAACGAGCAAAAAATCTTTGCGGACGAAGTGATTCCAAGGGATCTCATTTTGGGGAGTAAAGATTATTTGGAGCCCTGCAAGGGCCTCACTCCTCCCAAAGGCATTTGGTGCCACATTACCGGTACCGACCTGGTCAGAGACAAAGATGGGGATTTTTACGTACTCGAAGATAACCTGCGCTGTCCTTCGGGCGTGTCTTACATGCTGGAAAGCCGGGAAATCATCAAAAGGGCCTTTCCGGAACTCTTCAATAGCCTGGGCGTACGCCCTGTCTCGGATTACAGCACCAAGCTTTTGGAAATGCTGCAATTCCTGTCGGAAAAGCCCAAACCAGTGATCGGGGTGCTAACGCCGGGGGTTTACAATTCTGCTTACTTCGAGCATTCGTACCTGGCACAGCAAATGGGGGTGGAATTGGTATCGGGAATGGATCTGCTGGTGGAAAACAAAAAGGTGTACATGCAGACCACCAAAGGCCTGGAACAAATCGATGTCCTGTACCGGCGAATCGATGACACGTTCCTGGACCCCCTGGCCTTTAATCCGGATTCCATGCTGGGTGTACCTGGGCTATTTGAAGCCTACAAAGCAGGCAACGTGGCCCTGGCAAATGCACCGGGTACCGGCGTGGCCGATGACAAGGCCGTTTATGCCTATGTCCCCAGAATCATTCGGTATTACCTCAAGGAGGAACCCATATTAAAAAACGTCCCTACCTATCTCTGCCGGGAAAAAGCGGACAGAGAATACGTTCTGGACAACATTGCCGATCTGGTGGTCAAGGAAACCAATGCTGCCGGGGGATACGGCATGCTCATTGGACCAAAAGCCGATTCCGAAGAACACGAACGTTTCCGAAAATTAATACAGGATAACCCCACCAACTACATCGCCCAACCCACGTTATCGCTTTCTACGGTCCCTTCCATCATCGACAACAAATCCATCGAGGGGAGACACGTGGATTTACGGCCGTACATTCTGTACGGGAAAGAGATCGAAGTGATTCCAGGTGCGCTCACCCGGGTAGCCCTGAAAAAAGGATCGCTGGTCGTCAATAGTTCTCAGGGTGGGGGAAGCAAAGACACCTGGGTATTGTACTAACCAACAACAACCATTATGTTAAGTAGAGTAGCAAATTCCATTTACTGGCTGGGCAGGTACCTGGAGAGAGCAGAAAACTATGCCCGTTTTATCGACGTAAATTTCAACCTGATGCTGGATCTTCCCGGAGACCTGAAGGAACAATGGGAGCCTCTGATTTTAGCTACCGGAGACAAAGCGCTTTACCAGGCAAAGAATCAAAATTACGACATGCAGGAAGTCATCTATTTTCTGGCTTTTGATGCGGATAATCCCAACTCCCTCATTTCTTCGGTCAGCAAAGCACGGGAAAATGCCCGCATGATTCGGGAAAACCTGACCAAGGAAACCTGGGAGAAACTGAACGAAGCCTATCATTTTGTAAAACGCGGCTCTGAAGGTAAAGTCTGGAAAAAAGAAGATCCAAGGGTTTTTTTCGAGTCGGTCAAATCGCAAATACTGTTACTTTACGGCATTGCAGATAGTACCGTCGCCCGGACAGAAGGCTGGTATTTTCGCCAACTAGGCCAATACCTGGAGCGGGCGGACAAAACGTCGCGTATTTTGGATGTCAAATACCATATCCTCCTTCCCTCCCCCAAAGAGGTGGGATCTCCGCTGGACTTCCTTCACTGGATGGCCCTGTTGAAATCGGTCACAGCCTTTAATACCTACCGCAGGCTTTACGGTACCATCGACCCTTCCGGTGTAGTGGAGTTTTTGGTGTTGAACCAATATTTCCCCCGTTCCGTGTTTTTCTGCCTCCGTGAGGCCGAGCAAAGTCTTTTTAAGATTTCCGGAACAAACGGCTCGGGCTTTTCCAACCGGGCCGAAAAATCCATGGGAGAGCTTCGATCCAAATTGGAGTTTGACGATGTCAACGACATCATCAGTACCGGACTCCACGAATACCTGGAACACCTTCAAGTAAAAATCAATCACATATCGAATCAGATAAACGATAATTATTTCCAAATAAAAGATAACTTTGTAAGCCAAACTATGGAGCAAGGATGACATTTTGTATTGGAATTAAGACGAAGCACGGGATCGTTGGCTTATCAGACACCAGAATCACGTCCGGAAACGAAACCACCACCTCGAAAAAATTATACACCGTCAATAAAAAAAGGCACTCCTTCTTTATCATGACTTCCGGCCTTCGGTCGGTTCGTGACAAGGCCATCACCTACTTTGGAGAACTCATCGAAAAGGAAGACGATTCCTTCGATAAATTATACAAAGCAGTCAATGGCTTTGCGGATCAAGTCAAGCGGGTGGCGGAAGAAGACATGGACTCACTGGAAAAATCCGGTTTCTCGTTCAACCTCTATTCGATCATCGGGGGGCAGTTGGAAGAAGACAGTGAGCCCAAGCTGTATCTGTTGTATCCACAGGGAAATTGGATTGAAATACGGCAGGGAACACCCTTTGTGATCATCGGCAACACGGGATTTGGAAATCCAGTACTGCGCCGGTCCCTGAAATACGAAGAGCCGCTTTATTTTGCCTTGAAAAGTGCCTTTCTGGCCTTTGATGCTACCCGAATCAGTGCCAACGATGTCGATTACCCCATTGATACCGTCATTTTGGAAAACGACAGTTACCATGTCATAGAAAATCGCTTTGAGCAGCACGAACTGAATCATTTGTCCGAGTTTTGGAACAATTCGCTAAAAGAGGCCATCCATAAACTACCGGCCGATATATTGAAAAAAGCCTTTTTTCACGAAGAAATCGAAGAAAGCGAGTAGATTTCACCCCATTTGAATTCCACAGATGCCGGGTTTTCCGTACCCTTTAACGAATACACGATGCGTCTACAAATTCAACACGACACCAGTTACGATTACCATCAGCAGGTTGGACTCAACCCACACCGTATCTTTCTTCGCCCACTGCAACGAAACTACCTGAAAATTCATGATTTCAGGCTCCACATCCAACCCGAACCCGCCGGCATAAATGAACGGTACAGCCTGGAGGGCAATCCATTTTTCCAGGTATGGTTTGCAAAAGAAACCGACCGCTTACACATTCGAACCTCTTTTGAGTCCATTCATACCCCATTTAATCCCTTTTTATTTTTGGTGGATCAATCGTTCATTGATCAATTGGATCCGGAAGCCGAAACACCCTTTTCCTACCCGGAAGCCGATATGCCGCTGCTCCAAGCCTATCTAAACCATAGCAATAATGCACTGCTACAGAAATACGGATTGGCAAAATTAACCTCTCGGGATCCCATTGGTTTTCTAACCGGCCTCAATGCCTCCATCCACGCCGATTGGCAGCACATTATCCGGGAAGAAGAAAACCTATGGGAAGCGGATTATACCTTTGCTGCCGGTAAAGGATCCTGTAGAGACCTGTCCTGGATGTTGATCGAAATCCTCCGGCATCTGGGGCTGGCTGCCCGATTTGTGAGCGGCTATGCCTTTAACCCGGAATTGGAGGAAGGACACGAACTTCACGCCTGGGTAGAGACCTATCTACCGGGTGCGGGCTGGGTTGGACTGGACCCCAGTCTGGGCCTGATGACGGACGAACACTATATTCCCCTTGCCTGTAGCTTTCTCCCGCAAAACACCCTGCCGGTGCATGGAAGCTTTGGTGGCGATCAACTGCAGGAACCTTCCATGCATGCCACCGTACGTATTCAGGCCTTGTAGGAGCACAAATCCAATACTTTCTGCTTTTTCAGTCGAATACCAAACCTTTTCTTTCCGTTTGCGATTAATTAGGGTAACATAAAAAAACATGACAAAAGTGGGTGGCATCGTTATCATTTTCATTGTACTGGCTGTACTGTTTTTCTTAAATTGGTACGTCTACCAGGGAGTGAAAACCCTGCTGCCCGTAGCATGGGCTTCCAGGGGGAAATTCGCCTATTGGCTGGTTTCTGGAGGCATCAGTTTGTGGATCGGCCTTACATTTTTCCGGATTATGCAGGAAGGGAAAATCTCGCCAACCTCTCAGCAATCGCTGAATTTATTTCTCACCATTTCGGTCACGCAGCTAACGGTGATCGCCTTTTTGTTTGGGGAGGACATTTTCCGTGGATTGAGTGCTACCTGGTCGTATTTTTCGGCTGGGCTTTCTTCGGATGATGGTGGCGTTTATCCGGGACGAAGAAAGTTTATAAGTCAGCTTGCGTTCAGTGCGGCAGTTATCCCATTCACGGGGTTTGTTTATGGGATAGTTAAAGGCAAATACGATTTCCGAACCATCCGAAAAACCATCTATTTTCCCGACTTACCGGAAGCTTTTGACGGCTTTACCATTACCCAGCTATCGGACATTCATGCGGGAAGTTTTACCGATATGGAAGCGGTAAAAAAGGGGGCAGCACTTGCGGCATCGCAAAAATCGGATCTTTTTGTATTTACCGGGGATCTGGTAAATCACCGGGCGGATGAGATCGAACCCATGTTGGAGGCATTTGCGCAAATTCGTGCGCCGTTCGGGCAGTACTCCATCCTGGGTAATCACGATTATGGGGACTATTCATCCTGGCCCAGTCCGGAGGCGAAGCGGGCAAATTTTGAACAGCTAAAGCAAAAGCACAAAGACCTGGGATACGACCTACTGCTGGATGAAAACAGGGTGCTGGAAAAAGGCGCGCAGCGGATCCGCCTATTGGGCGTAGAAAACTGGGGAGTTGGGTTTCAGTCCAAGGGAGACCTCGAAAAATCCCTGTCGGGTGTAGCTGAGGAAGAGTTTAAAATTTTGCTTTCGCACGATCCTTCCCACTGGGACGAGCAGGTCAAAAAGCATCCAAAAAACATTCACTTGACCCTGAGTGGGCACACCCATGGCATGCAATTTGGGATAGAAACGCCCCTTTTTCGTTGGAGTCCCGCCCAATACCGGTATCCCAATTGGGCCGGATTGGTAGCGGAAGCCGGAAAATACCTGTACGTCAATCGGGGCTTCGGCTTCCATGCCTTCTCGGGGCGGGTAGGCATCTGGCCGGAAATTACGGTGATTGAATTGAGGAGGGGGTAACCTAACAAAAAATTCAACCCAAAACCCGCATCATAGTTGAGATTTGTTGCCCCGCAGGCTTTCCTATTACGGTAAAGTGCTTGCCGATAAACTACACGGAAAATGCCAACCAACTAGTTGGAACGGGACGTAGGCGTAATTTTCTCCTTGATAATATCAAACAAAAACTCGGGAGTCGAATGAAAGTTTCTTTTCCACAGTCGTTTAGGTTCTCTAAAAAGTCTTGGTAACCATTCCAGACCCATTTTTATCCAAAACTGAGACGGTCTTTTTACGGTCCCTGCGTAAAAATCGAATACTGCCCCAATTCCCGAAGCAAATAGTACATTGAGGCTTTGAATATTTTCGTAAATCCACTTTTCTTGTTTCGGAGCAGTCATCCCTACAAACAACACGTCCGTCTTAAACCCGTTGATTTTTTCGCGCATCAAACGGTTATCTTCGGGGTCAAATTCATTTTTGTAAGGTGGACTATAGCAGCCAACTTCGATATTTGGATGCTCAAGATTCACCTTTTCCTTGATTTTTAGTAACGTACTTTCCGATGCCCCCAGGTAAAAAACTCTCAGCGAATTATCATTGGCCACTTGCAGAACATGTGCGTGAAGATCAGATCCCGATACCTTCTTAATTTTCTTTCCAAATAGAATTCTTACCGCCAGAACAATACCCACGCCATCTGGTATCAAATAATCAGCGCTCAAAAGTGATTCCTTAAACAATCTATCTGTCTTGGCGATACAAAATGAATGGGGATTGAGTGTATGGATGATAGTTTTTCCTCCCTGCAAGCGTGAGGGGAGCACTTCTTTAATCGTGTAGTCAAAAAATTCCATTGACATTTAGTTTACTTTCAAATTCGAAGCAATATTCTTTCCAAACAACCAAACACCCCAAATCAAAAAAAAACGCTTTGTAGCAAACAAATAGTTTGATCTTGAACTCAATTTGGTTAAAACCACATTAATCGTCCCGGAAATTTCGCTTCGATGGGTTACAAACCTGGAATCATTTGCTATTGAATTCAATGCAAACAAATAGGCTTTGTATTTATTTTTCGGCGCCCGAACGGACAATCCGCTAAGGGAAAGGTTATAATAGGTGAGAAATTCATCCAGGTTCGCAAGTTCGCCGACCTTACTGAATTGAAGAAACAAATCCAGATCTTGGCCTCCACCTAAAATTCGGTATCCCCCCACCGCCTCGAAGGCACTCCTCCGATACATAACGGCGCAGTGAGCAATGCTAAATTTAAGCCGCAACAAATCGTCCAAAATGGCATCATTTTTCACCGGGAATCTCCTGACCGCTTTATACCTGCCTCCGGATTTAAACCACAACTGAGTTCCCACACACACCGTACGGCGGTTATTATCCAGAAAACTTACTTGCTTTTGAATTCTTTGTGGATCCATCAAATCATCGTCATCTATACGCGCAATGTAGTCTCCTGTACTTTTCGAAATACCATAGTTCAACGCTGCTCCAAGCCCCTGACCATCGATTCGATAAATCCTTATTCTCGGGTCCGAAATATCCGATAAACTTATATGAATCGGTATTTTGGACCCATCATCAACGATAATAAGCTCAAACTCTTTATAACTCTGCCTCAAAATCGACTTTACAGTCATTTTCAGACTCCCTCGATTATCCCTACAGGCCAATACGATCGATACCCTCATAATTGAATCACACCAAACTTACGTTCTCTACCAAGAGGAAGGTCGATATACACCCTCCGTTCATCCTGGTTAAACCTGGGATGATGGTCTACTCTATTCACTCCTCTAAATGTAGGGTGGTGTAGGTACCTGCCAATAGAAGTACGCGTTCCGTTAACGGTATCGACTACAAGAATATTTGACTTTCTAAAAAAACTTGGGTAACTGTCAAAGACTATTCGTTTTCCAGTCTTTGTCGCTGGATGGGAGTCATGGGGGGGAACAAAAAAATCAGGAATAAACTTTTTCTGAGAAACACAGTTTATCACAAAGAATTTATTTTCTTCTTCGAGTTGGCCGAAGACAAGAATTTGCTCAGTATCTATCCAGCAAAAGTGAGAATAAAACTTTTCATTTCCGATCACTGTATGGGACTTTTTCTCAAGATCAAAGACCATCATTTTTGTAATCTTTACTTGATCCACCCAATACCTATATAAATAAGCTACTTTTTTTCCGTCTGGACTGAACTCAAAATGATTTACTTTATCATTTTCCGGTTGAACTTCAGTTATATCTCTTAAATCATCAAAACTAACACGATGGACCAAACCACCGGAGTTGAGATCGACCAAGCTAAAAGCAATCGGTTCAGTGAGGATTTCCCGCTCATTTGACAGTTCTTTTGCAAAATAGCCATAATCCTCTCGAAGAATAGCCAACCTCTCGAAGGAATAGGATACACCAACACTTCCAGAAAAGTCAATTGCACCAAGGGGGGAATCAATTTGCCGAACCAGTCGTCCTTGCTTATCCATGATCTTCACGCAATACGTCTTTGTATTGCTATCGTAGTCATTAAAACATAGCAAATCTTCGGAAAACCATCTTAAAAAAGCCCCTTGTTGCCAATTCCAAGCTCGTGAATAGGCCAACGTTCTGGCGTCCGTAGCTCCACTTTCCCTGATACATATTGCCAATTCACCTTTAGGAGGCCAGGAAGATGCAGTTTGATCGGTTCCTTGAAATAGTACATCTCCGAGCTTGTTTCCGATCGGCAAATTAAAATACCCCCCAAACTCATTTTTGTAACCAGCACTAATGATTTCTAGACCACTAAAATACCTATTATCGAACTTCGATTTAACAACAGACCAATAATATCCCGGATAGAGAAGCCGCTGCTTAAGGTCATCCGGAATCAAAAATCGTAAATTATGAATCATGCTTACGGTTGGTTTTCAATAACTTTGTTTTTCTGAAATATTTTTTGAGAAACTGCCTTAAAACTTCTTCTGTGTAAAACCGAGCACATAATAGAAAATTTTTTGCGGCATTTTGGTAGTGCTTTCTTACGGTAAATCTAGCCGCGGTTCGGTCCCAAATTAACCCGAGATCAAAAACATCGGAGACTCCACCTTCTCTCATGTTCACAGTGACAGAATTTACAAATGCAAATTCTACCTCACCAGATTTATATGCCTTGTAAGTAAAATCGTAATCGGCGATCAGCTTAACTGACACATTAAATAGTCCCACTAATTTCTTATATACATTTGTATGTACACAAAAAGCCGGATGCACCAGCGGCATCGTAAATTCAATTTGTTGCTCGAGTATAGAAAGTGTATTTCTACGTAAATAGCTGATTTCCCCATTTCTATCAACCCTGTGCGCATCCCCTACAATAATTAAATTATCTGCGCAGTTATGGCCCCGGTAACATTCCACATATCGCTGTAGGGATTCTGGAACAAAAAAGTCATCGCTATTTAAAATACAAATCAACTCTCCTTTTGCCAGCTCAATGCCCTTATTCATGGCATCGTAAATACCATCGTCTTTTTCTGAAACTATCGTAAAATCCTGGTGCAGCAGGTTCTTGAATGCACGAGCTTTCGAGAGCGTACCATCCGTAGAAGAGCCATCTATTAGTATGTACTCGAAGTTACTATAGGTTTGGTTTAAAATAGATGAAAATGCGTCATCGATATACTTTTCACTGTTGTAACAGACTGTGATTATAGAAATCAGTGGATTCTGATTCATCTCTACTATTTAAATGGTGAAGAAATAAAACGATAAGTACTGCCCTCAAAAATCCATTATTCACAAGTAAGGGGCCTTTGTAGTTACAAACGATGATGTATAAAAATACCGAAGCAAATAATACTTTATTAATTCTGGAAAAACTGCTAAACTTATTGAAAAGCAAATACAAAATTAACGAAAAATAAACAACAATATAAAAAACACCTCCAAACAACAAATCATTAATGTATCCAATATCTGATTGCACATCGTAAACATTCCCGTATAAGTATCGACCTTCCCCAAAAATTATCCCCTGTATACTATCCGGGAGGACGATCATGCGTTGAAATAAGTTATCCCAGTGATTGGCACCACTGGTGTTAGATTCCAATCCTCGTAAGACCATGTAGGTAAAGATCTCAGGATCAATAAATAAGGATATACTAACAACCAACAATAGAACTGCAACCAGTATCGCGAAAGAAATTTTTATGAATTTCGAAAAACTAACCGACTCATCAGATTTCCTTAGCGTAAAAATAAAATAAACGAAAAGAATAATTGGAAGAGCTACCAGACCAATTCTCGCATTAAACACGATACTAATCAATATGATGGGGACGAACCAGATATATTTATAAACTCCCTGCGCCACCATAGTAAATATAATCATTAAGACCATGCCTTGAAAAATCGGATAGGTAAATAGGTACTCGGACGATAGTCCATAAATTCTAAAGAGCAACAACTCGCCCTTTTGGTCGAACATAAACTGCAAATCTAGAAACTGATCGGTGACATACTCCTTTAGCCCCGGTATGGCTAGCATTACAACGGCAAAAACCGACTGAACAATTCCCAAAACGACGAAAGCTTCCAATAGTTTATCGATCGTCCAATTGCGCCTATAGAAAATTAACGAAAAGGGGAGCGAAATTAGAAGTATATTAACCAAAAACCTCAGTTGCTTAACCCAATACAGTTGTTGGAAACCAATATCTTTAACTCCAGAGCTTAGATATTCTCTCAAAAATAAGTAATACACAATAAGGGAAAAGGTTAAAAAAAACACGAAGATCCCTCTAGTCGTGAGAGCATATTTTAAGGTTTTTAGGTGAATAAAAAGCCAGACTAGAAAGCCAACAATCAATAAGTATTCCGGAGAAAACTTTAAAAATCTAACTGGTGGAAGGTATATGGCAAAGAATAACAGTATAAGAACAAGGAAAACCTCCACTCTTTCCCTTCGAATTATCAATCGATTCATTTAATAAGCCTCCGTTTCACATTTAACATGCGTGACAAAAAAGCGGGCCCATTTTCAAATTTTCCTAAAAAAAGGATCATAAAAGCAACTAAATGAATAAAACCCGCACCCGACTCTCCTTTGGCCAGTTCAATTATTTTGAAAGATTCCGCTTTGTTGCCTTGGCGAAAAGCCCAGAGAGCGTGCTTTATCAATTCATTTCCGAGGCGCTTGGACCTACGTTTGAATACCCATGCATTACCGCCAAACTTATCGATAAAATCCCAACCATTTCTCACCCTCATTTCGTACATCTGTTTCGATATCTCAGCGAAATACAATTGAATAGCTCTGCTATAAGCACTACCAGTGACGCCGTCACTTCTCGTATATGCGGTGTACAATACTTCAGGAATAAAGTCAATTTTGCACAGCAAGGACATTCTTAGCCATAAATCTCTATCCTGAGAAAAATAAAAAAAAGGCCTATATCCACCGACTGCATCATATATATCCTTCCTAAACATCACTTCTCCATGACTTACGCAAATGTTACTGAGCACATCCCCTCCTTTTTGCCTTCCTACAACCACCTTTCTATTTAGAATCAAGTCGTCCCTTTCAAACAAGCATCCTACTACCCCAACCGATGGATTTTTGGATAAAAAATCTTGCTGCTTTTGGATTCTATCCGGATGAGAGAGATCCCCGGAACCGTGGATTGCAATGAATGCTCCGTTTGATGCAGCTACTGCCCTGCGAATGGAGTTTGTAAACCCTCTATTGGAATGATGCAATACCGTAACCCTCGGGTCCAATGCTTCAAACTTTTTCAATTCTTCCAGGGTACCATCAGAGGAACCATCGTCACACAAAACGATCTCAAGATTCTGGTAAGTTTGGTTAATCAAACTATTTACTGAAAAATCGACGAATTTTTCTCTGTTGTAAAATACGGAAATAATGCTGACCAACATCTAATTTAAATGATTCTCTGCTCAACTTCTAAATCGATTCCAAATTTTTCATTTACTCTATGCTTAATCTCTACAATTAGTTCCAGGATATCGCTTCCTGTTGCATTACCCTGATTAACAATAAATCCACCATGCTTTTCAGAAATTTTCGCTCCTCCCTTTGTCATTCCTTTCAATTTTAATTCATCAATGATTGCTCCCACATAGAACCCCTTCGGCCTTTTGAACACGCTTCCAGCGTTGGGTAGGTCCCTGGGCTGCTTTTTCCACCTTTGTTCTTTAATCAGGTCCATTTTCGATTGAATCGCACGTTTATCTCCTTGGGTGAGCTTTAATGAAGCACTCAAAATAATTTTATCCGTATTCTTTTGAAAAAAACTATTCCGGTATTGAAAATCGATATCTTCCTTTTTGATTTCATTGACTTCCATGGTTTGCAAATCCAAGTACTTCACTTTTAGCAAAACATCCTTGATTTCCTCACCACTTGCGCCGGCATTCATTACTACGGCGCCTCCCAATGAACTGGGGATATCAAAGAAAATTTCCAGACCCGTCAACCCCTTATCTAGCGCATAGAGACTTAAATCATACATGCTCGCCCCCGCCTGTGCCTCAATTATGTCATAGTCCGCCGCCAATTCGATTTTCGAAAAATTACCATTGAAAATAATAAAATCATCTTCGTAGTAAGATTTAGAAAGAATGACATTGTGCCCCGATCCTAAAAGAATGTAATTCTTTTTAGTAGAAAAAAGATGCTGGATATCGCTGTCAGAATCTGGAAAAAATGCCCGCCTGCATCTTGAATATATCTTGAAGGAATTGTAATTCGTTAAGTCGAAATTATCAAACACTCTCATTTATTTTAATCTATTTAACATCCCCCTAAAAGGGTCAAAATCCGTCTTTCTAATTCGCAGTATTTCCTTAATCCCAATCCGAACTTCTCTGTTGTAGAACCAAAGAAACAGTAAGCCAGCAACTGAATAACTAACTGTCGAAGCAAAGGCGGCACCCTTGGCACCATAGTCAGGAACGAGTACCATATTCAGAATAACATTAACCCCCAATGCCGGAACCATCGCCTTCATCGATACCCAGGGTCTTCCTCTACCTGCCAGGTCCATGTTCATTACTTTAAAGAGCGTTAAAATTAGTACTCCAGGTAAAAGCAATCTCAACACTGGGCCGCTTTCTATAAAGGCCGATCCATACATCCCTAAAATCACCCAATCCGACAACAGCAGCAATACCAAAGAAAGGCCGCCAATAACCAACAATGAGATTCGCAGCAATTGGGCAACTTTTAACGAAAAAGCGAAACTGTTTTTTGAAATGCTACTCCTGGCAAAAACGATCGTACTAAAAAGCATCGGTATTTGCCACAGATACTGGACCACATTTGCTCCTTTAGAGTAGATGCCGATCTCAAAATCAGAACTCAAATGCTCCAGGATTATAATATCGAGTTGGTAATTCAAATTTATAACGAGTAAGGATACTGCATAAACAAGACCTAAACCAGTCAAATCTTTGAGGATACTCTTCGTTATCTTCAACGTAAAAAACTCAATAAACTGAACGCGGAAAAACAAGATCAAAAACATGATGGATTGGCCTAAAAAAACAGAAATCAGGTACCCATCGATACCTGATTTAAAGATCACGAGAAATAAAAATGAAAAGGCCGTGGTCACTGCGGCTGGGATCCAGTTTATCGCGTTAAACTCGCTGATTTTATTCTTGCCCAAATAAATACCTGAACAATAGGTATTGAATAAACTGAAGGTAATCGGAGCTACCGCAAGCACGATCAACGAAAGCTCCTTATGTGTTCTACTAAAAAAATAAATTAAGGAAAAACACAGAATCGTTGAAACAACCGACGTCAAAATCCAGATTTGAAACAGCGCTTCCTTTAGGTTTCGCTCCGAATACTTTTCTTTACCCAACAGAAAGGTTACCGATTGCCTCACCCCCAACGACCCGACTGTCATAAAAATGGTGGGATAAACTAACAGCGAAGTAATGATTCCATTTTTTTCTGGACCCAATGCCCTGGCTACAACAATAGACGTGACGAATCCAGAGGTTATGATAATGATTTTCGAGACCCCTACCCGAAAGACATCACTTAGGAATCCTTTCATTTGGGAGCAACAATTCTTCCCGGAACACCTACAATAACCGAAAATGGTGGTACGTTGCTATTCACTACCGAATTAGCACCAATTACTGCTCCTTCTCCAATTGATACTCCTCCAATGATAACTGCACCTGCATAAATCTTCACGCTTTTCCCTATTGTCGGGTATTTTAGATCTTTACTATTTTTTCCATGGCTCCCCAAAGTCACATTTTGAAAAATTGTGACATCATCATGGATAACCACGCCATCTCCAATGACAATCCCAATAGGATGAGGCATATGGAGATTTTTGCCGATAAAGGATGAATAAGAAATATCACAATTCCATTTAGCTAGCATTCTGAATCGAAGGTAATTACGCAATACACCCTTACATGGAATGGCGCTGTTTTTAATATGTACACCCATTCGGTAATTTAATAAAACCCTGTATCTTGGATTCAGAAAAAAATCGTAAAGAAAGGAGCCATTCCGGCTCCTTTCTTTTTTGAAGATGTTTATTACCGAACGCACAATTTCAATGCAAGTATTTAAATAGTTACGCCTAATCCCTGGAGTTTCAGTTGTAAGTTTTCGTATCCCCTATGAATCTGCCAGGCATTTTCAATAATTGTTTCCCCTTCAGCCGTTAACCCTGCCAACAGCAGTGCTATCCCTGCCCTCAAATCAAGCGCTTCTACTGAAGTACCTGTGAGTGGTTTTCCTCCATGGATGACCAGCAAGTCGCCCTGAACATCAAAATCTACCCCCATTTTTCCCAGTTCTTCTGCGTAGGCATATCTCCCTGGAAATCGAAGGTCAACGATCTTGGACACGCCATCGCACATTGCCCCGTATACAGCCAATAGCGGCTGCATATCGGAGTTAATTCCCGGATAGGGGCCTGTACTGATTTCCAAGGGATAGGGAGTCCCTCCCTTAACAATTACCGAATCCTTCCCTTCATACATTTTCATGCCACTTTCCTTCAGGAAAACAAGCGGTACATCCAGGTGATTTTTAGGGAAATTGAGGATTTCAACATCTCCATTGGTAATTACAGATCCGATAGCCCAGGTAAGCGCCTCCATATTGTCGGGAATTACCTCATGTTCTACACCCCGAAGTTCCTTTTTTCCCTCAATAACGATACATTTCTGACCAAATACGGTTATTTCAGCACCCATATTGTTCAGCATCTGGATTAAATCTAGTATTTCGGGACGAATATGGGGATTCCATATGTTGGTAGTTCCTCTCGCCAAGACTCCGCATAAGATCGCATTTTCAGTAGCTCCAGTAGACCTAATGGGTAAATAGATATCATTTCCCGTTAATACACCGTCGCTACCAACCCGGGCACACAGAAAATCTCCTTCTTCCCAAACCTTTGCTCCAAGGCGCTCCAAAAGCATCACATGAATATCGTATTTACGTTCCCCAAGCTTGCAACCGCCGGGCAACGGCACCCTTCCTTCACCATACCTGGTGGTTAGCGCTCCCAAAATTAAGAGGGTATTTCGTATAGATCGTTTTTGCCAGGTTAGTTCAGTTTTAAGCATGCCGTTTTGGCGGATAACCACCCTATCCCCCTCACAAACAAAGCTCTTACCTAAAACCTCCAGCATTTCCAAATGTACTTGAATGTCCAATAAGCCGTTGGGAAAATTCGACAAACGAATCTCCCTATCGGTCAATATAGAGGCTGCCAGTAGTCGTAATGCACTGTTCTTCGCCCCACTAAGCTTTACCCTGCCCGCTAGTGTGCCTTTAGAAACTTTAAGTGGACGGCTATCCGCTATAAGGTTGTTACTCATAAAATCTATTTCTATTTGAAACCAAGCTAATTACTTTTCAAAAACCGGAATTTTACTTGGCCGTGAATTAATCCTAAATCACATTTACCAATTTTTAAATCACTAGACTTTCATAAAACGCCAAAATCATTCGTTCTTTTCGGATTCGATACGGGTTAGCTTTGCTAACACTTGGGAGTAGCGTGAATGAATCAAAACGGCGAATGCTCTTCGGACATCCGCTCCGTCTTTTTAACGATTGTAAACCTGCCTATTCCCGCCAAAATTTACCGGGGTGATTATTTACCCGGTACATGAGCCTTATGGATAGCTAATCCTCGGTCCGCTCCCACTGTTCTCTAAGCCCCTTCAAAAACTCAGCTCCAAACACATATCCCAATCCAAGTATGGCACCCAAAAAGGTAAAGATCACCAAGATTAGCAGGCGTTTTGGCCCTGACTTCTCCGTCGGAACAGTGACGGGCTGAATTACAGAAAAAATGGGAGTATCCTTAGCTACCTGTAGCCTGGCCTGTTCCAATTGTTTAGCTAGTTCGTTGTAGATATTAAACGAAAAGTTGTACTCCGCCTCAAGGCGTTGCAATTGATTTTGGACAGTAGCCGATGCTATATTTTGATTCCTGTCCTTAAAGTCCGCTAGTCGTGCTTGAATTTCTTCAAATTCTTTCTTTTTCTCCTGGAAGCGCTCTTCAGTAAACTTTAATTGCTCCCTTGCATTCGAAATCTTATACGCAATAACTTCCCGCTGCAATAGCTCTTGTGCATATTTGGACATCTGAGCTGCCATTAAAGGCTCGGGAAGTACAAAGGATAATGTGACAAAACCCTCTTTTTCATTAGGAACTACGGAAAGCTGACTTTCTAATCTTTTAAAGTGTTCGAACTCATCCTGAGAGATCCGAATTAACCCTTGCTCGCTTTGGATGATCGTGGTATCCGGCTTCTCCTTAAGTGCTTTGAGTATAACCCCGGGTAAACCAACGGTGTACTTTTTCAAACTTCCCAACAGTCCCGGGGAATGAATCTCTTCAAAGTATTCCCGATAAGAAACTTGGTCAATTAGTCCTTCAACGTTGAATTTAGCGTCCAGTAACGTCTTTCTAAAGGTTACCGACGAAACAATTTTGGGGTAAAGTGTAGGAGGTATTTCAGCTCCTCCACCCATTGCCCCTAAATTGATGCCAGCCAGCGAAGCCAAACCACCCAAAGAACCTGCCGCTTTGTTAGAATCAGCGGTTTGCGGAACAAAAGTAGAAGAAGCAGTGAAGTCTTTCGGGGAAAAAATAGCGAAAAATAGCCCAACCAAAATAAACCCACATACAATAATTAGTACTTTCCTTCGCTGTCTCCACGCTGTTTTGGCTAGAGCTAAAAGATCTATTTCATCGTTTGTTCTGTTGTTCGACGTCGTTGTTTTTTCCATTGCCAAATGTGAAAAATTATTTAGTTGGTACCCAACCTGTCAATTAAAATCACCAAAGTAGCCAAACTTGTTGCCAGCCCTACCCAACCCTGAACACTCATGGATTCACGTATGGGTTTTTTGGGTACGATTATTTCAGCTCCCGGTTCCATGGTAGGATACACATTGATGAACAAAAACCGCTTCGTTCGTTGAACATCGCCATTTGCATACACGACATATGATCTTCCTCTGTGAGACCTACTGGTAAATCCACCCGCTCTGGAAATGTAATCCTTAAAACCCGATTTCTCGCGGTACCTCGCAGAGGTTGGATACAATACCTCTCCTCGCATACGAACGGTTTGAAGCTCTTTTGGTATCGATAGCACGTCGCCCTCCTGAAGAATTAGGTCATTCGGCCCACCGGGATCTCGCAAAATCGCGGCTAAATCAATCCCGACCATTTCCATCGTTTTAATTTCAAAATCTACAGAATCTCTTTCAACAAAGGTTTCTAAGGTCTTTTTTCTGAATTCATCCGACAACAAATTCCCTTCAATATCGGCTTGGTCGATTTCTTTTTCTTCAATCTCCTCGCTAATTTTTTCCAATAAAATTTTATCAAATTCTGAACGATCGGAATCACCACTCAAAATATTTTTCCGTACCGAGGTTAAATTTTTCCGTTCAATATCCTGATCACTTGGAACGTCGTAAAATTCATTTCTCCTTATTAATGTTGCCCCTTTAGCGTATGCAAAAGGGTTTAGACCTCCGGATCTATTCAGTAGGTCCGAAATTCGCTCGTTTGCACGCGAGATGGCATATTCACCCGGATAGTTCACTTCGCCTTCCACCCGTACCAATTTTTCCCGTTGAAATCCAGGGCTTCTTCGGACAATCACGTGATCAAAAGGTAGCAATTCCATTTCCGCACTCTCTGCATTCAGTTTTAAATCCCTGTCGATCTCTATACGGATAATATCCGCCAACTTACCGTCCTCCTCACTTTTCACCCTTCTGGCTATTTCTATTTGTGAGGCGCTTGCTGATTCCTTGAAGCCTCCAGATCGCATCACCAAATCAGCCACGGTCATATTTTCGCCAAAAGGAAAAGATCCCGGATTATTAACTTCTCCAGAAATTTTCACAAAGTATTCCTCCCGAATATCGTATATGCTAGCGATATGCAGAACGTCTTCCCGCTGCAATACCATATCTTGACCTGCCCCACTCATTATTGCCTCAAGATCCAATGAGATGATTTCAAGAGAGAAATCCGGTTGCATCCGATATAAGGTAGCTCTGTTTAGAAAAGCGTCCTCCCTTAGCCCGTTTGCTTTTTCTATGAGGTCGCTAATCTTCATATCCGGACTCAATGAGAAAGTTCCCGGCCGCATCAAAGCGCCTGAAACCTGCACTCTGTTAATAAACCGATTTAGTATTTCGCCAACCCTGTAGCTATCTCCGTCCTGAGGAACAAAATCGGTAAAACTATCGGCATCTACATCCTCCACCTTCCGTTCACTAGCTGTGATGCGAGTAAGGGTGACGCGTTCCTTGTATGCTTCCGCTTTAAACCCACCTGCGTAGCTTATAAGGTCCGATAAATTTTCTCCCGATTTGATCTCAAAAAGACCCTGCCTACGGACAGAGCCCACTACTTCAACCCTGTTTCTGACAGGAGGAACAATAATCACATCGTTGTCTCTGAGTGTGTTTGTCGTGGATTGCTCGCCTTTGACTAAAAAATCGTAAACATCGATTTCTGTAAGCAGTTTGTTGTCTCGATAAACCTGAATGTGTCGGAAAGAACCGTTTTCGTTCGGCCCCCCCGCAGCAAAAAGCGCGTTGAAAGGGGAAGCGAATGATGGCAACTTGTAGTTTCCAGGCTGATTAAGTTCTCCAACCAAGGCTACGGATACCGTCCTTATGTTACCCAGCCTAAGTTCCATAAAAGTATTTGGGTCAGATCCCCCCAAGCCTGAATAAATTTGCTGCATTGCAGATTTAATTCGAGAGGTAGCTGCAGCGATGGTAGCCCCGGCCACCTTAATGGGCCCGATGTTTGGAACGAAAATACTCCCTTCAGGATTCACCGTCAACTCGTAAGACTGCTGGGAAGCACCATACACGTCTATCAATAACTGATCTCCCCCACCAATAATATAGTCAGGAGGGGTCGGGATATTTAAGCTCGGATTAAAGTTGAGTTCGCGGTTGTAAAAGAGTGTATACCCGAAAATTTGTTTCTGTTTGGGCGTCAAATCAGAAAACGGATCCTGCTCCGCTATCCCCTCAAAAATACTATCGTTCTCACTTTCCCCTATTTGTCTGGCTTGATTGTTCCCGTTCGTCGTACGACTGCCGGTAGTTCTGCTCCCACTCCGTAACGACGCTATTCGCTGCTGCAGTTTAGAAATTTCGCTCATCGGTAAGCCCCTTTCGCGAGCAACCGCAATAAGTTGCTGCTCGTTCATTCCCGATGCTTCAGCTCTTTTAATCAATTGTTCTATTTGTGCATCAGAAAGGTCGTCTGCTCTCACTTTTTGAATATCCTGCAAAGATTGGGCAAGGAGAATTCCGGTGTGAACCAGCAACACTAAAATCAATAAAAATCGGGTCAGAAACAAACGAGTAATTTGCATGCGCTACTGTAATTTTTTTAGGGTACTAAAAAGATCGATTTGTCTTACCGGATACAGCTTCGCCTCCTCAGCCACAGCCTGCGGACGAGTTGACGGGAGCATTGATGCGATCATCCTGGCGTTTACACCTTTTACCCTCCCGAAACCGCTGAGGTAACGTTGAAAGCTGGCTACTCAAAAAAAGCGGCCGTATCCTGGGATTTTCTGATTTCCAGCTGCATACGTACTGCCCCCTTCTCGTACTTCCGAGCCCCGGATAAATTAAGCCACAAATCTAATCATTTCTTTCGATTCCACCCAAGCGAGATGGGCGAACACGCGTGATCCGATTCGAAGTTCCGGTTCCTCCCCGCTCCCCTTTTTCCGATTCGGTCGATCGATAGTAGTAAGGCGACAGCCAGGCTCCGCATAGAAAACGGCATTACTACAAGCAGACGTATCCTCTGTCTTTTGGACGCTACTAATAACAAGCGCCTAACCTGCGTTTCCGTATTTGCGAACGTCACCGAACGAGAGGCGATTGCGAACGAACGAAATAAAAAAAGCAAAGGAGGAATCGATTACTGGTTCCTCCTTTGCTTTTCTGGTACGTTTCGGTGGACTACTCCGCCTGGTTCAGCACTTTGTGCCCACCTTTCAACAAATGGATGTCGCGCTTGAATAAATTTACATCCGAAAGGACCATGTCCTCCACCAGCATCTTCAAATCATACTTCGGTTTCCAGCCGAGCTTGGTCATCGCTTTGGTCGGATCACCAATAAGCAAATCAACTTCGGTTGGCCGGAAATAAGCCGGGTCAACCTTGACTAGCACGTCGCCCTTCTTTACTTTAAAGTGAGAAGTTCCAAGTATATCAAAGGCTTTTTCCTTGTCGATGTCTGCCAGGATACCCTTCTCGTCTATTCCTTCACCCTCGAAAGACAGCGTAAAGCCCACCTCTTCAAAAGCCATTTTAATAAAATCCCTCACTTTGGTGGTCACGCCCGTAGCAATGACGTAATCTTCTGGCTCGTCCTGCTGCAGGATGCGCCACATGGCATCTACGTAATCCTTGGCATGCCCCCAATCTCGCTTTGCATCCAGGTTGCCCATGTACAGGTCACGCTGAAGCCCCAAGGCTATCTTCGCCACCGCACGGGTAATCTTACGGGTAACAAAGGTCTCCCCTCTCAACGGCGACTCGTGGTTGAATAAGATCCCGTTACACGCATACATGCCATAGGCCTCCCGGTAGTTGACCGTGATCCAATAGCCGTACAGCTTGGCAACGGCATAGGGGGATCGGGGATAGAAGGGCGTGGATTCGGATTGGGGTACTGCCTGCACCAGTCCGTACAATTCGGAAGTCGAAGCTTGGTAGACCTTGGTCGTTTTTTCCATGCCCAGCAAACGAACCGCTTCCAATATCCGAAGCGTGCCAATACCATCGGCATTTGCCGTATATTCCGGCGTATCAAAACTCACCTTCACGTGGCTCATGGCAGCCAGGTTGTAGATTTCATCCGGTTTGGTTTCCTGGATGATCCGTGTCAGGTTCATCGAATCTGTCAAATCCCCGTAATGCAAAAACAATCGCTTGTTGTCATCGTGCGGATCCTGATACAAATGGTCAATCCTATCCGTATTAAAAAGAGAGGCTCTTCGTTTGACTCCATGTACCGTGTAGCCTTTGGATAGTAGTAATTCGGCGAGGTAAGCCCCGTCCTGACCGGTAATTCCTGTGATTAATGCTGTTTTCATGGTCTTAAGTTTCACCGTGGTACACTAAGTTGGACTCAGCGCAGCACGGTGGTTTTATTTTTGTTTAACTTTTTAAGTTACATGGGGTTTACGCAGTGTTTCACTCAGGCTTTATTCAATAGTTAAGCAATGGTACGCTTTGTTGAACTCTGCGGTACATGGTGACCCTTTAAATCTTTACTTCTTTAAACGTAGCTTGATTCTCTAGAAACCATTGGTACGTTGACTTGATTCCCTCTTCCAAACCGATGCTCGCCTTCCAGCCAGCTTGTGTCATTTTGGAAACGTCCATTAGCTTCCTGGGGGTCCCGTCCGGTTTACTGCTGTCCCAAATGATGTCGCCCCGGTGCCCCGTGATTTTCTGAATCAACTCCGCAAGGGCACGAATCGTCAAGTCTTCCCCGGTGCCTACATTGTATAGATTTTCGGAAAAGGTGGTTTCTATGGCAAAACAAACGGCCTCCGCCATGTCGTCCACGTGCAAAAATTCCCGAAGAGGTGTCCCGGATCCCCAGAGTTTGACGGGCTGATCACCCGCCTCCTTCGCTTCGTGAAATTTCCGAATCATCGCGGGCAGCACATGCGAGGTCTCCAGGTCGAAATTATCAAAGGGTCCGTAGAGATTGGTGGGCATTAGACTTACGTAGTCCTTTTGGTATTGCTTCCGTATGGCCTCGCAGGCTTTCACACCCGCAATCTTTGCCAGCGCGTACCATTGATTGGTCGGCTCGAGGGAGCCGGTAAGCAAGGCCTCTTCCCGAAGCGGCTGTTCCGCCATTTTGGGGTATATGCAGGAACTTCCAAGAAAAATAAACTTTTCGACACCGGCTTCCAGGGAAGACTCAATCAGGTTGTTTTGAATAACCAAATTGTCCATCAAAAAGGGATAGGGATGGTTGTTATTCGCCAAAATCCCACCTACTTTGGCTGCGGCATCGATCACTACCGATGGCTTTTCCTGCGCAAAAAAGCGGCTTACCTCGGTTTGATTTTTTAAATCCAACTCTTGTCGGCTTACCCCAATCAATTGCTGGTACCCTTTTTTTTCCAGATTTCTCCAGATGGCAGCCCCTACCATTCCTTTGTGTCCTGCGATGTATATTTTACTATGCTTGTGCATCTGACTATTAATTTACCAATCCCGGATTTTCTTTTTCTAATTTCTCGTAAATCTTTTTAACATCCTGTGCCTGCGCCCGGTTCAGTACCAAAATGGCGTCCGGTGTCTCCACCAAAATCACATCCTCCACACCCAAAAATTCCACGTGTTTGCTACCTGCACCCAGCACCAGGTTTTTTCCATGGCGCTCCTTGCTGTTTTCCGGAAAGTAATCGAACAAGGCTTCGTAAGATCCCATATCTGACCAGGAAAAACTGGAGGGGACAACTTTTATTTTATCGGATTTTTCCATTACCGCATAATCCACACTAATGGATGGGATTTCACGGCTCAAGTCCAAGGGCAAAAACCCTTTTGATGCTGCATCAAGCGCTTTCCGGGACTTTTCGAAAACTTCGGGTTCGTGGAGCTGAAGCTCTTGAAGGTAGGTGCCCGCCGAAAAACAAAACATGCCACTATTCCATAGAAAATTGCCTTTCTCCAAAAATCCCTGAGCAGTCCGTTCATTGGGCTTTTCGCGGAAGCTCAGCACCTCGTTTCCTTCGTGTTCGATGTACCCAAATCCGGTATCGGCCCGGGTGGGTTTCAAACCAAAGGTCACCAGAAAACCCTGCTCCGCAAGGCGTACTGCCTCAGCGAGTGCACCTTCGTAATTGGCCTGATCCCCTATTAAATGATCCGAAGGTGTTACGAGCATGACCGAATCGGAAGGCAATGAAAACGCAGCAAAGGCAATGGCGGCAGCGGTATTCCGGGGGGTTGCCTCCACCAATTCCAAAAAACCTTCCTTTTTATCGTTTAGAATTTGCCTGGAAAATTGGTAGTTATCCACCCCTCCTACCACCATCACCTGATCACAAACGGATGCATTTCGCGAAACGGTTTTTTCAAAAAGGGACTGCCCGTCAAAAATGGGCAGGTACTGTTTGGGTTTGCTTTTTCTGGAGAGTGGCCAAAGCCGGCTTCCTACGCCACCCGACAACACCACGTTGACGATTTTCATGCGTTCTTTGTTTGCTATTTCTCACAATCCGGTAGTCAATTCCGGCTTTGTATCTACAAAATATCGTTCAAATAAAATCTAACCTGGCTTTTTCAATTACGGATTCGCCAAACACGCAAAAAAGCAGCCATACTATATATTTGTGGTTAAGTCGATTAGGGCAGTCGTGCTTCCAATGCCCCGAACCAGTCAATCACAAGCCAAAAGTAAATAAAAAAAAATTAAAACAGTAAAAATTAATTTGAAATACAAATTAACTATATTAAATGCCACCAAAGTGAAGGTTGGATCTTGTTTTGAAGGGTTCGGGAAATCAGGCTAAAAATTATCGCATACGAATGAAGGGTTACCGAAATAATTCGGTAATTTCGTTTTTTTAATGCAAAAAACTATGGACGAAAAGTTGCACTGGTACGTCATGTACACTGCTCCCCGAGCAGAAAAAAAAGTGGCTCAACGACTAGAGGAAAAAAATATCAAGGTTTATCTGCCAATAATTGAAGAAATACGCCAATGGAGCGATCGTAAAAAAAAGGTACAAAAACCCTTGTTCAACGGGTATTTGTTCGTTTACACCAGCAAGGAGCGGCTTTGGGAGTCGCTTCAAGTGAGTGGTGCGGTAAAGTTCATCAACTTTTCCGGAGAACATGCCGTGGTGCACCAAAACGAAATAGATGCCATCCAACGGGTGATCGAAACCGGGGTGGCCGTTGAGGTGGATACCGGCACGATCGAACACGGGGAAATGGTCCATATCCTGGGTGGCCCGCTTCAGGGAGTAACGGGAGAATGCATCCAAAAGTCCAACCAGGATTATTTCATCATACGAATTCCGAGTATTAACCAAAGCATGCTCGTGAAAGTGCCTAGAAAATTTTTGGAGGTGATTCGCGAATAAAAATCCAAATTCATTACCATTCAGCCTTGATTTTAATAACTTCGCCAGAATAACTGCCTGTTCGTTTCCTTTTTATTAAAAGGTATGGGACAGGTACCTTTTCGACACGTAACCAGCTTTACCATGGAAAAACACACATACGGTACCGGCCTGATAGGTAACTGCAGTTTTATCGCACACATTGAAAAAAACACCAACATCAGTTGGCTCTGCATGCCGCGCTTTGACAGTGATTTTCTGTTTGGCAGTATGCTGGACAAAGAAAAAGGAGGCGAATTTACGGTACTGCCTCAGAATGGAGGATTTACTTCCAGGCAGTCCTACATGGAAAACACCAATATCCTCGAAACCTATATCGAGACCTCCGGCGGAGAATCCTATAAAGTCACGGATTTTGCTCCCCGGTTTTACAATTACGACCGGTACTTTAAGCCCTCCATGTTGGTCAGGAAAATTGAACCCCTGCGAGGTGAACCGAAAATCAAGATCAACTGCCTGCCCGTATCGGATTACGGACAACGCCAACTCACGCGCGTTCCTGGCAGTAACCATATCGAATACATCGGGAGGGACCAACATGTTCGACTGACGACCAATTGTTCCATTACGTATATTATGGAAGAACAGGATTTTCGGTTGCAGCGTACCGTATACCTGGTGCTTACCTATGGAAAACCCCTGGAGGCACCGATAGAAAGCACCATTGAAAAATTCCTAAATGCCACCTGTCAATACTGGCGGAATTGGGTGAAATCAACCAGCATCCCGAATTTTTTTCAACGCCTGGTGGTCCGATCTGCCCTGGTGCTAAAAATTCACCAATACGAAGACACAGGAGGAATCATCGCCGCCTCCACCTCAAGCCTACCCGAGTCCCCGGGCTCCACGAGAAATTGGGATTACAGGTATTGCTGGATGCGCGATGCGTACTACACACTCAATGTCTTTAACCATTTGGGGCATTTTGAGGAATTGGAACGGTATTTTGAATTCATCCAAAACCTGCCAACCGATGAAAAGGGCCGTTACCAACCGCTATACGCCATCACGGGTTCTTCCAAATTACCCGAACTGGTGGCGGACCTGGACGGGTACCTGGGAAACAAGCCGGTTCGTTTCGGAAATCAGGCGCATACCCACGTACAAAATGACCTGTACGGACAGGTACTCGTGACCCTCTTGCCCCTATATGCTGACAAGCGATTCATCGAGTCGGAAAAGAGCCACTCCAAACCGTTTATCTATAACCTATTGAACAAAATAGAAGAAACGATGGACGAAAAAGATGCGGGGTTGTGGGAGTTCCGTAACTTGAAACAGGAACATTGCTATACCTTTTTGTTCCATTGGGCAGGAGCCTGCGCTGCTATTAAGATTGCAGAGCGCCTTTCAGACAATGAAATGAAAGCCAAAGCGATCGAACTCAAAAACAAGGCAATCCGTAAAATTGAGGCTTGTTACATCCCGGAGAGGAAAGCGTATGCGCAAGCCATTGGCACGAAGAATATGGATGCCAGTACCCTTCAGATGATTACCATGGGGTATTTTGGAGAAGACATCGAAAGCGCTAACAACCACCTAAAAGCTTTGGAAGAAGATCTCCTGGCCAAAGATTTCTTGTTTTACCGCTACAAGCACCAGGACGATTTCGGAGAGCCGGAAACCACCTTTCTGATCTGTGCCTTTTGGTACATCGAGGCACTCGCCTGTGTAAACCGCCTGGACGAAGCCATGGAAGGATTTGAAACGTTAAGCAATTATTGTAACCACCTTAAGTTGTTTTCTGAAGACGTGGATCAGCATACCGGCAGCCAATGGGGTAATTTTCCGCAGACCTACAGCCACGTGGGATTATTGAACGCCGCCTATCGTATTGACAAAAAACTGGATAAACCCAATTTCATTGTTTAAACGAACCGAGCTTTTCCCGCTGATCCTCCTTGTTTCGAACAACCAGGATCCAATCCTGTTCTAGCCTGAGGTAGCCATAATCGTAACAATAGCCGTAAACGTTTCCTTTTTTATTCGTGTAGGTATGGGTGCGGTACTTAAAAATAAAACCTTGCTCGAGTAACTTTTCCCGGGATATTTTCGCCGTGTCTTCCGAATCCGGCAAGATGGCCGCCAAAATATTCCGGTTTTTTTTTAATGCATTGTTGATGTTGCGTATCAGGTTATTGCTCCCTGACTTCATCTGGTTGTTGTAGCTGTTTCTGCAATAATCGTCACAAAACTTTTTGTCAATCCTACCCGCCACTGGTTTACCACAACTGAGACATTTTTTAGGACCTACTGGCATATAAATCCAATTTGAATGGATAAATCAAGCAAAATATACGTAAAAATTGCGAATCATTTACTATTTGTAGTCGTTTTTAAACGTTTACAAACGCTTACAAACGGATTTAAACGAAAAAAACCCGACTAGAGCGTTACCGATCCTGCAACTTTGTCCTGTTCCAAATCGGAAAAAAATCAATTCTAACGTAAACTTTATTTATCATGAACGCAATTAAAAACAAAGTACAACTGATCGGAAGGCTGGGAGCCAAAGCAGACTACAAAACAGTAAACGGAAGTACCCCCATGGTGCGGCTCAATCTGGCTACCAATGAATCCTACAAAAACAACAAAGGAGAAAAGGTAGACGAAACCTACTGGCACAACCTGGTGGCCTTTGGAAAGCCCGCCGAGATCATCCACAAATACACCGATAAAGGCTCCGAAATCTGTGTTCAAGGTAAGCTTGTCAGCCGGTCCTACGAAGATGCCGCTGGCAATAAAAAATACATTACCGAAGTACAGGTGAACGATGTATTGCTTATGGGCGAAAAAGTGAAAACGCAAAATTAACTACTTTTTACACTGCTTTTTTTCAGATCCATTTTTTTTGACGGGTACCGGTGGGGCATGGGTGGCCCCACCGGTTTTTTTTCCGTACAAACCGTATTATTGGCAACTACCTACGCCGGACATGGACTACACTCCCCATGCCAGCCGGAATTACCACTGCGGATGAATTTCTTCCTTAAAATACCTGGCGTATATTTCCGCCACCGCTTCCATCTCAGCTGGCGAAAATGGGGGCAATGCGGAAGCCTGCACGTTTGCGCGAACCTGTTCCACCCTGGAAGCACCCGGTATAACCGTCGAAACGGCGTCAAACATGAGCACCCATCGAATGGCCTTTGCCGCCACATCACCCAGCAGGTCGTCCAGCTCGGCCACTGCCTCTATTCCCTTTTCCAGCGGAATGCCAGAAAAGGTCTCTCCTTTGTCAAATGCTTCCCCGGCTCTATTGAATTGCCTGTGATCTTCTGGATGAAATGTGGTCTCTTTGGAGATTTTACCGGTTAGAAGCCCACTTGCAAGGGGGACCCGGACGATTACCCCGCAGTCATTATTTTTCGCCTCTTGAAAAAACACATCTGCGGGCTTCTGGCGAAACATGTTGAAGATAATCTGAACCGTAGCAACGTTAGAGAAGGTCAAGGCCTGCAGGGCTTCGTCCACTTTTTCCACACTAACCCCCATGTGCCGGATCTTTCCTTCTTTTTGTAACTCTTCAAAAAGACCAAAAATTTCCGGCCTTTGGTATACAGGGCTCGGTGGGCAATGCAACTGAATCAAATCGATGGTTTCCACGCCTAAATTTCTCAAACTTGCTTCCACGTACTTCCTCAATACCAGTGGGGTATATCCCTCGGCCAGGTGCGGCTGTATTTGCCTACCACATTTGGTCGCGATATACACCTCTTCGCTGCGCTCCCGAACTACCTTGCCCACAGCTGCTTCACTTAGTCCGGCATCGTATACATCTGCCGTATCGATAAAGTTAATTCCCTGATCGATGGCTTCGTGAATAATCCTATAGGCAGTCGATTTATCGAAAGGGCCTCCCCATCCTCCGCCAACTTGCCAGGTACCCAATGAAACAGCTGAAACTTCAAAATTTGTTTTCCCTAATTTTCTGTAATTCATAATTTGCTCTTACCTTTAATTTGCGATTCAATACCGCATGTATCGATTACCATCTACCAAAACAACAGATGCTCAAGCGAAGAAAATTTATGGCTGCATTTGCAGCAATTAGTCTGGGAGCATGGATTCCTTTCAAAACCGTATCAAAAACCCCATCCACTATGATCGTCCATCAAGTATTTTTCTGGTTACACCATCCCGAGCAAGACCTAAATGCCGTCTGGGAGGGATGTACGAAAATCGCAAGCACGGAGAGCGTCAGTCGGTACGCCATCGGAAAACCCGCGAACACCGCCCGGCGGGAGGTAGTAGACCACAGTTTCCACCTATCGCTTACCGTTTATTTCGATTCCGTTGAGGCGCATGATCGCTACCAAACAGACCCGATACACCTGAAATTCGTGGAAGACCACAAGGACAAATGGTCACAGGTGAAAGTCTACGACTTTGAGGTATAACCAGCCCTGCGTTTCGGTTTCAGTACCGGAACGCAGGTATGCTCCATCAGGAAGTCACTTTCTCAATTACCAGGTTGTGGTTGGTATAAATACAAATATCCGCCGCGATGCTTAGGCTCTCCTTTACCATTTCCTCTGCAGTGAGGTGTCCAGCGTACATTTTCAAGGCTCTCGCTGCTGCCTGTGCGTACATGCTACCGGAGCCTATGGTAGCAATACCCAGGTCAGGTTCAATAACATCACCGGTCCCGGATAGAATAAGTATATCTGTGGCGTCGGCCACGATCATCATCGCTTCCAGCTTGCTTAGCATGCGGTCCGTGCGCCATTCCTTCGCTAACTCCACAGCGGCCCGCTTCATGTTATTGCTGTAGGCACCCAACTTTTCTTCAAATTTTTCCAAAAGTGTAAACGCATCGGCCGTGGAGCCGGCAAAACCGGTAACGATCTTACCGCCTTGTAACTTACGTATTTTGTTGACACTGCTTTTGGCAATGGTATTTCCCAGTGTGGCCTGCCCATCCGCACCAATTGCCACCTGTCCTTCGTGGTGGATGGCCACTACCGTAGTAGATTTTAAACGTTCCATATCTTTGGTTTTCTACGCGCTATACACGTTCTTTCAAAAACAAAAAGCCCTATCTCTAGGACTTTTTGACTACTATATTTTATACCAATGGTCAAATAAGTAACCTCACCGGGTCTTCCAGCAAATTCTTGATGGTTTGGAGGAACGCGGAACCAATGGCTCCATCCACTACCCGGTGGTCACATGAAAGCGTTACTTTCATTAAATTACCGACCACGATTGCTCCATCTTTGACAATAGGCGTTTGCCGAATACCCCCGATGGCAAGGATGCATGCGTCCGGCGGATTGATAATTGCCGTAAATTCATCGATACCAAACATGCCCAGGTTGGAAACAGTAAACGTATTACCTTCCCAATCTTTGGGTTGGAGTTCTTTGTTCTTGGCTTTGCCAGCCAGCGTTTTGGCTTCCTGCGATATCTGAGAAAGCGACTTGCTGTCTGCAAAACGAATGACCGGTACCAGCAAGCCTTCTTCTACGGCTACGGCCATGCCGATATGTACGTGGTCGTTGTAGCGAATTTTATCACCAAGCCAGGCTGAATTCACATTGGGATGCTGTTTGAGTGCAGCAGCCACTGCCTTGATAACCATGTCGTTGAATGAAATTTTTACCGGAGCCACCTCATTCATGCTCTTTCTGGCTTCGATGGCTTTGTCCATATTGATTTCCATGGTCAGGTAAAAATGAGGGGCCGTAAACTTGCTTTCTGCAAGTCGTTTGGCGATCACTTTCCTCATTTGAGATACCTTTTCTTCCCGGAAAGACTCCTGTCCTACGCCTGCTGCAGCACGGCCGGCCTCCGGCGCAGCCGCTGCTTTGGCTGGAGTATAATTCTCAACATCCTTTTTGATTATCCTTCCGCCATCACCCGATCCTTTCACCAGGCTGATATCTATGCCTTTTTCTTTGGCCATTTTTTTGGCGAGCGGAGAGGCCTTGATTCGGCCGTTGGATCCGCTGTTGGAGGTTTCCGTGGATTGCTCTGCCTTAGACGCTGGTTTGGCAGCAGGCTTCTCTTCGGTTTTCTCCTCTTTAGGCGCTTCCTTTTCCGAGGCAGCGTCCGGCGAAGACTCCTGCTTATGGGCCTTTAACAAGGTTTCGAAATCGGCTCCTTTTTCACCGATAATCGCGATGACACCGTTCACTTCAACGGAATCTCCTTCTTCCACCCCAATGTACAGCAAGGTACCGTCATCGTAGGATTCGAGTTCCATCGTGGCCTTATCGGTCTCTACTTCTGCCAATACATCCCCGGATTTCACCTCGTCCCCTACTTTTTTCAACCAACTGGCAATGGTTCCTTCCTGCATGGTGTCACTCATTTTGGGCATGGTGATCAGCGCAGCATTGATGGAGGAAGTATCGATTTTTTCGCTTGGTGAGTCTTTCTTGGTCTCCGATGCCTTTTCTTCTGCTTTCGGTTCATCTTCCTTCACTTCTTCGGTGGGCGCAGCTCCATTTCCACCGGCTTTAATTTCCTTGAGCAGCTCATCTATATTTTCGCCTTTTTCGCCCAATATGGCAATGACTCCATTTACAGGTACGGCGTCCTTTTCCGCTACGCCGATGTGAAGCAAAACCCCTTCGTCGTACGATTCTAATTCCATGGTCGCCTTATCCGTCTCCACTTCCGCCAGAATATCACCGGGTTTTACCTCGTCTCCTACCTTTTTCAACCATTGCGCGATCACCCCTTCTTCCATGGTGTCGCTCATTTTGGGCATTCGTATTATTTCGGCCATAAGTTAAATTATTCGAATTCATTTATTCAGCAATCCAAAAATAGTTCTTAAAAGATGTTTATTCAAATTTAATAATAGTATTTTCACGTAAAGAAATGTTTACGGAATGCCCTATACGCTGAATGCCAGTTTCAAAAGAGTTCCCTTACCACCCACGCCGATTTTTATTTAACGGCCACCTTCAAACCCTGTTTCCCGCGCTTTTTAGAAAAAATATACCCTTACCTTTTGAAAGAGAACGGATTAACACGACAGACGGGGATTTCCTCGATTTGGATTGGCTCAGGCAGGGAAGTCAGGAATTGGTCATTATCAGCCACGGGTTGGAGGGAAATAGCCGTCGCCCGTATATGAGCGGCATGGCGGAAGTTTTTTTTTCCAACGGCTACGATGTGCTAAACTGGAATTTTAGGGGATGTAGCGGTTCCATGAACCAAAAACTGGTTTTCTACCATTCCGGAGCCACCGAAGATCTGGAACGGGTCGTGGTCCATGCCCAGCATTCCTACCGCTCACTGTTTTTGATCGGCTTTAGTCTGGGAGGCAACCTCACCCTAAAATACCTGGGTGAAAATAGATGGCCGGGTCATCAGAAAATAAAAAAAGCGGTCGCTATTTCGGTCCCATTGGATTTGGCTGGCTCTTGTGACCGGATAGACCAACCCGTTAATAAAATGTATGCCTTGCATTTTCTGCGCTCACTGAAGCAAAAAATCCGGCAAAAACAATTGCGCTTCCCGGAAATCACCCATGGAATAAACCTCCGGCAAATCCGTACCCTACGTGCATTTGATGAGGCATTTACAGCGCCTTTACACGGATTTGAAGACGCAGCCGATTACTACAAAAAGTGTTCCTCCCTGCAGTTTTTATCGGGAATCTGTCATCCCACACTTGTATTAAACGCCCGGAATGACCCTTTTTTGAGTGCAACGTGTTATCCAAAAAGCGAGAAGGAAACGGCAGATGGCCTGCGGATGGAATTTCCATTGAAGGGAGGCCACGTTGGGTTTGGTCCGCGAACGGTAAACGAGCGGTACTGGTCCGAAATCAGGGCACTTGAATTTATTCAATCTGGAAATTAACTTTAATCGAGGTAACTCGCTCAAGAAAAAACAAAACCTTTATGTGTGGAAGATACTCCTTAGCCAAGTCAAAAACAGAACTTGAAAACAGATTCGCTGCTGAGATGCTGGAACCCTTTGCACCCAGGTATAACATTGCTCCTGCGCAACTGGTGCCCGTCATTACTGGCGAAAGCCCCAAAGGCTTTTCCCATTTTTATTGGGGGATAACCCCCGCCTTTTCAAAAAACAAACCCGTCGCCAGTAAACTAATAAATGCCCGTTCGGAAACCATCACGGAGAAAATAAGCTTTAAAACGTCCTTTAAGAAAAATCGTTGCCTGGTGCCAGCCGATGGCTTTTACGAATGGAAAAAAATCGGAAAGAAAACGAAAGTCCCTTACCGGTTCGTTCTTCATGGGGAAGAACTATTTGCTTTTGCAGGAATTTGGGAAGAGTACGAGACTGAAAACGGCGACATTGCCCACACCTTTTTGATTCTAACCACCGCTCCGAATCAACTCGCCTCCGAAATCCACGACAGGATGCCCGTCATACTCCCCCCCGGTCAGGAAGCAACCTGGCTGGACCCTCAAACACCGGAAAACGTATTGCTTGAAATGCTGCAACCCTATCCCGATAAGGAAATGATGACCTATACAGTCTCCCCAATGGTGAACCAGGTGGCTAATGACAATCCCTATGTCATCCGAAAGACCTTGCCCATGGACCAATTTGGAAACTATACTCTATTTGGATAATGCATACCATACGTAGCCTGGACCTCCATTTTCAAAAAGAAGCCAATACCATTGCTAGTTTTTTGGTTTCCGATCAAAACCACCACGTGTTGGTTGAAACGGGACCTGAAAGTACCTGGCCTCAACTGGTACACCAACTTCAACGCCACCACCTCCGGCCCGAGGATATCGACGCAGTATTGCTGACACATATTCATTTTGACCATGCCGGTGCCGCCTGGAAATTGGCGGAGGCAGGCGCACGCATCTACGTACATCCGCTGGGGCTTCCCCATCTGGCAAATCCGGAGAAACTCTGGCAATCCGCCGCCCGCATCTACGGGAAAGACAATATGCAGGCGCTTTGGGGGAGCATGAATCCCATTGAGTCAACCAACCTTATCGCTTCCAGCGATATGGAAGCGGTACTTTTGGGGAAAATGACTTTTGTTCCGGTGCATACACCTGGCCACGCCATCCACCACGTAGCCTGGAAATTGGACGACAACCTATTTACGGGAGATGTAGCTGGTGTAAAAATTCACAGCGGCCCGGTGGTCCCTCCCTGCCCGCCTCCAGATATTGACCTGGAAGATTGGAAGGATTCCATCGCCAAAATTCGCGCACTTGAACCAGACAGGTTGTACCTGACACACTACGGCACCGTCTCGGATATTTCCAATCACTTTCAGGAACTGGAGCGAACGATGGACGAATGGGCCGCATGGATGAAAATCCGGTTTGACGATGGCACCGCGCCCGAAGTAATTACCAAAGATTTTATGGCCTATACCGAAAAGCAACTGATAGATCAGGGCGTGGGGAAACATCTACGGGAATGCTATGAACTTGCAAATCCGAGCTGGATGTCGGTAAGTGGTCTCATGCGCTATTGGAAATTGAAACAGTCAAGAAAATAATATTTAGACTATTTTTTCTAATTATTTAATATTTTTTACAAAATATACTTACTTAATCTATATACCTATTTAATTAGTGTTTTAATAGGATAAAAAATTTCCTGATTTAGAGGAACCTTTATTGTTTCGCGGGTAGGTATTTCTTTGTTTTACACATCATGTACCAAATAAAAAATCAATAAACCTATTCCCTATAAAATTAATGGTATATATATACTAAATAGGTAAAATGATAAAAAAACCAAGCTGTGTTTCCCAACTTCTGTCCCTCCAAAATCATCACTGCATTATTTACAGAAAGAAAAACTGATTTCAATCAGGTAACATTTTTGAAAAGAAATTTTTTTTTATCAGATTTATTATTTTACATTTGTAAAAATGTATTTCAAATACACAAAAAAGATTTACAATCGATAGCAGCCTAAAGCAGCATAATTTGCTGTGAGGTAGGTAATATTTAACTATTTCTAGTCATCGCTAGAGTATTTAAATATGTTTTTTTTTTAAAACAGCAGAAGACGTTTCAGGAAAACAGCAAGACAAAAAAACTGGAACAAATACATAGTTGATCACATCCATGTGATTGACCAGACGAAGTTGTGTACCGGCAAGGAGGTACGCTAGCCGTTTTTAACCGAATATTCTTTCACTTACAGTCATGGAAATCAGAGATTTATTAACCCAGGATATTGATGTAAAAAAATCGAGTGCGGTCCCACTCGCTTTCTATTTTAAGAAATACCTTCGGCTTTGGTATCTTTTTTTGATCGGCATATTTAGTTTCGTTGGGGCGGCCTTTACGTATATTTACTACACTCCGGAACAATACGAAATTACCGCTACATTGCTAATCAACTCGGGAGAGGAAGCGAAGAGAGGTTTTTCGACCAACGCGGTTTTGGACGACCTGGACGGGTACCAAACAAGCAATATCATTGAAAATGAAATAGAAGTATTGACGTCCGTTTCCTTGATCAGGAAGGTTCTGGAAAATTTAAACCTTTACAATTCTTTTTTTGTAGCGGACGGGTTCAGGAGGTATCGGGAGCTTTTTGGAGAAGCCGTTCCAGTAACGATCTCCTACACCAAGCTAAGCGATCGTCCAAAAAATTTCCCGGGAATGGTGCGCCTGGAAATACTTGACGAGAATTCGTTTATTTTAGAAACCGAGCAGGGGAAAAGGAGTCAACACCAGTTCGGCGAAAATCTATCCAATTTTTACGGCGAATTTACTATTCAGCTGAAAGAAGAGCGTGTTGAATCCCTTCCAACCACCCTTTTCTTTACTTTCAATGACATGCGGGAGATGGCATTTTCTTACAGCGAAGACATTCAAGCCGAGCCGACTAACAAACTATCCACGGTTATTTCCTTGTCCTTACCAGCGTCCATTCCTGAAAAAGGAGAGCTGATTTTGGCGAAGTTGGCGGAAACCTATAATAGTGAAGCCTTGAAAAATGTCAATTCAACGGCAGCAAATACGCTGTCATTCGTTGACGAACAAATGGCGAAGCTCACCGCAGAACTGGCGGAAATCGAACAGGCGGTGGAAGCCTATAAAAACGAAAATTCGATTTCCGACCTAAGTGCGGAGTCCCAGCTTTACCTGGAAAATTCCAGCACCGCCAAGCAAAAACTTGCAGAATACGACATACACATCGAGGTGCTAAACAACCTGGAAGAAAACCTTACGGATCAGAACAATCCGTCTAAAATGGTGCAGGGGTCGCTGTTAATCGACGATGTCACCCTATCGGATCTGGTAAAAAAATACAACGAACTGCAACGTGACCGGCAGCGGCTTCTCAATGGAACCACTGCAGACAACCCATTGGTGAAAAATCTGGACGAACAGCTTTACAGCCTGAAATCCGACCTGTTGGAAAACATCCAAAGCAATAAACGAAGCATCCAAATTGCGAAAAAGAGTCTGGAAGAAAACTCCATGAAAATAGAAGACCGGGCAAATCGGGTGCCGCAAATTGAGCGTGAACTACTAGCCATTACCCGGCAGCAGGCCACCAAACAGGAAAATTATCAATACCTCATGCGAAAGCGGGAAGAGTCCGTCCTCTCGCTAGCCGCCACTTCGGTGTCCAACGCCCGTATCATCGACCCACCCATGGCGGGCCTATACCCTATACACCCCGTGAAAAAATTGATCGTGGCATTTGCGCTACTCCTTGGTATCGGTGTACCCTTTGGACTCATCTACCTAAACAGCTATTTCTTCGGTAAAATAGGCCAGAAAAATGAAGTGGAAGCAATTAGTCAGGTACCAATTATGGGGGAAATTTCGCATGAGAAAAAGAAAAATCTGTACGTAGGTAATTTCAACCGGCGATCGCTTATTGGAGAACAGGTAAACCTGATCTGGACCAACATGAAATTTGCCTCCATGAGAAAATCCAATCAGGTGATTCTGACTACCTCCAGCATCGGCGGAGAAGGGAAGACTTTTTTCAGCATCAATCTGGCCCGTTCCATTGGCCTATCCGGTAAAAAAATCGTTGTTCTGGAATTTGATCTTCGAAAGCCTTCTGTTTTTAACCAACTTGGATTAAAACCTACCAAACCGGGCCTTAGTGAATACCTCTCAGACGAGCGTTTTTCCGCTCGAGATATTCTCACTCTTTCTGAGGATAACCCAAACATCTTTCTGGTAAGTGCCGGAAAACTACCAGAAAACCCGGTACAACTGTTGAATAGCCCGCGACTGGAGGAACTATTTTTGGAACTACGTAGCACCTTTGACCATATACTGATTGACAGCGCCCCCATAGGACTCGTTGCTGATGCATTCGCCTTGTCGCCGTATGCGGACATGCTTGCATACGTCGTTCGGTATTACTACACAAAACCCAACCACTTGACGTTAATCAATGACATTGCCGAAAAGGGCAAGTTCAGGAACCCCGTTTTGGTGCTAAACGACGCCAAGTCCGAACATAGCTACGGATATAGATACGGGGACTACTATACCAAAAAAACCGCTACGATTTAAGAAATTCAGTCTTCATTATTTTTTTTCAACCAGCCATGAAGCACGCTGTATTATTTTTGGCCTACAAAAACATCCATCACCTGTTTGACTACATAAGCATTTTGGACGATGACTTTCTGTTTTACATTCACATCGACAAAAAAAGTGCGGTCAGCAGCGATATCATCGAGGCGCTCTCGCAGAAGAAAAACGTCGTATTTCTAAGCCGTAAATACACGGTCAACTGGGGAGGTCTGAATCTCCTGAAAGCCATACTCCATTTGGCAGGGGAAGCCGTGAAAAACAGGGAGGTCGGATACATCCACACCATGAGTGGACAGGACCTGCCGATAAAAAGTAGCCGGGAAATAAAGGAGTTTTTCGAAAGGAATGATGGAAAACAATTCATTGAGTATTTTCCGCTACCGTCTTCCCGTTGGACGGATGGGGGCCTTGATCGGCTAAATTATTTCAATCCATACGATACGTTTGATCGAAAGACCCGCATGGGTAAAAAACTCATAAATGCCACTGTACGATTTCAGCGGTTTTTTGGAATCAAACGAAAACCATTCGACCTATTTCCTACACTGTACGGCGGGTCGGTATGGTGGTCACTTAGCAGCAGTTGCGTACAATACGTACTCGATGAAATCAGGAATAATCCCGCTATTTTGAAACGCCTTCGGTATACCTTATGCGCAGAGGAAATTCTCGTTCAAACCCTCTTGATGCATTCACCCTACCGAACGTCGATCGTTGGGAATACGCTGACCCTGGTCCTTTGGGAATACCGAAATGGAAACAGTCCGGCAACCTTGGATAAATCAGACTTTTCCACACTGCAAAAGTCACCTAAACTGTTTGCCAGAAGATTTGATTACCCTGCCTCCAGAGACCTGGTGAGTCTGATTAAAAAAGAGCTACTTCACAAGGAACATTCCAATTCATACCTGTCGTGATCAAAAAAATTTTTCAAAATACAGTTTTTCGGAATTTTTCATACCTAACCATCGGTAGTATACTGTCGCAATTAATTAGTTTACTGACAGTATTGAAAATTACCCAAATCCTACACCCGGACGACTATGGGCTGTACACGTTTATGATAGCCCAGGGAACCTTACTCCTTACGGTCGGTGATTTGGGTATCCGAAACATCGTGATACGGTCTATAGCCAGGGATCCCTCCCGATCCAGGGACCTGATTTATAACGGTGCGCTGTTACGGACCCTTGCACTTCTAGTGCTGGGAGGCTGCTACCTGGTGTACAATTATTTCCTTGGAAACCTTCAGGCAGAGGAACTGCTTTTTGTGTTTCTTTTTGCACTTATTTCCTGTTTAGGCAAGCTCTTTGAAACTGCATTTCTGGGCCACCAGAAAATGCTTCCCCCTTCGGTCATCAACCTCAGCTTCAGTATTCTTTGGTTTTTGTGGATATTTTTATTGCCGGCATCGACCTTGAACGTCGCCTTCTTGTTTTATTCTTTCCTGGCGCTGAATCTTCTGAAAAATCTCGTGTTTCACATCGTTCTACGAAAACAGGGGCTGATACTGGGGAAAATGAACAATTTTTTCGCTTCCTCCCATTCGCTGTTAAAAGAAAGCTGGCCCTATCTGGCTCTGGTTTTGGTGATGCTGCCTTACACGAAACTCACAAACAACTTCTTGGATATCCATTCCACACGAGAAGAAATTGGGTATTTCAACCTGTCCGAACGGCTTACCGGACCGATTGCGTTTGTCCTTGATTTTGGCTTGGTTACCATTTTTCCAAACCTGTCGGCACTGTGGGTTTCCAACAAAACAAAATTTAGGAACTACATAAGCGCTGGGTTTAAATACTACATGCTGTTGGGCATGCTATTGTGTTTTCTTTTCACACTATTTGCCAAAGAGCTGTTTGGGTTGATTTTTCCCGAAAGCTACCTACCCGCTGTGTTGGTTTGCCAGCTACAGGTTTGGTACCTTTTTCTTACCTCCGTGGACAGTTTGATTGGGACCATTTTTGGAGCTACTGACAACGAGAAAAAGATTCTTCGTCTGGGAATTGTCAACTCCCTGTTTTCAACACCTATCCTTTTCTTCAGTAGCCAGTACGGAGCACTGGGCCTGGCTTCCGGAATGGTTTTTTCCTTTGCTTTTTTTCAGCTATACCTCTGGTATGTATTTGGAAAAACGCTGCACGTCGCGATAGAAGACCGCGGGCTGATGTGGTTGTCTGCAGCCGTATTGTTTGTAACCTCCTATTATGTCGCCAGCGACCTGCATGTGGGCTACAAAGCGGTGATGGCTGCTGCAGCCTTGCTCCTTACCGGTATGTATTTTTTCAAAAATTACACCTTGGCTAAATCAACATGAAAGCAAATCTACTCGTCGTCTACCTGGTTCTGTTGATCGCAATCAGTTTGAATTTTTTTGATGCAAAATTCATTCCGGCAAAGTTGGTCAACTACCTTGAATTTGCCGCAGTCATGGGATCGGTATTGGTCGCAATCGTATACATGTTTGACAGGAAGGGTGGTTTTGTGCTCCCGGTACAACTGATTTCGTTGTCTATTATCTTTTCAATGGTAATGGCCTATATCTCCTGGGGACAAGGCTTTAGAGACAGTTTGCTTGAAACCTCCCAATACATATTGTGGCCGTTGTTTTTTCTACTGCTTCATCTCAAAGTACCCATTCGTACCCTTGAAAAAATCATTCTTACCTATGGGGTGCTTTACGTTATTCTCTATTTCTTTCAATACGCCAATGCGCACACGGTACTATTTGGCAAACCGATTTCAGGGGAGGAGTTTTCCGAACAGCGGGGAGCTATTCGCATTATTTTCCCCGGTGCAGGGATCTTTATACTGGCCATCTTTATTGCTTTAACGAAAATTACTCAAGCGGTACGATACCGTTGGCTCTACCTGGGTTTCGCAGCACTGGGACTCATCGTACCCATAATGCAGGTCACCAGGCAATTCATTGCCGGCGTAGTGCTGATATACTTTTATCATTTCTTCAAAAGTCAATCTATTCTGAAAAAAACGTTGATTTTGGGCGCATTTGCCGGAGGCGTACTTGTCCTGCTCAATGCAGACATCCCCATGATCCGCGGGGTTATTGAAGTACAACAACGAGATACCAAATTAGGAAAAAACTACATTCGCGTTCAAGCGGGCGAATACTTCCTCACCGATTTTTCCCCCAATGTTCTTAGTCAGGTTTTCGGAAATGGCGCTCCAAATTGGGGCATCTCCAGGTACGGAAAATTTATGGAGCGGCTCAGCAATACGCAGGAGTATTTTCTTTCCGATGTCGGAATCATCGCGGTTTACGCCATGTTCGGGATTTTTGCAATAGGGGGGTTTATGCTGATGTGGTACAAAAGCTTTACGCTGCCGGTTCCGGAGCAGTTCGCCTATGTAAAGTATTACCTATGGTACCTGCTTTTGACCAGTTTTACCTGGTATTCGGTCTACCACTACCATTACCTTATCGCTACGATCTTTGCCCTTTACATCTATCACCGAGCTGTGATGGACGAAAAAAAACGAGCGGTTATTGGCTATCTGCTCCGAAAAGCATCCGCCACTCCCAAAGCTGCAGACCGGGATTTTTCTCCAATGAAAAAAGAAACGCTACTAAAATCATGAAGACAGCTATGCTATCGGTGGTCATGCCCGTATACAACGGTGAAAAGCATCTACAGGAAGCTGTGGACAGTGTGCTTCAACAGACATTTTCTGAGTTTGAACTGATCATTATCGATGACGGGTCTACCGATGGCTCCGCAAAAATCATTCAGCAACTATCCGATCCCCGGATACGGGTACTACGTAATGACTCAAATAAGGGGATTTCCTACACCCGAAATAGGGGGTTGGAAGAAGCCCGTGGTGAATTTCTAGCCTGGATGGACTGCGATGACCTGATTTCCCCCGATCGGTTTGAAAAACAGTTGGCCTATTTGAAAAGGCATCCACTAGTGGGCATATGCGGCAGCTGGCTGACCCGCTTCGATGAAAATAAATCGGAGGTGTCAAAATCTCCGACCGATCATGCCGCCATCAAGGCACTTCTGTTATTCAAACCCGCGCTATGGAACGCTACTGCCATGTACCGACTGGATCGCATCAAAAAAGCGGGACTTTCCTTTGACACCCGACTTACCGTCGCCGAAGACTACGACTTTTACTGGGAAGCCTGTCGGAAATTACCCGTTGCCAATATTCCGGAATCCTTGTATTTCTACCGGGATTCAGATTCCAGCATTATGAAGAGCTTCGAAGGTGCCGAGGAGAAAAGCTTTGCCATCCATAAAATCATTTATACAAAATCATTGCATGAGCTGGGCATAGCTCCCACGGAAGCGCAGCTTAAAATCCACCGTAGGATCGGATCTACCCAACTGTTTTCTACCTACTCCTCCTACCTGGAGGCGGTTGATTGGCTGATTTACCTGCAGAAGCGGAACGAAATAGAAAGAGTTTATGAGCCAAACGCTCTTTCCGAGATCCTTGGAATCATCTTTTACTTCATTAGCAAAAAATCTTCTCGGGTAGGCTTGCCCGTGTATATCAATTACATAAAAGAAAGCAAGAGGTTCGCTCCGGTTGACCTATACCAACGCATCAAATTACTTATCCGGTGTCTTATAAAGTACCGGCGTTTTTAAGCGATCATTTTTAACGTAAACAGCATAGGAAAATGAAAAGCCTGCTAATCGTCACTAAATCCCAATACGGTTACCACATAGACCCGTATAAGTTTGGGGTGTACCTAAAAAATGACTTTCGAATATGCCACATTAGTTGGGATTTTGGTCTTCCCAAAATACAGGGAGAAGGCGTTCAGACCAAATACCTGCCCAGAAAGGGAACGAAGGCATCCCGATTTTTCCGCTTTTTACGGGAAATCAATACGGAAATCCAAACCGGAGCCTACGACCTGGTTTTTTTGGTCTATTTTCCCGGATGTTCGATTTTGCTGCAGCAAAATCCACAGCAAGCTTTCAACGTGGACATACGCACGGCTACGGATACGGACAGTTTGTTCGTCAACTATTGGAAAGACCGCCTGTTGAGGTGGGAGACCGGGCGATTTCCCCACCGATCGATTTTGAGCCATGGACTAGCGAAACGACTGGGTTTTGACCACTATCACTTCCTCCCGCTCGGAGGAGAAAGGTTTTGCTCCCAGGATAAAGCGTTTGACGAATTGCATTTGCTTTACGTGGGTACCCTGGAAAACAGAAACCTGCTCACCTTTATTCGTGGACTTCACCGCTTTATACGCCACTCAGAGGGGACTCCATTCCCCCCAATTTCCTGCACCATTGTAGGCGATGGCCCCGGTAACGAACGTGCCGATATTGAGGAATACATCCAGTCGAATGGCCTAAAAAAACTGATCCAAACGACCGGATACGTACACAATGACCAACTTTATGGCTTTTTTGAAAAGGCAACCGTAGGTATTTCGTTTGTGCCGATCACGCCGTACTATACCCATCAGCCGCCCACTAAAACCTATGAATACTTGCTTTCCGGCCTGCCCGTGTTGGCAACGGCTACGGAAGAGAATGCAAAAATCATTTCAGATACCTGCGGAGTATTGATTGCCGACACCGAGGAGGCCGTTGTGGAAGGGTTGGAAAAGCTGCTACAAAACTTAAACCGGTTTGACTCAAAAATCATTCGGCAGGTTTGCAGCGAACATTCCTGGCAGACCATCGCGCAGACAAATCTGGCTCCCTATCTGGAGACCATTTCCAAAGCGAAAAAAACCTCATTACAGATCGGTTAACGAAATCACGCCATGCAAGAAAAGAAAATAACAGCCCTCTATGTGACCAATATGTATCCTACACCGGAACATCCCGTAGACGGGATTTTCATCCAGGAGCAAATTGAGGATTTGGCCAAAACACTACCACTAGCTCCAGAAATTGCATTGATCGATTCGGTATATCAGGGAAAAAAGGAGTACCTGAAATCGATTATAGCCATCCCGAAACGCATTCGGTCAAAAGCTTATGACATCATTCATGTACATTATGGATTGTCTGGCCTTTTCCTGCTTTTCTATAAACCAAAGGCAAAAGTATTGCTCACCCTCCACGGTAGTGACATTCAGAAACGAGAAAACAATGCCTGGCAGGTTTGGCTGACGAAGAAGATCCTCCCCAAAGCGGATCAGGTCTTTGTGCAAAACCAAGCGATGAAGGACCTGGTTTTGCCACATAACCGGCAGGTGTCCGTTCTTACCTGTGGGGTAGATACAGCGTTTTTTAGACCAGAGGCCCCGCCCGAATCCACGGGTAACTCCAGATTAATACTATTTCCAAGCAGTCCCAGCCGGGAGGTCAAAAATTACCCCTTGTTTCAGGAGGTCATTCGCAGGATACGCGAAAAGGTCGCCTACGACGTGGAGTTTGCCTGTATAGACCAATTAAGCCGAACGGAGGTCCGCTCGCTTCTTAGCAAAGCAGACTGCCTCCTGCTCACATCAAAAACCGAAGGATCACCGCAGGTGGTAAAAGAAGCGCTGTGCTGCAACTTGCCGGTGGTGGCGGTTCCTGTGGGTGACGTCAAGCAAATCATCGCCGGCGTCCCCAACTGTCGGGTAGCCGGATCTCATGACGCAGACGAACTGGCCCATTTGACAATCCAATGCTTGCAGGAAAAGCGGGAAAACATCCGGGATGCTTTCTTACGAAATCAAAAATACCAGCATCGGGAAATTGCCGAGACCATGGCCCGGCACTACCTGCAAGCGGTACAAAAGGAATCTCCAAACAATCAACTCATACCATCCACTGAGACCGTCTCCTGATCGAGGAAATGTAGTCTTAGGAAAAATCCAAGTCAATTTCTAATCCAAGCACGCACATGTATACTTCAGAAAAAAAGAAAAAAATAATTCTTATCTGTTCCAATGGGGGGCATTTGGCGCAAGTCATGGAATTAAAGGATTGGTTTGTCAAATTCGATTACTTAATTGTCACGGAAGAGGCGCCGTCCACCCTGCCGTATGCGAAGCACTTCAATATGAAATTCCTAAGGGGTAGGCCAAAAGGAAAAAAACGTAGTTTATCCTTTTTCTATCACTTGTTGGTCAACTTCTACCTGACATTAAAAATCCTGGCACACCACCGTCCAAGAGCGATTATTACTACCGGCAGCCATACAGCCATTCCCATGTGTCTGGCAGGAAAAATCCTGGGAGCCAAAGTGGTTTGGATATTGTCATACGCCCGAATCAAATCACGGGCAGCATCGGCTGATCTCATTTACCCATTTGCAGATAAATTTATCATACAATGGCCGGAACCACAAAAGTTCTATAAAAAAGCCATTTATCTGGGCGGTATTTACTGAGGTACATCGTTAATTCTTCTTTCTTTCATTAACCTTTCAATTGACCTAAAATGATACTAGTAGTTTTGGGGACGTTTCCCACACAATTTCAACGCCCGCTGATTGCTCTTGATGCCCTGTGTAGGGAGGGAATTATTCGTGAAAACGTCATTGTACAAAATGGCTTTACTGAGTTCCCCTCCAGGTACCTGGACTACAGACCGTTCCTTCCGGTCGAAGAACTCGATCAGTTGTACAGCGAAGCCCGGATTATTATTTCACATGCCGGTTCCGGCTCTCTCTTAAAAGGCCTGAAGATGGGGAAAAAAATAATTGCCATTCCCCGCATGCCGAAGTACGGAGAGGTAGTAGACGACCACCAGCTGGAGATTCTGGAGGAGTTTGAAAAAGAAAAGTACCTCCTGGGATGGAGGGAAAGCGATGACTTGCGGGAATTACTGGAGCGCATAGAATCCTTCGAACCCGCGTGTTTTGTTTCGAAAAAACAAAACATCATTAATTTTCTAGATGAGTACATGGAAAGTCTTTAAATGTAAAAGGTGAAGCGACTGAATAAAAAAATGTAGGGAATGGTAGCACTGGACACCTTGTTCCAAAAAAAACCGTTTGTTACCCGAAACATCTTTAGTACATTCACTTCGGTTGCGCACTGATTACTAGAAATGGTAGAAAAGGTTTCGTTACCTTTGCTTCCTTACGCCAAAAAGATCTATCCCTTGCAATGCCTCTTCACGTGCAACTTGCCATGGGTCCTTACCAATTAGTGATAGCTGTTCGGTACCGGTATAGCCGGCTTTACTATTCATTCGAATTCCTTTTTTTACCACGCATGAAAAAAATTGTTTTTGCTTTGCTTCGGTATTCCGGATTACCCGTCCTATTTCGGGAAGTTTTTCAACGAAACAAAGTCTCGATTTTGGTTTTTCACGACATGGACCGCCAAACAGCGGAAGCATCGTTCGCTTACTTGTCCAAACACTATAACTTCATTTCATTGGATCGGCTGATTACAGCCCTCCAAAACAAGGACGAACGGCATCTCCCAAAAAAAGCCATGGTTGTCACCTTCGATGACGGCCACGCACGAAACTACGAGTTACTTCCTGTGTTCAAACGGTACAAGGTTCCCGCCACTATTTTCATTTGTTCGGGAATCATCGATACGGGACGCCACTACTGGTTCCGGGAGAAGTTGGACAAAAAAACGATTCGGTCGTTAAAGAAAATTCCAAATAAAGACCGCATCGCCTTCCTGCGGTCAAGAGGTTTTGACCCGGAAAAAGAATACCCAAACAAACAAGCCTTGTCCGCGGCACAGATCGAGGAAATGAGCACCTATGTCTCGATGCAATCCCACACCGTTTCCCACCCGATTCTTAGCCGCTGTGAGGACGAGGAATCCAACTGGGAAATCAGCGAATCAAAACGTTCGTTGGAAAAAAAACTAAAGCAACCGATCAATGCAATAGCTTACCCAAACGGCAGCTATACAAAACGTGAGGTGGCATTTGCCCAGGCAGCAGGCTATGCGTGCGGATTAACGGTAGAAGCAGGATTTAATTCGACGCGGACCGATCCGTTTCGCCTCAAGCGACTGGATCCAAACGATACTCCCGATATCAATGAACTCATTGTCAAGGCGTCGGGAATGCAAGTCCTCCTTGGCAAACTTCCGTAGCGAACCAACTACCCATGACGATCAACTACCTAATTCTTGCCCACACCAACCCACTGCAGGTGAAAAAACTCGTGGAAGCGTTAAACCAGGACAATGTCTGGTTTTATGTACACATCGATCGTAAGGAAGACGCTTTGCCCTACCAAGATGTCCTCTGCGAATTTCCGAACCTTTACCTGCTGACCGAAGAGCAGCGGCAACGATGTACCTGGGGCGGAATAGGCATCGTATCTGCCACTTTGACCATGTTACGGCTACTTGAAGAACACAAAAGAGATGGTTACGCCGTACTGATGAGTGGGCAGGATTACCCCATACGATCCAACGCGTATATTAGGTCTTATTTCCAACAAAATAAGGGTGTAGACTTTATCTCCTGCTTTCCCCTTCCATCTCCATACTGGACCAATGGCGGCCTGGACCGACTACGTTGCTACAAGATCGATTTATCCGATAGAAGAGGTGATGTTGTACTACTTCCTTCCATTCAATCTTCGGGATTTTACCGCTTGGAAAGTATGAAAAAGCTGGCAAAAGTACTGATTCGAAAAAAAACGGGGAAATTGAGGGTGTTGTTGCAACGAAAAGCCTTTCCCGCTTACCTTGAACCCTATGGAGGAGACACCTGGTGGGCGCTTAAAACCGAAACAACATCTAACATTCTGGCTTATACTCAAAATCACCAGGAGCTTTTGACGTTTATGAAGCACTCAAATTTACCCGATGAGATGTTGTTTCACAGCATTGTCCAGGAAATATACAAAGGATCTCCAGAAAAAATCGCTCATTCCCCCACCTTTGCAAATTGGTCTGGATTGGACGAGCCCTCCCCCAGAACCTTCGAACCCGAAGACCTTCCCCGATTAAAAAATCTCCCCTTTGATTTTCTTTTCGCAAGGAAATTTGACGCGAACCGATTCCCTGAACTTCTGGAAACCCTGGACGAGGAACTCAGAAAGCCCGTTACACTCGCTATTTGATCAAAAAGGCGAGGTCGACTCCACTGGGGAAATCGACCTCGCATCATTTTTCCAATTTAGGAAACCACCAAAAAACGTAGCCGTTCCACGGAATTATCCATTTTCACAATGCTGATAAGGTAGACGCCCTCCTTGATACCTGGTAAGGAAAGCAGGTACCCCTGGCCTTCCTTTTGAAGCGTAGCAGCATCGTACCGAAACAATAGATTGCCCAACGTATCGTGAATCAGAAATTGCTGAAAATCCGTTGTACTTCCCTCCAGGAAAATCCGGTCCTGTGCAGGGTTGGGATACAAGGAAATCCGACCAACAGAAGCTGCTTCTGTTAATTCATGTACAGGCTGCTCCTGGTTTTGCGCAACCCGAAGGTGCGTACCGGAGGAGGAATTGCTGCCAAAAATAGAAATGCCTGAAATTGTGGCCCGGTTGGCAGATGCCTCTAGCGCCAACTCCAGCAGTCCATCCTGAACCACCACTTCCTCAAAAACCAGCTCAAGCGGCTGATTATTGCTTACTAAAAATAAATCCAAGTTACGTTTCACCTGCTTGCCTTCCAGCGAGATGCTGAACACCCTTCGGCCAGCGCCGGCCGTAGGACCTTCCTTTCCAAACCAGAGCTCGTTGTGATAGGTTTTCACCACATACGTACCGTTAGGTACCGGGATTTTGTACGTTAGGTTAAGCCCATGTCGCTCCGATTGAAATAATTCTTCGCTACTTGCAGTCGTTGCCTGGTAGGTAGTTGGTGAATTAAAGAAATCAACCGACCCAATCTCTCCCAAAAACTCCTCGGTACCAAATACAGTGGATTTGGAGGAACCCGTATTCAGGGAGAGTTGAAAGGTATTTTTAACAGGCGCTGTGTTTGGCGCGTCCTGCTGGTGAGAAATTATCGAAATCCCCGAAAGCGTGGCCCGATTAAATCGGGCTAGCATGCGAATGTCCAAAACTCCATCCACTACCTCTATGTCCCGAAACGTCAACTTCAGGGGAGCGTTGTTGCTCTCGCGGTAAAGATCCAAAGCCTCTTTTACATTATTACCCTCCATCTCAATGGAAAACACCCGTTTGCCGGGACCCGCAGCCGGACCTCGTTTACCGAACCACAGTTCGTTATGATGGGTAATGACCGTATATCGACCATTTTTTACCGGTATTTTCAGCCGTAGATCCGGGGAATTTCGCTCTTGTTGGTACAGAGGAAGGTCACTTGCCTCGGGATTACTAAAGGTATACGACGTCCCGGAAAAAAGCGTTGGCCCTGGATCCCGCGCAAAAACTACTCCCTCAAAGGTCACGGCATCATTAGATCCAAATCCATAGTGAACGGATATCTCCTCTTGCTCCTCGGGAACCGATTCCGGTATATCGCTTTGTACGGGTGATTTTGCCAAAACCAGTAGGTTTACTTCTTCTGAATTTGAAACATTTCCTTTCGTATCCCATATTTTTGCTCTAAGCCGGTAGCTCCCCGCTGGGAGGGAGGGAATGGAAAAATCATAAGGCGCTGTTTCGGTGGCACCCATCCACGTGTCATTGCTAAAAAATGCTACCTGAGAAATCCCAGCACGAGGATCAGTAGCTACCTGTGTTTCGATGGTAAGCCCGTCCCCTTCTGTAATGACCGTTTCATTCCGAGGTGAAACAATAGCTGCCTGAGGTGCTGTCAACGGCTCCGGTTCTTTTTCCACTTCCGGCATTCCGGGCAAATTGATCGAAAGATCGTCGAGGAAAATGTTCGTCACATGCGGAAAAGTTTTATCAGCATAGGCATTGATGCTGAACATGTTTACGTCCACTTCCGGCTTCAGGGTATTGCGAAAACCGGTATCAATAATCAGCGTATCGTCCTGCCAAACGAGTACCCTGCCCTTGTCTCCCCGATCCTGAATAATTCTCAGTTGGATTTTTACCCACTTCCCGACGGGCAGGTCAATGCCCGCCGGGGCTTTCCATGTAACGTCCGGGTTGCTCCCCCAAAATTTCTGTAGGTCGGCAAGGCTCAGGTAATTTGCCCCTCCACTACCTGCTCCTCCACGTACTTCCAATCCGAGCACATAATGCGGCAAATTGATCTGATCCGGACCAGTACCGGCCCCTCCCGGTGCGAACTTGACGCCTTTGGTTTGGATTAGATTAAACCAATTGTTATTTCGGTCAAAATCGATCCGGTTAGGAAAATAGAAATACTGTGTAAAAATTAAATCGTTGTGCTCGGATATTTCTTTCCAGCGGTAGTTTCTTGTGGCATGCCCTCCCCCCTTTGTGGTATTTATGGACATCTTTAATGCGTAGTTTCCCGTTCTGGCCAGCTCCGTGCTGACGAAACTGTTGCCGGTATTGCTATTAAACTCACCGCCGCCGCCATTCACAAACCAATCCGCTTGTGAGCCACTTTCGTGGCCGGTGCTCCATAATTGTTCCCCTAGCCGGTTAGATGGGACGGAGTCCTGAACGAGAACGCGACTACTACGCCTGGTATTTTTTAGGGTGTGCGCATCAGCACGCGTAGCATTCAATAAAACAAAATTGGAGAGAATGACCGCAAAGGCTACGTTAAGCACCCTACGCATACTCAGTGGATCGGCTATCCGTCGGTTATGCACTACCTGAATCATGTTACTTGTGGTTAGATCTGTCAGCATTTATTCGTAAAAAAAAGAAACTTATTGCCTTTTTAATGTATTTAATGATTACAAATAATCTAATTTGTATTTTAAATACACCAATATATTTTTCTGATTTATGTGTATTTTTTAAAATAAACAAAATTTAATTTCAAAAAACAAGAAGGGATAAAAATACTTTTTACAGTCCCAACGGTCAAATTTCTGCCTAAACGTCGCTGAATCAATTAACATTCAATTATCACCAAATGAACGTCAAAAAAGCAGCTTGGAATAAACCGCCATCAAACAAAATTCTATTCGCTATTATTTCAGTATGAGCAGCAATAACGGGGTGAATCAAGCCACTTTTCCGAGGGTCCGATTTCATAATCAATGCCAAAATTGATTTTTACATTAAATTTGCCCTATTTGCCAAGAAAAGAAATCGCCATTCCGAAACATGAAGCATTCCCGAATTACCGGAGCAGGACACTACCTCCCTGAGCGAATCGTGACCAACGAGGATCTTTCCACCATGATGAATACCAATGACGCTTGGATCGTCGAACGCACAGGTATCCGGGAACGAAGGTGGTTTACTCCGGGAAAGGAAACGGTAACCAGCATGGCCAAAGAAGCCTCGGAAATGGCCCTCAGAAACGCCGGATTGACAGCCAAGGCCATTGATTTCATCGTATTCGCGACCATCACTCCAGACTATTTCATTCCCGGAAACGGCGTGCTGTTGCAGCGGGAACTTGGGCTGCAGGGAATCGGTGCTCTGGATATACGAAATGCCTGCTCGGGTTTTATCTACGCGCTTTCGATCGCCGACCAGTTTATCAAGACCGGTATGTACCGGCGAATTCTGGTAGTGGGGGCAGAAATCCAATCCTCTGCACTGGACAAAAGTGACGAAGGGCGCTCCTCCGCAGTTATTTTTGCAGACGGTGCCGGCGCTGTCGTCCTGGAGGCCACCGATGAACCCGAACGAGGTATTCTCTCAACCCACCTGCATGCGGACGGGGATCATGCGGAAGAACTGTATGTAAAAGACCCGGGAAGCAGCCGGGAAACGCGCATATCGAAGGAATTAATTGATTCAGGATCGTTCAACCTATCAATGAATGGCAATGCCGTTTTCAAGCATGCGGTCGTGCGGTTTGACGAGGTTATCCGGGAAGCGCTACAGGCCAACAAAAAAGAACCAAAAGACCTGGATTTGCTCATTCCGCACCAGGCAAACTTGCGCATAAGCCAATACATACAGGCCAAGCTGGGTCTGGAAGACCGGCAAGTCTACAACAACATCACCCATTATGGCAACACCACCGCAGCGACCATTCCCATAGCGATTTCGGAAGCCTTGATCCAAGAAAAAATTCATCCGCAGGACCTGATTTGCCTGGCCGCATTTGGGAGCGGGTTTACCTGGGCATCGGCGCTCATTCGCTGGTAACGAAATAAATACCATGTACAGCTTCGCCTCATTGCTTTCCATTACCCGGGAACGGGAACTTTTTGAAAAAATCAGTGCTGCTAAAAAACTATTTGTGACTATTTTTTCAGAAGTAGGCAATCGGGTCGGGTCGGTTGATTTGACGGAAATCCACGCAGGTCAAAAAGGAATAAAAATCAGCAAGGGAAACGAACTGCAGCACTGCCCCTACCAGGTGCTGGATATCATTCGGGACTTTGATCCGGAATCTGGCCTGAATATTCGGGTATTGCATTGGTGGGGAAGAGGCCTATTTCTCCAACTCTACCTTGGCCGGATACACCCCTTTCTTCGGACATCCCAGGTAGAAAAATTAACGCAGTACGAGTTTAACCTCTGCAAAGCCGATCGGTGGAACTACCAGCAAATCATCGACCAGGATAAAATGGAGCCCTTTGAGGTCCAATACCTGCCGGAACACCTGCTCCACTATTCCCACCTTCAGTTGATCAAAACCCTGCCGATTACCGAGCCAGACCAGGTGATACAGGATGTATCACTGGAGATCAAGCGGTTGTATTCCCTGCTTCGGAAATAGAAGGTAGCCTAGCAATCAAAAACAAGAAAAAATCGACTAAAACGATAAAAAAACAAAAACCCGGAAAGTTTTTCCAAACTAAATAAAGTTTTTTAACTATATCCCGTAAATTGGAACCAAGAACGGGCCCAATCCGTAAGACCTTTATAAATCGATTGAAATCGCTCATGAAATACCTATTTGCCTGTCTCGCCACCGTCTTTTTTATGGAATTCGCTTTTGGACAAGGTCAAATGGTCAACCTGTACAACAAGGATTCCACCCTTATGGGCAGTGGGCTCATGGTGAACAATAAAATGGACGGCCTTTGGAAATTCATCCACCCAAGAACCAAGGCCCTGATCCAGCAAGGCACTTTTGACAACGGAGTTAAGGATGGACCCTGGATCAGCTACTTTGGAAACAAGCAACGGAGAATTGTAGCGGAGTACAAAGACAACCTCCTGAACGGCAACTACCAGGAATTCGACCTGTTTGGAACACTGATTAAGCAAGCCGTATACCAGGATAGCGTATTGATTGGCCCTTACAAAGAATACTACGGAAATCGCGGTGAAAACGGGTTTTTCAACCCCGGGCAGGTGAAAATAGAGGGAGACTACGCTGCTGGTAAGCGAACGGGCACCTGGGTTTTTTATTACGAAAACGGAAAAAAAGCAGTAGAATTAAGCTACAAGGAAGGCGTAAAGGATGGGGAGTACAAGGAATTCTCGCCGTTTGGCGAGTTAGTTGTCGAAACCTCCTACCAAAACAACCAACCGCACGGCGAATTCAAGCGGTACTCTCCCTCCGGTAGAATCCAGGAAGAAGGCACCTACGAAGCAGGTAAGAAAGTGGGCGAATGGGTGAGTTTCTTTCCGGATACGGGGATCAAAGAATCCGAGAAAAATTTTGACGATTCGGGGAATAAAACCGGTACCTGGACCTATTATTACGAAAACCGACGGGTCGCTCGCACGGAGAAATACGAAAACAACATTCCGGTAGGAATGTGGGAGGAGTTTTTCCCGGATAAATCCTTATCTAAAAAGGTTACCTACGACCTGGGCGTACCGGTCGGCGACTACATCGAAAACCACAGCAACGGCAAGCCTTCCGTTCGGGGACAATACGAAAATGGCTTTCGTACAGGCGTATGGAAAAGTTACTATCCGGAAGGAAAACTCTATTCCATCGGTGAATATAAAAACGATCTCAAGTCGGGGCTTTGGAAGTACTTTAACAAAATAGGCATTCTCATAGCGGAGGGCAGCTACCAACTTGGAAACGAGACCGGACAGTGGTTTTACTACTACGACGGAGGGCAGCTAAAGTCAGTCGGAAGCTATTTGCTTGGGAAAGAAGACGGCATGTGGGGCCTATTTTACGACAACAAGCAACTTACCCAGGAAGAAACCTGGGAGTTTGGCAGACTAATGAACGTCAGTGAATACAATAATTACGAAGGTACCGAAACACTGGACGCCGGAACATTGACCGACGGCAACGGTACCCGGCTGACATACTACATCAATGGGCAAAAGGAATCGGAGGGCAATTATAAGTCCGGGAAAGCAGAAGGCACCTGGAAATACTACCACGACAACGGAAAACTAGCTTCCGAGGGACAGATGGTGGAAGGAAAGAAAAATGGGGCCTGGAAGTATTTTACCCGCTCAGGGAATCTGGAAGACATCATCAACTTCAAAGAAGACGAGGTCGTGCCGGAAAATATCCCTGAGGAAAGCGATTTGTTTCAGGATTTCAACTAATTCCGAACAAACTGCGCGCATCGCGGTTTTTATAGAAAAAGAAGATATGTTTGGTCTATTCAAGAAAAAATCGGAAGTAGAAAAATTACAGGAAACCTATAAAAGCCTGATGGAGAAAGCCCACAAAGCCTCTCACCAAAACAGAGCCCTGGCAGATGACCTGATGGCGCAAGCCGAAGAGGTTGCAAAAAAGATAGACGCCCTCAAGAAATAATTAGCTGGTAAATCCAGCTTTTTTTGTGATTTTTTTTGTGCACCATCCTATTTTTTAGTATTAAAAATCTATTTTTTCAATATAATATTTTGTAATGAATCCATTAGCGAAACATGGTACACTTATTGCCGTATACATTCCTAACAACAAATTGTTATGCGCCATGAAAACGTTCAGAATCAATTCATCGCTTTCGGAGAAATTTGTAGGGTTTGTCATTGTGGGTATGTTGCTGTTTTTGTTTGCCGGAAACAGGACTAGCCAGGCTTCTCCGTTTGCTGTTTCCTTTCAGGTTTTCTATGAAGAGCTTAGTCCCTATGGAGACTGGGTAGAGGACCCGCATTATGGGTTTATATGGATTCCATACGCCGAACGGGGCTTTCAACCCTACCGGACCAATGGACATTGGGTCATGTCGACCTACGGCAATACCTGGGTCTCCCATTACGATTGGGGCTGGGCGCCCTTCCACTATGGAAGGTGGTTCTTTAGTGACCTTTATGGGTGGGCCTGGATTCCTGGGTACGAATGGGGGCCCGCCTGGGTCAATTGGAGAACCGGGAGTGGATACTATGGATGGTTTCCCCTGGGACCACGGGTTAGCTTCTACACCTCGTTTCGATTTCCTGTATACAGCCATTGGGTATTTGTTCCAAGGCGACGCTTGCTAAGCCGAAACCTTTTCCGCTATTACCTGCCGGGTAGAAACGTCAACGTCATCTACCAGCAAACGACGGTGATCAACAATACTTATGTCTACAACAATCAGAACTACATTGCCGGGCCAAGTAGACGAGAGTTGCAGCAGGTAACCCGACGAGACGTACCGGTATTCCAGGTAAGGGAAGGACGAAGACCTGGAAGAACCGCCGTAAGCAACAACAACATAGAGTTATACCGACCTCGGATACAGCCTGAACAGGCGCGAAGTCGTAACAGCCAGGCTCAGGCCAGGCCGAGAAACTATATCCCTTCCACCGAGTACCGTAGCAGAAACGCAGAACGGGTTCAACCGGAAAGAAGGGCAATAGTACCCGGTAGCACACCGGCAAATACCGTGAGATCCGAAACACTCAAAGACGGGAATATTCGGGACAGCCGGTCAGCACGGAGCAATCAGGCGGTATCTCCCGCACGAATTGGGTCCGATACCGGCGGCACGCGCGGGGGCGCCACCTATACAAACCGAGCCGTTAGCCCGAATCGAAAAGAGGCACCCGCATCGCAACGATCCCAACCCTATGCCCGGTCCAGGACTACGACCGTCGCTCCTCGGAGCAGTGCACCTTCACAGCCCACGGTTAGATCCGCCCCTTCTCAACCACGGGTAAACGCCAGCAGACAGCCGTCTACGGTACAACGAAACACTAGATCTGCTGCGCCAACGATACAGCGCAGCCGACCGGCCCAAGGCCAGGTTCGGACAGCAAAGCCTGAAAATACCACCCGAATGAGGAGTTCGGCACCGGCTAGCCAAAACAGAACCCTTAGAAGCGCACCGGCTACCCGTTCTACCCGAACCTACCAAAACAGGGGTAGTAGCGGAACACCGCACAGGGTGGCGCCTTCTACGCCAAGAACCCAACGCAGCGCGCCTGCAGCTTCCAGTCAGCGCTCCCGAAGAGGTAACTAGTCGATTGTAGTCACAAAAAAAGGCGGTTTGCAACCGCCTTTTTTTGTGACTAGCCTGGCGGCAGCCCTCAGGAAGACGCCTTTACGGCGTTTTTCATCTTCAAGAGTCCTGTTTTTGCCACTTCCAACGGATCCCTTTCCCAATAAGAGGGATTAAAAAGTTCCAGTGAAAGGACTTTGTCTCCGCCCATTTCCCTCAGATCGCGAAGTATTTGCGACAAAGGTGCCACACCATCCCCAGGATAAACGCGGTCCCTGTCCTGCTGCTCCTCGCGTGGAATGGAGGCCGGGTAATCGTTCATATGGAATATTTCGATGGCTTGACCATGAATGAGTTTCAATCCATCAAACCCGGACCCTCCCCGGTACAAATGATACACATCTGGAAGCAATCGAACATCCGGATCATTGGCCACCGCTGCCACCATCAAAATCTGACCCAGGTGATGAAAGGGTGCAAAGGCCCCCCAAAACTCAAGTTGGGGCATCACGCCCGTCTTTCTACCCAAATCCAATAACGCCTTGTATTTTCTCCCAGCCGCCATCAAATCGACTGGTGCCTCCGCCCCAATACCCGGTGCGGCTACCCTGTAGCAGCCTATTTCTGCAAGCATGTTCATTTCTTCCTCCATCTGCCGAAAACCTGCCTTGCTTTTGGATTCATCGGAAGCCATCCAGGGAGCAAATCCAATGGCATTTTCCACGCGGAGCCCATGCTGCCGAAAGAGTTGCTTTAATGCTTCTGTACTGTGTCCTTCCGAAAGAAACTTCTTTACATCGTCTACCCAGACCTCGATACCATCGTATCCGGCTTCTGCAGCAATCTCTATGTACCGAAGCAGTCCCGGCTGCTGACCGCGGATGGTACTGGTGTTTAGGCAATAACTAAACGTAGATTTCTTTGGGGAACTGGAAAAGGCGGGAGCCGGAGCAAATGCTCCCAGGGCACCCAGGCCCATACACTTCACTACATTTCTTCTGTTGGTCTTCATGTGTTTTTGGGAAACATGGAATGGTTATTTGATCGAAAAAACGCCCGATAGGCGGTTAAATCTACAAAAAAAATTGCCCATTCCAGCTTCTCACCCTTGAGTCAATCAATTCTTTTCGAATCGAAAGAACTCTTCGCCCCGAATGCCAATATAAATTCCCTGTGGCAAGCGGTCAATTTCCAGGCGATTCAGGCAGGGGGCGTCGGTGACACATTTTATCAAATTTGTCTTTTCCCGCCCAAATAGGTCATAGATCCGAATTTCTTCCTCGCAAGAATCGCCCCCATCCAGCCAAAGCTCCCTATCGGAGGGATTGGGATACACCTTCAACTCCCTGGGTTGTCTTCGTTCAAAATTTGCTGCCCAAACCTCCGAGTAGGTGGTCTTTCCATCCTGATCCACCTGCCGAAGCCGAAAAAAGACATTTCCATCTCCTGATAAGGGCAAAAAATGGCGATAGGTAGTGGTTTTGCTCGAAAACCCTGCTCCTTCCACTTCTCCCTGTACGACCCAGTTTTTACCGTCGGTCGACGATTGTATCTGGTAGTACCAGGAATTTTTTTCGGAAGCAGTGGCCCACTTCAATGCAATCCCCTTTCCCTGGTGTACCGTACCGGAAAAATTCAATAGGTCAACCGGCAGGAATATTTGCTGAACCTCTATGGTAACGAGGGCCTCGTCGCATTGCAAACCACCGGCTCCACAAATTTCGTAGGTAAACTGATCCATTCCAAAGAACTCCGAATTGGGTGTGTAGGAAATGGTGCCGGTATTCGTGTCCACGGACAGCGAGCCATTCGCCGGATGTGCCAAAATGGTCAGGTACGTAGGATCCAAAAGACCCTCTGGCAGATCGTTTTCCAAAACGTTTAAGACAACTGGTTCCTCCATCGTGGTGACACCTTCGTCGTTATTCGCTGCAACAATATCAAAGACCCCTACCTTGTAAGCAGCAAAGGCCAAATCACTACTTCCATTTAGCCGGTACCGGAGGCTTCGCACCGTTTCGTAGTTTCCCATGTTGATACCAAAGGACTCGAGATCTGCCACCCACAAACGTAAGTCCCTTGATTCATTGGTAAATGCAGCCGAATTTCCATTCAATTCGTAAAAATCCGCTATCCATTGCCCCAAAACCGCTATCCCATTGTGATTAATGGTCAGCGAATTACCCACCTGATTTCCGGACGCATCGGTAAGAAATATCTCATCCAGGGTGCCACTGGGGTTTGCAAACTGGGTAACCAGGATATCCGGAATTCCGTCACCTATCTGCAAGGGATCAATAATTCCCGAAAAATCGAAAATAACATTCCCTGCGGCAACATTGGCTACCCCGGTACCGTAATCCAAACCCTGAAGACCATCTGTAAGAAATCCAGCAAGGTTTGGGGGTACAGAAAAAGGCGGTGGACTGGAAATTCCATCATTCACTCCATCGTAAATCTGACCCAATCCAATATACGTCCCCGAACTTTTCGCTTGCACATTCCGTACCGGAAAGGCTTGGTATACCTGGGGAGAATAGGAAACGCCCTCCAATGTCATTTGTGAATCGTTCACCCCGGTGGAATAAACCGTTCCTTGCCAGGTAAATCCAAGCAAATGGTGCGAGTCGTCCGGTTGCACGGGATTAATAGCGCCGGTGGCCGATGTCCAAAAGCCGTCATAATCGGTGTAAATTCGGGTGGCACCGCCATGACTTTGGGAAAAGGCAGATAGATGATTGACCAAAAAGGCAGCAACGATCCAGGTAAAAACTTTCCAATGAGAAAGTTTTTGCCGATAAAAAAACGTCCGCGGCATGATCGAATTGACCATTATTTTTTGTTTTCGCTACCCTTCAACCAATCTATGCAAATAATTGAATTTCTTACAAACGAAATTGTCGATCACAAAATTATTAAGCACTATTTATTAGATTTGGAGCATAAAATTAACCAAAAAACGGATAAAAATATAATTAAATTCTATAAATTACCATAATGATTCGCAGGCGACCTGCACTGTCCCGATCCAAAAACCGACCATGGTGAACCCCGAAAACAAAAAATTGTCTCCTGACATAAAAGGAAATAGCCCCCTCTTATCGATTCTTAAACTAGTGTTGGGCCTGTTGATCCTTAGTTCAGCCGCTAGTTTCTGGAAATTCGGATCCTACCTGTCTCCCGACTCCCTGAGTTATGCAAGACTCAGCGAGGGCTTTCCCTACTTGCTTTCCTCCTTGTCCCCATTTTATCCTTTCCTTCTATCCCAGCCTCCCCTTTCTCTCATTCCGCTTATTGACAGGATCCTGGTGCTGAATGTACTGGTATTCGGGGGAGCGATTTGGATGGTCGTTAAAATCGCCAGGAAGGCGGGCGATTATTTTTTGTTGATATTCTATACGTTCGGGATCAGCCTGCTGTCGTGGTGGTCCTTCCGGGTAATCGGAAGTGCCCACGCCGACAGCCTTTTTTACCTACTGCTACTCCTTTGGCTATACCTGTTCGTTTGGGGAAATAAGGGAGAAGACTACTACTTACCAGCAATAGCTAGTTTGTCTGCCCTGTTGATCTGGGTAAAACTCAATGCCTTGTTTTTAATCCCTTTTTTGGTGATTTGGAGTTTTATCGAGCGTAAAAAAGGCTGGCTTTTGATCGCAGGTACCACGCTGCTCTCCTGGTTGGTTTACCAATGGGCGATCCCGGAAAACATCCTTTCCTACCACCTGGGGGATTCCCCATTTCCCATCGCTAGTGGACTGGATGCGGCCCCTTTGTTTTATGAAAACTTCGCGACCTGGATGCAGGTAACGCTGGGGCTCGTCGTTTCCGATACACTGAGCCAATACATACCGAGAATGCTCGCGTTTGTACTGGGAATAGCCTGGCTCGCTTTTCTCGTCCTGTTTCTGATCGGCCATAAAAATAAATCAGGCAACAAACGATATGCCCTATTGCTTTTCGGCACCATCTACTCCCTGTTTTTTCTGGGTTTTCAACAGTGGTCCGGTTTTCGAGAAGTCAATTACCGTACGCTATTTCCTTACCTACTGGTAGTTTCCTGGTCGCTATGGCTATTTTTACTTCGAATTAAACGGCCGAAGATGCTGCTCCTTGTAGCACTGCTTGTGGCCGGTCATACCCTGGTCGGCCACCTGTTGCTTTGGCAACGGGAAGACGTTGCATCCCTTGTGGAAGCCCGTTCGTTTCACCACAGTGACTTGAAAAGGAATATCGTAACCCTGCTCAAAGGCAAGCGGATAGAAATACGAACAGACTACCCCGAAAAGCTGATGCTGTCTTATCGAGACAAAGAGGTGATTCGTCTGGACCCTGCATTTGCGTTTATCAACGGAAAAAACGAACCGCTAGCCCCGGACAAAATGCTGGAGCAGCGGCAGGAATCCCTAAACTCCCTCATGCAGGGGACGGCGGTGATCGTCCTTTTCAGACCGGACTCTTTTTGGAAGCAAGTGGCTGAAAACCCTTCCGTTCATCGCCTTATAGATGGGGAAACACTGATCCTTTACTCAGCGAGTTTACCGAAGTAGATACATTTTCCCGTACCCTTTTTTAAAGGCTTTATCGCCTGCACTATCCCGAAGCTCCATAAACTGTCCATTTTTCCTGACCAATACCCGGTAAATGTACACGCCATTGGCCAACTGATCGCCAAATTCATCTTTTCCATCCCAGGCATAGGCAGAAATATTGTTCCCGATAGTTACCGGACCCAACTCATCCTGGAAAATTTCCTTTACTACCTTGCCACTAACGGTCATGATTTGGATCTTTATCTCGTCCGGAATTTCAGCCCCAGTGAGCGTAAAAACAAAACGCACCCGGTTACTAAAGGGGTTGGGGTAGGGATAAAAATGCGTAATTTGGCTTTCGTTGATCACTTCGAAACTTACCTCGTAAGGTTCCGTTCCTGCCTGATTCCCGGATGCATCCATCGCATTGATTCGCAGGGCATACCGGCCATCCTCCAGGGGACCGGGTTGGAATTCAATTTTAAAATCCGCATTTTCGGTAGCCTCGAACCACTTCACCCTCGGATCACTAAAGGAAATTTTTTCAAAATCACAGGTTTCACAGGGCTTGCGTAACAGGAGTTCCATCCCCAATGTATCCTTTTTTAGTGCAATCTTGTTTTCGTCCTTTACGAGGGCAGAAATGATCACGTTTGGCGACACAATATCGCCATTCATGATGTATCGTCCGTCAAAGTTGACATCCAGTACCGGGTTTAGATCATCTCCCTGCACCTTAAAAAATCCGGGCAGATCCAACACGTTGTTTCTGTACAACTGTTCCGGGAAAATCCGGGGGTTGGCAAAAACGTTCAGGGAATTACTTCCCGGCCGACCCCTGGAATCGAATGGCAGGGTAAAGGCAACTGCCTCACCGGCTTGCGCGGGCCCAATTTTCAGACTACTTCGCTCGATACTTCGCCGTTCCTGATTCTGAAAGGTATAATCAATGGTGATCGAATCGGGAAACGAATGCCTGGAAATATTTACAAATTCGAAGGCCAACTCGTCTTCCTCCCCTTCCCGAAGGATCGATTCGTTTCGTTTATCTTTAAGTACCAACACCCCTTCTGGCACACCGGTATAATTAACCTGCCATTTTGCCAATTGGGGTAAGGAGTTTTCCGGTAGATCCTCCAGGGAATACCTTAATCTCAGGAAGGGGTAGTCGGTTGCACTAAACGCGGAAAGATCCAGCGGTGCGTCTCCAACATTTGAGCGCAGCGACACTTCCCCTCCCTCCGGCGTAACGCCGACCACATCCATACTACCCGTTTCGGGGAGATAGTGCTCTTTCCCGTTGATTTCATTAAAAAAACTAACCCAATCTGCCGCGGGACCAATTTTGGGAGACAAAATTCTTCCCGATGGAAAGTACCCCGTGATAGCTGTTTCAAAATTAATCACCTGGGAATCTCGTGGTAATTCGGCGTCGGTATCCGGCACCACCTCAATCGCTTCCCCCGGGTTCATGCCTTTGCGACCGAATAGAATATATGGGTCTCCTGTTTCCAAATTTCGCAGGGTGGCCTCGTTAGCCCCCAATTCTTTTAATTTTAGATAGGCCGCATCCGGCCAGTCTGAAAAGGTGACATTGCCTACAGAAAAAATAATCACGTAATCGTCCGGTTTCGTGCCGTCCACAAAATCCAACAGCATGGTCTGCCCTTCCCCTACAATGGATGCATTGCGAATACTTTGGATTACTTGCGGTACCCGACCGCAGGATCTGGGATCCAATACGTCAACAGTCACCAAAGGAACCGGCAAATAGGGTTCGAGGGTCTGGTGGTCAAAGGCCATGAGTCCGAGGGAGCCATTCGGACAAAACCGATTGAATGTATCCAAAATATACGCTACCCCATTCAGCATGATTTGCGTGTTTTCCACGCTGTATCCCTCGGTATCGGCCCCAAAGGTAAACACGTCAATATTCAGCGCGGTTTCCTGAAATTGCCATTCCCTTTTGGATAAATCAAGCGTAAGCTGATCCAGTTGATTGCCGGCAAACTGCGGGAGGCGCCGCTGGGTCCAGCCCTCAGGACCGTTTTGAATAAAGGAAAAACTGCTTGTATTCCAGGCTGCATTTTCGCCATCCCTGGGCTCCAAAAACCGGGTTCGCCAATAAAACGTCAGGGAGTCCTGTAGGGGAAGGTCCTCAAACAGGTCCACAGCCCACCTGGCCAGATTATCGGTAGTGATCCGAACTTCCTTTCTTCTCGGACTGGAAAAATCAGCCGCCGTATCCAATTGGATGACCAGGTTTCTTTCTTCCCGGGCAAGACCCGGTATCTGCGCCACCAGTTCAAAAGAGCGTTCGCTGACGATGCCAAACTCCAGGGGAAACAAATTTAACGTACCGCTCAATGGAACGAAAAAAGAGACCGATACGGAATTGTTAGCGAAAGTCATTTCGTCCGGTTCACGTCCCTTGTTCAGCGCAACGGTAAAGAGGTTGTCACCAAAAGAATTGATTCCCGTGTTAGGAATGGTTATAAAAAGGCTATCTTTTCTAAAAACAGGACGGAGATTTCGGGTATCGAGTCGGGTCAAGGTGCCGTCAGGCAATTGCCGTTCGATGTCCAGCGTCACCGAATCCAAAAGCACCATTCCCAGATTTCTGGCCACCAGAGATAGCTCCAGGGAATCAGACAGGGAATTCAAGGGATCACCGCCCAGTCCCCGTAGCCGGACTTCATCCGGGTACAGGGCATAATCGGGCTTATTTGCGGGAAACATTCGGGCAGCAGGGTCTCCCAACATAATGATTTGGTTTGCGTGCGATTGATTCACCTCCGAGGTTCCATACCGGCTATACAGTAGTTTTTCGGCCTCTATTTTGACTTTCCCCAGGCTTTGGTGAATCAGGGAAGAATCGGCAAACGCCCGCGCATAGAAGGATTCACTGTACCGTCGTAAATACACATCGATGCCAATGTCGGCATGTGCCAGAAAATTGGACGCCCCCCTTTCCGGAGTCACGATCCAGTCCTCCCCGAAGGTATAGGCATCCCCGTACGCATTTCCGGCATCACAACCGTTCAGTAAAAGCACCGGGTATTTCCCTTTGTTTCGGTAACCCATTTCATTCACACTGGCAAATCCGATATCGATATCGGTAGTAGAAGGAGCCGCATGCCCAAAAAACGTAACCAATCCTACACCCTGATTGATCTCTTCCGATATATTGATTAGCTCCGTTGTTGCATTGGATCGCTTTCGGACGGTGGCAACATTGCCTCCCAAATAAATATCCTCGGCGACAGCTTTAAACCCGTTTAGAAAATTAAAAAAACGCTCCAACTCAAAAGCCGACCGCCCCCCACTGAGATGAATCAAGTCCTTTTGCCAGGGCTCGGTGACTCCCAGAGCGTCTTTTTCCTTCATTTTGTCCAGGTAGGCGCCCACATCATCCGGAGTTCTGGCAGGAATGCGTCCGATACTGATCCGTTGTTCCAATGGAGACCCTGGATCCAAGCCGACGACGTAGCGGTTATCGGAATAGGGATAGCCGAAAGAGGGAATTAATTCCTGAAAATCGAAAAGGTCCGGGTTTGTCCGGTAAAAATAAGTTACTCCTCCTTGCCTTCGGGTATTGATCATGCCATACGCCCTCCCAATTAACAGTAGGTATTCCGGACTGAATCGGCTTTGGTACGCCTTCAAAAAATTACGAATGCCGAGGGGCGTTCTTTCTCCGTAGGAAAACTGGTCGTATAATTCCTGAACGGTGACCGTCAGGGTATCGAACCCACCGCCCGCGGGCGTGGCCCTGTACGAAGCATAAGCTCCCACCGGATCTCCATAATTTGCGGCAGGTCGACGTAGCAACGCATGCGTGATTATCAGATAATTGGCATTTTGTGCTAAAAAATTTCTGAACCTTACCCGTTTCATCACATTGATTTCCTTCACCAGGCGCTGGTTTTGAACCAGTACGCTGGCGGGCTTTCCGGGAAGGCCGGTGGGGAATTCAAGCAAATCTCCCGACCGCTCCATTTCCAATTTTATTGGATTGTCGGGATCTTCCATATCATAAGCCAGGTAGGAGTCATCGAGTCCTGACAATCGCATTTTGCCACCGCCATCATCTAGTCCAAAGGTTTCTTTCTCAAAATCACCTTCCTTTCCGGAGCCATGGTAGGTAACCTTGCAATAGCTTACCGAGATGTTGTCAATGGCATTATTGTCCCCCAACGAGGTAATCCGCACCACTAAATCTCCCTGTGGAGAGATGTCAGCAACCGTTAATTCTTCTTCAATCCGCCGAATCTCATAGTCCTTGAAATCATAATTCCCCAATTCTCGAAGCGAATTTTCAGAAGGCCCTACCCGAACGGAGGTAAGATGAGGCGTTCCCGACCTTCCCAAAAGGCTTAACTCGAGCCTAGGTGGCACCGCCCCCGATACAGCTGCCAACCCCGTATATAGGATGGACCTGCTAAGTCCCCTGGATACGATGGAAGAAGTCCATCCCTGACCCTCATCGTAAACCGATAGGCGAACACCGGGAAAATATACTCTCCCCAGAGAATATTGCTCTACAAACGAAGAAAGGGCTGTTCGTTGGAAGCTACTCACTTCTTCCCTACCCTGATCCAGCGCTACCACGCGCATCCTTTGCCCCCGCTGCCCTGGGGTAATGGTTAAAAAAAACGCCGTCGTATCGGAGTGGGTATTGTAATAGGGGTTTGGAATCCAATCCGGATTCTCGTAGAGTTGCCGATCCATGCTGGCATCGTTTCGCTTTCCAATAAACTCCAGGTAATCCCCCTGGTCAAAGGAGCCATCCCCTTCCCCCGATAGGTGCACCGCCACTTCTTTTCCTCTGTGAAAAACGCGAATTTCCCGCGGATCGATCGATTCTACCGGAATACCCGACGCAGCAAGCGTGGTGTAGCTCAACCGAAACACCCCGTCCGAAGCCGTGGGGATTTTATAGTAATCGCTACCAAAGTCAATCCACTGATTATCCTGCCCCGTAAGGAGCGCATGCGTGGAGAAAAAAACCAGCAACATACAGCATCCTTTCCGCAACAGATCACTCATTTTCCCACCCGCTATATATTCTGAAATCATCTTTTAATGGGTTCAACGAAACCTTTACACTAAAAACATGCGAATAGGGAGTCTCCGAAATACTCCCTATATCGGTAAGCGCATAATCTACCAATACCTTTTCACTCAGGCGGAACCCCAGGCCAAAACCTGGTTTCAGGGAAGTGTACGAGGACCCATCAAAGTTTTTCAGTCGCTGCACATTTCCCGCGCCCATCCGAAGGTACGCGGTTTCCTTGTAGGCCAGTTCCATACCGAATCGGGGATCTACATTGAACAGGCTGCTTCCATACAAGGAGTTGCGTTGCCCGTCAAACGAGAAATCCAGATCCAAAACGGCCAACAAGCCAAGATCCATTCCAAGTTCAAAACGTTTGGCCAGGCTAAAAATGGCCTTGGGCAAGGTAAGTTCGATGCTATTTACCGGTATCTCGTTCTGGGTTTGCGCATAGATATCCCGGACCATCGCGGCATCGTGCGACCAGGCATTGAAGGTAGTCGTGACATCCCTGGCCATAAAGCCAAACCTCCAGCCATTGACCAGGTAAATGGCGCCAAAATCCAGCCCAAATCCCCATGCTTTTGCAAATTTACCAACATTGCGGTGAATGATTTTTGTATTTACACCCATCTTGAAATGATCGCTCATGTCCCGTGCGTAGCTTAAAATCAATGCATAATCCGCCGCATTAAAGTATTGAATATTGTTATAATTCAACGCACCGTTCGCATCGTACAAAAAACGGGTATCGGGAATATCGTCCACGCCAAATCGGATAATGGATACCGCTACCTGATTGTCCTCCTGTATATTGGTGGTATACGCGGCGTAATCATACGAGGCAATCCCTGCAAAATATTCCGCATGCATGAGCGAAAACTCGTGTTCGTGAGCCACTCCCAATAGTCCGGCAGGGTTCCAATAGGCCGCGGTCACATCCTTCACGGCAGCCACCTGAGCCCCACCCATACCCAGGGCTCTGGCACCTATCCCTATGGTCAGAAATTCATTGGAGTACTTGGGCGCTATCCCCTGAGCCTTAACGGAACCACACAGCACCAAACCTACCCACACATAAAAATAAGCCCTGGAAATCATAAGTTTAAATAATAATTCCACTGCAAAGTAAAAAGAAAAAATCAATCGAAATACGCAGCAAATGGAAAAATTCAGCCAGATCGTGTGCGTAATGTTCAAAAGCGAACAAAAAACTGTTCGGAGTTTGGGTTTTTCAATGCGTATTTCAACCTGACTCGTGAATCGGTAATAATTAAGAGAAAATTATCCCTGCGTCTTGGCTAATGATTTATGTCCTTAATAGCTACTAAACAGTCGTTTATAACGTCGCTATCCTTAAAATCTCTGTTCCGGCAACACAGTTCCGCGTACCGGCAGGTAGCCGGAAAAAAATTGGTATTATTTTTCTTACAATTTTTGCCAGCGGGACCTGTGCACCGAAAGACCGGTTCCTGCTACTGGCTATTAATCCAAAAACCATGAATGCTTCAAACACCCAAACACAAATGCGAAAAGGAATCGTGGAATTTTGTGTACTACATATGGTGGGCCGGGGAGGAATCTATGCCTCGGATCTTATCGAAGAACTAAAAGACGCTCAAATGATCGTCATCGAAGGCACACTTTACCCCTTGCTACACCGGTTGAAACAGGAAGGGCTGGCAACCTACGAGCAGGTAGAATCCGATGTAGGTCCTCCCAAAAAGTATTATTCTCTAACCGATAAAGGGCACCAATTTTTGAACGAACTGCAGGAAACCTGGAAAAACCTGAATTCCGCAGTCAACCAATTGCTTTCAAAACCAAAAAACCACTGAATGCATTCGGGATAGTGCCAATTATTTCTTAACCTTAGCCAAAGAAATCATGAAAAAAACGATTAGTATAAACATAAGCGGTATCCTGTTTCACATAGAAGAGGATGGCTATACTTCTTTAAAAAACTACCTGGATGCGATCAATCAGCACTTTTCGCTGTACGCAGACAATCAGGAAATCATCACGGACATCGAAAACCGGATCGCGGAAATATTCCTCAGCAATTTAAAAAACAACAAGCAGGTTATTACCGCAGAAAACGTCAGCAACCTGATTGAAAAAATGGGGACGATCGCAGATTTCAAAGCCTCAGCGCTTGATCTGGACGGGGAAAAAGCAGGCGAAGAAGAAAACGACTTTTACAAATACATAACACCGCCGGACCAAAAATCAGGCAAGGCTTATAAAAAACTAACCCGACTCGCAAACACCAAAATCCTGGGTGGTGTCTGTGCAGGTTTTGCGAACTACTTTTCGATCGATCCCCTGTGGACCCGGCTGATAACCATTTTGCTGGTCTTTAGTGGTGGGCTTAGTTTCCGATCATTTCCAATTCCCTTCTTTTCCGACGACTTCGGGCTCTCAGTGGCCCTGGGCTGGTGGACGCTCATCGCTTATATTCTATTATGGATTATCCTGCCGGTATCGTACGAAAAACCGGAAGATAAAAACATAAAAAAACTCTACCGAAACCCAGATGATCGGGTTTTGGGTGGTGTAGGAAGTGGCCTTGCTGCCTATTTCAATTTGGACGTTATCTGGATGCGTCTGGCCTTTGTCGGATTGATTTTCGCCGGGGGGTCGGGGTTTGTATTGTACCTGATTCTTTGGATCATTACGCCCGTAGCCAAGTCAATTACGGAACGGATTGAGATGAAAGGCGGGGCCATCACATTGAGTAATATCGAAACCACCATCAAGCAAAACCTTTCGTCCGAAAGCGCCAGGGAAGAGTCCACCGCAAAGAAACTGGTGCTGGCACCGTTTCGCTTTCTGGGACTGGTGATCAATGGAATCGGAAAAGCACTGGGTCCCTTTGGTCGATTTCTGGTGGAACTGATACGCGTTGTATTTGGACTATTGATCTTTTTTGTCGGCATGCTTGTCCTTATCCTGCCCCTGGCATTCCTGGGAATTTACACCGACATCCTGACCAACGAAGGGTGGGCATACGTATTGGATGGATTCCCGATCGACTCGCTGGCAGAGTTATTACCGATCTGGCTTGCAATTACCGTGTCCATACTCGTACTTATCCCGAGTATTGTCCTGGTAATTCTGGGTATAAGTGTGCTGATCAAGCGCAACCTGATAGATGGCCGGTTTGGTCTGGTGCTTTTTGGGATATGGCTGCTGAGCATTCTATTGGTCGCTTTTCAGGCTCCAAAAATCATCGGCCAATTTAATGCGAACGCCACCCATGCGGTGGAAAAGCAATTGGAAGTCCCCTCCGGCACGCTGGTTGTGCGAACGGAAGATTCCCTGCTCGAAAACAAGGATTGGGGGCTGGTACGCCTGGAATTACGGGGCCATGCGGAGGACAAAGTCGTTCTCAACCAAACCTTTTCTTCAAGGGGGTCCACCCACGAAGATGCGCTGAAAAATGCCTCCTCGGTGAACTACAGTGCACAACTTACCGATTCCGTACTGGTATTGGGAAAAACGCTTAATTTTCCCAGCGGGGTAAAATTTCGTATGCAGCAGCTAAACCAAACAATGTACCTCCCATACAATCAACCCTTTGTAATGGACCGCAGTCTGCTACCTATCCTAAAAAACACACTGGCTCGTGATGGGTATAAAAGCCGGGACATTTCCAACAGCCATCACTGGATTTTTAATGAGGACGGCTTGCTCTGCCTGAACTGCATCAACGACCACAACCAATCCCCTGCTGACAGTGTGTCCAGAGCATTGTTTCAAAACCGCTATTTTATGGAATAAGCGATTGTCTTTCCCTGGTTTTCGTTAATTTCAGTTTCTGAAAGCAGCTAACGTATATGGATGTAAAGGTTAAATTTATGGGAGGAGCCGGAACGGTCACCGGCTCCCGCTTCCTTCTGGAGACCGACCGATTTCGACTATTGATCGACTGTGGGCTTTTTCAAGGGTTAAAAGAATTGCGCCTGCGGAATTGGGAATCTTTTCCAACCGATCCTGCAAAAATAGACGCCATTGTACTGACGCACGCGCACATTGATCACTCCGGGTACTTACCCAAACTGGTTAAAGAGGGGTTTTCTGGTCCGATCTACCTCACCGAAGCCTCTTTGGAGCTGGTAAAAATTCTTTTGTTGGACGCCGGTAAGCTCCAGGAGGAAGAGGCCAAATTTGCTGCCCAAAAAGGCTACTCCAAGCACCAAAAGCCCCTGCCACAGTTTACCCAGGAAGATGCCGAAAGGGTGTTTCCCATGCTCAAAGCCATTTCGTTCGAACAAGAGGTAACGATAGCTGACCACATTCAGCTCACCGCCTACAATGCCGGTCACATCCTGGGGGCAGCTATCATCAAACTCAAAGTAACAGGAGAGAACCAGGAAAAAAAGCTCGTGTTTTCGGGTGATTTGGGCCGGTACCGCGACCCCATTTTAAACCCGCCCGCTGATATCCCTTTCGCAGACGTACTGTTTTTGGAATCCACCTATGGAGATCGCGTCAACGAATCCATCGATATAGACAAACGCCTCGGCCGCGTCATTCGGGAAACCTATCAGCGTGGAGGAGTGTCCCTAATCCCCTCCTTTGCCGTAGGCCGAACACAAATGCTGTTGTTTTACCTGCATCGGTTGCAGGAAAAAGGCCTGATACCAGCGATACCAATTTACGTGGATAGCCCCATGGCCATCAACGTGACGGAACTCTATAAAAAATTTGTGCATTACCACCACCTGGGTCCCTCCCTGGAAGAAAAGGGAGCCAATCCATTCTTGCATCCCAACCTCCACTATTACCGGGAACAGGAAGCCTCCATGAGCCTTAACCACATAAAGGGCGACGCAATTATTATTTCGGCAAGCGGAATGGCGACCGGGGGGAGAATCCTACACCACTTGTATCACCGACTTCCCAACGAAAATGACAGCGTATTATTCGTCGGCTACCAGCCCGAGGGTACGCGGGGACGGAAAATCCTGGATGGCGAAGATACCTGTCGCATCTATGGTATAGACGTGCCGGTAAAGGCCTCCATCCACTTCATAGATGGGCTTTCTGCCCATGCAGACCAAGCCGAGTTGGTCACTTGGTGTGAAAATTTTATTTCAAAACCGAAATACACGTTTTTAGTACATGGAGAAAAGAAAGCCAGCGAAAAACTGGCCGGAATTTTGAAAGACACGTACGCGTGGAATACCATTTGTCCCGGGTACATGGAATCCTTCGAATTGTTCTCCGGAATATGATAAGTAAATTTCCAAAAAAGATCCGTAGGTAGCACCGTATACAAAAACAGGCGCCCATGACACGATTCCTTCTTTTACTAGCATTGAGTTTACTTAGCGCGTCGCTGCTGTATTCTTGTAAATCCAGCCGTCAATTGTCCGATCCTTCCAATGAAAAGGATGTCGCCGGGCAAAAACAAGAGTCGACCAAAAAAACACCTGAAACCGATACCGGAGAAGGAATCCGGGGACAGGTGTTTTGGGTGGAAGGCAACCGAATGCCACAATCGAACCAATCGGCGGGACAACCCGGCTTTCCCCCCGAAAAGAAACCCATCCAACGAACCCTACGGATCCATCAGCTCACCCATATCAATCAGGCCAGTCTGGGCGATTACCTGTTTGGTGATATCGAAACCGCGTTGGTTGCTGAGGTACAAACGGATGAGTCCGGGTTCTTTGAAGTGCCGCTTCCGCCCGGTACATATTCGCTGTTTACGGTAGAAGAAAACGGCTACTTCGCCAACGTGTTCGATCTGGATAGCTACGTGCATCCCGTGACGGTGACAGAAAACGCCTGGGAAACTACCCAAATCACCATCAATTACATGGCAAGCTACTGATGCCAGTTGCGTGATTTTCAATTCCTTTTTGTCTGAAAGCCCAAGGGCTTGCTACATTTTTTACCTATTTTTAATCAGCCATGCAACCATTTTCGCAAAGCTAGCATCTACCTAACTGTAAGCCATCAAGCATGTCCTCCAAAAATAGCATTAGGGAAGAAGAGTTAATCGACGGTTGCCTGAAAGGGAATCGGAAATCCCAGAGGCAATTGTACGAGTGCTATTCCGGAAGTTTTCTTTCCCTGTGCATGCGTTACGTTAAGGACATGGATCTGGCACAAGATGTACTGCTGGAAGGATTCATGAAGATATTCGACAACCTTTCCCAATACAAGAAGGAAGGGAGTTTCGAGGGATGGATGAAGCGCGTGATGGTCACGCAGGCCCTGCAAACGCTGCGAAAAAACAAAAAGTTGGCCATGGAAGTAAACCTGGAGGATCCGGAAAGTGAGTTTACAGCAGCTGCGGACATGAATGTACTGGAAGTGGAGGAGTTATTGCAACTTGTGGCAGCACTACCGGTAGGCTACCGAACGGTTTTTAACCTGTTTGCGATAGAGGGATACAGCCATCGGGAGATTTGTGAAATGCTGGATATATCCGAAAACACGTCCAAATCTCAGTTGAGCCGCGCCCGGGCTATCCTGCAGCAAAAACTCAATACCACATCCACCAAAACGGTAAAAAAAAATGGGAGATAAGAAAAAAAATCCGGACGCCTTTTTTCGGGATGCCCTGGCAAACCATCGCATCCGTCCCGAAGAAAGGGTCTGGGAGCAGCTTTCAGACCGGCTGGACAAACGAAACAAGCGGGCACTGCCAATCTGGTGGAAATGGGCCGCCGGGCTTGCCCTACTGCTTGGACTTACCTGGCTGTTTTACCACCTGGCAGAGCTTCCCGATTCTACCCGGCGAATGACCGCTGACGAAACGTCGGTTCAGGAAATACGTCCAGCTGAAATACCTGAGGCAATGGACACCGCAGTCAATCAGCCAGCTGAAAAAAGCACGAAAGAACCATCGGCGCAACCCGACAGGCCTAAACCAGCAGACAGGGAGAGCCGGAATCCGATCGAAAAGTCTTCAGAGGAACGCCATAAAAGTCTCCCTCCCACCGATCGCCTGATTTCCGCGGTTCCGGAGAAACCCGTACGTGAGCAGCTGGAAGCAATCCACGCTCCCACCCGGGGATCTGGCGACGAGTTGTTGGCGAAAAAAATGCCCCCTTTACCAGAAGGCGCCCGCACTGCGACCACGGATACGTATACCGTGCGGATCGTTTCAAGAGGTTATGCGCTGCAGCCTGAAAAAGAAAAACTGGTGGACGAACTGGAAACGAAAATCGGGGGATTTATCAGCAAGGTTGACGAAGGGTTTGGCGAACTACAAGATGCAAAAAACACCCTTTTCGCCTCCCTGACTTCCAAAAAAGAACGAAAGAACACGAAATAAAACCGAAGAAAAATGAAGAAATACGTACTCGCCATGCTCCTCATGGCATTGGTTGAATTGGCCTTTGGCAGCCCGGTGCTTCCGGATCCGCGGCCAGTAAACGATAGTATCATTGTAGAATTTGGCAACTCCGGAAAAATGGTATTTGTAGTAGACAATCCCGATGACTTTGAACGGTTGAAAAACATGGACATCAATCAGATTATCCGGGAGCTGAACATCCCCGATACCAAAAATAACGGGGAACTAACCGTCATCGAAATCCGGCAGAAAGACGGTCACAAAGAAATCGTGAGTATTTACGAAGATGTAGGAGAAACAGAGGTCACGGTCGGCAGGTACAAACTGATCGTGGACGAAACCGGTAACCGAACGAAAGTAAAACTCGAAACGAGCCCAAAAGAAGAGAAGGATCCTTCGTTTCGTACCTATTTTAATACCGATATCGGTATCAACAGCTATTTTGAATCGGGCACCATACCTGGAGCAGGCGCTGCATATGGTCCCAAGGGCTGGGGCAGTTGGAACGTGGGCTTTCATTGGATGGCCAGCCAACGACTCAGCAAAGGCGCTTACTGGGATTTTGGTTTGGGCGTAAGCTGGTACAATTTCAAACTGGACAACCCCCGGTACCAGGTCATTGGGTCGGAAAATGGCATTCAATTCGTCAACCGAACCGACGTAAACGGCTTTAAGAGTAAAATCTCCGCTTCCTACCTGAATGCATTGACCATGTTCAAAGTGGATTTCGGCAAAATCAACGATACCGGCAGAAACGGGCTTCGCATTGGTATCGGACCGTATGCAGGCTATCGGCTTGGGGGAAGAAGCAAGTTTGTCTATCGGGAACTCAATGGATCCGGTAGGAAAAAAGAAAAAGAACCTGCAGGAAGCTATCTGAACAACTTTCGGTACGGTATCCGGGGGGAGGTGGGCTTCAAGAGCATTACCTTCTTTACCACCTATGATTTCAACCCGCTGTTTCACCAATCGCTAAGCCCGGAGTTGCATCCCGTGAGTTTCGGCATCGTATTTTAACTTTAACGTACACGCACCATGACATCAACGACGAATTTCCGAGTCCTATTTGTACTACTCCTACTGGGAAGCCATGCAGTAAAGTCCCAGGAATTGATTCAAAAAACCTTCTCCGGCATTCAAAAGCTGGAACTGAATGCCGGGGCAATCGAGGTATGGTATCAGGGGCAGGAGGGACTGGAAGATATACAGCTGGAGGCCTCCTTGGGCAACACCGAAAACACCGACAAAAGCCTACTAATGGTAACCGTCGGAAATACACTAAAGATCGCTTACGACCCTCCCAAAGAAAATGGTCGTAGCAAAAAATTTATCCGCCTCAAAGGCCCCTCTTCGATTGAACTCGATTTTGTCAATGGCTCGGGTTCCTTATCTGTCTCAGGCATACGGGCAGCCCAGACCCGACTTCAGGTTGGGTCCGGACAAATCAATGCTCGGGAAATAGCCGGGGACGTTTGGGTCAAGGGGTCTTCCGGTATCATACGATTGGAATCGGTCCAGGGCGATGTAACCTGTCTACTGACCTCGGGGAATGCACACCTGCACCAAATCAACGGAAACCTGGCTTTCACAGCCACGAGTGGGCAATTGAATGCTTCCTCCATCGGAGGAGTGGTCAACGCCCGCCTGACCTCTGGTAACATGCGGCTCAAACAAATTGCTGTGCTGGGAAAACTGGAAATCACCTCCGGTAATATCAATGCCGACCAGGCGGGATTGGGGCAAGACACCTATTTTTCCGGCTCATCAGGCAATATAAACGTACGCACCATGAGTGACCTGGCCGCCTATAATTTCGACTTACAGGCAGGAAGTGGAAACATCCGTGTGGCCAGCCAAACCCAGCCCGGATCCCTACACATTCGAAACGGCGACTTCCCCACCATAAAAGGAAAGATTAGCTCTGGAAATATCGCCATTTTACCTATTTAAGTGTAGCGGAACACGACGACCTGATCTATCAGTCCTCTCTTTTATTGATTTGGTAGACCAGGTCTTTATCGCCCTTAGTTAGCTGCAATGCGGTCACAATGCGGTGGGGTGTCGGCTTCCCCAGGGAAACAAAAAGCAAGGTCAACGCATAACCGATGGTGAATCCGGGATTATCGTATAAAAACAGCCCCAGCGCACTGATTACCCCCACCCAAAACAACTGCCAATACCGCAGAAAAGTGGCTTGGGCATAGCGTTTGACCCGTTCGTGTAGTTCTGAATCACTCTTTTTTACCAGCTGTATCCTCCTTTCAAATGCTACCTGCTGCATCACCAAAAGAACCGCCACCGTGCCCAGCCCCAGGTAGGCAAGTACCGGAGGAAGGACGGGAAGGTCAAAAGAAAGGGTGTCGCTGGTGGAATAAAGATAGGCAAAGGCAAAAAAAGACAGAGGTATTGCGATAAGTAGCAAAACGTTCCGTTCCAACAGCCTGAAATCCTTTTTTAATCGAAGGAGTCGCTCATCGTTATCCATTACTCGATGCGGACTTTTACCTCGGAATCAGCAGGTTTAGAGGAGCAGCATAAAATAAAGCCTTCGGCTATTTCCTTCTCACTCAACCCCGCATCCTCGTCCATCGTGACCTTTCCGGCGATCAATCGACCACGACATGCCGTACACAAACCACTCTGACACGAATAGGGCATGTCCAGCCCTTCCTCCAGCCCGGCTTCGAGAATGGTCTTGCCCGGTAGCACGTCGACGACATGCTCCGACCCCTCCAACTCCACGGTGATTGATCGGCTCAGTAGATCTTGGGTCTCCTCGTCGGTATTTTTCTCTCCTTTGGCCAGGTAAAAGCTCTCCGTGCGAATGGCCTCCCTCGGAACGCCCAGTTCAACGAGGGCATCCTGCGAACTGCGCATCATCCCCTCTGGACCACAGATGAAAAATCGGGACTCCAAACCGGATTCTTTTAGGTGATCTTTGAAATACCCCACCACCCTGTCTTTGTCCAACCTTCCACAGGGTCCTTCCCAACCATCCGTTGGCTGGGACAGCTGATGTGACACCTGCAATCTGCCAGGATTGCTTTTCTGTAGTGCTTCAATCGCCTCGTTGAAAATGATACTGTCTTGAGAACGACTGCAATACAACAGGTGAACGGTAGAAAGTGGCTCGTTTATCAGTATGGTTTTAATGATTCCCATAATGGGAGTGATGCCACTGCCTCCAGCAATCATCCCGTATAGCCGACGGTTTTGCGAATGGTAATCCGAGACGAAATTTCCAAGCGGTTTCATGACGGTCACTCGTTTGCCCGGAAAAAACTGATCGTTGATATGGTTGGAGACCAAGCCCCCTTCCAGGCGCTTTACGGTAATTCCGGGAAAAGGATCTACAAAGGGCGAGGTACTCAAGCTGTAGGAACGACGTTCCTGCTTTCCGTTCAATTCCAGGATAAGCGTCAAAAACTGACCCGGCTTGTAATCCAAAAAGGGTTCGGGCTGCTCAAAATAAACCGTTAGGGTATCGGGGGTTTCGCGAACGGTTTCGCGAATACGCAAGGTTAGATACGCTTCTTCTTTGTGATCCCCCTCATCTTTGTTTTTTTTGAATAAATTAAACAGCATTTCTATAAATGATAAATTGAACAGGTTTCAGTGTAAAATTAAACAACCGATTCCATAAATACAGAATCGGAAGGAACTATTAGTAACCTAACCCGGCCGACGCCCATATGGTTCTGCCTGGAATTGTTTTTTTTACCTGGATTAGTCGCACTTTGGGAATATTTCACGTAAAGGGAACAAATGATTAAACCAAACTATTACATGACATCCCAATCACAAACGTATCTGAAAAAAATTCGCCTCCTCTGGAAAGGAATGGCATTCGTCCTCTTACTATCCGTAGGCGTTTCTTGCCTAAACATGGACGAGGAATCCCTGGACAATACGCCCACGGCCTATGTTTCCTTTTTTAATGGAACGACGGTGGATCGGGAAATCAAGATCACCGTAGACGAACGGGTGTATGACCGGAGGCATTTTGATTTTGGCCATTACATCGACTACTGGTATTTTTATACCGGCAGTAGGAATTTTTCTTTCAAAGACCCGGCCACTGATCAATCGCTGCTCGATACAGCAGTAACCCTTGAGGTGGAAAAAGCCTATTCCTTTTTTATGACCGAACAGGGGGGAGAAATCAAAACGCTGTTTACTGAGGATCAACTGAATTTGCCGGAATCAGGCAATGCCCTGATTCGCCTGGTTCACCTCTCTTCGGACAGCCCAGAAATAGCGGTTTACCGGTCCGGGGTATCCGATCCGCTTTTTTCTGAGCAGGAGTACATGGAAATAACCGACTTTATCAATGTATCGGCGGGCGAAACCGACCTGGTACTCATGGATGCTGACGGAAACGAGGAATGGGCCCGGCTAAACGACGTACACCTGAGAGAAGGCAGAATCTACACGCTGATCCTGCGTGGCGACCAACAGGCTGCGAGTACTACCGAACAAGGCCTCCACCTGCAATTGATCCGAAACTATCCCAACTATTAACTACCCATTCGGGATCGGATTCACGAAGCCCCCAGTGCAAACGGGGGCTTTTTTATTTCAACATTATAGGAGCGGAGGTTCGCCTTTTGACAAATATAAATTAATTTTGTACCTCCATTAGACGGACTAACGAAACGTATGATTCTTTCCCCACTCACTGCAATTTCCTCCATTGACGGACGGTATGCCTCCAAAACCAGCCCTTTGATGGCTTATTTTTCTGAGTTTGCCCTGATTCGCTACCGGGTCACCGTCGAAATCGAGTACTTCATTGCCCTTTGTGAGCTTCCCTTACCGCAACTTGCCCAGGTGGACACGGGTACCTTTGCCGCAATCCGGCAAATCGAAGAAAACTTCAGCGAGAAGGATGCGCAGGAGATCAAAGAAATCGAAAAAACCACCAATCACGACGTAAAAGCCGTGGAGTATTTTTTAAAAGAACGGTTTGTGAAACTGGGATTGGCTCAGATCTCGGAGTTCATTCACTTTGGCCTGACATCTCAAGATATCAACAATACCGCGATACCCCTTATGTACCGGGACGGTATTCGAGGCATCATCCTGCCTGCTCTGGAAAAAGTACGAGAGAAAATCCAGCAACGGGCAGAAGAATGGGAGGCAGTGCCCATGCTGGCCAAAACACACGGACAGCCCGCCTCCCCCACCCGGCTTGGAAAAGAGCTGCAAGTCTTCGTCCAGCGTCTGGAGGAGCAACTGACCCTCTTACAACAAATCCCTTTTGTGGGGAAATTTGGCGGCGCGACAGGTAATCTGAATGCCCATTACGTGGCCTATCCGCACATCGATTGGCAACTGTTTGCGAACGAATTTGTCGCTGGAAAGCTTGGCTTAAAACGCAGTTTTCCTACCACGCAGATCGAACACTACGACCATCTGGCCGCGCATATGGACGGCCTCAAACGAATCAATACGATTCTGATAGACTTTAGTCGTGACGCCTGGCAATACATTGCCATGAACTACTTCAAGCAAAAAATCAAATCAGGCGAAGTCGGTTCCTCTGCCATGCCTCACAAAGTAAACCCGATCGATTTTGAAAATGCCGAAGGCAACCTGGGGATTTCCAATGCCTTACTGGAGCACCTTTCTGCAAAATTACCCATTAGCCGCCTGCAGCGTGACCTCACCGACAGTACGGTTCTCCGAGTTTTGGGCGTACCCCTTGCCCACATGCTCATCGCATTTTTGTCCCTGGAAAAAGGACTGGATAAGTTGGAGTTACACCCTTTGGCGATTAATAAAGACCTGCAAGATAACTGGGCAGTAGTGGCCGAAGCCATTCAAACCATCCTGAGGAGAGAAGGCTACCCGAAACCCTACGAAGCGCTCAAAGCACTTACACGAACCAATCAGGCCATTACCGAGCAGAGCATTGGTGCGTTCATCAACGAGCTGCAGGTATCGCAGGAGATCAAAAATGAGCTAAAAGCGATAAGCCCCTTCAATTACATAGGTAGGTGACATATTTTTCGGTACCCCCCTATTTTCATTTCGGTTAAATAACGTTTCATTTACAAAAAATGGGTTTTTGTACCCAAACGAAAAGAAACCGACGCAACCTATCCGGGCATAAAGGCGCATAATCAAGCAACCTAACGTGGTATTCGCATAAATTTTGTGAAATTCTTCACGAAAAAGTTGCCTTATTGAACCCTTTTGCATAAAATTTGTTTATGTAAATCATAATTTAAAATTTTGATCTGCACTTGGGACCTTCCCTCGGCAAACAATCCAACCGTAGGAATAGGCTATGAAGCGAAAACGTAGTAACCCATTGCACGAAAATTAAACCATACAGTATGTCAAGTAAAAACGGAATTTTTTCACATTTAGGCTCGGATTTACCTGCCGGCCTGGTAGTGTTTTTGGTGGCGTTGCCCTTATGTTTGGGAATTGCGCTTTCCTCAGGTGCACCCTTGTTTTCTGGGGTGATTGCCGGAATCGTTGGAGGAATAGTGGTAGGCTTTCTTTCGGGCTCACACACAGCGGTTTCCGGACCCGCTGCGGGGCTAACAGTAATTGTTTTGAACGCCATTGAAGACTTGCAAGCCTACGAGCTTTTTCTGACGGCGCTGGTGATCGCGGGAGTCATACAGCTGGTCCTTGGATTCATCAAGGCGGGTGTTATTGGGTATTATTTTCCCACTTCTGTCATTAAGGGAATGTTGGCAGGAATTGGTATCATCCTGATCATCAAACAGCTTCCGTTTGTTTTTGGCACCAATTCCAGCGAATTGGTAGAGGACTTTATCCCCCTTGTAAACGATCTTCAGGCTGTCCTGGCCTTAAAATCGCTACAGAACACCATTGAGTACGGTGCCGTAATCATTGCTGTGGTTTCCCTGTTGATTTTAATCTTTTGGGAAAAACCGGCCATAAAAAAGCACCCCTTCCTGCAGTTTATTCCGGGGCCATTGCTGGCGGTATTACTCAGTGTGGGCGTGAATAAGTTTTTTAAATATGTGATACCGGATTTATACATCGATTCGGAGGACAAGGTTACGCTACCCGAAATTACCGGTTTGTCTAGCCTGGGAGATCACCTGTTTTTTCCCGATTTTTCCGGGATCTTCAATCCCGATGTGTGGGTAGTGGCCATTACCATTGCCATCATAGCCAGTTTGGAAACCCTGTTGAGCCTGGAAGCAGCAGACAAAATTGATCCACACAGGCGCGTTTCCCCGCCAAACCGGGAACTACTGGCGCAGGGTGCTGGAAACCTGGTAAACGGTCTGGTAGGCGGAATGCCCATAACAGCCGTTATTGTCCGGAGTTCCGCCAACATCAACTCGGGTGCAAAAACGAAAATGTCCGCGGTATTTCACGGCATTTTGCTCCTGCTTAGCGTATTGCTTATTCCTAACCTTCTCAATCTAATCCCCCTATCGAGTTTAGCGGCTATACTGCTGGTGATTGGGTACAAACTTGCCAAAGTATCTCTTTTCAAATCCATGTATAAGCTCGGATGGGACCAGTTTCTGCCTTTTCTGATTACGATTTTGGGGATCATCTTCTTCGATCTACTCAAAGGCATCGGTATGGGAATGATTGTAGGCATTGTCTACATCCTGATGAGAAACTATAAAAATTCGCACTTCTTCAAGGATTCCAGAGAAGATGACGAAGGTATCGTTCACATTATCCTTGCGGAAGAGGTTAGCTTCCTAAACAAGGGATCCCTCATAAAAACGCTTAAACATGTGGGAGACAACAAGAAAGTAATCATCGACGGCAGTAATTCGAAAATCATCGACTACGACGTGATCGAAGTCATCAGGGATTTTCAAACCAATGCCAAAGAAAGGAACATAACCGTAGAGGTCATTAATATCGATAAAGAAAACGCCGCAGTATTGAATTGATTTGGCCCCGTTATGATTGGGATGAAGCCCCTTCAGAAAAAATCCTGAGGGGGCTATTTTTCAGACCTCCTACGATGCGCCCTAAAAAATTCGGGACGGAGTTCTTTTCCTGTTCTTTTTCGCGGCAAACGGTGTCAATTTGGCGGGAATTCAACCCCATATAAAGATAGCGGCGGAAAAGTCAGGTTAAAAGCGATGCCTTGTATGCGCATGCATCCCGGTTCAAATGACCCTGTATACCTACGAAAAAAGCAGGAGTTATGGGTCTCTATTTTTTCTTAAACAGGGAATCCACAAATTCCCTACGATCAAACACTTGTAAATCGGTCATCTTTTCTCCTACCCCAATATACTTCACTGGAATTTTAAACTGATCCGAAATACCGATGACCACCCCTCCCTTTGCTGTGCCGTCCAGTTTGGTAATGGCCAATGCGCTGATCTCGGTAGCTTTTGTAAATTCTTTGGCTTGGATAAACGCATTTTGTCCGGTAGACCCATCCAGTACCAGCACTATTTCGTGCGGGGCCTCGGGTATGAATTTCTGCATCACCCGCTTGATTTTCGTTAATTCATTCATCAGGTTTACCTTGGTATGCAGCCGACCAGCGGTATCGACGATCACCACATCCGCGTTCATTTCCACCGCCTTTTTGACGGTGTCAAAGGCGACGGAAGCAGGATCGGTATTCATGCCGTGAGAAATCACCGGAACGTCTACCCGCTCTCCCCACAGAATCAACTGATCCACTGCCGCAGCGCGAAACGTATCGGCCGCTCCGAGCACCACCGACTTACCAGCCTGTTTGAACTGGTGGGCAAGCTTGCCTATCGTGGTGGTTTTTCCCACACCGTTGACTCCTACCACCATGATGACGTAAGGTTTTTTCCCCTCCGGTAGGTCATAATCCGCAAGATCCTGCGTATTGTTTTCCTCCAACAGCCCGGCTACTTCTTCCCGGAGTAACAGGTCCAATTCGGAGGTATTCACGTATTTATCTCGCGCCACGCGGGCTTCGATACGCTGTATGATCTTGATCGTGGTATCCACACCTACATCGGAAGTAATGAGGATTTCCTCCAGTTCATCCAGAATGGCCTCGTCTACTTTGGACTTGCCTACGATGGCTTTGCCGAGTTTTGAAAATAAATTCTCGCTGGATTTTTCCAGCCCTTTATCCAAACTTTCCTTTTTTTCTTTTGAAAAAAATCCAAATATTCCCATAAGTACAAATCTATCGCCCGAATATACGCAAAAATCCCTTTCGATTAGAATCGAAAGGGATGTATCCTTACACGAATGCTGGGATTAGCTTTATTTTTTTAGGGTTTCCTGAACCATCGGGCTAGGAACCATTTCTTCTTTGAAGGTGTATGCTCCGGTCTTCTCTGACCGTACCGCTTTGATTACTTTGGCATAGGATATACCACCTTCTTTTTTCAGTGTTGCTACTACTTTCTTAGCCATATTCGTTATTATTTATCCCTGGGGGAACGCGATTACTTGATTTCCTTATGAACCGTCACCTTTTTAAGGATGGGGTTGAATTTTTTCAACTCCAGTCGCTCGGTCGTATTTTTCCTGTTTTTGGTCGTGATATACCGGGAGGTACCGGGCATGCCACTCTGCTTGTGTTCTGTACATTCCAGGATTACCTGAACTCTGTTACCTTTCTTAGCCATTGCTTCGTATGATTTAGTGTGGTTGGAGGGATTTGTGCTTACTTGATGACGATATCACCTTTTTTCTGCGCCTCTTTCAATACCGCACTGATTCCTTTTTTATTGATCGTCCTCAAGGCAGAAGAGGATACTTTCAGCGTGATCCAGGCATCTTCCTCCGGGATGTAAAAGCTCTTCTTGTGCAGGTTGGGGTAAAATCTACGCTTGGTCTTGTTATTGGCGTGCGATACGTTATTCCCTACCTGAGGCCTTTTACCAGTTATGTCACAAATTTTTGCCATGATATGTATGTATCCGTGTTGTTTTACTTTTTCAATTGGGTTTGCAAATATCGGAAGTTTTCATTAAATAACAAAAATAGGCTCTATAATTATTTAATAAATCCCTGCCTACCAACTTTTTGGTTTTGCCTCCTGTTTCCGGATCGCTTTTCTTATATTTGCCCTTTCGGGAATTAAAATCCCATGAATATAAAGCGTAACTAAGCAAGTCCATGATGCAGGAGATTCGTTCAAGTGAGGAAGCGATACAATTGGAAGACCGCCACGGCGCCCATAATTACCACCCCCTACCGGTAGTCCTCAGCAGGGGCGAGGGGGTCTACCTATGGGACGTGGAAGGAAAAAAATATTTTGACTTTCTTTCCGCCTACTCGGCGGTCAATCAAGGGCATTGCCACCCCCGAATAAAGGAGGCGCTTGTTGCACAGGCAGGTACCCTGACCCTTACTTCCCGGGCGTTTTACAACGACGTGCTTGGGCCTTACGAAAAATACCTGACCGACTACTTTGGCTTCGACAAGGTATTGCCCATGAATACCGGCGTGGAGGCGGTGGAAACTGCCATAAAAATTGCCAGGAAATGGGGCTATGAGAAAAAGGGAGTTCCCGAACAACAAGCAACGATCATTGTGGCGGAAGACAATTTCCATGGCCGAACCACCACTGTTATTTCCTTTTCCAGTGACGAAAACGCCCGAACTAACTTCGGCCCCTTCACCCCTGGATTTATCCGCATTCCCTACAACGACCTAAGCGCCCTGGAAGAAGCCTTGAATGCCCATCCTGCGACAGTAGCCTTCCTTATCGAACCCATTCAGGGCGAAGCCGGAGTCAATACCCCGGATGAAGACTACCTGATGCAGGCAAAGAAACTCTGCCAGGAGCGACAAGTCCTTTTGCTAGCCGATGAAATCCAAACTGGAATCGGGAGGACCGGTTCCTTGCTGGCTGTTTGCGGTAATTGCAATTGCGAGGGCCACTGTGAACAACAAGAAACCTACGTGGAACCAGATATTTTGATTCTAGGCAAGGCCCTCTCCGGCGGGTTTTTCCCTGTTTCGGCCGTTTTAGCCAACGACGCCATCATGGAGGTAATTCACCCCGGACAACACGGGTCCACCTTTGGAGGAAATCCGCTGGGAGCCAAAATTGCGATGACTGCCCTGGAGGTGGTGCGCGACGAAAAACTTTCCCAAAACGCCCGGGCGCTGGGCAAGGTATTTCGGGAGCGTATGGAACTTCTCGCCGATAAATCGCCCTGGGTCAGCCTGGTTCGGGGACGGGGATTGCTGAATGCCGTGGTGATCAACGACAGCCCGGACAGCAGCACGGCCTGGGATATTTGCGTTGCTTTGAAGGAGAATGGACTCCTGGCCAAGCCTACGCACGGCAATATCATTCGCTTTGCACCACCACTGGTGATGACCCTCGAAGAGTTGCATAGCTGCTGCGATATTATAGAAAATACCATCCTGGGCTTCCAAAAAAAGCGTGCATAATGAAACAGCAGGCCATCATTTTCGATATGGACGGCGTTATCTGCCATACCAACCCGTTTCACTCGGAAGCATTTCGGGTATTTTTTGGCAAACGGGGTTTGAACCCTACCGAACAAGAGTTTGCCCAACACATGTATGGCAAAAGCAATAAGTACATCTTTGCTCATTTTCTGGGCAGAGAGGTTATTGGTAGCGAATTTGCTGAACTGGAAAACGAGAAAGAGGGATTGTTTCGTGAAATCTACGCCGGTAAGGTAGAAACATTGCCTGAATTTCTCCCGTTTCTTCAGGCATTAAAAAAGGAAGGCTACCGAACCGGAGTCGCTACCTCAGCCCCCCGGGCCAACCTGGATTTGATCATGAATAGCCTGGGCTTTGGTCCCAGCATGGAATCGGTGTTGGCGAGCGAAAATGTAACGAAACACAAACCGGATCCGGAAGTGTACCTCAGTTCCTCCCGAAATCTGGAGATCGACCCGACCCGTTGCCTGGTATTTGAGGATTCCCATTCCGGTGTATCCGCCGCTCGAAATGCCGGCATGCGCGTGGTAGGGGTGCTCTCCTCCCATACCAAAGAGGAATTACCCCCGTGTGACCACTATATCCGCGATTACCGGGACATCGATACCGATACGGTATCCAAACTCCTATCTTGAAAAAACACATGAGTTTATAACCGTTATTTATTGTACCGTATACCTACCCAGAATCCAAAGCGACATGCTCAGAAGACCACGTAGAAACCGGAAATCAGCAGCCATTCGATCCCTGGTGGAAGAAACCAGACTATCCCTGAGTGACTTTATTTTCCCCTTGTTCCTGATCGACGGAATCAATCAAAAAGTACCGGTACATTCCATGCCAGGAATTTACCGGTATTCCCTTGACCTGATGCTTGAGGAAATCGATTCTTGCCTAAAGCTAGGGATCAATGCTTTTGACATTTTTCCTGCCTATCCGGAAGAAAAAAAAGATCGCTTCGCAACAGAAAGTTACCGAGAAGACACGTTCTACCTAAACGCCTTGCGTACCATCAAGCAAAACTTTCCGGAAGCCTGTATCATGACCGATGTGGCCATGGACCCCTACAATTCGGACGGACACGATGGGCTGGTAGAAAACGGCCGCATCCTCAATGACGAAACCCTGGAAATTCTTGGTAAAATGACCCTGGCGCAAGCCCGAGCCGGTGCAGACATCATCGGTCCTTCGGACATGATGGACGGCAGGGTCGGCTATCTTCGTAAAATATTGGATGAAAATGGCTACAAGGAAGTGTCGATTATGTCATATACGGCCAAGTATGCCAGTGCTTTTTACAATCCCTTCCGCGACGCACTTGACTCTGCGCCTAAGTCAGGCGACAAAAAAACCTACCAAATGGATCCGGCAAATAGCCGGGAAGCCTTGATAGAAGCCCAGTTAGACCTGGAGGAAGGTGCCGATTTTTTGATGGTGAAGCCCGCGCTTGCCTATCTGGATATCATTCAACTCCTTCACCAACGCTTTCCACTTCCCATCGCCGCGTATAATGTTAGCGGCGAATACGCCATGATCAAAGCATCTGCGGCCAACGGTTGGCTGGACGGAGAACGCGCCATGCTCGAATCCCTGCTTAGCATCAAACGTGCTGGCGCAAAAATCATCTTAACCTATTTTGCCAAGGAAGTGGCGCAAATGGGCTTGTAATCCACCCTTTGGTTAGGTGCCTGGAGCGCTGGTGCTCCGAGGGAAGAAATAAAAAGGGCTTCTTGGAAAATCCAATAAAATTTGACCACGTAGGATGAAACTATATCCTTCGTGGTTTTTTTATGATTATTTGCTCTGATCGACAGTACAATTCCGCTACGGTAAAGTTTAATTTTCTGGTGAATCGAGTACCTCTTTTTTGCTTTTTTGTCAATGGGGCATAGTTATCCCATCGGAAAGGGTTTTTGATCGTTTTCGTCTTTAGGCTG